>NZ_JBFOKT010000006.1:0-5463 GCF_047246685.1 Microbacterium martis | reverse complement strand
TAAGATAGAGAAGTTGCCCTTCGGGCCTGGCTGTGGTGGCTGGGTCGTGGGAGCATCCGATCCTTGAGAACTCAACAGCGTGCACTTGTCAAATGCCAAATTATCCTCGTTCAGCTTCGGCTGGGTGAGAATTCCTTTGGATCAAAGACCACTTCCTTTGGGGAGTGGCAACGGATAGTCAGCAATGAATATCTCTTTGGTCAGTTTCAAACTCGCTGCGTCACCGTTTTCCCGGTGGGGTATGCATTTCTTTTTTACGGAGAGTTTGATCCTGGCTCAGGATGAACGCTGGCGGCGTGCTTAACACATGCAAGTCGAACGGTGAACACGGAGCTTGCTCTGTGGGATCAGTGGCGAACGGGTGAGTAACACGTGAGCAACCTGCCCCTGACTCTGGGATAAGCGCTGGAAACGGCGTCTAATACTGGATATGTGACGTGACCGCATGGTCTGCGTTTGGAAAGATTTTTCGGTTGGGGATGGGCTCGCGGCCTATCAGCTTGTTGGTGAGGTAATGGCTCACCAAGGCGTCGACGGGTAGCCGGCCTGAGAGGGTGACCGGCCACACTGGGACTGAGACACGGCCCAGACTCCTACGGGAGGCAGCAGTGGGGAATATTGCACAATGGGCGCAAGCCTGATGCAGCAACGCCGCGTGAGGGATGACGGCCTTCGGGTTGTAAACCTCTTTTAGCAGGGAAGAAGCGAAAGTGACGGTACCTGCAGAAAAAGCGCCGGCTAACTACGTGCCAGCAGCCGCGGTAATACGTAGGGCGCAAGCGTTATCCGGAATTATTGGGCGTAAAGAGCTCGTAGGCGGTTTGTCGCGTCTGCTGTGAAATCCCGAGGCTCAACCTCGGGCCTGCAGTGGGTACGGGCAGACTAGAGTGCGGTAGGGGAGATTGGAATTCCTGGTGTAGCGGTGGAATGCGCAGATATCAGGAGGAACACCGATGGCGAAGGCAGATCTCTGGGCCGTAACTGACGCTGAGGAGCGAAAGGGTGGGGAGCAAACAGGCTTAGATACCCTGGTAGTCCACCCCGTAAACGTTGGGAACTAGTTGTGGGGTCCATTCCACGGATTCCGTGACGCAGCTAACGCATTAAGTTCCCCGCCTGGGGAGTACGGCCGCAAGGCTAAAACTCAAAGGAATTGACGGGGACCCGCACAAGCGGCGGAGCATGCGGATTAATTCGATGCAACGCGAAGAACCTTACCAAGGCTTGACATATACGAGAACGGGCCAGAAATGGTCAACTCTTTGGACACTCGTAAACAGGTGGTGCATGGTTGTCGTCAGCTCGTGTCGTGAGATGTTGGGTTAAGTCCCGCAACGAGCGCAACCCTCGTTCTATGTTGCCAGCACGTTATGGTGGGAACTCATGGGATACTGCCGGGGTCAACTCGGAGGAAGGTGGGGATGACGTCAAATCATCATGCCCCTTATGTCTTGGGCTTCACGCATGCTACAATGGCCGGTACAAAGGGCTGCAATACCGTGAGGTGGAGCGAATCCCAAAAAGCCGGTCCCAGTTCGGATTGAGGTCTGCAACTCGACCTCATGAAGTCGGAGTCGCTAGTAATCGCAGATCAGCAACGCTGCGGTGAATACGTTCCCGGGTCTTGTACACACCGCCCGTCAAGTCATGAAAGTCGGTAACACCTGAAGCCGGTGGCCTAACCCTTGTGGAGGGAGCCGTCGAAGGTGGGATCGGTAATTAGGACTAAGTCGTAACAAGGTAGCCGTACCGGAAGGTGCGGCTGGATCACCTCCTTTCTAAGGAGCATCTGACGCTTCGGCGTCCAGAACCCAGATCGGACCCGCACGTGGTTCGCTGGGAGCTCATGGGTGGAACATTTGACATGGCATCGGGAGTCGATCTCGGATCAGTACGCAGCTTGCTGCAGGAACGTCTGGGTGAAGGGTTTCGGTGCCTGCACGCTGTTGGGTCCTGAGGGACCGGATGCGGTTTCGATCTTCGGGTCGGGACGGTCTGTTCCTCTGGGCCTTTTGTCGTCTTCCCGTGGGGGGAGGGGATGGAGGGTACCGCCCGTACTTTGAGAACTACACAGTGGACGCGAGCATCTTGCAACAGCCTTCGGGTTGTTGCGCAAGATGATCTTAAAGATCATTAGTCAATCTCCATGCCTTTCGGGGTGTGGCGATCGATTCGAACTCATGTGATTTCAAGTCTTTAAGAGCAAACGGTGGATGCCTTGGCATCTGGAGCCGAAGAAGGACGTAGCAATCTGCGATAAGCCTCGGGGAACTGATAAGCAAGTTTTGATCCGAGGGTGTCCGAATGGGGAAACCCCGCTGGGCGGCGTGCCGACCTAGTGACTCCCGTCTGAATATATAGGGCGGGTAGAGGGAACGTGGGGAAGTGAAACATCTCAGTACCCACAGGAAGAGAAAGCAACCGCGATTCCGTTAGTAGTGGCGAGCGAAACCGGATCAGGCTAAACCGAGCGTGTGTGAGAGCCGGCAGGCGTTGCACGTTCGGGGTTGTGGGACTTTTCTGATCATTCTGCCGAGTGGTCGACGTTACAAGAAGGTATAGACGAACGGTCTTGAAAGGCCGGTCATAGAGGGTGCCAACCCCGTAGTCGAAATGCTTTGCTTGGCGTGAAGAGTATCCCAAGTAGCACGGGGCCCGTGAAATCCCGTGTGAATCTGTCAGGACCACCTGATAAGCCTAAATACTCCCAGATGACCGATAGCGGACAAGTACCGTGAGGGAAAGGTGAAAAGTACCCCGGGAGGGGAGTGAAATAGTACCTGAAACCGTTTGCTTACAAACCGTTGGAGCACCCCTGGTAGGTGTGACAGCGTGCCTTTTGAAGAATGAGCCTGCGAGTTAGTGATATGTGGCGAGGTTAACCCGTGTGGGGTAGCCGTAGCGAAAGCGAGTCTGAATAGGGCGATTCAGTCGCATGTCCTAGACCCGAAGCGAAGTGATCTATCCATGGCCAGGTTGAAGCGACGGTAAGACGTCGTGGAGGACCGAACCCACTTAGGTTGAAAACTGAGGGGATGAGCTGTGGATAGGGGTGAAAGGCCAATCAAACTTCGTGATAGCTGGTTCTCTCCGAAATGCATTTAGGTGCAGCGTTGCGTGTTTCTTGCCGGAGGTAGAGCTACTGGATGGCCGATGGGCCCTACAAGGTTACTGACGTCAGCCAAACTCCGAATGCCGGTAAGTGAGAGCGCAGCAGTGAGACTGTGGGGGATAAGCTTCATAGTCGAGAGGGAAACAACCCAGACCACCAACTAAGGTCCCAAAGCGCGTGCTAAGTGGGAAAGGATGTGGAGTTGCCTTGACAACCAGGAGGTTGGCTTAGAAGCAGCCACCCTTGAAAGAGTGCGTAATAGCTCACTGGTCAAGTGATTCCGCGCCGACAATGTAACGGGGCTCAAGCACGCCACCGAAGTTGTGGCATTGACATTATTGGTAGGCCTTCGTGGTCCAGCCGTGTTGATGGGTAGGAGAGCGTCGTGTGGCCGGTGAAGCGGCGGGGTAACCCAGCCGTGGAGGCTACACGAGTGAGAATGCAGGCATGAGTAGCGAATGACGTGTGAGAAACACGTCCTCCGAAAGACCAAGGGTTCCAGGGTCAAGCTAATCTTCCCTGGGTAAGTCGGGACCTAAGGCGAGGCCGACAGGCGTAGTCGATGGACAACGGGTTGATATTCCCGTACCGGCGAAGAACCGCCCAAGCTAATCCAGTAGTGCTAAGTGTCTGAATCCCAGTGACTGATCCCTTCGGGGTGACGCTCTGGGCCTAGCGCACGACCCCATTCTGGTGCGGTTAGCGTATTAACAGGTGTGACGCAGGAAGGTAGTCCAAGCCAGGCGATGGTTGTCCTGGTGCAAGTGTGTAGGCCGAGTCGTAGGCAAATCCGCGATTCATACAGGCTGAGACACGATGCGGATAAAAAGTGGATGATCCTATGCTGCCAAGAAAAGCATCGACGCGAGGTTCCAGCCGCCCGTACCCCAAACCGACTCAGGTGGTCAGGTAGAGAATACCAAGGAGATCGAGAGAATCGTGGTTAAGGAACTCGGCAAAATGCCCCCGTAACTTCGGGAGAAGGGGGGCCATCCGCTTATACCCACTTGCTGGGAAAAGGGCGTGGTGGCCGCAGAGACTAGTGGGTAGCGACTGTTTACTAAAAACACAGGTCCGTGCCAAGTCGCAAGACGATGTATACGGACTGACGCCTGCCCGGTGCTGGAAGGTTAAGAGGACCGGTTAGCCGCAAGGCGAAGCTGAGAATTTAAGCCCCAGTAAACGGCGGTGGTAACTATAACCATCCTAAGGTAGCGAAATTCCTTGTCGGGTAAGTTCCGACCTGCACGAATGGCGTAACGACTTCCCAACTGTCTCAACCGCGAACTCGGCGAAATTGCATTACGAGTAAAGATGCTCGTTACGCGCAGCAGGACGGAAAGACCCCGTGACCTTTACTACAGCTTGGTATTGGTGTTCGGTGTGGCTTGTGTAGGATAGGTGGGAGACGGTGAAGCATGGACGCCAGTTCGTGTGGAGTCATTGTTGAAATACCACTCTGGTCACTCTGGATATCTAACTTCGAACCGTGATCCGGTTCAGGGACAGTGCCTGGTGGGTAGTTTAACTGGGGCGGTTGCCTCCCAAAAAGTAACGGAGGCGCCCAAAGGTTCCCTCAACCTGGTTGGCAATCAGGTGTCGAGTGTAAGTGCACAAGGGAGCTTGACTGTGAGACTGACAGGTCGAGCAGGGACGAAAGTCGGGACTAGTGATCCGGCAGTGGCTTGTGGAAGCGCTGTCGCTCAACGGATAAAAGGTACCTCGGGGATAACAGGCTGATCTTGCCCAAGAGTCCATATCGACGGCATGGTTTGGCACCTCGATGTCGGCTCGTCGCATCCTGGGGCTGGAGTAGGTCCCAAGGGTTGGGCTGTTCGCCCATTAAAGCGGTACGCGAGCTGGGTTTAGAACGTCGTGAGACAGTTCGGTCCCTATCCGCTGCGCGCGTAGGAAGTTTGAGAGGATCTGACCCTAGTACGAGAGGACCGGGTTGGACGAACCTCTGGTGTGTCAGTTGTTCCGCCAGGAGCACCGCTGATTAGCTACGTTCGGGATGGATAACCGCTGAAAGCATCTAAGCGGGAAGCCGGCCTCAAGATGAGACTTCCATACCTTCGGGTGAGAGGCTCCCAGCCAGACTACTGGGTTGATAGGCCAGATGTGGAAGCACGGTAACGTGTGCAGCTGACTGGTACTAATAAGCCGATGACTTGATAACACACCGTTCGTTGGTGCTTGCGTCCACTGAGTGGTTCTCGATGTACGGTCGAGAACCGCCTTTCCGATGACACTCGTGTCATCGCTAGGTTTTTGAAACATCAATAGTGTTTCGGCGGCCATAGCGTGAGGGAAACGCCCGGTCACATTCCGAACCCGGAAGCTAAGCCTCA
>NZ_JBFOKT010000005.1:0-5653 GCF_047246685.1 Microbacterium martis | reverse complement strand
GTCCGATGCTGCTGATCAAGAAGAAGCTGCTCAACGCCGCGGTCGACATCGCGGTCGAGCAGTTGCTCAACCAGCTCCTCCCCATGGCCATCGAGCCCATGGCGGACGAGCTTCCGGCCGTGATCGACGCGATCCTCGACGCGCCGGTCGTCGAGGCGACCGCCGGCGATTCTGACGAGTTCTACGCCGATCTGCAGGCGCTCGAGAACGCACGGTCGTCGCTGAAACTGCACAGCGCCGACATCCAGACGATCACGTCGACGTTCTTCGCCGAGTTCTCGGCGCTCGACTTCGGAGGAGACTCCTGATGGCCGGGATGAAAGGCATCTTCCGCTCGCTGAAGGATGCGGTCCTGCAGGGGATGGGTCACGGCAAGGATCGACTGCACGGCTTCGCCGACAACCTGGACGGCCACCTCGACGACGTGGTCAGGCAGGTGCGCGGCACGGACAGGTTCGAAGCGCCCCCCGCGCTGACCGGCGTCAGCACGAATCGGGTCGATCGCACGACCACCGAGCTGCTCTATCGCTCGGACAACCGGCCGCCGGCCGATATCTTCCGCGACGGCTTCGAGGTGAGAGATCCGAGCAACAACAACTACGACGACTTCGTGCGCTGGAACACCCCGTCGAACTTCGTCAGCACGACGCGCGACCCGGATCTCTACAAGCGCTGGGGGTCTGACTACCGCTACACGATCGACGCCCCCGGCGGCATCGACGCCGACCTCACGATACCCGACAATCCCTTCGGGCCGACGTCGCAGGCACCCGAGGCCGAGGTCTCGTTCCAGGGCGGTGTCGGACCGGAACAGATCTCGGGAGCGCATCCCGTCAAGCCGGACGGGACGCTCGGAACCTGGATTCCGAACCCGGGCTATGGTGGAAAATGACCGCGCACGATTTCGATGACAGGGGCTGCTGATGACCACGCCGCTCGCGCCGCCACCCATCACCGATGCTCTGCGCATGCAGGCTCGCGCGAACCCCAACGAATGGGTCTACGCGATCGATCCCGAGTTCGAGGGCTCGGAGCGCGTGCCTCCCGAGGGCATCGTCGGCGCGTGGCGCGCCGATGAGCGCGGCGAGCTGATCGACGAGTTCGTGCCCAATCCGCGCTACGTTCCGTCTCCGCCCGCTCGGGGTTGGCCGGTGCCGACCTCGAAGCTCGAACGCGTGCTGCAGCTGGTGCGATCCGGGCACGCGCCCGGCGAGCAACTCGACCGCGAGTTCGCGGCATCCGAGGTGTACGTCTATTCCCGCCCCGAAGGCGGCATCTTCGTAGCGCCCGAGGGAGACGGTGGCATCGTCTACGCGTTCACCGATGCCGACAAGGCAGTCGCCTCCGGCTACACCGAGCATGCGGCGATCCGGGGAAGCGCGCTCGCGGCGGCGCTGCCGGCGAACGTGCGGATCGCGCTGAATCCGGGCTCCGAGATCTCGGTGGTCATCGACCCCGAAGACATCGCGAAGAGCGCATGACCGTGCCTGCGCAGAGCATCCGGATGCGCCGGGGAGACGATGTCGTCGACGCGGAGATCTCCTGGCGATCGGCGGATCGCCAGTGGATCGTCCGGCTCGAGTCCGCGGCTGTCGAACCCGTCGAGGAGCACGCGTTCGACGCGTTCGAGGCCCTCTGCCTCGTTCGCGATCGACTCGAGCCGCTCGGCTGGCGCATCGGCGTCGCCGGAGCGCAGTCGGGAGTCTGGCCCAGCGGCATGGCCCGTGATCAGGGGGGCGGACTGCGGGCGTACCGCATGACCGAGGAAGGCGTCGGCGGCCTCGTCGACACCTTCGATCCCGTCGATCCGGCGACGGTCACGACGGTCGCCGCTCAGCGTGCGGAAGCCGACCGCCTGTACGACGCCATCCGGCGTCGGGGCGTGAACGGCGGAGTTCGATAGACGAGATGCGTGTGGAGGAGGTAGCGCTGTGGGAATGATGTTGCCGAACGAGTTGATCTGGGTCATGGAGAAGCTCGGTTTCGAGTGGCCCGACATCGACGAGGATGAACTGCGTCGAGGCGCGGGGATGGTGCGCGTCTTCCGCGACGACCTGGAGAACAAGATCCAGACGATGGATCGCAAGGTGAACGGCGACATCGCCGCGGCGATGCGCGGTCAGGCAGGGCCCGCCTACGTCGGCGCCTGGAACAACAACCGGTCGCAGAACCTCCAGAAGCTCCTCGACCTGCTGGGGCCCGCGCCGACCGGCATCGAGATCGCGGCCGACGCCGTCTTCGCGCTGAAGATGAAGGTCATCGTCGACGTCACGACCACGATGATCGCTCTCGTCGGCATGCTCACCAACCCCGTCACCGCTCTCGGCGCCGGACCGATGCTGCTGATCAAGAAGCGGCTGCTGAACGCCGCCGTCGACATCGCGATCGAGCAGGTTCTCAACCAGGTGCTGCCGATGGTGATCGAACCGCTCACCGAAGAGCTGCCCGGCGTCATCATGGCGGCGCTCGAGTCGCCGATCGTCGAGGCCGTCGCGGGCGATCCCGACGAGTTCTACGCCGACCTGCAGGCGCTCGAGAGCGCTCAGGGCGAGATGGAGCAGCACGCCGCCGACGTCGAGACGCTCACGGAGCGGCTGATGTCGGATCTTGCCAGCCTCAACATCGGGGGAGACTGATATGGGTATCGGAAGCTCGGTCGTCCGGCCGATGAAGAACGCGCTCGACGACATGCCGGTGCATGTGAAGCAGCTCGCCGAGATGTTCCGCAAGCACGGGCGCAAGCAGGACCGCAACACCAGCGAGGTGCAGAACCTCGACTCGGCAGACATCGTGCATCCCCTGCAGAACGCGTGGAGGAGCGACACCGACTGGACGCCGAACGACATCGTGAACGCGGGCCAGGGCAACCGGCCGAACCCCGAGTCCTACCTCGACGCGGACTACATCCAGCAACATCTCGCACGATTCGATGACGGCGCGAGCAGGATCTACTTCTCCGACTCGCTGCACACCTGGGGGCCGGGAAACAGGGGCTCGACCTTCGTCTTTCCCACCTCCGAGCTGCAGACGATCCTCGACGAGACCGGTGGCGACGCGACGCAGCTCGCGATCCGCCTGGGCCTCGACCCGGGAGACTTCTACGACCCGCATGGCAACCCGTGGCCGGTCGAGATCAGGCACTTCGAGCCGTCCGAGCTCGAGAACCTCCGGATTCCGTCCGGCAACGAGGGCGGTGCCAATCCGCAGTGGATCCCCGGAGGATACCTGCCGGCTGGTCTGCCGGAGGCCGTGATCGATGTTCCGGAGACCGCCACAGGGATCGGCGATGTCGCCAACGGCGGCAATGACTACAATCCCGGGATGTGGCCGGGAACCGCTCAGGGACTATCGCTGCACTGATGAATCCCGAACCAGATCTTCGACAGACCCACACCGCATTCGCTCCTGAGGCGATCGCGGAGGGGGCCGTCATCTCGTTCAGTGGAGACACGCTGGTCGTGGGCGGGGATGGGATCGTGCGTGCGGTCGAATCTCGCCTGCTCGACCCGGCTGTCACCGTGGAGCAGCGTGACCAGTGGCTGGCGCCGGCTGTCCCGGTGCTGTCGCGGGGAACGGCGTGGATCGTTCCGCTCTCGTGGGAACCGCCTGGCTCGTCTCGGGACACGCCAGAACGCGAAGCACTCGCGACCCGGGTCAACGAGCTCTGGATGAGCATCCGAAGCGCCTGCTGGCATCGGCACGGTGACCAGGTCTCCATCGATCTCTCGTCGGATGCCGAGCCCTGGAACCGTTACGTCGCGGAGCTCGTGCGCACCGGTGTTCGCCGAGCGGTCTGGTGGCAGTTCGGCGAGGCGGCGCTCGTCCTGGTCGTGCACGGTGATCCGATCCCGTCACCGCCGACGTCGATGGCTCTGCACGTGGTGCCGGTCGGATGGGTGTCGGACCGACGGCCCACACCGCCGAAGAAGATGCCGCCGCTCGACCTGTCGTGGTCGTGGGCCGATGTCGTCGCGCTCGCCGATGTCACCCAGATCGACGGCTGAACGCTGACCGTGAACGGTGCGGGCGCGGTGATCTCCTACAGCGGCGAGACCCTCGTCGCGAGCGGCGCCGATATCGTCGAGGCGGCCTCGGGTCTGCTCGACCGGACGAGCAGAAGCGACCGAGGCGATCGGTGGCTGACCGATGTCGTTCCGGTGCTCGCCCGTGGCTCGGCCTGGATCGTTCCTCTGTTCTCTGCGCCCTCCTCCGGTGACGTCGATGAGGAGGGTCGCCGCACCCTCGATGATCGCGCCAGCGAGCTCGGCCAGAGCATCACGAGTGCCTGCTGGTACAACTACGGCGAACCGCTCGGCGTGGCACTCGTCGGGAGGGCCGAGGGCGGTCGAATCTTCGCCAGCGAGCTCGTGCGGACAGGCGCGAAGGATGCGTCGTGGTGGGCTGTCGGGGACTCTGCTCTGGTCCTGGTCTACTACGGCGAGCCCAGCCCGGCGCCGAAGTCCCGTATGGCTCTGCACGTGGTGCCGGTCGGATGGGTGTTCGGACCGACGGCCCACACCGCCGAAGAAGATGCCGCCGCTCGACCTGTCGTGGTCGTGGGCCGATGTCGTCGCGCTGCACCGAGCCCCCGTCGTTGGATAGCCTTGCAGGGCAGGCGACGGAAGGCTGAGTGCTGTGACCAATGCGATCGGGAGTGTCGACGTGAATGTGATTCCGCGGATCTATGGCGCCAGCGAACTCGGCGTGCTGTCGATCACCGCTCCCGGCCCCGCGCACCCGCGCGTGGAGTACGTCGGCGGCGAGATCTTCCTCGGGCTCGACGACGCCACGAGCGGTGCTCCGATCACCCAGGGCGAGGCGGAGGGGCTCGCCCAGCCGTTCCGCGAGATCGTGGCCTCTCACGTCGCCGCAGCCCGCGGAATCCCGGATGCCGTCGACGGCCTCGTCGTCATCGAAGACGAGGCCGTCGCGGCATCCGTCCTCCTCGATCCCTCACGTCTCGCCGCGTCGTCGCTGCCGGGCACTCCGGTCGTCTTCGGGCTGGCGCGCGACCGGTTCGCCGTCGTCGACGCCGGCGATGAGGCGGCCGTCACCCGCGTGCTCGACCTCGCCGAACAGCTCTACGAGGCCGGCGGTCGCCTCGTGAGCGCCCACCCGATCGTCGTGAACGACGGAGCGTGGGCGCCCTTCCCCTGGCGGGAAAGGCTGCCGTCGCTGGCGATGCGATTCGAGCGGATGCTGCGCCTCTTCAGCGTCCGCGCCTACGAGGTGCAGACGCGCGCCCTGCAGCGGCCCGACGTGCATCTGGCCGATCCGAAGATCCGGGTGCTCGAGAACGGCGTTACCACGACCTTCGCGGCGTGGCCGAAGGGCACCGCGACGCTGCTGCCGGTGGTCGACAACGTGATCGTCGCCGACACCTCGGGGGAGGGCTCGCAGCTCAGCGTGGCAACCTTCGAGCAGTTCCTCACCGCCGGCGGCGACGCCATCGTCCGCACCGGTCTCTCGCCGTTGCGGTACTTCGTGCCGGGCGAGCCGCCGCGCAGCTGACCCCGGGAGCACCCGGGGAGTGCTACCCATGGTGCCTCCGACGCACGGCGACCTACAGTCTGTGCAGGAGGTGTCGCCGTGGGGATGATGTTGCCGAATGAGCTCGTCTGGGTGATGGAGAAGCTCGGGTTCGAGTGGCCGG
>NZ_JBFOKT010000004.1:34246-232476 GCF_047246685.1 Microbacterium martis | reverse complement strand
AAACATCAATAGTGTTTCGGCGGCCATAGCGTGAGGGAAACGCCCGGTCACATTCCGAACCCGGAAGCTAAGCCTCATAGCGCCGATGGTACTGCAGGGGGGACCCTGTGGGAGAGTAGGACACCGCCGGACTCCCTTTAGACAGAGAAGCCACCCAGAGTTGGGTGGCTTCTCTGCGTTAACGCGTTCGTGTCGCACGACGGCGAGCCGCACGTCAGTGCAGTCGCGACTCGAGCACGGATGCGGTCTCGCGCACGGCATCCGCCAGCGTCCGCTCATCGAGCGTCGGATCGGCCCAGGTGACGGCGACGGCGGCGACGGGCCAGTCGGCGTGGTCGCGGACGACCGCGCCGACGCTGCGCAGGCCGTCTGCGATCTCGCTGTCCTCCGTCGCGTACCCCCGCACCCTCCCGATCCGAAGCACCTCGCGCAACTCGCGGGGCGTCTGCGGGCCCCGTCCGGTCCGGTCGGGGAACGCCGCGGCGTCAGGATACAGCGCTCGCACCTGTTCGCGCGGCAGGGCCGCGAGCATGGCGCGGCCGGACGCGGTGAGGTGAGCCGGCAGCCGGACCCCCACGTCGGTGACGAGAGCCGGTCGTCGCGGCGCCCGCTCCTCGACGATGTACAGCACGTCCCCACCGCTCATCACGGCCAGGTGCGCGCTCTCGCCCAGACGGTCCGACAGTGCTGCGACAAGGGGCCTCCCGAGACGGGCGAGGGGCTGCTGCCGGGAGTAGCCGCCGGCGAGCTCGAATGCCGAGGTGCCCAGGCCCCAGCGGCGCTCCTCGGACAGGTGCAGCACGAAGCCGTGGTCGGCGAGCGTGGTCAGCAAGTGGTAGACGGTGGAGCGGGGGAGAGCGAGGTCCCGCGCGATGGCCGAGGCGGCGACCGGTGCGGGGCGACCGGCGAGATAGCGCAGCATACGCAGCGTATTGTCGGCGGCCGGCACCTGCGCACGCGACGAGCGCGACACGCTCTCCGCATTGTCTGTGATCACAGACACAGAATGCCAGATCGACCTGATCGGCACCATCGCCCGGGTGTGGAATCGAGGCATGAGAACTTCCTCCACCGTCGTCGTGGGCGACGCCCCGCTGACGATCGCCGACGTCGTCGCCGTGGCCCGTCACGATGCCGCCGTCGTCTTCGCCCCCGATGCGCTCGAGCGCGTCGCCGAGACTCGTCGGGTGATCGACGGACTCGCCGCCGACCCGAACCCGCACTACGGGGTCTCCACCGGTTTCGGTGCCCTGGCCACCACGTTCATCGCCGCCGATCGACGACGGCAGCTTCAGGCGAGTCTCATCCGCTCGCACGCGGCCGGCACCGGCGTCGAGGTCGAGCGCGAGGTCGTCCGCGGCCTCCAGCTGCTGCGTCTGCAGACGCTCGCCTCCGGCCGCACCGGAGTGCGGCCCGTCGTGGTGGAGACGTACGCCGCTCTGCTGAACGCGGGAATCGCGCCGATCGTCCGCGAGTACGGATCGCTCGGGTGCTCCGGCGACCTCGCACCGCTCGCGCACATCGCTCTCGCGAGCATGGGCGAGGGAGAGGTGCGCGTCGGCGACGGTGACATCGTCTCCGCCGCCGACGCCCTCGCCGCCGCCGACATCGAGCCGCTCATGCTCGTGGAGAAGGAGGGTCTCGCGCTCATCAACGGCACCGACGGGATGCTCGCGATGCTCTCCCTCGCCCTGCACGACCTCGACGCGCTCCTGGTCACGGCTGACCTCGCGGCGGCGATGTCGATCGAATCGCAGCTGGGGACGGATGCCGTGTTCGCCGCCGACCTCATGGCGCTGCGTCCGCAACTCGGGCAAGCGGAGTCGGCGCAGAACCTGAGGTCGTTCCTCGGCGACTCGCCGGTCGTGCAGAGCCACAAGGGGCCGGAGGACGGCCGGGTGCAGGACGCGTACTCGCTCCGCTGCTCGCCCCAGGTGCACGGGGCCGCACGCGACACCGCGGCCCACGCGACCCTGATCGCGGACCGCGAGCTGAGGAGCGTGATCGACAACCCGGTGATCACCGTCGACGGCCGCATCGAGTCGAACGGCAACTTCCACGGGGCACCCGTCGCCGCTGTGCTCGACTTCCTCGCCATCTCCGTCGCCGACGTCGCATCGGTGTCGGAGCGCCGCACCGACCGCGCCCTCGATCCGGCGCGGAACCGCGGCCTGCCGCCGTTCCTCGCCGACGAGGTCGGTGTCGACTCAGGGCTGATGATCGCGCAGTACGCCGCCGCCGGTATCGTCTCGGAGCTGAAGCGGCTGGCGGTTCCGGCATCCGTCGACTCCATCCCGTCGTCGGCGATGCAGGAGGACCACGTGTCGATGGGATGGGCGGCGGCACGCAAGCTGCGCCGCGCCATCGACGGACTCGGCAGGGTGCTCGCGATCGAGATCCTCACCGGCGCCCGCGCTCTCGACCTGCGCGCGCCGCTGAGACCCGGCCCGGCGACCGGTGCGGTCCGCGACCTCGTGCGCACCGTGGCGGGTGGACCGGGACCCGACCGATTCCTTTCCCCCGAGATCGAAGCCGTGGCCGCACTCGTCCAGTCGGGTGCCGTCGCCCGCGTCGCAGAGGAGAACAAGAGATGACCGACCCATCGACAGGCTCAGGGGCCTCAGGGGCCCCCTCGAGCCGCATCGTCCGGGCGCCGCGCGGCAACGAGCGCACCGCGAAGAGCTGGGGCGCCGAGGCAGCGAAGCGGATGCTGATGAACAACCTCGATCCCGAGGTCGCCGAGCACCCCGAAGACCTCGTCGTCTACGGCGGCACCGGCCGAGCGGCTCGCAGTTGGGAGGCCTACGACGCGATCGTGCGGACCCTCGACGAGCTCGAGCCCGACGAGACGCTGCTCGTGCAGTCGGGCAAACCCGTCGGCGTGTTCCGCACGCATGAGTGGGCGCCGCGGGTGCTGATCGCGAACTCGAACCTCGTGGGCGACTGGGCGAACTGGCCGGAGTTCCGGCGGCTCGAGCAGCTCGGACTCACGATGTACGGCCAGATGACGGCCGGGTCGTGGATCTACATCGGCACGCAGGGGATCCTGCAGGGGACGTACGAGACCTTCGCGGCCGTGGCCCGTTCGCTCGGTCGCGACTCGCTGCAGGGCACCCTGACCCTGACGGGCGGAGCCGGGGGCATGGGCGGGGCGCAGCCGCTCGCCGTGACCATGAACGAGGGGGTCGTGCTGATCGTCGATGTCGACGAGACACGGCTGGCCCGTCGCGTCGACCACGGCTACCTCGACGAGTACACGGCCGATGTCGACGCCGCGGTGGCCCGCGTCACAGCCGCGAAGGAGGCGGGTGAAGCTCTCTCCGTGGGCCTCGTCGGCAATGCGGCCGAGGTCTTCCCCGAGCTGCTGAGCCGCGGCGTGCCGATCGACATCGTCACCGACCAGACGAGTGCTCACGACCCGCTCGCCTACCTCCCCGTCGGTGTCTCGGTCGAGCAGTGGAAGGCGGAGGCGGCGCGCGATCCCGAGGAGTTCACGCGTCGCTCCCGCGAGTCCATGGCCGCGCACGTCGCGGCGATGGTCGGCTTCCAGGACGCCGGAGCCGCGGTCTTCGACTACGGCAACTCGATCCGTGCCGAGGCGCAGCTGGGCGGCTTCGAGCGGGCCTTCGACTTCCCGGGCTTCGTGCCCGCGTACATCCGCCCGCAGTTCGAGGAGGGGCGAGGGCCCTTCCGCTGGGCCGCCCTCTCGGGCGACCCGGAGGACATCCGCAAGACCGACCGCGCGATCGCCGAGCTGTTCCCCGAGGACGCCGCGCTGCACCGCTGGTTGGAGAAGGCGGGCGAGAAGGTCCACTTCGAGGGTCTTCCGGCGCGTATCTGCTGGCTGGGCTACAAGGAGCGCCACCTCGCCGGCCTGAAGTTCAACGAGATGGTGGCCTCGGGCGAGCTCTCGGCGCCGATCGTGATCGGTCGCGACCACCTCGACTCCGGCTCCGTGGCTTCGCCGTACCGCGAGACCGAGGGGATGAAGGACGGCTCTGACGCGATCGCCGACTGGCCGCTGCTCAACGCGCTGCTGAACACGGCCTCCGGTGCATCGTGGGTGTCGCTGCATCACGGCGGAGGTGTCGGCATCGGCCGGTCGATCCACGCCGGCCAGGTCACGGTCGCCGACGGCTCCGCGCTCGCCGCCGAGAAGCTCGAGCGGGTGCTGACCAACGACCCCGGCACCGGCGTCATGCGCCACGTCGACGCGGGATACGAGCACGCGCGCGATATCGCCCGCGAGCGCGGCCTGACGGTGCCGATGCTGTGAGTACCGTGCTGCTGACGAACATCGGCGAGCTGACGACCAACGTCGCCTCCGACCCGACCGACCCCTGCGGCACCACGCACGACGCAGCCGTGCTGATCGAGGGAGACCGGATCGCGTGGGTCGGCTCGGCGGCAGAGGCGCCGGACGCCGACGAGGTCGTGGACGCCGAGGGCCGAGCCCTGATCCCCGGCTTCGTCGACAGCCACAGCCACCTCGTGTTCGGCGGCGACCGCGCCGCCGAGTTCGAGGCGCGCATGGCCGGGCAGAAGTACGCCGCCGGCGGCATCCGCTCCACCGTCGCCGCCACGCGCGCCGCGAGCGACGACGAGCTCCGCGCGCGCCTGCGCGGGTTCCTCGACGAGATGCTCGGGCAGGGCACCACCACGGTCGAGATCAAGAGCGGCTACGGCCTCTCGGTCGCCGACGAGGAGCGGCTCGTGCGCCTGGCTGCCGAGGCCACGCCCGAGGTCACGTTCCTCGGGGCGCACGTCGTCCCGGCCGAGTACGCCGACGACCCCGAGGCGTACGTCGACCTCGTGTGCGGCCCGATGCTCGACGCCTGTGCGCCGCACGCCCGGTGGATCGACGTGTTCTGCGAGACCGGCGCGTTCACGGCAGCGCAGTCTCGCCGCATCCTCGAAGCGGGAATCACGCGCGGCCTGCGTGCCCGCCTGCATGCGAGCCAGCTCGGACCGGGCGACGGCGTGCGGCTCGCCGTGGAGCTCGGGGCGGCGTCGGTCGATCACGGCACCTATCTGACGGATGCCGATGTCGCGGCGCTCGCCGGGTCCGACACCGTCCTCACGCTGCTGCCGGGCGTCGAGTTCTCGACGCGGCAGCCGTACCCCGACGCCCGGCGGCTCATCGACGCGGGCGTCACCGTCGCGCTCGCCTGCGACACCAATCCGGGGTCGAGCTTCACCTCGTCCATGCCGTTCTGCATCGCCGTCGCCGTCCGCGACATGGGGATGACTCCGGCCGAAGCCGTGTGGGCGGCGACCGCGGGCGGTGCGAAGGCGCTGCGGCGTGACGACGTCGGGCTCATCGCCCCGGGAGCGCGGGCCGACCTCGTGCTGCTGAACGCGCCGACGCGGATCCACCTCGCCTACCGTCCGGGCGTGCCCCTCGTGCAGCGCGTCTGGAAGGACGGGGTCGCCGTCCGCTGACGCCGACCCCGTCGCCTCAGCGCAGAGCCTCGGCGCAGACGACGGCCGCGGCGGCCGACCAGGCCTGCGGGCGGCATGCCGCGGGATACGGCACCGGAGCGCCCCCTGGCACGCGCGGCTCACCGGAGTGCAGCTCCGGCACCCGGTAGTCGAAGCCCTCGGCCAGGTCGAGCAGCTGCGCGGCGACGTGTCGGGCCTCGTCCACGAGACCGGCGCGCAGCATCCCGTGCACGGCGATCGCGGTGTCGTGGGTCCACACGCTGCCGCCGTGGTAGCTGAGCGGCCAGTAGCCGACGGCATCCGTCGACATCGTGCGGATGCCGTAGCCGCTCGACATCGAGTCGCCCAGGAGCAGCTCCGCGCACCCGCGCTCCTCGTCGGCGTCGAGCAGGCCGGTCCCGATGAGGTGGCCGATGTTGCTGGTGAGCGTGTCGACCGCGGCGCCGTGGGCGTCGAGCGCGATGGCCGGGTACCGCCCCTCCGGCGTCGTGACCCAGTACGCCTCGCGGAACCGCGTGCGCAGGTCGGCCGCCCACGAGCGCAGGGCGTCGCCACCCGTCTCGCCGAGCCCGTCGAGCAGCGCCGCCCCGCGCACGGCGGCCTCGTAGGCGTAGCCCTGCACCTCGCTGAGGGCGATCGGGCCCTCGGCGAGCCGTCCGTCGCGCCACTGGATCGAGTCGCCGGAGTCCTTCCACCCCTGGTTCGCCAGGCCGTGACCGGTCGCGTCGGCGTAGTCGATGAATCCGCTGCCGGAGGCGTCGCCGTGCACGACCATCCAGTCCAGGGCGGCGCGCAACGCGGGGAGGAGCTCGCGCAGGTCGTGCTCCGGCATCCCCGCGTCCCACGCGTCGGCCACCAGGCACACCCATAGCGGTGTGGCGTCGACCGTGCCGTAGTACAGCGGCGGCAGGAGCACTCCTTCGCCCGGCAGCGAGAGCTCGGCGCTGCGCAGCTCGTGCGCGATCTTGCCGGGCGCCTCGGCGCTCTGGGGGTCGACCGTAGTCCCCTGCAGCCGCGCGAGCACCCGCAGAGTCGATCCGGCGATCGCGGGGTCGGATGCCAGAGCGAGGCGCGCCGCCCAGATCGAGTCCCGCCCGAACAGGGTGAAGAACCACGGTGCGCCCGCCGCGTAGAAGGCGTCGTCCGGGTGGTCGGGGAGCGCGAGCCGCAGCGCGCCGAGATCGGCGGTCGCACGGTCGAGCCAGCGGGCGACGCGAGGATCCGCGCCCGTGTCGATGCGACGGGTCTCGGCGGCGCGCCCGGGTGTCGTCACCACGAGGGTCGGGTCGTCGAGGTCGGCCGACCACGAAAGCTCGGCGGCGCCGCGCGGAGGGATGGTCTCACGCCAGGCGACGACGAGATCGCCGCCGTCGAGCGACACCTCGGCGCCCGGAGCCGTCAGGGCGAACGACGCCTCGCCCGCTCGGCAGCGCTCGCCGTCCCACGTCCAGTCCCGATCGCCGCCGAGCCCCGCCTTGACGAGCTGCATGGGCGCGAAGTCGGGGCGTACGCGCACCGTCATCGCGATCTCCACGGCATCTTCGAGGTGCGAGGAGAAGCGCAACCTCTCGGTGAATCGGCCGGCCGTCACGGTGCGATCCCTGTCGAGCCGCACCTTGGGATCGGCCCCCGCATCGTCGATTCCGCGCAGGACGTCGGTGAAGCGCACGTGCTGCGGTGTCGGCGACGAGCATCCGATCGACTCCAGGTCCGTTCCCTGCACCGCGAGGTCGACGGCGGAGATGTGCCGGACGTCGCCGTGGAACACCCCGTGGATCGGCGCGGAGCCGAGCAGGCCGTCACGCCCCGACCACACCTGGGTCGGTGCGTCGAGCACGATCACGGCGTCGTCGAGCAGGGGCTGGAGGTGGGGGCGGTCGGTCATTCCTTGACGGCTCCTTCGGTGGAATTCATGATGCGGCGCTGGAAGATGAAGAACATCACGGCGACGGGGATCGTCATGATGAGTGCGGCCGCCAGCTTGAGCGGATACTGGGTGCCCTGGCTGAGCTGTCCGCTCGCGAGGGACGCGACGCCCTTCGTCAGGGTCGTCAGGGCGGGGTCGTTGGTCGACACGATGAAATGGCTGAGCTCGTTCCACGACCCCTGGAACGACAGGATCACGATCGTGATGAGCGCGGGCGTGGCCATCGGCAGCACGACCGACCAGAACATGCGGAACGTGCCGGCGCCGTCGATGCGCGCCTGCTCCTCGACCGAGACCGGGATCGACTCGAAGAAGTTCTTCATGATGAACACGCCGGCGGCGTCGACGAGCAGCGGCAGGATCATGCCCGCGTACGAGTTGAAGATGCCGAGCTGATTGATCACGAGGAACTTCGGGATGAGCAGCACGACGGTCGGCACCGACATGACCGCCACGAGTGCGGCGAACACGACGCCGCGGCCGCGGAAGCGCAGACGGGCGAGCGCGTACCCGGCGAGCGAGTTGAAGAACACGCGCCCGGCGGTGACGACGATCGTCACGATCGCGCTGTTGACGAACCACGACGGGAAGTCGGAGTTCGCGAACAGGCGCTCATACGCCGCGAACGTCCACGACTCCGGAAGCAGACCGAGCCCTGAGGATGCGGCATCCTCATCGGTCTTGAAGCTCGTGAACACCTGGATCAGGAAGGGGTAGATGTAGATCAGCGCGAGCACGATCAGCACCGCATACAGCACGATCTGCCACGTGAGCTGCTTCGACGAGAGTCTCATGACGTCTTCCCCTGTGCGGCGACCTCGTACGCGCGGATGCGACGGCGCGACACGGGCCGGTCGCGGAGCACCCAACGCTGCAGCAGCGTGAACACGACGATGATGACGAAGAGGATGAAGGCGATCGCGGCGCCCTGCCCCCACTCCTGATCCGTGAACGCGGTCTTGTACGACTGATAGGCGGGCGTGAGCGTCGTCTTGCTCGGTGCCCCCCGCGTTCCCGTGTAGATCTGGTCGAACACCTGCCAGCATCCGATGAGGCCGAGGGTCAGCACCGTGAAGAGCGTCGGGCGCAACTGGGGGAGCGTGACGCGCCAGAAGCGCTGCCAGCTGTTCGCGCCGTCCATCATGGCGGCCTCGTCGACGTCGGCACCGAGATTCTGCAGCCCGGCGAGGAACAGGAGCATGAAGGTGCCGGAGGTGGTGAAGACGGCCATGAGGATGTAGGCGCTCATCGCGATCGAGGGGCCGGCGAGCCACTCCCACCACGAGATGCCGAGCATCCCGCCGCCGGTCAGGGCGGCAGGGCCGGCGTCGACGCCGATTCCGCTGAGGACCAGGTGCAGGATGCCGCGGGGATCGTTGAACCAGTTCGGGCCGTTGACGCCGAACCACGCGAGCACGCTGTTCACCGCGCCGCTCGCGGAGAAGAGGAACAGCCAGAGCACGGTGATGGCGACCGAGCTGGTGACGGAGGGGAAGTAGTAGGCGGTGCGGAAGAACCCGCGTCCGCGCAGCACCGCGCGATTCACGAGCACCGCGAGGAAGAGCGCGATCGCCGTCTGCAGCGGCACGACGAGCAGCACGTACCAGGCGTTGTTGCGCAGAGCTGTGCCGAAGTCCTTGGTGGCGAGCCCCCCGTCGGCGAGCACGGCGGAGTAGTTCTCGGCCCCCACGAACGAGACCGACGGCGAGAGGGGACTCCCGCGCCCGGCCCAGTCCGACATGCTGACCCACAGGGCCATGAGCACCGGGACGAGCAGGAACACGCCGAGGATGGCGATCACCGGGGCGGTGAAGAGCCATCCGGCTGCGGCCTCGCCGCGGCGGAGCCCGGAGGCCCCTCCGCGGCGAGGCGTGGCCTGCGCCGCCATGCTTACTCGACGATCGCTTCGAGGTTGGACTGCACGCCGTCGAGGATCTGCGCGGGGTCACCGGTCTTCAGCGACTCCAGCTGCGCGTTGAAGTCGGCGATGACGTCGGCCGCACCGTCCTGGTTCGGCGGGAACTGCGCGTAGTCGGCACCGGCGAGGAACGGCGCGAGCGTCGGGTTGTCGGCCGTCCACTGGTCGGCGGCCGAGGCGATCGACGGCATCGGGCCGAAGGCCTTCGAGAACGCGAGCTGGCTGTCGGCGCTCGTCAGGTACTCGACGAGGTCGAGCGCGGCCTGCTGGTTGGGGCTGTCGGCCGCCATGCCCCAGCAGTTCGTGAACTGCAGGGTGCCCGCACCGCCGGGGCCCTCCGGAAGCTCTGCGACGGTGTAGTCGACCGAGCTGAAGTCGTTCGCCATCGCGCCGGTGATCCAGTTGCCCTCGATCACCATCGCCGCGAGGCCCTTTCCGAGCGCCTCGCCGCCCCAGCCCGCACCGATGTCCTTGGCATAGGCGAAGGAGCCGTCACCGAGGTGCGTCTTGACGTAGTCGAGCGCGTCGACGTTCGCCTGGTCGTCGGCGATCGCAGTGCCGTCGTCGACGAGGCCGCCGCCGGCCTGCGCCATGAAGGTGCCGATCCGCTGATACTCGGCGCCGAACGCGAGACCCACGTGCTCGGGGGTGGTGAGCTTCTGGGCGACCGTCGCCAGGTCGTCCCACGTCGTCGGGAGATCGGCGTCGGTGAGGCCGGCATCCGTCCACATCTGCGTGTTGATCACGAGACCGAGCGTCGAGAAGTCCTTCGGCGCGCAGTAGAACGTGCCGTCGAGGGTGAAGTTCTCCACGAGAGAGGGGTAGAAATCGTCCTTGTTCGCGAGGTCGTCGCCATAGGCCTGCAGGGAGCCGTTCGATGCGTAGCCGGCCATCTGCTCGGGGGCGAGGTAGAACAGGTCGGCGGGCTCGCCCGCGGCGAAGCCCTGCGAGAGCTCCTGGGCGAGGTCGCTCGCGACCTGGAGTTCGACGTCGGTGCCCGACTCCTCCGACCACGCGTCGAGCGCCGACTGAACGGCTTCGGTCTCGGCGTCGCCCGAGGAGCCGATCAGGACGGTGAGCGCGTCGTCCGACGAGGTGAGCCCGTCGGAATCGCCCGACGGCTCGTCGCCGGCGAAGCCGGAGCCGCAGCCCGTGAGAACGAGCGTCGTGGTGAGCAGCACCGCCCCGGTGCCGAGGAGGGCGCGTGTGGTCTGCCGTGTCATGTCTCTCTCCTTTGATGAGGCCTCGTGGACAGAATTTGAACGATCAAACTCCGCATGGAATACGCTAGGTGCGGCGGAGCGGACGTGTCAAGCCCGCCAGGATCGAGGACGGGATGGCGAAGGCGCCCACGGTGGAAGACGTCGCGGCGCACGCCGGCGTCTCGCGCCAGACGGTGTCGAACGTGCTGAACACTCCCGACATCGTGAAGCCGGCGACGAGGGAGCGCGTGCTCGCTTCCATCGACCAGCTGGGCTACCGGCGGCATGCCGCCGCGCGCCGCCTGCGCCTGCGCCGCAGCTCGACCATCGGCATCCGACTCGACCCCTATCTCGGAGGCGTCTCCGGCGTGGTGCTCGACCGCTTCGTGCACGCGATCACCGAGCGGGCCAGTGAGCGCGGGATGCGGATGCTCGTGTACGCGGCGCGCACTCCGCAGGAGGAGCTGGGCCGACTCGCCGAGTTGTGGGAGGGATCGGAGATCGACGCGGCGATCATCACCGGCACGGTGCGCGACGATCCTCGCGTCGGACACCTCGACGCCGTCGGCCTGCCGTTCATCTCCTTCGGCCGTCCGTGGGGCGATGACGACATCGCCGACCCGCTGCACCTGTGGGTCGACGTCGACGGCGCCGCGGGCACCCGTGCCGCGACGCAGCACGGCCTGACGCACGGCGCCTCCGTGGCCTTCCTCGGCTGGCCGACAGGATCGGGGACCGGCGACGATCGCGAGCGCGGCTGGCGCGAGACCGTCGCGGATGCCGGTGCGCGCGGTGTGCGCATCGTCGCAGAGGAGTCCGTGCCCGGGGCCCGTCAGGCGGTCGCTCGCGCACTGGAGGAAGGAAGCCGTCCTGACGCGCTCGTCTGCGCCAGCGATTCCCTCGCCGTCGGGGCCCTGCTCGCCCTCGCTGATGCGCGCATCGCCGTCCCCGTCATCGGCTTCGACAACACCCCCACGGCCGAGGCGCTGGGGTTCTCGAGCGTGGAGCAGCGGCCGGAAGACGTCGCCGAGGCCATCCTGCATCTGCTCATGGGGCCCACCGGCGACGTCGTGGCACCCCGCCGGCTCGAGTCCGGCGCGGCTCATGCCCTGATCACGCCCGAGCTGATCGTCCGCTGAGCGGCGGTCGGCGCCGCAGGAGCGGCGGGATCTCAGCGCAGGGCGAGTCCTGCGAGAAGCTCGAGAACGCACAGGGCGGCGAGCCGTACAGTGCGCCCGTCATCGGCATCGGCCGTCGCATCCACCTCGGCGATGTCGGCGCTGCCGACCCGCACATCCGAGGCGACCGCCCTCGTCAGCGCGCGCAGCTCCCAGGCGGCCAGGCCGCCGGGCACGCTCGCCGGACATCCGGGGGCCACCGATCGATCGCACACGTCCACGTCGATGTCGAGGTGGATCCGGGAGCCCGCACCGGCGCCCGCGACCTCGAGCGCCTCGGCGACGACGTCGTCGACGCCCCGCCGGCGCACGTCGTCGAGCGTGATCACGCGGATGCCCCAGTCGGCGGCACGCTGCGCATACGCCTTGGAGTTGGCGAAGTCCGCGATGCCGATCTGCACGATGCGCGTCGGGTCGATGCGCGACGTGTCGACCGTCGCGCTCGCGGGGGTGTCTTCGACGAGACGTCGCACGGGTGTTCCGTTCGAGACGCCGTCGCGCAGGTCGAAGTGGGCGTCGAAGGTGACCAGTCCCGTCGCCTCGGCGCCCAGCGCGACCGGATAGGTCAGGGAGTTGTCGCCGCCCAGAGCGATCACGAGCCGCGCGGCCGCGCGGAGCTCGCGCACGCGGGCGATGACCGAGGCCTCGCCCGCGTCGCCGTCGGGCTCGGCGACGTCGCCGGCGTCGGCGATGCGCAGCACCTCGTCGAGCGTCACCGCCGGCGGGCCCATCAGCGTCGCACCAAAGCGGGGGAGGGCGTCGCGGATCGCCGCGGGCGTGGCGTGCGCTCCCGTCGGCGACAGCGACGTGCGCCACGTGGGGACTCCGACGAGAACGGCATCCGCCGCGGCGTCGAAGGCCGGCCAGCCGCCGGCGCGGGGCCAGAGCGGATCGCGGCTCAGCTGTCGGGACGAGGCTGTCACGTCACACTCCGGGAATCAGGGCGTGCGCCAGCGTGAAGATGGCGAGCCCGGCGAGGGCACCGACGAACGTGCCGTTCAGGCGGATGTACTGCAGGTCGCGTCCGACCATGAGCTCGATCTTCTCCGTGGTCTCGGCCGGGTCCCACCGCTCCACCGTGTCGGTGATGATCGAGGCGATGTCGTGACGGTAGCGGTCGACCAGGAAGACCGCGGCGTCCGACACCCAGGTGTCCACGCGCTGCTGCAGCGCGGCATCCGTCGTCAGGCGCTCGCCGACCTCCTGCAGGGCGCGCACCGCCCGCCGGCGCAGGCCGCTGTGCTCGTCGGCGAGTGCCGTGAGAAGACCGTTCTTCGCCGTGTTCCACGCCTCGGCGGCGAGGGCTCCCACGCGCGGGCTGTCGAAGAGCGACGCCTTCGCGCTCTCGAGCTTCTGCCGGGTCGCCGGATCGTTCTGCAGGTTGTCGGCCAGTCGAGAGAGGTAGCCGTCGATCGCGAGACGGGCCGGATGCCGCGGATCGGCCTGCACCGCCCGCACGAACTTGACGGCCTCGTTGTAGACGGTGTCGTCGACGAAGCGATGCGCGAGGCGCGGCACCCACGACGGCAGCCGGCGCGAGACGAGTCCGGTGAACGACTCGGCGTTGGCGTCGAGCCACCGTCCGATCGTGTCGACGGCCAGGTCCACCGCGCCGTGATGCGCGTCGGCCTCGACGATCTTGGCCAGCCAGACGCCGGCGGGGGGACCCCATTCGGGCTCGACGAGGTGTTCGCGGGCGAGGTCGGCGATGAGGTCGCGCACGTCGTCGTCGCTGAGGGCGTTCAGCACGGCGGCGGCGATGGTCGCCCCCTCGGCCCCGACCCGTTCGGCGTGCTCCTCCGTGCGGAGCCATTCGCCGGCGCGCACCGCGATCGCCGTGCTCGACAGCTTCGTGCGCACCACGTCGGCGGCGAGGAAGTTCGTCTCGACGAACTCGCCCAGCGTGCGGCCGATCTCGTCCTTGCGGTTGGGGATGATCGCCGTGTGCGGGATGGGAAGTCCGAGCGGACGCCGGAAGAGCGCGGTCACGGCGAACCAGTCGGCCAGCGCGCCCACCATCCCGCCCTCGGCGGCCGCGCGCACATAGGCCAGCCATCCGATCCGCTCCTGGAACGCGAAGGCCACGACGAAAGCCAGAGCCATGAAGACGAGCGCCCCCAGGGCCACCGCCTTCATGCGACGCAGAGCGCGCAGCCGCACCTGATCGGCAGGGGAGAGCTGCATCATGCGTGTTCCCGGCATGACGTCATCCTTTCACGCGAAGAGTACCCTCGAGACGTGATCGAAGACATCAAGAAGCGTGCCCTGCACCGCACGAGCATCCTCGAGGGGCAGATGCGCGGGGTGGCCCGGATGATCGAGAACGAGGACTACTGCATGGACATCATCACGCAGTCCCGTGCCATCCAGCGCTCGCTGGAGTCGCTGAACCGGCTGCTGCTGGAGAACCACCTGCGCACGCACGTCACCGACATGTTCGACGAGGGCGGCGACGAGCGCGACAAGGCGGTCGTCGAGCTGCTGAAGGCGTTCGACTTCGATCGCCGCTGACCCGGCGCCTCAGCGATCGTAGCCCCACCGGATGCCGAGGATGCCGGGCCCGAAGTCGCGACGCGACTGATGCACCGACGACTGCGGCTGCAGCGGACGCGCGACGATGTCGTCGGTCGACGACGTCCGCTCGAACTCGTACTGCCAATCGGGAACGGCGTCGGGGTGGAACCGGGTCCACAGCACCAGGTCGCGGATGGGTCGGATCGCGAAGGCCAGGGCCTCCTCTTCGACGGGCATCGCCCCCGGGTCATGGGGCGGGATGACCATGTCGACCTCCAGCATGGTCGTCGCCCCCTGGACGAGCGGGCGATCCAGACGGAGCACGCACGCGTAGACGTGCTCGCTCTCGTGGAGATGCTCCCGCACGAGGCTCGCGCCGCGCAGCGTGCACTCCGGGCGTCGTACGACGTGCTCCGCCGACATCAGGGCGAAGGTGATGTCGAGGACCTGCGGAGCGACGGCCTGCAGGAGTACCCGCGAGGTGCGCTGTCGCGGCGCCCCGCTCTCGTCGACCGTGTAGACGACGTGCGCCGAGATCGGGCGCGTGATGTCGATGGGGGGAGCGTCGAGGATCTCGAGGGTCTCCGCGGTCGCCGCGGTGACCTCGGTCTCGGTGAACGGGTTCTGCGCGGGGGCGAGGGCGCCGAGGCGGGTGCGCGTGCAGACGAGGTCGACCAGTGATCCCGCCTCCAGGTCGAGCAGGCGCTCGATGTCCTCCAGCGCCGTGAGCGAGCGCAGGCCTTCCGGATGCCTCTCGCCGGAGCGCCAATAGCTGAGCGTCGCGACCGAGACGGGGTTGGCGCGGTCCTTGAGCCGTCGTTGCAGCCATGACAGGGACACGCCGCGGGCGGAGACGGCGTCTGAGAACGCGTGTGCGAACGCCGATCGGCGCACGTCTTCCGAGTCGAGCATGATTTCTCCCGGCGCCAAGATAGCGCCGCGTGCGGAGGCCGCCCCGGAGCGAACCGATAT
Source organism: Microbacterium martis (assembly GCF_047246685.1). Lineage (NCBI taxonomy): Bacteria > Bacillati > Actinomycetota > Actinomycetes > Micrococcales > Microbacteriaceae > Microbacterium > Microbacterium martis. Next base: position 217,323 of record NZ_JBFOKT010000004.1, on the reverse strand, counting down.
GCTACGTCGCCGTGCCCGACTCCAGCGGGCCCAGCCAGGCGCTCGCCGCCGTCGCATGAGCCGACTCCGGATCCGACGGGTGGAAGGCGCCGGCGAGCACGTCGCGGTAGAGCCGGGAGAGCTCGTTCGCGGAGAAGTAGGAGCCGCCGCCGGCGACGAGCATGGCTTCGTCGACGACCCGCTTCGCCATCGTGATCGCGCGGTGCTTCACCCCGGACAGGAGCGCGAACCAGCGCGCACCGTGGTCGGCCCGGTCGTCGACGTCGCGCGCCAGCGCGGCGATCTGTGGCGGGAGCGCGTCGTACGCGAGTGCCATATCGGCGATCCGCCAGCGGATGTCGGGATCCTGACTGTACGCGACGCCGGTCTTCTTCGAGCGCCGCGTGCCGGCCGTGGCCACCGCGAGCTCGAGCGCCCGCCGTGCGATGCCCGTGTACACCGAAGCGAGCAGGATCTCGAAGACCGAGAAGATGCCGAACACGATCGGGTCCGGCGTGGGCCCGGGGTCGATGCGACGCACGACGTGCGCGGCATCCGCCACCGCACCGCGGAGCCGCGTCGTGCGGCTCTGCGTCGCCCGCATGCCCAGCGTGTCCCAGTCGTCGCCGGTGTCGACGGCATCCGTGCGCTCCACGAAGGCGAACACGAGCTTCGGCCCGTCGGCGCTCGTCGTGTCGAGGCCGTGCAGGCCGAGCCTCGTCCACACCGGAGCCAGCGAGGTGAAGATCTTGGTGCCGGTGAAGGCGTATCCGCCGCTGCCGTCGGGAACCGCGTCGGTGTCGCTGCCGAACAGCACCAGGTCGTTGCCGGCCTCGCTGATGCCGAAGGCGAACACCTCTCCTGCGACGGCGGCGTCCTGCACGAACTCGAGTCCGGGGACGCCGCGATCCGAGAAGACCTTGGCCACGCCGGTCCACACCAGGTGCATGTTGATCGCCAGCGCCGTCGCAGGGGCGGCTCCGGCGAGACGCTGCTGCAGGACGGCGGCCTGCGCGAGCGACAGGCCCCCGCCGCCGCGTTCGACGGGCACCAGGATCGACAGGTATCCCGCCGCGCGGAGCTCGTCGAGGTCGTCCTGCGGGAAGGTGTTGTCGCGATCGTGCATCGGCGCCCGTTCCCGGATGCGCTCGAGGAGGTCGTCGGGAAGGAACGCCTCGGGGTCGAACGCGCTCACGACAGCGCCTCCAGGAGGTGACGGATCGACTCCTCCGGCTTGTCGCGGTGCAGGGAGTGGCCGGCGCCCTCGACGATCGACAGGGTGATCGACGGGTTCGCGGCGAGCACCTCGGCGGCCAGGTCGCCGGTGAAGATGCTGTACACCGCGGGATCGGCGGCGATCACGTGCGTGGGGACGGCGAGCCGGGCAGCCTCGGCGCGCACGTCCCACGGCCGGTTCTGGGCGCTCGTCTGCTCGACCGCCCAGGCGCTCGCGCGCAGGACGGCGTCGACCTTCAGCTCCTGATCCTGCGGATGCCAGTGCGGATGCTCCTGCTGCACCATCTCGAGGCGGGTGTCGGCGAAGGCACGCTCCTGACTGCTGCGCACGATCGATGCGTCGCGTCCACCGACGTGGATCGCGGGATCGATGAGCACGAGTCGCCGGGTCCAGTACGGATCGGATGCCGCGGCGACGGTGCTCGCCGCACCCCCCAGGGAGTGGCCGACGACCGCGTCCCAGGCGCCGCCGTCCGACGGGGAGGTCGCGGCGAGGTCGGCCGCGTAGGCGGCCACGGTGTAATCGAGGGCGCGCGGCGCATCGCCGTGCCCGCGCAGGTCGACCGCGGTGGCGTGCCACCCGGCGGTGGCGAGTGCATCGCCGAGACGCCACATGAGCGCCGCCGAAGAACCGAGTCCATGCACGAGGAGGGCGCGGCGCGGGGCCGAGGGGGAGCCCCAGGCGATGCGGGGGAGGCGGAGCGGAGCAGGCATGCTTCCAGCCTAGAACCGCGAAGGCCGGGCGGCGTCGGTGCGCTTCGCGAGGAGATGTACGCCAGGGAAGGACGGATGCCGGACTTTCGTCCTTCCCTGGCGTACATCTCCTTGCGAGGAGCGCACGCCGTCAGTCGATCGGCGGCATGTCGGCGTGGGTCACGAGCACGCGGGCGGCCGCGGCATGACCGGCCGCGAGGCGGTCGGCGAGAGGGCGGTCGTCGAGGGTCGCCGCCAGGAACCCGGAGGCGAAGGCGTCGCCGGCGCCGACCGGCTCGACGACGTCGACGTGCGGAGCGGGCACGAAGACCGGTGCATCGTCGCCCGCGAACGCGGTGGCTCCGACGTCGCCGTCCTTCACCACGAGCAGCGCGCAGTTCGGCAGGAACGCGCGGATGTCGGCCGCGGTCGCCGTGCCCCAGATTCGTTCGGCCTCGTCGCGTCCGACGAAGGTGATGTCGGCGGCATCCGCCAGGCGGGCGAGGGTCGCTGCGGCCTGCTCGCGCGACCACAGCGGTCGTCGATCGTTGACGTCGAACGACACGGCGGCGCCGGCCGCGCGCGCATCGTCGAACAGTCGGTCGACCATCCGCAGGCAGGTTTCGGAGAGTGCGGGCGTGATGCCGGTCGTGTGCACGATGCGCACGCCGGCGAGGCGCTCGGGCGAGAGGAACCCCGGCGCCATGGCGGAGGCGGCGGAGCCGCGGCGGTAGTAGTAGACCGACGACCCCTCGGCTCCGGGATCCTTGAACATCACCCCGGTCGGCGCATCCGTCGCGCGCTCGACCCACAGGTCGACGCCGCGCCGGGTCAGCTCGGCCGCGATGCGATCGCCGAGCGGGTCGTCGCCGAGGCGCGACGCCCAGGCCGCTCGGTGGCCGGATGCCGCGATGCCGGCGGTCACGTTGGACTCCGCCCCGGCCAGGCCCAGCGACGCGGTCTCGGCACCGGCGAGCGTGGCGCCGACGGGGGTGAGGAGGGCCATCGTCTCGCCGATGCAGACGATCTCGGGCGCGGAGGAGTCGGGGGTGCTCAGGATGCTCATGAAGGGGTGACCGCCACGGGTTCGGTATCGGGATGGGGGCTGGCGTCGCGATGACGCAGATCGGGGAAGGAGCGCACGAAGACGACGGCGACGAGGAGACCGGCGGCGGCGAAGAGGGTCGCGGCGAAGTAGGCGCCGCGCCAGTCGCCGAGGTCGACCAGGAATCCGGCGACCGCCGACCCGGCGGCCGCGCCGATGAGCTGACCGGTGCCCGCCCATCCGAAGGCCTCGGCGGTCTCGCTGAACTTGACGCTGGCCGACGTGATGGCGAACAGCACCGCCAGGGCGGGGGCGATGCCGATGCCCGCGAGCACGAGCGTGCCACCGAGCCAGAAGACGTTCAGCATGACCATGGTGAGGCCGAGGCCGACGGTCACGATCAGCAGCCGGCGAGCCATCGCCCACGGACCGATGGGGATGTGCCCGAACGCCAGTCCGCCGACCAGGCTGCCGACCGAGAACACCGCGAGGACGAGGCCGGCGGTCAGGCTGCCGTGCTCGAACGTCGCGACCACGCCGACCTCGACGGCGGCGCAGGCCCCGATCAGGAGGAAGCCGATCACGGTGGCGAGCAGGACGGGCGGCTTGAGCACCACGGTGCCCAGCGCCGTGCGACTGCGCGGGATGCGCACTCTGCCGACCTCGGGGGAGAGGATGAACCACGCGCCGCCGACCACGAGGATGACGGCCACGAGCAGCAGCCCCTCGACCGTGCCCACCTGCGTGGAGACGAGGGTGATCACGACCGGCGCGAGGATCCAGATGATCTCCTGCAGCGAGGCGTCGAGCGAGAAGAGCGGGGTCAGCTGCGACGCGTTGACGAGCTTCGGGTAGATCGTTCGCACCGCGGCCTGGATCGGCGGCGTCGAGAGGCCCGCGACCATGCCCAGCACCATGTACCCCGGGACGTCGAGGGGGAGGAAGGCCAGTCCGAGCACCGAGATCACGCACACGGCGAGCGTCAGCGTGATGACGCGCCGCATGCCCCAGGCGCCCATCCACCGGCTGGTGATCGGGCCGGCGACCGCCTGACCCACGCTCGTGGCGGCGAGCACGAGGCCGGCTGCGCCGTACGATCCGGTCTGCTGCTCCACGTGGAGGAGGATGGCCAGCGACGACATGCCGTTGGGGAAGCGGGCGGTCAACTGTGCCGCGATCATGCGCGCCACTCCCGGCGTGCGAAGAAGGTCCCGATATCCCGCCACCAGACAACGGTACCGGGCCGCTCCGGTCGCCGACGACGCCCTCGACGACGCGACACGCCGACGACACGCCGACGACACGCCGGAGACCGGATTCCACAGGCGGATCGATGTCGGAGGCCCGGCGTACGGTCGCACCTGTGAATGGATCGCTCACAGGTCTCTCCCAGCCGCGGATTCTCGGCCTTCGCGAGTCCTCGGAACCGACGCTCGCCTGTGGAAGAAACGGTGGACAACCTGTGTTGTATCAGTGGAGAGCAGTGGAAAACTACACGGATGTAACTACTACCCCTTGTGGTCGCCCCCAATGTCGGCACCCATATGTAGTATTGAACTCCCGGCGGGGGTCCTGTCCGGAAAACCAAGATCTGAGGGGATGACAATGTCGATCACGGTCTACACCAAGCCTTCGTGCGTGCAGTGCAACGCGACCTACCGCGCGCTCGACGCGAAGGGCATCGAGTACGAGATCCACGACCTGTCGGAAGACCCGGCGGCGCTGGAGCAGGTCAAGGCGCTCGGCTACATGCAGGCACCGGTCGTCGTCACCGACGAGGACCACTGGTCGGGATTCCGCCCCGACAAGATCTCCGAGCTCGCCTCCCGCCTGGTCTGACCCTTCGACAGGCTCAGGGACCCGCACCCTCGACAGGAGAGAAGTATGAGCGCCGCCGTCGCGACCGCTGCGCCGCTCCTGGTCTATTTCTCCAGCGTGTCCGGCAACACCGCGAGATTCGTCGAGAAGCTCGGACTCCCCGCTCGACGCATCCCGCTCCACCACCAGGAGGACGATCTCGTCGTCGACGAGCCGTTCGTCCTGATCACCCCCACCTACGGCGGGGGTGAGGGACGCGGCGTCGAACGAGGGGCCGTTCCCAAGCAGGTGATCCGGTTCCTCAACGACGAGCGCAACCGGCGCCTGATCCGCGGAGTCATCTCCGCGGGCAACACCAACTTCGGCGAGTCGTTCTGCCTCGCCGGTGACATCATCAGCCGCAAGTGTCAGGTGCCCCACTTGTATCGGCTCGAGATCTTCGGCACACAAGACGATGTTGATCGCGTGAGCGACGGATTGGAACGACGGTGGACAGCGCAGTTGACGAGCAGACGGTGACCGAGCAGGCGGCCTTCAAGATCAACCCGGCGTACGAGGGCATGGACTACCACGCCCTCAACGCGATGCTGAACCTGTACGACGCGAACGGGAAGATCCAGTTCGACGCCGACAAGCGGGCGGCGCGGGAGTACTTCCTGCAGCACGTGAACCAGAACACCGTCTTCTTCCACTCCCTCAAGGAGCGTCTCGACTACCTCGTCGAGAAGGAGTACTACGAGGGCGCGGTCATCGAGAAGTACTCGTTCGACTTCATCCAGAAGCTCAACGACCTGGCCTACTCGAAGAAGTTCCGCTTCGAGACCTTCCTCGGCGCGTTCAAGTACTACACCAGCTACACACTGAAGACGTTCGACGGCAAGCGCTACCTCGAGCGCTTCGAGGACCGCGTCGTGATGACGGCCCTCGGCCTCGCCGACGGCGACGAGAAGCTCGCCGTCAACCTCGTCGAGGAGATCATCTCGGGCCGCTTCCAGCCGGCCACCCCCACCTTCCTCAACGCCGGCAAGGCGCAGCGCGGCGAGCTCGTCAGCTGCTTCCTCCTGCGCATCGAAGACAACATGGAGTCCATCGCCCGCGGCATCAACTCCGCCCTGCAGCTCTCGAAGCGCGGCGGCGGCGTCGCGCTGCTGCTGTCGAACATCCGCGAGGCGGGTGCGCCGATCAAGCAGATCGAGAACCAGTCCTCGGGCATCATCCCCGTGATGAAGCTCCTCGAAGACAGCTTCAGCTACGCCAACCAGCTCGGTGCGCGCCAGGGCGCCGGCGCGGTGTACCTCAACGCCCACCACCCCGACATCATGCGCTTCCTCGACACCAAGCGCGAGAACGCCGACGAGAAGATCCGCATCAAGACGCTGTCGCTCGGCGTCGTCGTGCCCGACATCACGTTCGAGCTCGCCAAGAACGACGAGGACATGTACCTGTTCTCGCCGTACGACGTCGAGAAGGTCTACGGCGTGCCGTTCGGCGACATCTCGGTCACCGAGAAGTACCGCGAGATGGTCGACGACTCGCGCATCAAGAAGACGAAGATCAACGCACGCGAGTTCTTCCAGACCGTCGCCGAGATCCAGTTCGAGTCGGGCTACCCGTACGTCATGTTCGAAGACACGGTGAACAGGGCGAACCCGATCAAGGGTCGCATCAACATGTCGAACCTCTGCAGCGAGATCCTGCAGGTGAACACCCCGACGACGTACAACGACGACCTGTCGTACGACCGGATCGGCAAGGACATCTCCTGCAACCTCGGCTCGATGAACATCGCGCTGTCGATGGATGCCGATGACCTCGGCCAGACGGTCGAGACCGCGATCCGCGCCCTCACGGCCGTCAGCGACCAGAGCCACATCGGCTCCGTGCGTTCCATCGAAGACGGCAACGACCGCTCGCACGCGATCGGACTCGGCCAGATGAACCTGCACGGCTACCTCGCCCGTGAGCACGTGTTCTACGGCTCGGAAGAGGGCATCGACTTCACGAACATCTACTTCTACACGGTGCTGTTCCACGCCCTGCGCGCCTCGAACCGGCTCGCGATCGAGCGCGGCCGCGCGTTCGACGGCTTCGAGGACTCGACCTACGCGTCGGGGACGTTCTTCGACAAGTACATCGACCAGGCCTGGGCGCCCGCGACCGAGAAGGTCAAGGATCTCTTCGCCGGCAAGCACATCCCGACTCAGCAGGACTGGGCCGAGCTGAAGGAGAGCATCCAGAAGCACGGCATCTACAACCAGAACCTGCAGGCGGTGCCGCCGACCGGCTCGATCTCGTACATCAACAACTCGACGTCGTCGATCCACCCGATCGCGTCGAAGATCGAGATCCGCAAGGAGGGCAAGCTCGGCCGCGTCTACTACCCGGCGGCGTTCATGACGAACGACAACCTGGAGTACTACCAGGACGCGTACGAGATCGGCTACGAGAAGGTCATCGACACGTATGCCGCGGCCACGCAGCACGTCGACCAGGGCCTGTCGCTGACGCTGTTCTTCAAGGACACCGCCACGACGCGCGACATCAACAAGGCGCAGATCTACGCCTGGCGCAAGGGCATCAAGACGATCTACTACATCCGCCTGCGTCAGCTGGCGCTCGAGGGCACCGACATGACCGAGTGCGTCTCCTGCATGCTGTGACCCGCACTTCGACAAGCTCAGTGACCCAGTACTCAGAAACGGCACACCGATGACTCCCTCCTCACCGCTCAAGCTGGTCGACCGCGTGCAGGCGATCAACTGGAACCGCATCCAGGACGACAAGGACCTCGAGGTCTGGAACCGTCTGGTGAACAACTTCTGGCTGCCCGAGAAGGTGCCGCTGTCGAACGACATCCAGTCGTGGAACACGCTCACCGCCGAGGAGCAGACACTCACGATGCGGGTGTTCACCGGCCTCACGCTCCTCGACACGATCCAGGGCACCGTGGGAGCCGTGTCGCTGATCCCCGACGCCATCACCCCGCACGAGGAGGCCGTCTACACGAACATCGCGTTCATGGAGTCGGTGCACGCCAAGAGCTACTCCTCGATCTTCTCGACCCTGTGCTCGACGAAGGAGATCGACGAGGCGTTCCGCTGGTCGGTCGAGAACCCGAACCTGCAGAAGAAGGCGCAGATCGTCACCGACTACTACCGCGGAGACGACCCGCTCAAGCGCAAGGTCGCGTCGACCCTGCTCGAGAGCTTCCTGTTCTACTCGGGGTTCTACCTGCCGATGCACTGGTCGAGCCGCGCGAAGCTCACCAACACGGCCGACCTGATCCGCCTCATCATCCGCGACGAGGCTGTTCACGGCTACTACATCGGGTACAAGTTCCAGCGCGGCCTCGAGACCCTCGATCAGGCACGCAAGGACGAGCTGAAGGACTACACGTTCTCGCTGCTCTACGAGCTGTACGACAACGAGGTGCAGTACACGCAGGATCTCTACGACGAGGTCGGTCTCACCGAAGACGTCAAGAAGTTCCTGCACTACAACGCCAACAAGGCGCTGATGAACCTCGGCTACGAGGCGATGTTCCCGTCCACGGTCACCAACGTGAACCCGGCGATCCTCTCGGCCCTGTCGCCGAACGCCGACGAGAATCACGACTTCTTCTCGGGGTCGGGCTCGTCGTACGTCATCGGCAAGGCCGAGGCCACGGAAGACGACGACTGGGACTTCTAGACGTCTCGGATCGCACGTCGCCTGCGTTGTAGGTGAGAGGCCCGGACCCGCTCCCGCGTGCGGATCCGGGCCTTTCTCGTGCGCGGAGAGATTGGCATCGATATCGGTATTGTCCGTTTCGCGCTCTCTCATCCTTGCCATACAACAATGTCATCGATAACATCAATTCCCATCGGGCACTCGCCCGGTGACTGACGACAAATCGATCACGATGGAGTGCGCAATGAGATCGTCGAGATTCCGAATCGGTGTCCTCGGAGCCGCCGCCGCGCTGCTGATGGGAGGAGCCCTGCTTCCCCTCGGCGCGGCTGCCGCGACGCCGAGTGCAGAGGCGGAGGCGGAGGTCGAGCTCTCGTCCTCGTCTCCCGAGTCGCTGCTGTGGGATCCGGGCCCCCGCCACCGATGCTGGAGCGTGGTGGAAGAGCGGCCGCAGGGCACGCCCCTCACCAACCTCCACGCCGAGACGAGCGGATGCGACGAGATCGACGCCCTTGCCGTGCAACTCGGCATGGACCGGCATGACACCAACGCGGCCTGCTGGCCGGCAGGTAAGGCGTGGGTCGGCGTGCAGGGCCAGACCTGCCCGGCGTGGCGCTTCAACACGCACGGATGGCTGTGGGGCGACAGCGGCGGCAAGACCCCCGGCTTCGACCACTGGGTGGAGGGTGCCGACGGCAGCCCGCTCACGCTCACGCTGGTCAACAATGCCCACAACCTCGGCGGGACCAATCCCTGCCGTCTCACGGAGGTGACGGCGACGTACGAGTATCTGAAGGCCGGGCTCAAGCGTCACCCCAAGCTCAGCGAAGGTCTCGTGTTCACGGGCAACCTGAAGGTCCCGTCTGCGCCCTCCGCGTCGTCGTGCGGCGAGGACCGCAAGATCCTCACGACCGACATCATGTGGACGTCGAGTGCGACCGGTGCCGACAAAGTGCACCTGATCCAGGTCGTGAACTTCAACCCCAACGGCTGGGACATCGCGAGCAACGACCCGAGGGTGCTGTGGGACAACAAGTGCGAGGGCGGGCACTGCCGCATCAGCGTGGCCGATCCGTCGGGATACATGTCGGTCGGCCAGGACAAGCAGGTCTCGATCGATTTCACCCAGCTCTTCGAGACGTACAAGAGCTACTTCGCGGCATCCGGCATCACCGCCGCCAACTCGGATGTGCGAGCCGTCCAGGTCGTCAACAGCACGGTGGGCGCGAACCTCACCGCCCAGGTGCGATCGATGGACTTCACCGCGGGCGGGTGATCGACGCGACCGCGGATCAGGTGCGACGCACCTGATCCGCGGTCACTCGACCGGATACTCGCGCTCGCGCAGAGCCCGTGCGAGGTGAGCGGCGTTGCGGGTCGCGGTCTTCATGGCCGAGGCGACCTCGTCGGGGATCTGCTCGAGCTCGAGGTAGTCGGTCGTGTGCATCGCCTCGCCGTTCCAGTAGACCGACGCCTGCGAGGGGATGGTGAACCCCACGTCGTTCAGCGCCTGGAACAGAACGGCGGAGATGTGGTGCGCCCCGTCCTCGTTGCCGACCACCCCGGCGATGGCGACCTTGTCGAGGAGGGTCAGCCGGCCGCGCGCGTCGGTCTCGCTCAGCTCGGCGTCGAGCCTTTCGAGCACGCGCTGCGCCACGCTGGAGTGCTGTCCCATCCAGGTGGGGGTCACGAACACGAGGATGTCGGCGTCGAGGACGCGACGGCGGAGCGACGGCCACTCGTCGTCTCCACCCATGTCCGTCAGCACGCCGGGGCTGAGGGTGCGGTCGACGACGCGCACGAGCTCTCCGGTGACGCCGTGCGCGGCGAGGTCGGCGAGGATCTGCGTGGCGAACAGGTCGCTGCTCGACTCGGAGGGCGAGGGCTTCAGCGTGCAGGAGAGGGCAAGGGCGGTCACGGGAGCGTTCATGCGGCGAGGAAACCACGTCTCGGACCGGTCGCACAGGGGGTTCCGTCCGTCGGGGCCGTGCGCTAGCCGACGCGGGACGCACCACGGCGCCGCGGGCTGAGGGTACGCTGGGAACCGGCCGCAACGACAGGAGTTCCCGTGATCCTCAGCTTCATCTTCTTCCTCGTCCTCTTCCTCGGGGGCATCTGGGTCATGGCTCTCGCTCAGACGATCGAGGAGTTCCAGGCGCTCGTCTTCGTCGGCGGTCTCCTTCTCACGATGCTGGCCCTCGCCTGGGTCATGCGGCAGAGCGGTTCGGCGACGCGGCGCAGCAACAACTGGACCGGCAGCCCCACCGAGTGATCCGCGGGTTCACCCGCGCCGAGTCTGCCGCACCAGGCGCGCCTCGATCGTCGCCCTCACCGCGGGCCACTCCGGCTCGATGATCGAGTACTCGACGCTGTCGCGCAACGCGCCGTTGCGGTAGCGGCTCATCGCCCGCATCACGCCGTCCTGCTTCGCTCCCAATCGCTCGATCGCCGCGCGCGACCGGTGGTTCACCCACTGGGTCGTCAGGCCCACACGGAACACGCCCAACGACTCGAAGGCGTGGCGCAGCAGCAGGAGCTTCGATTCGGCATTGGTCCCCGTCCCATGGGCCGAAGGCCGGTTCCAGGTGTATCCGATGTGCAGCCGGGGCACGTCGGCGACCAGGTCGTAGTACGAGGTCATGCCGAGAACCCTCTCCGACGCGTCGAACGCAGTGAAGGGCACCATCTCTCCGTCGGCGAGCAGCGCCAGACGACGATCGACCTCGGCAGCGACGCCGTCGGGTTCGGGCACCGAGGTGTACCAGGCCGTCTGCCACAGGTCGTCCTCGCGTGCCGCCTCGGCGAGGCCGGCCACGTGCGACCGGTCGAGGGGACGCAGTTCGACGACGTCTCCGGTCAGGGTGACGGGCGCGGGAGTGACGAGGAAGGCCATGACGTCATTCAACCAGCGTCGCCGTTCGTCACGCAGCCGTGAAACGGCTGGCAGCGAGACCGAGATCGGGACCGAGCCGTCGTAGTCGACGCTGATAGGCGAGGACGAGCTCGATCGTCACGTCGAGCTCGAAGGCGAGGCTCGCGACGTGCGTGCCCCGGGTGTTCTCGGCCTGCGCGTAGGCCTGCGGGGTGATGAGCAGCCGGGCCGCCCATTCGTCGGCCTGGCGCTCCTGCTGGCGGGAGACGGCCGGATCGGTGGAGGGGAGGTGTCCGAGCGCCACATGCCCGAGTTCGTGGGCGAGAACGCTCCGCGCCGTGCGCGCGCTCATGCCCGGATCGAGACGGATGGTCTTCGTCACGGGGTCGAATCCGCCCCGCGTCGCGCCGGGGCGCTCGATCACGCGCACGCCCTGCTCCTCGGCGAGGCGGAGGAGCGTGTGCATGATTCCCCTAGTCGTAGAGGTCGTCGGTGTCGGCGTCGTGCCGGAGGTGCGATCGGAAGGCGACCTCGGCGACATCATCGCGCGAACCGGAGACATCGGGGGAGCGGCGGAGCGGCGTGATGCGGGCCCCTGCCGGAGTGCCGGTGGTCTCGAGGCGCTCCTCGGCGCGGCGGAGCAGCTGATGCGGCTCCAGACCGACGGCGGCGCACACCGCGTAGACGATCGGGATCGGGATGGCGCGCTTGCCCGTCACGTAGTTGTCGAGCGCGCTGCGAGCGATGCCGATCGTCCTCGCCATGGCGGCGATGCTGCTGTGGTGCGCGCCGATCTCGGCGCGGATCTGCACTCCGACGGCGGCGTTGTACTGGTCGGCCGATGTCTTCATCCGGCTCACCATAGCACCGCCGTGAAGCCAGGATGCCGTCATATTGGTTCACTCGACGGTGGTTGTGCGCTGCCTGACGCGGTACCGTCGACGTATGGGGACGGAAGCGCGTCATCTGGTGTCAGTCGCGGTCGGGGCCGAACTCGAAAGAGCGGGTCGGTCGCGGCACTGGCTCGCCGACCGGGCCGGCATCGATGCCCGCCGCCTCTCGGAGGCGCTTCATGGCCGCGACGACTTCACGGTGGCTGATCTGGCCGCCATCGCGGCGGCGCTCGACGTCCCGGTGAGCGCGCTGACGCCGAGTGCGGATCCACCGCACCGGTGACGCGGGTAGCGTGGAGGCATGAAGACAGTGCCGTTCGGATCCTCCACCGCCCCCGCCGTCGTCGCCGGGATGATGCGCATCGATGACAAGGACGATGCCCACATCCGCGATCTGTACGAGGCCGCACGTGCCTCGGGCATCGACTTCTTCGACCACGCCGACATCTACGGCGGATCGATGCATCACTGCGAGACGAGGTTCGCCGAGTCGCTGCAGCTGAGCGCCGCCGAGCGCGATGAGATCGTGCTGCAGACCAAGTGCGGCATCGTTCCCGACCAGGGGATGTTCGACTTCTCCTACGAGCACATCGTCGCCCAGGTCGAAGGGTCGCTCGCCGCCCTCCGGACGGATCGGATCGACGTGCTCCTGCTGCACCGGCCCGACGCTCTCGTCGAGCCGGAAGAGGTCGCCCGGGCCTTCGACGAACTCGAATCGTCCGGCAAGGTCCGTGCGTTCGGCGTGTCGAACCACACCCCGCGACAGATCGACCTGCTCCGCACGGCCGTGCGGCAGCCGCTCATCGCCAACCAGCTGCAGCTGTCGATCACGCATGCGCCGATCATCGCGCAGCCGATCGCGACGAACATGGCCGGCGAGGATCAGAGCATCGTGCGCGACGGCGGCGGCATCGTCGAGTACTGCCGCATCAACGGCATCACCGTCCAGGCGTGGTCGCCGTTCCAGGGCGGGTTCTTCACCGGAGTCTTCCTCGGCAACCCGGAGTATGCCGAGCTGAACGCCGTGATCGACCGTCTGGCCGACGCGTACGGGGTGCCGCCGATCGCCGTCGCCACCGCCTGGATCACCCGCCACCCCGCGAACATGCAGGTGGTGCTGGGCACGACGACGCCGGAGCGGGTCCGCGACGCGGCCCTCGGGTCCGACATCGTCCTCACCCGCGCCGAGTGGTACGAGCTGTTCCGCGCCGCCGGACATCTGCTCCCGTAGACCGGCATCGTCTACCCTGATCCCATGTCGTTCCTGCTCTCGCTCCTCGTCATCGCCCTGATGATCGGTGCGCTCGTCGACATCATCAGGCGCGACGACTCCCAGGTGAAGCATCTGCCCAAGATGCTGTGGGTCTTCATCGTGATCCTGATCCCCCTGATCGGCAGCCTGCTCTGGTTCGTGATGGGGCGGGAGTACGACGAGGCCGGCATCCGGATGCCGCGCGTGCGTCGAGCCGAACGGGCCGCAGGGCCCGTGCACGTGCAGCCCGCGCCGCCTCGGGACCTGCGCACGACGGAGCAGCAGATCGCCGATCTCGATCGCGAGATCGAGGAATGGCGGTTGCGCGAGGAGATCGAGAAGCGCCGTCGCGAGGGCGGCGAGTCGTCTTAGGGGCCCGCGTCCTGGGCGGCCGCCGCACGGTCGAACGACTCCCGCACGGCTGCCTCGAGCGTCGGATACCGGAAGACGAATCCCGCTTCGGTGAGCTTCTCGGGTAGCACCCACCGACTCTTCAGGACCAGCTCGGTCTCGGTGCGGATGCCGATGGCGCCGAGTTCCAGCATCCACCTCGGCATCGGTACCCCGATGCGGACGCCCAGCACCCGTCGGACGGTCGCCATGAACTCGCGGTCGTCGACGGGATGCGGGGCGGAGGCGTTCACCGGTCCCTCGAGCGTGGGCGTCCGTTCGAAGAAGTCGATCGCGCGCGCGACGTCTTCGACGTGCACCCAGCTGAAACGCTGCCGACCTCGGCGGGCGCCGGGGAGGTGTGCGGTTCCGGCCGCTCGCCGCCCCCGGCTGACCGGCCAGCGGCCGTCGTGATGGGCCCCGCCGAGACCGAGGCGCGAGAGCGTCTTCAGCGGCTCGAGGACTCCGCCGTGGCCGAGGACGATGGCGCTGCGCAATGCGATGCGACGTGTCGCCGGGAGGTCGTCGGCGAAGAGGGCCTGCTCCCACGCCCGTGCCACGTCGACCGAGAACCCTGAGCCGATCTCGCCCGTCGACTCCGTCATCGGCCGATCCTCCGCATGCCGGTAGACGGTGGCCGTCGACGAATTGACCCAGAGGGGCGGCGGAGCCGCCGCCCGCGCGATGGCACGGCTCAGCGACGCCGTGGTGTCGACCCGCGATCTCACGATCTCCGCGCGGTTGGCGGGGGTGTAACGGCAGTTGACGCTCTTGCCCGCCAGCCCGATGACGAGGGACGCGCCGTCGACCGCGCGGTCGATCGCCGCCTGGTCGCTCCACCGGATGTCGGCCCCCGCGCGGGAGACGGTCACCACTTCGCGCCCCTGGCGTCTCCAGCGCTCCTGCAGGTATCGCCCCATGAATCCGGTGGATCCCCCGATGACCACCCGGTCTGCGCTCATACGGCTGCCTCCTCGTCTGTGCCGGGTGACCGCAGCAGGCGGTCGAGAAGAGCGAGCGCCTCGTGCTGGGGAGCAGCGTCGTCGAGCAGCCACTGCGTCTGAAGGCCGTCGGATGCCGCGACGACCAGTGCGGCGACGGCATCCGGATCGACGTCGTCGCGCAGGCGGCCGCGGCCCTGCTGCTCGCGCACGGTGGCCGCGAACCGGGCGCGAAGGTCGGCGAACCTGGTCGTCGCGAACTCCCGTGCCACGGGGTGACCGTCCTCAAGCGCGGAGGCGACCAGGCTGGAGTACAGCTGGACGAGGCCGGGGACCTCGCGATTGGTGCGCGCGGATTCGATCATCCGCTCCACCGGGGTCGCGTCGTCGGGCACGGTCTCGTGGCGGTGGGCGGGCGCGTTGCTCTCCTCGTACACGGACACGAGGAGTTCCTCGAGGGAGCCGAAGTAGTGCGTGAGGGCGGCATGGGTGACGCCGACCTCGCGCGCGATGGCGCGGAGGCTGGTGCGATCGGCACCGCGTGCGGCGAAGACCTCGATGGCCCGATCGAGGATCTCCTGCCGCCGCGCGATCCCCTTGGCGTACGCGCCGCGCGGGCGGGGGCTCTCGTCGTCGGGCATGGCCGCAGTCTATCCAACCAAAACTTCCGTGTGGAGGTATTCGCTGGTAACGTGCTGTTCGCGGACGACGATCCGCGCGTCGCCGATGACCGAAGGAGCCGACCGATGACGATTCAGACCTCCCTGCAGCTGTTCACCATCAAGGACCAGCTGGACGCCGACCTCGAGGGGGCGCTGGCCGCGGTGGCCGCGCGCGGGTTCACCGCCGTCGAACCCTACGACTTCGTCCGCCGGGCGGAGCCGCTCGCGCAGGCGCTGTCGGCGGCCGGACTGAAGGCGCCGTCGGGGCACGCGTTCCTCGCGTCGCCGTCGTTCGTCAATCCCGACGGGAGCGGCACGGACCGCTCCGTGCCGTCACCCGCCGAGGTGTTCGACGCCGCGAAGGTGCTGGGCATGACGACGGTGATCGATCCGTACACCGAACCCGCCCGCTGGAAGACGGTCGCGCAGATCGAGGAGACCGCTCGTCTGCTGAACGAGGCGGCCGAGATCGGAGCCGGGGCCGGCATGCGCGTCGGGTACCACAACCACGCGCACGAGCTCGAGGCGGTCTTCGACGGCGTCACCGGACTCGAGGTCCTCGCCGGTGCCCTCGACGAGCGCGTCGTGCTCGAGGTCGACCTGTACTGGGTCGCTCGCGGCGGCGTCGACCCGGTCGCGCTGCTCGAGAGGCTGGGCGACCGCGTGATCGCCGTGCACGCGAAAGACGGCACCCTCGACCCCGCCCTCCTCGACGCGTATCCTCCGGCCGACCAGGTCCCCGCGGGCGAGGGCGCCGTGCCGCTCGCGGCGGCGATCGCCGCGGCATCCGCTCTCGAACTCGCGATCGTCGAGTTCGATCACTACGACGGCGATCTCCTCGACGCCGTCGAGCGCAGCCGTGCGCACCTCGACCAGATCGTGGCCCGCTGATGGCGGTGGGAGGAGGCCCGGTCGGCGTCGGTCTCATCGGTGCGGGCAACATCAGCGACCAGTACCTGACGAACCTCACCGCGTTCCCGGACGTGCGCGTGCTCGCGGTCGCCGATCTGATCGAGGAGCGGGCGAGGGCGCAGGCGGAGAAGTACGGCGTGCCGCGGGCCGGCGGAGTGGATGTCGTCCTCACCGATCCCGACATCGACATCGTGGTGAACCTCACCCTTCCCGCGGTCCACGTCGAGGTGTCGGAGGCCATCCTCGCGGCCGGCAAGCACGTCTGGACCGAGAAGCCGATCGGAGTGAGCCGTGAGGAGTCGCGGCGGCTGCTGCAGGCGGCGGATGCCGCCGGACTGCGCATCGGCGTCGCCCCCGACACGGTGCTGGGTCCCGGGGTGCAGACGGCGAAGCGCGCGATCGCCCGGGGCGACATCGGCCGACCTCTGTTCGCGCAGACGACGTTCCAGTGGCAGGGGCCTGAGATCTTCCACCCGAATCCCGCCTTCCTCTACGCCAAGGGTGCCGGGCCTCTGCTCGACATGGGGCCGTACTACGTCTCGACGCTCGTGCACGTGTTCGGTGCGGTCGCATCGGTCGCCGCCCTCGGCCTGCAGGGATCACCGACGCGCCGTGTGCAGGTCGGCGAGCTCGCGGGGCAGGAGTTCCCGGTCGAGATCCCGTCGACGCTGAGCGTGCTGATGGACTTCGAGGGGGGCGGTCAGGCGCAGAGCATCTACAGCACCGATTCGCCCATCGTGCGGCAGGGGATCGTCGAGGTCACCGGCACCGAGGGCACGCTCGTGATCCCCGACCCGAACACCTTCGGCGGCGAGATCACCATCACCCGACCGCTGCGCCGTCGCTTCGTGCCGCCCGAGCCGGTCGAGCAGGAGGTCGTCGACGTCGCGCAGGAGGGTGTGCTCGGAGGCCGCGGAATCGGACTGCTCGACATGGCCAGGTCGATCGCGGCCGGACGCCCGCACGTCGCCACGGGGGAGTTCGGGTATCACGTGCTCGACACGCTGCTGTCGATCGAGGAGGCCGCGGAGTCCCGGCGGTTCGTGCCGGTCGAGAGCACGCTCGATCAGGTCGGCGCGCTCGACGCCGACTTCGACCCCTTCGAGGCGACCTTCGGCGGATCGGCCACGTAGGCGTCGACGTTCGCCGGCGACAGCACCTCGCGGGCGACCATGATCGCCGCACCGAGCACGGCGGCGCGGTCGCCCGCCTGGGACTGCACGATCGCGAGATGCTGCGTCGCCAGCGGGATGCTGCGGCGGTAGACGACCTCGCGCACGCCGGCGAGAAGATGCTCGCCGGCGCGCGCGATGCTTCCGCCGAGCACGATGATCGACGGGTTGAGCAGATTGACGACGGTGGCGAGCACCTCGCCGACATCCCGGCCGGCCTGCCGCGCCGCCTCGATCGCGGCCGGATTGCCCGCGCGCACGAGATCGACCACGTCGGACGCGCTGTGCACGTCGTGTCCTTCATCGCGCAGGGTGACCGCGAGCGCCGACCCGCTGGCGAGGGCCTCCAGGTCGCGTTCGTCGCCCGGTTCCCGCGTCGATCCCGCCCCGGTCGGCACCTGCACGTGACCCATGTCGCCGGCGGAGCCCTGGGCTCCTCGCTGCAGCTGCCCGCCGGCGATGATGCCGGCTCCGATGCCGGTGGAGACCTTGACGAAGATCAGGTCGTCGACCTGCGGCCAGCTCGTCGCCTGCTCGCCGAGGGCGAGGATGTTGACGTCGTTGTCGACGAGCACGGGCACGGCGAAGGTGCGCTGCACGTAGCCCGGGACGTCGAATCGGTCCCATCCCGGCATGATCGGCGGGTTGGTGGGTCGGCCGGTGGAGTGCTCGACCGGTCCGGGCACTCCGATGCCGACGCCGAGCAGGGGGAGGCCGACGGCCGGTGCGTCGTCGAGCAGCGCCCGCCCGTCGGCGAGGATGACGTCGAGCAGGGCCTCCGGGCCCTCCCCGATGTCGATCGCGCGCGTGCGGGCGTCGAGGATGACCCCCGCCAGGTCGGCGACGGCCACCGTGGCATGCGTCGCTCCGAGGTCGACGGCCAGCACGAGGCCGGCCCGGGGGTTGAAGGCCACGCGGGCGGGCGGTCGCCCCCCGGTCGACGCCGCCTCGCCGGCGGGGCGGAGGAGATCGGCGGCGAGCAGCGCGTCGACGCGCAGGGCGACGGTCGATCGGGCGAGACCGGTGAGGGCGGCAAGCTCCGCCTTGGTGCGGGCGTGCCCGTCGCGCAGGATCTGAAAGATCTCTCCCGCTCCGGGCGCCGGCGCCGGAGCCGGCCGCAGCACGTCAACCATTGGGTCAGTAAACCACAGGCTTTCGCCGCTCGGGCGGCAAACTTCGAATTGCGATTGAACAACTTTTGACGATGGACTAGCAAAAGGTGCGGATGCTGTGTCAGACTCGCCCCATGACAACGGATGTCACTGACACCGGTCTCGGGACGATCCGAGCCGGCATCCTCGGCGGAGGGTTCATGGCGCGCGTGCACCGCACGGCGTCCCGCGACGCGGGCGGCGAGCTGCGGGCCGTGGCCACCAGCTCCGTCGCCGGCGGCCGTGCCGCCGCTGCCGCGCTGGGCGCGGACCGCGCCGAGCCGGACGCCGCCGACCTCCTGGCGGCCGCCGACATCGACGTCGTGCACATCTGCACCCCGAACGCGACGCACGCCGACCTCGCCCTCCGGGCCCTCGCGGCCGGCAAGCACGTCGTGTGCGAGAAGCCGCTCGCCACGACCGCCTCCGACGCCCGTCGTCTCGCCGAGTCGGCCGCGGGTCGCGGCCTCGTCGCCGCCGTCCCCTTCGTCTACCGCTACCACCCGATGATCCGCGAAGCGCGCGCACGCATGCACCGCGGCGAGGTCGGGGAGCTGCTCACGCTCGACTGCTCGTACCTGCAGGACTGGATGCTGCTGCCGGGCGACGACGACTGGCGGGTGCAGTCGACCGCCGGCGGGCCGTCACGCGCGTTCGCCGACATCGGGTCCCACCTCTGCGACCTCATCGAGTTCGTCATCGGCGAGAGGATCACCTCGCTCAGTGCACGCACCCGGCGGGTCTTCGCCGAGCGCGGCGGACGCGCGGTGGACACCGAGGACATCGTCGCCCTGCTCGTCGAGACCGAGTCCGGCGCGCTCGGCACGCTGCTCATCTCGCAGATGGCCCCGGGGCGCAAGAACGCGCTCACCCTGGAACTGCACGGCTCGGCGCAGACCCTCCGCTTCGAGCAGGAGCGACCGGAGGAGCTGTGGATCGGCGCACGCGCCGATTCCCGACTGCTGCTGCGCGACCCCGCCACCGCCGACCCGGATGCCGCTCGACTGCAGCGCGTGCCGGCCGGGCACGCCATGGGCTACCAGGACGCCTTCAACGGATTCATGGCCGATGTGTACGCCGCCATCGCCGGCGAGACGCCCGACGGGCTGCCGACCTTCGCCGACGGCTACCGATCCGCCGTGCTGACCGAGGCGGTGCTGGAGTCGGCGGCGCAGGACGGCCGGTGGGTACGGCCGTCGGAGACGAACGCGATGCAACCCCTGGAGGTGCAGGCATGACCGCGACGACCACGCAGCCGGTGCTCGCCGTCGACGGCGTCCGCAAGTCGTTCTTCGGCGTCGAGGTGCTGAAGGGCATCGACTTCGACGTGCGTCCCGGCGAGGTCCACGGCCTGGTCGGCGAGAACGGCGCGGGCAAGTCGACGCTGATGAAGATCATCGCGGGCGTGCAGCCCGCCGACGAGGGCACCGTGACGTATCTCGGCGAAGAGGTGCATCACGCCCACCCGCGCCAGGCGATGGATGCCGGCATCGTCACCGTCTTCCAGGAGTTCACGCTCCTTCCCGAGCGCACCGTCGCGCAGAACGTGTATCTCGGACGCGAGCCGCGCCGCCGAGGTCTCGTCGACACCGCCGCCATGAACAGCCGGACGGAGCAACTCCTGACCGATCTCGGCGTCTCGTTCATCGATCCGCAGGCCCGGGTGGGGTCGCTCACGGTCGCCGAGCAGCAGATCGTCGAGATCGTCAAAGCCCTGTCGTTCGAGGCGCGGGTCATCTCGATGGACGAGCCGACGGCGGCGCTCAGCGACCACGAGGTCGAGCTGTTGTACGCGATCATCCGCAAGCTCACGTCGCGCGGCGTGGCGGTCATCTACGTCTCGCATCGCCTGAAGGAGATCTTCGACCTCTGCGATCGCATCACGATCCTCAAGGACGGCGCCCTCGTCTCCACCGACGAGACCGCCGCACTGACCACCGAGGAGCTGGTGCGCCGCATGGTCGGCCGGTCGATCCAGTCGTACTTCCCCGACCCGCTTCCGGGCACCGCCGTCGGCGAGCCGAGACTCGAGCTCGACGGATGCGGCAACGCCTTCGTCGACGGGGTCTCGCTCACGCTGCGCGCGGGGGAGATCGTCGGCGTCGCAGGACTGCAGGGCTCGGGGCGCACGGAGCTGGTCGAGGGCATCTTCGGCATCCAGGGCTTCGCGCGCGGGTCGATGCGCATCGACGGCCGACCGGTGCGCATCACCAGCGCCCGCGCGGCCGTGCGGGCCGGTCTCGCCCTGGTCTCGGAAGACCGCAAGGCCCAGGGCCTCGCCCTCGGGCAGTCGGTGCTCGACAACGCGCTGCTGGTCGTCCGCAGCGTGTTCGCCGGCCGCACCCCGGCGTCGCGCCGAGAGGTGCCCGGCATCCTGAGCTCTCTCGAGATCAGCGCGCGCGGACTCGACCAGGAGACCCGCTTCCTCTCCGGAGGCAACCAGCAGAAGGTCGTCCTCGCGAAGTGGCTGCTCACCCGGCCGCAGGTCGTCCTGTTCGACGAGCCGACGCGCGGGATCGACGTCGGCGCGAAGTACGCCGTCTACCAGCTCATGCGCGAGCTCGCCGCCCAGGGCACGGCGGTGCTCATGGTCTCGAGCGAACTGCCCGAGGTCATCGGCATGAGCGACCGCATCCTGGTCATGCACGACGGCGAACTGGCCGCAGAGCTGCCGGCCGGCGCGGCCGAGCACGAGATCCTCGGGGCGGCGACGGGCGCCGCGCATCCCGGCCCGACCAGCGAAGGAGGCCTCCGATGAAGCGTCTGCGGATCGACTCGACCGTCATCGTCCTCGGCATCCTGATCCTGGCGATCATCGTGGGCGCCATCCTGGTGGCCACGGTGGGGCGCAACTTCCTCAGTGCGGGCAACATCCGCGACATCCTCACCGGCATGAGCGTGCTCGGTCTCGTCGCGATCGGGCAGACTCTGGTCGTGCTCGGGGCGTCGCTCGACCTCTCGGTCACCTACGTCATCAGCCTCTCGAGCCTGCTGGCCGCGACCATCATGAACGGCAACCCGGGCAACATCCCGGCCGCCGTCGGCGTCACGCTGCTGGTCTGCGCGGGCATCGGCCTCGTCAACGGGGTCATCGTGACGGTGCTGAAGGTCAACGGATTCATCGCGACCCTCGGCGTCGGGCTCATCCTCCAGGGGATCCTCAACACGAACTTCGAGGGCTCGGCGGGCAACGTGCCCTGGGCGTTCCAGCTCATCGGAGCATCGGGCCTCGGACCGGTGCCCGTCTCGACGATCATCATGATCGCCATGGCCGTGCTGGTGTGGTTCCTGCTCACCCGCACCCGCACCGGCGCCCACCTCTACGCGGTCGGCGGGGATCCCGAGATCGCGCGCCTGTCGGGCGTGCGCACCCGCCCGCCGCTGATCGCCGCGCACGTGCTGTGCTCGATCTTCGCGGGCCTGGCCGGACTGCTCCTCGCCAGCCGCCTCGGCGTCGGCAGCCCGACCGTCGGCCAGCAGGGCGGCTACGCCCTCCTCTCCGTCGCCGCGGTCGTGCTCGGAGGGACCCTCCTCCTCGGCGGACGCGGCTCGGTGTGGGGCACGCTCGGAGGAGTCGCGATCCTCGCGGTGGTCGACAACGTGATGAGCGTCATGCAGGTCAACCCCTTCCTGAAGGACGTCGTCCGCGGCATCGTCATCGTCGCAGCGGTCGCCGTCTACAGCCGCCGTGCCATCGCACGTCGCCGTCCGCGCTTCGGCGCCGGCGGGACGAGGACCGGAGGAGACGACGCCGCGAAGGCGGCCGAGCCCGAGATGGCGGCGGCCGCCTCGCACCTGGCCGATACCACCCCCGCCACGGAAGGAGGACGAGCATGAACGCGCTGCGCACGCTCGTGAGTCCGCGGGGGGCGGTTTTCCTGCTGCTGGTCATCCTGCTCGTCGCGGTGATGGTCCTCAACCCGAGCTTCGCCGAGCCGGGCCAGCTCATGCGCTTCATCCAGCGCGTGGCGCCGATCGCCATCGTCGCGATCGGGCAGTACTTCGTCATCATCGCCGGGGAGTTCGACCTGTCGCAGGGATCGCTCATCACGGCGCAGGTGATCATCGCCGGCAACCTCGTCGGACAGGACGACTCGCGCACCGTGCCGGTGCTGCTGCTCATGATCGTCTTCGGCGCGGTGATCGGCCTCGTCAACGGCGTCATCACCACCCTGCTGAAGGTGCCCTCGTTCATCGTGACGCTCGGCATGATGCTCGCCCTGCTCGGTGCGGTGATGTGGTGGACCGGGGGAGCGGCGACCGGGAACCCGGCCGACAGCTTCCGCGAGATCGGCCGTGGCGGCATCCGCGATGTCCCGTTCCTCGAGTTCGTCCCCTGGGCGGTGTTCCTGCTCATCGCCTGGCTCGCGCTCGGCATCTGGATCACCAAGCGTCCGCTCGGCAAGCTGCTCATCGCCGTGGGCGACAACGCCCGCGCCGTCGACTACGCCGGTGCCCGCAGCGCCTGGGTCACCACCCGCGCCTTCGTCATCTCGTCGCTGTCGGCGACCCTGTCGGCCGTGCTGCTCGTCGGCTACGCCGGCGTGCACCCGTCGGTCGGCCGCGGCTACGAGTTCGTGGCCATCACCGCGGTCGTCCTCGGCGGTGTGGTGCTCGGCGGCGGGCGCGGCTGGATCGTCGCTGCGGCGGCGGGCGCTTTCGCCCTCGAAGCGCTCTTCATGCTGCTGAACATCGCCGGCGTCCCGTCGACGCTGCGCGACGCCGTGCAGGGCGTCATCATCATCGCCGCCGTCGCCTACTCGGCGGTCGCCTTCCGCGCCCGCCGCCGGCGCAGCCCCCAGGCTCCTGCGGACCCCGTGCCCGCAGAACCCGTAACAACCCGCACCATCCATATGGAAACCAGCACCACCCACACAGAAACAAGAGGAGATTGACAATGCGACGATCGATGAAGATCGCCACCGCCGGGGTGGCCCTCTTCGGCCTCATCGCGCTCGCCGGGTGCACCACCGACCCGTCCGTGGCGCCCGCCGAATCGGAGAATCCGGACGAGTCCGCCGAGACGACCGAATGGTTCGACCAGGAGCTCTTCGACAAGCAGGACGAGGAGCGGGGCATCGAGCCGGAGGGCCCGGCCGACGAGCCCTACCTGCAGTACATCAACGCCGAGATGGTCGACACCGCCGAGTACGCCAGCGAGGGGGCCAAGAAGGCCTGCTTCGCGAACGCCTCGATCTCGAACCCGTGGCGCCAGACCGGCTGGATCACGATGAACGAGCAGCTCAAGGCGCTTCAGGAGGCGGGAGCGATCAGCGAGATGGAGACGCGCGACGCGCAGGACTCCGACGACACGCAGATCGCCGACATCGACTACTTCATCGCCGAGGGCAACTGCGACGTGTTCCTCATCTCGCCCAACAGCACCGCGGCGATGACCCCCGCCGTCGAGCGGGCATGCGAGACGGGCAAGCCGGTCGTCGTGTTCGACCGCGGCGTGAACACCGACTGCCCGGTCACGTTCATCCACCCCATCGGCGGCTTCGCCTGGGGCATCGACACCGCCGAGTTCCTCATCGACAACCTCGAAGAGGGCGACAAGGTCGTGGCACTGCGCATCCTCCCTGGTGTCGACGTGCTCGAGCACCGCTGGGCGGGCGCGCAGAAGCTGTTCGACGAGGCCGGCATCGAGGCCGTGGACTACTTCACCGGCGCCGACCCCGCGGAGATCAAGAGCATCATCAGCGACGAACTCGCCAAGGGCGACGTGCAGGGCATCTGGATGGATGCCGGTGACGGCGCGGTCGCGGCGATCGAGGCCTTCGAGGACGCGGGAGCGGACTACCCGGTCATGACCGGGGAGGACGAGATGAGCTTCCTCCGCAAGTGGAAGGACACCGGCCTCACGGGCCTCGCGCCGGTGTACTCGAACTTCCAGTGGCGCACGCCGCTCCTCGCCGCGCAGAAGATCTTCGCGGGTGAAGAGGTGCCGAAGGAGTGGGTGCTGCCGCAGAAGCCGATCACCGAGGGAGAGCTCGACCAGTACCTCGAGGCGAACGAGGGCATGCCCGACGGGCACTACGCCAAGTTCGGCGGCGAGAACCTGCCGGGATACCCGACGGTCTGGCAGGAGCGCCAGATCCCGTAAGGTCACGGCAAGACGCGTTTCGTCTCGTCGCTCCGCTCCTCGCTCGACGACCGGGAACCCTCGGTCGTCGAGCGAGCGGAGCGAGACGGAACGCCTGCTCCGTTCCGCTTCTCGAGAGAAGAGCACACATGCCCCGCACGCTGGCCGTGAACACCTGGGTCTGGACGTCGCCGCTCACCGATGCGACGCTCGAACCGCTCGCGCGGAAGGCCGCCTCCCTCGGCTACGACGCTCTCGAGCTGCCGCTCGAGAACCCCGGCGACTGGGACCCTTCCCTCGCACGGGAGGTCCTGGACGGCCTCGGGCTGGGTGGGCTGGTGGTCGGAGCCATGGGCCCCGGGCGCTCCCTGGTCGCCCGAGCCGGAGACGTCGCGGCGACGCAGGAGTACCTGCGGAGCTGTCTTCGCGCGGCATCCGTTCTCGGCTCGCCCGTCGTGGCCGGACCCTTCTATGCGCCGACGGGTGTCACCTGGCGCATGGATGCCGACGAGCGCGCCGCCGTCGTCGCCGAGGTGCGCGAGAGCCTCGCACCACTCGCCGCCGAGGCCGCTGCAGCCGGCGTCACCGTCGCCGTCGAGCCGCTCAATCGCTACGAGACCAGCGTGCTCAACACCGTCGAACAGAGTCTCGATGCCCTCGCGCCGCTGCTCGGCGCGGGCGTCGGCCTCGCCCTCGACACCTATCATCTGAACATCGAGGAGAAGAAGCCCGCCGACGCCATCCGATCCGCGGGTGCGGCGATCGCGCACGTGCAGGTGTGCGGCAGCGATCGCGGCGCCGTCGGCGACGATCACACCGACTGGCCGGGCATCCTCCGCGCTCTCGACGACGCCGACTACCGCGGTGCGCTCGGTCTCGAGAGCTTCACGGGGGAGAATGCCACCATCGCGGTGGCCGCGTCGGTCTGGCGTCCGCTGGCCCCCAGCCAGGACGAGCTGGCCGCCCGCAGCATCTCCGCCCTCCGAGCATGGGAGCACGCATGAGCACTCGTCCTGTCACCCTGTTCACCGGCCAATGGGCGGACCTGCCCTTCGAAGAGGTGGCGCGACTCGCCGCCGAGTGGGGGTACGACGGTCTCGAGGTCGCGGCATCCGGCGATCATCTCGACCTGCGGCGCGCGGACGAAGACGACGCCTATGTCGCCTCGCGCCGCGAGATTCTCGACCGGCACGGATTGAAGATCTTCGCGATCTCGAACCACCTCGCCGGCCAGGCCGTGTGCGATGCGCCGATCGACTTCCGGCACCAGGCGATCCTCCGCGACTACGTGTGGGGCGACGGCGAGGCCGAAGGAGTCCGGCAGCGGGCGGCGGACGACATGAAGCGAGCGGCGCGCGTGGCGCGCAAGCTCGACGTCGACACGGTGGTCGGGTTCACCGGCTCGTCCATCTGGCCCTATGTGGCGATGTTCCCGCCGGTGCCGGCATCCGTCATCGAGGGCGGATTCGACGACTTCGCCGCCCGCTGGAACCCGATCCTCGACGTCTTCGACGGCGAGGGCGTGCGATTCGCGCACGAGGTGCACCCGGGCGAGATCGCCTACGACTACTGGTCGAGCGTGCGCGCGCTGGAGGCGATCGATCACCGGGAGGCGTTCGGGTTCAACTGGGACCCGTCGCACATGATGTGGCAGAACATCGACCCGGTCGGCTTCATCGTCGACTTCGCCGAGCGGATCTACCACGTCGACTGCAAGGACACCCGGATGCGGCCGCACAACGGTCGTGCCGGCGTGCTCGGCTCGCACCTGCCGTGGGGCGACCCCCGACGAGGATGGGACTTCGTCTCGACCGGACACGGCGACGTGCCGTGGGAGGACGCGTTCCGCGCCCTCGACGCGATCGGCTACGCCGGCCCCATCTCGATCGAGTGGGAGGATGCGGGGATGGACCGGTTGCACGGCGCCCCCGAGGCCCTGCGCCACGTGCGGTCGCTGCTGTGGCCGAAGCCCGAGGCCTCGTTCGACGCCGCCTTCAGCAACCAGTGACCGCCTCGGACTCAGGAGCTCCATGCCGATCCAGCACACCGTCGTCTTCCGGCTCGTCCACCCGGCCGGCTCGGCCGAGGAGCGCGAGTTCCTCGCCACGGGCCAGGCCGTGCTGAACTCGATCCCCGGCGTCGCCGACTTCACCATCCGCCGTCAGGTGAGCGCGAAGAGCGACCTCGCCCATCAGTTCTCGATGACCTTCGCCGATCAGGCGGCCTACGACGCCTATGACGCTCACCCCGCGCACCGTGCCTTCGTCGCAGAGCGCTGGGTGCCGGAGGTCGCCGCCTTCCAGGAGTACGACTTCGTGGAGTGACCGACCCCGGTCAGGGCTCGCGCAGCTTCACGAGGCGCTCGTGCCCCGTCTCCTCGAGCTCGGCGATGTCGTCGCGCGACTTCAGGAAGTCGGAGAACGAGCGGTAGCCGAGGGCCTTCTCGCTGAACGACGGGTCCATGCGCCGCATGTGGGTCTTGACCGCCGAGCTGTGCAGCCACTCGTCGGCGTCGGCCTTGTCGTGCCCGAGGCGGAGGGCGCGCTCGAGCAGCCGCGTCGCGTCGCCCTGATCGTCGACCTTCGCGGCAGGTGCGGCCTTCGACTTCGCGCGACGCGTCGTCTTGCTCTTCGTGACGTCGGTCGCCGCCTCGACGGCCGGCTCGGCCTCCGACGGCACGGCGACGGTCGCCGGGGCGGCCTTGGCCGGACGCACCACGCCCGGCAGCGAGTCGTAGGCCTCGAACTCGTCGCAGGCCGCGGCCAGCGACTTCGCCGTGGACCCCGCGACTCCGACGCCGATGACATAGCGGCCGAGGCGCTTGCATCGCTGCGCGAGCGGCACGTAGTCGCTGTCGCCCGCCACGATCACCACATGGGTGAGGTCGGGAAGGCGGAACATGTCTTCGACGGCGTCGACCGCGAGGCGGATGTCGGCGCCGTTCTTGGCATAGGCCGCGGCCGGGAAGAGCTGCACCAGGTCGACGGCACGGGCGACCAGCTGGGAGCGGTACTCGGCGTTCACCGGCGACGACCAGTCCGCATACGCCCGGGTCAGGACGAGGGTGCCGAAGGATGCCGCATAGTCGATGATGGCGCCCACCTCGATCATCGCCCGGTTGAGACGCTCGGCGACCTCGGGATCGTTGGGGTTCTCGGTGATGCGCTGACGATCCTTGCCGTAGGCGTTCCGCCCGTGCACACGGTCGTACCAGGAGATGACGATGTTGTCGAAGTCGAGGTAGACGGCGACGCGCGCATCGGTCGTCTCAGCCATGGCTCGCCTCCTCCCGGGGGTAGCGCACACCGATCTGCGCGCGCACCTCGTCGAGCGTGCCCATGATCTCGACGCTCTCGGCGATGGGCAGGATGTCGCCCTCGAGGATGCCGTCGCGCACGAGGCGCTCCGCGTTCAGCGCCTGGTACTGCATGCCGCGGCCGTCGACCTCGGAGATGTACTCCTCGTGCACCGTGCCGTCGGTCAGCACGACGCGGAACGACGTGGGGGAGTACCAGACCCGGTCGATGTCGATGCGCGCCTTCGTGCCGATGATGCTCGCGGCGTTGGGCCCGGCGGCCCGAGAGGACGACAGGCTGGTGGAGATCGCCCCGCCCTCGTGGGTCATGACGGTGGCGACCTCGGCGTCGGCGCCCGTCTCGATCAGACGGCCCATCGCGCGGATGCCGGTGGGCGCGCCGAGGATGTCGTGGATGAACGAGATCGGGTAGATGCCGAGGTCGAGCAGGGCGCCGCCGCCCAGGGCGAGATCGTTCAGGCGGTGTGCCGGGTCGGTGGGCAGCGACTGCGTGTGATCGGCCGTCACCGCGCGGATCTCTCCGAGTGTGCCCTCGGCGATGATCTCGCGGATGCGGATCATGTGCGGCAGGTACCGCGTCCACATCGCCTCGGTGACGAGCAGACCCTTCTCGGCGGCGAGGCGCTGCAGGTCCTCCGCCTCGGCGCGGTTCAGCGTGAACGCCTTCTCGGCGATGACGTGCTTGCCGTTCTCGAGTGCCAGGCGCGCGTTGTCGTGGTGCATGGGGTGGGGCGTGCCGATGTAGATGATGTCGACGTCGGGATCGGCGACGAGAGCCTCGTACGACGGGTGCGCGTGGGCGATGTCGAAGCGAGCAGCGAACTCGTCGGCCGACTCCTGCGAGCGTGAGCCGACGGCCACGAGGTCGAGCCCTGCGGTGCGCAGATCGGAAGCGAACGAGGCGGCGATGCCGCCGGTGGCGAGGATTCCCCAACGAAGACCAGTCATCGTCTCAGCGTAGAGGGTGCGACCGGTTCTGGACGTGCGCTCAGGGCACGAGGATGATCTTGCCGTCGGCGGCGCCGGTCTCCATGAGCTCGTGCGCGCGCGCCGCCTCGGCGAGCGGGAGCTCCGGACCGAGCTCGATCGTGAAGTCGCCCGCGGCGAGCAGCTCGACGGTCTTCTCGAGCGCTTCGGCGCGCCAGGCGAGCTCCTGCTCGGTCAGCGGGACCGGCGACCCGCCGGAGAAGGCGCGGATGCCGAACGAGGCGGCATCCGGACCTCGCACGATCGTCGCGATCCGCTCGCGGTCGGCGACCAGGGCCAGCGACGTCTCGATCGCCTCGTCGGTGCCCGCGCAGTCGAGCGCCACGGTGACCGGGGCCGGTGCGGCGTCGCGCACGCGCTGCAGGAGTCCCTCGTCGTAGCTGATCGGGATCGCGCCGAGCTCGCGCAGGAGGTCGTGACGAGCGGGGCTCGCGGTCGCGATCACCGTCGCCCCCTCGGCCACGGCGAACTGCACGACGGCCTGACCGACCGAGCCCGACCCGCCGTGCACGAGGAGCACGTCGCCGCGGGTGACCCCGAGCGATCGCAGCGCCTGGAGGGCGGTGCCGGCGGGGATCCCGATGGCGGCGGCCTCGGCCACCGTGACCGCGTCGGGAAGCAGGACCAGCTTCTCGGCCGGTACGGCGATCGCCGACGCGTAGGTTCCGCGGGTGTCGCGGATCGCGACGCGGTCGCCGACGGCGAACCCCTCGACGCCCTCGCCGACCAGCTCGACCACGCCCGCCCCGTCGAACCCCACGGGGCGCGGCTCGGTGATCTCGGGCGACGGACGCGCGCCGCTGCGCAGCTTCGCGTCGATGGGGTTGGCGCCGGCCGCCTCGATGCGCACGACGACCTCGCCGCGGGCGGCGATGGGATCGGGGATCTCCATCTCGTGCAGGACAGCGGGGGAGCCGAACTCGGTGTAGACGATCGCGCGGGCCATGGGACCCAGGCTACTCGCGCTGCGTTTCGTCTCGCTGGCGCTCGCTCGACGGCCGGGGGTGCTGGGGCTCGCTCAACGGCCGGGGGCGAGGGCCTTCATGATCCGCTGGGGCGAGACGGGCTGGGCGGTGCCGAGGCGCTGGGCGAAGACGCTGACGCGGTACTCCTCGAGCAGCCAGCGCACCTCGCTCAGCGCGGCGGGCGCGTCGGACGGCAGCGGGATCGTGCCCCCGGCATCCTCGAAGGCCCCTGCCATCCGCTCGAACTCGGTCATGCGCGTGCGGTCCTTGCCCGGTTCGCTGGTGAGGGTCGTCAGCCGGTCGAGCATCGCCTCGAGGTAGCGCGGATAGTGGGCGAGCCGGTCGACGCCGGCGGTCGAGACGAACCCGGGATGCAGCAGACCGGCGAGCTGGGTGCGGATGTCATTCAGCGGGCCGAGCAGGGCGAGGGAGTTCTGCGACTTGATCCCCCGTTCGACCTCGCGTGCCTTCGTCAGGATGCGCGCCACCAGCGACACGCAGTCGAAGAGGTCGTCGACGAGCACGGCCGACACCGCGTCCCGCACGCGCGTGAACTCCGCCTCGCTCCGCACGATGCCGCGCATCGCCCCGGGGCCCGCGGTCGCGGCATCGATCGCCCTCCGCGCGACGGCGACCCGGCAGTCCTCGATGAGCGCGGCGGCCGACGAATAGGGCGATGCCGCGAGGGCGAGCTTCTCGGGAGCCGTCAGATGCTGCTGCACGTACGACGACGGCGACGGCACCGCCAGCAGCACGAGCCGCAGCACGCCCTCGCGCGTGGCCGCCGCCGCGGCATCCGCCGTCGCCTCCACGCGCACCGAGACCGAGGTGCCGCGATCGACGATCGCGGGGTACCCGCGCACGACGCCCCCGGCCACGCGGGTGTCGAGCACCTCGGGAAGCTCTCCGAACGACCAGGAGGTGAGGCCGTCCTGCTCGATCGAGGCGGGAGCGGCGACGGGCTGCGGGCCCGACGCCGGCCCCGGCCGACGGGGCGGCGAGGCGATCGAGCGCGCGACGCTGCTGCGGGCGCGGTCGGACAGCTCCTCCTGCAGCGCCCGCAGGTCGCGACCGGACCCCACCACGCGTTCTCGTTCGTCGACGGCGCGGAAGTTCATGCGCAGGTGCGACGGCACCCGGTCGTCATCGAAATCCGCGGCCGACACGAGCTGGTTGGCCAGCGGCTGGATGAGCCTCGCCAGTGCCTCCTTCAGAGCTCGCGGGGGCCGGCCGTCCTGCGATTCCGGGCCTTCGTCCGCCAGTTCGGCGCCGAACCGCTCGGCCCAGTCGGCGGCGGGCACCACGTGCCGGCGGATCGCCTTCGGGAGGGCGCGCAGGAGGCCCGTGATGAGCTCGGCGCGGAGCCCCGGCACCTGCCAGTCGAAGCCGCGGTCCTCGATCTGGGCGAGCAGGGGCAGCGGCACCACCACGCTGACGCCGTCGTCGGCGGCGCCGGGCTCGAAGCGGTACGCCAGCCCGAGCACCTGGTCGCCCTGCGCCCACCGGGTGGGGAACTCGTGCTGCCCGGCGCGGCCCTCGTCGTCGAGCAGGTCGGCCTCGCGCATGGTCAGCAGCTTCGGCGTCGACGACAGCGCGTCGCGCCACCACCTCTCGAACGAGCGCACATCGAAGACGTCGGCCGGGATCCGCTCGTCGTAGAACCGGAACACCGCCTCGTCGCCGGCCAGGATGTCGCGCCGCCGCTCCCGCTCCTCGAGCTTCTCGAGGCGCCTGCGCAGTTCGGCGTTGCTGCGCCAGAACGCGCTCACGCGCTTGTCGATGCGTGACGGATCCCACTCGCCCTCGACGAGCGCGTGCCGCACGAAGAGCTCTCGCGAGGCGGCACGGTCGATGCGGGCGAACTGCACCCGCCGGCGCGGGATGATCTCGAGCCCGAACAGCGTCACCTTCTCGTAGGCGACGGCGGCGCCGGCATCCTTCGACCAGTGCGGCTCGGAGACCTGATGCTTCGCGAGGTCGCCGGCGAGGGGCTCGGCCCACGCCGGATCGATCGCCGCGACCGTGCGCGCGAAGGTGCGCGAGGTCTCGACGATCTCGGCGGCGATCACCGCCCGGGGGCTCTTCTTGCGCAGCGCCGAGCCGGGGAAGATCGAGAAGCGGATGCCGCGCGCGCCGCGGTACTCGGCGATGCGGCGGCCCTTGGGCTCCTTCGACGGCGCGTGCGCCTTGCCGGCGGGTGCGGTGCGCTCGTCGAGGATCCCGATCTGCGACAGGAGGCCGGCCAGGAGCGCGCGGTGGACGGCGTCGGGATCGCTCGTCGTCGAGGCCGCGGTGTCGGCGGGGCGTTTCGTCTCGCTTCGCTCGCTCAACGACCGGGTGGGGTGCTCGCTCGACGACCGGGTGTCGGCGGGGCGCACCAGCGTCCGCAGCTGGCGGTGCACGTCGAACCACTCCCGCACGCGCACGTAGTTCAGGTGCTCGGAGCGGCAGAGACGGCGGAACGCGCTCGAACCGAGCTCCCGCTGCTGCTCGCGGAGGTGGTTCCACAGGTTGAGCAGGGTGAGGAAATCGCTGGTCGGGTCGACGAACCGCGCGTGCAGGCGGTCGGCTTCCTCGCGCCGCTCCTCAGGGCGCTCCCGCACGTCCTGGATCGTCATCCCGGCGACGATGGCGAGAACGTCGGCGAGGACCTGCGATCCCGATCCCGACGCGGAGCGCTGCGCCTCGACCAGCATCCGCGCGAAGCGGGGGTCGATCGGCATGCGCGAGATCTCCCGGCCGATCCGCGTCAGGCGAGGCGACCCGTCGTGGCGCGACGCAGACACGGCTCCGAGTTCGGTGAGGAGGTCGAGCGCCGCCTTCACGCCCCGTGAGTCGGGCGGCGTGAGGAACGGGAACGCGCCGATGTCGCCGAATCCGAGCGCGAGCATCTGCAGGATGACCGAGGCCAGCGACGTGCGCAGGATCTCGGGTTCGGTGAACTCCGGTCGGCGCGCGTGGTCCTCCTCCGCGTAGAGGCGGATGGCGATGCCGTCGCTCGTGCGTCCGGCGCGACCGGACCGCTGGTTCGCGGAGGCCTGCGAGATGGCCTCGATCGGAAGGCGCTGCACCTTCGACCGGTTGCTGTACCGCGAGATGCGCGCGGTGCCGGTGTCGATCACGTAGCGGATGCCGGGAACGGTGAGGCTCGTCTCGGCGACGTTCGTGGCGAGGATCACTCGGCGCCGGACGCCGGGCACCCGCGACGGTTCGAAGACGCGATGCTGCTCGGCCGCCGACAGTCGCCCGTACAGAGGCAGGACCTCGGTGGGGGAGCGGTCCTTCGCGTACGCGCCTCGGATCGCGTCCGCGGCGTCGCGGATCTCGGCCTCGCCGGGGAAGAAGACGAGCACGTCACCGGGCGGTTCGCGGTCGAGTTCGCGCAGGGCGGCGACGACGGCCGACACCTCGTCGTCGTCGGCCTCGTCGTCGGTCTGCGCGCGGTAGCGGATCTCGACCGGGTAGGTGCGCCCGGAGACCTCGATGACGGGCGCGGGATCCGGCTCGCCCCCCGGGACCCGAGGCGGGCGGGCGAAGTGCCGCGCGAAGCTCTCGGGGTCGATGGTCGCCGAGGTGATGACGACCTTGAGGTCGGGGCGCTCGGGCAGGATGCGCGCGAGGTAGCCGAGAAGGAAGTCGACGTTGAGCGATCGCTCGTGCGCCTCGTCGATGATGATCGTGTCGTACCGGGTGAGCAGCCGGTCGCGGTGGATCTCGTTGAGCAGGATGCCGTCGGTCATGAGGGCGACACGGGTCTCGTCCGAGACCTTGTCGGTGAAGCGCACCTTGTAACCGACGAGCGTGCCCAGCTCGACCTGCAGCTCCTCGGCGACGCGCTCGGCGATCGTGCGGGCGGCGAGCCTGCGGGGCTGGGTGTGGGCGATGCGCGTGCGGCCGAGCTCGAGGGCGATCTTGGGCAGCTGGGTGGTCTTGCCCGAGCCCGTCGCCCCCGCGACGATCACGACCTGGTTCTCGCGGATCGCGTCGGCGATCTCCTGCCGGGCCGCACTGACGGGCAGCTCCGGAGGATAGGAGATCACGGGGGAGGACATAGCCCTCCATCGTATGACGGGATCGACCGCCTACGATCATCGGGTGACCACCGTCCTGCCTCCGACGCGGTGGGTGCGCGAGTTCGGTCGTCCCCCGCGCATCCTCGGACTCGATGTCGCCCGCGCACTGGCGATCCTCGGGATGGTGGGCGCGCACGTCGGCGAGACGAGCGACTTCGACGCCGCCCGGCCCGAGACCTGGGCCGACCTGGTGAACGGTCGCTCCTCCCTCCTCTTCGCCCTGCTCGCCGGGGTGTCGATCGCCCTGATGACCGGTCGTCGCACGCCTCCGGCGCCCGAGCGGATGCCCGCCGTGCGCCTGGGGCTCGTCGGCCGCGGCGCCGCGATCTTCGTCATCGGGCTGGCCCTCGAGATGCTGAACACGCCGATCGCCGTGATCCTCACGCTCTACGGCCTGCTCTACGTCGCCGTCATCCCCTTCCTCCGGTGGCGCCCCTGGCAGCTGCTCGCCGGTTCCGCGGCGCTGGCCCTGGTCGCTCCGGCCCTGTTCGCGTTCCTCGGCGCCGCGGCGGAGCATCCGTCGGGGGCCGGCATCGGCTTCGTGCTCTACGGGTCGTACCCGATCACGGTCTGGATGGCGCTCGTGCTCGCCGGCATGGCGATCGGTCGGATCGGCGCCGACTCCCTCCAGACAGCGGTCGTCGCACTGGTGGCGGGTGTCGTCCTCGCCGCCGCGGGCTACGGGCTCGGTGCCGCCGGCGGGGCGGCAGGCATCCCCGCGTCGCTCGACGCCGCTCCGGGCGCCGACCCGCGCGAGGCGGCGGTCATCGCGATGTTCGCGGTCGAACCGCACAGCGGAGGCACGGCCGAGGTGCTCGGCTCGGGCGGATTCGTGCTCGCGGTGCTGGCGCTGTGCCTGCTCGTCAGCCGCCCCCTGCGGTGGCTGCTGCTGCCGCTCGGCGCGCTCGGTTCGATGCCGCTCACGGCCTACAGCGCCCACGTGCTCTCGATCGTGCTCGTGGTCGGTCCGGGCGGGTACCTGTCGAGCAACGCGTTCTGGGGCGAGACGACGATCGTCCTGCTCCTGCTCACCACGCTGTGGTCGGTCTTCTTCGGGCGCGGCCCTCTCGAGCGCCTGGTCGCGCGGAGCGCTGCGGCGATGTCGGCGGTGCCGCGGCGCTGACCGGCCCGACCTGTCATCACAGGTCATAGGCTGGAGGGATGACGATTCCCGAACTCGAACTGAACGACGGCCATTCCATCCCCCAGCTCGGCTACGGAGTGTTCCAGGTGCCGGCCGAAGACACCGAGCGCACGGTGAGCGAGGCGCTGGAGATCGGCTACCGCCACATCGACACCGCCGCCATCTACGGCAACGAAGAGGGCGTCGGCGCGGCGATCGCGGCATCCGGCATCGCGCGCGACGAGCTGTTCATCACCACCAAGCTGTGGAACGACCGCCATCACGGCGACGAGCCGCGCGCCGCGATCGACGAGAGCCTCGACAAGCTCGGTCTCGAGCAGGTCGACCTGTACCTCGTGCACTGGCCGACTCCGGCGAAGGACGACTACGTGCACGCTTTCGCGAAGCTCGTCGAGCTGCGCGACGCCGGGCTGACCCGCAGCATCGGCGTCTCGAACTTCCTCGTGCCGCATCTCGAGCGCGTGGTGCAGGAGACCGGCGTCACGCCCGCCGTGAACCAGATCGAGCTGCACCCCGCCTACCAGCAGCGCGACGTCGTCGCGTGGTCCGACGAGCACGGTGTCCGCACCGAGGCGTGGGGTCCGCTCGGTCAGGGCAAATACGACCTGTTCGGCACGCCGGCGGTGGCGGATGCCGCGGCCGCCCACGGCGTCACCCCCGCCCAGGCGGTGCTGCGCTGGCACCTGCAGAAGGGCATCATCGTCTTCCCGAAGTCGGTGCGCGCCGAGCGCCTGCGCGAGAACCTCGACGTGTTCGGCTTCACGCTGACCGACGACGAGATCGCGGCCATCGACGCCCTCGACCCGCTCGACGGGTCGGGTCGTGTCGGCTCGCACCCCGACGAGGTGAACTGACCGCACGGCCCACATGACGCCCCGTGTCGCCCGCCCGCGACACGGGGCGTCGTCGTGGGTACCGTCGAGGGCATGACAGCTCCCTTCCGCGTCGTCGCCGTGTCGGGTTCCCTGCACGAGCCGAGCAAGACGACCGCCCTCGTTCGCGCGATCACGGCCGCCATCGGCGAACGGGCCCCGATCGAGGCGCAGCTGATCGAGCTCACGCAGATCGGACCGGGCCTCGCGGGGGCGCTGCGTCGCGACCAGCTGCCGGCCGAGGTCGAGGAGCAGCTGCGCGCCATCGAGACCGCCGACCTCCTCATCGTCGGCAGTCCGGTCTATCGGGCCTCGTTCACGGGGCTCTTCAAGCACCTGTTCGACTTCGTCGGTCAGTACGAGCTCGTCGGCAAGCCGGTGCTGCTGGCGGCGACCGGCGGCGGCGAGCGCCACGCGCTGATCATCGAGCATCAGCTGCGCCCGCTCTTCGGCTTCTTCCAGGCGCTCACCCTTCCCCTGGGCGTCTACGCCAGCGACACCGACTTCGACGGCTACGAGATCGCGTCGGAGGTGCTGCACTCCCGCATCGCCCTGGCCGCCGACCGGGCGCTTCCGCTCGTGGGCTACGCGGCCTCCCGTCCGATCGATCTGCTCGTCTCCTGACTCGGAGCCCCTCGCGCGGCGTAGCGTGAGGGGATGACCAACCGGCTCGCCGACACCCTCAGCCCGTACTTGCGGGCGCACGCCGACAACCCCGTGGACTGGTATCCGTGGGGCGAGGAGGCGTTCGCCGAGGCCCGGCGGCGCGACGTGCCGCTCCTCATCTCGATCGGCTACTCGACGTGCCACTGGTGCCATGTGATGGCACGGGAGTCTTTCGCCGATCCGCAGACGGCGGCCATCATGAACGACGGGTTCGTCGCGGTGAAGGTCGACCGCGAGGAGCATCCCGACGTCGACGCGGCCTACATGGCCGCCGCATCGGCCTTCACCCGGAACCTCGGGTGGCCGCTCACGATCTTCGCCACTCCGCGCGGGCGCGCGTTCTACGCCGGCACGTACTGGCCGCCGGAGCCCCGCCCGCCGATGCCGTCGTTCCGCGACGTGCTCGCCGCGGTCGAAGAGGCCTGGACGCAGCGGCGCGCGCAGGCGGAGGAGTCGGCGGATGCCGTGACCGACGCGCTCGCGCGGGCCGCGGCATCCGTCCCGTCCGACCTGCCCGACGCGGCGGCCATCGCCGAAGCGGCCGGCGCCGTCGCCGCCCGCGAGGACCGGCTCTTCGGCGGATTCGGCGGGGCGCCGAAGTTCCCGGTCGCGACGACGCTGCGGTTCCTGCAGGACCCGCTCGTGCGCGAGCATGCTCCCGATGCGGCGGCATCCGCATCGCGTGCGCTCGCCGCGATGTCGGCATCCGACCTCCGCGACGCCGACGGCGGGTTCTTCCGCTACGCCACCCGTCGCGATTGGACCGTGCCGCACTACGAGCGGATGCTGACCGACAACGCGCAGCTCCTCGACGTCGCGACCGACGCGGGCGAGCACGACACGGCTCGCGGCATCGCGGAGTTCCTGCTGGCGGTGCTGCGACGCGTCGGCGGCGGCTTCGGGGCAGCGCAGGACTCGGAGTCCTGGATCGACGGCGAGCGGAGCGAGGGCGGCTACTACCTTCGCCCGGTCGACGAGCGCGCTGCGCTGCAGCCGCCGGAGGTCGACGGGAAGGTCATCACGGGATGGAACGGACTGGCCATCGGAGCCCTCGCCCGCGCC
Source organism: Microbacterium martis (assembly GCF_047246685.1). Taxonomy (NCBI): domain Bacteria; kingdom Bacillati; phylum Actinomycetota; class Actinomycetes; order Micrococcales; family Microbacteriaceae; genus Microbacterium; species Microbacterium martis. The sequence goes on along the minus strand of NZ_JBFOKT010000004.1, from coordinate 179,468 downwards.
GGGGCCTTGCGGGCCGAGCCGACGTGGATCGACGCCGCTGCCGACGCGGCCGACGTCGTGCTGCGGGTGAACCGCGGCCCCGACGGCACGATGGTGCGCGCCTCGCTCGACGGCCGAGCATCGACCGCTGTCGCCACGCCGGCCGACCGCGGCCTCCTCGCCGACGGGCTGTTCGCGCTCGCGCTGGCGACGGGCGAGGCGTCGTGGGCGATCACCGCGCGCGAGCTGCTCGACGAGGCCCTCGAAGGCGGCGGCGGCGACCCGCACCTCGCGGCGAACGCCATCGCGATCTCGCCCGACCACACCGACGGCGACCTGCCGTCGGATGCGGCCGCCGTCGCGGCCGCCGCGCTCACCGCCTGGCGACTGGGTGCGGGCGACCGGTACCGCGCGGCCGCCGAGCGCACGGTGCGCGAGAGGGCGGCGCAGTCGCGGGAGCAGCCCTTCGCCCACGGAAGCCTGCTGCGCGTGGCCGCCGGTCTCGTCTCGCCCCCGCGGCAGGTCGTCGTCGTCACGCGCGATGCCGGCGGAGAGCTGGCGCGGGCCGCGCGGGCGGTCGACGCCGACGTGATCGCGGTCGTCACCCCGGATCAGGCCGACGCGCTCGCCGCCGCCGGGTTCGAGCTCTTCGAGGGCAAGGGGGAGAGCGCCGAGCGGGCGTACGACTGCCGCGACTTCGCCTGCCGGCTTCCGGTCAGCGAACCGGCAGACCTCGTCTCGGAGCGCTGAAGCCGCCTCAGATCCAGCCGGGCATCCAGTTGTGCAGCATCCAGAAGTCGTATGGCACGCTCATGCCCGTCCAGAGCGGGAGGAAGAACGCCGAGACGAGCACCATGGCCACGAGGATGATCAGCACCGTGCGCTCGCCCGCCTGGCGACGGTACAGCGGGTCGTCTCGCCTGCCCGCCACGTCGCGGAGCGCGAGGGTCAGGCACAGGACGAGGAACGGCATCATCACGACGGTGTAGAACTGGAAGATCGTGCGCTCGGGGAACATCAGCCACGGCACATACGTGGCGGCCAGACCGACGAGCGGGAGCCCCACCTCGGCACCCACCGGATGGCGGGTGATCCAGCCGCGCACGAGCCGGTAGAGCAGGTACACCGCCGCCGCGACGCCGCCGAACCAGATGAGGGGGTTCGGGATCGACGAGATCACGGCGATGCAGTGGTCGACCCCGCACGGTGCCGGATCGGATGCCACCCACACGGCGGTCGGGCGCAGGAGGAAGGGCCACTCCCAGGCGGCGCTCGCGTACGGATGGCCCGACGTCAGGCCGACGTGGAAACCGAGGATCGACTGGTGGTAGTTCCACAGGGCGACCAGGGGGTCGGCATCGCTCGCGCGGTCGTACCCTCCGGCGGTGAGGAGCCATCCCGTCCAGCTGGCCAGGTAGGCGGCGGCCGCCGGAACCACCAGCAGCACGAACGACACCGGACCCTGCCGGAACGCGGCGGCGGTCGGCCAGAGCACGACGCCGCCCCGCCGACGGGCGAGCGCGTCGGTGACGACGACGAAGAGACCGAAGGCGGCCACCGCGTACAGGCCCGACCACTTGACCGCCGACGCCGCGCCGAGCGCGAGCCCCGCGGCGACCAGCCAGGGCCGACGCCAGAGGATCGGCCCCCAGAACGGGTCGGGAGAGTCCGGGTCGCGCTGCTCGAGGAGCGGGATGGTGCGCTGCCTGTCGAGCAGGATGAACAGCGCCCCCAGCAGCACGAAGAACGTCAGGATGCCGTCGAGCAGGGCGATGCGGCTCAGCACGATGCTGAGACCGTCGATCGCGAGCAGTCCGCCGGCGACACTCGCGGCGACGACAGAGCCGGTGAGGCGCCGAGCGATCAGGTAGACCAGCAGCACCGACCCGGTGCCCAGGAGCGCGGTCGCCAGGCGCCAGCCCGCGCTGCTGTCGGGTCCGCCGATCGCCATCCCGAGGGCGATGAGCCACTTGCCCAGCGGCGGGTGCACGACGAAGGCGCCCTTCTCCGAGAGCGGCAGCTGCTGCAGGGTGGTGAAGGCCTCGTCGGCGTTCTCGCCCCAGACCCCCTCATAACCGAGCGTCCACAACGACCAGGCGTCTTTGACGTAGTAGGTCTCGTCGAAGGCCAGCTGATGGGGGTGGCCCAGGTTCACCAGGCGCAGCACGGCCGCCAGCACCGTGATGATCAGCGGCGCCAGCCAGCGGATCATCCGGTCGCCGCCTGCGACGCCGAGGACCCGGTCCCGCAGCTGCCCGTATCGCGTCGGCCGGTCCGCCGGGGCGGGCAGCAGGGGCTCGGGCGCGGTCACCGGACCAGCCTAGACAACGCGCCTATGCTGAGCGGATGATCATCCTCGCCGCCACGCCGATCGGGAACCTCGGCGACGTCTCGCGTCGCCTGGTCGAGGTGCTCGAGAGCGCCGAGACCGTCGTGGCCGAGGACACGCGCACGACCCAGCGGCTTCTGAAGGCGCTGCAGATCGACAACCGGCCCCGCCTGATCGCCCTGCACGATCACAACGAGAAGCAGAGGGCGGCCGAGCTGGCGGCGCTCGCTGCGGAGTCCGACGTGGTGGTGATGAGCGACGCCGGGATGCCCACGGTGAGCGACCCCGGCTACGCGCTGGTGGTCGAAGCCGTGGCGCAGGGCGTCACGGTCACCGCGATCCCGGGCCCCAGCGCCGTGCTGACGGCGCTGGCGATCTCGGGCCTGCCCACCGATCGCTTCACCTTCGAGGGATTCCTGCCGCGCAAGCCGGGGGAGCGGCGCTCGGCGCTGCGCGCGCTGGCCTCGGAGCCGCGCACCATGGTCTTCTTCGAGTCCCCGTCCCGTCTGGCCGACTCCCTGTCCGACCTGGGGACGGCGTTCGGCGACACGCGTCGGATCGCGGTGTGCCGCGAGCTCACGAAGCTCTACGAAGAGGTGCGCCGGGGCACGGCATCCGAACTCGTCGCGTGGGCGGAGGGCGGCGTCAAGGGCGAGATCGTGGTCGTGGTCGAGGGGGCGCCGCGGCGCGCGGTCTCCGCTGACGACGCGCTCGATCAGGTGCAGGAGCTCGTGGCCTCCGGCATCCGCCTCAAGGACGCCTGTGCCGAGGTCGCCGCCGCGACCGGGCTGTCGTCGCGCGAGCTCTACCAGGCCGCGCTGGCGGCCCGCACACGATGACGGGGCGCGACCCGGCGCGCGACCCGGCGCGCGACCCGGCGCGCGATCCGGGGCGCGACCCGGCGTGCGCTTCCGAAGGAGATGTGCGCTTCGGAAGGACGGATGCCGGCGCAGCATCCTTCCCGGGCGTACAAAGCCTTGCGTGGCGCACGGGAAGCTCGGGCGCGGATGCCGCAGACGCGGTGATCGCAGACGCCTATGACGTGCGGGCCCAGCAGTATGTGGGACTGGCCGGCGCGGTCGACCAGATGGATCCGCGCGACCGTGACGCGATCGCGCGCTGGCGGGATGCGACGCCGGGGCGTCTGCTCGACGCCGGCTGCGGGCCGGGGCACTGGACCCGGTTCCTCGCCGACGGCGGTGACGGTCGCGAGGTCTCCGGCCTCGATGTCTCCGCGACGTTCATCGCGTCCGCGCGCTCGCGCTTTCCCGACCTCCGTTTCGATATCTCCTCGTTCCGTGCGCTTGCGCAGGAGACGGCCTCGGTCGGCGGCATCCTCGCCTGGTATTCCCTGATCCACACGGCTCCCCCCGATCTGCCGGACGTGCTCGCGGAGTTCGCTCGCGTCGTCGCGCCCGGCGGCAGCATCCTGATCGGCTACTTCGAGGGCGAAGCCCGCGCTCCGTTCACCCATGCCGTCGTCGACGCCTACTATTGGTCGGCGGACGCGCTGGCCGAGCTGCTGTCCGACGCGGGATTCACCGTCGTGTCGCGCGAGCGGCGCGAACGGGTCGTGGGCGAGATCAGCAGCAGGCCGCACGGGGCTGTGGTCGCGCTGCGGGTCGGTTGAGCTCGTGCGCGCCTCCGAAGGAGATGTGCGCTTCGGAAGGACGGATGCCGGCGCAGCATCCTTTCGGAGCGTACAAAGCCTTGCGGAGCGCACGGGAGGAAGCTCGAACGTGGGGGGCGAACGCGGGGAAGCTTGTGCGCGCCTCCGAAGGAGATGTGCGCTTCGGAAGGACGGATGCCGGCGCAGCATCCTTTCGGAGCGTACGAAGCCTTGCGGAGCGCACGCGGGCCTCTCCGAGGCGCAGGGGCCCGCGGGTACCCTGGCTGTGAGCGGGAGGGACGACCATGGTGACGAAGACGGCGACGGTCTACGACGTCGCAGAGCGCGCCGGCGTCTCGATCGCGACCGTGTCGCGCGTGCTGCGGTCACCGGATGCCGTGCGCCCGTCGACCCGCGAGCGCGTGCTCGACGCGGTGATCGCGCTTGGCTACGTGCCCAGCGGCAGCGCCCGCGGTCTCGCCGAGCGCCGGACCGGGGTGCTGGGGCTGTACTTCCCGGGATTCGACGCCGCCGAGGAGGCGCCGCCGCTCGACGTGCTGGCGGCGGTCGCGGATGCGCCGCCGTTCACGGTCGTGCGCGACGCCGGGCAGGCGGATGCCGGGCATCCGCCGATGCTGTTCCTCGACGAGGTGCTCCGCGGTGCCGAGCTGGAGGCCTGGAAGCAGGGGTTCGTGCTCATGGTCGGCGTCGGCAGAGACGATCCCGATCGCTCCACCGTGCGCGACATGGCCGGCCGCGTGGACGGACTCGTGGTGCTGGCCGGAAGCGTGCCGGACGCCGTGCTCGATCGTCTCGCCCGCCGGGTGCCCGTCGTCGTGCTCTCCGGCGCCGCGCGCGGCGACCGCCACGATCACGTCAGCGTGAGCAACGCCGAGGCCATGGCGGAGGTGGCGCGCCTGGTGGTCGCGCAGTGCGCGGGCCGCGCCCCGGCCTATCTCGACGGTCCGATGGACTCGCCGGACGGCGCCGAGCGTCGCGAGGGGTTCCTGCGGGCGATGTCCGACCTCGGCATCCCGACCGACGACCTCATGATGATGCGCGGCGACTTCACCCGGGCGTCGGGGCGCCGTGCGGCCGAGGAGCTCCTGGATCGAGGGCTGCCGCCGGCGGTCGTGTCGGCCAACGACCAGATGGCGCTGGGGATGCTGGAGGTGCTGCAGGCCGCGGGCGTGAAGGTGCCGGACGACCTGCTCCTGACGGGCTTCGACGGCATCGACGCGACGACGTCGTGCCGACCGCCGCTCACGACCGTCCGGCAGCCGATGATCGAGCTCGGCAGGGCCGCGGTCCAGGTGCTCGCCCGGCGCCTGGAGCGGTCAGACGACGAGCCCGTCCACGTGCGGCTGCCCCTCGAGATCGTGGTGCGCGAGAGCTCGAGCCCCGTTCGCTAGACGAAGGCCGGCGAAGGGAAGCGGACGCGCGGTCTGCTGTCAAGGGGTTGTCGATCCAAAATGTATGCGCTTACAATCCCGGGCATGGAGACAAAGCCGTCCACCAGGGCCTCAGCGTCGAGCATGCGCGCCGGTCGACGCTGGCGGGTCGTCGCAGCCGCGGCGCTCGTCGGAGCGGCGATCGCGATCAGCGGCTGCAGCGTCCAGATCACGTCGCAGCCCGATCCGTCGATCGGCGACGACACGATGCTCATCAACGCCGACAAGGGCAACCCCTTCTTCACACAGAACTTCAACCCCTATCTGACGAACACGCGCACCGCGTCGCGCTGGATCTATGAGCCGCTGATCCTGATGAACAACCTCGACGGCTCGCTGACCCCGTGGCTCGCCGCGGAGTGGGAGCAGCCCGACGCCCGCACCATCGTGATGACGCTACGCGACGACGTCACCTGGAGCGACGGCGAGGAGTTCACCGCGGATGACGTCGCGTTCACCTTCCAGCTGCTGAAAGACGAGCCCTCGCTCGACATCAAGGGAGCGTGGCAGCACCTCGAGAGCGTCGAGACCGACGGCGACACCGTGATCCTGCATCTGCAGGGCGACGACGCGCCGTCGCTGTCGATCCTCGGCCAGACCATGATCGTGCCCGAGCACCTCTGGGAAGACGTGGAGAACCCCGGCACCTACCGCAATGAGGAGCCCGTGGGGACCGGGCCGTTCGTGCTGGGCAACTACAACGACCAGCAGTACTCGATGGACAAGAACACCGACTACTGGCAGGCCGACGAGATCGAGATCGAGCACATCATCCTCCCCGCCACCAACTCGCAGCTCGACACGGTCAGCCGCGGGTACGACTGGTCGTACTCCTTCATCTCCGACGTCGAGGGCACGTGGGGCGCGGCGAGCCCCGACAACAGCTGGTGGTTCCCGCCGGGTGGCGTGATCGCGCTGCTGCCCAACCTCGAGGTCGCGCCGTTCGACGACGTGAACGTGCGCCGCGGCATCGCGCTCGCCCTCGACCGCGAAGAGATCGCCGAAACGGCATCCGAGGGGTACATGGAGCCGGCCGGCCAGACCGGACTCATCCTGCCCAACCAGGAGGAGTACCTCGATCCCGACATCCCCGATCAAGGAATGATCACCCAAGACGTGGATGCCGCCCTCGCGGCCTTCGCAGAGGCGGGTTACGCGCTCGACGGCGACCGCCTCACCGGTCCCGACGGTGAGCAGCTCGAGTTCGCGATCACGACGGCCAACGGCTACGCCGACTGGACGAGGGCCGCGCAGGCCGTGCAGCGACAGCTCGCCGATGTGGGCGTGAAAGTGACCCTGAAGCTCCCGCAGCCGGCGGGCTACCAGAGCGCCATCAGCAACGGCGACTTCGAGATGGCCCTCGGCGGCATGGGCGGCGGCGACGTCTACCAGGCCTACAACAACCTCCTCTCCAGCGAGTTCTACGTGCCCTCGGGCGAGGCCACCGCGAACAACTTCGAGCGGTTCCGCTCCGACCGGGCCGACGCGCTGCTCTCGGAGTACCGCGGAACGGTCGACGCCCAGCGGCAGACCGAGATCGTGCAGGAGCTGCAGGGCATCGTGTACGACGAGCTTCCGGTGATCGGGCTGTACTACGGCGGCATCTGGGGGCTCTTCAGCGACGCGAAGTTCACCGGATGGCCCTCGGCCGACGATCCGTACATGATCCCGCAGAACTACGACTCGGCGCCGCTGGGCATCTTCCCGCACCTGAAGCGCGTGAAGGGAGACGACCGGTGAGATACGTCCTCCAGAAGCTCGGGCTGTTCGTCCTCACGCTGTGGGCCGCGGTCACGCTGAACTTCTTCCTGCCCCGCCTCATGCCGGGCTCGCCCGCCGACGCGGCGATCGCGAAGCTCTCGCAGAACGGCCCGGTGTCGGATGCGACCCGTGCGGCGATCGAGGCCCAGCTCGGCGTGCCGACCGGCTCGCTGTGGGACCAGTACGTGTCGTACCTCGGCCAGGTGGTCCGGCTCGACTTCGGCGTCTCATACACGTTCTACCCGCAGTCGGTCGCGAGCATGGTCTCCACCGCGCTGCCGTACACGATCGGTCTCGTCGGCATCGTCACCGTCCTCGCGTTCGTGATCGGCACGCTGATCGGCGTCATGGCGGCCTGGCGCCGCGGCACCTGGCTCGACTCGCTCCCCACGCTCACCGGCTCGTTCCTGAGCACGTTCCCCTACTTCTGGACGGCGCTGCTGCTGCTGTTCTTCCTCGGCTACGTGCTGCACTGGTTCCCGACCACCGGGGCCTACTCGGCGACCACGACGCCCGGCTTCACCGGGGAGTTCATCGGCGACCTGCTGCTGCACGCGATCCTGCCGGCGCTGACGATCCTGCTCACATCCCTCGGCGGCTGGATCATCGGCATGCGCAACGCGATGATCAACACCCTCGGCGAGGACTACATCACCTTCGCCGAGGCCAACGGGCTGCGCGGTCGCACGATCGCCCTCCGGTACGCCGCTCGCAACGCGATCCTGCCGAACCTCACCGGCTTCGGGCTCACGCTCGGCGGCGTCGTCGGCGGGTCGATCCTCGTCGAGCAGGTGTTCGGCTACCCCGGCATCGGATACCTGCTGTTCAACGCCGTGATCGGGCAGGACTATCCCCTCATGCAGGCGCTCTTCCTGATGATCACCGTGAGCGTGCTGATCGCCAACTTCCTCGTGGACATCCTCTACGGGGTTCTCGACCCAAGGACACGCCGATGACCTCCACGATGAACGTCAAGATCCCGGCCGACCGCATCGCCGCACCCAGCCCGTGGCGCGCCTTCGGGAGAACGGTCGGAACGCTCTGGTCGAACGGCAAGGCCCGGCTCGGGCTCTGCATCCTCGGCTTCTTCGTGCTCGTGGCGGTGTTCGCGCCCCTCCTCGCGCCGTACGGCGCGAAGGAGAACGGGTTCGAGCGCAACGCCGACGCCTCACCCGAGCACTGGCTCGGCACGACCGCGGCGGGGGAGGACGTGCTCAGCCAGCTCATCTTCGGCGCGCAGGTGAGTCTCGTCGTGGGCTTCGCCGCCGGCATCCTGTCGACGATCGTCGCCGTGCTCATCGGGCTCAGCTGGGGGTACATGCGCGGCCTCGCGGGCGATGTGGTCGGCTTCGTCGTCAACCTCTTCCTGGTCATCCCCGGCCTGCCGCTGATGATCGTGATCGCGGCGTATCTGCAGAACGGCGGCATCCTGATGATCATCGCCGTGATCGTGGTGACCGGATGGGCCTGGGGCGCCCGCGTGCTGCGCAGTCAGACGCAGTCGCTGCGCGGCAACGACTTCGTCACCTCGGCGCAGTTCTCGGGGGACAGCCGGGCGCGGATCGTGTTCCGCGAGATCCTGCCGAACATGACCTCGATCATCGCGGGCACGCTGTTCGGGGCGGCGACCGCGGCGATCCTCGCCGAGGCGGGTCTGGAGTTCCTCGGCCTCGGCGACTCCAGCATCGTCAGCTGGGGCACGATGCTCTACTGGGCGCAGAACTCCAACTCGCTTCTCACCGGTCAGTGGCTGCTGCTGTTCGCACCGGGTCTGTGCATCGCGCTGCTCGCTCTGAGCCTCACACTCATCAACTTCGGCGTGGACGGCATCTCCAATCCGCGCCTGCGGGAAGGGAAGGGCCGATGAACGCGATGACGCGGAAGGCCGCGCCGGTCGAGGTGCTGCTCGACGTGCAGAACCTGTCGATCGATTACGCCTCGCCCGGCGCCGAGCCGGTGACGGCGGTGCGAGACGTCTCCTTCACGCTCACGCAGGGCGAGTTCGTCGGACTCGTGGGCGAGTCGGGATCGGGGAAGTCCACTCTCGGCTTCGCGCTCACCCGGCTGCAGAAGCCGCCGGCGCGCATCAGCGCGGGGCGCATCGAGTTCGGCGGCCGCGACATCCGCGAACTCGACGCCGAGGAGCTGCGTCGGCAGCGCCAGGGCGGGTTCGCCATGGTGCTGCAGTCGGGCATGAACGCCCTCAACCCGGTACGGACCATCGGCCACCACTTCCACGACATCTTCGCCGCCCACGGTCACGTCCCGCGGGAGGCGAGAGACGCCAGGGCGCGGGAGCTGGTGGCCAAGGTGGGACTGCCGGCGGAGGTGCTCGGGCGCTACCCGGGCGAGCTCTCGGGGGGCATGCGGCAGCGCGCCTCGATCGCGCTCGCACTGTCGCTCGAGCCGCAGCTCATGGTGTTCGACGAGCCGACCACCGCACTCGACGTGCTCGTGCAGCACGCGGTGATGGACACGATCAAGGAGCTGCAGCGATCCGAGCGGTTCACCGCCATCCTCATCAGCCACGACCTGGGCATCGTGCTCGAGGCGACGGACCGGGTCATGGTGATGCACGAGGGCCGCATCGTCGAAGACGCGACGAGTCGCGACATCCTCCGGCGCCCGAAGGACGAGTACACCCGGATGCTGCTGAGCCATTACGCCGACCCCCGGGCGAAGACCATCTCCATCCCGGGCTTCGTCGACCTCGGCACGCGGAGGCGCGAGGGCCGCTCGAGAGCCGATACGACCGAGACCCTTCCGACCGTGTCGCCGCGCGATGCCCGGCGCGCCGACGCGGCTGTCGTCGTCGACGGCGTCTCCAAGCACTACCCCGCGCCGCGTCGCGGGCAGGAGGCCGTCACGGCCGTGGACGACGTGTCGTTCCGGCTGGAACCCGGAGAGGCGCTCGCCCTCGTCGGGGCATCGGGCTCGGGCAAGTCGACCATCGCCAAGCTCCTCACCGGCGTCGAGAAGCCGAGCGCCGGATCCGTGCGTTTCGGCGACCTCGACGTGGCGTCGTTGCGGCGCCGCGGACTGCGCGATCTCCGCAAAGACGTGCAGATGGTGTTCCAGGATCCGTACGCCGCGCTCAACCCGCTGCACACGGTCGAGTACGCGCTCACGCGGCCCGTGGTGAACTACACCCGTCTCCGCGGCGCCGACGCGCGCGCCCGGGTCCTCGAGCTGCTCGAGACCGTGGGCCTCACGCCGGTCGAGCAGTTCGCGGCCAAGCTTCCCCACCAGCTCTCGGGAGGTCAGCGACAGCGCGTGGTGATCGCCCGCGCGCTCGCCAGCGACCCGCAGGTGCTCATCGCCGACGAGCCGGTGTCGATGCTCGACGTGTCCCTCCGCGCCGGCGTGCTGGCCCTGCTGGAGGATCTGCGGGAGCGTTGGGGGATCAGCATGCTCTACATCACCCACGACCTCCTGAGCGCGCGACTGGTGACCGAGAACATCCTGGTGCTCAACCACGGCCGCGTGGTGGAACGAGGAGAGACCTCGCACGTGCTGCAGCATCCGGAAGATCCGTACACGGTGGAGTTGCTCGACGCCGTGCCCAATCCGGCCCGCGCCCGATAGAACCCCCACCAGAGAACACCATGAGAGGAGCATCCGTGCTCGCATTCCCCGACGGCTTCCTCTGGGGCGCCGCCACCGCCGCTCATCAGGTGGAGGGCAACAACACGACCAGCAACTGGTGGGCCATGGAGCACGCTCCCGACTCGCCCATGGTCGAGCCCTCGGGAGACGCCGCCGATCACCTCCACCGCTATCCCGAAGACATGCGACTGCTCGCCGAGGCGGGACTCAACTCGTACCGGTTCTCCCTCGAGTGGGCGCGCATCGAACCGGAGCGCGGCTTCGTGTCGCGGGCGATGCTCGACCACTACCGCCGCATGGTCGACACCGCTCGCGAGCACGGCCTCGACCCGACCGTGACGCTCATGCACTTCACGGTGCCGCAGTGGTTCCAGAGGGACGGCTTCTGGCGGGCGTCGGATGCCGTCGACCTGTTCGCGCGATACGTCGAGACCGTGCTGCCGATCCTCGACGGCGTGACGTACGTCTGCACGATCAACGAGCCGAACATCGCGGCGATGCTCGCCGGGGGAGAGGATGCCGCGAACCTCGTGGCCTACGGCCTGCCGAATCCCGATCTCGCGGTCGCCGACACGCTGCTCTCCGCGCACCGCCGCGCGTCGGAGATCGTCCACACGGTATCCGGCGCGCAGGCCGGCTGGACGATCGCCACCCAGGCGTTCCACTCCACCGGGGAGCCCGGTGCCGATGAGATGGTGGCGACCTACGGCGACCCGCGCGACCACTGGTACCTGGAGCATTCCGCCGGCGACGACTTCCTCGGCGTGCAGGCGTACACGCGGACCTTCATCGGTCCCGAGGGTCCGCTGCCCGTCGCCGACGACGTCGAGACCACGCTCACCGGGTGGGAGTTCTTCCCGGCGGCACTGGAGCTCGGGGTCCGAAGCGCCTGGGAGCGCAGCGGCGGGGTGCCCGTGCTCGTGACGGAGAACGGCATCGCCACGGCCGACGACACCCGTCGTATCGCCTACACGCGGGGCGCCCTGGAGGGCCTCCACCGCGCGATCGGCGACGGCATCGAGGTGCGCGGCTACCAGCACTGGAGCGCGCTCGACAACTATGAGTGGGCGAGCGGCTTCCGGCCGACGTTCGGGCTGATCGGCTTCGACCCCGAGACGTTCGCGCGCACGCCCAAGCCGAGTCTGGCGTGGTTGGGCGACGTCGCTCGCCGCAACGCCCTCTGACGCCGCCCGGGGCTGACGGGGCTACGCTCGGGGAATGACGTCGCCTGTCCGCCCGCTCCGGAAGGAGCGCCTCCGGGCCGCGCTCGCCGGCGTGACCGCGGCTCTCCTGGGTGTGGGGCTGTCGGAGTTCGTGGCGGCCGTGGTCGAGCCCGGTGCGAGCCCGTTCGCCGTCATCGGCGGTCAGCTCATCGATCTCGCGCCGAGCTGGGCGAAGGATGCGGCGATCGCGCTCTTCGGCACAGGCGACAAGATCGCCCTGATCGTCGGCATCGCGCTCGTGCTGACCCTGGTCGCCGCACTCGCCGGCGTCGTGGAGCTGCGTCGCCCGAGCCTCGGCGCGACGATCCTCGGGGCGCTCGGCGCCCTCGCTCTCGTCGCCGCCATGATCCGACCGGGTTCCGGGCCCTTCGCCTGGGCGCCCGGACTCGTGGCGGGAACGGTCGCGGTGATCGCGGTGCGGATGCTGGTGCGCCGGTTGCGGCCGACGGCGGGCTTCGATCCCGCCGACGACGACCGGCGGCGATTCCTCGTCTGGACGGCGGGCGTCGCCGCGGTCGGTGTGGTCGCGCTGATCGCCGGCAACGTCGCCCGCGGCGCGACCCGTTCGATCGAGGCGGTGCGCACGGCGCTCCGCCTTCCCGCGGCGCGGCAGCCGGCGGCCGAGGTGCCCGCCGGGGCGGAGCTCGACCTTCCGGGGCTCGCTCCCGTGGTCACCTCGAACGAGGACTTCTACCGCATCGACACGGCCCTCATCGTGCCTCGGGTCGACCCGGCGGACTGGTCGCTGCGCATCCACGGCATGGTCGAGCGCGAGGTGCGCCTCACGTGGGACGAGCTGATCGCTCTGCCGCTGCGGGAATCGCACGTCACCCTGGCGTGCGTGTCGAACGAGGTGGGCGGCTCGCTCATCGGCACCGCCCTCTGGCTCGGATACCCGGTGCGCGACCTGCTCGCGCGCGCGGGGGTGGATGCCGACGCCGACATGGTGCTGTCGACGTCGACCGACGGGTTCACCGCCTCGACGCCGCTCGAAGCGCTCACCGACGATCGCGACGCCCTGCTCGCGATCGGCATGAACGGCGAGCCCCTGCCGATCGAGCACGGCTTCCCTGCGCGGCTGGTGGTGCCGGGGCTGTACGGCTACGTGTCGGCGACGAAGTGGGTCACGCAGCTCGAGGTGACGCGGTTCGACCGCGCGTCGGCGTATTGGACGACCCGCGGCTGGTCGGAGCGCGGTCCGGTCAAACTGCAGTCGCGCATCGACGTGCCGCGCCGAGGAGAGCGGATCGATGCCGGCGACACGGTGATCGCCGGCATGGCCTGGCAGCAGCACGTCGGCATCGAGGGCGTCGAGGTGAGGATCGACGAGGGTCCGTGGCGCCGTGCCGAGCTGGCGACCGCGATCTCGTCCGACACGTGGGTGCAGTGGAGCCTGGGCTGGACCGCCGAGAGCGGCCGGCACACGATCGAGTGCCGTGCCATCGGCAGCGACGGCACGACGCAGACCTCGGAGCCTGCGGCGCCCGTTCCGGACGGCGCTCAAGGCTGGCATCGCCTCGAGGTGACGGTCGCCTGAACGCGTAACCACCCCGGGCATCGCACCTAGAATCGACCTATGCCCGCTGGCGAATCGTTCTACATCACCACGCCCATCTACTACCCGTCCGACGTGCCGCACATCGGCCACGGGTACACGTCGGTGGCGGTCGACACGCTCGCGCGGTGGCACCGCCAGGCCGGGGACGACACCTGGATGCTGACGGGCACCGACGAACACGGCCAGAAGATGCTGCGCGCCGCGGCGGCGAACGACGTCACGCCGCAGGAGTGGGTCGACAAGCTCGTCAGCGAGAGCTGGTTCCCGCTGCTGAAGACGCTCGACGTCGCGAACGACGACTTCATCCGCACGACGCAGGAGCGGCACGAGACGAACGTGCAGACGTTCTTCCAGCGCCTGTACGACCGCGGCTACATCTACGCCGGCGAATACGAGGCCCTGTACTGCGTGGGCTGCGAGGAGTTCAAGCCCGAGTCGGAGATCGTCGACGGCACCGGCCCCTTCGAGGGGCTGAAGGTCTGCGCCATCCACTCGAAGCCTCTCGAGCTGCTGCAGGAGAAGAACTACTTCTTCAAGCTCAGCGAGTTCCAGGGGCGCCTGCTGGAGCTCTACCGCACGCAACCCGACTTCGTGCGCCCCGACTCCGCGCGCAACGAGGTGGTCTCCTTCGTCAGCCAGGGCCTCAAGGATCTCTCGATCTCGCGCTCGACCTTCGACTGGGGCATCCCGCTGCCGTGGGACGAGTCGCACGTCATCTACGTGTGGGTCGACGCGCTGCTGAACTACGCGACGGCCGTCGGTTACGGCTCCGACGACGAGACCTTCGCCCGCCGCTGGCCGGCGTATCACGTGGTGGGCAAAGACATCCTGCGCTTCCACGCGGTGATCTGGCCGGCGCTGCTGATGGCGGCGGGCGTCGAGGTGCCGAAGGGCGTGTTCGCCCACGGCTGGCTGCTGGTCGGCGGCGAGAAGATGTCGAAGTCGAAGCTCACCGGCATCGCGCCGACCGAGATCACCGACGTCTTCGGCTCCGACGCGTACCGCTACTACTTCCTCTCCGCGATCGCCTTCGGTCAAGACGGCTCGTTCTCGTGGGAGGACCTGTCGGCGCGGTACCAGTCCGAGCTGGCGAACGGCTTCGGGAACCTCGCATCACGGACGACCGCGATGATCGACAAGTACTTCGACGGCATCGTGCCGCCCGCCGACGAGTACACCGAGCAGGACCTCGCGATCCAGAACGTCGTCGCGGATGCCGCGGCGAAGGCCGACGCGGCGATCGAGCTGTTCCGCATCGACGAGGCCATCGCCGCGATCTGGACCATCGTCGACGCCCTCAACGGCTACATCACCGAGAACGAGCCGTGGGCTCTGGCGCGCGACGAGGCGCAGCGTGCACGTCTCGGCACGGTGCTGTACACCTGCGCCGAAGGTCTGCGGGCCCTCGCCGTGCTGCTGTCGCCGGTGATGCCGCAGTCGACGGAGAAGCTGTGGGAGGCACTGGGTGCCGGTGACGGACTGGGCCGCCTCCAGGACCAGCCGATCCGTGAGGCGGGCGTCTGGGGTGCCCTGCGCCCGGGGACGAGCGTCAACGGGCTCGCCCCCCTGTTCCCGCGGGTCGAGTCGACCGCCTGAGTCATGCCAGACACCTACGTGCAGCGACGAGACGGCGACGGGCGCAAGGATCTGAGATATCCCGCTGCCCCCGAGCCGCTCGCGGTGCCCGTGTACGACAACCACGCGCACCTCGAGATCGTCGACGGTGATGAGCCGCTGTCACTGACCGAGCAGCTCGATCGCGCCGGAGCCGTCGGCATCGCGGGTGTCGTGCAGGCCTCGGGCGACATCGAATCGTCGCGATGGGCAGTGAAGGCCGCGGCATCCGATCGTCGCGTCCTGGCGGCTGTCGCGATCCATCCGAACGACGCCCCGACGTACGCCGAGGCCGGTCGCCTCGACGAGGCGATCGCCGTGATCGACGAACTCGCCGCGCATCCCCGTGCGCGGGCGATCGGCGAGACGGGTCTCGATTTCTTCCGCACGGAGCCTGACCGTCGCGGGCCGCAGCACGAGTCGTTCGAGGCGCACATCGCGCTGGCGAAGAAGCACGGCATCGCGATGCAGATCCACGACCGCGACGCGCACGACGCGGTTCTCGAGACGTTGAGCCGCGTCGGCGCGCCCGAGCGGACCGTCTTCCACTGCTTCTCGGGCGACGATGCCATGGCGAGGATCTGCGCCGACGCCGGCTACTACCTGTCGTTCGCCGGCAACGTCACGTTCAAGAACGCCCAGAACCTGCGCGATGCGGTGAAGGTGACGCCGCTCGATCGCCTCCTCGTCGAGACCGACGCGCCGTTCCTCACGCCCGTTCCCCTGCGCGGTCGCCCCAACGCGCCCTATCTGGTGCCGATCACCGTGCGCTTCCTGGCCGCCGAACTCGAGCTCGACGTCGACGAGCTCTCGGCCCGGCTCGCCGCCAACACGCTCCGGGTCTACGGGCCGTTCGACGACTGAGGGCCGTCTACACGGCGATCGTCGTCCACCACTCCGTCCACTGCGCCTCGAGCTGCGAGCGGCGGGTGTCGTCGACGTCGTACAGGCTCAACAGCGCCATCCCGACGCTCTTCGCCGGGTCGTGGCTGAGCACGAGCAGCCCGTCTCCCCAGTCGTCGACGACGAGGCCGAGCTGATGCTCCGACCGGAAATGCACACGTCCCCGGCGGGCGCCGTCGGGGAGGTCGAGTTCGTACTCCTCTTCGGGCACGAGGTCCCCGGCGCCCAGGACCGCCGCGGGTGAGGCGCTCACCGGCCCGGCGAGGAACACGGTGCGGCGGGCGTCGCGCGGATGCCGCTCGACCGCGAACCGCAGCTGCTGAAGGAACGTGATCCATCCCTCGGTGATCTCGTCGTAGTAGCCTGCCCACTCCGGATCGTCGCTCGGCGCCGCGCGGGTCAGAGTGACCTGCGTGCCGCCGTCGACCGCCTCGATGTCGACCCGGTCATCGCCGTTCAGCAGGATGCCCCGCTCGTCGGTCTCGACATCGGTGAAGTAGATGAGCTCGATCTCCTGTTCGAGTCCGCCGTCCGGCCCTCCCTCGAACTCCCACCCGTGCCAGTGACGGATGCGCTCCCTGTCGCGCAGAGCATCCCAGACCTCGCTGGGCGGTGCGGCGATCGTGACCCGGATCTCGGGGGTGTCAGACATCGGTTCCTCCTTCATGCGTGGGTGTTCTGGGGCTCGGGTGCGCTCCGGCGATCAGCCGGTACGGTCGGCCGTCCGGCGCGTCGAAGGCCTCCACGGCGCGGCGAACGGCGTCGGTCAGGGCTTCGGCGAATCGATGGAGGTCTCCCGGCTCGGCGAATCGCACCTCCGATTCGATCGTGAAGGTGAGCAGTCGCTGCCCGGCCTCGTCGGCGGCCGCCTGCATGCGCGCGACCTCGCGCACGGTGCTGGCGGCGACGTCGACGAGGTGCTCGGCGGCGTAGTCGTCCTGGATGGCGGCGAACGCGCTGCCGACCACGCCCGGGTCGACGAGGAGCCGATCGTGACTCGCGCGGAACACGCGCTCCGTGAAACCGCGGCGCTGCCGCTCTTCGACGAGCTCGACCAGGCCGGCCTTCTCGAGCTCCTTGAGGTGGTAGTTGACCCGCTGGCGCGGCGCGGACATGGCCTCGGCCAGCCCGCTCGCGGAGAGCGGCTCGCGCAGGAGCTCCAGCATCCTCCGCCGGAGCGGCGACAGCGCCGCCCGCACGACGTCGGGTTCGTCCAGATACCTCATCCCGCCATGATGCAATGGAAAAGAAAAACTGTCAATAACGGCGGCCCGAGGGGTGTGGGAGAGAATGGAGCCATGACCGTCACGCTGCTCGGCGCCACCGAGATCCGCCGCCTCGCCGCCGAGCTCGATGTGACCCCGACGAAGAAGCTCGGCCAGAACTTCGTCGTCGACGCCAACACGGTTCGCAAGATCGTGCAGGCCGCGGGGGTGCGACCCGGAGAGCGCGTGGTCGAGGTCGGACCGGGGCTCGGCTCGCTCACGCTGGCGATCCTCGAAGCGGGAGCGTCGGTCACCGCCGTCGAGATCGACCACCGCCTGGCGGCGCGGCTCGAGCAGACGGCGACGGAGCACGGCGTGCCGGCCGGCCGCTTGACCGTCGTCGACGCCGACGCGCTGCGCATCACCGAGTTGCCGGGCGAGCCCACGGTGCTCGTCGCGAACCTGCCGTACAACGTCTCCGTTCCCGTGCTGCTGCACTTCCTCGAGAGCTTTCCGTATCTGAAGCGGGGCGTCGTGATGGTGCAGGCCGAGGTGGCCGAGCGGCTCGCGGCCCGCCCTGGCTCGAAGATCTACGGCTCGCCGAGCGTGAAGGCGGCCTGGTACGGCGAGTGGCGGCTCACCGGGAACGTCTCGCGTCAGGTGTTCTGGCCTGTCCCGAACGTCGACAGCCTGCTGGTCGGCTTCGATCGGTCGGAAGGGGAGCGCGGCGGTGAGGACGAGCGGAAGCGGACCTTCCGGATCGTGGATGCCGCCTTCAACCAGCGCCGCAAGATGCTGCGGCAGGCGCTGTCGGGCATGTTCGGCGGTTCCGCCGCGGCATCCGAGGTCCTGACCGCCGCCGGCGTCGCGCCGACGTCGCGGGGCGAGGATCTCACGGTCGACGACTATCAGCGCATCGCTCAGCACGCAACCGCGATCGACGATGTGGCCTCAGGGGCTAATCTGTCACGGTGACCGACTCCCCGCGCTTCCGCCCCGATGTTCCCGAGCTGCACCGACCGTACACGGCCGACGAGAGCAGGTACGAACAGTTCGACTACCGCCAGGTCGGCACCTCGGGCCTGTACCTGCCGCCGATCTCGCTGGGACTGTGGTGGAACTTCGGCGACAACATCCCGCTCGACAACCAGCGCGCGCTGCTGCGGCATGCGTTCGACCGCGGCATCACCCACTTCGATCTGGCCAACAACTACGGCCCGCCCTACGGGTCGGCCGAGAAGAACTTCGGCCGCATCTTCGCCGAGGACTTCCGCCCCTACCGCGACGAGCTGATCATCTCTTCGAAGGCCGGGTGGGACATGTGGCCGGGGCCGTACGGCGACTTCGCCAGTCGGAAGTACATCCTGGCCAGCGCCGAGCAGTCGCTCACCCGCATGGGGCTCGATCACGTCGACATCTTCTACTCGCACCGTGCCGATCCGGTCACCCCGGTCGCCGAGACGGTCGCGGCGCTCGACACCCTCGTGCGGCAGGGCAAGGCGCTCTACGTCGGCATCTCGTCGTACGGTGCCGAGCGGACCGCCGAGGCGGTGGCGGTCGCCCGGGAGCTGGGCACGCCCCTGGTCATCCACCAGCCCTCGTACTCGATCCTGAACCGCTGGATCGAGGACGGACTCACCGAGACGCTGGAGTCGTCGGGGCTCGGGGCGATCGCCTTCACACCGCTGGCGCAGGGACTGCTCACCGACAAGTACCTCGGCGACGGCACCGCGGAGCGTGCTCAGAAGCGAGGCTCGCTGCCCGACGGCCGCCTCAGCGACGAGGCGCTCGACACCCTGCGGTCGTTGAACGAGATCGCCCGGGGGCGCGGGCAGTCGCTCGCCCAGCTCGCCCTGCAGTGGACGCTGCGCAGTCCCGTGGTCGCCTCGGCGCTGATCGGCGCGTCCCGTCCGGAGCAGCTCGACGAGAACATCGCCGCGGTGAACGGCCCCGCCTTCAGCGACGACGAGCTCGCGCGCATCGACGAGCTCGCCGGATCCATCGACGTGAACCTGTGGGCGAACTCGTCGGACGTGTGACCCGACCATGAGCCTCGCCGCGTCCGCCGGAACCGTGCACGTGCGCGCACCGGGGAAGATCAACGTCTATCTCGGTGTCGGCGGGCGGCATGACGACGGCTATCACGCCCTGGCGACCGTGTTCCAGGCGGTCTCGCTCTACGAAGACGTGATCGCGCGGCATGCGGACGACTTCTCGATCACGGTCAGCGGCGTCGACGACGTCGGATCGGTCCCCCTCGACGACCGCAACCTCGCCATGCGGGCGGCGAAGCTGCTCGCCGCCGCGACGGAGTACGACGGGGGAGTCGCGCTCGAGATCCGCAAGAACGTGCCCGTGGCCGGCGGGATGGGCGGCGGATCGGCGGATGCCGCGGCCGCGCTCGTGGCGTGCGACGCGCTGTGGGGCACCGGGCTCTCACCCGCGCGCCTCCACGATCTGGCCGCGCGACTGGGCGCCGACGTCCCCTTCGCGCTGCACGGCGGCACGGCGGTCGGCACGGGACGCGGCGACCAGCTCAATCCGGCTCTCGCCCGGGGCCGGCTCGACTGGGTCCTCGTGACGAGCGAGGAGGGTCTTTCGACCCCCGTGGTGTACGACCGGCTCGACCGGCTCCGCGAACAGCGGGGCGCCCTCGCCGACGACCCGCCCCTGTCGCTCGACGTTCCGATCCCGGTGCTCCAGGCGCTCCGCTCCGGCGACGCTGCGCAGCTCGCCATGACCCTGCTCAACGATCTGCAGGAGGCGGCGGTCTACGAGCGACCCGATCTCGACGCGGCGATCCGGCAGGGAGTCGACGCGGGCGCCCTCGCCGGGATCGTCTCGGGATCCGGCCCGACCGTCGCCCTGCTGTGCACGGGGCCGGAGGGCGCGCAGGATGTGCAGTCCGTCCTGCGCGACGCCGGCCTCGACCCGCTCCACGTGCACGGGCCGGTTCCGGGCGCCCGCATCATCTCCTGACGCCTGCGCGTCCCTCCGCGGATGCACGGATGCTGTTCGGCATACATAATGAGATGACCGATGTGACCGTGCACATGCGAGGAGGCTGTGATGTCCAACGCCTCCGAGCGCGCCCGTATGCCCAGCATCCGCGACGTCGCGCGCCTGGCCGGGGTCTCGCACCAGACCGTCTCGCGCGTGCTGAACGACCATCCCAGCATCCGCCCTGAGACCAAGGCGAAGGTCCTCGACGCCATCTCGGTGCTCGACTACCGTCCGAATCTCGCGGCGCGCGCCCTCGTGACCAGCAGGTCGAACATGCTGGGCATCCTCTCGGCGACGATCGGCGAGTTCGGCCCGACCGCGTCGATCGCCGGGATCGAGGATGCCGCGCGGGAGGAGGGCTACTCGGTGTCGACGCTGAACCTGCCGGCGACGACGCCCGAGGCCATCGGCAACGCCGTCCGCCAGCTGGCCAGGGAGCAGGTCGACGGCATCGTGGTGCTCGCGCCGCAGGTCCGGGTGTTCCACGTGCTGCGGGGGATGTCGCTGGACATGCCGTTCGTCAACCTGCAGACCGCGTCGGGATCGGACGGGGTGAGTCTCTCCGCCGACCAGGTCGCGGGAGCGCGGGCGGCGACCGAGCACCTGATCTCCCTCGGCCACAGCGACATCCTCCACCTCGCCGGACCGCAGGACTGGATCGAGGCGGAATCGCGCATGCGCGGATATCTCGACGGTCTGCGCGAGGCCGACCTGCCGACGTTCCCGCCGATCCGCGGCGATTGGACGGCCGATTTCGGCTATTTCGCGGGTCAGGAACTGTCGAGGCGCCGCGACTTCACCGCCGTGTTCGCCGCCAACGACCTCATGGCGATCGGCCTGATGCACGGCTTCCGCGACGCGGGCGTCCGCGTGCCGCACGACGTCAGCGTCATCGGCTTCGACGATATCCCCGTGGCGGCGCACGTGGCCCCCACCCTCAGCACGGTGCATCAGGACTTCCCGGAGCTCGGCCGCCGGGCGGTGCGGATCCTGCTCGCGCAGATCCGGGGCGAGGAGGTCCCGGAGTTCGGTCCGCTGAAGACGCTGCTGCGTGCGCGCGAGTCTGCCGCATCACGGTAGCGACACGAAATCCGCGCCCGGACTTGACACAGGTGCGTCCGGCGGGGACGATGTAATCCAATGTGAACGGTCACATCGAAGGTGACCGCACGTCCGCAAGGAAAGATTCGTGAGCACCACAGCAACGATGCCGACAGTGTCAGGCCCCATCCTGGAGATGCGGAACATCACCAAGGAGTTCCCGGGGGTCAAGGCTCTCGCCGACGTCTCGATCACCGTCCGGGCCGCCGAGATCCACGCCATCTGCGGCGAGAACGGCGCCGGCAAGTCGACTCTCATGAAGGTCCTCTCCGGGGTGTACCCCTACGGGAGCTACGACGGCGAGATCCTGCTCTACGGCGAGGAGCAGCGCTTCAAGGACATCGTCGCGAGCGAGCAGGCCGGCATCGCGATCATCCACCAGGAGCTCGCCCTCATCCCCGAGCTGTCGATCACCGAGAACATCTTCCTGGGCAACGAGATCCGCCGCTTCGGCCGGATCGACTGGCAGGCGCAGAAGCAGCGGGCGACCGAGCTGCTCGCCCGCGTGGGCCTGAACGAAGACCCCGACGTGGCGATCAAGACGCTCGGTGTGGGCAAGCAGCAGCTCATCGAGATCGCCAAGGCGCTCAACAAGGACGTCCGGCTGCTCATCCTCGACGAGCCGACCGCCGCGCTCAATGAGAACGACTCGCAGCACCTGCTCGATCTGATCCTCGGACTCAAGGCCAAGGGCATCGCGTCGATCATGATCAGCCACAAGCTGAACGAGATCGAGCAGATCGCCGACGAGATCACGATCATCCGCGACGGCCGCACCGTCGAGACGCTCGACATCTCGCGCGGCGAGATCAACGAGGATCGCATCATCCGCGGCATGGTCGGCCGGTCGCTGGAGAGTCGCTATCCCGACCGCACCCCCGACATCGGCGAGGTCTTCTTCGAGGTCAAGGACTGGTGGGTGCAGCATCCGACGGTCACCGAGCGCATGGTCGTCAAGGGCTCGAACCTGAACGTGCGCCGCGGCGAGGTCGTCGGCATCGCCGGGCTCATGGGCGCGGGGCGCACCGAGTTCGCGATGAGCATCTTCGGCCGCTCCTACGGCACGTACCTCTCGGGCACCATGATGAAGGACGGCCAGGAGGTCGTGCTGCCCGATGTCGCCTCAGCGATCCGGCACGGCCTCGCCTATGTGAGCGAGGACCGCAAGGTGCTCGGCCTCAATCTGCTCGACACCATCAAGCGCTCGGTCGTCTCGGCGAAGCTCTCGAAGATCTCGCACAACGGCGTCGTCGATGCGCGTGAGGAGTTCTCCGTCGCCGACGACTACCGCAAGGCCCTGCGCATCAAGACGCCGTCGGTCGAGGAGGGCGTCGGGAAGCTCTCCGGCGGCAACCAGCAGAAGGTCGTGCTGGCGAAGTGGATGTTCACCGACCCAGACCTGCTGATCCTCGACGAGCCGACCCGTGGGATCGACGTCGGCGCCAAGTACGAGATCTACGCGATCATCAACCAGCTCGCCGCACAGGGCAAGGGCGTCATCGTGATCTCCAGCGAACTGCCGGAGCTGCTGGGCATCTCGGATCGCATCTACACCGTCTTCGAAGGTCGGGTCACCGACTGCATCCCGGCCGATCAGGCGACACCCGAGGCCCTCATGCGCAGCATGACCTCCGCGACCCAGAAAGCATCCGCATGACCACCGAATCCACCCCCGCCAAGAGCGGATTCCACTTCAAGGACATCACGAAGATGTTCGGCGGCGGCGGCACATCGACGCTGCGTCAGTTCGGCATCCTCGGCAGCCTCATCGTCATCATCGTGCTGTTCGAGATCCTGACGCTGCTGCGCAACGGCCCGAGCGGCGCGACGCTCACATCGGGCAACCTGATCAACGTCATCAACCAGTACTCGTTCATCCTGATCCTGGCCATCGGCATGGTGATGGTGATCATCATGGGCCACATCGACCTCTCGGTCGGGTCGGTCGCCGCGCTCACCGGCATCATCGTCGCGAAGTCCATGGCGGAGTGGAACCTCCCCTGGCCGCTCGCGATCCTGCTCGGTCTGGGCGTGGGTGCCGCCGTGGGCGCCTGGCAGGGGTTCTGGGTCGCCTACGTCGGCGTGCCCGCCTTCATCGTGACGCTGGCCGGCATGCTGCTCTTCCGCGGCATGCAGCAGTGGATCGGCGACGCGCAGACCATCCCGGTGCCCAAGGGCTTCCAGATCATCGGAACGGGCTACCTGCCGGAGATCGGCCTCCCGCTGCCGTTCAACATCCCGACCATGCTCCTCGCCCTGGCCGCCGTCGCCTGGCTCGTCTTCTGGGAGATCCGCACCCGTCGTGTGCAGCGCAAGATGGGCTCGGACCGCGCACCCCTCTGGGTGAGCGTCACGAAGGTCGTGCTGCTTTCGATCGTCGTGCTCGTCGCTGCCTGGATGTTCGCGACCGGCCGGCCCGGCACGAGCTTCCCTGTTCCCGGCCTGATCCTGCTCGCGCTCGTCATCATCTATACCTTCATCACGAGCAACACCGTGTTCGGTCGCCACATCTACGCGGTCGGCGGCAACCGGCAGGCCGCGCGCCTGTCGGGTGTCAAGGATCGCTGGGTCGACTTCTTCGTGATGATGAACATGTCCGTGCTGGCAGCACTCGCCGGCATGATCTTCGTCGCCCGCTCCCAGGCCTCGGGCCCGAACGACGGCACCGGCTGGGAGCTCGACGCCATCGCCTCGGTCTTCATCGGTGGCGCCGCGGTCGCCGGCGGCATCGGCACCGTGATCGGATCGATCATCGGTGGTCTGGTGATGGCGTTCCTCAACAACGGACTCGCGCTGCTCGGCCAGGGCGCCGACGTCGTCTCGATGGTCAAGGGCGTCGTGCTCCTGTTCGCAGTGGGCATCGACGTCTGGAACAAGCAGCAGGGCCGCCCCTCGCTGATCGGCTTCATGACCCGCCGGTTCGGCCGCAAGGAGGATCCTGCGCTGCAGACCTTCGAGCCCAACAAGACCTACCAAGCCCCACCCGTCGACAAGACGAGCGGACAGTAGGGGTCGCATCGCGTTCGCACGCGTGAGACGACCTTCACACACCAGAGAAAGAGATCACATGAAGAAGATTCTTCTGACGGCGACAGCGCTCGTCGCCGTGGGCGCCCTCGCCCTCACCGGCTGCTCGTCGGAGCGGGGTGGCGACACCGGCTCGGGATCGGAGGAGGAGTCCTCGAAGGGCTTCGCCGCCGACGCCACGATCGGCGTCGCGCTTCCGGACAAGACGTCGGAGAACTGGGTCCTCGCGGGCAAGCTGTTCGAGGACGGTCTGGCCGAGGCCGGCTTCAAGGCCGACGTGCAGTACGCTCCGGCGTCGAACACGGTCGCCGAGCAGCAGAACCAGATCCAGGCGATGGTCACGAACGGCGCCAAGGTCATCATCATCGGTGCCAAGGACGGCAAGCAGCTGGCGACGCAGGTGCAGGCGGCTCACGACGCCGGCGCGACCGTGATCGCGTACGACCGTCTGATCGAGAACACCGACGCGGTCGACTACTACGCCGCGTTCGACAACTTCAAGGTCGGCAACCTGCAGGGCCAGGCCCTGCTCGACGGTCTCGCCGAGCGTGCCGGCCACGAGGCTCCGTACAACATCGAGCTCTTCTCGGGCTCGCCGGACGACGCGAACTCGGCGGTCTTCTTCGACGGCGCCATGGAGGTGCTGCAGCCGAAGATCGACGACGGCACGCTGAAGGTCGTCTCGGGTCAGACCGAGATCGCCCAGACCGCGACCGAGGGCTGGCTCGCCGAGAACGCGCAGAACCGCATGGACACCATCCTGACCGGCTCGTACAGCGGTGACACGGTGCTCGACGGTGTGCTGTCGCCGAACGACACGCTGGCACGCGCCATCATCACCTCGGTGCAGCAGGCCGGCAAGCCGGTCCCGGTCGTCACCGGCCAGGACTCCGAGGTCGAGTCGGTGAAGTCGATCATGGAGGGCATCCAGTACTCCACCATCAACAAGGACACCACGCTGCTCGTCGAGCAGGCGATCAAGATGGTCCAGCAGCTGCAGAAGGGCGAAGAGGTCGACGTCAACGACACCGAGTCGTACGACAACGGATCGAAGATCGTTCCGGCGTACTTGCTCGACCCGGTCATCGTCACCAAGGAGAACGCGGCCGAGGCCTACGCCAACGTCCCGAACCTCCTGGAGATCGTGAAGTCCTACGAGTAAGCAGCGCACTCATCACGCGAGCCGTCCGTCCCTTCGGGGGCGGGCGGCTCGCTCGCGTGCGGGACCCGATGGCGATGGGAGGAGAACTCCGCATGGGGAGGACTCCGGCGCCGCGAGCATCCGCCCATCGCCGAGAACCCGCCCATGGCGGCACCGTGCCCTCCGCAGCCGCGACTACCCTGGAAGGCGACATGGCACATCTTCTCGGGGCCGAGGGCCTGCATCTCGAATTTCCGACCAGGGTCGTCTTCGACTCCGTGACCCTCGGGATCGAGGAGGGCGACCGCATCGGCATCGTCGGTCGCAACGGCGACGGCAAGTCGAGCCTCCTCAGGATGCTCGCGGGCATCACGGAACCGAACGCCGGACGCGTGACCGTGCGCGGCGGCACCCGCATCGGCGTCCTGGACCAGGCGGACAGCCTCGCCGACGACCTGACGATCGGGGAGGCCGTGGTGGGCGACACCCCCGAGTACGAGTGGGCGGGCGACGCCCGTACCCGCGACGTGATCGAGGGGCTGCTGAGCGACCTGCCGTGGGAGGCCGAGATCGGGTCGCTCAGCGGAGGCCAGCGGCGCCGTGTGTCGCTGGCGAAGCTGCTCGTCGGCGACTGGGACGTCATCGCCCTCGACGAGCCCACCAACCACCTCGACGTCGAGGCCATCACCTGGCTGGCCGGGCACCTCAAGAAGCGCTGGTCGGCGAACTCCGGGGCGCTCCTGGTCGTCACCCACGACCGGTGGTTCCTCGACGAGGTCTGCACCGAGACCTGGGAGGTGCACGACCGCATCGTCGAGCCCTTCGAGGGCGGGTATGCGGCCTACATCCTGCAGCGCGTCGAACGCGACCGCATGGCCGCCGCCACCGAGGCGAAGCGCCAGAACCTCGCCCGGAAGGAGCTCGCCTGGCTCCGCCGAGGCGCACCCGCCCGCACCGCCAAGCCGAAGTTCCGCATCGACGCGGCGAACGAGCTGATCGCCGACGTTCCCGAGATACGCGACAAGGTCTCGCTGCAGTCGCTGGCGGTCTCCCGCCTCGGCAAGGACGTCGTCGACCTGCTCGATGTGAGCGTGACGTATCCGACGGCCGAGGCCGGCGAGAAGACCGTCCTCCGCGATGTCGAGTGGCGCATCGCGCCGGGGGAGCGCACCGGCATCCTCGGGGTGAACGGCGCCGGCAAGTCCACCCTCCTCGGTCTCATCTCGGGCACCGTCGAGCCGACCGTCGGACGGGTCAAGCGCGGCAAGACGGTGAAGGTGCAGACCCTCACCCAGCGCCTCGACGAACTCGAGCCGTACCGGAACGACCCCGTCCGCGTCGTCGTCTCGGGCCTTCGAACCTCGTACACGATGGGCCCTTCGACAGGCTCAGGAACTCAGGCCAAGCAGCAGGAGCTCACGCCCGGTCAGCTGCTGGAGCGCCTCGGCTTCGACTCGGCGCAGCTCTCGACCCCGGTCAAGGACCTCTCCGGAGGCCAGCAGCGCCGCCTGCAGCTGCTGCTCGTGCTGCTCGACCAGCCGAACGTGCTGATCCTCGACGAGCCCACCAACGACCTCGACACCGACATGCTCGCAGCCATCGAGGATCTTCTGGACACGTGGTCGGGCACGCTCCTGGTCGTCTCGCACGACCGGTACTTCCTCGAGCGGGTCACCGACCAGCAGTACGCGATCCTCGACGGGCGCCTGCGGCACCTGCCCGGCGGCGTCGACGAGTATCTGCGTCTGCGTCAGCTGCAGGATGCCGCCCCCGACGCATCCGCCGCGCCGACACCCGCCGTCACCGCGAAGGGCCTCGACGGTGCCGCCCTGCGCACCGCGCAGAAGGAGGTCGCCGCTCTCGAGCGCCGCATCCAGAAGCTGACGCAGCAGGTGGATGCCGCCAAGCACGCCCTCGCCGAGCACGATCAGTCCGACTACGCGGGCCTGGGGGAGAAGATGAAGGCGATCACCGCGCAGGAGGGCGAGATCGAGGAGCTCGAGCTGCGCTGGTTCGAGCTCTCCGAGCAGATCGGCTGAACGCGCAGCGTCGGCGACGGAGGCGCGCGACCCCTCACGGCGGGCGATGACCGCGACGATCGGACGGTGGTCGGCGACCAGTCTTCTCGATGCGGATGCGCGGAACCTGACCGTTCGTGCCCGCGGAGGAATATCCTTCACTCAGCGCTGTTGGGAGGTAGGGATGGAAGGCCTCGAAGTAACCGTCCTGCTCGGACTCACGATTCTCGTCGGAACCCTGATCGCCCCGCGCGTGCGTCTCGCCCTGCCCCTCGTCCTCGTCATCTTCGGTCTGCTCCTCGGCTTCGTGCCCGAGCTCCGCGAAGTGCAGCTGCCGCCGGAGACGGTGCTGCTGCTGTTCCTGCCGGTCATCCTGTTCTGGGAGAGCCTGACCACCTCGCTGCGGTCGATCCGCCGCGACTTCCGCTACATCCTGCCGATGAGCACGCTGCTGGTCGTGGCGTCCGCGTTCGCCGTGGCCGGCGTCGGCGTGCTGTTCGGAATGCCGTGGGAGATCGCGCTCATCCTCGGAGCCGCCGTGGCCCCGCCCGACGCCACGGCGGTCGCAGCCCTCGGCCGCCTGCTCCCGCAGCGGATGTTCATGAAGCTGAAGGCCGAGAGCCTCACGAACGACGGCACGGCGCTCGTGCTGTACGCGATCGCGGTGTCGCTCGCTGTGGGCGGCCAGGTCACCCCGCTCTCGGTCACGGGTGAGGTCGCCATGTCGTACGTCGGCGGCATCCTCGCGGGAGTCGCCGTCGCGGCGGTCGCGTACCTGCTGCTGCGTCGCACGGCCCGCACCATCGTCATCAACGTGACGCTGCTGCTCGTGCCGTTCTCGGCGTTCCTCGTGGCGGAGCTCGTGCACGCGTCCGGTGTGCTCGCCGTCGTCGTCGCCGGACTCATCGTCGCCTACGTCTCGCCGCGGGTCACGACCGCATCGTCGCGGCGCCAGGCGGATGCCGCGTGGCCGTTCGGCGTCTTCCTGCTCAACGGCGCGCTGTTCGTGCTGATCGGCCTCGAGGTCCAGTACGTCGTGCATGAGGTCTCGGGGGCGGCGATCGGTCGCCTCGTGCTCATCGCGCTCGCCGTCTGGGTCACCCTGCTCGTCGTTCGCTACCTCTTCCAGCTGATGAACGCGCCCTTCCAGCGGCGACCGGCGACGCCACCTCCTCGCGGAGCGCGGGCGCGCGCGCGAGCCGTCTCGACCGTCGCCGGGATGCGCGGAGCGGTGTCGCTCGCCATCGCGCTCTCCGTGCCCGCCTCGGTTCCCGGCGGGGGCATCGCCGCGGGGCGCGACGAGATCGTGTTCGTGACCGCCGGCGTGATCCTGCTCAGCCTTCTCGGGCAGGCGCCGTTCCTGCCGGCTCTGGTGCGCTGGGCACGGTTCCCGGTCGATCACGCCGAGGACGAGGAGTACGAGCTCGCCGAGCGCGCCATCTCCGGAGCCGCGCTCGCGGCGATCGACGACCTCGCCGCAGAGCACGGCATCGGGCAGGAGGTGCGCGACCGCGTGCGCGCCGAGGGCTACCAGATGCTCGAGTACGCGAACGCGCGAACGCTCGCCCGGGAGCAGGCACTCGTCGACGAGGCCGCCGACGCCCTGGATGAGATGCTCGACGAACCGGATCCGCTCGGCGCCGGCACCGAACCGAGCAGCGCCGACCTGCCCACCGTGCCCCGGGCAGACGGCGACACGGGTGACGGTCCGATGCTGCAGATGCTCGCGACGTCGACCGATGTCGACCTCGCCCAGCGGTCCCCCCTGGTGCGGCACGAGGAGCACACGCGGCTCAAGCTCGCCCTCATCGATCGCAAGCGCGAGGTGCTGCTCGGGCTCCGCGGCCGAGGCACGGTGGACGACGTGGTCGTGCGTCGCATCTCGGCCCGGCTCGACCTCGAACAGGTGCGTCTCCAGGGCATCGAAGAGTTCGACTGAGTCCATCAAAACGGCTGTGACGCCGTGTGACGGCGCGATTCCGCGCGCTCTCGCGAGCCTGCCTAACGTATTCAGGTCCCCCCAGAGAGGAAACCCTTCGCATGTCTCGACGCACAACGTCTGTCCTCGCCGCGCTCGCCGCGGTCCCGCTCTTCGTCGCCCTCGCCGGGTGCGCCACCGGCTCGTCGGATGCCGGCTCCGGCGGTGACTCCGGCGGGGACGAGGTCGTGAAGATCGGCGTCGTCGGCAAGGGCGATGCGCAGTGGGAGCCGTTCGTCGAGGCCGCCGCCGAGGAGGGCATCACCGTCGAGCTGGTCGACTTCGGATCGTACGAGCAGCCGAACCCGGCGCTCACCGAGGGCGAGGTCGACCTCAATCAGTTCCAGCACATCGTCTACCTCGCGCAGTACAACGTCGCGTCGGGCTCCGACCTCACGCCCGTCGGCTCGACCGCGATCTACCCGCTCGGCCTGTACTCGCAGAAATACGACGACGTCGACGACATCCCCGAGGGCGAGACCGTCGCCGTTCCCGATGACGCGTCGAACCAGGCACGCGCCCTGCTCGTGCTGCAGTCGGCCGGTCTCATCGAGCTCAAGAGCGGCGGCACGATCTTCTCCGACATCGCCGACATCGACACCGGCAAGTCCAAGGTCAAGGTCACGGCACTCGAAGCCGCGCTCACACCCACCTCACTGCCCGACGTCGCCGCCGCCATCATCAACAACGACTTCGTCGAGGACGCCGGTCTGACCTTCGACGACGCGATCGCGCAGGACGATCCGGAAGACCCCAACGCCCTGCCGTACGTGAACATCTTCGCGGCGCGCGCCGACGACGCCGAAAACGAGACGTACCTCAAGCTCGTGGAGATCTTCCAGACGAACGAGGACGTGCAGGCGGGTCTGCTCGAGTCGTCGGGCGACACCGCGGTGCCGCTCCGCACGCCGGTCGAAGACCTCGTCGACTCGCTCGCCACGGTCGAGAAGGACACCGAAGACAACCAGTGAGCGCGGCGGGGTCATCCCCGCCGGTGCGAGAGAATCGGGTGACGCGATCGCGTCGCCCGATTCTCCTTTCCGCCGAGAACCAGACCGGAGCAGCCCATGCCCATCGTCACGCTGACGAACGTCACCAAGACGTATGCGTCTCGCACCCGCGGCGACGCCGAGATCGTGGCCGTCGACGACGTCTCCCTCTCGATCGATAAGGGCGACGTCTTCGGCATCATCGGCTACTCCGGTGCGGGCAAGTCGACGCTCGTCCGCCTGATCAACGCCCTGGAGCCCGCGACGAGCGGCACCATCACCGTCGACGGCACCGACATCACGGCTCTCAAGGAGAGCGAGCTGCGTCGGGTGCGCGGCGGCATCGGCATGATCTTCCAGCAGTTCAACCTGTTCGCCTCCCGCAGCGTGAGGGCGAACATCGCCTACCCGCTGAAGCTCGCCGGCTGGTCGAAGGCCGACACCGAGGCGCGCGTCGAGGAGCTGCTCCGCTTCGTCGGACTCTCCGACAAGGCCAAGGCGTTCCCCGAGCAGCTGTCCGGCGGCCAGAAGCAGCGCGTCGGCATCGCCCGTGCGCTCGCGACGAAGCCGGCCATCCTCCTCGCCGACGAGGCCACGAGCGCGCTCGATCCGCAGACCACGCACGAGGTGCTCGATCTGCTCAAGCGCGTCAACGAGGAGCAGGGCGTGACGATCGTCGTCATCACGCACGAGATGGACGTCATCCAGACCATCGCCACGAAGGTCGCCGTGATGGAGGCCGGTAGGGTGATCGAGCAGGGCGACGTGTTCGATGTCTTCTCGGCTCCGCAGAACCCGGCATCCCAGCGGTTCGTCGGCACCGTGGTCAAGGGCGTCCCCTCGCCCGCCGAGCTCGCCGTGCTGCGCGAGCGCCACCGGGGGCGTCTGGTCACCTTCTCGTTCCGCGACGGCGACTCGTCGCAGGCGCAGGTGTTCCTCGATCTCGCCGGAGCCGGCCTCGATTTCGAGCTCGTCTACGGCGGCATCAACGACATCCGCGGCCGCGCCTTCGGCCACCTCACCCTCGCCATCCGCGGCGAGGAGTCGGCGATCGACCGTGCTCTGTCGGCGATCGGCGACCGCGTCGACGTGACCGAGATCGCTCTAGAGGAGGCTCGCTGATGGATCGCCTGAACGAACTGTGGCCCGAGTTCTGGACCGCCGCGCTCGAGACGCTGTACATGACCTCGTTCGCCCTCGTGCTGGGCGGCATCCTGGGCCTGGCCATCGGCATCGTGCTCTACGTCACGCGTCCCGGAGGCCTGCTGCAGAACGCCGCCGTGTCGGCGGTGGCGAACCTCGCGGTCAACTTCTTCCGCCCGATCCCGTTCGTGCTGTTCGTCGCCGTGGCGCAGCCGTTCGCGCGAGCCGTCGTCGGCTCGGGCATCGGCACCACCGCCGGAGCCTTCCTCATCGGCCTCGCCGCGGCGTTCGCGATCGGCCGCATCGTCGAGCAGCATCTCGTGTCGGTGTCGCCAGGAGTGATCGAAGCCGCACGCGCGATGGGTGCGGGTCCCTGGCGCATCCTCTTCACGGTGGCCATCCCGGAGTCGCTCGGTCCGCTCATCCTCGGGTACACGTTCATCGTCGTCGCTCTCATCGACATGACGGCGATGGCCGGTCTCATCGGCGGCGGCGGACTCGGCGCCTTCGCGCAGATCTACGGCTTCCGGCAGTTCGAGCCCATCGTGATGTGGGTCGCGATCGTGCTCATCGTCGTGTTCGTGCATCTGGTGCAGCTGCTGGGTGCCCGCCTGGCCCGCAGGATCATGCGCCGCTGACCCTTCGACAGGCTCAGGGACCCAGAGATCGACAGGCTCAGGGACCCAGAGATCGACAGGCTCAGGGACCCAGAGATCGACAGGCTCAGGGGCCCTTCGACAGGCTCAGGGGCCCGGAGGCCTCTCGGCCAGTGTGCGTCGCGTCGTGAACACACGGTCCTCGCCGCTGAGCGGATCGACGAAGCGCAGCTCGCGGGCCAGCAGCTGCAGCGGTCGGGTGTGATCGTCGGGCGCCTCGGGCTGCAGAACCGGGTAGAACCCGTCGTGGAGGATGCCGAGGCCGACGGCCGCGAGATGCACGCGCAGCTGATGCATCTTCCCGCTGTGCGGCCGCAGCAGGGTGTGCACGACGCGCTCGTCGGCGGCGAGCAGCTCGATGAGCGTCTCGGAGTTGGGCTCCCTGTGATCGTCGACCTGCACGGTCACCTCGCCCCGGCGCTTCTCGATGTGAGTGCGGTACACGAGGGGGAACGCGGTCGAGTCCCACGTCGACGGTCGGGGCGACACCGCCTCGTACACCTTCTCCACCGTCCGGTTCTGGAACAGCAGCTGGTAGGCGCCGCGGGTCGCGGGTCGCGTCGAGAACATCAGCAGGCCGGCCGTCGCCCGGTCGAGGCGGTGGATCGGTGCGAGGTCGGGGTTGTCCACGAGGTTGCGCAGCCGCACCAGAGCGGAGTTCTGCACGAACTTCCCACCGGGGGTCGTGGGGAGGAAGTGCGGCTTGTCGATCACGACGAGATGATCGTCGTGGTGCAGCACCTCGATGTCGAACGGGATCGGCGTCTCCTGCGGCGGTTCGCGGTAGTACCAGATGAACTCCTCCGCACCGAGGGGGGCGTCGCGCGCGACCGCCGACCCGTCGCGGGCGACGATCTCGCCGCGGTCGAAGCGCTGGCGCAGGCGTTCGGGGTCGAGATGCGCGAAGCGCTCCACCATGTACGCCGCGATCGTCGGCCACGGACCGCTCGAGGGCAGGTGGAGGCGGGTGGCCCCCACGCCGTCGCGCACGGGGAGCGGCGAGGCCATGGCCATCAGCGCCACCCCGCCCGCACGCACCGCGCGCTCACGTGTCGAAGCTCAGGCTGAGCTTGCGCAGCAGCCCCGCCAGCCGGTCGCGGTCGCTCCGCGACAGGGCGCTCAACAGGTCGGCCTCGACGTCGACGAGTCGGGTGATCGCGGCATCCACCCGGGTGCGCCCGGTGTCGGTCAGCGTGACCAGCACGCTCCGGCCGTCGCCGGGGTCGGCCTCCCGGCGCACGAGGCGACGCGCGACGAGGCGATCGATCCGGTTCGTCATCGTGCCGCTCGAGACCAGGGTCTGCTGCAGCAGCTGCTTGGGGGAGAGCTGGAAGGGCGCGCCGGCGCGGCGCAGCGCCGAGAGCACGTCCCACTCCCACGCCTCCAGGTCGCTGCGGCGGAACACGTCGCGACGGGCGCGGTCCAGGTGCCGCGACAGGCGATCCATCCGCGACAGCACTTCGAGAGGGGAGAAGTCGAGATCCGGTCGCTGGGTGTTCCACGCGCCGACGATCCGATCGACCTCATCCGCTTCGCTCATCCGATCATTATCCCGTGCCGACCCCGGTCGCTCCGGCCGCGGCCGACAGCTCCAGGGTCATGAAGGTGCTGAGCGGATCGGGACGGTAGTGGCCGAACGGTTCGCACTCGACGAACCCGGCGCTCGCGTAGAGGGCACGCGCGGGGAGGAAGAAGTCCATGCTCCCGGTCTCCAGCGAGATGCGACGGATGCCGCGGGCCGCGGCATCCGTCAGCAGGAAGTCGAGCATGGCCCGGCCGACCCCGCGACCGCGCATCGCGGGGTCGGTGCGCATCGACTTGAGCTCCTCGTGCCCCTCGTCGATCGCGGCCAGCGCTCCGGTCGCGATCGGGCGGCCGTCGGCCTCGGCGGCGAACAGACGCACGCCCGGCGCCAGCAGGCGGTCGAACGGCAGGGCGTGCCGGCTCTCGGGCGGCGCCGTGGGCTCCATGTCGTCGTGATGCGCCTGGAGGAACGCGGCGAGAAGCGGTGTCGCGGCGACGACCTGCTCGATGACGATGCTCATCTCGACAGCGTGGCAGACTTGACGGGCGGTGTCCTCACGGACGCCGCGGTCCGCCGTGGTGTAATGGCAGCACGACAGCCTTTGGAGCTGTGAGGTCTAGGTTCGAGTCCTGGCGGCGGAGCATGACAGAGAACAACCTCGCGATCATCATCCTCGCCGCCGGTCAGGGCACGCGCATGAAGTCGCGACTGCCGAAGGTGCTGCATCCGATCGCCGGGCGCCCGCTCGTCGGGCATGTCCTCACCACCGCGTCGCGACTGTCGGCGCAGCACATCGAGGTGGTCGTGCGGCACGAGCGCGAGCAGGTCGTCTCGGCGCTCTCCGGCGATTACCCGGATGCCGTCTTCGTCGACCAGGACGATGTGCCCGGCACCGGTCGCGCGGTCCAGGTGGCGGTCGAGGCGTTGCCGGGCGATTTCGACGGCGACGTGCTCGTGCTGTCGGGCGACTGCCCTCTCGCCGACGCCGACACGTTGTCCGCGTTCGTCGCCGAGCACCGCGCATCGGGTGCGCCGGCCACGCTCATGACGGCCGTCGTCGACGACCCGACCGGATACGGACGCGTCATCCGCGACGACGAGGGCGGCGTCGACCGCATCGTCGAGCAGAAGGACGCCACCGAGGAGGAGGCGGCGACCCGCGAGATCAACGCCGGCATGTACGTCTTCCGGGCCGCGACCCTGCGCACCTATCTGCCCGAGGTGGGGGTCGCGAACGCGCAGGGCGAGATGTACCTGACCGACGTGCCCGGTCTGCTGCGCCGCGACGGCGATCGCGTCGCGGCATCCGTCGTCTCCGACGTCTCGGTGACCTTCGGCGTGAACGACCGCGCCCAGCTGGCCGAGGTCGGGCGGCTGCTGAACGCCCGGATCGTGCGGCGCTGGCAGCTCGAGGGCGTCACGGTCATCGACCCCGCGACGACATGGATCGACGACGACGCGACGCTCGCCCCCGACGTGACGATCCACCCGAACACCCATCTGCTGCGCGCCACCACCGTCGCGTCGGGCGCCACGGTGGGTCCCGACACGACCCTCGTCGACTGCGAGGTCGGGGAGGACGCCGTCGTCCGCCGGACCGACGCCACGCTCGCCGTGATCGGCGCCGGAGCGACCGTCGGTCCGTTCTCGTACCTGCGCCCGGGAACGGTCCTGGGAGCGAAGGGCAAGATCGGCGCCTACGTCGAGACGAAGAACGCCGAGATCGGCGAGGGCAGCAAGGTGCCGCACCTGTCGTACGTCGGCGATGCCACGATCGGGCGCGGCGTGAACCTCGGGGCGAGCACCATCACCGCGAACTACGACGACGTCAACAAGCACCGCACCGAGATCGGCGACGAGGTGCACACCGGCTCGCACACCGTGCTGGTCGCGCCCGTTAGGCTGGGAGCCGGTGCGAAGACCGGTGCAGGCGCCGTCGTCCGCAAGGACGTTCCCGCCGGCGCCCTGGCCATGAGCGTCGCCCCCCAGCGCAACATTGAGGGGTGGGTCGAGAAGAACAGAGCAGGCACGGGAGCGGCGGATGCCGCGTCCCGCGAGAATTCGGCGGAATAGGCGGACATGGCGCGCAAGAAGAAGACGGTCGACCTCGATCGCGACAACGGGATCGCCCCCGGGCTGGTCGCCAAGACCAAGAAGCGCCTGGTCATCGCCGGGGGCCGTTCGCACCCCGAGTTGACCGCCGCCGTCGCCTCCGCCCTCGGCACCGAGATCGCCCCCACCGAGCACCGCACCTTCGCCTCGGGCGAGATCTACGCGCGGTTCGAGGTGTCGATCCGCGGCTGCGACCTCTTCCTCATCCAGACCTTCGGCGAGCCGGTCAACGAATGGCTCATGGAGACGCTGATCATGATCGACGCCGCGAAGCGGGCGTCGGCCAAGCGCATCACCGTCGTCGCGCCGTACTATCCGTACTCCCGCCAGGACAAGAAGGGCCGCGGGCGTGAGCCGATCAGCGCCCGCCTCGTGGCCGACCTCCTCAAGACGGCGGGCGCCGACCGCGTGATGAGCGTCGACCTGCACGCCGCGCAGATCCAGGGCTTCTTCGACGGCCCCGTCGACCACCTGTTCGCCAAGCCCGTGCTGCTCGAGCACTTCCAGCGCACGCTGAGTCCCGAGGACCGCGAGATCCTCACCGTCGTCTCGCCCGACATGGGGCGCGTGCGCGTCGCCGACACCTGGTCGGACAGCCTGGGAGCGCCGCTGGCCATCATCCACAAGCGGCGCGACCCGAAGGTCGCCAACCAGGTCTCGGTGCACGAGATCGTCGGTGCCGTCGAGGGACGCACGTGCCTGCTGGTCGACGACATGATCGACACCGGCGGCACCATCGTCAAGGCGGCGCAGGCGCTCAAGGCCAACGGCGCCCATCGCGTGATCGTCGCGGCGACGCACGCGATCTTCAGCGACCCGGCATCCGAGCGCCTGCAGGACGCATCGATCGACGAGGTCGTCGTGACCGACACCATCCCGCTCACCGAGTCGCGCCGCTGGGACCGGCTCACGATCCTGCCGATCGCGCCGCTCCTCGCCCGCGCCGTTCACGAGGTCTTCGAAGACGGCTCGGTCACGAGCATGTTCGGCGGCGACGCGTAGCGCAGAGCCGGAGCACAGCCCGCGCATAGCCGCGGTCCCTACGGTCGATTCAGCGACATGCAGTCGCCAGACACCGAGCCGGGAGGACCATCATGATCCGCACGACCGTTCCGACCTCTGTCCACAAGGGAGCCGCCCTCGTCGGCGTCGCGGGGCTCCTCCTCCTCGCGGGCTGCTCCACGCCCGCCGACGGCAAGGATCCCTCGAATGGCGCCGACACGGGCGCCGACACGGGTACGGGCTCGGAGTCGGGCGGCGATTCCGCGGGTGACTACGCCGACGGCACATACACCGCCGAGGGCTCGTATCAGACACCCGAGACCGTCGAGAAGATCTCGGTGACGCTGACCCTCTCCGACGGCGTGGTCTCCGACGTCGAGGTCACCGGAGACCCGCAGGCACCCGAGACCGAGCGCTACCAGGGCGAGTTCATCGACGGCATCGGAGAGGTCGTCGAGGGCAAGGCGCTCGACGAGCTGAACGTGAGCCGCGTCGCCGGCTCGTCGCTCACCAGCGGCGGCTTCAACGACGCCGTGGAGCAGATCAAGGAGCAGGCCGCCGGATAGGCGTCCGGTCGGGGTATGGCGAACTGGCGGTTCGACGCGATCGGCACCCGCTGGGAGATCGAGACGACGGGCGTCCTCGGCGCGTCGGAGCGCGAGTCCGTCGCAGCCGAGGTCGAGCGGTTCGATCGGGAATGGTCGAGGTTCCGTCCCGACTCGGGCGTCAGTCGCCTCGGCCGCGAGAGCGGCACGCTGGTGTCGGCCGACACCGGGGCGATGCTCGACGCCTTCGCCGCGCTGTCGGCGGCGACCGACGGAGCGGTGAATCCGCTCGTGGCCCGCAGCCTCGACGCGCTCGGATACGACGCGGACTACTCCCTGGTCGCGGGTGCTCCCGTTCCGGCCCCCGCCCTCTGGGGCGAGGGGGTGTCGTGGACGGATGCCGCCGTGACGGCATCCGCTCCGACTCTGCTCGACGTCGGAGCCCTCGGCAAGGGGCGGCTGGTCGATCGGGTGATGGACGTGCTCGGCTCGACCCCCGGCTCCCTCGTCGTCGATGCCGGTGGCGACATCCGGGTCCGCGGCGCCGCCGTCCGCATCGGACTCGAGCACCCCTACGACCCGGCGAAGGCGATCGGCGTCGCCACCGTCGAAGACGGGGCGCTGTGCGCGTCGGCGGTCAACCGCCGCGCCTGGGGCGACGGGCTCCACCACGTGCTCGACGCCCGC
Source organism: Microbacterium martis (assembly GCF_047246685.1). Lineage (NCBI taxonomy): Bacteria > Bacillati > Actinomycetota > Actinomycetes > Micrococcales > Microbacteriaceae > Microbacterium > Microbacterium martis. Next base: position 141,303 of record NZ_JBFOKT010000004.1, on the reverse strand, counting down.
ACCGGTGCACCCGTTCGCACGTGGGCCGCGACGTGGGCGTTCGCGCCCGAGGCGATGAGGGCGGATGCGGTCGCGACGGCGCTCTTCTTCGACGGGGGTCCGCGACTCGCCGCCGACTGGGGCGTGGAGTGGGTGCGGATGACGACCGACGGCCGCGTGGAGAGGTCGCCCGGGTGCCCGGCGGAGCTCTTCGTCGCGGGAGGCGGCCGCCCGGCGCGCCCACCGGTTCGGAATTACGGAAGAGTGGGTACGTGATCTCGTCTCTCGCCGCCGCGCGCCAGCGGGTGCTCGCCGTCCTCGGTTCGCTGTCGATGTACCGGATGGTGATGTTCGCGCTGGCCGCTCTCGCCGTCATCGCCCTGGTGCTGTCGCTCTTCGGAGTGATCGTGTCGCCGACACCCCTCGAACTCGTCGTGTCGTTCGTCGTGCTCGCCGTGGTGATCTCGGTCGTCGACGCCGCGGCCCAGCGTCTCCTGCGGCTCCCGTGGCGCATCGAGTCGTCGCTGGTCACCGCGCTGATCCTGCTCTTCGTGCTGCGGCCGGGCATCGAGCCGGCCGCGCTCGCGGGCCTCGCGCTCGCCGGCGCACTGGCCAGCCTGTCGAAGTATCTGATCGCCTGGCGGGGACGCCACATCCTCAACCCCGCCGCCTTCGGCGCGGCGGTGGTGTCGATCCTCGGCGCATTCGGCGCGTTCGAGTGGCTGGGCACCTCGTCGTCGTGGTGGGTCGGCACGCCGGTGATGACGATCCCTGTGGCGATCCTGGGCCTGGCCGTGCTGTGGCGCACCGAGAAGATCCGCGTCGTGGCGGTCTTCCTCGTCGTCGCCGTCGCCGTGTCGATCGTGCGGCAGGCCGTGCAGGCGCAGCAGTTCGACGTCGGATTCGACCTTCTCACCGCGCTGCAGTTCGCCGCGCTGCAGTCCCCGTTCCTCTTCCTGGGCGCGTTCATGCTGTCCGAGCCGCTCACGCTCCCGCCGCGTCGCCGTCAGCAGCTGGTGGTGGCGGCCGTGGTGGGCGTGCTCGCGGGCTGGCCGATCTCGGTCGGCGGGCTGTTCACGCTCGGCCAGGAGCGCGCGCTCCTCATCGGCAACCTCGTGGCGTTCGCCTTCGCCCTGCGCGGATCGGTGCGCCTCGTGCTCGAGCGGCGGGAGTTCGTCACGCCGACCGCGCAGGAGCTGACGTTCCGCGCGAAGGGGCGGCTGACGTTCCTCCCGGGGCAGTACCTCGAGCTCGACGTGCCGCACCATCGCCCCGACGCGCGAGGCACCAGGCGGGAGTTCAGCATCGTCTCGGCACCCGCCGACCTGCCGACGCTGCGCATCGCCTACAAGAACGGCGATCAGAAGCATCCGTCCAGCTACAAGCGCGCACTCGCCGCCGCCGAGCCCGGGGCGACCCTCGCCGTGACGGGAACGTGGGGCGACTTCATCCTGCCGCGCGGCGACGCGCCGATCCTCATGGTGGCTGCGGGCATCGGCGTCACCCCGTTCGTGTCGCAGCTTCGGCAGCTGCAGGCGGCGGGGCTTCGACGCGACGTAGTGCTGGTGTACGTGGCGTCCGATGCCGGCGAGCTCGCGTTCCGCGACGAGCTCGCCGCCACCGGGGTGCGCACGGTCGTCTTCACGCGGGATGAGCCCGCCGACCTGCCGCCGCACTGGACGTGGGCGCAGGGCTCCAGGCTCGACGCCGACACGCTGGAGCGCGCGGTGGGAGACATCGCGGCGCGGCACGCGTTCATCTCGGGTCCGCCGCGGCTCATCGCCGACCTCGCCCCCGCCCTCCAGAAGGCCCGCAGCCTCACCACCGACGCGTTCGCCGGCTACTGACCGGCGGGCGTGCTGCCCGCCGCGGGCGGGGCTGCCCGCCGGCTGTTCTGCCGGCATACGGGCACACCTGTCGGGCGATCGCCCGGATGCAGGGCCCGTCAGGCGATATCGCCCGACAACCGTGCAGACTCCCGACAGGTGTGTCGCCGCACTTCCCCTGCACACCCAGCCGCGCCGGCGGTTCTCCTCCACACGGCGCCCGATCGGGCTGCCGGATCGCGTCGCGCACCAGGATCGACGGATGGTCTCCGCAGCGCACGTCATCGCCCATCTCGGTGGAGTGGCACGAGGAACACTGCTCCAGCAGTACGGGTTCAGCCGCACCTCCCTCAGCCGTGCTGTCCGGGCCGGCGAGATCGTGCGGATACGCCCGGGCGTCTTCGCGACGCACGACGCCGATCGGGCCGTCGTCGCCGCTGCCGAGCACGGGGGCTCACTCACCTGCGCCCAGGCCCTGATGCTGCACGGCGTCTGGACGCTGCAGACGACGACGGATGCGCACGTGTGGCTCGGCGGGCACGGCCGTTCCCATCACAGCGAGTGCCGCTGCGTGAGCCACTACTTCGCGGGCCGGGCGGCACTCGGCCTCGCCCCGCTCGAAGACGCCCTCGTGCACGTCTACCTCTGCGCCGGCGATGAGATGTTCTTCGCTGCGCTCGAGTCGGCGCTCGCCCAACGGAAGATCCCTCACGCGGCGCGCGCACGCATCCGTCGCCGGCTGCCCATCGCCGCCCACTGGCTCGTCGATCTCGCCCGATCGGATGCCGCGAGCGGGCTGGAGTCGCTCCTGCGGCTGCGACTTCATCTCTGCGGCATCCGCATGGAGTGCCAAGTGGTCATCCGCACCGTCGGCCGGGTCGACTTCGTGATCGAGGACCGCCTGATCCTCGAGGCGGACGGCCGGGGGAATCACGACGACGAACGTCACCGTCATCGGGATCTTGTGCGGGATGCCGCCGCCTCCGCACTCGGCTACGAGACGCTGAGATTCGACTATGCGCAGATCATCCACGCCTGGCCCTCGGTCGAAGCCGCGGTCATCGCCGCAGTGGTCCGGCTCCGCGAGCGAGACTGACCGGCGGGGGTCGGGTGTCGTCACGTCTGTCGGGTGATCGACCGGATGCCGGGCTGTACGGCCGATATCTCCCGACATCTGTGCGTTCGCCCGACGGGTGTAACACCGCCGCCGAGCCGCGAGCCCGCCGACCCGCCTCCTGTCCGGCCCGCCGGCCCGCCGACCCGCCACCGGTCCGGCGGTCTGCCGCGGCTCGGGGCCGTCACGTCTGTCGGGTGATCGACCGGATGCCGGGCTGTACGGCCGATATCTCCCGACATCGGTACGTTCGCCCGACAGGTGCAACACCGCCCGCCGGCCCAAGCCCGCGCCCCGCCGGCCCGCGCCGCCCGCCGACCTCGGGGCTCAAGCCTCGGGCTCAAGCTTCGAGCCCCGGCCTCTGGCGCTCAGTCTTCCGGCTCGGCCGCCGGGCTCGGATTCGCCGGCGTGACGGGGAGGCGGACCGTGAACGTGCTGTCGCCCGGCTCGCTGGCGACCGAGATGTCTCCGCCGTGCCCCTCGACGATCGCCTTGACGATCGCCAGCCCCAGTCCGGTGCCGCCGGTCTGTCGCGCTCGCGAGCTGTCGCCCCGGGCGAAGCGGGCGAAGAGCTCGTCGCGAAGGGCCGGATCGATGCCCGGGCCGTCGTCGTGCACGCGCAGCACGGCCTCCTCGCCCTCGCGGGTGACGGCGAGCGTGATGGTCGTGCCCGCGGGCGTGTGCGTGCGCGCATTCGCGAGCAGGTTGGCGATGACCTGGTGGATGCGTCCGGCATCTCCGACGATCGTGACCGGTTCGTCGGGCACCTCGATCACCCAGTGATGGTCGGCCGCCGTCGGGCGCGCATCCGACAGTCCCTCCAGGGCGAGCTGGGCGAGGTCCACCGTGCCGTAGATGAGCTCGCGCCCCTCGTCGAGTCGCGCGAGCAGCAGGAGGTCCTCGACGAGGCGGGTCATCCGCAGCGACTGCGCCTGGATGCGCTCCAGCGACGACGTCGTGCTCTCGATCGCGCCGGCGTCGTCCGCCCCGCCCTGGCGGAGGGCGCGCAACGACAGCTCGGAGTAGCCGCGGATCGACGCGAGGGGCGTGCGGAGCTCGTGGCTGGCATCGGCCACGAACCGTCGCATCTGCTCCTCGTTCTTCTGCCGCGCCGCGAGCGACGCGTCGACATGGTCGAGAAGCGTGTTCAGCGACGCGCCGACCAGCCCCGTCTCGGTGCGTGGATCGGCCTCGGATGCCGGAACGCGCTCGGTGATCGACACCTCGCCCCGATCGAGCTGCTGGTTCGCGACCCGTGTCGCCGTGGAGGCGACCGCGCGCAGCGGGCGAAGGCCCACCCGGATGGTGATCGCCGTCGTGAGCGCCAGCAGGATCAGACCACCGATGGTGGCGAGCGCGATCACCGTGAGCAGCTGCGTGAGCTGGCTCTGGATGTCGTCGCGGGGGAGGCCGGTGACGACGAGCACCCCGTTGTCTGCCGGGAGCGCCATGATGCGGTACGACCCGAGGTCGGTCAGTGCGACCGTCGCCACCGAGGAGTCCCTCAGCGCCGCCGCGACCTCGGCCATCTGCGTCTCGGTGAGAGCTTCGAGAGTCCCGGTGAGCTCGTCGCCGGCGGAGCTCTCGACGACGGCGCCGCTGTACCCGGTGACGGGGCTCGAGACCACGAAGAGCACGCCGACGGGAGGGGCCAGCGGGCCCGTCAGGATGTTCCGCGCCGTGGCGGACGACGGCGCGAACGCCTGGGTCACGCGCACCAGCTGATGCGCGTTGCTGCTCACCTTCTCATCGAGCTGGTCCTCCAGCGTCCGCCCGAGCGTCGCACTGGTGATGATCGCGACGATGACGAGGATGAGCGACACGAACCCGATCACCGCGGTCATCAGCCGCGTCTGCAGGCTCATCGGCCGCCGCGTCATCGCCGCAGGGCTCACTGCGGCGCCTTGATCATGTAGCCGACGCCGCGCACGGTGTGGAGGAGCGGGGTGCGACCGGCGTCGATCTTCTTGCGCAGGTACGAGATGTAGAGCTCGACGACCGACGACTTGCCGCCGAAGTCGTAGCTCCACACCCGGTCGAGGATCTGCGCCTTCGACAGCACCCGGCGTTCGTTGCGCATGAGGTAGCGGAGGAGCTCGAACTCGGTGGCGGTGAGCTCGATCTCGACGCCGTCGCGGATCACCTCGTGGCTGTCCTCGTTGAGGGTGAGGTCGGCGACGCGGAGGATCGACTGCCCGTCGTCCGCCGTGGCGTGCCCGGTGCGGCGGATGATCGCCCGCAGCCGGGCGATGACCTCCTCCAGGCTGAAGGGCTTGGTGACGTAGTCGTCTCCTCCGGCGGTGAGGCCCGCGACGCGGTCGCCCACGGCGTCCTTCGCGGTGAGGAAGAGGACGGGCACCAGGCTGCCGGCCTCTCGGAGGCGCTTGAGCACGGCCATCCCGTCGAGGTCGGGCATCATGATGTCGAGCACGAGCGCGTCGGGTTCGAAGTCGCGCGCGACCTGCAGCGCCTCGAGCCCGGACGATGCGGTGCGCACCTCCCAGCCCTCCATGCGCAGGGCCATGGCGAGGAGATCGGTGAGCATCTGCTCGTCGTCGACGGCGAGGATGCGCAGGGGAGAGCCGTCGGGGCGGCGGAGATCGGGCAGAGCGGTGGTCATGCGACCATTCTGCGGAATCTCCTATGGGATTTCTATGGAAGCGACTATGGGTTGGCTGGGTGCGATGTCGGATGCTGCGACTACCCTGGCGCCATGACCGACAGCAGCGACGCTCGTGCGTCCTCCCTCCATCGTCCCACCACGCCCGAAGAGGTCGCCGTCGTCGTGCGCGACGCGGCCGAGAACGGACTGCCCCTCACCGTGGTCTCGGGCGGGCACGGCCCGTGGTCGCACGACGCCGACCCGGCCGGCATCCGACTCGAGCTGGGCGGACTGGCGACGATCGAGGTCGACGGCACGACGGTGCGGGTCGGCGGCGGTGCGGTGTGGGGGGACGTGGCGACCGCCCTCGCCGCGCAGGGTCTCGCCCTCAGCTCGGGAGACACCGCCTCCGTCGGCGTCGGCGGCCTCACCCTCGGCGGCGGCGTCGGCTGGATGGTGCGGGCGTGGGGACTGGCCGTCGATCAGCTCATCGGCGCCCAGCTCGTGACCGCGAGCGGCGAGATCGTCGAGACCTCAGCCGAGACGCATCCCGACCTGTTCTGGGCGCTGCGCGGGGGCGGGGGCAACTTCGGCGTCGTCACGCGCTTCGACTTCGCGGCGCACCCGGCGCCGGGCATCGCTTTCGCCGAGAGCGTGGTCGACGGCGACGCCGCCCCGGTGCTGCGCGCGACGCGCGATCTCCTGCGCGATGCTCCGCGCGAGCTGACGGTCACCTTCATGGACGTGCCGCCGATGGATCCGAGCGCCCCCGCAGGGGCCCGTCTGAGCGCGGTCTGGGCCGCGCCCGAACCCGAGGCTCTGCGCGCGGCGCTCGAGCCGGTGTCGGCGCTCGACGGGGTGACGACCGAGGTCACCGCACCCGCATACCGCGACGTGCTGCTGGAGATGCCGCAGCCGGAGGGCGAGGAGCAGCAGTCCCCACCCGGGTTCCTCGGGGGAAACGGTCTCTACGCCGACCTCGACGACGAGCTGATCGAGCGGCTGCTCGCGTTCCGCCGCGCGTATCCGGCATCCGTCGTCTTCCTCCGTTCGCTGGGCGGGGCGTTCGGAGACGTGCCACAGGAGGCCACCCCGTTCCCGGCGCGGTCGGCGCGCTGGTTCGTACTGGTGGGGGCGTTCGACCTGCCGGATCTCGTCGACGACGAGACGCGGGCCGCGATCGACGCCGACTGGCAGGCGATCCGATCCCGTCGGACCGCCGAGTACGGCAACTTCGCCGACACGGAACGGCCCGACGCGGTGCCGGGCATGTTCACGCGGGAGGCCTACGCGCGTCTGCGCGAGATCAAGAGCCGGTGGGACCCGCAGAACGTCTTCCGGCGCAACCACAACATCGTCGCCTGACGTCTGCGGGTCCGCGCGATCAGTGCGTGTCTTCCGCCTCGATCTCGGTGCGGTCGCCCGACCACAGCGTGTGGAAGGTGCCCTCCTTGTCGATGCGACGGTAGGTGTGCGCGCCGAAGAAGTCGCGCTGACCCTGCACGAGCGCGGCCGGGAGCCGATCGGCGCGGATGCCGTCGTAGTACGACAGCGACGATGAGAAGGCCGGAGCCGGGATGCCCGACTGCGCCGCCGTGACGACGACCCGGCGCCACGACGCCTGCCCGCGGGTGAGCGCCTCGGCGAAGTACGGCGCCGCCATCAGCACCGGCAGGTCGGGCGTCTCGGCGTAGGCCTCGGCGATGCGGTTGAGGAACTGCGCGCGGATGATGCAGCCGCCGCGCCAGATCTTGGAGATGGCGCCGAGATCGATGTTCCAGCCGTACTCGGCGGCTCCCGCGCGGATCTCGTCGAAGCCCTGCGAGTAGGCGACGATCTTCGACGCGTAGAGGGCGAGACGGACGTCTTCGATGAAACCGTCTTCGTCGGTCACCTCGAAGGCGGGTCCCTGACCCTCTCGGAGGTCGTCGGGGCCGGGCAGCGCCGCGGCGGCCGCGCGCTGCTCGGGGTGCGACGAGAGCGAGCGTGCGAACGTGGCCTCGGCGATGCCCGACACGGGGACGCCGAGCGAGAGCGCGGTCTGGACGGTCCACGCGCCGGTGCCCTTGGCTCCGGCCTGATCGAGGATGACGTCGACGAGCGGCTTGCCGGTCTCGGCATCCACCTGACGCAGCACCTCGGCGGTGATCTCGATCAGGTACGACTCGAGTTCGCCCCGGTTCCACTCCGCGAAGATTTCGGCGATCTCCGCCGGCGTCTTGCCGGTGCCACGTCGGATGAGGTCGTAGGCCTCGGCGATCAGCTGCATGTCGGCGTACTCGATGCCGTTGTGCACCATCTTGACGAAGTGGCCGGCGCCGTCGTGGCCGACGTGCGTCACGCAGGCCTCGCCCTCGGCGACGGCGGCGATGGACTTCAGGATCGGTCCGAGAGTGATCCACGATTCATCAGACCCGCCGGGCATGATCGACGGGCCGGTGAGCGCGCCCTCCTCGCCGCCCGAGATGCCCGCGCCGACGAAGTTGATGCCCGTCTCGCGGACCGTCTTCTCGCGGCGGATCGTGTCGGGGAAGTAGGCGTTGCCGCCGTCGACGATGATGTCGCCCGGCTCGAAGACCTCGACCAGCGAGTCGATGACGGCATCCGTCGCGCCACCGGCCTTGACCATGATGATCGCCGTGCGCGGCTTCTGCAGCGCATCGGCGAACTCCTGGTAGGTCGACGTCGGGACGAAGCCGGCCTCGGGGTGGTCATCGAGCAGCGTCTGCGTCTTCTCGTAGCTGCGGTTGAAGATCGCCACGGTGTTCCCCTCGCGGCTGGCGAGGTTGCGGGCAAGGTTCGAACCCATGACGGCGAGTCCGACGACTCCGATGTTCGCTGATGCTTCGGGCACGGAAAGCTCCTCGATCGTGAAGAAGGGGTGCGTTCAGCGTATCGCTGTGACGATGCGCGCCGCGCACGCGTGTCGCCTTCGCGTCGGCATGTGAAGGCCGGACGACCGGGCGGGCGACGACGGGCCCCTACGCTGGTCGAGTCGAGACGTTCGAGGAGGATCCGCATGACCGAGATCGAGAAGAGGCTGCGCGCCGTCGTGGCCGTGCCCCTGCCCGAGGAGCTGTGCGCTCTGATCGAAGAGCTGGAACCCCGCCTGGAGGTCGTGCGCGATCACGACCTGATGCCTCCGATGCGTGGGCCCGCCGACTGGACCGGCGACCCCGCCCACCGGCGCACCGACGTGCAGCAGAAGGCTTTCGACGAGATGGTCGACTCGGCCGATGTCCTCTTCGGCATCCCCGACGTCGATGCCGCCGCGCTGGCACGGACGGTGAGAGCCAATCCCCGCCTGCGCTGGGTGATGACCACCGCGGCAGGAGGCGGCAGCACGGTGAAGGCGGCGGGCCTCGACCGCACCGACCTCGATCGCGTCGTGTTCACCACCAGTGCCGGGGTGCACGGGGGCACGCTCGCCGAGTTCGCCGTCTTCGCCGTGCTGGCGGGGGCGAAGGGGCTTCCGCGCCTGCTCGCCGATCAGCGCCGTCGCACCTGGCCCGACCGCTGGGAGATGCGTCAGATCGATGAGATGACCGTGCTGGTGGTCGGGCTCGGCGGGATCGGAGCGGAGTGCGCGCGCCGCTTCGCCGCTCTCGGCGCCCGGGTGTGGGGCACGACCCGCTCCGGTGAGCCGGTCGACGGCGTCGATCGGCTCGTGCCGCTCGACCGTCTCGTCGATGCCGTGCGCGAGGTCGACGCGATCGTGGTCACGCTCCCTGGCACCGACCAGACGCGCCACCTCATCGGAACCGACGCACTGGAGGCGGTGAAGCCGGGGGCGATCCTCACCAACGTCGGGCGGGGCAGCGTGGTCGACGAAGCGGCGCTTCTGGCGGCGCTCGACGACGGGCGCATCTCGTTCGCCGGGCTCGACGTCTTCGAGAACGAGCCGCTCGACGCGGCATCCCCGCTGTGGACGCATCCGAGCGTCCTCGTCAGTCCGCACACGGCGGCGCTCAGCTCGAAGGAGGAGGAGCGCATCGCGCGCCGTTTCGCCGAGAACGCCGCGCGCCTTCTGGATGATCAGCCGCTGCGCGCCGTGGTCGACACGGTCGAGTTCTATTGACCCGTTCGGCGGATGCCGGGTCGGATCGAAGTCGTCAGTCCTTGCGGTAGCCGGAGCGTCCCATGGAGAACAGGGCCGCGAAGCTGCCGACGACGGCGCAGACGGTCATCGCACCGATCAGCCAGAGGATTACGTGCGAGAGGAAGGCGCCGTCGAGCATGGGAATCTCCGTGATCTGCAGATGAGGACCGGTGTCTTCAGCCTATCGGGTCATCCGGTACCATTGATCTGTACCTCGGCGAGGGATGCTTCTGCGCGTGCGCGGACATCCGTTATCGACGCGGCGAAGCAAGCCCGGTGGCTTTCCTCACGCGTCTGCGTTCGAGCCCACAATTCCAAGACCACCGCGCGGCGCCTTCGCTGCGTGCCCCGAAGGAGAACCTCATGTCCGAAGACACCAAGGTCCACGCCGAGCTCCGCGAGAGCTTCGGCAAGGGCTTCGCCCGTCGCCTGCGCGCTGCCGGCAAGATCCCCGCCGTGATCTACGGCCACGGCACCGAGCCGGTGCACGTCGCGCTCCCGGGCCACCAGGTCTCGCTGATCATCCGCCGCGCCAACGCGCTGCTCGAGCTCGACATCGAGGGCAAGGCTCAGCTCGCCCTGGTCAAGGACGTGCAGAAGGACCCGGTGCACCAGATCATCGAGCACATCGACCTGCTCGTCGTGAGGAAGGGCGAGAAGGTCACCATCGACGTTCCGGTCGTGCTCGTGGGCGAGTCCTTCGCGGGCACCATCGCCAACCTCGACGCCACCACGCTGTCGATCGAGGCCGAGGCGACGCACATCCCGCAGAACATCGAGGTCTCCGTCGAGGGCCTCGAAGAGGGCGCGCACATCACCGCGGCCGACGTGGCCCTCCCGCAGGGCTCGTCGCTGCTGACCGATCCTGAGACGCTCGTCGTCGCGATCTCGGTTCCGGTGCTCGAGCTCGAAGAGGACACCACGGCCGAGGAGCCCGCCGAGGGCGAGACCGAGGCCGAGGCCGCCCAGGAGGACGCCGCGGAGTGACCTCCGTCTGACTCACCCCGGAGGGGACGCGATCCGATCGCGTCCCCTCCGTCGTATCCTGACCGAGTCCCTCGCGGGACCGGCGCGAAAGGACGAGAAGACATGTCATCCACCTGGCTGGTGGTGGGCCTGGGCAATCCGGGGCCGCGCTACGAGAGCACCCGGCACAACGTGGGTCAGATGGTGGTCGACGAGATCGCCGCACGCCGCGGCGAGTCGTTTCGCGAGCACAAGGCCGGGGCGCGTGTGATCGAGACGTGGCTGCGCCCGGGCGCCGACAAGCTGGTCCTCGCCGAACCGAACACGTTCATGAACGTCTCAGGGGCGCCCGTGGCCGCGCTCGCGCGGTTCTTCTCGGTTCCCGCCGAGCGGATCATCGTCGTGCACGACGAGCTCGACATCCCGTTCGACACGGTCAAGCTCAAGGTCGGCGGCGGTCACGGCGGGCACAACGGCGTACGCGACGTCGCCCGCGCGCTCGGGACGGCCGACTTCCCGCGGGTGCGGGTCGGCATCGGCCGACCGGTCGGCCGCCAGGACCCGGCCGACTGGGTGCTCGCGCCGTTCGGCAAGGACGAGCGCGCCACCCTGCCGATCCTCGTGTCGGATGCCGCGGACGCGGTCGAGCTGCTCGTCGCCGAGGGGCTCCTGGCCGCTCAGCAGAAGCACCACGCGCCTCGCTGAGCGGGCGGTGCTCAGGCGGAGAGGCCGACGAATCCCGCCGCGCTCCCCGTGGAGAACGCGATCGGCAGCACGACGAAGAAGATCATCGGCGCGACCGCGGCCACGACCACCGCGCCGATCCCCGGGCCGCGGCCGAGCCTCTTGCGGATGGCGATGATGCCGATGACGATCGCCGCGACACCGAGGACCGTGCCCGTCCAGAACGACAGCTCCGCCCACAGCACCTGATCGCGGGCGGGCGAGAGGATGGTGAGGACATCATCGGTGGTCGTCGTGAGGCCCTCCGGAAGCCGGCGTCCGATCTCGAATCCGGCGACTCCGGCGATGATCGGGATGACGACGGCTGCGACGACGGCGAGGATCAGGGCGAGGAGGCCGAGGAAGCCCGGGCCCCGCGAACCCTGCGCGGGCCGGACGTCGACCCCCGCCGGCGTCCCGTACCCGCCGAACGGCACCTGGTACGCGCCGGGAGGCGCGGCCACGGGGTGCGCAGCCGGCCCGGGCGTCGGCATCGCGGGTGCACCCTGCGCAGACCGGACCGGATACGCGGGCGGGGGCGGCGGAGCCTGCGGCGGGAACGGAGGCGGGAACTGCGGATCGGTCACGCCCCCCATCCTAGGGGCCGGTCCTCACGCGCTCAGACGCGGCGGAGCAGGCCCACCCGGTCGTACACATCCGACAGCGTCGCGTCGGCGACGGCATCCGCCCGTCCGGCGTTCTCGGCGAGGATGCGGTCGAGCTCGGCGGGGTCGGCGAGCAGCTCCAGCGCGCGCGCGCGAACCGGCTCGAACTCGCTCACCACCACTTCGGCGAGACCCTTCTTGAAATCGCCGTAGCCCCGACCCGCGTACTCGTCCTCGATCGCGGCGACCTGCCGGCCGGTGAGGGCCGCGTAGATCGTCAGCAGGTTCGAGACGCCCGGCTTGGCCTCCCGGTCGAACCGCACGGAACCCTCGTTGTCGGTCACCGCCCGCATGATCTTCTTCGCCGACTTCGCCGGATCGTCGAGCATCCAGAGGACGCCCGCATCGCTCTCCGCCGACTTCGACATCTTCGACGTCGGGTTCTGGAGGTCGTAGATGCGCGCGGTCTCCTTCTGGATCACCGGCAGCGGAACGGTGAAGGTCGTGCCGAAGCGCGTGTTGAACCGCTCCGCGAGGTCGCGGGTGAGCTCGACGTGCTGCTTCTGGTCGTCGCCGACGGGGACGACGTCGGTCTGATAGAGCAGGATGTCCGCCGCCATCAGCACCGGGTAGGTGAACAGTCCGACGCTGGTGGCATCCTGGCCGTAGCGGGCCGATTTGTCTTTGAACTGCGTCATGCGCCCGGCCTCGCCGAAGCCCGTGATCGTGCTGAGGATCCAGGCGAGCTCGGCGTGCGCCCGCACGTGCGACTGCACGTAGAGGGTCGACTGCGATGGCTCGATCCCGGCCGCGATGTACTGCGCGGCGGTGCGGCGGGTCTTCTCGCGCAGCTCCTTCGGATCTTGCGCAACCGTGAGCGCATGCAGATCGACGACCGAGAAGAAGGCGTCGTACGACGTCTGCAGCTCACGCCACTGCAGAAGCGCTCCGATGTAGTTGCCGATCTGGAGGGAGTCGGCGGAGGGCTGCATTCCGGAGTAGAGGCGAGGTTTCGTCACCCGTCAATCCTATGCGGACGCCCGGCCCCGCCCGGCCTGCCCCATCGCCTACGCTGGCGGCATGACGCAGACCAGGCCGACGGCGCGAGGAGCGGTCTTCCTGGCGGCGCTCGGAGCCGATGCGCACCGGCTCCACCCCGAGATCCTGGCCCAGATGCGCGCTCCCCGTGCGGAAGACACCGCGGAGGGGGTCTTCCAGGTGGCGGGAAGCCGATTCGGTCGACTCGCCGGCCTCGCGTCGCCGCTGGTCGGGCCGCGGATGCTGGTGTCGCGGTTCGGGCAGAACGTGCCCTTCACTCTGACCATGCGCTCCGGGCGCTCGGCGGCCGGTCGTCCGACGCTCGACACCTCGCGGGAGTTCCGCTTCCCGGGTGCGACGCAGCACATCGTCGACCGCCTCACGGCGAGTGTGCACCCGGGGCTGGTGCGCAACCTCCTGGGCGCCCGCGGGCGTGTCGAGCTCATCGAGGAGTGCAGCGTCACCGCCGACGGATCTCTCCGGATGCAGACCCGTCGCGTGGCGCTGCGGATCGCCGGGCGCCGATTCTGGTTGCGGGGGCCTCTCAGCGTGCACGTGGACCTGGTGGACGGCTGGGACGACCGAGCACGTCGACGCACGATCGCGATGCGCGCCCGCAACCCGATCGTCGGGACCGTCCTGGAGTACCGCGGCTGGTACCGCTATGCGGACGCCGGAAATCAGGAGCGGTAGTCGACGACCACGGGCGCGTGATCACTCCACCGCTGATCGTAGGCGGCAGCCCGGACGACCTGATACGCCTCCACCCGTTCCGCGAGCGCCGGAGTCGCGAGGTGATAGTCGATGCGCCACCCGGAATCGTTGTCGAACGCCTTCCCCCGCATCGACCACCAGGTGTAGGGACCCTCGACCTCGCCGTGGAAGCGTCGTCCGACGTCGACCCACCCGAGTCCCGTGCCGACCGAACCGTCGACTCCGGTGACCTGCGTTCCGGCCGCGCCGAGGAAGCGATCGAAGTAGCCGCGTTCCCGGGGCAGGAAGCCGGCCTTGGTGCGGTTGCCGCGCCAGTTCTTGATGTCGAGCTCGCGATGGCCCACGTTGAGGTCGCCCGTGACGAGTGCGAGCGCGCCCTCGGTTCCGAGCGACGCCAGCCGCGCCTCGAAGGCGTCGAGGAACTTCCACTTCTCGTCCTGCTTCGGCGTGTCGGCCTCGCCGGAATGCACGTAGGCGCTGACCACCGTGAGCGGCCGGTCGCCGATCAGGAAGTCGGCCTCGATCCACCGGCCCTGCGAATCGAAGTCGACCGGGCCGAAATCGGTGCGCGACGCCAGCGCGGGAGTGCGGCTCGCGATCGCGACACCGGCCCGCCCTTTCGCCAAGGCCTCGTCGTGGACGAACGACCAACCGGGGAGCGCCGCCTCGATGTGCTCGTCTTGTCCGCGGACCTCCTGGAGGGTCAGGATGTCGATGTCGGCGGCGTCGAGCCAGGTGCTCATTCCGTTGCGAGCGGCCGCTCGGATCCCGTTGACGTTGACGGTCGCGATGCGCAGGTGGGGCATGCCTCCCAGCCTAACGAGGGCCGGGGACATCGCCTCTCGGGGAGTGCCGCTCGGTCGCCAGGCGCCGAGCGAGGATGCCTTTCGCCGGCGCGGGGGGAGGGGGAGAGGCCTCCAGCTCGCGCAGCTCGGCCTCGGCGATCCTCAGCGACCGCCCGGTGCTCCACGAGCGGTGCCACGGTGCTGTCGCGCGGGCGACGCGCGCATCGCGCACGCGGATCCGCGCCGCCGTCACGAGGGCCTCGTGCTCGGCCGCACGGCGCTCCGCCTCGTTCAGTCGCAGCAGCGGCAGGTCGCGGTCCGCGGCGGCCACGGCGATCCAGGAGGCGGCGACGAGCATGACGACCCCGTTGACGCGGAACCACAGGAGCAGGCCGATGAAGATGGCGAACGTGGCCAGAAGCGGATTCGTCGGCGTGTAGCCCAGCAGGAACCCGGCCCCGAACTGGAGCACCGTCATGGCGGCGCCGCCGAGCAGGGCGCCGGGCGCGATGATCCTCCACCGCAGCGAGGTCCCGGTGAGAAAGCGCACCATGGCGGCCAGCGCGGCCGACATCAGCCCCAAGGAGACGGCGACGGTGCCGATCCGGATGCCGAGATTGAGACCCTCCGATCCGCCGTCCCAACCCAGCATCGCGAGGATCCAGCTGAGCACCGCGGCGCTGGCGGAGCTGAGGACGGCGCCGACGATCAACGCGACGCCGAAGATCAGCGCAGCGAGGAGATCCCTCGCCTTCAGCAGCACGTAGCTGCGCTGATCGGGCTCGAGGCCGAAGATGTCGCGCACGGCGCGCCGCGAGAACGTCACCCAGCCGATGGCCGTCCAGACGACCGTCCCGAGCGCGATCAGCCCGGTGACGCTGAGCACCCCGGTCGTTCCCGACGCGATCTCCTGCACCTGCTCCGGCGTCACGACGCGGCTGTCGGGGGCGATCAGATTCGGGATGTAGCTGTTGACGAGGTCGATCATGGCGTCGACCGCGTCGGTGCTGCCGCCCAGCCAGAGCCCGGCGACGGCGAAGGCCAGGTAGATCGCGGCGAAGATCGCGAACAGCGCCTGGTAGCTCACGCCGGCGGCGAGCAGGAAGCCGTTGTTCTGCAGGAAGTGGCGCCACACGCGCACCGGGAACAGCGCCAGCGTCCGCTGCGTCAACGCGGTGGCACGCTCGACGGCGACATCGAGTCGACCCGATTCGATCGGGGCGTCACCGGGGCGGGGCACCTCCCCACCTTATCCGCGCAGGGAGCGACGGCGCGTGCTCAGGGGCGGCCGCGCAGCACCGCCTGCTTGACCTCGGCGATCGCCTTCGTGACCTCGATGCCGCGCGGGCAGGCCTCCGAGCAGTTGAAGGTCGTGCGGCAGCGCCACACGCCCTCCTTGTCGTTGAGGATGTCGAGGCGGACGTCGGCGTTGTCGTCGCGCGAGTCGAAGATGAAGCGGTGCGCGTTGACGATCGCGGCCGGACCGAAGTACTGTCCGTCGGTCCAGAACACGGGGCACGACGAGGTGCAGGCCGCGCAGAGGATGCACTTGGTGGTGTCGTCGAAGATCTCGCGATCGACGATCGACTGCACGCGCTCCTTGCCCTTCTCCGGCACGGAGTTCGCCACGAGGAACGGCTGCACGTCGCGGTACGAGGCGAAGAAGGGCTCCATGTCGACGACGAGGTCCTTCTCGAGCGGCAGGCCCTTGATGGCCTCGACGTAGATCGGCTTCGAGATGTCGAGGTCCTTGATGAGGGTCTTGCACGCCAGGCGGTTGCGGCCGTTGATGCGCATGGCGTCGGAACCGCAGATGCCGTGGGCGCACGAGCGCCGGAAGGTCAGCGAGCCGTCGACCTCCCACTTGATCTTGTGCAGGGCGTCGAGCACGCGGTCGGTCGAGTACAGCTCCACGTCGTAGTCGACCCAGTGCGGCTCGGCGTCGACCTCCGGGTCGAACCGGCGGATGTTGAAGGTGACGATGAACGACTGGATGCCGGTCTCGGCGGTGGTGTCCGCGGGGGCTTCGGCGACGGCGGTGGACATGCTCAGTACTTCCTCTCCATCGGCGGGTAGTTGAACTCGCCCTGGTCGTTCTTCGTGAACACGACGGGCTTCCAGTCGAGCCGGATGTGGTCGCTCGGGTCGGAGGAGTGCGCGTCTCCGGTGAGGTAGGCCATCGTGTGCTTCATGTAGTTGTCGTCGTCGCGCTTCGGGAAGTCGTCGCGCATGTGGCCGCCGCGGCTCTCCTCCCGGTTCTGCGCGGCGTAGACGACGACCTCGGCGATGTCGAGCAGGAAGCCCAGCTCCACGGCCTCGAGGAGGTCGGTGTTGAAGCGCTTGCCCTTGTCGTCGACGTGGATGTTCTTGTAGCGCTCGCGCAGCTCGGCGATGACGCCGAGCACGTGCTGCAGCGAGTCGTGCGTGCGGAACACCTGCGCGCCCTTGTCCATCTCGTCCTGCAGCGTCTTGCGCAGCACGGCGATGCGCTCGGTTCCCTGGTTCTCGCGGAGGCCCTCGATCATCTCGGAGACGAAGCCCGCCGGGTTCTCGGGGAGCGGCACGAACTCGGCGGTCTTGACGTACTCGACCGCGTTGCGGCCGCTGCGCTTGCCGAAGACGTTGATGTCCAGCAGCGAGTTCGTGCCGAGACGGTTGGCGCCGTGAACCGACACGCAGGCGCACTCGCCGGCGGCGTAGAGACCGGGGACGACCGTGTCGTTGTCGGCCAGCACCTCGCCGTTGTTGTTGGTCGGGATGCCGCCCATGGCGTAGTGCGCGGTGGGCATGACCGGCACGGGCTCGACGACCGGGTCGACGCCCAGGTAGGTGCGCGCGAACTCGGTGATGTCGGGGAGCTTGGTCTCGAGCACCTCGGCGCCCAGGTGGGTGCAGTCCAGCAGCACGTAGTCCTTGTGCGGGCCGGCGCCTCGACCTTCCGCGACCTCCTGCACCATGCAGCGGGCGACGATGTCGCGGGGCGCGAGGTCTTTGATCGTCGGGGCGTAGCGCTCCATGAACCGCTCGCCCGAGGCGTTGCGCAGGATCGCGCCCTCGCCTCGTGCGCCCTCCGTGAGGAGGATGCCGAGACCGGCGAGACCGGTCGGGTGGAACTGGAAGAACTCGAGGTCTTCGAGGGGGAGGCCCTTACGCCAGACGATGCCGACGCCGTCGCCGGTCAGCGTGTGCGCGTTGGATGTCGTCTTGAAGATCTTGCCGAAGCCGCCGGTCGCGAAGATCACCGCCTTGGACTGGAAGACGTGCAGCTCGCCGGTCGCGAGATCGTAGGCGACCACGCCCGCGATCAGCGTCTTGCCCGCGGCATCCTTCACCGTGAGCAGGTCGAGCACGTAGAACTCGTTGAAGAAGTTGATGCCCAGCTTGACGCAGTTCTGGAACAGCGTCTGCAGGATCATGTGGCCGGTGCGGTCGGCGGCGTAGCACGCGCGGCGCACCGGCGTCTTGCCGTGCTCGGCCGTGTGCCCGCCGAAGCGGCGCTGGTCGATCTTGCCCTCGGGCGTGCGGTTGAAGGGGAGACCCATGTTCTCGAGGTCGATGACCGCGTCGATGGCCTCCTTCGCCAGGATCTCCGCGGCATCCTGGTCGACGAGGTAGTCGCCGCCCTTGACCGTGTCGAAGGTGTGCCACTCCCAGGAGTCCTCCTCGACGTTCGCGAGAGCCGCCGCCATGCCGCCCTGCGCCGCGCCGGTGTGCGAGCGCGTCGGGTACAGCTTGGAGATCACCGCGGTCTTCGCGCCGGGGCCGGCCTCGATCGCGGCGCGCATGCCGGCGCCTCCGGCGCCCACGATCACGATGTCGAACTGGTGGTAGTGCACGCCGTCGCGCACGAAGGAGTCCTGGGTCTGGGTGGTCACTTCTCGTATGCCTTCTCTTCTACTTGCCCAGTGTCTGGCACTGTTCCCACAGCGTGCTCGACTCGGTCACGCCCAGGCAGGGGTCGAACGTGAACACGACGAGCGTGCCGAGGACGATGAGCAGCCCGGCGGCCAGGCCGATCGCCCAGACCAGCGCCTTGCGCGCCTTGTCGTTCGTCACATAGTCGTTGACGATCGTCCGCATGCCGTTGCCGCCGTGGATCAGTGCGAGCCACAGCATCAGCACGTCCCACCACTGCCAGAACGGGGTGGCGAACTTGCCGGCGATGAAGGCGAAGTCGAGGGCGTGGATGCCCTCGCCGACCATCAGGTTGATGAAGAGGTGGCCGAAGATCAGCACGACGAGCACGACGCCCGACACGCGCATGAAGATCCACCCCCACTTCTCGAGGTTGAATCCGCGCGGGCGGCGGACGGGGGCGGCGACGGTCTGCGCGGCCATCAGTGTCCTCCTCCGAAACCGGCGAACGCGAGCATGAGGTGGCGCGGGACGAACCCGGCCATGATGACGACCCAGACGGCGAGCACGCCCCAGAACAACTGGCGCTGATAGCGCGCGCCCTTCGACCAGAAGTCGACGGCGATGATGCGCAGGCCGTTCATCGCGTGGAAGACGATGCCGGCGACGAGCACGACCTCGCCGAGCGCCATGATCGGGTTCTTGTAGGTGCCGATGACGGCGTCGTAGGCCTCCGGCGACACCCGGATCAGTGCCGTGTCGAGCACGTGCACCAACAGGAAGAAGAAGATGGCGACTCCGGTGATGCGGTGAAGCACCCACGACCACATGCCTTCGCGACCCCGGTAGAGGGTTCCGCGGGGGGTCTTGGACGTGGTTTCCGAAATCGACGGTGTCAAGCGAGCGCTCGTGGACACGGTCGTCCTCCCTGGATCGATGTGACTCGGTCGCGTGCCGCGCAGGTGTCAGGCACGCCCGATCACGGTCCATCCTATTCCCGTCCGCAGGGAGGGGGCGACGAAGGGGACCCTAAGTATCTCGATGTCGAGATTTCAGATGACGGCGAAAGAGGCCGAGAGTTCCGCGGGGCAAGCGGCCTCGGCAGCGGCGCGTCCGACCAGCTGAGCCAGCGCGTCGAGAGCGAGGAGGGCCGCCGGATCGTCGCCGGCCTCGTGCAGCGTCGCCGCCAGCATCTCGAGGGTGCGGATGCGGCGCCCGGTGTCGCCCGCGGCCTCGGCGATGCCCAGGGCGGCCCGGAGCAGGTCGGCGCGCTTCGCGAGGTCGGACGCCCGTCCGGCGGTCAGCAGGATGGTGCGACCGACGCAGCGCAGATCGCCGAGTCGACGGAACACCGCGAGGAGCTCGGCGAGGTCGTCGTCGTCGCAGTGACCGAGGGTCGCCTGCACGAGATGGGCGTGAGCGAGCTCGTGCTCGTTCGCGGTCGACTCGGCGTAGGCGACGCACTCCGCGGCCCAGCTCGCGGCGCGCTCGGGATCGTGGCCCGTCTCGGCGGCGGTCAGCGCCATCATGAAGCGCACGTTGTTGACGTGCGTCAGATCGCCGGCTCGGCCATAGGCCCGCATGGACGACTCCCACGCCTCGAGCGCGCGCTCGAGCTCGACGCCCGCATCGGATGCCGCCAACGCGCGGAGCGCGACACCGCGGAACTGACGCGCCGCGGCCACTTCCCAGGCCTCGCCGTCGGCGAGCGCCAAGCGCTCCGCGACGTCGAGGTGCGCGAAGGCGGCGGAGGGATCGGGGCCATATGCGGCGGCGAGGCCGGCGAGCTGGTGGGCGGCGCGCAGTTCGTGCGGATCGGTCTCCGACGCCCTCGCGAGGGCGAGGTCGGCGAGAGCGCCCACGCGTTCGAGATCGAACACGGCCAGTGCGTTGCCGAGCACGGCGAGCTGCTGCGGGGATGCCGTCGCGAGGAGCTCCTCGTCGCGAGCGGCCATCACGAGGCCCTCGATGCTGGCGACGTCGGAGCCGTACTGCTCGACGCCGACGGCGAGGGTCGAGGCCAGCCGCACCGCCACGGGCAGACGCTGGCTGACCGACCAGCGGAGCGCGGCGTTGGCCTCGGGGCAGAGCAGGTGCGACGTCATCATGGCGTCGAGGCTCGCGTCGGTGCGGGCCGTGCGGATGAACGAGGCGGCGACGCCGTCGACGAATTCGGCGTGTGCGTCGAGGACCTCGCTCACGAGCGTAGGATCGGTCCGTGCGAGGACGAACTCGCGCAGGACGGCGAGGAGCCGCCACCGACCGGGGAACAGCGACGGCGCGATCAGCGAGCGGTCGAGCAGCCGCATGACGGTGCCTTCGGCGCCGGGATCGGTGACCGCCACGGCGAGATCCATGTCGAAGGTCCGCGGGAGCGCCGCCAGGCGCGAGAGGACGTTCTTCTCGGCGTCGCTCAGCAGGTCCCACGTCCAGTCGAACGCGGTCTCGAGGCTCCGGTGGCGCCCGAGGGGCGCGGCTCGATCGAGCGACGCGAAGCCGCGCTCCAGACGCTCGGCCAACTCGCCCAGAGGCAGATGCCGTGCGGCCGATGCCGCGAGCTCCAGTGCCAGAGGCAGGCCGTCGAGGCGGGAGGCGATGGCCTCCGCGGCCCGTAGATCGCGCTCGGTCGGCTCGGTGGCGCTCATCCGGTCGAGCAGGAGGGCGACGGCGGGAGCATCCGGACCCTCGGTCGCCAGCGGCTGCAGAGCGTGCACGATCTCGTCGACGGACCCGAGCGGGGTGCGCGACGTGGTCAGCACCGCCAGTTCCGGGGCGCGCAGACGCAGTGCCGCCACGAGCTCGCCCGTCGCGGCGCCGACGTGATCGGCGTTGTCGAGCACCAGCAGGTGCGGATGGGCGGCGAGGGCGACGGCGATCGCCGCCGTGACATCGCTGCTGGGAACGGAACCGACGTCGAGCGCACGCGCCACGCGACCCACGACGTCTTCGGGGGCCGCCTGGTCGAGGACGACGATCACGGGAACGCGCTCCTCCTGCAGGCGAGCGCACTCGAGGGCGAGACGGGTCTTGCCCACGCCTCCCGTTCCCGTGATCGTCACCGTCGCACTCGTCGCGATGAGGGGCATCAGCCGGGCGAGATCCCGACCTCGGCCGCGGAGACGGTTGCCGGGGACACCCACGACCGTCTCGCGCTCGTGCTGGGCGGCCGAGATCAGGGCGCTGCGCGAATCGGCGGCGAGCTTGCGGCGCAGGCTCGCGATGTGACTCTCGACCGTGCGCACCGAGATGAACATCTCGGCAGCGATCTCCGAGTTGCTCCTTCGCCGTTCGACGGCGCTCAGCACCGCGCGTTCCCGCGGAGTCAGCGGTGGCCCCAGCACCGCTCGATTCTAGCCGCGACGGGCCGGGAGGAGAAGGGTGAGAAGCGCTCGCCCCGCTCTCCTTCCGGCCCGAGCGGCACGCCTCTCGGCTCGTGCGGCCTCGCGCTCCAGACGACGCTGATGCGCTCGCTGCTGGAGGTGTTCGCGCTGGCGGCGTCGCGCCTCCGCCTCGCGGATCAGCTGCTCCTCGTGCAGACGGTAGAGATGAAGCGGATCGTGAGGGAGCATGACACCCTCCTCCTTCCTTGTTCTCGTCGTTGATCGATCAGTCCGTGTCAGCGCACCGTGGCGGTGACGACCAGGAACTCCCACGCCATGACGCCGTCGGCGTCGAGCGCGTCGTCGCCGACCGCCGCCAGGGCCGCGTCGAGCGCGGCGGTCTGCGCCGAGTCGTCGGCGTTGCGGTTGTAGACGGCGATGGTGGGGCCGTAGTGCGACGCGAAGTACGCGCGGAACTCCTCGCCGCTGGCGAAGCGGTCGATGCGCACGACATCGCGGTGCGCGACCACGTCGGTGACGCGGTCGCCGAACAGCTCCCGCACGTGCTCCTCGTCGCCCCACAGCGGCGCAGGCTGCGCCCCCGGGGGGAGCGGAGCGTTGAACGGCTTCATGGCAGCGAACATCCGCCCGATGAAGCCCTGCGGCGTCCAGCTCAGCACGCCGATGCGCCCTCCCGGTCGGGTCACGCGCAGCAGTTCGGCGGAACTGCGCTCGTGGTGCGGCGCGAACATCACGCCGATGCTCGACATCGTGACGTCGAACTCGCCGTCTGCGAAGGGGAGTGCCTCCGCATCGGCCGGGACCCAGGTCAGCTCCGCCCCGGCCGCTTCGGCCAGACGGTGACCCGCTCCGAAGAGCTCGGGGGTCAGGTCGCTCGCGATCACCTCCGCGCCGCGGAGGGCGGCGGGGATCGCCGCGTTCCCCGTTCCGGCCGCCACGTCGAGCACCCGCTCGCCGGCACGCACGTCCAGTGCGTCGACGAGGCGGGGACCGAGCGTCCAGATGAGGTCCGAGGCCAGCGCCGGGTAGTCACCCGACGCCCACATCGAACGGTGCTTGGCTTTGAGCGCGCGATCCTCTTCGCTGATCGTCGCGGTCTGCAGATCCGTCATGTCCCATCTCCTTCTCATCGTGTTCTGGGATGACCCCAGCTTCCGACGAGGGAGATGCGCGCACATCCGTGCGGAGCACGGAGATCCGCACGGAGATCCGCACGGAGGTGTGCACCGACGTGTGCCGCGGGACGGCGCCGGAATCAGCCGATCTGGCTCATTCCGTTCCAGCCGCTGCCGATGGTCCGGGAGGCGAGGAACCCGCCACGCCCGTTGCCGCCGTAGAGGAGGAGGGTCCCGTCCTTGGTGCGGGCGATGATGTCCTGCGTGCCGTTGCCGTCGAAGTCGCCGGCGCCGTGGATCGACGTCATGGCGCCCCACCCGTGACCGATCTGCGACGGCGTCCCGAAGGCCCCGCGACCCGTCGTCGGGTAGATCCAGAGGGAGGCGTCGAGCCGGCGGGCGATCAGGTCACTCCGTCCGTCGCCGTTGAAGTCGCCCACGTGCGAGACGAAGTCCATGGTGTGCCAGCCGTTACCGATCCGCGAGCCGCCGCCGGTGAGCCAGCCGCCGCGGCCGTTCCCGGCGTACAGCAGCAGGTCGCCTCCCGGCGTGCGCCCGATCACGTCGGGGAGCTGGTCGCCGGTGAAGTCGACGCCGCCGATGAGCTGCGAGAAGCCCGACCACCCGGTGCCGATCTGCACCGGTGCGAGGAAGCCGCCCTTCCCGTTCCCGGCATGCAGCATGAGGCGCCCGTCGGTCTCGGTTCGGGTGATGTCGGGGATGCCGTCGCCGGTGAAGTCGCCGAGGGTCGAGAAGGGCCGGTTGCCCCACGAGGGCATCGCGGCGAACGACGGAAGGAAGGACCCCTTCCCCGTGCCGGGGTAGATGCGCAATTCGCCCGTCGACGTCCGGGCGAGGACGTCGGGGTCCTTGTCGCCCGTCAGGTCGCCGACGCCGCCGGGGAACCGTTTCACCGGCGATCCGATGCCGAAGATCTGCACCCAGTAGGTGCGGTAGCAGGTGCCGGTCGCATAGCCCACGCCGAGCCCGGTGTAGCGCTTGTCGAGGATGTTGGCGCGATGGCCGGGGGAGTTCATCCACCCCGAGACCACCGACGCGGCATCCGGTTGTCCGGCCGCGATGTTCTCACCGGTCGCGACCCACCCGTACGCGGCGACGCGCGAGCTCCGCCAGGCCGAGGTGCTGTGCGCGAACGTGCACGACGAGGCCAGCTGGCGGGCCCACTCCGCGGCTGCCGCGTCGAGCGCGGAGTCGGAGACGAGCGCCGGCAGACCCGCCTGTGCGCGCTGGGCGTTGGTGAGGGCGAAGACGTCGCCGGCCGGTCCGCCGGCGGCCGACGCCGTGGCAGGGGCGAGGGCCGCGGCGCCGAGGGTCAGGGCGATGGCGGCGACCAGCACGCGCAGGGAACGGGGGAGCAGTCGTCGGGGGGACTGGCGCATGCTGTCGACCATAGCGGCCGCCGAGGAGGCGCTGCAGAATATCGGTGCTCGGTGATCGGCGGATCGTCCCGGTGCGCGACCGACCGCCCCGATACGCTGACACCATGAGCACGCCCATCCAGGACTTCTACGCGGTGATCCCCGCCGGCGGCATCGGCAGCAGACTGTGGCCCCTCTCGCGAGCGGACGCGCCCAAGTTCCTGCACGACCTCACCGGCTCGGGGCATTCGCTCCTCCGCGACACGTGGGACCGCCTGGAACCGCTCGCCGGCCCCGACCGCATCGCCGTCGTCACCGGTCGCGCGCACCGGGCGGCGGTCGAAGCCGAGCTGCCCGGCATCCCCGACCTCAACGTGTTCCTGGAGTCGGAGCCGCGCGAATCGGCCGCGGCCATCGGCCTCGCGGCGGCGATCCTGCACCGGAGGGACCCCGACGTCATCATCGGGTCGTTCAGCGCCGACCACGTGATCCGCGGCGCCCGCGTGTTCGAGTTCGCGGTGCGCGATGCGGTCGAGGTCGCTCGCGAGGGGTACATCTGCACCATCGGCATCGCGCCCACGGAGCCGGCCGTCGGGTTCGGCTACATCAAGAAGGGCGAGGAGCTGGTCGTCGATCGCGCCCGCGAGGCCGCGCTCGTGGAGAGCTTCGTCGAGAAGCCCGATCTCGAGACCGCCCAGGCGTACCTCGCCGATCGGGGCTACCTGTGGAATGCGGGCATGTTCATCGCGAAGGCGAGCGTGCTCCTCGACGAGCTCGCCGCGAACGAGCCGGAGATGCACGCCGGTCTGCAGGAGCTCGCGGAGGCGTGGGACGACCGCGACCGTCGCGGCCCGGCCGTCGACCGCATCTGGCCGCGCCTCAAGAAGATCGCGATCGACTACGCCGTCGCCGAACCCGCGGCGCGGCGAGGGCGTCTCGCCGTCGTCCCCGGCCACTTCGACTGGGACGACGTCGGCGACTTCGCCTCGCTCACCAAGCTCATCTCCAACGGCCGCAAGAACGATCTGGCGGTCCTCGGCCCGCAGGCCCGGGTGCTGACGGATGCCGCGAGCGGGATCCTCGTGAGCCAGACCTCCCGCGTCATCTGCCTGGTCGGCGTGCAGGACGTCGTGGTCGTCGACACCCCCGACGCCCTGCTGGTCACCACCGTTCAGCACGCCCAGCGGGTGAAGGGTGTCGTGGAGTCGCTCAAGCTCACCGGACAGGGCGATGTGCTCTGATGAGCAGGACCGCATGCTCATCGGCCGGGTTGATTTCAGCTTTGTAACCTTTCGCCGGCACCTGCGGGCCGAGTGTGCGCAAATGCGGGAACAGTAGGTAGCTTTGATCGATCCGCGAGGGCCGCGGGTTCGTTGAGGAGGCATGAGTTGACCATCTCCACCACCAAGAAGCTTCTCGGCGCCACCATCGCCGCGGGCGTCGTCTTCGCACTCGCCGGCTGTGGCCAGGC
This sequence comes from Microbacterium martis, assembly GCF_047246685.1. Lineage (NCBI taxonomy): Bacteria > Bacillati > Actinomycetota > Actinomycetes > Micrococcales > Microbacteriaceae > Microbacterium > Microbacterium martis. The sequence continues at coordinate 115,691 of NZ_JBFOKT010000004.1, read as the reverse complement.
CCCGACCGAGTCGGGCGGTGACGGAGGCGGCGACGCTGCATCCGACTTCCTGCCCTGCCTCATCTCCGACGCCGGCGGATGGAACGACAAGTCGTTCAACCAGTCCGCCAAGGAGGGCATGGACCGCGCCGCCGACGAGCTGGGCGTCAAGCCCCTCGAGTTCGAGTCGGCCAACGACAACGACTACGCGCCGAACCTCGAGACCGCCGTCTCGGAAGGCTGCTCCCTCATCGTCTCGGTGGGCTTCAAGCTCTCCGCCGCGACCGTCGAGTCGGCTCTCGCGAACCCCGAGATCGACTACGCGATCATCGACGACTACGCCGACAACGACTTCGACGGCACGACCGATGCCCCGAACATCAAGCCCCTCGTGTTCGACACCGCCCAGGCGGCCTACCTCGGCGGCTACGCCGCTGCCGGCTGGTCGGCTCAGGCCGGCGTGAACAAGGTCGGCACCTTCGGCGGCATGCAGATCCCGTCGGTGGCCGTGTTCATGGACGGCTTCCAGCTCGGCGTCGAGAAGTACAACGAGGACAAGTCCGCCGCGGTCGAGCTCTTCGGCTGGGACATCACCTCGCAGAAGGGCTCGTTCACGGGCGGCTTCGACGCCAACGACACGGCCAAGCAGACCGCTCAGGGCGTGCTCGACCAGGGTGTCGACGTCATCCTCCCCGTCGGCGGTCCGATCTACCAGAGCGCTGCCGCCGCCATCGCGGACAGCGGCAAGGACACCCTCCTCGTCGGCGTCGACAGCGACCTGGCCGTCGCCGACGAGAGCGTCACCGACGTCACGCTCTTCTCGATCATGAAGGCGATCGACGTCGCCGTCGAAGACGCCACCATCGCGGCCTCGAAGGGCGACTTCGACCCGGCTCCGTACGTGGGCACGCTCGAGAACGAGGGCGTCAAGCTCTCCGGCTTCGGCGCGTTCGAGGGTGAGCTGCCCGACGGTCTCCTCGACGAGATCGCGGCGCTGCAGGAGCAGATCATCGCCGGCGACATCACCGTGGAGTCCCCGAACTCCCCGTGAGTCGCTGAAGGTCCAGGGCGGGGCGAGTGGTGAAATCGGCCACTCGCCCCGTGCCGTGGACGGACGACGATGACCGTTCGCGGCGCATCCGGGCGATCCCCGTACGATGCGCCGGAGATTCTTCGGACTCTTCTGGATGACACTTCTGGATAAGGTGCAGATATGAAGCTCGAACTTCGCGGCATAACCAAGAGATTCGGCAGCCTCGTGGCCAACGACCACATCGATCTGGTGGTCGAACCGGGGCAGATCCATGCCCTGCTCGGCGAGAACGGCGCAGGCAAGTCGACGCTGATGAACGTCCTCTACGGCCTGTATCAGGCCGACGAGGGGGAGATCCTGCTGGACGACGTGGTCCAGCGGTTCCGCGGCCCCGGCGACGCGATGAACGCGGGGATCGGCATGGTGCACCAGCACTTCATGCTCGTCCCGGTGTTCACGGTCGCCGAGAACGTCATGCTCGGCCACGAGCAGACCAAGGGGCTGGGCACCCTCGACATCGCGCAGGCCCGGGAGCACGTGCGCGCCGTCGCCTCGCGATTCGGGTTCGACATCGACCCCGACGCGATCGTGGGCGATCTGCCGGTCGGCGTGCAGCAGCGCGTCGAGATCATCAAGGCGCTCTCGCGGGATGCGCAGGTGCTGGTTTTCGACGAACCCACCGCGGTGCTGACGCCGCAGGAGACCGACGAGCTCATGGGCATCATGCGTCAGCTGCGTGAGGAGGGGACGGCGATCGTCTTCATCACGCACAAGCTGCGCGAGGTCCGCGAGGTGGCCGACACCATCACGATCGTGCGGCTCGGCCGTGTGGTCGGCGACGCCTCGCCGACCGCCACCAATGCCGAGCTCGCCTCGCTCATGGTCGGCCGCGCGGTGGAGCTCACCGTGCAGAAGGAGCCCGCCCGTCCGGGTGACGGCGGCCTGGTGGTCGAGGGTCTGCGCGTGCTCACCCCGAGTGGGGCCATCGTGGTCGACGACGTCGACTTCGCCGTGCGCCCGGGCGAGGTGCTCGCCATCGCCGGCGTGCAGGGCAACGGACAGACCGAGCTCGTCGAGGCCATCGTCGGTCTCGCCTCCCGCGTGGAGGGCTCGATCACCCTCGACGGCACTCAGCTCGTCGGCAGGAGCGTCCGCGCGATCCTCGACGCCGGCGTCGGTTTCGTGCCGGAGGACCGCAACGAGGACGGCCTGGTCGGCGGGTTCTCCGTGGCGGAGAACCTCATCCTCGACCGCTCCGGCGACCAGGAGTTCAGCCGTGCCGGCACCATCCGGCGCGGGGCGCTCGAGGAGTTCGCCCTGGCGCGGATCGAGGAGTACGACATCCGCACGCAAGGTCCGCACACCCCTGCGGGGACGCTGTCGGGCGGGAATCAGCAGAAGGTCGTCATCGCGCGGGAGATGAGCCGCGAGCTTCGGCTCCTGGTCGCCGCACAGCCCACCCGCGGCGTGGACGTGGGCTCGATCGAGTTCATCCACAAGCGCATCATCGAGACCCGCGATGCCGGCATCCCCGTCGTCGTCGTCTCCACCGAGCTCGACGAGGTGGCGGCGCTCGCCGACCGCATCGCGGTCATGTACCGAGGAACCATCGTCGGGATCGTCCCCGGCGACACCCCGCGCGAGACGCTGGGACTGATGATGGCGGGTGCCGCCGAGGGAGAGGTTGCCGCATGAGCGGGACGACACCGGGAGCGGACGACGTCACCAAAGGCCTTCCCCCCGAGCAGCTGCCCCGCGCCTCGGGCCCCCTGGCCGGAGATGTGCCTCCGGCCCCCCGCGGCAACGTGATCCTCAAGGAGATGCTGCGAGGCAGCGCGGTCACCACGATCCTCGCGATCTTCCTCGCGCTGGTCGTCGGCGGCATCCTCATCGCCTTCACCAACGAAGACGTCCTGACGGCGTCGGGCTACTTCTTCCAGCGGCCGAGCGACACGTTCGCCGCCGTGTGGAACGCGGTCTACAACGGCTACGAGGCGCTGTTCCGCGGAGCGATCTTCAACGCCCGCGGAGCCGACTTCGCGACGCAGATCCGCCCGCTCACCAACACCCTCGGCTTCGCGGCTCCGCTGATCGCGGCCGGACTGGGCGTCGCGCTCGCCTTCCGGGTCGGCCTGTTCAACATCGGTGCGCGCGGCCAGATGCTCGTCGGCGTCGGCGTCGCCGGTCTGCTGACGTTCGGGCTCGACCTGCCGATGTGGCTGCACATCCCGGTCACCCTCATCGCGGGCATCGCCGGCGGTGCCCTCTGGGGTGCGATCGCCGGACTCATCAAGGCCCGCACGGGTGCGCACGAGGTGATCCTCACGATCATGCTCAACTACGTCGCGTACTACCTGCTGCTGTGGATGATCCGCACGCCCGGCCTCCTGCAGAAGCCCGGGACCAACCAGGCCCTGGGCTCGCCGACGCCCGAGACGGCGCAGTTCCCCGAACTGCTCGGCTCCCGGTTCCCGCTGCTCGACCTGGGCTTCGTGATCGTCATCATCGCGACCCTGTTCGTCTGGTGGCTCATCGAGCGCTCGTCGCTCGGCCTGCGCATGCGCGCGGTCGGCGAGAACCCGCACGCCGCACGGGCGGCGGGCATCAGCGTGGAGCGGGTGTACGTGTACGCGATGCTGCTCGCCGGCGGCCTCGCGGGCCTCGCAGGGATGAACCAGCTGCAGGGCGCGGTCACCACGGGCATCACCGAGACGATCGACGCCGGCATCGGCTTCGACGCGATCACGGTCGCCCTGCTGGGCCGGAGCCGCGCCTGGGGCACCTTCGCCGCCGGCATCCTGTTCGGTGCGCTCAAGGCGGGATCCTTCTCGATGCAGGCGCAGGACATCCCGGTCGACATCGTGCTGGTCGTGCAGTCGCTCGTCGTGCTGTTCATCGCCGCCCCGCCGCTGCTGCGGGCGGTGTTCTTCCTCCCCAAGTCGGACGCCGAGAAGGCCGCCAAGGCGAGAGCCAAGGCCGCGAAGAAGGCGGTGACCGCATGATGTCCCTCGCGCAGACCGAAGCGGCCGACGGCACGGTCCAGCTCGCGACCGTGAAGGAACGGCACCTCAAGGCGCCCATCACCCTCGCCGTCGTGACGGCGCTGCTGGCGCTGCTGTTCGTCCTCGTGCCCCGCACCGGGACGACCTCCTTCCGTCTCGGCGATCAGTCGCAGTCGTTCGAGCTCCCCGTCGTCGCCCTGCCGACGGGCCCGACGAGCTGGGTCGTCCTCGCCGTCCTCGTCGTCCTCGTCGTGGCCGCGTTCCTCCGCGCGTGGAGCTACCGTCGCGCCTCCCTCTGGCTGGTCGCCGGGTTCGGCGTCCTCGCCGTGTTCGGCTTCCTCGTGTGGGCGGGCGCCGGCGGGCTCGTTCCCGTCACCAGCCTCCTGTTCGGAGCCGTGTCGCTGTCGGTGCCGCTCGTGTTCGGAGCGCTCGGCGGGGTCATCGGCGAGCGGGCCGGCGTCGTCAACGTCGCGATCGAGGGGCAGCTGCTGCTGGGCGCCTTCTCGGCCGCCCTGCTCTCGAGCATCACCGGCAATCCGTTCGTCGGTCTGTTCGGCGCGATGCTCGGCGGCGTCCTGGTCGCCAGCGTCCTGGCCGCGTTCGCGATCAAGTACCTCGTCGAGCAGGTGATCGTCGGCGTCGTGCTCAACGTGCTGGTGACGGGACTGACCGGGTTCCTCTACGGCGCGCTCCTCGCACCGAACGAGGCCGAGCTGAACACGCCCGAGCGGTTCAGTCGCATCCGCATCCCGGTGCTCAGCGACATCCCCGTGATCGGACCCGTGCTGTTCAACCAGACCTTCATCGTCTACCTGATGTTCATCACGGTCGCCGTCGTCGCGTGGGGCCTGTACCGCACGAAGTGGGGCCTGCGGCTCCGCGCCGTCGGCGAGCACCCGCAGGCGGCCGACACGGTCGGCATCAAGGTCAACCCGACCCGTTTCTGGAACGTGCTGCTCGCGGGTGCCATCGCCGGCATCGGCGGCGCCTACTTCACGCTCGTCTCGGTGCCGCAGTTCGGCAAGGAGATGACCGCCGGCCTGGGCTTCATCGCCCTCGCCGCGGTGATCTTCGGACGGTGGGACCCGATCAGGGCGACGCTCGCCGCGCTGCTGTTCGGCTTCGCGACGAACCTGCAGAACCTGCTGTCGATCCTGAAGACCCCGGTGCCGAGCGAGTTCATGCTCATGCTGCCGTACGTCGTCACGCTGCTGGCCGTCGCCGGATTCGCCGGACAGATCCGAGGCCCCGCCGCGAGCGGCAAGCCGTACATCAAGTCTTAGGAGAGAAATGACCGACATCGACTGGGATGAGCTCCGCCAGGTCGCGACCGATGCCATGACGAAGGCGTACGCGCCGTACTCGCGGTACCGCGTCGGTGCGGCGGCGCTCGTCGGCGACGGGCGCATCGTCGCGGGATGCAACGTGGAGAACGCCTCGTACGGGGTCACGCTGTGCGCCGAATGCGCGCTCGTCGGCGACCTGCACATGTCGGGCGGCGGTCAGCTCGTCGCGTTCGTGTGCGTGAACAACGAAGGACAGACGATCATGCCCTGCGGCCGCTGCCGGCAGCTGCTGTTCGAGCACGCGATGCCGGGGATGCTGCTCGAGACGGTGTCCGGCATCCGCACCATCGACGAGGTCCTGCCCGATGCGTTCGGCCCCCGCGCCCTTCGACCGGCTCAGGAGCCGGAAGGAGAATGGCGATGAGCGTCGAGCCCTTCGACGCGGTCGACGTCATCCGTGCCAAGCGCGACGGCGGGGCCGTGCCCGAGCCGGCCCTGCGCTGGATGGTCGACGCGTACACGCGCGGCTACGTCTCCGACGCCCAGATGGCGTCGTTCGCGATGGCGGTCTTCCAGCGCGGCATGGGTCGCGACGAGATTCGCGTGCTCACCGATGCGATGATCGCATCGGGCGAGCGGATGAGCTTCGCGTCGCTGGGAAAGAAGACCGTCGACAAGCACTCCACGGGCGGCGTGGGCGACAAGATCACGCTCCCGCTCGCTCCGCTGGTCGCCTCGTTCGGCGTGGCGGTCCCGCAGCTCAGCGGCCGCGGTCTCGGGCACACGGGTGGCACGCTCGACAAGCTCGAGTCGATACCCGGCTGGCGCGCGGCGCTCAGCAACGAGGAGATGTTCGCGCAGATGCAGAGCGAGGTCGGCGCCGTCATCTGCGCGGCGGGCTCGGGACTCGCCCCCGCCGACAAGAAGCTCTACGCCCTGCGCGACGTCACCGGCACGGTCGAGGCGATCCCGCTCATCGCGTCGAGCATCATGTCGAAGAAGATCGCCGAGGGGACCGACGCGCTGGTCCTCGATGTGAAGTTCGGCTCCGGGGCGTTCATGCAGGACATCGACCGCGCGCGCGAGCTGGCGCGCACCATGGTCGCCCTCGGCACCGACTCCGGTGTCGCGACCACGGCCCTCCTCACCGACATGAACGTGCCGCTCGGTCTCGCCATCGGCAACGCCAACGAGGTGCGAGAGTCGGTCGAGGTCCTGGGCGGCGGAGGTCCTGCCGACGTGCGCGAGCTGACGATCGCGCTGGCCCGCGAGATGCTGACTCTCGCCGGACAGCCGGATGCCGACGTCGAGGCCGCGCTCGACGACGGGCGGGCGATGGACAGCTGGAACGCGATGATCCGCGCGCAGGGCGGCGATCCGGATGCTGCACTGCCGACGGCGCGCGAGACGCACGTCGTGACGGCGCCGGCGGACGGCGTCGTCACGCGGATGGACGCCCTGCCGTTCGGCATCGCGGCCTGGCGTCTGGGAGCGGGTCGCGCGCGGGCGGAGGACCCGGTGGTCTTCGAGGCGGGCATCGACCTCCACGCCAAGCCGGGCGACCGCGTGAGCGCGGGTCAGCCGCTGTTCACCCTGTCGGCCGCCGACGAGGCGCGCTTCGCGCGGGCTCTCGAGGCGCTGGAGGGCTCGTGGGAGCTTCGGCCGGCTGAGGAATCGGACCACCGGGCTCCCGCGCGGGGCAGCATCGTGCGCGAGCGCATCACCGCGTGAGCTCCGACCGCTAGCCTGAAACGAGAACCCCCCCGCGACCGAGAGGACCACCATGTCGATCGATGCGAACGGCGACGTCAGCATCCAGGGCGTCTCGCTGCGCAGTCTCCCGAAGGTCTCGCTGCACGACCACCTCGACGGGGCCGTGCGCCCGGCGACGATCATCGAGCTCGCCGATGCGATCGGCCTCGACGTGCCCGAGGCGAAGCCGGCCGCTCTCGGCCGCTGGTTCGCGAAGCAGAGCGACTCCGGCTCTCTGGTCGAGTACCTGAAGACGTTCGACCTGACGACCGCCGTCATGCAGACGCAGGAGGGGCTCACGCGCGTCGCCCGGGAGTTCGTGCAGGACCTCGCGGCCGACGGTGTGATCTACGGCGAGGTGCGCTGGGCCCCCGAGCAGCACCTGACCCGCGGCCTCACGCTCGAGCAGACGGTCGAGGCGGTGCAGCAGGGGATCGAAGAGGGCGAGGACGCCGCCGATCGCGAGGGGCGCAGCATCCGCGTGGGCCAGCTGATCACGGCGATGCGTCACACCGACCGCGCACAGGAGATCGCGGAGCTCGCCGTCGACTTCCGCGGCCGGGGTGCGGTCGGCTTCGACATCGCCGGACCCGAAGACGGCTTCCCGCCGTCGAACCACCGGGGTGCCTTCGACTACCTGGCCGAGAACTTCTTCCCGGTGACCGTGCACGCGGGTGAGGCCGCGGGGCTCGCCTCGATCCGCTCGGCGCTCCTCGACGGACGCGCGCTGCGGCTCGGGCACGGCGTGCGCATCGCCGAGGACCTGCAGGTCATCACCCAGGAGGGCGACGAGGTGCAGGTGCGGTTCGGCGATCTGGCCCGCTGGGTCCGCGATCGTGAGATCCCGCTCGAGCTGTCGCCCTCGTCGAACCTGCAGACCGGCGCGATCGCCGCGTGGGGCGACACGCTGGCCGATCATCCGTTCGATCTGCTGTATCAACTGGGCTTCGCGGTGACGGTCAACGTCGACAACCGCACCATGAGCGCCACCTCGCTCACGCGCGAGCTCGCTCGTCTCGTCGAGACGTTCGACTACGACCTCGACGACCTCGAGACGTTCCAGTTCAACGCCGCGGCCGCGGCCTTCCTCCCGGTCGAGGAGCGCGAGGAGCTGGTCGAGATGATCGCCGACGGATTCGACGTCTGACGTGGGCGCGGAACGGAAACGACGCCGCTGGCCCGTCGTCGTGGCGGTCGTGGTCGGCGTGGTGGTGATCGGAGCGGGTGTCGCCGCCTTCGCCTGGATGAACAGGGCGCCCGTAGACGACGCGCCCCAGACCGAGCCGACGGCGTCGCCGACTCCGGAGCCGACCCCGCTCACCCCGACGGAGCAGCTCATCGCCGACGCCGACAACCCGCTCGCGTGCGCGGTGAGCTTCGCCGGTGAGGGGATCGCCCTCGAGCCGATGCTGCAGTGGCAGAACGGCCTCTATGCCGGGCTGCCGATCCCGTCGGCCGACGGCCTCGTCTTCGCCGGCTGGTACCCCACGGCCGAGTCGGCCGCGGCGTTCGACGCCGCGTCGCGGATCAACGGCGCCGATCCCGTCACCTGCACCGACCAGCAGATCGAGCTGTTCGGGGCGTGGAAGACGCCGGAGGAGAACGTCGCCGAGAACGCGAAGGTCCCCATCCTCATGTACCACCAGTTCACGACGAACCCCGACGGGGAGTCGGGGTGGCTGCGCGGTAACTACGCCTACATCGGCGACTTCGATGCCCAGATGAACCACATCGCGACGACCGGCTTCTATCTGCCGACCTGGGACGAGCTCAGCGCCTTCATCGACGGACGCCTCTTCCTGCCGGCGCGATCGGTGATCATCACCGACGACGACGCCGACCAGACGTGGTTCGACCTCGCGGCTCCCGTGGTGGAGAAGTACAAGCTGCTCGCGACCTCGTTCATGATCACGGCCTACCGCTCCGACCCGCCTCCGTCGATGTACGTCCTCCGGCGATCCCACACGCACGACATGCATCAGGCCGGCGCGAACGGCCAGGGGCGCATCGTCAACTGGACGGTCGACGAGATCGCGGCCGACCTCAACCAGTCGGGTGACACCCTCGGGGTGCGCGAGGTCATCGCCTACCCGTTCGGTCACTACAACGACACTGCGAAAGAGGGCGTGCTGAAGGCCGGCTTCGAGATGGCGCGGACGATCGAACCCGGATACGTCGAGATCGGCACCGACAAGCTCGCGCTGCCGGTCGTCCGTATCGACTACGGGATGGGCCTCGACGCCCTGGTCAAGCGGATCGGCTGATCGGGATCATCCGGGCTCCGATCTCCCGCCGCGAGCGACACCGGGATGCGTGGCCAGATACTCCTCGAAGGCCTCGAGACTCGTGCGCCGCGGCGTGTAGCCGAACCGCTTCTTCAAGCGGTCGTTGGCGAGCACGGGACGGTACCGCAGGAACGGCACCTTCTCCGGACCGTGGTCGGTGAGGCGCAGCATCCGTCCGAGACGGAGCGCGGTCGTCAGCACCCCGGCGGGCACGACCAGCTCGCGCTTGTGAAGGCGACGGGCGATCTGCGGCACGGTCATGCGGCCGTCGCCGGCGACGTTGAAGACGCCGGGCGGGCCGTCGATCACCGCCCGCGCCATGATCGCCGCGACATCGTCGACCCACACGAAGACGAAGGGTGACTCGGAGCCGGCGATGCGCAGCAGCCGGCGAGCGTCCCACAGCGCCGTGATCTGATTGCGCACGGTCGGACCGAGGATGGTGCCGATGCGGAGCACCACCTGCTCCAGGCCCGGATGCGTGACGCGGTGCTCGGCGAGCAGCTCTTCGACGAGCCTCTTGTGCCGCGAGTAGGGGAAGGCGTCGTTGCCGCGGAGGGGCTGGTCCTCGTCGATCCACTCCGGGTTGTCGGCGTGATATCCGTAGGCGGCACCCGAGCTCGAGACCACGATCCGGCGCACGCCCGTCTCGATGCAGGCGGCGAGCACATTCGCTGATCCGAGCACGTCGACGCGGTACTCCCGGTCGACATCTCGGCCCGGGTCGACGATGGCCGCGAGGTGCACCACGGTGTCGATGCGATGCTCACGCAGCAGGGGGGCGATCGCGGCGGCGTCGGTGACGTCGAGCGCGGCGCCGACGACGCCGTCGTCGACCGCGACGGTGCGCACGTCGGCCGCGACCACGATCTCGACGCGTTCGTCGGCGGCGAGGGCTCGTGCGACATGTGTGCCGAGGAAGCCCGCGCCGCCGGTGATGAGGACCCGGCTCACGGACCCACCTCGGCGGCGGTGCGCCCGGTGGCGTCGCCGGTCGCCGTGCCCGTGCGTCGGCGTGTGTGTCGCGCCCAGAGGCCGGCGACGACGAGCCCCGCGACGATGTCCCAGATGCCCCACCAGCCCGCCACGATCGCCATGCCGCCGAGCCCGTCGAAGAAGAGGAAGACCAGACCCAGCCCGAGCCCGGCGTTGCGGATGCCGACCTCGAACGTCATGGCCTTGCGCTCCCGCGTTCCCAGGCCGCCCGCGACCGCGGTGCCGTAGCCGACGGCGAGCGCGACCGCGTCGTGCACCGCGACGACCAGCAGGATCACGCCGAGCACCTGCACGAAGACCGCCCAGTTGCCGACGAGCGCCGCCACGATGAAGCCCACCAGGGCGAGGAGGCTGAACCACTTCACGAACGGCTGCACCCGGGCGGCGAAGCGCGGCGCGCGCGCCCGCAGCGCCAGTCCGAGAGCGAACGGCAGGCCGACGATGAGCACGATCTCGAGCAGCATCCGCCACGGATCGAGCGCGACCTCGCGCAGCAGGGTACGGGCGGTGGGATGCAGCGAGCCCCAGAAGGTGATGCTCAGCGGCATCGCGACGATGTAGAGCAGATTGCCGACCGCCGTGAGTGAGACGGAGAGGGCGACGTTGCCGCCGGACCGATGGGTGAGCACCTGCGAGATGTTGCCCGGCGGGCAGCAGGCGACGAGCAGCATCCCCAGCGCCATCGACGGCGCGACGGGCAGCACAAGCGTCAGCAGGAAGGTGGCGACTGGCAGGAGCAGCAGCTGTGCCAGCAGGGCGATGGCGAACGGCTTCGGATGCTTCGCCACGACGCGGAAATCGCTCGGCGACGTGTCGAGCGCGATGCCGAACATGATCAGACCGAGCACCACGTTGAGGATCGTGAGCGTTCCCGGCGTGAAGGAGAGCACGACGTCGTCGACGTTCATGCGGACTCCAGTGCGTTCTTCTCGCGGCGCACCGCCGAGCGGTAGGCGTCTTTGTTCACGTAGTACGCCATGCGATCGAGGCCCAGGTAGCGATAGCCCCCCGAGACGTCGGGCCACGGTGAGCCGATGACCCGCTCGCGGAATCTCGCGGCGCGGGTCGGGTCGTGCTCGACGGCCTCGAGATAGGCCGCGAGGAGGTCGGCCTGCTCGTAGCGCCCCTGCCAGCCGATGCCCGACGCCTCGATCATGCCCACGACGTACAGCCCGTTGAACGAGGCGGGGAACATGTTGAGGAAGAGTCGAGGCGCGGCGCCCCGCCACGCCAGGTGCTCCCGGTCGACGAACGGGTAGTCGAGCGAATACCCGGTCGCGAGCAGGACCGTGTCGTAGTCGCCCGCGGTCCCGTCGCGGAAGTGCACCGTCGGTCCGTCGAACCGCACCACGTCGGCGCGGATGCGCAGGTCGCCCTGCCCCAGGTGGTTGAGGATCATGGTGTTCACGATCGGATGCGACTCGTAGATGCGGTAGTCCGGGCGCGGGAACCCGAAGCGCACCGGGTCGCCGGTGAAGGCCCGGAGCACCCGGCTGTCGAGCCCCTGCTTGAGGCGCGCCGGCAGCGGGCGGCCCTGGTTCAGGGTGTCGCTCGGACGCCCGAACAGGTACCGGGGCACGAAGTAGTACCCCCGGCGCACGCTCATGTCGACGGACGCCGCACGGTGGACGGCATCGACGGCGATGTCGCACCCCGAGTTGCCGGCACCGACGAGGAGCACCCGCTTGCCCTCGAGCCGACGAGGCGACGTGTATGCGCTCGTGTGCAGCAGCTCGCCCGAGAACGACCCCGGGAACACCGGAACGTTCGGTTCGGCGAGGGTGCCGTTGGCGAGCACCACGCCGGCGTACCACCGCGTGATGTCGCCGTCGGGACCGGTGCTGGTGAGGTCCCACCCGCCGTCACGCGGTTCGAGGCGCGTGACGCGCGTCTCGAAGCGGAAGAGCTCCGAGAGGCCGAAGTGATCCGCATAGTCCTGGAAGTACGCGCGCAGCATCCGGTGGCCGGGGTAGTCGACGCGCGTGCGCATCGGGAACTCGGCGAACTCGGTCGTGGTGCGCGACGAGATCAGATGCGCCGACTCGTACATGGTGCTGCGCGGATTGGTGATGTCCCACAGTCCACCCACGCCGTGCGACGCCTCGTACCCGTCGACCGCGATGCCCCGTCGCTGCAGAGCGCGCGCTGTGGCGAGCCCGGACGGGCCCGCGCCGATCACGGCGTATCTGTTCATGCCTCTCCCCGCACATCCTCGTGCCATCGGAATCGCCCCCGCCCACCGATCGTATCGGTGGGCGGGGGCGGCGACGGAGCGGCGCGGGTTCAGTCGGCCTGCAGATCGCGCTGCCGTGCCGCGACGGCATCCTGCACGGCCGAGAAGAGCGGATGCTCGGGATCGAGTCCGGTGACCACCTCGGTGAATGCCCGTGCGCCCTCTGTGCGGAGCAGGCGCTGCAGCTCCACCGACTGCTCGTCGTCGGAGTCGTCGAACTCGAGCGCGGCGGCCACGGCGGCGATGAGCGCCTCTGCCGGCAGACCGCGCTCGGCGGCCATCGCGGCCGGACCGATGAACCGCTCGTTGCGCGAGATCTTGCGCAGCGGCTGGCGTCCGACGCGCTGTACGGTGTCGACGAGAGCCGGATTGCGGAACCTGTCGAGGATCGTGGCCCGGTAGTCCGCCAGCTCGGCCGGGTCGAGCCCGTGCGCGGCGACGAGCACCGCAGACGTCTCTTCGAGCGCGGCCGACACCCGCGCGGCGATGTCGTCATCGGCCAGCGCGTCGGAGATGCGCTCCACTCCGGCGCGCGCCCCGAAATAGGCGGTCGCCGCGTGGCCCGTGTTGACCGTGAAGAGCTTCCGCTCGATGAACGGGGCGAGGTCGTCGACGAAGTGCGCACCGGGGATGCGGGGCGGGGCGTCGCCGAATGGCCGCGCTTCGATCGCCCACTCGAAGTACGGCTCGACGGTGACGTCGACGCCGGCGCCTTCGGGCTGAGCCGGCACGATGCGATCGACGGCCGTGTTCGCGAACACCGCCCGCGGCAGCAGCTCGGCGGCATCCGTCCCCGCGGCCTGGGTGATCTCGCTGCGCAGCAGGTCTGTCGCTCCGATCGCGTTCTCGCAGGCCATCACCTGCAGCGGCGCGGCATCGGGCGACCGCTCGGCGAGGCCGGCGACGATCGCCGGTGCCACGAAGCGCAGCACCGTCGGCCCCACAGCGGTCGTGACGACGTCGGCCGTGGCGATCTCCCGGGTCAGCGCCTCCGGGTCGGTGCGGCTGTTGACGGCGCGGAAGCGGGTGACCGTGCGGTCGACGCCGCCCGGGCCGGCCTCATGCACGGTGTACTCGTCGACCGCGTTGATCGCGTCGACGAGGGCATCCGCGACGTCGGAGAAGACGACCTCGTAGCCGCCCTCGTGCAGCAGCAGGCCGACGAAGCCGCGGCCGATGTTGCCGGCTCCGAAGTGGACGGCCTTCATGCTTCGTCCGCCGCTCATCCGTCGTTCACCGACGAGAGCAGGGCGAACAGCTCGTCGGGCGTCTGCGCGGCGTTGAGCCGGGCGACGTCGTCCTCGTCGGAGAACAGGATCGCGATCTGGGAGAGGATCTCGAGGTGCTCGTCGCCGCGCCCCGCGATGCCGATCACGAAGGTCGCCTGCTCGCCCGCCCAGTCGACGCCGCCGTCGTAGCGGACCACGGAGAGCGCGGATCCGAGGATCGCGTCCTTCGTCTCGTTGGTGCCGTGGGGGATGGCGAGGCCGTTGCCCATGAAGGTCGAGACCGTCTCCTCCCGCTGGCGCATCGCGTCGACGTACGCGGGCGTGACGGCGCCCGCCGAGACCAGGATGTCGGTGGCCTCCTGCAGCGCGGCCTCCTGACTCGTGCTCCCGGAATGGATGCGGACCTGGCCGAGGGTCAGAACGCTCATGGTGTTTCCTCTCTGAGTGGTGAGGCGGGGCGGATGCCGCAGCATCCGCCCCGCCTGGTCGGTCACGCGCCGGCGTCGCGCTGCTCGCGCACCATCTCCACGACCTCTTCGTACTTCGGAGAGTTCATGAAGTTGTCGACGGACACGTGGATGGAGTTCGGCGACTGGGCCTTCGCGCGATCGGTCAGCTGCTGCTGCGTGATCACGAGGTCGGCCGTGCCGTCGAGGTTCGCGATGGCCTGGTTGACGACCGTGACGTCTTCGACGCCCGCCTTCTTGAACTTGTTGCGCAGCACGCTCGCGCCCATCGCCGAGGAACCCATGCCGGCGTCGCAGGCGAACACGATGTTCGAGATGCGGCGATCGGTGGCGACGGCGGTTCCTGCGCCGGCGGCGCCGGCTGCCGCGGTGCCCGACGACGCGCGCAGCGCGTCCATGGCAGCGGACGACTTGCCCTTGTTCGCCTCGGTCTGAGCGATCGCGGCGGCGAGCGGGTCGCCGTTCGCCGCCTCGGCCTCGATGTCGCGGCGGCGCGAGGCGAGCAGGATGGGCGAGCACACCGCGAACGTCACCGCGGCGGAGAACACGACCGACAGGATGACTCCGATGTGGCTGCCCGGTGCCGTCTGGATGAGCACCGCGAAGATCGACCCGGGCGCCGCCGGCGCCACGAGCCCCGACTGGAAGATCATGTTGGTCAGCACGCCCGTCGCGCCACCGGCGATGAGGCCGAGGATCAGGAGCGGCTTGGCGAGGACGTACGGGAAGTACACCTCGTGGATGCCGCCGAGGAACTGGATGATGAAGGCGCCGGGGGCGGTAGCGCGGGCGACTCCGACACCGAACAGGGAGATCGCCAGGAGCAGGCCGGCGCCAGGACCGGGGTTCGCCTCGACGAGGAACAGCAGGCTGCGCCCGGTCTCCTGCACCTGCTCGGTGCCGAGCGGAGTGAACACGCCGTGGTTGATCGCGTTGTTCAGGAACAGCACCTTCGCCGGCTCGACGATGATGCTCGCGAGGGGCAGCAGGCCGGTCTCGACCAGCCAGCCGACCGCGCCGCCGAGGATGTCGGTGATCCAGCGCATCACGGGTGCGAGCCAGAAGAACGAGGCGAGCGCCATGAAGAAGGCCACGAAGCCGGCGGAGAAGTTGTCGACGAGCATCTCGAAGCCGGGCTTGATCTTGCCCTGCCACGGCTTCTCCACCCACTTCAGGACCAGGGCGGTGAGCGGACCGACGATCATCGCGCCCAAGAACATGACCGTTCCGTTGGCGCCGCTGATCACGCCCATCGCGGCGACCGCACCCACGACGCCGCCGCGGTGACCGTGCACCATGCGGCCACCCGTGAAGGCGATGAGGAGGGGCAGCAGATAGGTGATGATCGGCCCGACGAGGCCCGGGTAGGCCACGCCGTCGATCTCACCGCCGCCGAGGATCGCCGAATCGGCCCAGCGCCACGCGGCGACCGGACTGTTGCTGCCCAGCCAGCCATCGGGGATGAACAGGGCGGTGATGAATCCCCACGCGATGAACGCGGCGATGTTCGGCATGACCATGCCGGAGAGGAACGTGCCGAACTTCTGCACGCCCACGCGGGCGCCGCCCTTCTTCGTGGCGGCTGGTGACGTCGTCGTCATGATGTCGTCTCTTTCTTCTGTGGGGGGAGCGCCGCGGCGGCTTCGGCCACGGCATCGCGGGCACCGGCGGCGTCATCGGCCGCCAGCGCGATCTCGGCCAGGCTGCGGGCCTGCTCGAGGGTGTATCGGGAGATGGTCTGCCGCACGTCGGACAGGGCAGAGGGCGCCATCGACAGGCTCGTCGCGCCGAGCCCGACGAGGACGACGGCGAGCAGAGGGTCGGCGGCCGCTTCGCCGCAGATGCCGACCGGCTTGCCGAGGCTGGCGCCCGCGGATCCGACCTCGCGCACGAGACGGAGCACGGCCGGATGCCACGGGTTCTGGAACCCGGCCACCGATCCCAGCATGCGATCGGCGGCCATGGTGTACTGCGTGAGGTCGTTGGTGCCGATGGACGCGAAGTCGGCGTGCGCCAGCACTCGGTCGGCGAGGAGGGCGCTCGCCGGCACCTCGACCATGACCCCCGCGGTCTTCAGGCCGTACTCGCGCGCGAGAGCCGTGAAGTAGACGGTCTCCTCGACGGTGGCGACCATGGGCGCCATGACCCAGAGATCGGCCGCTGTCGCGGCATCCGCCTCGGCGAGCGCGGTGAGCTGCTCGCGCAGGATGTCTTCGCTGGCGCGCAGCGCGCGGAGCCCGCGCAGTCCGAGCGCCGGATTCTCCTCGTGCGCGTCGTTGAGGAAGGCGAGCGGCTTGTCGGCTCCGGCGTCCAGTACCCGGACGACGACCTTCTTGCCGGGGAACGCCTCCAGGAGCTCGCGGTACGCCTCGCGCTGCTGCGCGACGGTCGGTGCCTGCGACGAGGAGAGGAACAGGAACTCGGTGCGGAAGAGCCCGACACCCTCTGCTCCCCGCTCGACGGCGTCGGGCGCATCGGACGGCTTGCCCAGATTGGCCAGCAGGGCGATCGGGGTGCCGTCGGCCAGGACGCCGGGGCTCTTCGGCGCGGTGTCCGCCGACCGGCGGGCCGCCGCCCGCTCGGCGGCGCGCTGCGTGTCATCGTCGGTCGGGTCGGTCGTCACGACCCCTGCGGACGCGTCGACGATCACCGTCTCGCCGTTCGTCAGCGTGAAGCCGTCGGCCACACCGACCACGGCGACGATGCCCTTCTCGCGCGCGAGGATCGCGGTGTGCGAGGTCGGCCCGCCGTCGACCGTGATCAGCGCGAGCACCTGGTCGAGGTTGAGCAGGGCGGTGTCGGCCGGCGCGAGGTCGCGCGCGACGAGCACGAACGGGTGGCCGGGATCGGGCACGCCCGGAGCGTCGACCCCGCGCAGGCGCGCGAGCACGCGCTGGGCGATGTCGTCGAGGTCGGCGGCGCGCTCGCCGAGGTACCCGCCGACGGCCTCGAGCGTCGCCCGGAAACCGGCGAAGGCATCGTGCACCGCCCACTCCGCGGTCGAGCCGGCGTCGATGCGCGCGTCGACCTCGTCTTGCAGGGTCGGGTCCTCGGCGATCATCGCCTGCGCCTCGAGCACCTCCTGCGCCGATCCGCCGGCGGCCTCCCCGCGCTCGGTCAGTTCGCGGGCCACGACGGAGACGGCCTCGCGGACGCGCTCCCGCTCGGCATCCGCCCCCAGCGTGCTCGGGGTGCTCTCCGGTGCCGGCAGCGCCTCGGTCATGCGGACGACGGGGCCGTGGGCGACGCCCAGCCCGATGCCCACTCCGCGCAGCTCGCTCATCCGGCGGCATCCTGATCGTGATCGGTCGTGAGCAGCTCGGTGAGGGTGTCGAGCACGCCTTCCGCGCCGTCGCCCTCGGCCGTGAGGGTCACGTAGTCTCCGTGCTCGACGGCGAGTGCGATGACGCCCAGGATGCTGGCGGCGTTGACCGGCTTGCCCGAGTCCTTCGCGATCGTGACGGCGACGCCGGACTCCTTGGCCGCCTGCGCGAAGAGCTTCGCCGGGCGGGCGTGGAGCCCATGGGAGGAGCCGATCCGAACGGTGCGTGTGACGGTCATGGTGTTCCTTTCGGGGTGTTCCGGAGATCGGCGAGGAAGGCGCGGGCGAACGCGAGGGTGAGCGAACCGTCGCGATCGGCGAAAATGTCGTCGGGCAGCACGGCCACCGGGGAGTGGGCGCGTCCGCGGATGACGTCGAGTCGATCCGCGAGATGCGGGCCGACGAGGATGAGATCGTGGTCGCTCGCGGCCACCGAGTGCTCCATGCCCGCGGCGGCCTGCCAGTCGAGGCCGGCATCGCAGGCCGCGCGACGGAGTCGCTGTGCGACGAACGTGCTCGACGCGCCGGCGCCGCACACCACGAGGATCCTCATCGATTCCACCTTCCTGAGAACAGTCTGTGAACCGCGGCCGCGGGGTGCCAACACATTCCTTTCCGCCCCCGCGGAACGAGCGCTTCCGCGCGTCGGCCCGTGCTTGCTGACATCATGGAGATCACGCCAGGACAGCGCCGTCAGCACGCGGGAGTCGGAGGGATCATGTCGCGTCAGCGTCAGGACCGGCTCCTCGCGACCCTTCTCCGCCAGGAGGGCTGGGCCACCGCGGGGAACCTCGCCGATCTGCTCGGGGTGACGCCGCGCAGCATCCGCTCCTATGTCGCCGCGCTCAACGCGCGCACGCCCGGCGCCGGCGTGATCGAGTCGGGCCCGGCCGGGTACCGCGCGGGTCCCGGAGCCCGTGGAGCCGTCCGGATGCGGCAGACCGGCGATTCGGCGCCGCGCGACCGGCTGCACGCCCTGGTGCGCATGCTCCTCGACGCGCCGGGCGGCGTCGACGTGTTCGACACGGCGGCCGAGCTGCACGTGAGCGAGGCCACTCTGGAGGCGGACCTCGTGCGCGTGCGCGCTCTGCTCGACGGCACCGATCTCGAGCTCGAGCGCGATCGTGAGCTCGTGCGTCTGCGGGGCAACGAGGCGGCCCAGCGCCGTCTGCTCAGCCGGCTGGCGCACGACGAGATGGACGACGCGTCGTTCCATCCCGAGACCTTCCGCCGGGCGCTGTCGGGCAGCGCGGTCGCAGCGCACGCGGTCGGGCCCTTCAAGTCGTCGCTGGTGCGGGAGCTGGGCGAGCTCGGCTACTACGTCAACGAGCTCGCGATCGCCGACGTTCTGCTGCACATCGCCATCGCGGCGGAGCGGGTCGCGGCCGGGCACGCCCTCGACGCCGCACCCCCCGCCGCTCGGGAGGAGCTGCCGCGCGTCGGCGCGGTCATCGCCCGACTCGCGGAGGAGCACTTCGGGGTGGTGCTGGGAGAGGGCGACAGCGGACACCTCGCGTCGCTCGTGCTGACGCGCATCGTGGCCCCGGGAGGAGAGGCGACGCGCGAGGTCGCGCGCAGCGGCGTGGACCGTGATGTCGAAGACGCCGTGCGTGCGGAGATCACCCGGGCCGCCGACGACTACCAGGTCGATCTGGTCGATGAGACCTTCGTGCTGCGCCTGGCTCTGCACGTGCAGAACCTGCTGCGCCGCGCCGAAGAGAGCGCCCTGACCCGCAACCCGCTCACGCGCTCGCTCAAGTCCTCGTACCCGATGATCTTCGAGGTGGCCGTGTCGATCGCCAGCGGTCTGCACGATCGGCTCGGCACACCGATCCACGACGACGAGATCGCCTACATCGCCATGCACGTCGGCGGGCGCCTCGAACGGAGCAGGAAGGCCGAATCGATCCTGACGGCGACGATCGTCTGCCCCGGCTACTACGAGCTCCACGAGCTGCTGCGCTCCAGCGTCGACCGCTCTCTGGGATCGGCGATCGAGGTCACCCGGGTGGTCACCAACGTCGACCCGGAGTGGTCGTCGTTCGACACCGACCTCGTGCTGAGCACCATCGAACCGGGCTCGGCGGGCGACCGCTTCGTGCGCATCCAGCCGTTCCTCACCGACGCCGACGTCGACCGCATCCAGCAGGCCGCCGCCCGGCTCCGGCGAGGTCGCCGGCTCACCCGGCTTCGCGGCGAGCTCGCGCGGTACTTCGACGCCGACGCCTACGTGCACCCCCTCCCCGACGAGGGGGAGGAGGCGATCATCCGTCGCCTCGGCGGTCTCCTCGTCGACGCCGGACTGATCGGCGAGGACTACGTCGACAACACGATCGCGCGCGAGCGCATGTCGTCGACGGCCTTCACCGACGCCCTGGCGGTGCCGCACGCGCTGCAGATGACGGCGACCCGCACCGCCATCGCCATCGGCGTCGCGGACGGGTCGGCGGCCTGGGGCGGCAGCCGGGTGCAGGTCGTCGCCCTCGCCGCCTTCAGCGAGAGCGACCGTGCCGCGTTCCAGACGGTGTTCGAGCAGCTCGTCGAGGTGTTCAGCGAACGCGAGAGCGTGCAGCGCATCGTGCGCCGGGGCGCCACGTTCGAGGCCTTCCTCGACGAGCTGGTCGCCGTCATCGACGGCTGACGCGACGGCTCAGCCGCGCGGATCGAGCACGGCGGCCAGCTGGTCGAGCACGGCGTCCGACGTGTCGGACGGCCGCGTCTCGAGCACCACCAGGTCGCCCGGGCCGATCGCGAGGTCCATCACCGCCAGAACGCTGCTGAGGTCGACGGTGGAGCCGTCGGCGGTGCGGAGCGTGATCGGTGCCCGGTGCGACTGCGCGAGTCGCACGAGCTCGGCCACGGGGCGCGCGTGCACGCCGTTGTGCGCGCTGACCACGACACGTCGGGTGGGCATGATCAGGAGCGCTCGTCGAGGAGTGAGCGGACGGCCGCCTCGAGTTCTGCCACGGCCGCCACGGCGCCTTCGGCCGAGTCGGCGCGGGCATCGATGTAGACCTTGAGCTTGGGCTCGGTGCCGCTCGGCCGCACGATCACCCGCGAGCCGTCGCTCAGGCGGTACCGCAGCACGTCGCCGGAGGGCTGCCCGGGCCCGGCCTGCAGCAGGTCTTCGGCCGACGCGATGGACCTGTCGCCGAGGTGGGTCGGCGGGAGGGTGCGGAGCGCGAGCATCACATCGGCGATGAGCGAGACGTCCTCCACGCGCACCGACACCTGCCCGCTGGCGAAATGACCGTAGGTGTCGCCGAGTTCGCGGATGAGGTCGGCGATCCCGGCGTCGCGGCCGCGGGCCTCGGCGGCGAGGCCGAGGATCGCGACGGCGGCGGAGATGCCGTCCTTGTCGCGGACCGTCTCGGGGTTGACGAGGTATCCCAGCGCCTCCTCGAAGCCGAACACGATGCCGGGGGCGCGGGAGATCCACTTGAACCCGGTCAGCGTCTCGTGGAAGTCGAGCCCGTGGTGCGCGGCGACCGCACCGAGTCCGGGGGAGGAGACCAGGGAGCACGCCAGCGATGCCCCCGCGACGCCGGCCGCGGCCCGGGCCGCTCGCGCACCGAGCAGGAGCCCGATCTCGTTGCCGGTCAGACGGCGCCAGCCGCCCGCGGCCTCGTCGTCGGGGATGGCGACGGCGAGCCGGTCGGCGTCGGGGTCGTTGGCCAGGATGAAGTCGGCCTTCGCCCGTCGCGCGGCGGCGAACGACAGGTCCATCGCGCCGGGCTCCTCGGGATTCGGGAACGACACGGTCCGGAAGGTCGCGTCAGGTGTCAGCTGCTCGTCGACGACCGTGGGCTGCGGGTACCCGGCGGCCTTCAGGATGCGCGAGAGCGTCTCCCAGCCGACCCCGTGCATGGCCGTGTACACCCAGCGCAGCCCCTCGGCGCCCTCCGGTGCGGGGGCGACGGCGGCGGTCGCCGCGATGTAGGCCTCGACGACCTCCTCCCCGGCGGTCTCGTACGCCGTGGAGCGTGGAAGTGCCGAGACGTCGCCGGCATCCGCGATCCGCTGGATGTGCCCGGCGATCTCGGCGTCGGACGGAGCGACGATCTGCGACCCCTGATCCGCGCCTCCGAGATAGACCTTGTATCCGTTGTCGTCGGGCGGGTTGTGGCTGGCGGTCACCATGACGCCGGCATCCGCGCCGAGATGGCGCACCGCGAAGGCGAGTACGGGCGTCGGGAGGAGGCGGGGCAGGAGCACCGCGCGCAGCCCCGCACCGGCGAACAGCTCCGCCGAGTCGGTGGCGAAGACCCTCGAGTTGCGGCGACCGTCGTACCCGATCACCACTGTGGGCGTGCCGCCGTGCGCCTTCTCGCGGAGGTAGGCCGCGAATCCCGCGGCCGCCTGCGCGACGAGCACCCGGTTCATCCTGTTGCTTCCGGCGCCCAGCGCGCCGCGCAGACCGGCGGTGCCGAAGGCGAGTCGCGTGCGGAACCGGTCGTCGAGGTCGGCGAGGGCGGCGGCGTCACCACCGGCCGCTCGCGTGATCAGGCCGGCGAGCTCGTCGCGGGTCTGGTGGTCGGGATCCTGTCGCAGCCAGGCGCGGGCCTGGGCGAGCCTGTCGTCGCTCACAGGGCCTCCACCACCCTCGCCAGGAGTGCCGAGATGACGGGCTCCGCCTCGCGCCCCGCCTCGATGACCTCCTCGTGGCTGAGCGGGGTCTGCTGGATGCCGGCGGCGAGGTTCGTGATGAGCGAGAAGCCGAGGATCTCCATACCGGCTTCCCGCGCGGCGATGGCCTCGAGCGCGGTCGACATGCCCACGATGTGGCCGCCGAGGTGCTTGGCCATCTGGACCTCGGCCGGGGTCTCGTAGTGCGGGCCGCGGAACTGGGTGTACACGCCCTCGTCGATGCTCGGGTCGATCGACCGTGCGAGGTCGCGAAGGCGCCGCGAATACAGGTCGGTGAGGTCGATGAACGTCGCGCCCTCGAGAGGGGAGTCGGCCGTGAGGTTGATGTGGTCGCTGATGAGCACGGGCTGACCCGGCTTCCAGGTCTCGCGGATGCCGCCGGCGCCGTTGGTCAGCACCATGATCCCGGCTCCCGTGGCGGCGGCGGTCCGGACGCTGTGGACGACACGGCGCACCCCGTGGTTCTCGTAGTAGTGCGTGCGCGCACCGATCACCAGCACGTTCTTCCCGCCGGGGGTGCGGATGCTGCGCAGGGTGCCCACGTGCCCCTCGAGGGCCGGCTTCGAGAACCCGGTGACCTCGGTGGCGGGGACGGTGGCGACGGTCTCGCCGATGAGGTCGGCGGCCTTGCCCCATCCGCTGCCGAGGGTCAGGGCGATGTCGTGCTTCTCGACTCCGGTCAGCCGGGCGATGTCGGCCGCGGCCTGCGCGGCGACCTCGAACGGGTTCGCGGTCGGGTCGTCGAGAGGGTTGCTGTGCGTGTGGGGCATGGATCCACTCTAGGAAGGTGCGGGTCCCCGTGCCAGGATTGCGGAAGAATGGGTTGCATGACTTCCACCCCCTTCGAGCGCACTCAGCGCGTCGCCGTCCTCGGCGGCGGACCCGGCGGATACGAGGCGGCCCTGGCGGCCGCCCAGCTCGGTGCCGAGGTGACGCTGATCGAGCGCGTGGGCGTCGGCGGCGCCGCCGTGCTCACCGACGTCGTGCCGTCGAAGAGCCTGATCGCGACCGCCGACGCGGCCGTCGCGATCTCGGAGGCGAGCGACCTCGGCGTGAACTTCTACGCCACGGGCGAGCACGGCAAGCCCCTCAAGCCCGAGATCGCGATCAACCTCGCCGCGGTGAACAAGCGGCTCGTCGCCCTCGCCGGCCAGCAGTCGGAGGACATGCGCACCACGCTGCTCGAGGCGGGGGTGCGGATGCTGTCCGGCCACGGCCGGCTCGAGGGGCCCAACGCCATCGTGGTCTCCACGGGTCACGGCGGCACCGACTTCGACCGCGTCGAGGCCGACACGATCGTCGTGGCCGTCGGCGCCTCGCCCCGCGAGCTCGACTCGGCCAAGCCCGACGGCAAGCGCATCCTGACCTGGACCCAGCTGTACGACATGAAGGTGCTCCCCGAGCACCTCATCGTGGTCGGGTCGGGGGTGACCGGCGCGGAGTTCGCCTCGGCCTACATGAACCTCGGCGCGAAGGTGACGCTGGTCTCGAGCCGCGACCAGGTGCTCCCCGGTGAGGACAAGGATGCGGCGCACGTGCTCGAGAAGGTGTTCAAGCGCGGCGGGATGCAGGTGCTGTCCAAGTCGCGCGCCGAGCGGGTCGAGGCGACCGCCGACGGCGTCGTCGTGACGCTGTCGGATGGACGGACGGTCGAGGGCAGCCACTGCCTGATGGCGGTCGGGTCGATCCCCAACACCGCCGGCATCGGGCTGGAGGAGGCCGGCATCGAGCTGAACGAATCGGGGCACGTGCGGGTCAACAAGGTCGCGCGCACCTCGGTGCCCAACGTCTACGCCGTCGGCGACTGCACGAACTTCTTCCCCCTGGCATCCGTCGCGTCGATGCAGGGCCGCACCGCGGTCTTCCACGCGCTCGGCGACATCGTCATCCCGCTCGAGCTGATCAAGATCACCTCGAACATCTTCACCGCTCCCGAGATCGCGACCGTCGGCTACTCCGAGAAGGACGTGGAGGACGGAATCGCCGACGGGCTCGTCTACAAGCTGCCGCTCGCCGCGAATCCCCGCGCCAAGATGATGGGCATCAAGGACGGCTTCGTGAAGATCATCGCCCGCAAGGGGTCGGGCACCGTGATCGGCGGCGTGATCGTCGCTCCGAAGGCCTCGGAGCTCATCTACCCGATCGCCGTCGCCGTCGAGCGACGACTCACGGTCGATCAGGTCTCGCGCGTGTTCGCCGCGTACCCGTCGCTGTCGAGCAGCATCACCGACGCCAGCCGCGCGATGCACCTCGGCTACATCAGCTGATGGCCCTTCGACAGGCTCAGGGACCCCACTGCCTGGGTCGCTGAGCCTGTCGAAGCGTCGCTGCGTGGGTCGCTGAGCCTGTCGAAGCGTCGCTGCTTTGGGTCGCTGAGCCTGTCGAAGCGTCGCGTCAGCTGATGGTGAGCAGCTGGTGGCCGGCCGACACGGTCGTCCCGGCATCGGCGTTGATGTTGCCGACGACGCCGTCCTTGTGCGCCTGCAGCGGCTGCTCCATCTTCATGGCCTCGAGCACGACGACGAGGTCGCCCTTGACGACCTGCTGACCGTCTTCGACCGCGACCTTGACGACGGTCGCCTGCATGGGCGACTTCACGGCGTCGCCCGAGGCTCCGGCGTTGGCCGTGGTGGCATGACTGCGGCGCGACGGCGGCACCACGGCCGGACGCCCCGCGGTGCCGGCGGCGACGGCCACGCGGTCGGGCAGGCTGACCTCGAGTCGCTTGCCTCCGACCTCGACGACGACCGTGTGACGCGAGGCGCTCGCCTCGGGCGACTCCAGCTCGCCGTCCCATGCCGGGATGTCGTTCACGAACTCGGTCTCGATCCATCGCGTGAAGATGCCGAACTCCCCGCCCTCGGCCGTGAACGCGGGGTCGCGCACGACCTTGCGGTGGAACGGCAGGACCGTGGGGAGCCCGGCGACCTCGAACTCGTCGAGCGCGCGGCGTGAGCGCTCGAGGGCTTCGGCGCGGTCCTTGCCGGTGACGATGATCTTCGCCAGCAGCGAGTCGAAGGCGCCCGAGACCGCGTCTCCGGCCGTGACGCCGGAGTCGAGACGGATGCCGGGCCCGCCGAACGTCTTGAACACGTGGACGGGGCCGGGCTGGGGCAGGAAGCCGCGTCCCGGGTCCTCGCCGTTGATGCGGAACTCGATCGAGTGCCCCTGCGGGGCCGGGTCGTCGTAGTCGATGGTCCCGCCCGCGGCGATGCGGAACTGTTCGCGCACCAGGTCGATGCCCGTGACCTCCTCGGACACCGGGTGCTCGACCTGCAGGCGGGTGTTCACCTCGAGGAACGAGACCGTCCCGTCGGCCCCGATGAGGAACTCGCAGGTCCCCGCGCCGACGTAGCCGACTTCCTTGAGGATGGCCTTCGACGCGGCGTAGAGCTGGGCGTTCTGCTCCTCGGTGAGGAACGGAGCCGGCGCCTCTTCGACGAGCTTCTGGTGGCGGCGCTGCAGCGAGCAGTCGCGGGTCGAGATCACGACGACGGTGCCCGCGGCATCCGCCAGGCACTGGGTCTCGACGTGACGGGGTTTGTCGAGGTACTTCTCGACGAAGCACTCGCCGCGACCGAACGCGGCGACGGCCTCGCGGGTGGCCGACTCGAACAGCTCGGCGACCTCGTCGAGCTCGCGGGCGACCTTGAGCCCGCGACCGCCTCCGCCGTAAGCGGCCTTGATGGCGATCGGCAGACCGAACTCCTGCGCGAAGGCGACGACCTCGTCGGCACCAGACACGGGACCGGGGGTGCCGGGCGCCAGCGGCGCGCCGACCTTCTCGGCGACGTGCCGCGCGGTGACCTTGTCGCCGAGCGCCTCGATGGCCTCGGGGGAGGGGCCGATCCAGATCATCCCCGCGTCGATGACGGCGCGCGCGAACTCGGCGTTCTCGGCGAGGAACCCGTAGCCGGGGTGGACGGCGTCGGCGCCGGCGCGGCGGGCGACCGACAGGATCTTCTCGATCTGCAGGTAGGTCTCGGCGCTGGTCGCGCCGCCGAGCGCATAGGCCTCGTCGGCGAGCCGGGCGTGCAGGGCATCACGGTCCTGGTCGGCGTAGACGGCGACCGAGGCGATCCCGGAGTCACGGGCGGCGCGGATGATGCGGACGGCGATCTCGCCGCGGTTGGCGATGAGCACCTTGGCGATAGCAGGCATGGTTGCCAGCCTAGCGAGAAGGCCCGCGATCGCTTTGACGACTCCCCACAAGAAAGCGGGGGAAACGTCGCGTGGAGTCTACGACCACAGATCCGTCCAGCGGACGCCGACCTGGCCCGCCAGGCGGCGCACCGTCGACAGCGACATGCCGACCACCGTGGAGGGATCGCCGTCCACCCGGGTGATGAAGGCGCCGCCGAGGCTGTCGACCGTGAAGGCCCCGGCCACGAGCAGCGGCTCGCCGGAGGCGACGTACGCGGCGAGCTCGTCGTCGTCGATGTCGTCGGCGAAGGTGACCGACGCCTCGGCGACCGCGGTCGCCTCCACCGGGTCGACACCGGGGGAGACCCGGAACACCGAGTGGCCGGAATGCAGGATGCCGGTGGCGCCGCGCATCTCCTGCCATCGCCGCGTCGCCTCCTCCGCGGTGTACGGCTTGCCGTAGACGCGACCGTCGAGCTCGAACATCGAGTCGCCGCCGATGACGAGGCCGTCGAATGAACCCTGCGTCGCGAGACGATGCGCGACGTCGGCCGCCTTGGCGCGGGCGAGCAGCAGGACGAGCTCGGCCGGGGGCAGGGCGGCTCCGCGCGCGGCGGCCGCCGCGGCGCCCACCGCGTCTTCATCGACCTCGGGCGCGAGCGTGAGGGGCTCGATCCCCGCCTGGCGCAGCAGCATCAGGCGGGCGGGAGACGTGGAGGCCAGGCAGACGCGCATGTCCACCACCGTATCCTCGAAGGATGACCTCCCCCGCAGCCGACGTGCTCGAGCTCGACATCACCGGCATCGCGCACGGGGGCACGTTCATCGCGCGGCACGAGGGCCGCGTGGTGTTCGTGTCGGATGCGGTGCCCGGCGAACGCGTGCGCGCCCGCCTGACAGACCCTTCGACGGGCGCGGGGTCTCAGAGCGCCCCCGCAACCGCCGACACGCGCAGCTTCTGGCGAGCGGAGACGGTGGAGGTGCTCGACGCCTCGCCCCACCGGCGCCCGCACATCTGGCCGGAGGCCGACCTCGCGCGCGACCCGCACGATCGCCCGGGCGGCGCCGACCTGGGCCACATCGCCCTCGCGCATCAGCGGGAGCTGAAGCGGCAGGTGCTGACCGAGGCGCTGGACCGCTTCGCCGGTCCCGGGCTGGAGGCCCCGCAGATCGAGGCGGTGGAGTCGGGTGACGGCACGGGCTGGCGCACCCGCGTCACGCTCCACGTCGACGACGACGGCCGCGTCGGTCCGTACGCCGCGCGGAGCCACCGCGTGATCCCCGTGACCTCTCATCCGCTGGCGCGTCCCGCCATCGCTCGGGCGGCGCTCGAGCTGCGCGGGGGCGCACCGGGACGAATCGACCTCGTCGAGCCGGGGGACGGGGAGGTGCGGATGATCCGCCACGACGACGGTGCGCGCCCCGCGCGGCGCGGCGGCCGCCGCGCCGAACCGGACGTCGTCGAGGAGCGGGTGGGCGATCGGCGCTTCCGCGTGGACGTCGGCGGTTTCTGGCAGGTGCATCCGCGCGCGGCATCCGTTCTCGACGCGGCCGTGTACGGCCTGCTCGACGGTCACGTCGAACCCGATGCGACGCATTACGACCTCTACGGCGGGGTGGGGCTGTTCTCGGCGACGCTCGCCGACCTGGGTGCCACCGACATCGTCACCGTGGAGTCGAGCAGGCGCGCCACGCGGCACGCGCAGGAGAACCTCGCACCCCTCGACGTCACCGCCGTCACGGCGCGCGTCGACCGCTTCCTGCAGGGGACGGCCGGTCGCGGCGCGACGGGCGCCGTCGTCCTCGATCCGCCGCGAGCGGGCGCCGGGCGATCGGTGGTCGAGGCCGTCGACGCGCTCGCCCCCGCGGCGGTCGCGTACGTCGCCTGCGACCCGGTCGCCCTCGCGCGCGACCTGGGAACGTTCCGGGCGCTGGGGTGGAAGGTGCCGACGCTGCGCGGGTTCGACCTCTTCCCGCATTCGCACCACTTCGAGGTCGTCGCGCTCCTCACCCGCTGACCCCGTGCGAGCGCCGACCGGCCACTCACTAGGCTGGGCGGATGAGCACGGTCGCACTCATCGACGATCACGAATCGGTCCGCCTCGGTCTGGAGGCGGCGTGCGCGCGCGACGGGCAGAGCGTCGTGTTCTCGGGGAGCACGGTCTCGTCGTACCTCGAGTGGCGCGGAGCGTCGGGGCAGGCACCGGCCGACGTCGTCGTGCTCGACCTCACGCTCGGCGACGGGACGACCGTGACCGAGAACGTCCGGTCGCTCGTGGGCGACGGTGCGAGCGTCGTCATCCACAGCGTCGCCGATCGGCCGGCGGCCGTGCGAGAGGCCCTCCTGGCCGGGGCTGCCGGCGTCGTCAGCAAGTCCTCGGCGCTCGACGACGTGCTCGACGCCATCCGCACCGTCGCAGACGGCGAGGCCCTCAACAACGTCGAGTGGGCCAGCGCCGTCGAAGGCGACCGGGCCTTCGCCGACGCGCAGCTCTCCGTGCGCGAGCGCGAAGTGCTCCGCCTCTACGCCACGGGACTGCCGCTGAAGGCCGTCGCCGAGCGACTCGGCGTCGCCTACTCCACCGCGAAGGAGAACATCACGCGCATCCGCGTGAAGTACGTCGAGGTGGGGCGTCCCGCACCGACCAAGGTCGACCTGCTGCGCCGGGCGATGGAGGACGGCATCGTGGCCGCCGACGGGGCCTCGAGTGCCCGCTGAGCCGCTCAGCATCCGCGATGCGTGGAGCAAGATCCCCTCGCCCGGCGCCGCCGAGACGGAGTTCGAGCGCTTCACGGGGACGCGCATGGAGCGCATCCTGTCGATCGTCGTGGCGATCGGCTCGGCCGCGCTCGGCGCGCAGGCACTGATCGCGGCTCTCGGCTCGACGAGCGTGCGCGACGTACCGCACGTCATCGTGCTCGTGGTCGTCTTCGTGCCCCTCGCCGTCATGCTCGTCGCCTGCGTGACCGGCCGGGCGGTGCGGGCGACGTCGGGCGCCTTCGCCGTCGCGTACGTGCTGGCGCTCGCCGCGTGGCCGACCATCGTGGATCCGTCCGACTCGGCGGGGGCGCAGCCGTGGATCTTCTTCCTGGTGAACGTCGGCGTCGTCGCCGCGATGCTGGCGTTCCCGATCCGCGTCCAGTTCGCATGGGCGATCGGGGTTCCGATCGTCTACGGCTACGTGCGCCTGGTGCAGGGCGAGTTCTCGCGCGACTTCTGGGTGACGACCGCCTTCGACGTCTCGTTCACGCTCATCCTCGGCATGATCATGATCTCGCTGGGGTGGATGTTCCGGTCGGTCGCCGCCGGTGTCGACGAGGCTCGTGGGCAGGCCGTCGCGTCGTACGCCTCGGCTGCGGCCGTCGCCGCGGCCGAGGAGGAGCGCGTCGCGATGTCGGCACTGATGCACGACAGCGTGCTCGCCGCCCTGATCGCCGGGGAGCGGGCCGAGGGCGAGCGCTCGCGTGAACTCGCCGTGGCGATGGCGCGGGAAGCGCTGACCCGTCTCGCCAACACCGAGGGGGCCGTCGCCCAGGAGGGCAGCGACGAGCCGGTGGGAACCGCGCAGATCGTGATCGAGCTGCGGCGGTCGCTGTCGGAGCTGGGAGCCGACGCCGTGGTCGAGGAGCGCGGCGGTCTCGGACTGATCCCGGGCAGAGCAGCGCGAGCGCTGGTGCTGGCGGCGCGTCAGGCGATCGGCAACGCCGTCGCGCACGCCAACGGGCGCGGCCTGCACATCGTCGCGCAGGGGCACGGCGACGAGGGGATCCGCGTCACGATCTCCGACACCGGGCCCGGATTCGACCTCGACGACATCGGGGCCGATCGCCTCGGCATCCGTGCATCGATCTTCGCCCGCATGGCGGGTGTCGCCGGAACGGCGGTCATCGACTCCGGTGAGCAGGGAACGACCGTCACCCTCGGCTGGGAGCGGTCGTGAACCGCACGGTCCGCAGCGTCGCCACCTCTCTCGCCGTCGGCTTCGCGATGTACTTCGTGGCGCGGTCCGTGTGGTGGATCGAGCAGCCGGTGGCGCCTCTGCTCATGGTGCTCGCCATCGCCGCCTACCTGGCGGTGGTCAACCTCGCGATCCTCGGTGACCCGACGTCGGTGCGGATGCCGCAGTGGACGGCCGTCCTCGCCGTCGTCGCGAGCGCCCTGATCCCCGTCCTCGTCACGCTCTCGCTGCATTCCGCCGATCGCACGGAGCCCTTCGCCACCTGGTACATCGGTGGCGTGGGCCTCGTGGGCGTCGTCCTGGTCGTCCGACGACGACCGCTCGCGGGATGGATCACCCTGGGTGTGCTCATCGTGGCGTCGTCGGTCTCCCTCGGTCCGGCCGTCGCACTGAATCTCGGGCTCGTGGGATCGATCATGTGGGTGCTGATAGCGCAGCTGCTCGTGATGTTCTGGGGGCGGGCCGTGCGCGACACCGAGCGCCTCGCCGAGATCCAGCAGGCCGTCTCGGCGTGGCACGCGACGCAGCTGGTGCGACAGCGGGAGCGGCGGCTGCGGACCCAGTTCGCCCTGGCGGTGGCCGGACCGGTGCTGAGCCGCGTGGTCGCCGCGCGAGGAGCGCTGGACGAGCGCGAGCGCCTGGAGGCGCGGCTCGCCGAAGGACGCTTGCGCGACGAGCTCCGGGGCGCGGACCTGCTCAACGATGCGGTGCGGGATGCGATCGAAGCAGCACGCCGCCGCGGGGTGGTCGTGACGGTCTTCGACGAGGGCGGGCTCGACGGCGTCGGCGAGGATCGCCGCATCGAGATCCGCGACGAGCTCGCCGCCACGGTCGCCGATGCCGAAGCGGGGCGGCTCATCATCCGCTCGGCGCGCGATCCGCGCATCGCTGTGACGGTCGTCGGCCGCGCGGGCACGCGCTCGTCGGGCGATGACGACTCCGTCGACCTCTGGCACGAGATACCGCGCGAAGCCGGGCCGATGTGAGAAGAGTGGGCGAGGGGTGGCGGCCGAGCCGCCCACCCCTCGCCACGCGGAACGGTTACCCGAAAACCGTCCGCCGGTGGCTGATCAGCGTCTGTCTACCCTGGGACAGAGAGACCAGCCGAACGCGAAGCGTCTCCCTCAGTCTGATGGGTCCGTGCGGGGTTGTCTGTAGGTATTTTGGGGGACACGCGTCGGCGCCCCATGAGGCAGGATCGGAGGATGCGAATGCGTCGCGGCACCAATCTTCCGCGGATGGGCGACTTCAACCAGTCGGTCATCCTCGAGGCGATCCGGCGCTCCGACGACGGGCTGAGTCGGATCGAGCTCGCCACGGCGACCGGCCTGTCGGCGCAGACCGTCACGAACATCACCCGCCGACTGCTCGACGAAGGGTTCATCCGCGAGGCCGGGCGCACGATCAACGGTCCGGGCAAGCCGAGGGTGACGCTGCGCCTCGTCCCGGAGAGCCGCTTCTCGGTCGGGGTGCACCTCGACCCCGCCGTCATGACCATCGTCGTCCTCGATCTCGCCGGCGCCGTGGTGCGTCGCACGAGCATGCGCGCGCCGAAGAAGGAGCCGCGAGGCATCGTCGAGGCGATGGCGAGCGCGATCGACGGTCTGATCGACGACGCCGCGATCGATCGGTCGCGTGTCGCGGGCATCGGGGTCGCGGCGCCCGGGCCCCTCGACCCCGAACGGGGCACCGTCATCGACCCGCCGAAGCTGCAGGGGTGGCATCGAGTGCCGCTCCGCTCGGTGCTGGCCGAGGCGACCGGCCTGCCCGTCACGCTGGAGAAGGACACCACGGCGGCGGCCGTCGGAGAGCTGTGGACGCGGCACGACGCATCCGACGACTCGTTCGTGTTCGTCTATCTGGGAACCGGTCTGGGGGCCGCCCTGGCGCGCGACGGCGAGGCGGTGCCGGGCAGTACGCAGAACTTCGGCGAGATCGGCCACATCGTGGTCGATCCCGACGGCCCGGCCTGCCCGTGCGGTTCGCGGGGGTGCGTGGAGGTGCTGTGCACGCCGCAGGCGATCGTCGAGCAGGCCGAGCGCTCGGGCGTGCTCCCCGATGACCGCGAGGCCAGCGACGTCGAGGCCGTGGAGGAGCGCTTCACGCTGCTCTGCCGGCGGGCGGCCGCAGGCGAGGCGGCGGCCGTGGGCGTGGTGCGGCAGGCCGCGGCGCACACGGCTCGGCTGACCGCCGTGCTCACGAATCTGCTCGACGTCGACCGCGTGGTCTTCGGAGGACCGTTCTGGAGCCGTCTGGCCGACGTGTACCTGCGGGAGATCCCCGAGCGGCTCGATCGTCTGAGCGCGACCAGAGCGGTCCGGGGGCTCCCCGTCTCGGGAACGGTGGTCGGCGACGACGGGGGCGCGGTGGGTGCGGGCTGCGTGGTTCTCGACTCGGTGCTCACGCCGCGGACGGCGGATCTCCTCCTCGATCAGTGACACCGCGTCCCGTCGTCGGAACCCTCGACAGGGTAAGTCCAATCGATGTACTATCTGGGCTCACCCATCGATCGGACCCCGCATGCACGACGACTCCGCGCTCGTCGAAGCGCGCATCCGGCGCTTCGTGCGCGAGCGGCTGCATCCGGCGGTCTACGCGGTGACGGAGCCCCTGCAGCTCGGCGCCTGGCTGGTGCCGGGTGAACCTGTTCCCTTCGCCGAGGCGGTCGCGCAGAGGTTCGAGCCGTTCGCCGTCGGCACCGCCTGGGGGCGGGCGTGGAGCACCCTGTGGGTGCACGTCACAGGGGTCGTGCCGCGCGTCGACGAGGGGCGGCGCGCGGAGCTGATCTTCGACCTGGGCTTCAGCGATGCGGAGCCGGGCTTCCAGGCCGAGGGCACGGTGTACCGCGCGGACGGCTCGATCGTCAAGGCGGTCGAGCCGCGCAACGCCTACGTCCCGCTCGAGGGCGCGCCCGGAGACCCGATCGACCTGTACCTGGAGGCGGCGGCGAACCCCGATCTCGCCGACGGCTTCCGCGACTTCCGGCCGACGCCGCGAGGCGAATGGGAGACGGCAGGCGAAGACCTGCTGTACACCTTCCGTCAGGCCGACATCGGCATCCTCGACCTCACCGTCTGGGAGCTTCTGCAGGACGTCTCCGTGCTGCACGGGCTTCTGACCGAGCTGCCGCCGACGTCTCCGCGTCGCGCCGAGATCCTCCGTGCGCTGGAGCGGATGATCGACGCCACCGATCCCGACGACGTCGCCGGCACCGCCGCCGACGCGCGCGCCGTGCTGGGGGAGGTGATGGCGCGGCCGGCATCCGCCTCGGCTCATCGGCTGCACGCGGTGGGTCACGCGCACATCGATTCGGCGTGGCTGTGGCCGGTGCGCGAGACGCAGCGGAAGGTCGCCCGCACGTTCTCGAACGTGCTTTCATTGCAGCAGGAGGATCCGGATGTCGCGTTCGCCGCTTCGTCGGCGCAGCAGTACGCCTGGATGAAGCGGTTCCAGCCGGAGCTCTACGAGCGAATGCGGGCGGCGATCGCCGACGGCCGCTTCGTGCCCGCCGGTGGCATGTGGGTCGAGTCCGACACCAACATGCCCGGCGGCGAGGCGCTGGCCCGGCAGTTCGTGCGCGGCAAGAGGTTCTTCCTCGAGGAGTTCGGCGTGGAGCCGCTCGACGTCTGGCTGCCCGACTCGTTCGGCTACTCCGCAGCCCTCCCGCAGATCGCTCGGGCGGCGGGATCCCGATGGATGCTGACCCAGAAGATGTCGTGGAACGAGACGAACGTCATGCCCCACCACACCTTCCTGTGGGAGGGCATCGACGGCAGCCGCATCTTCACGCACTTCCCGCCGGTCGACACGTACAACGCCCGGCTGTCGGCCGAGGAGGTGGCCCGCGCGGAGCGGCAGTACGCCGAGAAGGGGGCGGCGAACACGTCGCTCGTCCCGTTCGGCTACGGCGACGGCGGCGGAGGGCCGAACCGCGAGATGGTCGCCGCCGCACGGCGCCTCCGATCACTCGAGGGTTCGGCGACGGTCACCCTCTCGACGCCGGCCCGCTTCTTCGAGGCGGCCGAAGCCGAGTACCCGTCTCCTCCGGTGTGGTCGGGAGAGATGTACCTCGAGTTCCACCGCGGCACGTACACCTCGCAGGCCCGCACGAAGCGCGGCAACCGTCGCAGCGAGCACGCGCTGCGGGAGGCGGAGTTCTGGGCCACCGCGGCGGCACTGCGCGGCGCGCCCTATCCGTATGACGAGCTGGACGCCGCGTGGGAGACCGTGCTGCTGCAGCAGTTCCACGACATCCTCCCCGGCAGCTCGATCGGCTGGGTGCACCGCGAGGCCGAACGACGCTACGCCGAGGTGCTCGCCTCGGCCGAGCGCATCATCGCCGAGGCACTCGCGCTGGTGGCGGGCTCCGGAGACGCCGAGCTCGTCGCCGACGCCGGACCCTATGCCCAGGAGGGAGGGACGGCGATGGGGATCGCCGTCGTGCAGGAGCCCACGGCCGCGGCGTCGATCACGCAGACGCCGGCCGGTTTCGTGCTCGAGAACGAGCACCTCACGGTGACGATCGACCGGGCGGGGCTGGTGACCTCTCTCGTCGCCCGCGCGACCGGGAGGAACGCGATCGCAGCGGGGGAGCGGGGGAACCTCCTCCAGCTGCACCGCGACACGCCGACGCGATGGGATGCGTGGGACATCGACGAGCACTACCGGCGTCACGTGACCGACGTGACGCAGGTCGAGTCGATCGATGTCGTCCCGCATCCGTCGGCGGCGATCGTCTGCGTGGTCCGTGAGCTGGGGGGCACACGGATCACGCAGACCCTGTCGCTCGCTCCGCAGGCGCGGGCGCTCGACATCGAGACCACGGTCGACTGGCACGAGCGGCAGAAGCTGCTGAAGCTCGCCTTCCCGCTCGACGTGCACACCGACCGCGCGACCTCGGAGATCCAGTTCGGGCACGTGCATCGTCCGACGCACGCGAACACCTCGTGGGATGCGGCGCGGTTCGAAACGGTCGCCCACCGCTGGCTGCACGTCGGCGAGCCCGGCTTCGGCGTCGCCATCGCGAACGACTCGACCTACGGGCACGACGTCGCGCGCGCGTCGCGCTCCGGCGGCGGCACCGTGACGGTCGCGCGGCTCTCGCTGCTGCGCGCGCCGCTCTTCCCCGATCCCGAGGCGGACCAGGGCGAGCACACCTTCCGGGTGAGTGTGCGGCCCGACGCCACGATCGCGGATGCCGTGCGCGAGGGCTATCGCCTCAACCTGCCTGCGCGACGCATGTCGGGAGCGGGTCCGGTGGCCCCGTTGCTGAGCGTCTCGTCGGATGCCGTGGTCGTCGAGGCCGTGAAGGCGGCGGAGGACCGCAGCGATGATGTCATCGTGCGACTGTACGAGGCGCACGGCGGGAGGGCGGCGGCGCGGCTGACCACGGCTTTCGGCTTCGAAGCGGTGAGCGAGACCGACCTGCTCGAACGGGAGGTCGACCGATCGGCCGTCCGCGCGGTCGACGGGACCGACGTCGACCTCGAGCTGCGTGCC
Source organism: Microbacterium martis (assembly GCF_047246685.1). Classification (NCBI taxonomy): domain Bacteria; kingdom Bacillati; phylum Actinomycetota; class Actinomycetes; order Micrococcales; family Microbacteriaceae; genus Microbacterium; species Microbacterium martis. The sequence continues at coordinate 79,859 of NZ_JBFOKT010000004.1, read as the reverse complement.
TTCCAGCTCGTCACGCTCCGCTTCCGCGCGCCCCGCCTCGAGGTCGCCGGCGGCTGATCCCGACGATCGCGGCCCTCAGCCCGAGAAGCGCCCCCAGGGGATGCCTCGCCGCAACGGCCTGCGCAGGGGGCGCTGCGTGCGCTCCCACGCCGAGACGCGCGGTTCCTCGGCGACGGCATCGGCCGACTCGCGTGCGTACGCGTCGCCGATCACGGCGATGAGCGCGGCCAGCTCCTCCTCGGTCGCGGCACCGCGGCTGATCTCGAGCATCACCGGAGGCGCCTCTTCCGCAGCGGCCCCCGGTGGCGTCTCGTGGTCGCTCACAGGGGGATGTTCCCGTGCTTCTTCGGCGGCAGCTCGGCGCGCTTGCCGCGCAGGGCGCGCAGGGCCTTCGCGATCGACACCCGTGTGGTCGCGGGCTCGATGATGCCGTCGAGCTCTCCGCGCTCCGCGGCCAGGAAGGGCGATGCGACGTTGTAGGTGTACTCGTTCGCGAGACGGGTGCGGACGGCTGCGACGTCTTCGCCGGCCTCCTCGGCCTTGCGGATCTCGCCGCGGTAGAGGATGTTGACCGCTCCCTGACCGCCCATCACCGCGATCTCGGCGGTCGGCCAGGCGAGGTTCACGTCGGCGCCGAGCTGCTTGGAGCCCATCACGATGTAGGCGCCGCCGTAGGCCTTGCGGAGGATCACGGTGACCAGGGGCACCGTCGCCTCGGCGTAGGCGTACAGGAGCTTGGCGCCGCGACGGATGACGCCGGTCCACTCCTGATCGGTGCCCGGCAAGTAGCCCGGCACGTCGACGAGGGTCACGATCGGGAGCGAGAACGCGTCGCAGAAGCGCACGAACCGGCTCGCCTTCTCCCCGGCCTCGATGTTGAGCGTTCCCGCCATCTGCGACGGCTGGTTGGCGATGATGCCGACCGAGCGGCCCTCCACGCGTCCGAAGCCGATCACGATGTTCGGTGCGAACAGCGGCTGCACCTCGAGGAAGTCGCCCTTCGCCTGCCCTGAGCCCGTCGAAGGGTCGACGACGTGCTCGATGACGGACTTGATGTCGTAGGGCTGGTTCGCCGAGTCCGGGATGATCGTGTTGAGGGTGCGGTCGGCATCCGTCGTCTCGAACTCGAACGCCGTCTCGTACGACGGCACCTCCGCCATGTTGTTGTCGGGCAGGAAGCCGAGCAGCGTGCGCGCGTAGTCGATGGCGTCGTCTTCGTCGTCGGCCAGATAGTGCGCAACGCCCGAGCGCGTGTTGTGGGTGTAGGCCCCGCCGAGCTCCTCCATCCCGACGTCCTCGCCGGTCACGGTCTTGATGACGTCGGGGCCGGTCACGAACATCTGGCTCGTCTTGTCGACCATGATGACGAAGTCGGTGAGCGCGGGGGAGTACACCGCTCCACCGGCCGCAGGGCCCATGATGATCGAGATCTGGGGAATGACGCCCGATGCCCGCGTGTTGAGGCGGAAGATCTCGCCGTACTTGCCGAGGGCGACGACGCCCTCCTGGATGCGGGCGCCGCCCGAGTCGAGGATGCCGATGCAGGGCATGCCGCCGGCGAGGGCGAACTCCATGATCTTCACGATCTTCTCCCCGGCGACCTCGCCGAGCGACCCTCCGAAGGTCGAGAAGTCCTGCGAGTAGACCGCGACCGTGCGCCCGTGGATCGTCCCGACGCCGGTGACGACGGAGTCGCCGTACGGGCGGGACCGGTCCATGCCGAACGCCGTCGTGCGATGACGCACGTACTCGTCGAACTCCACGAAGCTGCCCGGGTCGACGAGAAGCTCGATGCGCTCACGGGCGGTCATTTTGCCCTTCGCGTGCTGCTTCTCCTTCGCTTTCGCCTCGGCGTCGACGACGGCCTCGGTGTAGCGGGCGCGCAGGTCCGCGATCTTGCCGGCGGTGGTAAAGAGGTCGGGCTTGTCCGTCACGGATTCCACCCTAGCGTCGGGTCGCGTCCGCCCGTTGGATGCTCGGCACAACGAGGCCGCCGATCCTTTGGCGATGCTCTGAGCGTCGTGGCGGATGAACCATTCGGCGCCCGCGCCCGTCTCTCCTTCCGACCGGACTCGCCGAGCCCGGCGATGAGCAACTGGAGAAGAACCATGAAGCGCACGATTGCCCTCGCCCTCAGCACCGTCTCGCTCGCCGCAGGCGCCGTCGTCCTCGGAGCCGTGCCGGCCCAGGCGGCCCCGGACTGCCGTGCCGGAGCCGTCTGCTACGTGCTCGACGGGACGGTCCTTGCGGAGGTCGGCCCGGGTGTGCGTCCGGGCACCGCGTTCGACCAGGTCGTGAACAACTCGACGTCGACGATCCGCATCGCCTGGTCGGGCTTCGGCGAGAGCAGCTTCATCCCCGGCTACACCACGTCGAAGGCGTCGAACGACGTCGTGCGCCCCGGCGCCGTCCACGACCTGGGCGATGACACCGCGACGACGGTGTCGGCCGTTCGCGTGATCCGTTGAGCCCGTTCGGCCGGGGCGGTGGTCGCCGTCCCGGCCGGCCGCGCCGCCGCCGTCAGCCTTCGCGCTGCGCGGAGTCGATTCCCGAGATGTCGTGTCCGCCGAGCTCGCCCGGCGCATCGGGCCGCTCGAGCTCGTCCGCGGGGTGTCCGCGGCGAAGGGTCGCATCGCCGATCCGGCGTCCGGCCCAGCCGACACCGCGTGCCGCGGTCCCGGCCGCACCGGCCAGCGCGTTCCCGGCGTAGCGCGCGCCGCGCAGCATCCGCAGTTCGAGCTTCTCGGCGCCCTCCACGGGTTCCAACTCGATCGGCAGATCGATCGGCGCCGCCCCGAAGGCCCTGTGCGACGTGGTCAGCACGCGCCGGCCGAGGATGTGGTTGCCCGCTCCGCCGATCGCGGCCCCGATGCCGAACGGCAGCGCCTTGCCGATGACCGATGCGCCGCCCTTCGCGGCGAACTGCCGCACGAACATGCTCTTGAGCCGGTCGACGAGTGGGCCGACGGCGGCACGGGGCAACGACTTGGTCACGAGCTCGCCCCAGTACGACGAGCGGCTGCCGCCGCGTCCGGCCAGCTGCCCCGCGAGCTGCCCGACGAGATCGACGCCCTCCTTGCCCAGCATCAGCGTCATCACGAGGGCGCGGGCGCGATCGGGATTGGCGACGGCGATGCCGTGGACCTCGGCGACCGATTGCGCGAAGAGCGCCGTCGACTCGACGAAACCCACCGTCTCGACGCCCGACAGCGCCAGGGTGACGCCGGTTCCGATGCCCGGGACGACGGCCGTCGCGCCCACGGCGGCACCACCGGTGGTCACGGCCGCGAGGTACCGCCTCTCGAGGATCCGGATGATCTCGGCCGGAGTGGCCTGCGGGTTGCGCAGGCGGATGCTGCGGATGTGCGCGAGCACGAGCGGACGCTGGATCGACAGCACCCGGTCGAGTCCGCGCACCATCATCGGGTGCTCGCTGGAACCGACCGGCGGCACGCCCTTGTCCCAGGGGGAGTCGTCCGGGAGGGAGTGGATCTTGTGCACCTTGGGGGCCATGACCCCGATCCTACGAAGCCCGTCCTCGAAAAACCCGAGAAGCCCGGGCCCTTGACGGGTCCGGGCTTCTCGTGGTGGGCGGATCAGACGAAGAGGTTCGCCCGCTCGAGGTCTTCGGCGAAATCGATCTCCACCGCGTAGAGATCGGAGACGTCCATCGGCTCGAGCAGCAGGCCGTCTTCTGCGATCGCCAGCTCGAGGCCGCGCTCGAAGTAGTCCTGGTCGTCGACGCGCTGCAGCTGGCGCATGAACGCCTTCTTGTTCGCCGCGGAGATGTAGTTGATGCCGACGGCTTCGCCGAGACCCCCCTTGACGGTCTTGGAGAGCTCGTGGATGAACCCCTCGGCCGTGACGGTGTACTTGACCTCTTCGTCGCTGACCTTGGAGGTGTTGACGGTGACGAACGACTGATCGCGCTCGATGAACGATGCGGCGCGGCCCAGGATCATGGGGTCGAACACGACGTCGCCGTTCATCCACAGCACGCCGCTCTTGCCGGTCGCGGCGAGAGCGCGCAGCAGGCTCTTCGAGGTGTTGGTCTCGTCGTAGCGCTCGTTGTGGACGTAGTTGGCGGTGGGGAAGGCATCGATGATGGTCTCGGCGCGGTAGCCCACCACCGTGGTGATGCGCGCGTCGGAACCGAAGGCGGCTCGGATGTTGTCGTGCTGCTGGCGCATGATCGTGCGGCCGTCGCTCAGCTCGGTCAGCGGCTTCGGCAGGGCGCGGCCGAGGCGAGAGCCCATGCCGGCTGCGAGAATGACGGTTTGAAGAGTCACGAGTGCTCCTAAGGAAGTTGTGTTCACGGTCGGTTCACCGACCAGACACCTCATCGTGCCGGGATTCATGCTATCGACTCCGCCTGGGAAGCCCCGGTGATCGCATGCCCCGTTGCCATTTCGTGACCGACTACACACTCAACACACAGGGTAGCGATCGGCCTGCCGGTCGACGAGAGATCAGGAGAGCACTCGCGAATGTTTCGCCCCGCCCTTGGCAGACCGCGACCCATTGATACCGTAGGACGGTGACTTCCTCCCCTGACGACCGCACCGACCAGGTGGACGATTCCGAGACCGCGCGCGACACGACGGGAGCGCCCCGTCCTTCTGCGAAGAAGGCCGCGGCTCCGCGCGCCGCGACGAAGAAGGCGCCGGCGAAGCGCCCTGCCGCCGCGAAGAAGACGGCGCCGAAGAAGACGGCCACGAGCGCTGCGGCGGCGGCCCCGACCGGCGAAGTGGTGATCGAGCCCGCATCCGCACTGGTGATCGATCCCCACGAGGCAGCCGCCGCGGGGATCGCCCCGGCGCGGTCGACGGCGGCTCGCGAAGCGGCCGCGAAGAATTCCGCGGCGCGGACGGGGGCTCCCTCTACGAAGAAGAAGACCGCGTCGGCGGCACGCGCCGCTGCCGCGAGATCGACGGCCTCGAAGCCTGCGGCCTCGGGACGCGCGGCGACGCCGGCGGTCACGGCAGCGGCCGCCAAGGCGGCGACAGGCAAGTCCGCCACCGCGGGGTCGACGACCGCGCGAACGGCGGCCGCCAAGTCGGCGGCCGCGAAGTCGGCGGCCGCGAAGTCGGCGGCCGCGAAGAGCACCGCCCGTGCCGCCACCGCGCGGACGACCTCGGCCAAGGCCGCGGCAGCGAAGTCCGCGGCGGCGAAGTCGGCCGCGGCGAAGGCCGCTGCGGCGCAGGCTGCCGAAGCCGAGCGGGCCGCTGCGGAGGACCCGATGGTCGAGGCGCCGGTCGATGCCGTCGTCGAGGCGCCGATCGACGAGGAACGCCCGCCGATCGAGGAGCCGGTGGTCGAGGAGCCGGTCGCTGAGGAGCCGGTCGCTGAGGAGCCGGTCGCTGAGGAGCCGGTCGCTGAGGAGCCGGTGGTCGAGGAGCCGGTGATCGACGAGCCCGTCGCCGCCGACCCGGCGCCTGCCGCGCCGGCGCCCGCCGAGCCTGTGCTCGTCGTCCCGGGGGAGAGCGCGCCCGACGCCGCCGATGCCGCGCCGACCGGCGACGAGCGAGGCGGAGCCTCGGCGTCCGAGGCGATCAGCATCCGTGGTCTGGTCAAGCAGTTCGGCGACAACCGCGCGGTCGACGGGATCGATCTGACCGTTCCCGCGGGCTCGTTCTACGGCATCGTCGGACCCAACGGCGCCGGCAAGACCACGACCCTCTCGATCGTCGCCGGACTGCTGCGTCCCGACGAGGGCAGCGTCACCATCTGCGGGATCGATCAATCGCGGAAGCCCTTGGCGGCCAAGCGCGTGATGGGAGTGCTGCCCGATCGGCTGCGCACGTTCGACCGGCTCACGGGACGTCAGCTGCTCTACTACTACGGCCTGCTGCGCGGCCTCGCCTCCGACGTCATCGAGAAGCGCGCCGCCGACCTCGCCCGGGCCTTCGACCTCGCCGACGCGCTCAGCCGGGTCGTCTCCGACTACTCGGCCGGCATGACGAAGAAGATCATGCTCGCCGGGGCGATGATCCACTCGCCGCGCGTGCTCGTGCTCGACGAGCCGTTCGAAGCGGTCGACCCGGTGTCGTCGGCGGTGATCCTCGACATCCTTCGCGCCTACGTCGCCCACGGCGGCACGGTGATCCTCTCCAGCCACGGCATGGACCTCGTCGAGCGGGTGTGCTCGCGCGTGGCCATCATCGTCGGCGGCGAAGTGCTCGCCGAAGGCACCATCGACGAGGTGCGGGCGGGGCAGTCCCTCGAGGCGCGATTCGTCGAGCTCGCCGGTTCGAGCGGCGAGGTGGAGGGGCTCGAATGGCTGCACACGTTCTCCGACTGAGGTTCGCGCTGCTGATCGGATCGCTGCGCGGCGAACGCCGGGGGCGCACCATCGTGATGTTCTGCGCGGTGGTCGCCGTCACGGCTGCGGTGTGCGTCGCGGTGCTGAGCCTGGGCGACGCTCCCGTCGCCGTCGCGCGCGCCGTCACCGTTCTCGGCGGAGCGGCCCTGCTCCTGGGCTTCTTCGTCGGTCCCATCCTCGTCGGGGCGGTCGACCAGCTCGACCCGCGTCGATTCGCGGTCTTCGGAGTCGACGAACGACGGATGCCGTGGGTGCTCGCCCTCGCCGCCCTCGTGAGCATGCCGAGTCTGGCCCTCCTCGCCGTCCACGTCTGCGTGTGCATCGTCGCCGTCCGGCTCGGGACCCCGTGGCCGCTGGCCGTCGGGCTGACGGTCGTCGGCGTGGTCACGACCATGCTGACGGCGCGGGTGGGCATGGCCATCAACGCCCTGCTGCTGCCCGAGCGTCGCTCGCGCGAGCTGACGGCGCTCTTCGCCCTCGCCATCATCGTGATCGCCTTTCCCGTCGCGGTCTTCTTCGCCTCGTTGCGCTGGGACGGACAGGTGCCCGCATCCCTGGCGGCGCTGACCACGACGTTCGGCTTCACGCCGCTCGCCGCCGCACCGGGCGCCCTCTTCGCCCTCGCGGCCGGGTCGACCGATGCCGCGTGGGTCGGCGGGATCGTCGCGGTGGTGACGATGCTGGCGGTGGGAGCGGCGTGGGCGTGGCTGGTGCGCCGGCTCCTCACCACCACCGAACGTCCGGTCGCCGCCCGGGAGCGCACCGGGCTCGGATGGTTCGGCCTTCTCCCGTCGAACGCCTTCGGCGCGATCGCGGCTCGCAGTCTCGTCTACTGGCTGCGCGATCGTCGCTACATCATGAACGTCATCGTCGTCCCCGTCGCCGGAGTCCTCACGGTGCTGCCGCTGCTCGTGGCGGGGGTGCCGCTCGAGATCGCGGTGCTCATCCCCGTGCCGCTGATGGCGCTCTTCTTCGGATGGCTGCCGCACAACGACGTCGCCTACGACTCGACGGCGCTGTGGACGCATGTGGCCAGCGGCGTGCGGGGTCTTCCCGACCGGTTCGGCCGACTGATCCCGGTGCTCCTGGTGTCCGTGCCCGTGCTGGCGGTGTCGGTGCCGCTGACGCTCCTGATGATCGGGGACTGGCGGCTGCTGATGCCGCTGACCGGACTCGCCGCGAGTCTGCTCTTCTCGGCGCTCGGAATCTCGAGCATCGTGTCGGTGGTGGCGCCCTACGCGGTGTCGCGTCCGGGAGACAGCCCGTTCCAGCAGCCGCAGCGGCCGGCATCCCGGGGCATCTACGGCCCCGCCGTCGCCTTCCTGGGGGCGATCGTGTGCAGCGCGCCGACGATCTGGTTGTTCGCCGCGTCGATCATCGACGGGAACGCCTTCGCGCCGATCGCCTTCTGGGTGGGCGTGCTCTCGGGTCTCGTCGTGCTCGCGCTCGGGGCGGCCCTGGGCGGACGCATCTTCGAGCGCAGCGGTGAGCGGCTGATGGAGTTCGTCGAGACGGCATGACGACCGCCCGTCGGCGCGGCGACGCGGCTAGACTCGCGGGATGAGTACTCCGCTGGACAGCCCCGATCAGGGCGGCGTGGCAACGCTTGATCGCGAACTGGAAGAGCTCCTCCGCGAGGAGAATCTCGAACCGGGCGACCATGAGCGCTTCTCGCATTACGTCAAGAAGGACAAGATCCTCGAGTCGGCGATCACCGGGAAGCCGGTGCGAGCCCTGTGCGGCAAGAAGTGGACCCCGGGTCGCGACCCGGAGAAGTTCCCGATCTGCCCCACGTGCAAGGAGATCTACGAGTCGATGGTCGGCTGACGACTCACCGCGCCTCGACGAAGACCGTCGGGATCGCCGGGTCCGACTTGCTGAGCGCGAGCGCCCGCACCGGGAGCTCCTCGCGCACCCTCAGGTGGTGAGCGCGCGCGGATGCCGTGCCCTCGGGACCCTCGAAGGCGCTGTCGATGTCGCCGGCCTCGACGAGGGTCACCTGCAGCGGCCGCCCGTCAGCATGCTCTTCCGGTGTGTCGAGCTCTTCGAACCCGTCCGACACGACCACGGTCTCCGCGGTGGCGACGCCGTCGGCGAGGGTGCGGAACGCGGCCTTGCGACCGCCCTGCGACGCCTTGTCGGCGGAGGCCTTCGCGACGCCGACCCAGCCGCCCGCGGCATCCTGACGGGCGACCAGCTTGTAGACCATGCTCGCGGTGGGGTAGCCGGATCCCGTCACCACCGACGTGCCGACGCCGTAGGCGTCGACGGGGGATGCCGCGAGGGCGGCGATGGCGTACTCGTCGAGGTCGCTGGTGACCGTGATCCGGGTCGACGTCGCGCCGAGCTCGTCGAGCTGGGCGCGCACCTCGGCCGCGACGATGGGCAGATCGCCCGAGTCGATGCGCACACCGCCGAGCCCCGTGCCCGCCACCCGGATGGCCGTCTCGACGCCCTGGCGGATGTCGTAGGTGTCGACCAGCAGCGTCGTGTCGGTGCCCATGCTCTCGACCTGCGCGCGGAACGCGTCTTCCTCGGAGTCGTGGAGCAGTGTCCACGAATGCGCCGCGGTGCCCATCGTGGGGATGCCCCAGCTGCGACCGGCCTCGAGATTGCTCGTCGCGCCGAACCCCGCGATGTACGCCGCGCGGGCCGCGGCCACGGCCGACCGCTCGGCGGCGCGCCGTGAACCCATCTCGGCCAGGGGGCGCTCGCCGGCGGCGAGGCTCATGCGCGCCGCGGCCGTCGCCACCGCCGAGTCGTGGTTGAGCACGCTCAGAGCGAGGGTCTCGAGGACGACGGCATCGGCGAACGACCCTTCGACGGTGAGGATCGGGGAGCCGGGGAAATACAGCTCTCCCTCCCGATAGCCGCGGATGGAGCCCGTGAAGCGGTACTCCTCGAGATGCTTCAACGAGGCGGCGTCGACGACCTGCTCGTCGCGGAGGAACCGCAGCTCGTCGTCGCCGAAGCGGAACTCGCGCAGCAGCGAGAGCAGGCGCCCCGTGCCGGCGACGACCCCGAAGCGTCGTCCGCCGGAGAGCCGCCGGGAGAACAGCTCGAAGACGCTCGGACGGAAGGCCGTGCCGTCGCGCAGCGAGGCCGCCAGCATCGTGAGTTCGTAGCGATCCGTGAGCAGCGCCGTCGACGAGGTCATGCGGTTCAGCTTAGTGAGGCGTTTGCCGACGCCGGCGGTGCCCGCACCCCGTGGGTCGCGCGGCACGGGCGGATACGTCGCGGGTAGGCTGGGGAGTCATGAACGACGCGCCGATCGGCATCTTCGACTCCGGAGTCGGCGGGCTCACGGTGGCCAGGGCCATCCGCGCCCAGCTGCCCCGCGAGTCGTTCGTGTACATCGGCGACACGGCTCACTCGCCGTACGGCCCGAAGCCCATCGCCGATGTCCGGCGCTACGCGCTCGAGGTGCTCGACACCCTCGTCGATCAGGGCGTGAAGATGCTCGTCATCGCCTGCAACACGGCATCCGCGGCCATGCTGCGCGATGCGCGCGAGCGCTATGACATCCCCGTGGTGGAGGTGATCGGCCCCGCGGTGCGCCGCGCCGTATCGACGACCCGCAACGGCCGCGTCGGCGTCATCGGCACGGTGGGCACCATCGGGTCGCGGGCCTACCAGGACATGCTCGAGGTGAACGAGCGGCTGCGGGTGTTCACCGCGGCGTGCCCGCGCTTCGTCGAGTTCGTCGAGGCGGGAATCACCGGCACCCCCGAGGTCCTCGCCGTCGCCGAGGAGTACCTCGCGCCCCTGAGAGACGCGGATGTCGACACGCTGGTTCTGGGCTGCACCCACTACCCCTTCCTTCGGGGCGCGATCAGCTACGTGATGGGCGAGGGGGTGACGCTCGTGTCGAGCGACGACGAGACGGCCGGCGACGTCTACCGCCAGCTCGTCCGCGGCGGCCTGCTCGCCTCGCCCGACGCCATCGCCTCGTACGTGTACGAGGCCACCGGCGCCTCCGCCGACGAGTTCACCGCCCTCGCCAACCGACTCATGGGCCGCGAGGTCCGCGACGTCCAGCTCGTGCAGACCGGCGTCATCGCCCTCCCCGAGACCGTCTCCGAGTCGCGCTGACGCGACTCGCCCGCCCCCACCGAGAGAAGCACATGACCGACATCGTCCGCGCCGACGGCCGCTCCACCGACCAGCTCCGCGAGATCACCATCGAGCGCGGCTGGAACGCGCACGCCGAGGGATCGGCCCTCATCAGCTTCGGCGGCACGAAGGTGCTGTGCACGGCATCCTTCACCAACGGCGTGCCGCGCTGGCTGACGGGGAAGGGCAAGGGCTGGGTCACCGCCGAGTACTCGATGCTCCCGCGCGCCACGAACAGCCGCAACGACCGCGAGAGCGTCAAGGGGCGCATCGGCGGACGCACCCATGAGATCTCCCGCCTCATCGGTCGCGCGCTGCGCGCGGTGGTCGATACGAAGGCCCTCGGCGAGAACACGATCGTGATCGACTGCGATGTGCTGCAGGCCGACGGCGGCACGCGCACCGCGGCGATCACGGGAGCCTACGTCGCCCTCGCCGATGCGATCGAATGGGGCCGGGAGAAGAAGTTCATCGGCAGGAACTCCACCCCGCTGCGCGACTCGGTCGCCGCCGTCTCGGTGGGCATCATCGACGGCGAGCCGATGCTCGACCTCGCCTACGTCGAAGACGTGCGGGCCGAGACCGACATGAACGTGGTCGTCACCGGCCGGGGCCTCTTCGTCGAGGTGCAGGGCACGGCGGAGGGCGCCCCGTTCGACAAGCGCGAGCTCGACGCGCTGCTCGAGCTCGGCCTCGCCGGGTGCGCCGACCTGAAGGAACGCCAGCTCGCCGCCTTGGCCGACGCGTGACCGTGAAGGTCGTGCTCGCGACGCACAACGCGCACAAGGTCGCGGAGTTCCAGCAGATCGTGGCCCGGACGCGCCCCGACCTGGAGGTGGTCGGATACGACGGTCCGGAGCCCGTCGAAGACGGCGTCACCTTCGCCGAGAACGCCCTCATCAAGGCCCGGGCCGCGGCGGCGCACACGGGTCTCGCCGCGCTCGCCGACGATTCGGGCATCTGCGTCGACGTGCTCGGCGGATCGCCGGGAGTGTTCTCGGCGTATTGGGCGGGTCAGAAGAAGGATGCCGCCGCCAACCTCGCTCTGCTCCTCGATCAGCTGCGCGACGTCGCCGACCCGCACCGCACCGCGCACTTCACGTCGACCATCGCCCTGGTCGCCCCCGACGGTCACGAATCTGTCGTGTCCGGGGAGTGGCCAGGACGGCTCGCTCACTCCGCCTCGGGCGCGGGCGGGTTCGGCTACGACCCGATCTTCATCCCCGCCGGGCAGCCCGCCGGACAGGAGAGGACCGTGGGGGAGCTCACCGCCGACGAGAAGCAGGCGCAGTCGCATCGGGCTCGGGCGTTCGCGGCTCTGGTGCCGCTCCTGGCCGGACTCTGACCCGATCGCCGGTGCGCGCATCGGGCTGAGAGTGGTTCTCGTTACCCTTCCCGACTGGCCCGAACCGCCCCGCGGCCTCCGGTCGCCGGTCTAGCCTGGGGACATGCACGATCACGCGCCCGCGGCCGGCGGCATCCGTTCGGCGAGCAGCAGACGTCTGCTGACGATCTCGCTGTCCCTGACGGCGACCGTCATGATCGTGCAGATCGTCGGGGCGATCCTCACGGGCTCGCTGGCGCTGCTGGCCGATGCCGCGCACATGTTCACCGACGCCTCGGCGCTGGTGATCGCGCTCATCGCGGCATCGGTCGCCGCGCGCCCCGCCGACGACCGGCGCACCTTCGGCTACCAGCGTGCGGAGGTCTTCGGCGCCCTGATCAACGCCGTGATCCTGATCGCCCTGTCCGCCTGGGTCGCCGTCGAGGGCATCGGCCGCCTCCTCGATCCCGCTGACGCGGAGGTCGCCGGCGGCCTGATGCTCGTCGTGGCCGTCGCGGGCCTCATCGCGAACGCCGTGTCGATGTGGCTCCTGAGCCGCGCGCAGCGCACGAGCATCAACGTGCGGGGCGCGTATCTCGAGGTCATGGGCGATCTGATCGGATCGGTCGCCGTGATCGTCGCGGCGGTCGTCATCCTCACCACCGGCTGGGTGCAGGCGGATGCCGTGGCGTCGCTGCTCATCGCCGCGATGATCATCCCGCGGGCGATCTCCCTGCTGCGCGAAGTCTTCTCGGTGCTCTCCGAATCGGCGCCGAAGGGCACCGCGGTGAGTGAGATCCGCACGCATCTGCTCGGCTACGACGGTGTGATCGGCGTGCACGACGTGCACGTCTGGCAGCTCACCCGCGGGGCGCCCGTGTTCACGGCGCACGTCAGCGTCGACCCCGCGCTGCTCGCCGACGGGCGATCGACGCGCCTCCTCTCCGACCTGCAGGCCTGCCTCGCCGACCACTTCGACGTGGCGCACTCCACGTTCCAGATCGAGCCGGCCGAACAGTCGGACTGCGAGCCGCGACACGCCTGAGGCCTCAGGGCTCGACGACGATCTCTCCCGGCGACTTGTCGGGTCGCAGGCCCCGCCACCGCGCGTGCCGCAGCACGCCGTCGGGCGTCCAGTTGGCGAACTCGACCTCGCCGACCAGCTCGGGCCGCACCCAGAGGGCGTCGGAGGCGTCAGGCGCCGGCACTCCGGCCAGCGGTGCCGACGTCACGCGCAGCGGCTCCAGCCGGGTGAGCAGGTCGCGGAGGATGCGGTCGGTGAACCCGGTCCCCACCCGCCCCACGTACCGCAGCTCCGGCCGCGAGCCGGAGCGCCCCGGCGAATCGGGGACCGCGAGCAGCAGCGAACCCAGCGTGCTCTCCCGCCCGCCCTTGCCCGGACGGATGCCGACGATCACGGCTTCCTGCATGCGGGTGTGCTTGAGCTTGAGCCAGGACGGCGACCGCTGACCGGGGCGGTAGCGCGATTCCGGGTCTTTGACGACGACGCCCTCGAGTCCGAACTGCTCGCTCGCCGCGAGGGCCGCGTCGACATCGTCGAACACCGGGGGGACCTGAACCGGGGCATCGAGATCGGCCACCAGCTCGTCGAGCAGCGTGCGCCGCTGACGCAGGGGCATCGAGGTGAGGTCGTGGCCGTCGAGGCGCAGCAGGTCGAACAGCATGTAGACGATCGGGGTGCGCACCACCTCGCGCTCGATCTCGCGCGGCCGCGTCAGGTGCATGCGGTTCTGCAGCAGCGAGAAGCTCGGCCGGTTGCGGGAGTCGAACGCGACGATCTCGCCGTCGACCACGGCGTCGGCGGCAGGCAGGAACGGAGCGCCGTCGGCGGTGAGCTCGGGGTAGCGGGCGGTGATGTCGGTGCCGCGGCGCGCGTGCAGCAGCATCCGTCCGTCCGTCCAGGTGCCGAGGGCCCGGATGCCGTCCCACTTGACCTCCACCCAGGAGGGGTCGCTGAGCGTGCGCGCCCGGACGGGAGTGCCGTTCTCGGCGAGCATCGGCGCCACGGTCGCCGCCGTGGTCCCCGAGGTCGGGGCCGGCGTGCCGCGGGGATGCCGTGACGGGCGACGGAGGGGTGCGACGGTCGCGGAGGGCGAGGGCGCCGGGGTGGTCGGCGATACAGGAGCCACCGGAGAGAGCGGCCGCAGCGGCGCGAGCGGATCGATGCCCGCGGCGGCACGCGCGAGGACCTCGTCGATGTCGAGCTGGGCGAGGTCGGGGTCGTCGAGCTCCTCCCAGGTGCGCGGCGCGGCCACCCACGGCTGCGCCCTGCCCCGCAGCGAGTAGGGGGAGATGGTCGTCTTCTTGCCGTTGTTCTGGCTCCAGTCGAGGAACACCTTGCCCCCGCGGACCGCCTTCGCCATCACGCTGGTCGCGAGATCGGGGTGATCGTTCTCGATGAGACGCGCCAGCTCCTTCACCACGGCGGAGATCTCGGCGCTGGTCTGCTCTCCGGGCAGGGCTGCATAGAGGTGGATGCCCTTGCTGCCGCTCGTGACCGGGAACGGCTCCAGACCCATGCCGGTGAGGATGCGGCGGGCGATGCGCGCGACCTCGGCGCACTGGGCGAGCCCCACTCCCGGTCCGGGGTCGAGGTCGAGCACCAGGCGGTCGGGGTGCCCGGGCAGCCCGGCGGGCGTGAACCGCCACTGGGGCACGTGCAGCTCGATGGCGGCGACCTGCGCGAGCCAGACGAGAGCCGGGACGTCTTCGACCAGCGGGTACTCCTTCGGGCCGTCGGAGTGCTGGATCGCCTGCCGGGGGATCCACTCGGGGGCGCCGGGTTCGAGCTGCTTGGTGAAGAACGCGTCGGCAGGAGCATCCGCTGTTCCGACCCCCTCCACCCACCGCTTCCGGGTGACCGGCCGGCCGTCGAGGAGGGGCAGCAGGAGCGGCGCGATCGCGGAGTAGTACGCGATGATCTCGCCCTTGGTCGTGCCGGTGTCGGGGTAGACGACCTTGTCGAGGTTGGTCACGCGCAGTCGGCGGCCGTCGACCTGCACCACCTGAGCCTCGCCCGCCATGGATCCCAGCGTAGTCAGACGGCCGCCGGGACGACTCCGCCGCCGTCAAGGGGCTGGCCGTGACGGGTGTGGCTGGTGTTCACTGGGGGCATGAGGACGATCTGGAAGGGCGCGCTGACGTTCGGGCTCGTGAACGTGCCGGTCAAGGTGTATTCGGCGACCGAGGATCACGACGTGCCGCTGCATCAGGTGCACGAGAAGGACGGCGGGCGCATCCGCTACCAGCGCACCTGCGAGGTGTGCGGCGAGACGGTGGCCTACGCCGACATCGATCGCGCCTACGTCGAGGGCGGCCAGACGGTCGTGCTCACCAAAGACGACCTCGCCGCGCTGCCGTCGGAGAAGAGCCGCGAGATCGACGTCGTCGAGTTCGTCCCCTCCGACCAGGTCGACCTGCTCACCCTCGACAAGCCCTACTACCTCGAGCCCGACTCGAAGTCGCCCAAGGCCTACGTGCTGCTGCGCAAGACCCTGGAGCAGACCGACCGTACGGCGATCGTGCGATTCACCCTGCGGCAGAAGACGCGGCTCGCGGCCCTGCGGGTGCGCGGGAAGGTGCTCGTGCTGCAGACGCTGCTGTGGGCCGACGAGGTCCGCCAGGCGGAGTTCCCGGCCCTGGACGAAGACGTGCGGATCTCGAAGAAGGAGCTCGAGATGTCGTCCTCCCTCGTCGACAGCTACTCGACCGACTTCGACCCCGAGGAGTTCGTCGACGAGTACCAGAAGGAGCTGCGCACGCTCATCGACGCGAAGATCGAGGCGGGCGAGGGGTTCGAGATCGCCGACGCGTTCGGCGACGAGGATTCCTCCGCCAAGGGCGGCGAGGTCATCGATCTCATGGAGGCGCTGCGCGAGAGCGTCGCGCGCTCGAAGGAGAAGCGCGCGAGCGAGAAGCCCGCGTCCAAGGCGAAGAAGCCGGCGAAGAAGACCGGCTGATCTCGGCCGGCGTCGCGCTCAGCGCGTGCCGTCGCCGTCGAGGTCGGGCGCCCGGTCGAACACCTCACGATCGAGGGTCAGCTCGCGGGCCTCGGCTGCGTCGGTCTCGACGTCTTCGCCGGCCGCGGCGGCCTTCTTGGCCTTGTGCCGCTCGGAGAGGTAGTGCCACAGCGTGACCAGGGCCGTGCCGCCGACCGCGGCGAGCAGGATGAGGTCGATGTAGCTCTCGACGAAGTGCGCGACCGGCGGGATGAACCCGATGAGGTAGCCGAACATCGTCAGTCCGAAGCCCCAGATCACCGCGCCGATGAGGTTGTAGAGCGTGTACTTGCGCCACGGCATGTGACCGACGCCCGCCGCGACCGGTGCGAACGTGCGGACGATCGGGACGAAGCGCGCGAGGATCACGGTGATGCCGCCGAACCGCTCGAAGAACGCGTTGGTGCGCTCGACGTTCTTCCGGCTGAACAGCCCCGACTCCTTGCGCTCGAACACCGCGGGGCCGCCCTTGTGGCCGATGACGTAGCCGACCTCGCCGCCGACGAACGCCGCGAGACCGATCAGCAGGGCGACGATCCAGACGTTGACGCCGAACACCCCGTGCTCGGAGCCGGCGAGCGGATGCGACAGCAGTCCGGAGATCACCAGCAGCGTGTCGCCGGGGAGGAGGAACCCGACGAGCAGCCCCGTCTCGGCGAAGACGATGAAGCACACCACCAGGAGAGCCCAGGGCCCCGCGGTACCGATGATCGTCGCGGGGTCGAGCCAGGGGATGAGGGCGGAGGGTGCGTGCAGCATGGATTCGAGCACTGGGAGTCCCGTCGGTCGTTATTGGTCGGCGGTGTAACGGTGAGGATGCGGAAGCACCCGTCGTGCGGAAGGTGGGACTTGAACCCACACGCCCTGAGGCACAGGAACCTAAATCCTGCGTGTCTGCCGATTTCACCACTCCCGCGCGGTGGGAACAGTCTACTCAGGCCCGATCCGGCCGTTCGAGGCTCAGCTGAGCGACGACGATGCCCGCGCCGACGGCCCCCAGGCCCCCGACGGCCATGTCGCCGATGGTGTCCTGATAGGTGACGAAGATCTCGGCGGTGACGAACGTGCGGCCCGCCCACTCGATCATCTCCCACACCGCGCTGACGGCGAGGCCCAGGATCGACGTGACGACGATCCCGGTGCGCTTGCGGAACGCGGCGGCGTTCTGCGCGGGGACGACGTCGCAGCGGGCGAGCACGAGGTAGCCGGTGGCCGCGATCGCCCCGGTGCAGACGAAGTGCACGACGAGATCCCAGCCGGGGACGCTGCGATACAGGTCGAGCACGTTGCTGCCGGCCGCCACGAGCACGGTCGCGCCGACCGCGATGTCCAGCCACGCGCGCATCCCCAGCATCCGGGGGACCATGAGGGCGGGAAGCGCCAGGGCGAGGATGCCGGCATCCGTCGCCGTCGACCACACCGCGGCGACGACGACGCTCAGCAGACCCAGCACGCGGAGGGCGTCGGCCGTGTACTCGGCGGCGCCCTGCGGGGGACGGAGGAAGTTCTCTTTCATGACGCTCCGGGCGGTTCGGGAAGGCTGACGAGGGCATGGACCGGAAGGTGGTCGGACGGCCATCCCCCGTCGACCCGGCGCGCGTTGACGGCGACGCTGTGCACCCGCACGTGGGGCGAGACGAGGAGGGCATCCAGTCGGCGGCCGGCACGCGGTCGCCGGTAGCCGCCGAAGGTGCCCCACTCGGGGGAGAGGCGACGCTCGGCGCGCCGCCAGGCGTCGTCGAGCGTCCGGTCGCGCATCAGCGAACGCCAGGGCGCCGAGCCGGGCTCCGCGTTGAGGTCTCCCAGCAGCACCACGGTCCCCGGCATCCCGGCGACGACGCGGTGCAGTTGTTCGGCGGAACGCCGTCGCGCGCGCGACGAGAAGGCGTCGAGGTGCGTGTTGACCACGGTGAGCTCGCGTGACGTGACCCGGTCGACGAAAGTCGCCCAGACGTAGACGCGGGGGAACACGCTGCCCCACGAGACCGATCCCGGCTCGTCGGGCCGCTCGGACAGGGCGACCTGCCGCCAGTCCCGTAGCGAGAGTCGCGTGTGGTCATAGAACACCGGGCACGCCTCCCCGCGCGGCCCCGGCGCCCGGCCGTGGCCGAGGAACCGGTACGCCGGCCCGAGCGCGTCCCGGATGACCTCGGCCTGATCGGGCAGCACCTCCTGGGCGCCGACGATCGTCGGACGCTCGTCGGCCAGCAGAGCCGCCAGCCGAGGCCGCCGGCGAGACCATCGGTCGGCCGGCGGCCAAGTGAGGGCGCCCAGCCGGCGTCGGACGTTGTAGGTCATCACGTGCAGCGCGGGCGGCTCGGCCGGGCCGATCAGAGGCCCGCTCATCGTCGACCGATCGGTGCCGGCTTCGCCACCCCGAGCCGGCGCAGGATGCGGCGAAGGGCGAGACGCACCCATCGCACCGGCGGGAAGTCCTGCGGCCAGTGCCTCAGCACCGTGCGGAACCCGCGAACGATGCGGCGCAGGAACGCGCGTCCGCTCAGGAACGGACGCATCGAGATGCCCATCCGGGCCTGCGGCAGGCGACGGATGCGGTGGCGCTCGCCGAGGTGGAAGGCGAGATCGAGATCGTCGTGCAGTTCGGGATCATCGCGGTGCACTCCGGAGCGAACGGCCAGCCAGGCCGAGCGGTGGAAGGCGAGGTTCGATCCGAAGAGCGGGAGGTGCCCCAGCGTCGGCAGCGTCGCCGCCGCGTACGCGAGAAGGTACGCGGCGGCGAGCGAGGAGCGCAGCGCACGCGGGCCGTCGACGAATCGCGCGCCTCCCGTGAAGACGGCGATCCGCGGATGCTGCGCGAAGGCGTCGACCACCCCCTCGATCCAGGCGTCGTCCGGAAGGCAGTCGGCGTCGAGACGCAGGATCAGGTCGCCGCTCGCGACGTCGTAACCGGTTGCCGCCGCAGCCGGTATCCCGGGCCGGTCGCAGCGCACCACGCGAGCACCGTTCGCGGCGGCGACATCGGCGGACGTGTCGCTCGAGCCGTTGTCGACCACGATGAGCTCGTCGGCGGCGACGGTCTGACGGCGGAGGGCGGCGAGGCACTGCCGCAGGTGCGCCGCATCGTCCTTCACCGGGATCACGACCGACACGCTGAGCGACGGTCGGGCGGGGATGGGGCGATGCACGTGTTCTCCTCGGCGGTCGACCTCAGGTTAAGCACGGACGGCGCGGCGCGGAAAATCCTGGCCGGGACGCGGGCCCGGAGAGTAGGATGCGCTCGAGCTCGGCTTCCGACTCGCTTCGCGGGGACCCGGACGGACAGTCGTCAGCGATCGGAGTTGCGATGTCTGATGCGGTCCCCGTCGATGTCTTCCGGTTCGTCGCCGTGCGGCCACCACAACTCGCTGCAGAGCCTTCGCCGCTCGCGGACGAGCGGCCACCCGAACGCGAGGGAGGCGAGCGTCCCGCGCGCCTGCTGCACCGAGACCTGGAAGGCAGCCGGGTGCGGGCGCAGGAGATCCTCGATGCGGTCGACCGCGGGCGGTTCGACCCGTACGTCCGCGCCCATGCGCGTCTGCTCCGTCTCTTCGGCGTCGGCGAGCCACCCGACGACGCGCGCATCGACGAGGTGCTGACCTCGTCGGGACTGGCCGAGCTGAGTGCTGCGCAGATGCGCCGCGCGGAAGACGACGGATGGACCGCGTACTACTGCTGCTGCGCGCTCGGCGCCACGCACGCGCAGCGCGCGGAGGAGCCCCTCGCGGCGCTGCGCGTGCTGCGCTTCCTCCGGCGCCGCGGCGACGGCCGGCTCGGCGATCCCGTGGCGATCCTCACGGCGGCCGCCGAAGTGCCGGAGGAGTTCCTCCCCTTCGCGGAGGCGGAGGAGCGGTCCGTGCGCGACGACGAGCCCGACGTCTCGAAGAAGCAGGTGCGACGCGTGCTCCGCGACATCGGCACCGCCTCCCGCCTTCGCACCCGCCTCGCCGAGGCGAGCGAGATGTCGCATGCGGTCGCCGCCGAGGCCGCGGGGTCGGATCACGAGGTCTCGGTCCGCCTCGCGACGGGCGGATCGCGGCTGTTCGCCGACCTCCCGGGCGATCTCTCGACGGCCGAGCACCGCATCGTCGCCGATCTGGACCTGGCGCCGCGATCGCTGACGAATGCGGTGACCACCCTCGACGACCACCTCGCCGTGCTCACGGAGCGGGTCTCGGAGTGGTCGGGCCTCGCCGCCACGCGAAGCGTCGTTGCGGGAGCCATCTCGGGGGTCGAGAAGGGCATCGATCTGACGTGGATCCCTCCGTTCCTCCTGGGTGAGCCCGACCCGGGGACCTCCGAGGATGAAGAGGTGTCCGGGCGGATCCGCGTTCTCGGCGTCGGCGACCTCAAGGTCGTGAAGCAGACGTTGCTGAGATACCAGCCCGGCGAGGTGGCGCACATCGAGAACGTGATGGCGAAGGAGACGCGCGGGCGCGAGCACCGCGTGCTCGACCGATCCGAGGACACGCTCTTCACCGCGGTCGACACCGGCGAGACGACCGAGCGCGACACCCAGTCCACCGAGCGTTTCGAACTCACGCGCGAGTCGGAGAAGACGATCCAGGAGGACATGAGCGTCGAGGCGGGCGTGACGGTGTCGGCGACGTACGGGCTCGTCTCGATGACCGCCCACGGGGACTTCGCCTATGCGACATCGAAGCAGGAGTCGGAGCAGGTGAGCAGCACTGTGGCGAAGGAGATCGTCGACAGGTCGCGGTCGCGGATCGAGAAGCGCACGCGCAGCGAGCGGACGACGAAGACGACGCACGAGGTCGAGGAGACGAACACGCACCGGTTCTCCAACGACGACCCCACGCACGTCGTCGGCATCTACCGGTGGGTGGACAAGCTCTACTCGGCGCAGATCCACAACTACGGGGTGCGGATGATGCTCGAGTTCATCGTTCCCGAGCCCGCCGCCTACTACAAGGCGTCGCTGACGCGGAAGGCGGGTCTCCCGGCCGGTGTCGTCCCCCCGCCTCCGCTCGTCAACACGCAGAAGAAGGCGCTGAGGATCAGTGACATCACCGAGGACGGCTTCCGTGAGTACGTGGCTCGCTACGACGTCGCCGGCGTCGCCGCGCCGCCCGCGAAGACCGTTCATGCGGGCATCTCGATGGCCAAGGACGGGATCGGGCTGGGCGTCACCCACTCGGACAAGCCCAAGGAGTTCCTCGTCCCCGCCGGCTACGTCCTCAAGGACTGGGTCGTCAACGCGAGCCTGATCGTGCGCAACCATCCGAAGTTCTTCCTGCATCTCGCGGGGGAGAAGTTCGCGTTGATCAACCAACCTCATCCGGATGCACCCGACGGCAAGGAATGGACGGCCTCGTCGCCCGACCCCGTTTCCGAGGTCGGCGAGGGGGTGGTGCCGCTCAGCGTGGTGTCGTACGACGTGCTGGCGTATGCGCTCAACATCTCGGCGTCGTGCGAGCGGACCGACGGGGCGTTCGCCGCCTGGCAGGCCGACACGTTCCAGAAGATCTCCGCCGCGTACGAGGCCAAACGCAAGGAGTACGACGCGGCCGTGGCCCTCATCGAGGCGCGGGAGCCCGACTCGTTCGCGGGCGCCAACCCCCTCGCCAACCGCGAGATCCAGCGGAACGAGCTCAAGAAGCTCTGCCTCACGCTTCTCACCGGACAGCATTTCTCCTCGTTCGACGCCATGACGAATCCCCCCGACGTCCCCGCGCACATTCCCGAGGTGCGGATCGGGCGGGCCCTCGACATCGGCCCCGTCATCCAGTTCTTCGAGCAGGCGTTCGAATGGGCGCAGATGACGTACCTGTACTTCCCCTACTTCTGGGGCGGAAAGAAGCGCTGGGTGGAGACGAGTACGGCATCCGACCCCGATCCCGAGATGCAGTCGTTCCTCCAGGCCGGATCGGCGCGCGTCGTCCTCCCTGTGTCGCCGGCGTACGCGGCATCCATCAGCTACTTCCTCGCCTGCCCGCCCATGGCGCTCAGCAAGAAGCTCTGGGACGGCGGCACACCACCGGACATCAAGGATCCTCTCTACCGCTCCATCGCAGAGGAGGTGCGCGGACGAACCGACGACCTGCAGAATGCGACGCCGGAGGGCGCACCGTGGCAGTTCACGCTGCCCACGACCCTCGTGTGGCTGCAGGCCGACTCCGTGCTCCCCGAGTTCTGATCCCGAGCGCATGAACGCCCTGCGCAGGATGCACGCGTCGGCCGAGGACACGCTGGTGCGCAAGCTCACCAGCGCCACCGAGGACGCGTTCGCCATCGCACTCGCACGGCGGACGGTCGAGACCATGGCCTGGGATCTGCGGCAGGACCCGAACCTCGACAAGCTGTGGGAGATGCGTGGACGGAAGCTCGGTCTGCCCTCCGACGTCGCGTGGGCGCAGGACTGCCAGAAGCGCGCTTCTCAGCAGCTCGCGGGCGCCGAGGTGACCGCTGATCAGCGGCTCGCGAAGATCCTCGAGATCAACGCGAAGCTGCCGGGCATCCTCGCGGGCATCGCTCCGTCGGCGCACACGACCGGAGGGGGATGCGGGGAGCGGTACTTCCTGGAGCCGAAGCTGGAGGAGCGTCCGGTGCCGCCGGGCTTCTCGGGACCGCCGGCGCCGCCGACGGCGCTGGGGGCACAACTGAGAGCACAGTTCCTGGCGGCACTGGACGACTGGACGAGACTCCACGCCAGAGATCCCGCGTTCTACAGGAAGTCCGTGTCGGAGATCGTCCTCGATCTGCTGGAGGAGCGGCAGGACATCGTTCTCGCCATCGCGGTCGCGCGTGATTTCGGGCTCACCGTGCGCAAATACGAACCCGACGTGCAGGCCGACACGGTCACCGAGGCCGCGGTGTTCTCCGTCGAGTGCCTGCCCTACATCGGCAACGCGCTCACGCTGATCCAGGCGTGGACGGGACGCGACCTGCTCTGCCGGAAGCTCAGCGATGTCGAGCGGGTGCTCGCGGCCGCGACGGTTCTCGTGCCCGGCGCCTTCCGGATCATCAAGGCGGGCAAGGCCGCCTACACGGCGGCGCGGCTGTCGTCGATGTACGGCCGGGGGAGCTGGAGCCAGTTCCTGCTGCTCGCGGAGCGGCTCTCGATCGCGAACTCGCCGAAGGTGGGTGCCGTGCTGCGGGAGGCGGGACTGGTGGCGCGCGCGGAGGGCAAGATCGCCGCGCCGCTCACGAAGGAGGTGGGCGTGGCGATGCGGACGCTCACGGACAGGAAGATCGCCCCGGCGGTGACGAGCGCGGCCGAGTCGAAGGTCTTCGCGGCGCTGAAAGGCGTGCTGAGCGCCAGACCGGCCATCAAGGAGCTCGACGAATTCTCGCTGAAGCGGGTCGCGGATGCCGCGCGGACGAAGAGTTCGACGAACGTGCGCATGGGGGCGGGACAGCTGCTCGAGGAGTTCAAGGAGGTGCGCACGGTCAAGCTCCTGGGCGACCTGCACGGAGCGGCCGCGCTCGGGCTTCCCGACCGGACGACTCGGCTGCGCTACTTCGCGGGGCACACCCTGACCGACTCGCGCGGAGCCAAGCTCACCGACGGCATGATCGCCGGGCTGATCCCGACCGGCCAGGTGAAGCGCGAGTGGTACGGCTCGAGGTCGGCCGACGTGATCCGCAGGATCGAGGGCGTGCTCGACATCGCCGCCATCGACGAGGCGAAGGCGGGACGGGCGTCGGCCCGCGACCTGCGGTACATCCGCGAGGCCACCGAGGCCGACCTGGCGCACCTCGAGAACGTCGTCGCCGCGAGATGGGAGCGCGCGACGGCCACGGCGAAGGCGACCGGCAAGCCCGCTCCGACGATCGAACAGATCCGGGCCCAGGTGAAGGGGGAGTACAAGCTCGGCGAGGTGGGGGGACAGGCGGCGAAGGACATCGAGCGGCTCGACCAGTTCGAGGACGGCTCGCTTCCGAGCATCTTCGTCGGCGGCATCGAGTATCTCGCGCGGATCCGGGGCCGATCGAAGGTCAAGATCTTCGGCGTGTTCCCGAAGGACGTCAAGACCGAGGGCATGGTCCGGGCGCTGCGCAAGCCCGTCGCCGAGGGCGGAGTCGGTCTGGACTTCGAAGCGCTCGGCGTGAACGTGACCACCGCGGAGCTCGACGACCTGACGAAGGAGGCGATCAAGGCGGTGGGCGGCCCGTAGTCGCGGGCCCTGTGGATAACCCGCGAGGCGAGGCGGCGTTTGTTGCGAGGATGCCGGGGTGAGCCAACCGTCCGTCCTCGTCGCCGAGCGCGTGCGCTCGCGTCTGCGCTCCGAGGGCATCGATCCGTCGGTCGACCCGGCGGCCGCTCGCCGCATCGCCGAGACCGAGGTGCGTCGCCACGACGACGACGCGCTGGCGCGCGGCGGAGCTCTGATCGACGACGAGCTCCGGTGCGTGCGAGAGGTGATGGCGGCGGTCAGCGGGCTGGGTGCGCTTCAGCCGTTCCTCGACGACGTCGACATCGAGGAGATCTGGGTGAACGGCGACGGCCGCGTCCACCTGGCGCGAGGGGGCCTCGCCGAGCCCACCGGTCTGCGGCTGGCCGAGGCCACGGTGCGCGATCTGGTGGAGCGGATGCTGCAGCCCACCGGACGCCGCGTCGACATCAGCCAGCCGTTCGTCGACGCGTCGCTGCCCGACGGCTCGCGCCTGCACGTCGCCATCGCCGACGTCGTGCGCGGCGGCTGGGCCGTCAACATCCGCAAGTTCCTGCCGCGATACCGCACGCTCGAGGCGCTGTCGGCCCAGGGGGCGATGACGGCCGAGGTCGCCGACCTGCTGCGCGACGCGATGCGGGCCGGGAAGAGCGTCGTCGTCTCGGGCGCGACCCACGCCGGCAAGACGACCATGCTCGGGGCGCTCCTCGCCGCGTGCGCCGACCTCCAGCGCATCGTCACGGTGGAGGAGACGTTCGAGCTCGCCGTCGTCGGCCGCGACCTCGTGGCGCTGCAGGGCCGTCAGGCAGGTCTGGAGGGGACGGGCGAGATCACGCTGCGAAGGCTGGTGAAGGAGGCCCTGCGCATGCGTCCCGATCGCCTGGTCGTCGGCGAGGTGCGCGACGCCGAGGCGCTCGACCTCGTGCTCGCCCTGAACACGGGGGTGCCCGGCGCGGCGACGGTGCATGCGAACTCCGCCGGGGAAGCCCTGGAGAAGCTGGCCGTCCTCCCGCTGCTCGCCGGCCGCAACATCGACCGCGCCTTCATCGCGCCCGCGCTCGCCGCATCGATCGACCTGGTGGTCCACTGCGCGCGCGACGACTCGGGCCGGCGGCGCGTGCACGAGATCATCGCCCCGACGGGCGAGGTCGTCGACGGGCGTATCGTCACCCGCTCGGTCCACCGGGTGGCTCCATGACGTACCTGCTGGGATCGCTCCTCGCCGCCGGACTCCTGCTCTGCCTGTCTCCGTGGATGTGGCCGCCGCAGGAGCGCACCCGTCCGGACGCACGGTCGGGGCGCTTCGCGCGGCTCGTCGAGGAGGCCGGGTTGAGCGCACTCTCGTCGCGCGGGGTGGGCGTCGCCATGATGGCCGCTGCGGCGATTGCCGCGTCGGCGTCGTGGCTCCTGTCGGGCATTCCCGTGCTCGTGCTCCTGTCGGCGATCGCCGCGGCGGCGGCTCCGGTCATGTGGCTGCGCGGGCGGAGGATCCGACTGCGCCGCCTGCGACGGCAACTCTGGCCCGACGTCTGCGATCTGCTGATCGCCGCCATCCGGGTCGGACTGTCCCTGCCCGACGCCGTCGCCGGCCTCGCAGAGTCGGCCCCGCCGATGCTGCGGCCGGCGTTCGTCGTGTTCGCGCGTGATCTGCGCGCCACGGGACGTTTCGAGACCAGTCTCGACCGGCTCAAGACGTCGTTGGCCGACCCGATCGGCGATCGGATCGCAGAAACGCTGCGGATGGCACGCCAGGTCGGGGGCACCGAACTGATCGCCGTTCTGCGCGCGCTGTCGTCGTCGGTGCGGGCCGACGCGGCGCTGCGGGGAGAGGTCGAGGCGCGGCAGTCGTGGATCCGCGGCGCAGCCGTGCTCGGCGCGGTCGCCCCGTGGGTCGTGCTCGGGCTGCTCGTGATGCGCCCGGAGGGCGCATCGGCGTACGGCACCCCCGAGGGGATGGTCGTGATCTGCGTCGGCGCCGTCGTCTCGGTCGTCGCGTTCCGTATCATGATCCGCATCGGTCGCCTTCCCGAGCCGCGGCGGTGGTTCGGGTGAGCGTGGTCACGGCCCTGGCAAGCGCCGTGCTGGTCGGCGGCATGTTCGCGGCGGGTGTGCTCAGCATCCTCGCCGCCCTGCCGCGGTGGCGGGCGGCCTCTCTCACCCTGCGCATCGCGCCCTACGTGCGCGACGTCGTCGCCGACGACGATCTGCCTCGCAGCGTTCTTCCGTCGGCCGGTCTCCTCCCCGTCGATCGGCGTTCGGCGTGGAAGCACGCACAGCGGACCTTCGGTCGGGTGATGGGGGGAGGGGAGGCCCTGCGCCAGCGTCTCGCGCAGGCGGGAGAGGGCATGGACGCCGTGGCCTTTCGAGGACGTCAGCTGGGCTGGTTGCTGACCGGTCTCGGCGCCGGAGCCGTCGCCGTGATCGCTCTCGCCCTCGCCGGCCGCATGTCGGTTCCGGTCGCCCTGATCCCGCTCCTCGCCGGCGCGGCGGCGGTCGTGGGCTATGACATGCAGCTCTCGGCCCGGGCGAAGGCGCGACGATCGCGGCTCGCCGACGAGTTGCCGACCACGCTCGAGTTCCTGGCGCTGTGCCTCTCGGCGGGCGAGGGCTTCCTCGACGCGCTGCGGCGCGTATCGGCGGTCGGTTCAGGGGAGCTCACCGGCGAGCTCCGTCGCGTCGTCCTCGCCGTCGGGACGGGGTCGCCGCTCACGGATGCGCTGAGCGAGATGGCGTCTCGACTGCAGCTTCCCGGGCTCTCCCGCGCCGTCGACCAGGTGGCCGCCGCTCTGGAGCACGGCGCGCCGCTGGCGGGAGTGCTCCAGGCCCAGGCCGGCGATGCGCGGGAAGACGCGAAACGCACCCTCATCGAACAGGCCGGTCGCAAGGAGATCCTGATGCTCCTGCCTCTCGTGTTCCTGATCCTCCCGCTGTCCGTGCTCTTCGCGATCTACCCCGGCCTGTTCATCCTCCGACTCGGCATCGGCTGAGTTCCGCACGAAAGGTGACCGATGACCCGTTCCACGCCCCTGACCCGCCTGGCGCCTCCCCGCCCCTGGCCGCGCGCCGCGCGCTGGTTGCGGGCCCTCGCCGCCGACGACCGCGGCGACGTTCCCGGCTGGGTGCTCGTGACCCTGATGACGGCCGGCCTCGTGGTCCTCATCTGGGCCGTCGCCGGTCCCGCGCTGACCGAGCTGTTCGAGCAGGCGATCCAGCGGGTCTCCGGTCTCTGAGATGCTGCGACGGCAGGCAGTCGCCGACGATCGCGGGTCGAGCCCCGTGGAGTTCGTGCTCGTGGGCACGCTCCTCACGGCGCTCACGCTCGGGGTGCTGCAGCTGGCTCTCGCCGTCTACGTGCGCAACGTCGTGCATGACGCGGCGGTCGAGGGCGCCTATCACGCCGCCCTCGCCGACACGACGCCCGCCGAGGGCGCGGAGCGCTCGCGACGCGTGATCGAGCGAGCCGTCGGCGGCGCGTACGCCGAGGACATCACGGTCGGCACGTCGCGCGCCCTCGGGCATGAGACGGTGGTCGTCCGCATCCGCACCGCACTCCCGGTCCTCGGGCTGATCGGGATCGCGTTCGCATGGGAGGTGGAGGCCCATGCGCCGATGGAGAGCCTGGGCGAGGGATGACGACGGTTCGGCGGCGCTCGAGTTCATCACGATCGGCGTCATCCTGCTGGTGCCGC
The DNA here is from genome assembly GCF_047246685.1 of Microbacterium martis. Lineage (NCBI taxonomy): Bacteria > Bacillati > Actinomycetota > Actinomycetes > Micrococcales > Microbacteriaceae > Microbacterium > Microbacterium martis. The sequence continues at coordinate 52,260 of NZ_JBFOKT010000004.1, read as the reverse complement.
TCGTCTACCTCGTGATCGTCCTCGGGGCGGTCCAGGAGCAGACCCTCGGGGCCGAGGCCGCCGCCCGGCACACCGCGAGAGCCGTCGCCCGAGCCGTGAGCGCGGAGTCGGCGGTCGAACGCGGCGATGCCGTGCTCGCCGGAATCGTGCAGGAGTACGGTCTCGACCCGGAAGCGGTCGACGTGTCGATGACGTGCCTCCCGGCGGGCGCCGACTGCCCCTCGCCGGGTGCGACGCTCATCGTGACCGTCGACACCCGGGTCGCGCTGCCGCTGGTGCCGTCGCTGTTCGGCCTCGACCGCGCCGCATCCGTGCCCCTCCGAGCTGAAGCGGTGCAGAAGATCTCGCGGTCGTGGGGTTCCGGATGAGCGTCGACCCGTCGTCCGACGCGGAGCGGGGGAGCGTCCTCCTGCTCACGCTCGGCTACGCGCTGCTCGCGCTCGCCCTGATCTTCGTGTGCGTGTGCGCCACCGACCTCTACGTCGCGCAGAAGCGACTCGACGCGCTCGCCGACTCGGCCGCGCTGGCCGGCGCCGACGGCTTCACGCTGCGGGTCGAGGGCACGGCGGCTCGCGCGCAGCTCACCGACGCCGGCGTGCACGAGCAGGCATCGGCGATGCTGGTCGCGCTCCCCGGTGAGGCCCGCCTCGTCAGCGCGACCACACCCGACGGCGTCTCGGCTCAGGTCACCGTCTCAGCCCCGTGGAGACCACCGCTGGTCGCCCCGCTCATACCTGACGGCGTCGAGCTGCGGTCGACGGCGACGAGCCGCACGGCCCTGCGCTGAGTCTCGCCGGCGCGGCGGCGGTCGTCGCCAGAACTCGTCGGCACTGTCGACCCCGACAGCGATGATCTCGTCGAGCCGGCAGAACGCATGCCCGATCGGTTGCGCCCGCTCGACCCGGAATCTCCGGAGGCACGCCGGATCCAGGCGAACTACGCGCGCAGCCAGGGCACGAAGCTGTAGCGACCGGGGGAGGGGTCCGCGCGGCGCGGCGTCGCTGACGCCACAGTTGCCGAAACGGGACGAAGGATAGTCTGATCCGATGATCGGAGCGTGGAGCCGCCTTCCTGAGCGAGAGAACCGTGATGCGTGGGACGCGTCTACCGCCGCTTCGATTTCTCGGCCACGGGTGGTCGATCCGAGCAATCGATCCGAGAACCATCGCCGTCCGTTACCTTCGGGATCGGTCAGGTGTGGGATGAGGACCGCCCCGGACGATCAGATGCGTCGATTCAAGCTATCGAGGCCAGCGCGAGACGTGCGTTCCTCGCCGTGCTGGGCGACGATGTCGAGCTGCTCGTACTCGATTGGCAGCACGAGGGATTCCATGTGAAGCCAGCTGGCACCGTTCGGGCCCGGGATGACTCGAACCCTCGGCAGCGAATTGCGTACATGGTTGCCTGTGATGCGCGAACAGACCGATGAGTCGAGGTCCGGGAGTCGAGCCGCACGGCCTTGCGCTGAGCCATAGGCTGCGCTGAGCCGCACGGCCCTGCGCTGAGCCGGGCATCCGGTATCTCACCGCCGGCGCTCACACAGGCGTGTGATCAGTGCGCAGCCACTCGTCGAACGTCGTGCGGGCCGTGTCCCTCCCGCTGCCGCCGCGGAGTTCGCCCGAGGCCAATCCTCGACCGTACGCCCCCGGGAAGCGCACCTCGATCACCGCCCGCCGGGTGCCGTCGTGGGCGAACATCCGACGCACCATGTCGGCCAGCGACTCATCGCGCGGCCCGACCAGGTCCCGCGCCCGATCGGAGGGCGCGCCCTCGGCGACGTCCACGAGGTGCGCCCCCACTTCGCGGGCGGCGACCGGACGGGTGAGCGTCTTGGGCACCAGGGTCACCGGCCCGACGGTCGTCTGCGCGGCGATCTGCTCGGCGAACTCGTGGAACTGCCCGGTGCGAGCGATCGTGTGCGGCACGTCCGATGCTCGTACCAGGCGCTCCTGGGCGAGCTTGCCGGCGTAGTACGAGGTGTCGGTGTCGTCGATGCCGACGATGGACAGGGCGACATGATGTGCGACGCCCGCGCGCTTCTCCGCCGCGAGCAGGCGCCGGGTCGTGGTCTCGAAGAACTCGACCGCCTTCTTCGTCGACAGCGTCGTGGCGTTGATCGTGTCGATGACCACGTCGACGTCGGCGAGCGCCTGGTCGATCCCCACGCCGCTCCGCACGTCCACGCCGCTGCCTCGCGTCAGGAGGACGATGTCGTGTCCTCGTCCGCGTGCCGCCTCGACCACATGCCGTCCGACCGTGCCGGTCCCGCCGGCAACCGCGATTCTCATCCTCTGGGTTCCTCCTTCGCCACCGCAGCACGGACTCTCCTGCTGCCCGGGCGATCACCGCCCTCACAGACACGACGATGTGGACGGGAGAAACGTGAGGTCGGTCACGCTTATCGTCCTGAGAGCCGCTATCCCGCCGTCGCGTACCCGACGAGCTCGCCGTAGGCGTCGATGCCCGCCGGCACGTCGGGACCGATGTGGCCGAGGTAGCCGTCGGGCCGGACGATGAGCAGTCCGCCGTCGGCCAGCCCGGTCGATTGCCGCAGCCTCTCCGCCTCGTCATCGGTCACGGTGAGCTCGCTCAGCCACGCGGGAAGAACGGCGCGGGGCGGTTCGCCGCGGCCCGGCAGCACGATCGCGAGATGGGACGGATGCTGCGCGAGGGCGTCGGCGACACTCGTGGCCTCGAGGAAGAGGTAGTCGCCGGGGCGCAGCATCCGCCCCTCGCCGGTCACGATCGCACTGTCCCGGTAGCGCACGTTCTGCTGCTCGACGGTTCCGGCGATCCTCTTCTCGACGGCCGGGATCGACAGGCCGATGTGCAGCAGCGCGTTGCGGACGCGCTGTGCCACGGGGTTGCTGAGCGTTCCCGCGTCGGAGAGCCGCGTGGTGAAGCGGATCACGTCGGCGGCGACCGGATGCCGCTCGTCGTGGTAGCTGTCGAGCAGCGCGGTGTCGTCGACCGCCCCCAGGGCCGCGTGCAGCTTCCAGGCCAGGTTCATCGCATCCTGCATCCCCGTGTTCATCCCGAGACCGCCGGCGGGACTGTGGATGTGCGCGGCGTCGCCGGCGAGGAACACCCGGCCGTCGCGGTAGCGCGGCACCTGGCCGTGCTTCAGCGTCACGCGGGTGATCCAGTGCGACTCGCGGATCCGCAGGCGGATGCCGCGCTCGAGCAGCGCCTCCTGCAGCCAGTCGACCGTGGCCGGCCGATGCGGGTCGGTTCCGGGAGGCAGCTGGGCGAAGACGCGGACTCGGTCGCCGGGCAGCGCGAAGAGCAGACCCGTCGACTGACCGGGGGAGAAGAACGTGTGGAACAGGGACCGGTCGTAGTCGTGATCCCCCTCCACATCGCCGAGAAGGAAGTCCTCGCCGACGAAGGAGCCTTCGAGCTTCTGACCGGTGAGGTGACGCACGGCGCTGCGGGCTCCGTCGGCACCGACCAGATAACGGGCGCGCACCGTGCGGATCGAGCCGTCGGCCGCGGTGACGCGGGCATCGACGCCCTCCGCATCCTGGCTGTAGGCGGTCAGCGTCGTCGACCGCTCGACCGTCGCACCGAGCTCCGCCAAGCGGCCCGCCAGGGCCGCCTCGGTGTCGGTCTGGGCCAGCGCCGCCGAGTAGCGGTAGACGGCGGCGATGTCGTCGAACGAGACCTCGGCGACCGTCTTCTCGCCGGAGTGCATCTGCATGCCGTGCGCTTCGATGGCGTGCGACATCACGGATTCCCACGCGCCCAGCGCCCGGAGATGGTCGAGGGATCGCGAATGGACGACGATCGCGCGGGATTCCGTCGTCGGTGCGGGGAGGGAATCGATGATCCGCAGTCGCACGCCTCGCCGGGCGAGTTCGGTCGCGAGCACCAGGCCGACCGGCCCGGCGCCCACGATGAGGACGTCGGCGACGACCTCGTCTGTCGCGGGCGGTGTGTGCGGCCCGTCGGAGATGTCGGAAGCGTCCATGGTGCTGCTCGCTCTCTGTCGGAAGGTGCGGGGCGAGGGCCTCACGGGCCGCCGTCGCTAGCCAGTATGTCGCGAGGACGGCGCCGACGGCGGCATCCGCCTCACTCCTCGGGCATGGGCGGGCGCATGCGCGGCACGAACTTCGGGATCCAGCGCAGGAACCCGAGCGCGCCCGCCAGGCTCACCACTCCCATCGCCGCCGACGCGAACGGGAGCGCGGCCGCCGCCGTGACGGCGGCGACGAGGAGCGGCGCGACGGCACCCCCGGCATCCGTCAGGGTCCGCCAGGACCCGAGGAACGCCGCCGGCTCGTGCTTCGGGGCCACGTCGGCACCGAGGGTGAGCAGGATGCCGCTCGACAGGCCGTTGCCGACGCCGAGCACGCCGGCGAAAAGACCGAACCAGAGCACCGCGGCGTCGACGTCGTGGGTCACCGAGAGCGCGAGGAACCCGGTTCCCATCAGCACCATGGCGGGCATCGCCGCCCAGAGCCGGCCGAAGCGGTCCATGACCTGCCCGCTCGCGTAGAACAGGGCGAAGTCGATCGCCCCGGAGACGCCGACGACCAGGGCGATCGTCGAGGCGTCCAGGCCCAGCGACAACCCCCAGAGCGGGAGCACGACCTGACGGGCCGACCGCACCGCCGACAGCGACGCCGCTGCCAGGCCGAGACGACCGAGCACGACACGCTGGCGCCACATGGTCGCGAAGATGCCGACGCGTTCGAGGGTGGGGATCGATCCGCTCACCGCCTCCCCGGAATCCTCCGCGAACCCGCGACGCGCCGGCGACGTCATCGGCGGAGTGGTCTTCTCGGGGTCGGGACCGAACAGCACGAGCATGACCATCACGACCAGGCAGACGAGGAAGAACCAGATCGCCGCGGCCTCGTCGCCGAAGATCTGCAGGAGACCGGCCGAGACGAACGGCCCGACGAAGACGCCGAGCCGGAAGCTGCCGCCCAGAAGCGACAGCGACCGCGCCCGGAAGGCGACCGGCACGCGGGTGGTCATGAAGGCGTGCCGGGCCAGGCCGAAGGCCGCGGCGCACACGCCGAGGATGAAGACGGAGGCGGCGAGCACGCCGAGCGAGGGGGCGAGCACCATGCCGACCGCGGCGAGGATCGACAGCGTGCCGGCGATCACCATGGTGAACCGCTCGCCGATGCGGCCGACCGCCCAGCCCGCCGGCAGGTTGCCGCACAGCTGCCCGACCACCAGCGCCGAGGCCACGAGCGCGGCGAACGCCACGTCGGCGCCCATCGACGCGGCGATCACCGGGATCAGCGGGATCACCGCGCCCTCGCCCAGGGCGAAGAGCACCGTCGGCAGGTACACCATCGGCCCGAACTGCCGGAGGACCGTCGATGCACTGCTCACCTCTTCACGCTACCCCCGCCGCGCCGCCCCGGCCTCCGGCGTCTCCCGAGCGCGCGGACGGCACGTTAGGCTGGGGTGTCATGCTCGAACTAGATCTCTCCGCCGAAATCCAGGCGCTCAGGCACACCTTCGGCGACATCAGCGAGGTCGTCGACGTCACCCACCTTCGCGACGAGATCGCGCGGCTCAGCGAGGAGGCCGGCGCCCCCGACCTCTGGGACGACACCGAGCGCGCGCAGAAGGTCACCAGCGCTCTCAGTCACCGGCAGTCGGAACTCGCCCGCATCACCGGCATCGCCCAGCGCCTCGACGACCTCGAGGTGCTCGTCGACCTCGCCAACGAGATGGGAGACGAGGAGTCGGCGCAGGAAGCGCGCACCGAGCTCGCCGCGCTCACCGAGGTGATCAACCAGCTCGAGGTGCAGACCCTCCTCGACGGCGAATACGACGAGCGGAGCGCGATCATCACGATCCGCTCGGGCGCGGGCGGCGACGACGCCACCGACTTCGCCGAGATGCTCCTGCGCATGTACCTGCGCTGGGCCGAGCAGCACAAGTATCCCGCGAAGGTCATGGACACCTCGTACGCGGAGGGCGCGGGCATCAAGTCGGCGACGTTCGAGATCGACGCCCCCTACGCGTTCGGGACGCTGTCGGTCGAGGCCGGCACGCACCGCCTCGCGCGCATCAGCCCGTTCGGCTCGGCCGACAAGCGCCAGACCTCCTTCGCCGCGGTCGAGGTCATCCCGCTCATGGAGGAGGCGACCGAGGTCGACATCCCCGAGGGCGACATCCGCGTCGACGTGTTCCGCTCGTCGGGGCCGGGCGGTCAGTCGGTCAACACGACCGATTCCGCCGTGCGCCTCACGCACCTCCCCACCGGCATCGTGGTCTCGATGCAGAACGAGAAGTCGCAGATCCAGAACCGTGCGGCAGCCATGCGCGTTCTCCAGACGCGCCTGCTTCTGCTGCAGAAGGAGGAGGAGGCGGCGAAGAAGAAGGAGCTCGCGGGCAACATCACCGCGAGCTGGGGCGACCAGATGCGCTCGTACTTCCTCTACGGTCAGCAGCTCGTGAAAGACCTGCGCACGGGCCACGAGTCGGGGAACCCCGCCGCCGTGTTCGACGGCGACCTCGACGGGTTCATCTCGGCCGGCATCCGCTGGCGCAAGCGCAAGGACGACGACTGAGCTCTCGCTCGCGAGCCGCGTTCAGCGCCCCGCGCCCGCCAGTGAACCCGTCACTTCGTCATAGCTGAAGACGATGCAGTGCACCGTGCGGTCACCGGCACGGATCCACGAGCTCCTGGTCGGCTGGTAGCTGTAGAAGTCGAGCTCGGAGTCGTCGTACGCAACGCCGACGAACGCCTCGAAGTGCGCGCGGCAGTCCTCCCACGTCTTGTCGGTGAGGTACTCGTCGCCGGGGAACTCTCCGTCGTCGAGCTCATAGATGAAGAACACCTCATCCGTATGCGGCACATCGCAGGGCAGCACGGGAAGCTCGTAAATGTCTTCGTCGGACTCGTACTCGACGAGTGGCAGGCAGTCGCCGACCTCGAGCTCCGCGAAGGGCACCATCTCGGCACCCTCAGGGGCCGGGTCGTCGGTCGGCATCGGGGCCGGCGAGCGCGACGGAGCGGCGGACGGAGCCGTCGGCTGCGTCGCATCGTCGGCGGCCTCCACGACCGATCGCAGCCCGACCGTGAACAGGGAGACGGCCAGGGCGAGGACCGTGCCGAACGCGGCGACGCCCAGACCGGTGACGCCCGGCCACTTCGTCCCGGGGAGGAACAGGGAGACGAGAGAGACGACGACCGCCGCGCCCAGGAGCGCCCACCCCGCGACCGTGATCGGAGGGATGCAGGCGAGGACGGCGCCGATCGCCGCCGCGATGAGGCCGACGAGTCCGAACACCGAGATTCTCCTCGTCGCCGGCGCCCCCGCCGTCGCCGCCGCACGGATGGCCGGGGCCGTCGGTGGGGTCCATTCGGGCGTGTCGGGAACCGACGTGGTCACATGCATCGTCCACTGCGATCCGTCCCACCAACGCCGCTTCCCGGAGCCGTCGTCGTACCAGCCCGCCGGAGTCGTCATCGCCTCCCCCGATCCTTCCCGTGCGTCGTGAGGGCGAGTCGTCAGGGGATGAGGCAGGTCGACAGCGAGTCGGTGAACTGGTCGGTGAAGGCCAGTGCCGCTTCCGCATCGCTGAACGTGGCGTCGTCGCCGGAGGCGATGACGCGCAGCGTCTCGTCATCGATGTCGGAGGCGTAGAACTCCTCCGCGAAGCACGTGATGCTCTCGGGCGTGTAACCCTCGGTTCCGGTCGACTGGATGATCGCCGCGATGCCGACCTCGAGCTCCTCCACCGTGGGGCGGTCGGTCGAGGCGCCGGCGTCGGGCTCACCGGTCTCCAGAGGCTCGGCCGAGATGGAGGGGGCGGAGGTGGGCAGGTCGCCGAGCTCCTCGTTGACCCCGGCCGCGAACATCGCCAGATACACGAATCCCATGACCACGCCGAGGATGGTGCCGACGATCGAGAGCGCGAGCCCCGTGATGCCGGGCCACTTCTTGCCCTTCAGGAAGAGCGAGATGAGCGAGACGATGAACGCGGCCGCCAGCAGGAAGAATCCGAGGAATCCGATCACCGGGATGAAGACGAGGATGGTGCCGAGCACCGCGAGTCCGAGTCCGACGATGCCGAGGACCGAGACCTTCTTCGGCTCGTCGGGGGTGCTCGCCCCGGCGGCGCCCGGATAGGCCGGGGTCGCGCCGTAGCCGCCCGCCGCGGGCGGGTAGCCGCCGCTCACGCCCGGATACGCGTCGGGTGTCGCGGGAGCGACGGGGTAGTCGGGTGCCGGGGGAGCGACGGGATGGTCGGATGCCGCGGGCTGCGGCGCGGCCGGAGGCGCGACCGCGAAGGCGGGAGCGGCATCCTCTCCGGCGGCTGCCGGAGCGTCGCCGGAATCCGTCGGCGAGGGGTCGGGGGTCTCCGGACGGATGACGGTGTCGTCGAGCGATGTGGTCGGAGCCTCGTTCTCGCCCAGCGGCGTGGTGTCGTTCTGCGGCGCGGCGGGGGCTTCGGGCGCGAAATGCTCGGTCCACTGCTGGCCGTCCCACCAGCGCTGGCGCCCGGATCCGTCGTCGTACCACCCGGCAGGCGTGCTCATGTGTCCCCCTTGTGAAAGCTCCAGGCGTGCGGAGACCCGCGAACGCCACTTCATGTATAGCAGTGCGGGCCGACATCGATCGGCCGATCTTCGGGCGGATCCGCCCTCTGCGCCGTCGGCCGTGCGGGGTGTCGCTGGCGGCGGGGCGCGTGGGCGCGCTTAGGCTCGGATCGCCATGATTCGGTTCGAGAACGTCACGAAACGCTACCGCGGGACGTCGAAGCCCGCCCTGTCCGGTGTCGACTTCGAAGTGCAGCGCGGGGAGTTCGTGTTCCTCGTCGGCGCCTCCGGGTCCGGCAAGTCCTCCTGCCTGCGGCTCATCCTCCGCGAAGACGTGCCCACCGCCGGCCGCGTCGCCGTGCTCGGACGCGACCTGCGCTCGCTCGCCAATCGCAAGGTGCCGTACTTCCGTCGCCACATCGGCTCGGTGTTCCAGGACTTCCGTCTCCTGCCGTCGAAGACGGTGTATCAGAACGTCGCGTTCACTCTGCAGGTGACCGGATCCTCGCGCGGCTTCATCCAGCAGGCCGTGCCCGAGGCGCTCGCCCTCGTCGGTCTCGACGGCAAGCAGAAGCGGATGCCGCACGAGCTCTCGGGCGGCGAGCAGCAGCGCGTGGCGATCGCCCGCGCGCTCGTCAACCGGCCGCAGGTGCTGCTCGCCGATGAGCCGACCGGAAACCTCGACCCGGCCACCTCGGTCGACATCATGCAGCTCCTCGCCCGCATCAACGCGGGCGGCACCACGGTTCTGATGGCGACCCACGAGGCGGCGTTCGTCGACCAGATGCAGCGCCGCGTGATCGAGCTCCGCGACGGCGAGATGGTGCGCGACGAGGTGCACGGCGGCTACGGCGACACTTCGAACATCCCGCGTCTCGCTCCGGAGGAGGTGCGGGGCGCGGCCGCGGCCGCCGCCCTCACGGCGGTGCAGGAGGTCCAGCGTCAGACCGCCGATCTCTCGGTCGTCCGCGCCGCCCTCGCCGAGGAGCTCGCCGAGAAGCGCCGAACGGCGGCATCCGCTCCGGGGTCGATCGTGGAACCGCCCGACGAGCCGGTCGCGGAGCAGCAGCCGGTCGCGGACGAGCCGCCGGTCGCGGAGCAGCAGCCGGTCGCGGGGCCGCTCACGCACCCCATCGCGGTGCCGCGGGTCGACGTCGCCGAGCTCGGCGTCGCCGACCGTCTCGGGCTCTCCGACGACGACGACGAGGAAGTGGGGCCGACCTCATGAGGATCGGTCTGATCCTGACCGAGGCCCTCGGGGGTCTGCGGCGCAACATCTCCATGGTGATCTCCGTCGTGCTCGTCACCTTCGTCTCGCTCACCTTCGTCGGCGCCGCCATCCTGATGCAGGCGCAGATCGGGGTCATGCGCGGATACTGGGCCGAACGCGCCCAGGTCGCGGTCTACATGTGCTCCGACGTCTCCGAGGCGGAGACCTGCGTCGACGGTGCGGCCAGCGAGGAGCAGGTGGCCGCGGTGCGCGCCCAGCTCGAAGGCGAGGCGCTCTCGCCGCTCATCAGCTCGATGACCTTCGACACGAAGGAGGAGACCTACGCGAAGCTGGTCGAGCAGCTCGGCGAGGACCAGGCGAGCGTGCTCACCCCGGATCAGGCGTTCGAGGTGTTCTTCGTCACGATGAAGGACCCGGGGCAGTCGCAGGTGCTGAGCGAGGCGTTCAGCGGGCAGGCCGGCGTCGAGCAGGTGCGCGACCAGCTGCAGTACCTCGAGCCGCTGTTCTCGGCCCTCACGGTCGCGACCTACATCGCGGTCGGCATCGCGGTGCTCATGCTCATCGCGGCGACGCTCCTGATCGGCACGACCATCCGGCTCTCGGCCTATGCGCGCCGGAAGGAGATCGGCATCATGCGACTGGTGGGCGCGTCGAACCGCTTCATCCAGACGCCGTTCGTGCTCGAAGGCGTGTTCGCCGCCTTCCTCGGCTCGGTCCTGGCCAGTGCGGCCGTCGTCGCGGGGGTGCACTTCGGGGTCGACGGCTATCTCCGCGGGCGCGTCCCGTTCATCACCACCTGGGTCACCATGGGGGATGCCGCCCTCGTGGTGCCCGTGCTGATCGGGATCGGGGTCGTGCTCGCGGCGCTCTCGGCCGGGTTCGCGATCCGTCGGTGGCTGCGCACCTGAGGTAGGCTGGTGGGCTGGCCGCGACAGCGGCGCCGACCGCGACAGAGACGCCGGCCACGAGAGAGAGCAGGAGCACCATGCCCAGGGAACGCGGGGAGAAGGTCGTCGCGACCAATCGTCGCGCGCGTCACGACTACGCCATCGAGAAGTCCTACGAGGCCGGCATGGTGCTCACCGGCACCGAGGTCAAGTCGTTGCGCCAGGGGCGCGCGAACCTCAGCGACGGCTATGCGTTCGTGAAGGGCAATGAGGTCTTCCTCGACGCCGTGCACATCCCCGAGTACTCCCAGGGGCACTGGACCAATCACTCCGCGAAGCGCATTCGCAAACTCCTCCTGCACCGCGAGGAGATCACGAAGATCGCGCACGCGGTGTCGGCGGGCGGCTACACGCTCATCCCGCTGAAGCTGTACTTCTCCGACGGCCGCGCCAAGGTCGAGATCGCCCTCGCGAAGGGCAAGCGCGAGTACGACAAGCGTCAGACGCTGCGAGAGCGGCAGGACACGCGTGAGGCCGAGCGCGCGATGCGCACGCGCAACCGCATGGGCGAATAGCCCGGGGCTCAGCGCGCCGGGGTGAACCCGAACACCCGCCCGAGGAAGGCCAGTTCGCGTTCGAGCGCGTCGACGATCGTCGTCGCGCTGCGGAACCCGTGGCCCTCGCCGGGGTACAGCACGTATTCGTGATCGACGCCGTGCGCGGCGAGGGCGTCGCGGATCGCCTCCGACTGCGATGGCGGCACCACGCGGTCGTCCTCGCCCTGCATCAGCAGCACCGGCACGTCGATGCGGTCGGCGTGCGTCAGCGGTGAGCGCTCGACGTACAGCTCCTCGGCCGCGGGGAGCGGCCCCACCAGTCCCGCGACGTAGAGCTCCTCGAAACCGTGCGAGTGCTCGGCCAGCATCCGCAGATCGGCGACGCCGTAGCGACTGATCCCGGCCGCGAAGGCGCCGCCGCGCACGAGGGCCGAGAGGACCGTCCAGCCGCCGGCGGAGCTTCCGCGGATGGCGATGCGTCGAGGGTCGGCGAGTCCGGCATCCGCCAGGCCGCGTGCGGCGGCGATGACGTCGTCGACGTCGACCAGGCCCCAGGCGCCGTCAAGGCGCTCCCGGTAGGCCCGTCCGTAGCCGGTGGAGCCGCCGTAGTTCACGTCGAGCACGCCGATGCCGCGGCTGGTGTAGAAGGCGATCGCCGTGGACGCGGCTCCCGTGACGTGGGCGGTCGGGCCGCCGTGCACGAACACGACGTACGGCGGCAGCTCGCCCGTCGGCGCCGAGGCGGTGGGGTGCGCCGGGGCGTACGCGAAGGCGTGCACCGCGCCCCGGCCGCCGTCGATCTCGATCGGCTGCGCCGGCGGCATCCACCCGGTGTCGACCGGCGCGCCGCCCGTGACGACCGAGATGTCGCCGCTGTCGAGGTCGACGCACCACACGCCGGGTGCGGTCGATGAGCCGTTCCCCGAGAGCAGCACGCGCGGGCCCGAGACGTCGTCGACGCTGACATGACCGTCGCACGGCACGTCGAGCGCGGTCGTCGCGCCGTCGGGAGCGATGACCGCGACCTCGTCGCGGCCGTTCGTGCGCACCGCCACCGTGCGACCGTCGGCGAGCGGTCGGTACCAGCGGTTGCCGAGCACCCAGAGTCCGTAGCCCGTGTCGGCGTCGGTCGTCGTGAGCGGCTCGGCCGCCTGCGCGGCGCCCGACCGATCGACCTCTCGCCGGTGCAGCTGCCAGCGTCCGGACGGATCGTCGCTGTAGACGAGTTCGGTGTCGCTGCGCCATTCCGGCTGCAGCGCCGCTCTCGTCTCGGGGCGGGTGACGGTGCCCTCGTCGATCGCCGCGATCGCCAGCTGCGCGCTCTGCCACGGCATCCGCTCGCCGCTCCACTCGACCCACGCGAGGCGGGAGCCGTCGGGGGAGAGCGCCGGGTGCGCGAAGAACAGGTCGCTCTCCACGAAGGTGCGGAGCGCCGTCGGGTCGTCGGCGGCCGACCCGTCGACGGGAACCTCGATGACGGCGCGCAGCGGCGGAACGGCGTCGAGGTCTTCGCGGATCGCCAGGAGCCGCCCGTCCTGGAGTCGCAATCCGCCGTGCGCCGGGCCGGCCGGCGTGAGCGCGCGCGGCTCGGACCCGGCCGTGAGCCGGTAGATCCGCTGGTCTCCCGCGTGGACGAAATAGAGTATGCCGTCGGCATCCGCCGTCCATGCTCCGCCGCCGTACTCGTGCACCCGCGATCGCGCGCTCCACGGCGCCGGCAGCATCTCCGATCCGTCCGAGCTGCGGACCGTCATCCGCCCTCCCTCGGCGGGCACCGACTCGCCCCACCAGATCGCGCTCCCGACGAACCGTGCACCGTCGATGCGCGGGGCGGATGCCGCGACGGACGCGGCCGTGAAGGGGGAGGACCAGGAGCCGAACGGAGACGACATGCCTCGAGCCTAGGCGGCGCTCGACACACGACGACACACACGTGCGAGCCTCTGCCGCCGTGTTCTACGTTTCTGGGAACGCCCGGTCCACCGGGTGTGGAGCGACAGCCGAGCCCGGCACCCGCCCGCGAATGATGCCCCACTGCGTCGTGCGCGGCCGCCCGGCCCGCCCTGTCCTCAGGAGAAACATGTCGTCCGACGACGAGACCTCCGGCACCCACCCGGTGCCCTTCTCCTTCGAGCTCTATCCCCCGCGCTCGGAGTCGAGCGACGAAGCGCTGCAGCAGACCGTCCGCCACCTCGCCGCGGCGGGGCCGAGCTTCCTCTCCGTCACCTACGGCGCGGGCGGATCCGCCGGCGGACGCTCGCTCGACGTGCTCCGCTTCATCCGCGAGCACACCGATGTCGAGCCGCTCGCGCACCTCACCTGCGTCGGCAACACCTACACCGGGGCGGCGGCTCTGATCCGCGAGTTCCTCGACGCCGGCATCCTGAGCTTCCTCGCCCTGCGCGGCGATCCGCCCGCCGGGAGGACGGAGGGGTTCCTCGGCGATCTCGAGAGCGCGGCTCAGCTGGTGCAGCTCATCGACCGCGTCCAGGCCGAGCGCGCTCCTTACCGGGAGTCGCCGGTGCCCGGCCTGCCGGGCGCCGTCCGGGTCGACCCCCGACGCCGGGTGAACATCGCGGTGGCGGCGTTCCCGACGGGCCATCCGCGGTCGACCCGCCCCGCCCACGACGTGGAGTCGCTGCTCGCGAAGCAGGCGGCGGGCGCGACCTTCGCCATCACGCAGCTGTTCTTCCACCCCGACGACTACCTGGCGTTCGTGGAGCGGGCGCGCCGCGCCGGCGTGACGATCCCGATCCTGCCGGGCATCATGCCCATCACCTCGCCCGCGCGACTGCGGCGCGTGCTCGAACTCACGGGAGAAGACCTCCCGAGCGAGCTCGCGGTCGCCCTCGACGTCGAACCGACACCGGAGGGGCGCCGCGAGATCGGCATCGAATGGGCCGCCCGCCTCGCCCGCGACGTCGTCGCCGGCGGCGCACCGGGCGTGCACCTCTACGCCTTCAACCAGCACGAGACCGTGCTCAGCGTGCTCGCGGAAGCCGGGATCCTCCCGGCCCTGCGGCACTGATCCCCTCGACCCCCGCCGAAAGGACACATCATGACCGCATTCCCTGAGGGCACCATCCTGGGCTATCCCCGCATCGGCCGCCGTCGCGAACTGAAGAAGGCCGTCGAGGCGTTCTGGGCCGGTCGCACCGACCTCTCCGAGCTCGAGCGCGCCGCCGCCGAGCTGCGCGCGGCCACCCGCGACCGTCTCGCCTCCCTCGGTCTCGGGCGCGGCGACTCCTCGATCCCCGAGTCCTTCTCGTTCTACGACCAGGTGCTCGACGCCGCGGCGACGGTGGGGGCGATCCCCGCCCGCTTCGAGGACCTGCGGTCGGCCGACGGCACGATCGGCCTCGCGGCGTATTTCACCATCGCCCGCGGCGAGGGCGATCGCGCCCCGCTCGAGATGACGAAGTGGTTCGACTCGAACTATCACTACCTGGTGCCCGAGATCGGGCCCGACACCGTGTTCTCCCTCTCCAGCGAGCGCCTCGTGCGCGAGGTCGCGGAGGCGGTGGCGGCCGGCTTCGTCACGCGGCCCGTCGTCGTGGGGCCGGTGACCCTGCTCGCGCTCGCGAAGGCGTCGGACGACGCGCCTGACGGCTTCGACCCGCTCTCACGACTCGACGATCTCGTACCGGTGTACGTCGAGCTGCTCGGACGGCTGCGGGCGGCCGGCGCCGAGTGGGTGCAGCTCGACGAGCCGGCGCTCGTGAGCGAGTCGCTGCCCGCCTCGACCGAGCAGCTGGCGGATGCCGCGGCATCCGCGCTGTCGGTCCTCGGGGAGGCGTCCGAGCGTCCGTCGATCCTGGTCGCGGCGCCGTACGCCGAGCTCGGAGCCGTGTTCCCCGTGCTCGCGGCGGCCCCGATCGAGGCGATCGCGGTCGATCTGGTCCGCGGCGGGATCCCGGAGGCCGCCGAGGGGCTCGCGGGCAAGACGCTCGTGGGTGGTGTGGTCGACGGCCACAACATCTGGCGCGGCGACCTCGCGGCGGCGTTCGACCGGCTCGAAGAGCTGCGGGGTCTGGGCGCTCCGGTCTCGGCCGGAACCTCGACGTCGCTCCTGCACCTGCCGCACGACGTCGCCGACGAGAGCCGGCTCGACCCGCGCCTGGTCTCGTGGCTCGCGTTCGCCGACCAGAAGGTCGAGCAGATCGGCGTGCTCGCGCGCGGTCTCTCCGCAGGTCGCGCGGCGATCGCCGACGAGCTCGACGCGGCCTCCGCCGCTCTGTCCGACCGCCTGCACGCGCCCGGGGTGCGGGACGGAGCGGTGCGCGGCCGCGAGCTCACCGAGGCCGACTTCGCGCGTGTGGCGTCGGCCGAACGAGAGACGGCGCAGGAGGCCCTCGGTCTGCCGGTGCTTCCCCTCACCACGATCGGATCCTTCCCGCAGACCGGCGAGATCCGACGGGCTCGGGCCCGATTCACCCGCGGTGAGATCTCCCGGGAGGACTACGACGAGTTCCTGCGGCGCGAGATCTCGAGCGTCGTGGCTCTGCAGGAGGAACTGGGCCTCGACGTGCTCGTGCACGGCGAGCCCGAGCGCAACGACATGGTGCAGTACTTCGCCGAGAACCTCGACGGCTTCGCGGTGACCGAGCACGGCTGGGTGCAGTCGTACGGCTCACGCGCCACCCGTCCCTCGATCCTGTGGGGCGACGTCTCACGCCCGGCGCCGATCACCGTCGCCTGGTCGGCCTTCGCGCAGTCGCTGACGACCGCGCACCTGAAGGGCATGCTGACGGGGCCGGTGACCATCCTCGCCTGGTCGTTCGTCCGCGACGATCAGCCGCTCGCCGAGACGGCCGACCAGGTCGCGCTCGCCCTCCGGGAGGAGATCGCCGATCTGGAGGCGGCCGGAATAGCCGTCATCCAGGTCGACGAGCCGGCTCTGCGCGAGCTGCTTCCGCTGAAGAGGGCCGACCAGCCGGCTTACCTCGACTGGTCCGTGCGGTCGTTCCGGCTGGCCACCGGGGGCGCCGCCGCCGCCACCCAGGTGCACACGCATCTCTGCTACTCGGAGTTCGGGGTGGTGATCGACGCGATCCGCGCGCTCGATGCCGACGTCACCTCGATCGAGGCGGCCCGCAGTCGCATGGAGGTCGTGGCCGACATCGCCGAGGCGGGGTTCGATCGCGGCATCGGCCCGGGCGTCTACGACATCCACTCGCCGCGCGTGCCGACGGTCGACGAGGTCGAGTCGCTGCTGCGGCGCGCGGTCGAGGAGATCCCGACGCGTCACCTGTGGGTCAATCCCGACTGCGGGCTGAAGACGCGAGGCTATGACGAGACCACGGCGTCGCTGCGGAACATCGTCGAGGCGACCCGTCGTGTCCGAGCGGAGGTCGGCGCGGTCGTCTGAGCGGTGACGCCTCAGACAGTGCGCAGCACGGCGACGACCTTGCCGAGGACCGTGGCCTCATCGCCCAGGATCGGCTCGAACGCGGAGTTCCTGGGTAGTAGCCAGGTGTGCCCGTCGCGCCGGCGGAACGTCTTCACCGTCGCCTCGTCATCGAGCATCGCGGCGACGATCTCGCCGTTCTCGGCGTTGTTCTGCGATCGCACGACCACCCAGTCGCCGTCGCAGATGGCCGCGTCGATCATAGAGTCGCCCGACACCTTCAGCATGAAGAGGTCTCCCTTGCCCACCAGCTGACGGGGGAGGGGGAAGATCTCCTCGACCTGCTGCTCGGCGGTGATCGGGACGCCGGCGGCGATGCGGCCGACCAGCGGGACGAGGGCCGCATCGCCGACGGGGGTGGCGACGTCGGCCGGGTTCTCGCCGCTCGTGCCGGGGAGATCGATCAGCACCTCCATGGCGCGGGTCTTCCCCGGGTCGCGGCGCAGGTAGCCGCTCAGCTCCAGCTGACCGAGCTGGTGGGTCACGCTCGAGAGCGACTTGAGCCCGACGGCGTCGCCGATCTCTCGCATGCTGGGCGGGTACCCGTGATGAGCGATGGCGGTCTGGATGACCTCGAGGATCGCCATCTGCTTCGGGCTGAGGCTCTTCCGCCGGCGCGTCCGAGGGGCCTCCTGCTCGGGGGCTGAGTTCTCGCTCATCGTGCTCCTTCAGTACGCGTTCCGACCGTTCCGCTTCGAATGTCGGAGGCCCGTGGTGGGGTGTTCGTATCGAAACCGTATCCGAGAAATCGCGCGATCTGGAAGATCTGTTCGAGCGTGTCGCAGGATTCTCGAACCCGGTTTCGAAGAACAGTTGACAGATGTTCGAACTCGAAGATATCTTCGGAACGTAGCTTCGCATCCACGGCTCCCGGCCGAGACGCGGATGCGAACGCTACGCCCACGTCATCGTCGGCCGAGTCGACGAGAACAGGCAAGGAGCCAGACATGAGCAGCATCAGCCTCAGCACCGCAGCGGTCATCCCGGCGCGCCCGGCGGCGCGGTCGCGGCTGCGTCTGACCGCACGTGGTCGTGCCGTTCTCCTGGCCTTCGCAGCGGTCCCTCTCGCCGTCGGCATCGGACTCGCCGCACTCAGTGGCGGAAGCGCCCTCGCCTCCGGCGAGCAGGCCGCTGTCGTCTCCTTCGAGACCGTCACGGTGCTCCCGGGTGACACCCTGTGGTCCATCGCCAGCGCGGTCGCCCCGTCGGCCGACCCGCGCGACGTCATCGGAGAGATCTCCCGCCTCAACATGCTGCGCGGCGGCGAGCTCCGGATCGGTCAGGAACTGGCGATCCCCGCGGAGTACGCGGACTGAGTCCTTCGACAGGCTCAGGAACCCTCCTTCGACAGGCTCAGGAACCCTCCTTCGACAGGCTCAGGAACCCTCCTTCGACAGGCTCAGGAACCCTCCTTCGA
>NZ_JBFOKT010000004.1:0-34146 GCF_047246685.1 Microbacterium martis | reverse complement strand
CAGGCTCAGGAACCCAAGGGGAGGGGTGCGCGGCCTAGCATGGTCGGGTGACTTCCGCACTCGATGCCCTCCCGCTCCGCGACGACCTGCGCGGACTCACTCCCTACGGCGCGCCGCAGGCTCCGCTGCCGATCGCGCTGAACGTGAACGAGAACACCCACCCGGTGCCGGATGCCGTCGCCAGCGACATCCTCGACGACATCGCCGTCGCCCTGCGCGACGTGAACCGCTACCCCGACCGGGAGTTCACCACGCTGCGCGAGGGGTTCGCCGCGTACCTGGGTCACGGCCTGTCTGCCGAGCAGATCTGGGCGGGCAACGGCTCGAACGAAGTCCTCCAGCACATCCTCCAGGCGTTCGGCGGACCCGGGCGCACGGCTTTCAGCTTCGCCCCGACCTACTCGATGTATCCGCTCATCGCGCAGGGCACCGGTGCCCGGTGGGCGGCCGGGAGCCGGGAGCCCGACTACACCATCACCGCCGACGACGCGGCGGCACAGGTGCGCGAGATCGACCCCGACGTGATCCTCCTCTGTGCGCCGAACAACCCCACGGGCACCCCGCTCGGACTCGACGTCGTCGAAGCCGTGTACGAGGCGACCCGAGGCATCGTGGTGGTCGACGAGGCGTATCAGGAGTTCGCGCCGCACGACGCGGCATCCGCTCTCACGCTCCTCGAAGGCCGCCCCCGTCTCGCCGTCTCGCGCACCATGAGCAAGGCGTTCGCCTTCGCCGGTGCACGCGTGGGGTACCTCGCCGCCGATCCCGCCTTCATCGACGCCCTGCGC
Source organism: Microbacterium martis (assembly GCF_047246685.1). Classification (NCBI taxonomy): domain Bacteria; kingdom Bacillati; phylum Actinomycetota; class Actinomycetes; order Micrococcales; family Microbacteriaceae; genus Microbacterium; species Microbacterium martis. Next base: position 33,358 of record NZ_JBFOKT010000004.1, on the reverse strand, counting down.
CTCGTCCGCCTCCCGTACCACCTGAGTGCGCTCACCCAGGCGGCGGCCGTCGCCGCCCTGCGCAACGCCGACGTGATGCTCGGCATGGTCGAGGAGATCGTGCAGCAGCGCGACCGCATCTCGGCGACACTCGAGGCGCTCGGCTACACCCCTCACGAGTCGTGGTCGAACTTCGTGCTCTTCGGCGGGGTCGCCGACCCGAAGGCGACCTGGCAGCGACTGTACGAGCAGGGCGTGCTGATCCGCGACGTCGGCATTCCCGGACACCTGCGCGTGACGGCCGGCACCGAGGCCGAGACCACGGCGTTCCTCGACGCTCTGGCCTCGATAGGATCGGCTTCATGAGCATCATCGCCCAGAGCCCGCGCACAGCCAGCCGCGTGCGCAGCACATCGGAGTCGACCGTCGAGCTCGAACTGAACCTCGACGGGACCGGTGCTTCGCGGATCGACACCTCGGTGCCGTTCTTCGACCACATGCTCACGGCCTTCGCGAAGCACTCGCTCACCGACCTCACCGTGCGGGCGTCGGGCGACACGCACATCGACGCCCACCACACCGTGGAAGACGTGTCGATCGTGCTCGGGCAGGCGATCCTGCAGGCGCTCGGCGACAAGTCGGGCATCTCCCGCTACGGCGACGCGCTGGTCCCGCTCGACGAGGCCCTCGCCCAGGCCGTCATCGACATCTCGGGGCGCCCGTACCTGGTGCATGAGGGGGAGCCCGCGGGATTCGAGCACCACCTCATCGGCGGCCACTTCACCGGTTCGCTCGTGCGGCACACCTTCGAGGCGATCGCCTTCAACGCCGGCCTGACCGTGCACATCCGGGTGCTGGGCGGGCGCGATCCGCACCACATCGCCGAAGCCGAGTACAAGGCGTTCGCGCGCGCGTTCCGCCAGGCCAAGGCCCTCGACCCGCTCGTCGACGGCATCCCGTCGACGAAGGGCGCCCTGTGAGCCGCACGCCCCGTGTCGCCGTCTTCGACTACGAGTCCGGCAACGTCCACTCGGCGGTCAAGGCCCTCGTCGCCGCCGGCGCCGACGTCGAGCTGACGCGCGACCGCACCGCGGCGACCGAGGCCGACGGGCTGCTGGTCCCCGGAGTCGGCGCCTTCCAGGCCGTGCGTGACGCACTGCGCGCCCACGGGGGCGACGACATCATCGATCGGCGCCTCGCCGGCGGTCGCCCCGTGCTCGGCATCTGCGTCGGCATGCAGGTGATGTTCGCGCACGGAGTCGAGCGGGGTCACGACACGGAGGGACTGGGGGAGTGGCCCGGTGCCGTCACCGAGCTCAACGCTCCGGTGCTGCCGCACATGGGCTGGAACACCGTCGAGCCGGGTGCCGACAGCATCCTGTTCCGCGGCATCGAGCAGGAGCGGTTCTACTTCGTGCACTCCTACGCCGCCCAGTCGTGGGAGCTGGATGTCATCCCGCCGTTCCCGCAGCCGGTGCTGACATGGTCGACCTACGGCGAGCCGTTCCTCGCGGCCGTCGAGAACGGTCCGCTGTCGGCCACGCAGTTCCACCCCGAGAAGTCGGGCGAGGCGGGGATCCGCCTGCTCCGCAACTGGGTCGAGAGTCTCTGACCCGGCGTCAGAATCCTCGGGCGACGGATGCCGCGGCGGCGAGCCACGCCCGCTGCGTGTGCTTCGCCAGTGCGCCGTAGCGGAGGTGCCCGTCGACCATCTCGTGGTCGAAGGGGATGCGCAGCACGTCGCGCGCCAGCGTGCGGTAGCCGCTGACCACGTGCTCGACATCGGCGGAGGTCGCCTTCGGATCGGCCTGAGACACCACGACGACCGACTGCTGGGCGAGACGCGCCGATCGCTCGTCGCGGTCTTCGAGCGCTTCGAGGAGCAGGGCGCCCGCCTCGGCATGATCGGCGCGCGTCGTCGTCGCGACGACCAGCTGGTCGGCGTGATCGATCATGCGCAGCCACATCGGGTCGGATTCGTCGTTGCCCGAATCGATGATGATGAGGCGGTAGAACTTCGCCGCCACGGCGTGGATCGCGTCGACATCGGCCGGGCGGAGACGGTTCTCGTGCGCCAGGCGGATGGGCTTCGATCTCAGCACGTCGTACTTCTCGCGCGGCTGGTGGTGCATGAAGTGCGCGAGGTCGGCGGACTGGGCGCCGGTGCCGAGCAGGCGTCCGGCCTCGGGGAGCAGCTCGAGCAGGGTGCGGTCGTGCGCGCCCGTGTCGGTCCGCCAGCCGAGGGTTCCACGGGTCTGATTGTTGTCCCAGGCGAGAACGCCAGCCCCGCCGTAGCGCGCGAACACCGCCGCGAGCAGGATCGTGGTCGGAGTCTTGCCTGCACCGCCCTTGCCGTTGACCACGGCGATGGTGCGCGGTCCCGGCCAGTGCTGGCTCACCGCGAGCTCGTCGTCACGCGCCGACTGCTCCTCGGCCGAAGGTCTGATGCGAAGCCCCAGTCGGTTCAGCGCGCCCCGCGCCCCTTCGCGTGCCGGCTCCTCTGCGCGTTCCGTCCGCAGGAACGAATGCCGCTCGCGGAGCTCGCGCTGCTCACGACGCGAGGCCGGCTCGACGGAGGCGGGCGCGGATGCCGGCGTCGGCGACGCAGGGGCATGCGGCCGTGCCACCGGAGCGGACGGGAGTGGGGCGGACGGTGTCGGTGCGGGCCGGACCGGCGTGGGCGGGACCGGTGTGGATGTGACGGGAGCGGACGGGACCGGAGCGGACGGCACCGGCGCCGGTGCGGACGGGATCGGGCCCGACGCGACGGGGGCGGGCGCGGCAGGGGATGAGGCCGGCGGCCGAGGTGTGGCCGGCCGTGCGGGCACCGTGTCGACGGGCACCTCGTCGGCGAGGTCGGCGAGGCGCTGCTCGCGAGCGGCTGCGCGCGTGCGGCGGTACGGGGGCTGCGGAGCATCGGACGCGGGCGCGGATGCCGACGGCAGCGGCGGCGGAGGGGGAGTGACCGCCGGGAAGAGCGGAACGGAGTCGACGAGACCGGGCTGGTCGTCGTGGTCGGGCGATCCGGCGGGCGGGGTCGAGTCTTCGTTCGGTCCGGACATCATGTCTCACCCTACCCCGGGCCCTCCGGCCGTGTTTCGCCCGCGTTTTGGAGGCCGACGCGCCGCACGGTACCCTCGGTTCTCGTGCGTCCGCGACGGGTGTGCCCGGGACCACGGATCCGCTCCTCACCTTAGGAACCCATGAACGATTTCGCGCAATCCCCTTCGCTCACGCTCCTCCCCGCCGTCGACGTGGCCGGAGGCAAGGCGGTCCGCCTCACGCAGGGCGAAGCGGGGACCGAGACCAGCTACGGCGACCCGCTCGACGCCGCGGGAGAGTGGGTGTCGCAGGGGGCGCAGTGGATCCACCTCGTCGACCTCGACGCGGCGTTCGGCCGGGGAAGCAACGCGGCGATCCTCCGGAAGGTGATCCGCCAGTACAGGCACGTGAACATCGAGCTCTCCGGCGGCATCCGCGATGACGCGACGCTGGAGGCGGCTCTCGAGAGCGGTGCCACGCGCATCAACCTCGGCACGGCGGCGCTGGAGAACCCCGAATGGGCGGCCGATGTGATCAGCCGGTACGGCGAGGCGATCGCGGTCGGACTCGACGTGCGCGGCACGACCCTGGCAGCGCGCGGCTGGACGAAGGAGGGCGGCGACCTCTGGGAGGTGCTCGATCGCCTGGAGGATGCCGGCTGCAGCCGTTACGTGGTCACGGATGTCACGAAGGACGGGACCCTCAAGGGCCCGAACCTCGACCTGCTCCGCGAGGTCACCTCGCGCACTCCGAAGCCGGTCGTCGCGTCGGGCGGCATCTCGAACCTCGATGACATCGTCGCGCTGCGCCAGCTCGTGCCCCTGGGCGTCGAAGGCGCGATCGTCGGAAAGGCCCTCTACGCCGGCGCGTTCACGTTGGCCGAGGCGCTGGATGTCGCCGGGGACTGACGACCACGGCCACCACCACGGCGACTCCGCAGGGGTGCCGTGGGCGGGGCGGAGCTTCGAGTCGAATCCGCATTCCGGTGACGACGGCTCGGCCGACCCCGCGCTGCTCGCTGCGCTGACCCGCTTCCGCGCGGGAGACGGTTCGCAGACCGAGGTCGTCGACGCATTCCGATCAGCCCGCGTGCTGATCCCGCTCATCGCCGAGAAGGGCGAGGAAGGGGTGGCGCCGAGCGGCCTCGCCGTCGACAAGACGCAGGAGCTGTCGATCGTCACGGTCGCGGCCCCCGACGGACGCCGCGTGCAGCCGGTGTTCTCGTCGGTGCAGACCATGCAGCAGTGGGATGCCGCGGCGCGGCCGATACCCGTCGAGGCGGTGCGGGTGGCCCTGTCGGCATCCGCCGAGGACACCGATCTCATCGTGCTCGACCCGACCGCCGACACCGAGTTCGTGATCCGACGCCCGGCGGTGTGGGCGGTCGCGCAGGGGCATCCCTGGGAGCCGAGCTTCCTGTCGCCCGAGGTCTTCCGCGCACTGCAGGAGAGCGTCGCCCACGAGCTCGCCGTGATCGACGTGTCGGTCGCCGCGGGTGACCCCGACGCTCGGCTGCGCGGCCCCGAGCTCGTGGTCGTGCTGGAGCTTGTGGACGGTCTCGAGCGCGAGGTGCTGGATGCCGTGCTCGCCCGCCTCGCGCAGCGGTGGGCGGCCGACGACCGCATCGCGGTGCTGGCCGACTCCCTCACGGTCAAGCTGCGCCGCTCGTCCTGAGCGGGATGCCGCTCTCGCTAAGCTCGCGGCATGAGACGCGTGGGCGCGGTCGGGATGCTGTCCGTGACCGTCTTGCTCCTCGCCGGCTGCACCTTCCCGCCCGGGGCGTGCACCGCGATCGGGTGGACCAACGGTGTCACGATCGACGCGACGGCCTACGACGGCGACGTGTTCCTGCAGGTGTGCTCGGATGCCGGGTGTTCGCTCGGGCCGGGAGCGGAGCCGACACCGGAGTCCGACGCGTCGGTCCCCGCGCAGGGAGACGCCGGGTCGTTCTCCTTCGGCTTCGATGCGCCCGACGAGATCACGGTGCGGGTCTACGACGGCGGCGGCGTCCTGCTCGCCGAGTCACGGGAGACCATCGACTGGACGCACTCGACGGATCCGTGCGGCGGACCGTCGACGGCGCCGCCGGTCGTGCTGGAGGCGTGAGGCGTTTCGTCTCGCTGCGCTCGCTCGACGACCGAGGGGGAGGGGTGGCGCGTTTCGTCTCGCTGCGCTCGCTCGAACGACCGGAGAGCGGGGGCGGCGGCGGGCTAGGTGACCGGACCGGTCCACTTCTCGCCCGGGCCCTTGCCGATCGGGTCGGGGATCGTGGAGGCCTCGCGGAAGGCGAGCTGCAGCGAGCGGAGGCCGTCGCGCAGCGAGCGGGCGTGCATGTCGCTGATCTCGGGTGCGCCGGCGGTGATGAGGCCGGCGAGGGCGCCTATGAGCTTGCGCGCCTCGTCGAGGTCGAGCTGCGCGGCGGCATCCGGATCGTCGGCCAACCCGAGCTTGACCGCGGCCGCGCTCATCAGATGGACCGCTGCGGTGGTGATGACCTCGACGGCCGGCACATCGGCGATGTCGCGGACGGCGGCGGACGCCGCTTCGTCCTGCAGTGCCCAACGCTCCTCGCGCTCGCGTGCGGCTTCGTCCGGTACCTGGTTCGTCACTTCGCCTTGCTCTCTGTTAGACTGTGTCGGGCTCCGGAGCGTCATGCTCCGGCACGAAAGAGGATTCACTTCCCACCCGCGCTTGCCGTTCCAGGCTACCGGGTCTGCACTCCGCCGGATCGCATCGACAGATGCCTCCGGTAGACAGGGTGCGAAGCCGGCGTCTGACTGCCGGCGGGTGGGACGACTCCGATTTCGCTCGGGATGCCGACAGCATCCCGGTGGCCGAATCCCATCGTCTAAGGAGTTCCGCATCAGCGATCCCCGCACCAATGAGCGCATCCGCGTCCCCGAGGTCCGCCTCGTCGGTCCCGCGGGTGAGCAGATCGGCGTCGTCCGCATCGAGGCCGCGTTGCGCCTTGCGCAGGAAGCCGATCTCGACCTCGTCGAGGTTGCCCCCAACTCGAAGCCGCCCGTGGTCAAGATCATGGACTACGGCAAGTTCAAGTACGAGGCCGCCCAGAAGGAGAAGGAAGCTCGCCGCAACCAGGCGAACACGATCCTCAAAGAGGTCCGCTTCCGTCTCAAGATCGAAGCGCACGACTACACGACCAAGCTCAAGCGCGCCGAGGGCTTCCTCAAGTCCGGCGACAAGGTCAAGGCCATGATCCTCTTCCGCGGTCGCGAGCAGTCGCGCCCCGAGCAGGGAGTGCGCCTGCTGCGCAAGTTCGCCGAAGACGTGGCCGAGCTCGGCACGGTCGAGTCGAATCCGACGATCGACGGCCGCAACATGGTGATGGTGGTCGCTCCGCTGAAGAGCAAGTCCGAGGCGAAGCAGGAGCAGAACGCCGTCCGCGAGGCGCAGCGCGCGGCCAACAAGCAGGCCGCCCGCGAGGCGAAGAGCGAGTCGGATGCCGCGACCGCGGCACCGGCGGAGTGACACCCGCCCCCAGAACTCCCGCGCAGCGGGTGGACAACGTCGCCTGAGAAGGCGCCATACGAAGGAAGAGAAGATGCCGAAGCAGAAGACCCACTCGGGTGCGAAGAAGCGCTTCAAGATCACCGGAAGCGGAAAGCTGAAGAAGCAGCAGGCCGGGATGCGCCACAACCTCGAGCACAAGTCGAGCCGCCGCACCCGCCGCCTCAACCAGGACCAGGTGCTCTCGAAGAACGACACCAAGGTCGCGAAGAAGCTTCTCGGTCGCTGACGCGCCCGACGCAGGATAGGAACACAGGAAAAATGGCAAGAGTCAAGCGGGCGGTCAACGCCCACAAGAAGCGCCGCGTCATCCTCGAGCGCGCCTCCGGTTACCGCGGTCAGCGTTCGCGCCTGTACCGGAAGGCCAAGGAGCAGGTCATCCACTCCCTGGTCTACTCGTACCGGGACCGCCGCAAGCGCAAGGGCGACTTCCGCCGCCTCTGGATCCAGCGCATCAACGCGGCGGCACGCCAGAACGGCATCACCTACAACCGCTTCATCCAGGGTCTCGGGCTCGCGGGCGTGACGGTCGACCGTCGCATGCTCGCCGACCTCGCGGTCAACGACGCGGCCACGTTCACCACCCTCGTCGAGACGGCGAAGAAGGCTCTGCCCTCCGACGTCAACGCGCCGAAGTCGGCCGCGTAAGCGATCCGCACAGAACGGGCGCCCTCCTCCCGGAGGGCGCCCGTTCCGCATTCTCGCCGCCGGCACGGCGGGCTGGGCCGCCGTGCCGGCGGGCGGGGCCGCCGGACGCGGCGGGCGGGGCATGTGCTCCGGCATCCGGCGGGACTCTAGACTGTGATCGTGCTGGAGAACCCCCGGTCCCCCCGTGTCCGTGCCGTGGCCAAGCTGACCAAGCGCAGCGCGCGAACGGAGACAGGGCTGTTCCTCCTGGAAGGGCCTCAGTCCGTCCGCGAGGCGCTCACCTACCGGCCCGAGGCGATCGTCGAGCTCTTCGCGACACCGAACGGCTGGGAACGGCATCCCGACATCCGCGCTCGCGCGGCCGACGCCGACGTCGAGGTGGAGTACGTCACCGAGTACGTGCTCAACGCGATGGCCGACACGGTCACGCCGCAGGGTCTCGTCGCGGTCGTGGAGCAGACTCCGACCTCGGTGCGCGACATCTTCGCGGCATCCCCCCGTCTGATCGCGATCTGCGAAGAGGTGCGCGATCCGGGGAACCTCGGAACCATCATCCGTGCCGCGGATGCCGCGGGAGCGGATGCGGTGGTGCTCACCGGACGCACGGTCGATCCCTACAACCCGAAGGTCGTCCGCGCCACGACCGGCTCGCTGTTCCATCTGCCCGTCTCGGTCGCCGGCGAGCTCGCCGACGTGGTCGAGCGCGCGCACGCCGCGGGCCTCCGCATCCTCGCCGCCGATGTGAAGGGCGCCGACCTCCTCCAGGCGCGGGCCGACGGGGTCCTGTCCGAGCCCACGGGCTGGCTGTTCGGCAACGAGGCGCGGGGGCTCGAAGACGACGCGCTCGCCCTCGCCGACCAGGTGCTGCGGCTTCCGATCTTCGGTCGGGCCGAATCGTTGAACCTCGCGACCGCCGCGAGCGTCTGCCTCTACGAGAGCGCCTTCGCCCAGCGCGCGTCGTCGTCGGGCTGAGGCGGCATGCCCATGGGGGATGGTCGGGGGCGGGATCGATGCGGATCCTGATCGTCGAGGACGACGAGCGGGTGGCGGGAGCGCTCGAGGCATTCCTCGCCCGGTCGGGCTACGCCACCGTCCGCGCGGCCGACGGTGCCGAAGCCCTGTCGCTGGTCGACGCCGACACCGAGGTCGTGCTGCTCGATCTGGGCCTGCCCGATGTCGACGGCATCGACCTGTGCCGCCGCATCCGCGGTCGGTCCGACGTGCCGATCGTGATCGTGACCGCACGCAACCAGGTGACCGAGCGCATCACGGGGTTGCGGGCGGGCGCCGACGACTTCGTGGTGAAGCCCTACGACGTGCACGAGCTGCTCGCCCGGATCGAGGCGGTGACGCGTCGCACTCGTCCCACCCGGATCGACACCGATGCGCGTGTGCTGCTCGACGGGGGAGAGGTGCAGATCGACCTCGTCGCCCGGCGCGTCGTCATCGCCGGAGACACGGTCGACCTGACCCGCAAGGAGTTCGACATCGTCGCGGTGCTCGCGCGGTATCCCGGCGTGGCGGTGCCGAAGGAGCGGCTGATCCGCGAGGTGTGGAACACCGATTGGCGCGGTTTCGGCCACTCGCTCGAGGTGCACGTGGGCGCGATCCGCCGGAAGGCGGGCGACCGGCGCCTCATCGAGACCGTCCGCGGCGTGGGCTACCGGCTCGTGAGGCCGTGAGCGATGCGCCGTCGTCTGGTCGTCGTCTTCCTCGTCCCCCTCGTCGCCATCCTCCTCTTCCTCGGCGGCGCCGCCGGATGGGGAGCGGCGCGCAGCATCCAGCAGGCCTTCTACGCCGAGCAGCTCGGTGATCTGGCGTACTTCGTGACGAGCGCACGGCAGTCGCTGCGCTCGGGCAGCCCGGCGGTCGTCGATGCGGAGGTCCGGCGGTTCGAAGAGGTCTACGGCATCGACGTGATGGTCTTCGACCTCTCCGGAACCGTGTGGGCGGCGGGCGACGCGGCTCCGACGGTGCTCTCGGAGGACGATGCCGAGCGCGTGCGGCTGGCGCTGTCGGGTCGGCGGGCCGAGCCGCCCGGCCTCGTCTTCCCCGGGATCGTGGCGGATGCCGCCCTCGTCGAGCCGGTGTTCGACGACGGCGACGTGATCGGGGCGGTCCTGGTCTCGGGTGACGTCGCCGCGCCGCGCACCGCCGTGCTGCAGCAGATCCTGATGCTGTCGGCGATCGCCGCCCTGCTGATCGCCGTCGGCGTGCTGCTGGTGTTCCGGCTCGCGCGCTGGGTGCTGTCGCCGATCCGGCGGCTCGATGAGGCGATGGTGGCGATCGAGCGGGGGGAGATGGACGCGCGCGTCGCCGAGGACACGGGTCCTCCGGAGCTGCGACGCATGACGACGGTGTTCAACGGCATGGCCGATCAGATCGAGCGGGTCATGACGCGGCAGCAGGAGTTCGCGGTGAACGCCTCGCACGAACTGCGCAATCCGCTGAACGCGCTGCTGCTGCGGGTCGAGCACCTCGCGACCGGGCTCGGCAGCGAGTGGAACGACGACGTCGAGGAGACCAGGGAGGAGGGGCGGCGCATGGTCCGCATCCTCGAGACCCTGCTCGGACTGGCGCGCGGGGGTCGCTCCGACTCGACGTTCTCGGCGGTCGACCTCGCGACGCTGGCGGTCCGCCGCGTCGATGCGTGGCGCGAGGTCGCGGCGCAGCGGGGGATCGAGCTCCGCGTGTCGGGAAGTCAACCGCAGATGATCGTCACCGATCGCACGATCGTCGAGAGCGCGCTGGATGCGGTGATCGACAATGCCGTGAAGTACTCTCCCTCCGCGTCGGTCGTCGAGGTCGTCACCCGTCGCGACGATGGGATGTGCGCCATCGTGGTGCGCGACCGCGGACCGGGGCTCTCCGACGAGCAGGCCGCGTCGGCGACGGATCGGTTCTGGCGCAGCGAGTCGACCGACCAGCTGCCGGGTTCGGGCCTCGGGCTCGCCATCGCGTCCGACCTGCTCTCGTCGATCGGGGGCGAGCTCGCGGTGTCGTCCGTCGACGGCGGCGGTCTCGCCGTGTCGCTGCGGCTGTCCGACGGAGACGCCCCGTGAGGCCGACGCGACGCCGCATCGCGGCGGGTCTGCTCGCCGCCGCCCTGGTGGCCATGGTCGCCGTGACTTCGTGCAGCCCGCGGGCGGCCGAATGGGGCGACGACGGCTACACGATCGCCGGCGGCGGGCCGACCGGAGTCTACTTCGACTACGGGACGCACCTCGCGGATGAGCTCACCGGAACACTCGGCATCGAGATGACGGCGACCGAGACGGCGGGGTCGGTCGACAATCTGCGGCGCGTGGCATCCGGCGACGCCCTCATCGGCTTCGCGCAGGGCGACGCGGCCGCCGACGCGGTCGCGGGCGACGGCTCGTTCGACGAACGCCTCGACGTGCAGGCGGTCGCGCGACTCTACGACGAGTATCTGCACATCGTCGTGCGCGGCGACTCCGACATCGATGGGGTCGCCGACCTGGCGGGCAGGTCGGTCTCGCTCGGCGCCGAGAACTCGGGGGTCAACGTGATCGCCGGGCGGGTGCTCGATGCGGCGGGCGTCGACGCGGCATCCGTCGACGATCCGCAGCTCGACCTCAGCGCGTCGATCGAGGCGATCGAGGCGGGGGCGATCGACGGGTTCTTCTGGGTGGGCGGCCTTCCCACTCCGGGCATCGCCGCGCTCGCCGAGCGGATGCCCGTGCGCCTGCTGCCCATCGAGCGCGCCTGGGTCACCGAGGTCAACGACCGCTATTCGCACGCCTATCGTCCGGCCGATGTCCCTGCCGGAATGTACGGCCTGGAGGCATCGGCATCGACGATGGCCGTGCCCAACTACCTCGTCACGGCCGGGGCGACGCCGCCCGACGTCGTGCGGGATGTGCTGGCGGCCCTGTTCGACGCGCGACAGCGCATCGCCGCCGAGGTGCCGGCGGCGGCGCTGCTCGATCGACGCCAGGCGATCTTCACCGGACCCGTGCCGCTGCATCCGGGAGCGCAGGAGTACTACCGCGACCTGCGCGGCTGAGCCGGGGCCGATCTCAAGAAACGCTCAAGAACTCTCACCGTCGCACCCCGCTCTGCCAGTGTGAGGTCGATCGCACGATCGGGGAGCCCCGCCGCCCGCCGTCATCGGGGGAGAAAGCGGCGGCGGGCGCCGACCCACGGCCCGCGGGGGCGGGTCGTGGGTCGCCCGTGCAGTGAGGCACGGACGACCAGCGGTGCCGTGTCACGAACGTGTAAATCTCGAGCGGGTGCGTGGAACAGCGCGTGCGACCTGGCTAGTTTGGAGAAATGATGACCTCTGGTACACCCCTCGTCGTGGTCGACAACGTCCAGAAGCACTATGGAGATTTCCAGGCACTGACCGACATCGATCTCACCGTGAACGCGGGGGAGGTCGTCGTGGTGATCGGTCCGTCGGGCTCGGGCAAGTCGACGCTGTGCCGCACGATCAATCGTCTCGAGACCATCACCAGCGGCAGCATCAGCATCGACGGCAAGGCGCTGCCGGCCGAGGGCAAGGGGCTCGCGCACCTGCGGGCCGACGTCGGCATGGTGTTCCAGTCGTTCAACCTCTTCGCGCACCTCACCATCCTCGAGAACGTGACCCTGGGGCCGATCAAGGTGCGCGGGATGAAGAAGGCGGATGCCGAGAAGGAGGCCATGGCCCTGCTCGAGCGCGTCGGCGTGGCGCAGCAGGCCTCGAAGCTGCCCGCGCAGCTCTCCGGCGGGCAGCAGCAGCGCGTCGCGATCGCCCGAGCCCTCGCGATGAAGCCCAAGGTGATGCTCTTCGACGAGCCGACCAGCGCCCTCGACCCCGAGATGATCAACGAGGTGCTCGACGTGATGGTCGGCCTTGCCCAGGAGGGTATGACGATGATCGTCGTCACCCACGAGATGGGCTTCGCGCGCAAAGCGGCCGACCGCGTCGTCTTCATGGCCGACGGCCGCATCGTGGAGGAGGCGACTCCCGAGGAGTTCTTCACGAACCCGAAGAGCGACCGCGCCAAGGACTTCCTCTCGAAGCTCCTCACCCACTGATTTCACACACCCTGCACACACAGCACACGAAGGAGACGCACATGCGACGCACACGGACACTGGCAGGCATCGGAGTCGCGGCGGCCGCGCTGCTGGCGCTCACCGCCTGCAACAGCGGCACCCCGTCGAACCCCGGCGCCGGCACGGGCGGGGAAGAGGGCGGCGAGGACTCGACGTGGTTCGAGGTGGCCACCGACGTCGAGCTCGAGGGCAGCCCCACGTTCGACCGGATGAAGGAGGCCGACAAGGTCGTCGTCGGCGTCAAGGAGGACCAGCCCGGACTCGGCTTCCTCGACGTGACGACGAACGAGCGCACGGGCTTCGACGTCGATATCGCGCGCTGGATCGCCGCCTCGCTCGGATTCGACGAGGACAAGATCGAGTTCAAGCCGATCGCATCGGCCAACCGCGAGCAGGCCATCGTGAACGGCGACGTCGACTACTACGTCGGCACGTACTCGATCAACGACAAGCGCAAGGAGCAGATCGACTTCGCCGGTCCGTACTTCATCACCGGTCAGGGTCTGCTCGTCGCAGCGGATGCCGAGGAAGCCAACAAGCTCGAGGACTTCAACGGCAAGACCGTATGCTCTGCGACCGGTTCGACGCCGATCCAGAACATCAAGGCGAACTTCCCCGACATCAAGACGCAGGAGTACGACCTGTACTCCGCCTGCGTGCAGGACCTCATCGACGGCAAGGTCGATGCGGTGACCACCGACCAGGCGATTTTGATCGGCTACGCCGCGCAGTACCCGGACGACGTCAAGGTCACGGGCGGCCTGTTCACCGAGGAGCGCTACGGCGTCGGCCTGACCAAGGGCGACGACGTGCTCCGTGCGCACATCAACGAGCTGTTCACCGACGGCGGCGAGATCTGGCAGGCGATCTTCGACAAGAACCTCGGAGACTCCGGTATCGAGGTCGAGCAGCCCGAGGTCGACGCGTACTGATCGCTCAGGGCGGCCTCCTCGTCGGAGGCCGCCCTCGACATCACGAAGAAGGGGAGGGTGGCGTGGACGTCATCTTCGGCAACCTCGACCTGTGGAGCACGGCGATCGGCAACACGCTGCTCGTGTTCTTCGTCGGGGGAATCATCGCGCTGGTGCTCGGCGTCATCGTCGGCGCCATGCGAGTCTCGCCCGTACCGATCGCTCGGGGCGTAGGCACGCTCTACGTGAACATCGTCCGCAACACCCCGTTGACGCTGGTCTTCTTCTTCTTCGTCTTCGGCTACCCGCAGCTCGGCCTCCCCGATCTTTCCAATACCGTTCTCGGCATCCTCGCGATCGGCGTGTACACCGCCACATACGTGGCTGAGGTGCTCCGAGCCGGAATCAACACAGTGCCGGTCGGTCAGGCAGAGGCCGCGCGGGCCATCGGCTTGCCGTTCGGACAGGTCATGACACTCGTCATCCTGCCGCAGGCGTTCCGTTCCGTTGTGCCTCCGATGATGAGCGTGTTCATCGCGCTTCTGAAGAACACCACCGTCGCCGCCGGATTCTCGATCGCAGAACTCGCGGCGCTCCGCTCGACGATCAACGACTCCGCCGATCGGCCCGGGAACCCCATGGAAGTCCTGCTCTGGGTGGCAGTGGTCTTCGTCGCGCTGGTCCTGCTGATGAGCTGGCTGCAGCGATATCTCGAGAACCGATGGAGGATTGCGCGATGAGTTCTGTGCTGTACGACGTCCCGGGTCCCCGGGCGATCGCCCGCAACCGTGTCCTCGCGGTCGTCACCATCGCAGTGGTGCTCGCGCTCGTAGGCTTCGTCATCCTCCGAATGGTGGAGACGGGGCAGCTCTCGGGACAGAAGTGGTACGTCTTCACGTTCTCGACCGTATGGGCGGGCATCTTCAAGGCCCTGGGCAACACCCTGGCCGCATTCGCCCTCGCCGCCGTGCTGAGCCTGATTCTCGGCTTCGTTCTGGCGATCGGCCGTCTCTCCGACCACGCGTGGGTGCGGGTACCCGTCACGGTCGTCACCGAGATCTTCCGGGCCGTTCCGGTCCTGGTGTTCATGATGCTCCTGTATTACGGACTCCCGGTCATCGGCGTGAAGATGGACCCGTACTGGGCCGTCGTCATCGCCCTCATGGCCTACAACGGTTCGGTGTTGGCAGAGGTGTTGCGCGCGGGTGTCGAATCGTTGCCTCGCGGGCAGAAGGAAGCCGGCTTCGCCATCGGACTCCGCAAGAGCGGAGTGATGCGGCTGATCCTGCTTCCGCAGGCTATTCGCGCGATGCTGCCGGTCATCGTCGCCCAGCTCGTCGTCACGATGAAGGACACCGCGCTCGGCTTCATCATCACCTACCCCGAGCTGCTGTACTTCGCCAAACAGCTGACGTCGCAGCAGGGACGCCCGATCCTGCAATCCGCCTTCGTCATCGGCGGGATCTACATCATCATGTGCCTCATCCTGTCGGGCATCGCACGGTGGGTCGAGGTCCGTACACGGCGCTCGACCAAGGTGCGGGGCATCACTGCGGAGCCGGCCGACCCCCGCGCCCACGACGGCGGCACCGATACCGAGCTCATCGCCATGCAGCGCGGAGCCGGGAAGTACGACGGCACGAGCACCGGCGCCTGACGGCACGGGCGGCGCGTGCCGCCCCGGTAGACTCGTCTCTCGTGTCTGATTCTTCCGAGATCACTCCTGAGGCCGTCGAAGCGGCCGTCGCCGCCGCGCTCGAGGCGATCGGCGCCGCCGGCGACACCAACGAGCTGAAGGCGGCGCGCGCGGCCCACGTCGCCGAGGGCTCGCCGCTCGCCGTGCTGAACGCCTCGATGCGCCAGGTCGCCCCCGAGAACAAGGCGGCGTTCGGCAAGCTCGTCGGTCAGGGTCGCGGCCGGGTCACCCAGGCGCTCGCGGCGAAGGAGTCCGAACTCGCCGCCGCCGAGGTCGCGGCACGCCTCGAGGCCGAGCGCGTCGACATCACCGCGGTCCCGTCGCGCACCCGCGTCGGCGCCCGGCATCCGCTCGCTCTTCTCCAGAATCACGTCGAGGACATCTTCGTCGGCATGGGATGGGAGATCGCGGAGGGACCGGAGCTCGAGCACGAGTGGTTCAATTTCGACGCCCTCAACTTCGACGTCGACCACCCTGCCCGTCAGGAGCAGGACACCTTCTACGTCGACCCGACCTCGCGCCACCTGGTGATGCGCACGCACACGAGCCCTGTGCAGGTGCGCTCCATGCTCGATCGGGAGGTGCCGATCTACGTGCTGTGCCCCGGCCGCGTGTACCGCACCGACGAGTTCGACGCGACGCATCTGCCGGTGTTCACGCAGTTCGAAGGACTGGTGATCGACAAGGGCATCACGATGGCTCACCTCAAGGGCACCCTCGACCACTTCGCGAAGCAGCTGTTCGGGCCCGAGGCGAAGATGCGTTTCCGCACCAACTACTTCCCCTTCACCGAGCCCTCCGCCGAGCTCGACCTGTGGCACCCGACCTTCAAGGGCGGCGCCCGCTGGATCGAATGGGGCGGCTGCGGCATGGTCAACCCGAACGTGCTGCGTGCGGCCGGGATCGACCCCGAGGTGTACAGCGGCTTCGCGTTCGGCATGGGCATCGAGCGGGGCCTGATGTTCCGCAGCGATGTGCAGGACATGCGCGACATGGCCGAGGGTGACGTCCGATTCAGCGAGCAGTACGGGATGGTGGTGTGATGCGCGTCCCGCTTTCGTGGCTGCGTGAGTATGTCGATCTGGCAGCGGATGCCACGCCGGAGGATGTCCTCGCGGCACTGGTGACCGTCGGCTTCGAAGAGGAGGACGTGCACCGGTTCGACATCGCGGGTCCCGTCGTCGTGGGGCAGGTGCTCTCGCTCGAGGCGGAGCCGCAGTCGAACGGCAAGACCATCAACTGGTGCCAGGTCGACGTGGGTCCTTCGACGGGCTCAGGAATCGAGCATGATGTCCGCGGAATCGTCTGCGGTGCGCACAACTTCACCGCGGGCGACAAGGTCGTCGTGACGCTGCCGGGCGCGGTGCTGCCCGGTCCGTTCCCGATCGCCGCACGCAAGACCTACGGGCACGTCTCCGACGGCATGATCGCCTCCGCCCGCGAGCTCGGGCTCGGCGACGAGCACGACGGCATCATCGTGCTCGCCGACCTCGGCATCGACGCTCCCGTCGGCACCGACGCGATCGCTCTGCTCGGACTCGACGACGTCGCGATCGACATCAACGTGACCCCCGACCGCGGCTACGCCTTCTCGGTGCGCGGTGTCGCCCGCGAGTACTCCCACGCGACCGGCGCGGCCTTCCGCGACCCGGCCGAGCGCGACTTCTCCGAGCTGCAGCCCGGCACGGGCCACACGGCGATCGTCGACGACAGCGCCCCCGTGCGCGGTCGTGTCGGCGCGAGCGAGTTCGTGACGCGCGTCGTGCGCGACGTCGATCCGTCTCGGCCCACGCCGCCATGGATGATCGCTCGACTGTCGCTCGCCGGCATGCGCTCGCTCGGCGTGCTGATCGACATCACCAACTACGTGATGCTCGAGCTCGGTCAGCCGCTGCACGGATACGACCTCGACAGGCTCGCGGGCGGCATCACCGTGCGCCGGGCCACCGAGGGCGAGAGGATGACCACGCTCGACGGCCAGGAGCGCGATCTGCACGTCGAGGACCTCCTCATCACCGACGAGTCGGGACCGATCGGTCTCGCCGGCGTCATGGGCGGCGGCACGACCGAGATGAGCGGCACGACCCGCAACGTGCTCATCGAGGCGGCGATCTTCGATCCGACCACCATCGCCCGCACCGCTCGCCGTCACAAGCTGCCCAGCGAGGCCTCCAAGCGCTTCGAGCGCGGAGTCGACCCGCTGATCCCCTTCGTCGCGGCGCGCCGTGCAGCGGATCTCATGGTGGAGCTCGCCGGAGGGGTGCTCACCGACGAGGGTGGCGCACTGTTCGCCGAGGTCTTCGTCGAGGCCATCGAGCTTCCCGGCGGGTTCGTGCAGGGCCTGATCGGCGTCGACTACACCGACGCCGAGATCACCGGCGCGCTCGAGACGATCGGCGCCGAGGTGACCCCTTCGGGCCCTTCGACGAGCTCAGGGACCCAGGGGGAAGGCTCAGGGACCCAGGGGGAAGGCTCAGGGACCCAGGGGGAAGGCTCAGGGACCCAGGGGGAGGACTCAGGGACCCAGGGGGAGGGCTGGACGGTCATCCCGCCGACCTGGCGCCCTGACCTCACCGACAAGTGGTCGCTCGCCGAAGAGGTCGCCCGCATCCACGGCCTCGACCGCATCCCCTCGGTGCTGCCGACGCCGCCGTCCGGCCGTGGACTGACCGCGCATCAGCACGGACGTCGACGCGTCGCCGACGCTCTGGCCGCCGCCGGCTTCGTCGAGGCGCCCGCCTTCCCGTTCACGACCGAGGCGCAGAACGACCTGCACGGCTCGGCATCGGGCGACCACCTGCCCAGCATCCGTCTGGCGAACGCCCTCGACGGACAGGCGCCGTTCCTGCGCCGGTCTCTCATCCCCGGCCTGCTGCAGACCGCGCACCGCAACATCGCGCGGGGTCTCACCGACCTGGCCGTCTTCGAGACGGGGTCGGTCTTCCTGCCCGAGCCGGGAGTCGACTACGGCACCGACGACGTGCCTCCCCTCGGCGAGCGCCCCTCCGACGAGAAGCTCGCCGAGCTGAACGCCTCGATCCCGCCGCAGCGCCGGCATGTCGCGGTGCTCCTGGCGGGCAACGTCTCGCCGCGCCAGCCCGGACGCGCCGCCGAGCCCGCCGGACTGAGCGACGCCCTCGACGCCGTCCGCGTCATCGCCAGCGCCGCGGGTGTCACGATCGACGTCGAGCAGGCCGAGCGCGTGGCGCTCCACCCCGGTCGCACCGGTTCGCTCCGTGTCGCCGGAGAGGAGGTCGGCTACGTCGGCGAGCTCCATCCGGCGGTCGCGGAAGAGGCCGACCTGCCCGGTCGGGCGACCGTGGTCGAGCTCGACCTGGACCGCGTCCTGTCGCTGGCCGGTGGGCGCATCGTCGCTGCCTCGCTGTCGACCTTCCCCGCCGCCACGCAGGACGTGTCGCTGACCGTCCCCGCCGAGGTCGCCGCGGGCGACGTGCAGGCGGCCCTCGCCGAGGGCACGGGCGACCTGCTCGAATCGGTGCGGCTCGTCGACGACTACCGCGGGACCGGCGTGCCGGACGGGTCGAAGAGCCTCACCTTCGCGCTGCGCTTCCGCGCCGACGACCGTACGCTGACCGCGGCGGAGGCCTCCGAGGCGAAGCTCGCGGGTGTCGCCGTGGCGGCGGAGCGCTTCGGCGCCGCCCTGCGCGACTGACCGGGGCGCTCGCCGGGGATACCGCACGCCGGGGGTACCGTGGCGGGATGAGCATCCTCCCGCACGGCACCCCGGCGGCGGTCCCCGACGGGGCTCGGCCGCTGGGGACCGGGCCCTTCCTCGACCCGGGTGCACAGGTGAACTGGCACTATCGCAAGCCCGGATGGCAGCCGGGAGATCCATCGCACATCGCGCCGATGCGCGTCGTCCGCGACGATGGAAGAGGGCTCGTGGCCTGGTTGGCTCCCGGCACGCTCACAGAGGGCCAGGGCACACCCGACGGGCAGCGCGTGAGGACCCTCCCGCTGGAGCGCCGATGGCTCGAGACCCGCACGCGCATCGTCGAGGAGTGGTGGGGCAACGGCATCCTGCGGATCGCGCCGGCCGGCCTGCCGTGGTCGGTCTGGCTGTTCTGGAGCGACACCACCACGCGCGACTGGACGTTCGCCGGCTGGTACGTGAATCTCGAGAACGCCCATCTGCGCACCGACGGCGACACCTATTCGTCGGACCACGTCCTCGACGTCGAGATCGCATCGGACGGCGCCGTGTCGATGAAGGACGAGGACGAGCTGATCGCCGCGATCGAGCAGGGGCGGCTCACCGAGGAGCAGGCGGCGCAGATCGAGAGGCACGCCGACGCCGCGATTGCGTCGTTCCGTGCCGGCGATTGGCCCTTCGACGACGAGTGGCGCGAGTGGCGTCCTGATCCGTCGTGGACGATCCCGGAGCTCGCCGGACTCGACGACCTGCGCCGCGCCTGAGGAGAGCCGCTTGCCGCTGTCAGCGGATCCGCTTCCGCTCGGCGGCGAATGCTGCTGACATGGACCCATGACAGACGTGCTGATCCTCGGCGGAACGGGGTGGCTCTCGGGTCGCATCGCGCAGCGCGGGCTCGATGCCGGCGCGCGGGTGACGTGCCTCGCCCGCGGGGAGCGACGACCGCCCGACGGCGCCGAGCTCGTACGGGCCGATCGGGCCGCTCCCGAGGCGTACACGGCCCTCGCAGGGCGAGACTGGGATCACGTGATCGACGTCTCGTCGCAGGCTTCGCACGTGATCGAGGCGGTCGAGGCTCTCGGGGACCGCGCCGCCCGCTGGACGTACGTCTCGTCGATGTCGGTGTATGCGGACGACGAGACGATCGGGGCGGACGAGTCGGCACCGCGGCATCCGCCGGCACGGCCCGGAGACGAGTACGAGTACGGAGCGCAGAAGGTCGCCGCTGAGGATGCTGTCGCGACGCTGGGCGAGCGCGCGCTCATCGTTCGACCGGGACTCATCGTGGGTGACGGCGACCCCAGCGATCGTTTCGGGTACTGGGCGGCGGCGTTCCTCCGTGCGGGCGACGGACCGGTGCTGCTGCCGCCGATCGAGGGCAGGACCGTGCAGGTGATCGACGTCGACGACCTGGCGGCGTTCGTCACCGGGGCGGCACCGGGCGCCCCGGTGAACGCCATCGGCGACGTGCATCCGCTCGGGAACGTGCTCGACGCGGTGCGCGACGCGGCCGGGCACACCGGCCCCGTCGTCGTGGCCCCGGACGACTGGCTCGTCGCGCACGGCGTCGCCCACTGGATGGGTGAGCGCTCGCTGCCGCTGTGGCTGCCGCCCGAGATGACCGGCTTCATGACCCGCGCCAATGCCGCTTTCCGCACCGCCGGCGGCACCATCCGGCCCGTCGCCGACACCATCACGCGCGTCGTCGCCGACGAGAGCGCCCGGGGCGTCGACCGACCACGGCGTGCCGGCCTGACCCGGGCGGACGAACGGAAGCTCCTCGCCGCCCTCGACGCCCCCGACCCCCTCGACGGATGACCTCCCGTCGCCGCCGGAGCGGATGACGGCCCGGATTTGCGGATGCCGCTCCGGCCGCGCTATGGTCGCGGCATGCTGTCGCCCGTCGCCGTCTCCGCCCCGCGGGTTCTCCGCGTGCGCAGCGCGTCGCCGGGTGCGCCCCGGGTCATCGTCGTGTCCCGACGCCGCAGCGGCCGCCGACTCTAGGCGACCCCGCATTCCTGCCGCGCGTCTGCGGCGGTCGAGTGCCGGTGTCGCCGCCTCGGCCCCGTCCCGTCCCCGATTCATCGGGGGACCCGACCGTTAAGGTAGAAGCATGACGTACTCCGTCGCCGTCTCCGGCGCATCCGGCTACGCAGGCGGCGAGATCCTCCGCCTCCTGGCCGATCACCCCGACATCGAGATCCGCACCGTGACGGCGCATTCCAACGCCGGACAGCCGCTCGCCGAGCATCAGCCGCACCTGCGGTCGCTCGCGCACCTGACTCTGCAGGACACCACGCCCGAGGTCCTCGCCGGTCACGACATCGTCTTCCTCGCCCTGCCGCACGGCCAATCGGGGCAGTACACCGATGCCCTCGAAGCGGTGCCCCTCGTCATCGACGCCGGCGCCGACCACCGCCTCACCTCCCGCGCGTCGTGGGACGCGTTCTACGGCGGCGCGTTCCACGAGGCATGGGCGTACGGCGTGCCCGAGCTGCTCGTCCAAGGGTCGAAGCAGCGCGAGCGGCTGCGCGGTGCATCGCGCATCGCGGCCCCCGGGTGCAACGCCTCGACGGTGAGCCTCAGTCTCGCGCCCGGCGTCGCCGCCGGGGTCGTCGATCCGTCCGACATCGTCTCGGTGCTCGCGGTCGGCCCGTCGGGGGCGGGCAAGAGCCTCAAGACCAACCTGCTCGCGAGCGAGATCCTCGGCAGCGCCAACCCCTACGCCGTGGGCGGCTCGCACCGGCACATCCCCGAGATCCGCCAAGCCCTCGCCGCGGCATCCGGCGTCTCCGACGACTCGGCGATCCGCATCTCGTTCACCCCGGTGCTGGTGCCGATGTCGCGCGGCATTCTGGCCACCTCGTCGGCCCCCATCGCTCCTGGCGCGACCGATGCGCAGATCCGGGATGCGTGGGAGAGCGCCTACGCCGACGAGACCTTCGTGCAGCTCCTCCCCGCGGGTCGCTTCCCGCGCACGGCCGACGTGCTCGGCGCGAACACCGCGCTCATGGGCCTGGCGGTCGACCGGGCGGCGAACCGTGTCACGGTCGTCACAGCCGTCGACAACCTCGTCAAGGGCACCGCCGGGGCGGCCGTCCAGTCCATGAACATCGCACTGGGCCTGCCCGAAGGCCGCGCCCTCTCAGTGAACGGAGTCGCGCCGTGAGCGTCACCGCACCCGCAGGATTCGAGGCGGCCGGAGTCGCCGCCGGTCTGAAGTCCACCGGCAAGCCCGACGTGGCGGTCGTGGTGAACCGCGGCCCGCGCAAGGTGGGCGCCGCGGTCTTCACCAGCAACCGGGCGAAGGCCAACCCGATCCTCTGGTCGCAGCAGGCGGTCGCCGATCGCGTCGTCGAGGCGGTGGTGCTCAACTCGGGTGGTGCGAACTGCTTCACCGGCAGCTTCGGCTTCCAGACGACGCATCAGACGGCCGAGACCGCGGCGGAACTCCTCGGCGTGAGCGCCGGCGATGTCGTCGTCTGCTCGACGGGACTCATCGGCACCGGCGACGAGGTCTTCCGCTCGAAGGTGCTGGCGGGCACCGTGCAGGCGGTCGGCGAGCTCAGCGCCGACGGCGGAGAACGCGCCGCCGAGGCGATCATGACCACCGACACGGTCGCGAAGACGGCGATCGTGACCCGCGACGGCTGGACCATCGGCGGGATGGCGAAGGGCGCCGGGATGCTGGCGCCGGGGCTCGCCACCATGCTCGTGGTCGTCACGACCGACGCCGTGCTCGAGCCGCTGCAGGCCGACGAGGCGCTGCGCCGTGCGACGGCACTGACGTTCGACAGGCTCGACTCCGACGGCTGCATGTCGACCAACGACCAGGTGACCCTGCTCGCCAACGGCGCCTCGGGTGTCGCGCCGGAGCTCGACGACTTCGCGGACGCGCTCACCGAGCTCTGTCAGGAGCTCGCGGTGAAACTGCAGGCCGACGCCGAGGGCGCGAGCCACGACATCACGATCGAGGTGACGCACGCGGCATCCGACGGCGATGCGGTCGAGGTCGGTCGCTCGGTCGCCCGCAACAACCTCTTCAAGGCGGCGATCTTCGGCAACGACCCCAACTGGGGCCGGGTGCTCGCGGCGATCGGCACGACGAACGCGCAGTTCGACCCGTACGACGTCGACGTCTGGATGAACGGCGTGCGCGTCTGCACCGCGGGCGGCCCGGACCGTCCTCGCGAGGAGGTCGATCTGACGCCGCGCGCCACGCACCTCGTGATCGACCTGAAGGTCGGCGACGCGACCGCGACGATCCTCACGAACGACCTCACCCACGACTACGTGCACGAGAACAGCGCCTACGCCTCATGACCGACATCCAGGACACCACGCCCGACGTCGCCGCCGTCAAGGCCACGACGCTGATCGAGTCGCTGCCGTGGCTGAAGAAGTTCCGCGACCAGATCGTCGTCGTCAAGTACGGCGGCAACGCCATGGTGTCGGACGAGCTGCAGGAGGCGTTCGCGCAGGACATCGCCTATCTCCGCTACGTCGGCGTGCAGCCCGTGGTGGTGCACGGCGGCGGACCGCAGATCTCCGACATGCTCCAGCGTCTCGAGATCCCGAGCGAATTCAAGGGCGGGTACCGCGTCACCAACACCGAGGCGATCGGCGTGGTGCGCATGGTGCTCACCGGTCAGGTGAATCCGCAGCTCGTGTCGAAGATCAACTCGCACGGGCCCATTGCCACCGGACTCAGCGGCGAGGACGCCGGACTCTTCGGCGGTCGCCGCCGAGGGGTCGTCGTCGACGGCGAGGAGATCGACCTGGGCCGGGTGGGCGATGTCGTGCAGGTCGACCCGACGCCGGTGCTCGACCACCTCGCCGCCGGACGCATCCCGGTGGTCTCATCGATCGCCCCCGATCTGGATCATCCCGGCCAGTCGCTGAACGTGAACGCGGATGCCGCG
Organism: Microbacterium martis; assembly: GCF_047246685.1. Classification (NCBI taxonomy): domain Bacteria; kingdom Bacillati; phylum Actinomycetota; class Actinomycetes; order Micrococcales; family Microbacteriaceae; genus Microbacterium; species Microbacterium martis. Next base: position 9,895 of record NZ_JBFOKT010000004.1, on the reverse strand, counting down.
GCCGCGGCCCTCGCCGTCGCGCTGGGCGCCCGCAAGCTCGTCATCCTCACCGACGTGCCGGGCCTCTACGCCGACTGGCCCCACCGCGACTCGCTCGTCTCGCACCTCACATCGGACGCCCTCATCGAGATGCTGCCCGCGCTGGAGTCGGGCATGATCCCGAAGATGCGCGCGTGCCTCGACGCGGTCGAGGGCGGCGTCGACGCCGCAGCCATCATCGACGGACGGGTGCCGCACTCGGTGCTCGTCGAGCTCTTCACCAGCAAGGGGATCGGAACCGAAGTGGTTCTGGGAAAGACAGGGGGGACGGCATGACCGTCTGGCAGGACGACGTGGCACGCGATCTCGTGCTCAACGCGGGCGATCGGCTGGCGCTGCTCACCCGCGGTGAGGGCTCGATCCTGTGGGATGCCGACGGCCGACGCTACCTCGACTTCCTCGCCGGGATCGCGGTGACGTCGCTGGGGCACTCGCATCCCGTGTTCGTCGACGCGGTCGCGCGTCAGGCCGCCACCCTCGCGCACGTCTCGAACTACTTCGCCACCCCGCCGCAGCTTGCTCTCGCCGCGCGGCTCAAGCGCCTCGCCGGCGCGGGTATCGACGGACGCGTCTTCTTCTCGAACTCCGGCGCCGAGGCGAACGAGGCCGCGTTCAAGCTGGCTCGGCTCCACGGAGGAGCCGAGCGCACGCGCATCATCGCCCTGGAGAACGGGTTCCACGGCCGCACCATGGGATCGCTCGCGCTCACCGCCAAGGCGGCCATGCGCGCGCCCTTCGAGCCCATGCCCGGCGGCGTCGAGCACATCGCGGCGACCGTCGAGGCGCTCGAGGAGGCCATGGACGACCGCGTGGCGGCGGTCATCGTCGAGCCGATCCAGGGCGAGGCGGGCGTCGTCGAACTGCCCGAGGGCTACCTCGCCGCCGCGCGTTCGCTCACGCTGGCCCACGGCGCACTGCTCATCGTCGACGAGATCCAGACCGGAGCCGGCCGTACCGGCGCCTGGTTCGGGTTCAGCCATGAGGGGATCACCCCCGACGCCATCACCCTCGCGAAGGGCATCGGCGGCGGCTTCCCGATCGGGGCCCTGGTCACCTACGGCGCGGCGAGCGATCTGTTCACCCCCGGCTCGCACGGCTCGACGTTCGGCGGGAATCCGCTCGCGACCGCCGTGGCCGACGCCGTCCTCGCCGAGATCGAGCACGCAGGACTCGTCGACAACGCCGCGCGCCGAGGCGAGCAGCTGCGCGACATCATCCGCGACATCGGCTCGCCGCTGGTCGGCGGCGTCCGCGGCCGGGGACTCCTGCTCGGTGTGGCGCTGACCGAGCCCGTCGCGGGCGCCGTCGTCGCCGCAGCTCAGGAGCGCGGCCTGATCGTGAACGCCGCGAACCCCGAGACGGTGCGGATCGCACCGGCCCTCACCATCGGCGACGCCGAGCTGGCGGAATTCGCCGAGCTCTTCACCGCCGCACTCGCCGACGTCTCGGCATCCGTCTCCGGAAAGGTGTCCGCACGATGACCCGCCACCTGCTGCGTGACGACGATCTCACTCCCGCCGAGCAGGCCGAGATCCTCGACCTCGCCCTCGAGCTGAAGAAGGACCGCTGGGCGAACAAGGCCCTCGCGGGTCCGCAGACCGTCGCGGTGATCTTCGACAAGTCGTCGACGCGCACTCGCGTGTCCTTCGCGGTGGGCATCGCCGACCTCGGCGGCTCACCGCTCATCATCTCCACGGCGAACAGCCAGCTGGGCGGCAAGGAGACGCCGTCCGACACCGCGCGGGTGCTGGAGCGCCAGGTCGCCGCGATCGTGTGGCGCACCTATGCGCAGTCCGGACTGGAGGAGATGGCGAAGGGCACGCGCGTGCCGGTCGTCAACGCGCTCTCCGACGACTTCCACCCCTGTCAGCTGCTCGCCGATCTGCTCACGATCCGCGAGCACAAGGGCGAGCTGGCCGGTCTCACCCTCACCTTCTTCGGCGACGGGCAGAGCAATATGGCCCACTCCTACGCGCTCGCCGGCGTCACGGCGGGGATGCACGTGCGCATCGCGTCGCCCGACGACTACGCGCCACGTGCCGATGTGATCGAGGCGGCCGACCGCCGTGCCGCCGAGACCGGGGGCTCGATCGCGCTCTACACCGATCCCGTCGAGGCCGCGGCCGGCGCTGACGTCATCGTCACCGACACGTGGGTGTCGATGGGGAAGGAGGAGGAGAAGCTCGCGCGCATCCGCGATCTGGGCGGATACAAGGTCACCGCGGAGACCATGACGCTCGCCGATCCGGAGGCGATCTTCATCCACTGCCTGCCGGCCGATCGCGGCTACGAGGTCGACTCCACCGTCATCGACGGTCCGCAGAGCGTCGTGTGGGACGAGGCCGAGAACCGCCTGCACGCCCAGAAGGCGCTGCTGGTCTGGCTGCTGGGCAAGAAGGACGAGAAGGACGAGAAGGACGAGAAGGACGCGTGATGGGCGATTCGACGCACGAGGGGACCAATGAGGGAGCGCTCTGGGGTGCGCGCTTCGCGACAGGACCGTCTCCCGAGCTCGCGGAGCTCAGCCGGTCGACGCATTTCGACTGGATCCTCGCGCCGTACGACATCGCCGGATCGCATGCGCACGCGACGGCGCTCGCCGCAGCGGGATACCTCGAGCCCGACGAGGCGGAACGGATGCATGCCGGCCTCGATGCCGTAGCGCGCAAGGTGGCCGACGGCAGGCTGCATCCCGATCCGACCGACGAAGACGTGCACGGTGCACTGGAGCAGGCCCTCATCGCCGAGCTCGGCCCCGAGCTCGGCGGCCGCCTGCGCGCCGGACGCAGCCGCAACGACCAGATCGCCACGCTCGTGCGCATGTACCTCATCGACCACGCCCGCGTGATCGCCCGTGACATCCTGCGGGTCGTCGACGCCCTGGTCGCCCAGGCCGAGGCGCATCCCGAGGCCATCCTCCCCGGACGCACGCACCTGCAGCACGCCCAGCCGGTGCTCCTGGCCCATCACCTTCAGGCGCACGGTTGGCCCCTGGTGCGCGAACTCGAGCGGCTGGTCGACTGGCGTCGCCGTGCCGGCGTCTCGCCCTACGGCGGGGGAGCGCTGGCCGGCTCGACGCTCGGTCTCGATCCGGCGCTCGTGGCGACGGAGCTGGGCCTCGACCGTCCGGCGGAGAACTCGCTCGACGGCACCTCTGCTCGAGACGTCGTGGCGGAGTTCGCCTTCATCGCCGCGATGACCGGTGTCGACATCTCGCGCCTGGCCGAGGAGGTCATCCTCTGGAACACGCGCGAGTTCGGCTTCGTGACCCTCGACGACGGGTACTCCACAGGGTCGAGCATCATGCCGCAGAAGAAGAACCCCGACATCGCCGAACTGGCGCGGGGCAAGTCCGGCCGCCTGATCGGCAACCTGTCGGGCCTGCTCGCGACGCTGAAGGGACTGCCGCTCGCGTACAACCGCGACCTGCAGGAGGACAAGGAGCCGGTCTTCGACTCGGTGCAGACGCTCGAGGTGGTCCTGCCGGCCTTCGCCGGCATGATCGCGACCCTGCGTTTCGACACCGAGCGGATGGCCGCCCTGGCCCCCCAGGGATTCTCGCTCGCGACCGACGTCGCCGAGTGGCTGGTCAAGCGCCGGGTGCCGTTCCGCGACGCCCACGAGATCTCCGGCGCGCTCGTCCGGGCGTGCGAGGAGCAGGGGATCGGCCTCGAGGACGCGTCCGACGAGCTGCTGCTGTCGGTCTCGGAGCACCTGGTCCCCGACGTGCGCGAGGTGCTCACGATCGAGGGATCGGTGGGGTCGCGCACCGGTGCCGGCGGCACCGCGCCCGAGCGGGTGACCGAGCAGCGCGCCGAGCTCGTCGCGCGCGCGCAGGCCGCCGCTCACGCCCTGGGGCTGTAGCCCGCGCAGGGTCGCCCGGGTCGTCCCGCCGGCCGTCGTGTCAGTGCAGGGAGTCGTCGGCCCCGCTTCGTTCCCAGCGTGTGAACGTGACCTGGAGGCCGGGGCGTGTCGGCGCGGCCAGGAACGGCCCGGCGGACGCCGACGCGTCGCCGTCGAAGGGCGCGACCCGCACGAGGCGCCAGGGTTCGTCGTCGGCGCGGGCTCGGACGATCACGGCATCCGCCCATCGGCTCATCCGCACGCTGATCCCCCGGTCCCGCCACTCGTCGACCTGGCCGATCGACCAGTCGGAGTGGATGTCGGTGACGACGGCGCCGATCCCCAGGTGTCCGTCGGCGTATTCGACGCCTGCTTTGATCCAGTGCTCGTGGTCTGTGCGCAGGAACACGCCGGCCTGATCGAACTGCCCGCGCCAGGGAGCGCGGAACGAGACCTCGACCGCCTCGCCGACCGCCATCGGCACGAGGAGGGCGTGCTCGGTGTCGTGCACGAAGCGGTAGGCGGTGTGCCGCCACGCGTCGCTGCCGTCCTTCGCGGTGACGCGGAGGGCGCCGCCGCGGGTGTCGACGGATGCGGGGGCGGTGGTCCAGTGTCCCGCGTCCCACGGGATGATGGCGGTATCAAGCATATTCGAACTATATAACCTTATCGGGCATAACTCCGAGATATGCGTGTTATGGTTATGTCATGGTCATCGCCGTGGTCGCCGACATCGTGGGGTCTCGCAGACTCGACGACCGCTCGGCCGCGCAGCGCGTGCTCGATCAGACGATCGCCGCGGCGGAGCGCGACCTGCCTCTCGCCGATCAACCGCTCACGCCGACAGTCGGCGACGAGCAGCAGGGCGTCTATCGCCGGCTCGATGACGCGTTGATCTCCCTCCTGATGATCCAACTGCGTCTGCCCGACGGGATCGGCTTCCGCTTCGGAATCGGGATCGGCGAGGTGAGCGCCGTGGAATCGGTGCACGGCGAGCTCGCCGACGGGCCGGGCTGGTACGCCGCCCGAGCCGCCATCGAGATCGTCCATGCCAAGGAAGGGCGCGCCGTGCCGCGCGCGCGGACATGGATTGTCGGTGCCCCCGGGCAGGATGAGGTCATGGAGAGCACGATCGCCGCAGCGAACGCCTACCTGCTCGCGCGCGACGAACTCGTCGGTGCCATGTCCGAACGCGAGCGCCGCCTCACCTATGGCCGCTTGATCGGGCGATCGCAGCATGACCTCGCCCAGGAGGAGGGCATCACGCAGCCCAGCGTGTCCAAGTCGCTGCGCAACGCCGGCAGCGCCGCCGTGCTCGAGGGCGTCGCCGCGCTCCGGGAGGCGTCCGCATGATCGTCGCCGGATTCGCCCTGCTGGCGGTGGGAGCCGCAGACCTCGTTCGGCAGTTCGCGCCGCGCCGCTGGATCGGCTACCTCACCGTCGCCGTGATCCTGCTGCTGCTCGGCAGCGTCAGCGATGCGCTGTGGCCGATGATCGCCGGCCTCGCCGCCGGCGCCCTATGGGTGTGGTCCATGCCGTCCGAGCGACGCGCACCGCTCGGCTTCTGGCCGGCGGTGCTGCTCGGCGTACTCGCCGTCGCCGCCGTGGTGTGGCTCGGACCTCGCGACGAGACCGGGCTCATCGGCGATGTCTGGGCGCTGCGGTCGCCGTTCGGCGAGATCCCCTTCGACCTGGTGGTCCTGAGCCTCGGCATGGGCGTGTTCCTCCTCGAGTCGGCCAACCTCGTGGTGCGCGCCGCGCTCGATGGGGAGCACACCTGGCGGCCGAGCGAGGCCCCCGCGACGACCGACGCCCCCACGACGACCGGCGATCTCGTCCCCGAAGCCGCGACGCCGGTCGATCCGCGATCCGGCTTCAAGGGTGGTCGCCTCATCGGCCCGCTCGAGCGCATCCTCGTGCTGATCCTCACTCTCGCCGCCGCCTACCCGCTGCTGGCGGCGATGCTCGCGGCGAAGGGCATCGTCCGCTTCCCCGAGATCTCCCGCGACGGAGAGACAGGTGCGCGGGCCGAGTACTTCCTCGTCGGCAGCCTGGTCAGCTGGGTGATCGCGCTCGGCGGCGCCTTCGTCGTGTGGTGGGCCGCGCACAGCTGACACGGTCGACCGGCCGTCGTGGCGGGATTCGGCGCAGTGCCGCGCTGATAGCCTGGAGCGCGTGTCGAATTCCGCTCTGACGACCGCGACCCCGGCGATCGACCCCACGTTCGAGAACGTGTGGGACGAGCTGCTGTGGCGCGGGCTCGTCCACGTGTCCACCGATCAGGAGGCGCTGCGCGCCCTTCTCGCCGGGGATCCGATCACGTACTACTGCGGCTTCGACCCTACGGCGCCCAGCCTGCACCTCGGCAACCTCGTGCAGCTGCTGACTCTGCGTCGCATCCAGCTCGCCGGTCACAAGCCGCTCGGCCTCGTCGGCGGGTCGACCGGGCTGATCGGCGACCCGCGGCCGACGGCCGAGCGCACCCTGAACACGCGCGAGACGGTCGGCGAATGGGTCGATCGTCTGCGCGCGCAGGTCGAGCGCTACCTGAGCTTCGAGGGCGACAACGCCGCACGCATCGTCAACAACCTCGACTGGACGGCGCCGCTGTCGGCGATCGACTTCCTGCGCGAGATCGGCAAGCACTACCGCGTGGGCACGATGCTCAAGAAGGATGCCGTCGCCGCACGCCTGAACTCGGATGCCGGCATCAGCTACACCGAGTTCAGCTACCAGATCCTGCAGGGCATGGACTTCCTGGAGCTCTACCGCCAGTACGATTGCGTGCTGCAGACCGGCGGCTCGGACCAGTGGGGCAACCTCACGAGCGGCACGGATCTCATCCACCGCGTCGAGGGCGTCTCGGTGCATGCCATCGGGACGCCGCTGATCACCAACAGCGACGGCACGAAGTTCGGCAAGAGCGAGGGCAACGCCATCTGGCTCGACCCGGAGATGTGCAGCCCGTACCGCATGTACCAGTTCTGGCTGAGCACGGCGGATGCCGACGTGATCGACCGGCTCAAGGTCTTCACGTTCCTGAGCCGCGCCGAGATCGAGGAGTACGCGGCGCTCGTCGAGACCGAGCCCTTCCGCCGAGCAGCGCAGAAGCGCCTCGCACTCGAGGTCGTCGCCACGGTGCACGGCGTCGACGCTGCGGCTGCGGTCATCGCGGCATCCGAGGCGCTCTTCGGGCAGGGCGACCTGACGGCCCTGGACGCTGCGACGCTGCGCACGGCGCTCGAAGAGCTGCCTCACGCGACCGTCTCCGCCGGCACCCCGGTCATCGACGCGCTCGTGGCGACGGGACTGGTGTCGAGCCTGTCGGACGCTCGACGTGCCATCGCCCAGGGCGGCGTCACGCTCGACGGTGCGCGGGTGGGAGACGACGGCGCGATGGTGCAGGGCAGCCTCCCCGGCCGAGTCTCCGTGCTCCGCCGCGGGAAGAAGACCCTCGCGGGCGTTTTCATCGGCTGATCTCGGATGCCGTTCACGCCGAGTCACGCCGTCGTCGCGCTGCCGTTCATCCGCACGCCCCTGGTGCCGGCCGCGATCGCGATCGGCGCGATGACACCCGACCTGCCGCTGTTCGTGCGCGGTCTCGGCCTGGACTACTCGTTCACCCACACCCTCGCGAACGTCGTATGGACGGCCGTGCTCGCCTTCGTGCTCTTCCTGGTGTGGCGGGCGGTGCTGCGTCCGGCCGTTCCCGAGCTCGCGCCGGGATGGCTCGCGTCGCGGCTTCCCGAGGAATGGCGCGACGGCGGGATCCGCGCCCTCGGCCGTGCCGTCGGCCGGGGGGAGAAGCGCCTGTACCCGCTGCTGCTCGCGGTGTCACTCGTCCTCGGTGTGCTCTCGCACATCGTCTGGGATCTGTTCACCCACGAGGGTCGATGGGGTGTGGCCCTGCTTCCGGCGCTCGACGAGATGTGGGGTCCGCTTCTCGGGTACAAGTGGCTCCAGCACGGATCGAGCGCGATCGGTCTCGCCCTCATCGGCATCTGGGCCCTGCTGTGGCTGCGCCGTCATCGGCCGCGTCCGACCCCGGACCGCCGCCTTCCCGAGTGGGCTCGCATCGTGTGGTGGCTCTCTCTGCCCGTGATCCTGGTGTGCGCGTGGATCGCCGGGCTGCTCGCGCTCGGCCCGCTCGATGCGGAGTTCACGATCGCGCATCTCGCCTATCGCGTTCTGCCACCCGCCTGCGCGGTGTGGGGTTTGGGCACGCTGCTTCTCTGCCTGGCGCTGCAGCTGCGCCGGCCGAGTCACCAGCGCGGCTGATCCGACGCCCAGGGCCGCGGCGGCCGGAACTCGAATCCGGGTATGGCAGGTCGTGCCGTGACGATGTCCGAACCGCCCACTCGAAAGCCCGCGACGTGCGGTGTCGCGTCGACGCGGGTCTCCGCCGCCGGCATCCGCCGCCGCGGCATCCCGAGAAGCTCGGCGGCCGCGCGGCGCAACGATGTGCGGACCACCCACGAGCCGCCCCGCGTCCGGCGGTGATCGAGGGCGGAGGCGATCGCTGCCGCGAGGAGATAGCCCGCGGTGTGGTCGAGCGCCTGGGCGGGAAGGGCCGCCGGCGTGCTCCCGTCGCTCGACTCGGCCAGCGCGATGCCGCTTTCGGCCTGAACGAGACTGTCGAACCCGGCGCGATGGGGGTCGTCGGTGCCCCACGCGCTGAGCTGGGCCACGATGATGCCGGGATGACGTCGGGCAAGCGCGTCGGGCGCGAGCCCGAGGCGCTGGATCGCGGCAGGACGGTAGCCGAGAACGACCACGTCCGCGTCGGCGAGGAGGTCGTGCATCCGGTCCGACCGTGCATCGAGAAGGGCCGACCTCTTGCCGTGCCCGGTGTCGAGGTGCTGCCACTCGGGCTCCGGCAGGCCGGGAGGATCGAGGCGCAGGACGTCTGCTCCGAACAGTGCGAGGGTGCGGGTGGCCACGGGGCCGGCGATCACCCGTGTGAGATCGAGGATGCGGATGCCGCGCAGAGGAAGATCGTCGTCGCTGCGCGCGATCGCCCGTGGCTCCGCGTCGACGTCGATCCGCTCCACAGCGACGACCGGCGTCCGGCGCAGCGCCGCGTCGACAACGCGATCCTCGCGCCGTACCGGAACGGCGAGACCGCCCGTGGCGGAGATCGCGGCGACCGCGTCGTCCGTATGGAGGTCCTGCAGCACAGAGCGTACGACCTCCGCATCGGCGGACGGGTCGAGGGCAAGACCGGCGCACAAGGCCGCGGCATGGTGCGGATAGTTGCCGTGGGTGCGGATCCACCCGTCGACGGTGCGCCAGAAGCCAGACAACGGTGACCACACCGGGGGAGTGCTGCCGTCGACGGTGAGCACGCGGTCGCTGCGATAGGCGAGCGCGATCCGGTCCGGATCGAGCCGACGCGCGTCGCGCCCGGCCGCGAGGGTGGCCGCTGCCACGCCCGCCCAGGCGAGTGACCCGGTGGCGAGCCGCGATGGGAGGGGAGGGGCGACCGGCGGGGGCGCGACGCCGACCAGACGATCCGGGTCACCACCGATCTCGCTCCAGACCCGCGCGAGCAGGCGAGCTCCGGCATCCCGCGATGAGGCGGTGTGGTCCGCGGTGTCGGTCATGGCGCGATGCTACCCGTGCTCCGCTGATCGAGGGAAAGCGCGGCTGATCCGGGGGAAGTCGTCCGGACGGCGCCGCGACACGCCCGAGGGGAAGGCCCCGATTTGCCAGAACGGGGGAAGCCACGTAACTTAGTACCTGTTCGCCCCACAGGGAAGCGGAGAAGCCGAAGAGCTTCACCCCCCTCAAGCGGAGAACCACTCCCACTCCTTCTCTTGAGAGATCGGACGCCTGCGTCTAGGATGGGAGATCCACCCCTTCTGCGGCGGTCACCGTCTGCGCAGCGGATCGAAGATCCGCCGAGCGCGTCGGTTTGACAAGCGGGTCGGGATGGCTAAGATAGAGAAGTTGCCCTTCGGGCCTGGCTGTGGTGGCTGGGTCGTGGGAGCATCCGATCCTTGAGAACTCAACA
>NZ_JBFOKT010000003.1:0-268895 GCF_047246685.1 Microbacterium martis | reverse complement strand
GAAGGGCCCGCCCCCGCCCGTTGGGTCCCTGAGCCTGTGGAAGGGCCCGCCCCCGCCCGTTGGGTCCCTGAGCCTGTGGAAGGGCCCGCCCCCGCCCGTTGGGTCCCTGAGCCTGTCGAAGGGCCCGTCGCCCGGGTCCGTGGTTCCGCCCCGTCAGCCATGCGCCGTCAGTGCGTCTCGCACGGCGAGGATGCCGGTGACCGTCTCGACGTGCGACGTGCTGAGCGGCGACAGGCCCAGACGGATCCCGTCGGGAAAGCGGAAGTCGGGGATGACGCCGTCGGCCCAGAGGCGGGCGGTGACCTCACGGAAATCCGGATGCCCGATCGTGACGTGACCCCCGCGCAGCTCGGCGTCGCGCGGACTCAGCAGGCGGACGCCCAGCGGGGCGAGCACCTCGTCGTACGCCTGGACGGCGAGGCCGGTGAGGGAGATCGACTTGGCGCGCACGGCCCGGATGTCCGCGCGCTCGATGAGGTCGAGCATCCCCTGCATCGCGAGCATCGACGTCACCGGCGGCGTGCCGCTGAGCAACTGGCGGATGTCGCCCGCCGGGGCGTACTCCGGCGCCATGGCGAAGATGTCCGCAGCGCTCCACCAGCCCTGGATCGGTTGCCGAAGCGAGCCCTGCAGATCGCTGCGCAGGTAGGCGAAGGCGGGCGATCCCGGCCCGCCGTTCAGGTACTTGTAGGTGCAGCCCACCGCCATGTCGACGCCCCAGTCGTCGAGCTGCATCGGGACGACGCCGGCCGAATGGCACAGGTCCCACATCATCAGGGCGCCGGCCTCATGCGCGGCGGCGGTGATCCCCGGCATGTCGGCCAAGGCGCCGGAGCGGTAGTCGACGTGACTGAGCGACACGAGCGCCGTGCGCTCCGACACGGCGTGCTGCACGTCGGCGACGGTCACGCCGTGGACGGGATCGGGCTCGAGCCAGCGCAGCGTCAGGCCCGCCTCGGCCGCGACGCCCTCGGCGAGGAATCGGTCGGTCGGGAAGTTCCCGGCTTCGATCACCAGTTCGGTCCGGCGGGGAGCGCCGGCCGCACCCGTCGACGGATCTGCGGCCCAGGTCGCCGCTGCGCGCATGAGCTTGTAGATGAGCACGCTGGTCGAGTCGGCGACGACGGTCTGTCCGGCGGCGGCACCGAGGGTCACGCGCCCGATGCGGTCGCCGAGCGCCACCGGAAGCGCCATCCACTGCTCGTCCCACGATCGGATGAGCCGTGTGCCCCAGTCCTCGCGCACGAATGCGGCGAGCCGGTCGGGCAGCTCGCGCAACGGTCGACCGAGCGAGTTGCCGTCGAGGTACGCGGTCACACCGGGGGCGTCGAGGAAGGCGTCGAGGTGCGCCGCGAGAGGGTCGGCGGCGTCGAGTGCGCGAGCGGAGTCGAGGAGATCGGTCATGTCAGGCCTTCAGGTCGTCGGGGGTGAGCTCGCGGGCATCGCGCGGGTCGCCGTCGCGCGCGGGAAGGAGGAGAAGCGGCGCCGTGGGATCGCGCGGATCCGCGGGAGCGAGGGCCTGGAGGAGACGGACACCGTCGACACCGGCCTCGAGGAGGGCCGCGACCTCGCCGGGATGGAGGTCGACCGGTGTCGGGCCGTTGCCCATGTCGGTGCCGTAGCGCAGCGACCCGCCGGCCTCGTGGAAGCGCCGGACGTTGTCGATGGCCGTCGCCCGCTCCGCGCCGTCGTGGATCGACAGGGTCGAGATCCAGGTCAGCGCCGCGGCCTGCCGCCCGATCTCCTCGTCGGTGAGACGCTCGGTGAAGGGGGCGTGGGCGAGCGCCCGTGCGCCGAGGCGCGCGGCGCGCTGCGCCTCTCCGGCGCCCTGGGCGTGCACGACCACGGGCAGACCGTGATCCGCGGCGAGGGCGACGATGGCGCGGGAGAGGTCATCGTCGAACACCGGCCCGGCGTCGCTGTTGCTCGACACTTTGATGCACGACGCCCCGGCCTCGGCCATCTCGGCCACGGCCGACGCGGCAGCGGTGCGGTCGGCGATCTCGCGGAACGACCCGGCCGGCGCCCAGTCGCGATCCGACGGATAGCCGCCGGGTGGGGTCAGGAATGCGCCGGCGAACTCGATCCGCGGGGTGCCGAGACGCGCTGCCCCGGCGTAGGACGCCACGACCGCGGGATCCGCCCCCAGATCGATCACGCGTCCGAGGCGCGAGCCCGTGAGACGGTCGACCTCCACGAGCTGCAGATGAACGTGATGATCGGTGAATCCGCCGATGATCACGCCGTCGAGCCGGGGGACCGGGGCGGGCGATGCGACCTCGCGCAGCAGCATCCGCCCGTCATCCACCCGCGCGACGCCCTCGCGCCAGGTCGCACCGTCGAAGAACGTGGCGGCGCGCATCAGCCGCCGATCTCGGTGCGCACCGTGTACAGCTCGGGGAAGAAGGTGAGATCGAGTGCGCGCTGCAGGAAGCCGACCCCGCTCGAACCGCCGGTGCCGACCTTCATGCCGATCGTGCGGGCGACCGTCTTGAGATGCCGGAAGCGCCAGAACTGGAAGTTGTCCTCCAGGTCGACGAGGTCTTCGCACGCCTCATAGAGGTCCCAGTGCGTTGCGGGGTCCTGGTAGATCGCCCGGATCGCCGGCACGAGCTCGGGCGTCTCGCGGTAGGGGAGGCGCACATCGCGGTCGAGGATCTCGCTGGGCACGGGAAGGCCGCGGCGGGCGGCGAAGCGCAGGAACTCGTCGTAGAGCGTCGGCTTATCCCACTCGGCCTCGAGCAGCGCGCGGTTCGCGGGGTGGTCGGAGAAGACGCCGAGCATCTTCTCGTTCTTGTTCCCGAGGGCGAACTCCACCGCGCGATACTGTACCGACTGGAAGCCCGACGAGTTGCCCAGCGCCCCGCGGAACTGCGCGTACTCGGTCGGGGTGAGCGTCGCGAGCACCGACCACTGCTGGGTGATGACGTCTTGGATGCGCTTGATGCGCGCGATGCGCTTCAACGCCTCGCGCAGATCGTCACGGGCGAGCAGCTCCCGCGCCGACGACAGCTCATGCAGCAGCTGCTTGAGCCAGAGCTCCGTGGTCTGGTGCTGGATGATGAACAGCATCTCGTCGTGGTGCCGGGGCCGGCTGACCGGATGCTGCGCAGAGAGCAGCTGGTCGAGGCGGAGGTACGAGCCATAGGTCATCCTTCCCGACAGGTCCGTGACGATGCCGGACTCCAGTGCGCGCTCGTTGTCGGTGCTCATCTCCTGAACGTATCAGGAACATGTCGAACGTCACAGATATGAAATGCCACGGATGTGGCCCTTCGACAAGCTCAGGGACCCATGTCGCTGGGCCGCTGAGCCTGTCGAAGCGTCAGGAGAGCCTTCGTCAGAGCCGCGGCGTCCGCGGCGGGGGAGTGCGGCGCTCGACCGGTGCGCCGGCAGCCTCGAACGCGGCAGCCATCCGCAGCAGCGCCGAGTCGTCATACGCGCGACCCGCGAAGGTCAGGCCGATCGGCATCCCGATGTCGGTCATGAGCCCCATCGGCACGGTGACCGTCGGGATGCCGAGGTGCCGCACGGCCAGGTTGCCGTTGGCGATCCACGTGCCGTTGCGCCACCCGAGATCCGCGGAGGCCTCGGTCACATCCATGTCGGCGGGTCCGACATCCGCCACCGCGGGGAACACGACTGCATCCAGACCGAGGCCGTCCATCCATTCCTCGAGGTCGACCCGTCGGGTCTCCTCCAGGCCGCGGAGTCCGTCGGCGAGCTCGGGCATGTCGGCGAACGACGCTCCGGGGTTCGCGTTCACCCAACCCGGGTACTCGGCGATGTCGTCGTCGAAGCCGGTGTACCGGTCGGGCAGCGCGCCCGCCGGGTGCGGGAAGATCGTCGCCCCGTCGACGTCGGCGAGGGTCGACAGACGCGGGTCGCCGTTCGCCTGGAGGAAGTCCTCCCAGGCCCATGCCGACAGGTCGACGATCTCGCGGCGGAGGTACTCGGGCGACACGAGGCCGCGCGTCGCGATGGTCGGAGCGCCCGGACGGTCGCCCTCGTAGTTCGACACCACGGGGAAGTCGACCTCGATCACGATCGCACCCGCCTCTTCGAGGTCCCGGCGCGCCGCCTCCCAGCGGGCGATCACCGACGCACGGGTCTCGATGCGCCGGCCGGTCGGGCCTCCGATGCCCGGGTGATCGGCGGTGCCGGCATCCGGATCGGCGTTGATGTACATCCGCGGGATGCCGATCCGGACGCCGTCGAGCGACGCGCCGTCCGCGAGGGCGGGGTACGACTCCGGCCGCACATCGGATGACGACGGCAGCGGCACCCACGGCTGCGTTCGCCAGAAGTCGCCGCGGGTCTCGCCATCGTCGGAGACGATCACGTCGAGCACCTCGAGCAGATCGGCCATCGTGCGGGTGTGCGGCACGACGACGTCCATCGTGGGCACGAGAGGCCAGTTTCCGCGGGTCGAGATCACACCCCGCGAAGGGGTATAGGCGCAGAGCGCGTTGTTCGTCGCAGGACCGCGACCACTCGACCAGGTCTCCTCGCCGAGTCCGAAGGCCGCGAAGCTCGCGGCGGTCGCGGTGCCCGATCCGTTCGACGATCCGGAGGCGAACGGCGCCGTGAGGAACTCGGCGTTGTACGGGCTCTCGGCGCGGCCGTAGACGCCGCGCTGCATGCCGCCGTTCGCCATGGGAGGCATGTTCGTCAGGCCGAGGCAGATCGCGCCGCCCGCGCGCAGGCGCTCGATCGTGAACGCGTCGCGCTGCGCGACGAGGTCGGCGAAGGCGGGACTGCCGGATGCCGCGGTCAACCCCCGCACCAGATAGCTGTCCTTCGCCGTGTACGGGATGCCGTCGAGCGGACCGAGCGTCTCACCGGCGGCGCGACGCGCATCGGATGCCGCGGCCTCGGCCCGTGCGTCGGGATTGCGCACGACGACGGCGTTCAGCGCGGTCGCGGTATCGGGGCCGTCGAACGCGTCGATGCGGGCGAGGTACGCGTCGACGAGGGCCGCGGCCGTGATCTCGCCGGACTCGAGAGCGCGGCGGAGGTCGGCGATGGTGGCTTCGTGGACGTTCACGGCTTCACCGTCGCGAGACGAGGCTGCTGCTGGGTGATGCAGTGGATGCCGCCGCCGCGGTCGAACAGCGGTCGCGCGTCGACGGTCACGACCCGGCGGCCCGGGTACGCGTCGGCGAGGATCTCACGAGCCCCGGCATCCGCCTTCTCGTCGCCGAACCCGCATGCCACCACGCCGTCGTTGGTGACCAGGTGGTTCACGTAGCTCCAGTCGACGAAGCCCTCCGCGTCGCGCAGCGTGGCGGGCGCCGGGAGCCCGACGACTTCGAAGCGGCGGCCCGCGGCATCCCTCTCGTGCTCCAGATGCGCCCGCAGCTCGCGGCTGACCGCGTGATCGGGGTGCTCCGGGTTCTGCTGCTCGTGCAGCAGGACTCGGCCGGGCGAGACGATGGTCGCGACGATGTCGACGTGTCCGTTCGTGCCGAAGTCGTCGTAGTCGCGCGTGAGTCCGCGTGGCAGCCAGACGGCCTTCGTGGCGCCGATCGTGCGGAGCATCTCGGCCTCGACGCGCTGCCGGTCGGCGTAGGGGTTGCGCCGCGGGTCGAGCTGCACGGTGTCGGTGAGGAGCACCGTGCCCTCGCCGTCGACGTGGATGCCGCCGCCCTCGTTCACGAGGGTCGAGCTGACGAGCTCGGCGCCCACGGCACCTGCGACGATGCGCCCGTGCTCGGCCGCCTTCGACCACTCCGCCCAGGCGGGGGCGCCCCAGCCGTTGAAGATCCAGTCGACCGCCCCGAGCACTCCGGGGCGCTCGTCGTCGACGACGAAGGTGGGGCCCGAATCCCGCATCCAGAACTCGTCGACGGGTGCTTCGACGATGTCGACCTCGCGGCTCAGCATGCGCCGCGCCCGGCCGATCTCGCTCGGGTCGACGAGCATGGTGACGGGCTCGAACTCCACGACGGCGTGGGCGACCGCGGTCCAGGTCGCGTATCCCTCCTCGCGCTCGGCGTCGCTGTCGCCGAGCGTCTGGCCTTTGGCGGGGAAGGCCATCCAGGTGCGGTCGTGCGGGGCGGTCTCGGCGGGCATGCGCCAGCTCATGGTGACTCCTCGGTGCGGTTCAGAACAGTCGTGCTGCTATTGAACGCGTGATCAATAGCTGCTACCGTAACCCTCGATGAACACGACGTCAAGAGCATCCGCACCGCGGCGGATGCCACCCGAGCAACGCGAGAGAGCGATCGTCGACGGAGCCGTGGCGCTCGTCCGCGAGAGCGGACTCGACGCTTTCACCGTCCGCGCCGTCGCCGCGCGGACCGGCGTCACACCCGCCCTCGTGTCGCATTACCGGCCGGTCGCCGACGCCTTCGTCGCCGAGGTGTTCGGCGCGATCGTCGGCTCAGAGCGCGAGGAGGTGCTCGGCGCCTTCGACCCCGAACCCGACCTGCGCGCGAGCCTGCAGCGTCTGGTCGAGACCCTGCTCGACGACTCGCGCGACGACGTCGCCCTGATCTGGGTGCAGGCGTGGTCGATGGGGGCGCGCAACGACGCCCTCGGCGATCGTGTGCGCGCCGAGATGGACCGGTGGCAGAGCGGCCTCGAAGACGTCATCGCCCGTGCCGGATCGGCGGCGCACGAGCCCGTCGATCCCTCGTTCACAGCCTGGATGCTGCTCGCCATGGTCGACGGCATGAGCGCGCACTCGCTGGTGAAATGGGCGCCGCGCGACCGCGCCGACCTCGCCCGCCGCACGGTCGCCGCCGTGCTCGACCGCCCCGACGCCTCGACATCCGCCACTTCCCCCACCCGCACCCCGGAGGACCACCGATGAGCACCGACCGCATGCACGCCCCGTCGTCTGAGCAGGCCGCCATCGTCGACGCCGTGCTCGACTATTCACGGCGGCGGATGCTGGCCACCGCCGTGCCGCTCGACAAGCCCCAGTCCGAGGCCGAGCTGCGCCGCCTCGTCGGCACCACGATCACCGACGGCGGACTGGGTGCGCAGCGCGCCCTCAGCGTGTTCGAGCACATCCTCGCCCCGGCGTGCCTCACGACGAGCCACCCCCTCTACCTGTCGTTCATCCCCACGGCGCCGACGACCGCGGCCATCGCCTTCGACCTCGTCGTCTCGGCATCCGGTCTCTACGGCGGCAGCTGGCTCGAGGGTGCCGGCGCCGTGCACGCCGAGAACGAGGTGCTCGCCTTCCTCGCGCGGGAGTTCGGGCTCCCCGACAGCGCCGGCGGGGTGTTCGTGCAGGGAGGCACCATCGGCAATCTGTCGGCTCTCGTGGCGGCGCGCGAGGCGGCGAAGGCGCGTCTGCTCGCGGCGGGCAGGGAGCTGCCGAGGCGGTGGAAGATCCTGTGCAGCGCCGAGGCGCACTCGTCGAACAAGTCCGCGGCGAGAGTCATGGACGCCGACGTCCTCCTCGTGCCCGCCGGCGACGACGGCGTGCTGCGCGCCGACGCCGTGCGCGCGGCTCTCGCCGAGTTCGGCGACGAGATCTGCGCCGTCGTCGCCACGGGCGGCTCGACGAACTTCGGCATCGTCGACGACATCGCCGGCATCGCGGCCCTGAAGGACGAGTTCGACTTCTGGCTGCACATCGACGGCGCCTACGGGCTCACCGCGATGCTCGCGCCCGAGGCCCGGCACCTCTTCGCCGGCGTCGAACGCGCCGATTCGGTGATCGTCGACCCGCACAAGTGGCTGTTCGCGCCGTTCGACTGCTGTGCGCTGATCTATCGCGACCCGGATGCCGGGCGACGCGCGCACACCCAGCACGCCGAGTACCTCGACATCCTGACCGACGTCGACGAGTTCAGCCCCTCGGACTACTCGATCCAGCTCACCCGTCGCCCGCGAGGACTGCCGATGTGGTTCTCGCTCGCGACCTACGGCGTCGACGCGTACCGGGAGGCCGTGAGCGCGACCATCGCCCTGACCGCGCGCATCGCCGAAGAGATCCGCCGCCGCCCGGAGCTGCGCCTCGTGCGCGATCCGCAGCTCTCGGTCGTCGTGTTCGAGCGCGAGGGCTGGGAGAGGTCCGACTACGACCGGTGGTCGGCAGGGCTGCTCGACGCCCAGCACGCCTTCGTCGTTCCCAGCTCGCACGACGGACGCCCCAACACGCGCTTCGCCATCCTGAATCCGCTCACCACCTTCGACGACCTCGTCGGCATCCTCGACACGATGGTGTAGCCCCGGGCCCCCGGCATCCGGCCCCCCGGCATCCGGTCCGGCCCTTGTCCCGGTCCCATTCCCGTCCCGATCTGCTCACCTCGTCCCGATCTGCTCACCCGGTCACGATGCATGGTGAGCAGATCGGGACGGCGTCCGCAGATCGGGACAGCCCGGATGCCGTCAGCGCGACGTGTGCGCGTCGAGGAAGTCGATCGTCTTCTGCAGTGCGGTCTGCGCGTCGGGCATGTCGAGATGGAACTGATACTCGTGCGGGAGCGCGGGCTCGTGCGGGGCGGGCCAGAACAGGGTCGTGACGTCGACGCCGAGTTCGTCGAGGCGCTTCGCCATCGGGATCGACTGCAGCCAGGTCAACCCGTCGCCGTTGCCGCCCGAGATGTACGTCGTGGGGAAGTCGGCCGTGACCCAGTCGATCGTCGACATGGTGGCGCCGGTCGCGTCTTCGGCCCACGTCTTCGTGCCGGAGTACGCCCACATGGCCGATTTCAGGCCCCAGCCGGCGATGCCGTCGAGCTCGGCGAGCGCGGCGAGGTCGTACACGCCGCAGTTCAGTATCGTGGCGACGAGCTGACCGGCGTCGAGCGAGGGCTCGATGTCCATGATCTCGGCGTAGTCGGGACTCGTGATCAGCGTTGCCATCTGGCTGGCGAGCTGTCCGCCGGCCGAGTCGCCCGCGAGCACGATCTGGTCGGGGTCGACACCGAGCTCGTCGGCATGCTCGTCGATATAGGCCAGCGCTTCGTTGAGCTGGTGGACGGCCAGCGGGTACACGCCCTCGGGACCGATCGTGTAGTTGACGCCGATGGTCGTGTACCCCTCGCCCGCGAGGATGCGCAGATACGGGTCGACGTTCTCCTTCGCACCCGAGATCCAGGCGCCGCCGTGGATCCAGACGACCGCGGGCAGCGGCCCGGTAGCGGATGCCGGTCGGAACACGTCCATCGTCGTGTCGGCGCCTGCGTCGCCGTACGCGATGTCGAGTGTCTCGGTCAACTCGGTGTCGGGCACGTGCCTGTCCATCTCGGCCGCGGTCTCGTTCCCGCCCTTGGTGAAGACCGCACGGATGATCATGGCGGAGGGCCACGGCGAGATCGACGCGATGACGGCGACCACGACCACCACCGCGATGACGACGCCGACCGCGATCCGCGTGCGATGCCAGGGTCGGCGGGTCTTCGGCGGTCGCTCGGACGATTCTGCAGGCGCGCTCGTGGTCACGGATACCCCTCTCCGCGCATCAGTGTGCCAGAATTCCGGCGCCGGCCGTCGCCCGCGACATCCGGCATCCGTCGTCCCGGGCCGTCAGTGCGCTCCGAGAACCGTCGCCGTGTCGCTCACGGTGATCTGCGGCGGATACAGCCCCATCACCCGGATCGCCGCCGCGTGGTTCTCGGCCGTCGACCCCGCGCACGCATCGGCGACCACCGTGATGTGCGCCCCGGCGTCGGCCGCGGCGAGGGCGGTCGAGATCACGCAGCAGTCGGTCGCGACGCCCGCGAGCACCACGCGGGGCGCGCGCCCGACGAGCGCCTCGAGCTCCGGTCCCCACTTGCCGAACGTCGGCAGGTCGAGGGTCGGATGCGTCGACAGCCCGATCGCGTCGGGCACCAGGTCGAAGAGGGGGGCGGTGGACGGCTGATCGGCGAACGGCCAGGCGTCGAAGTACGCGCCCCATGACGTCGACCGGTCGGCCGTCGGCATCCATCGCGTCACGATCACGCGCTCGTCGAAGGCGGTGGCCAATTCCCGGATGCGCGGCATCGCCGCCGCGAAGAACGGCGAACCCCAGGCGGAGTCGGGAGACGCGAAGATCGCCTGCGGGTCGATCACCACCAGCCAGGCATCGGGCGTTTCGTCTCGTCGCTGCGCTCCTCGCCCAACGACCGGGTGGGCGTCGCTCACGCCCTCTCCTGCCGCCGGATCTTCGCGGCCCGAGCGAAGAAGGTCACGACGAACGACAGCACGAGGGCGAAGAACACCCCGAGGTTGGCGTAGGCCCAGTCGCCGTCTCTGCCTCCGATGAGGAAGAGCAGGTATCCCTGCCAGTTGTTCCACGGTGCGTCCTCGGCGAAGGTGTTCACCACGAAGCCCCAGCCGATGACCGAGGCGACGACCATGGTGATGATCGACGGCCAGTCCCACGCGCCGTATCGGCCGGAGGCGTCGAACAGGGAATCCTCGTCGTAATCCTCGGTGCGGCGCAGGATGTCGGCGATCAGGATGCCCGCCCACGACGCGAGTGGCACGCCGAGGGTGATGAGGAAGCTCTGGAAGGGACCGAGGAAATCGGTGGCGACGAAGACGACGAAGATCGTTCCGAGAGTGAGGATGATCCCGTCGATGGCCGCCGCCGTGGGGCGCGGAATCCGGATGCCGAGGCTCAGGAGCGTGAGTCCGGAGGAGTAGATGCCGAGGACGGCGCCGGAGACCAGCGCGAGCACGGCGGTGAGCAGGAAGGGCACGAGCACCCAGACCGGCAGGATGGATGCGAGGGCGCCGATCGGATCGGCGGCGATCGCGCTCATGAGCTCGTCGTCGGAGCCCCCCAGCAGCAGCCCGAACACCACGAGGACGACGGGCGCCACCGAGCCTCCGACCGTGTTCCAGGCGACGATCGCCCCGTCGGGCGCCGTGCGCTTCTGATAGCGCGACCAGTCCGCCGCGATGTTGATCCATCCGAGCCCGAACCCGGTCATGACCATCACCAGCGCTCCGATCACCTGACCGACCCCGCCGTCGGGGCGGGCCAGCACCGCGTCGAGATCGATCCGCGGTGCGGCCAGGAAGATGTAGACGACGGTCACGACGCCGGTGATCCAGGTGAGCACCGACTGCATCCGCATGATGGTGTGATAGCCGAGAACGGATGCCGCCACGATGAGCGCCGCGACGATGACGGTCGCGATCACCTTGAGGATCGTGCTGTCGCCGTCGCCGCCCAGCCGGGAGATGATCGTGGCGGTGGCGAGCACGGCGAGGATGGCGAGGAAGGTCTCCCAGCCGATCGAGGTCAGCCACGAGATGACGCCGGGCACCTTCTGCCCCTGCACGCCGAAGGCCGCACGAGACAGCACCATGGTCGGCGCCGATCCGCGTTTGCCGGCGATCGCGATGAGGCCGCACAGCAGGAACGACACGACGATGCCGACGACCGACACCAGCGTCGCCTGCCAGAACGAGATCCCGAAACCGAGCACGAACGACCCGTACGACATGCCGAACACCGACACGTTCGCCGCGAACCAGGGCCAGAAGAGGTCGCGCGGCTTCGCGACCCGCTCGGATTCGGGGATGATCTCGATGCCCGCGCGCTCGATGAGAGCCGGCGTGATGTCCGTCATGGAGACATCTTGGCACCGGGCGGCGACACGCGCTGCGCGCGGTGGCGCGTTCCGCCGGTTACGGGTGTGAATGCGGCGTTTCGCGACCCCGTCGCCTACGGCTCGGCGGCGAAGAACGCCTCGGCCATACGGGCGAGGTCGTGCAGGTCGGAGACCCCGGCGAGCTCGCGGGCCGAATGCATCGAGAGGATCGGGATGCCGACGTCGACGGTGCGGATGCCGAGACGAGTGGCCGTGATCGGGCCGATCGTCGAGCCGCAGGGCACCGCGTTGTTCGACACGAACTCCTGGGGGACGACGTCGGCCCGTGCGCACCACTCGCGCCATGCGGCCGCTCCGACGGCATCCGTCGCATACCGCTGGTTCGCGTTGAGCTTGAGGATCGGTCCCGACCCCAGCACCGGCTGCACGACGGGGTCGTGCTTGGCCGCGTAGTTCGGGTGCACCGAGTGGCCCACGTCGCTCGACAGGCACCACGACGTCGCCGAGGCGCGGCGCCGGTCGGAGGAGTCGGCGCCCAGCCCGGCGTAGAGCCGCTCGAGCACGTCGTCGAGGAAGGGGCCGGCCGCACCCGATCGCGACTCGGAGCCCAGCTCCTCGTGGTCGAAGGCGGCGAGCACGGCGATCGGCGCACCCGACGCCTCCCATGCGCCCGACGTGGAGACCGTGGCGAGGGCGGCCACGCCGGCGTGGACGGACGCCAGGTCGTCGAGGCGTCCGGAGGCGAAGAACGCGTCGTCCTTCCCGAACACGGCGCCGCGTGAGGTGTCGGCGACCATCACGTCGTAGCCACGGATGTCGGCTGCCGAGACGTCGGCCGACGAGGCGAGCTCGCCGAGGATGTCGGCCTGGGTGGGGTCGCCGAGCCCCCACACGGGCTGCGTCTCGGTCTGCTTGTCGAGGGCGAGACCGTTGTTCACGCCGCGGTCGAGGTGGATGGCCAGCTGCGCGATCCGCAGGAGGGCCCCCGTCTCCGCCAGCACCACGCGGCCGTCGGCCAGGGCGAGGCGCCCGGCCAGACGCAGCTCGCGGTCGAGCCAGGAGTTGAGCAGAGGGCCGCCGTAGACCTCGACCGCGGCCTGCAGCCATCCGCGCGATCCGGTGGTGGGCTGAGGCTTCAGCTTGAAGCCGGGGGAATCGGTGTGCGCTCCGAAGATGTGGGCGGGTGTCGTCGCACCGGCATCCGTCGGTACCGTCCACGCGATGGCGGCGCCGTCGCGCACGACGACGAAGCGACCGCCCTGCTGCGCCGGCCAGGCCTCGTCCTCCCGCAGCCGTGCGAAACCCGAGCCCTCCAGGCGGCGTGCGATCGCCTCGGCCGCGTGGTAGCTCGACGGCGACGCGGCGACGAAGTCGGCGAGATCCTCGGCGTGGGCGAGGGCGTCGGGGGTGACGGGCATGGGTGTGACCTCCTGGATCGGCGTCATTCGAGCGTAATCCCGAATGCCCGTCCGTTCGCTCCGATGCCCGTGCGTACGCTCCGCGCAGGCCCGACGGAAGATCAGCGGAAGTTCACGAGCCCCGCATGCGCGGCGGCGACGAGGATCTGCACGCGATCGCGCAGATGCCACTTCGACATCATGCGACCGAGGTGCGCCTTCACCGTGCCCTCCGAGACGATCAGGGCCTTGGCGATCTCGGCGTTCGACATGCCCTTGGCCAGGCACTGCAGCACCTCGGCCTCACGGTCGGTGAGGGGTTCGAGGGCGGTCACGTCGCCGGTCGTCGGCTCCGAGTCGCGCACGTGCTTGATGAGCATTGACGCGATCCGCGGCGACAGCGAACTCGCTCCCGCATGCACCTCGCGCACGCCGATGACGATCTCCTCGGCGCTCGAGTCCTTGAGCAGATATCCGGAGGCGCCTGCGCTCAGCATCGGGAGGACCGTGTCGCGACCGTCGAGGGTCGTGACCGCGAGGATGCGCACGTGCGGCCAGCGCCGCGAGATCTCACCGGTGGCCTCGATGCCGTCCATCTCCGGCATCTGCACGTCCATCATCACCACGTCGGGCTGCAGGCGCTCGATCGTGTCGATCGCCTCCAGACCGTCTTCCGCCTGCCCGATGACGTCGATGTTCGGGTCGCGAGAGACGAAGTGCGAGAGCGCCGAGCGCACCAGCGGATCGTCGTCGACGATCAGGACTCGGATATCGGGCATGAAGGAAGCCTAACCGTGGCGACAGGGCGGCGCCTGACTATAGACCTTTGTCTAGTCAGGTCTGGTCCTGAGTCAGATGTGCTGATTCGTGAACGCCGAGAAGATTAGTTCAGACATCAACGAACGACTAGGAAAAGGTGGTGAACGGTATGACTTTCTGGCAGCAGGTTGGCAAGTTCTTTGGTCTCGTCCGCTAGATTACCTGGCGAATAGGAGATAGTGAACCATGGCCTTCGACCAGACGACCCGGGATTCAGCGGATGGGCTCCGGTTGGGCCGAGGCGAGAAGCTCAGCACGATAGAGCGGATCGTCATCCTGGTGATCATCTCCATCACCGTCGCCCTCGACGTCATCTCCTTCCTCACGGTCCCGGGTGTGAACCCGCTCGCCGTGCTGGTGAGCATCTCGTCCACGGCGGTCTTCGCCCTCTACATCTGGAACCCCCTCATCGCGACAGGCGCCCTGGGCGTCGTGTTCGCACTTTCTTTCCTCGTAGGAACCGAATCCCAAGTCCTGACCGCCGCCGCTGTCGCGGCCGGCCTGGTCATGAGGCTCGGGTGGACCGCTCTGGTCCTGTCGTACACCGGAGCCTTCCTGGTCGCAGCGGCGCTCGTCGCCAACGGCGACGTGGATGCCGGTGTGAACGTCGGCCTGTTCCTCATCTTCGCCGCAGTGGCCGGAGCCGTCGGCTTCGCACTGCGGATCGCGTTCGCTCGCGGGCGACGCCTGGAGCTCGAGCTCCAGGAGCGCGCCGAGCAGGAACGCCAAGCCGTACTCGCCGAACGACGATGGATCGCCGGCGAGTTGCACGACAGCATCGCCCACCACCTCACGGTGGTGGCACTGCACGTGCAGATGCTCGAGGACCCGCGCACGAGCGACGAGTCGCGGGAGGCGATCCGCGTCGCCGCCCGCAAGGCGATGGCCGATCTGCGGTTCGTGATCGAGCTCGCCGACGACGGACCCCGCTCCGTCGGGGTGCAGACGGGCGACCTCGCGGAAGCGATCGACGAGGCGCGGCAGGAGTTCGAATCCGCCGGCCACTCGGTCCGTTCCGAGGGCGACCCGCGCGACGAGCGGATCCCGCGCGCCACCGAGATCGTCCTGGCCCGCATCGTGCGGGAGTCGGCGACGAACATCCTCAAGTACGCCGGTCCCGGCGAGGTCCTGGTCCGGCTCGACCTCGACGACGACGCGGCGGCCCTCGTCCTGCGCAGCCCCCTTCCGACGACACCACGACGACATCTGTCGTCGAGCAGCACCGGACTCGGGCGAATGGCCGAACGCGTGATCGGTGCGAGAGGCGAGTTCAGCGCGGGAGAAGTCGACGGCTCGTGGCTGGTATCCGCGCGTCTTCCGCTAGGCTGAGCGGCGAGCGGCGACGACATGATCGCCCCGCGATTCCGCGCCGCTTCGCGACCACATCTAGACGAAAGTCCACTCCAGGTCTCGACGTTCGGCTCTTCAGAGGCGCTCGGCCGCACGAATATTCTGGAGGCTCCCCAGATAAAGCGTCCCCAGCGCTGCGATCGCGAGCGCGGTCTTTCTGGCTTCTGAAACACTTGCGCGCTCGCGATCGCCTTCTGTCCTCCGGGACGCGGGCTCTTCCGCGCGTCAGTCGCCGTCGAGCGGACGACGCAGCCCCTCGGCGTGGAACGCCAGCAGCCGGATCGCGGCATCCACACTCGCATCCATGACGTCGTCGGGGTCGCCGTCGAGGTCGAGGCGCCGGTGCCCTCTACCTTCGGCCGTCGCCCAACCCAGATACACGGTTCCCGCCGGGTGCTTCCCCTCCGGTCCCGGGCCGCCGACGCCGGTCGTCGCGACGCAGATGTCGGCGTCGAACAGCGTGCGCGCCCCCGCCGCGAGCTCCTCGGCGCACGCGGCGGAGACCGGGTCGGTGCCGGGCGTCAGGCCGAGCACGCGCTCCTTGACCTCGGTGAAATAGGCCACGATGCCGCCGGCGAACCACTCCGACGCCTTCCCGCCCGCTCCGACGGTGTTGGCGAGCCGTCCGGAGGTCAGCGACTCGGCGACGCAGACGCGCAGATGCCGGGACTGCGCCAGCTCGCTCAGCCGGACGACGTCGTCGTGATCCTCGGCCGCCACCCCGCGCCTCCTCAGAGTCCGCGATCGGGCGCGGACTGCGGGGCGTTCGACTGGGGGCCCTCGGTGGAATCCGGGTCCTCCTGCTGCGGCTCGTCGGCGCCGTCGGGCGACTCGCCCGCTGCATAGTCCGGACGCGGCGGCTGCAGCGGCTGATCGGAGTACTCGCCGCCCTTGCGGCCGCCGAACGGACGGCCGTGATCCGCGAACTCCTCGCGGGCGAAGACGAGAGTCCACGGGCCCGCCGTGAAGTGCGACCCCGTCCGCAGCGTCTCGGTGGCCTCACCGGGGTGCGTGGCATCCGCTCCGGGGTTCGCGTTCATCTCGCCGAAACCGTGCATGGTCAGCACGTACTCGTCGCGCTCGTCATGCTCGATGGTCGCGTGCACCGGGTCGGTGTCGGAGAGGCGCAGCTCGTTGCCTGCGGCCGATCCGATCCGCACGGTGTCGGCCTCCAGCGCGAACTCCATCCGCTCCTCGTCGCGCGTGATGCGCAGGCGAGGGTTGCCGGCGCCCCACTCGGCATGCGTCGTCGTGGGAGCCGTGCCCTCGTCGGGGCGATCGTCGATGTGTCGTGCGTTCATGGCTGTGCCTCCTCGGAGTCGTCGTCAGAAATCTACGGATGCGGCGGCGTTCTGCCGAGGGGGTTGACTTCGTTCCGCGCCGACACCCACCTCACCGCCCGTCGCGCCGACCGGCAGGTCGGCTCGGGTGAGGATCGTGATGCCCCCGCTGGAATTCGCCGACGTCGCCATCGCGCTGATCCAGTCGGAGCGCAACTGCGGCGGATCGGGCTCGTCGAAGGTGAAGCGCAACGGGATCGAGGGGTGGAGCCAGATCGTCGAGCGTCCGACCGGCTCACCGGGCGGATGCCGCCAGGATAGAGTGAAGCTCTCATTGCGCCGCAGTTTGGTCGCGATGACCACCTTGAGATGAGCCAGCACCAGATCGTCGATCCGGATCGGATTTCGCGCGTCACCGTAGTACAGGGTCCCCATGGGACATACGCTACGCAGACGGGCACGAATCCGACAGGGCCCGTCTCACCGGGGCACAGTCGAACGAGGAGAACATGGGCAAGTTCATCTACGAGGGCGGCGTGAAGACGGAGATCGAGGATCGCGCCCTCACCCACCTGCAACTCGTCATCACGACCAAGCTGCGCCGCGGAGAGCCGTTCCCCTTCAGCTGGCGCGAGGATGCGAGCGTCGGCGGCGGGCGGACGACGGTCTGGATCCAGCCCGGAAGCTCGCTCGTGTTCAAGTACTTCGGCAGCAGGCAGCCTTCCGTCAACCGCGCCTGGATCGAGGCGCTGGCCTTCACCGCGAACGCACCCGGCGGCCTCTACCTCGTTCCGGAGCCCGCTGACACGGGCGAGCCGTCGACCGCAGAGGTGCCCGTCAACGCTCCGAACTGAGCTCTGCCGCCGACCGCTGCGCACTGTCAACCCCCTGCCCGTCGAACCGGCGACCGGGAAGTCTCGAGAGACCACGCTCGAGGGCACGCCTCCTCGGGCACCCGCCGAGACGACGAGGAGCCAGCATGACCGACAGCACACCCGACCCCCGGCACGCGCACCGCGAAGAGGGATTCCCCGCGCAGGGGCAGGATCAGCCCGGCCTCACGGATCGCACCGAGCCCACCCCGGATCACGGCGAGGAGAGCTACGTCGGGCATGAGCGCCTGAAGGGGCGGCGCGCCCTGATCACCGGCGGCGACTCCGGCATCGGCCGGGCGGTCGCCATCGCGTTCGCCCGCGAGGGCGCCGACGTCGCGATCGCCCACATGCCCGAGGAGCAGGCGGATGCCGACGCCACCCTGTCCCTCGTGCGAGAGGCCGGCGCGCGGGGGCTGAGCCTCGCGGGAGACGTCCGCGACGAGTCGTTCGCGACCGACATCGTCGTCCGCACGAGGAAGGAGTTCGGCGGACTCGACATCCTCGTGCTCAACGCCGCCTATCAGCACGACATCGACGGGTTCGAGAACCTCTCGACCGAGCGCATGCGCCGCGTGTTCGACACGAACCTCGTCGGTCTGGTCGTCACCGCGCGCACCGCGTTCCCCGACCTCGAGCCGGGCTCGAGCATCATCGTGACGTCGTCGATCCAGTCGTCGCAGCCGTCGTCGGGACTGATCGACTACGCGATGACCAAGGCCGCCCAGGTGGCCTTCGTTCAGGCGCTGGCCGAGGAGGCCGGCTCCCGCGGCGTGCGCGTCAACGCCGTCGCGCCAGGGCCGATCTGGACGCCGCTGATCCCGGCGACCGGCTGGGGCCCCGAGCGACTCGAGAGCTTCGGCGCCGACACCCCGCTGGGTCGCGCCGGCCAGCCGGCCGAACTGGCGGGCACATACGTGTATCTCGCCTCCGGGGAGTCGTCGTACGTGACCGGTGCCGTGATCGCGGTGACCGGCGGCAAATCACTCTGACGGCGGGCGCAGGCGCCCGCGCCTAGGCTGGGCGAGTGCAGAAGCCCGCGGCATCCGTCCCCTCGTGGGGGTCGCTCTGGTCGTCGGCTCCTGCCTCTCCCTGCCCTTCGGCGCTGCGGTGGCGGCGCAGCTGTTCCCGGTGCTGGGCCCCTGGGGCGCGACCTCGTTGCGCGTGGTCATCGCCGCCGTGCTGCTGGTGGCCATCGTGCGCCCGCGCGTGCGGGGGTGGACCCGGAAGCAGTGGACGGCGGCGACGCTCTTCGGCGTCTCGCTCGCGGCGATGAACGGCTTCTTCTACGCCGCCATCGATCGCATCCCGCTCGGACCCGCCGTCGCGATCGAGTTCCTCGGGCCGCTGGTGCTGGCCGCCGTACTGACCCGGCGGCTCGCCGATGCCGCCTGGGTCGGCGTCGCGCTCGTCGGCATGGCGCTCCTGGGCATCGACGGCATGATCGGCGCCGACCCGCTCGACCCGCTCGGGGTCGTCTTCATCGTCATAGCGGCCGGCTTCTGGATCCTGTACATCCGCATGAGCGCCCGGGTCGGAGCCCTGATCCCCGGCAGCAGCGGCCTGGCGATGGGTCTCGTGGTCGCGGCGATGCTGCTCCTTCCGGTCGGGGTGCCGACCGCGTCGATCGTGGCGGGAGACCTGCACCTGCTGCTCCTCGCGGCGATCACCGCCGTGCTGTCGTCCGTCCTCCCGTACAGCTTCGAGCTCGCCGCGCTGCGCCGACTGCCGCAGCGCGTCTTCGGGGTGCTGCTGAGCCTCGAGCCGGCGTTCGCGACGCTCGCCGGATGGCTGATCCTCGGGCAGGACCCGACACCGCTGCGGATGCTGGCCGTCGTGCTCGTGATCGCCGCGAGCGTCGGGACGACTCTTGGAGTGCGGCGCGGGCGGCGACGCGACGACGCGTCGGGTCCGTTCACGGCGCCCATCCCGCTTCCCGACTGAGCCCCGATCCGACGCGGGGCGGCGCTCCGCCGCAGACATCAGGCGGCTCGGCCCGAGCCCGACGGCGTCGACAGCGGGAAGCGACGCCGCAGGACGACGCGCTGCACGAGCGTCCAGACCACCGTCACGGCGAGGTAGATCGCGGCGGCGAGAGGGACGAACACCGCGAACACCGCGGTCGCGTAGTGCATCGCCGACGCGACCCGCAGCATGGCCGGGGAGGTCATCGGCGAGTCTCCTCCCTTCTCGAACGGAGGACGCAGCACGCGCCGGGTGATGTAGGCCGCGGCGACGATCACGGCCAGCAGCGCGCCGAAGACGATCCCGGTCTCGGGGCTGGCCGTGCCGCCGAAGACCGCCGATACGAGGCTGGTGCCCAGCGGCGCCCCGAACAGGTCGTGGGCGAGCAGCTCGTTCGGATGCCCGGCGATCTCGGTGCGGAGGAACAGCGTGTAGAGGATGCCGATGACGGGCGCCTGCGCCAGCACGGGCAGCAGGCCGGCGAACGGCGAGGCTTTCTCGGCCCGATACAGCGCGAGGGTCTCCTTCTGGAGCCGTTCGGTGTCCTTCTTGTAGCGTCGCTGCAGCTCGCGCAGTTGTGGGGCCAACCGGGAGCGGGTCTGCTCGGCCCGCGCCTGCGAGACGCCGACCGGGATGAGCAGCGCTCGGACGAGCAGTGTGACGAGTGCGACGGCCAGAGCGGCGGCGGATGCTCCGGCGAGGGGGTCGACGAGTGTCGAGAGCCCGACGAGCGCGCCGTGGGCGGCGTCGAGGAGGGCGGCGAGGGGTGGCAGGGCGAAGGGGTCCATGAAAGCGTCCGTTCGTGGGCGGCGGGAAGGGTCGACGAAGACCGCGGCGTCGCGTGCGGACGGGCCAGCACAGGGCTGCACCGTCGGACGGACTACGCGGCGGTCGCGACTCCCGGCGCCCTGGGACGCGGGTGGCCCGCGGCATCCGGATCGCTCTGGCCGAGCAGCGTGCCGATGTCGATCGCGCGCTGCGGGTGCGGCCTGTCGGCCCCAGGGATCGGCCGCACGCTCAGCACGACGGCGAGCGTGAGGGCGGTCACGGCGAGGAGGGCGATCGCGAGACCGAGGGTCGCGGCATCCGGCACCGACACCAGGCCGATCGTGGCCGCGACGAGGGTCAGCATCGGTCCGAACCACCCGCCCATGCGCACCTCTCCTCCTGCAGCGAGGGTAGCACCGGGCTGAGGAGTAACGTTCGACGCATGAGCGACCTTCGACGGATGCTGGGCATCGAGCATCCGATCCTCCTCGGCCCTTTCGGCGGGCTGTCGTCCGTCGAGTTGACCGCCGCCGTGAGCGAGGCGGGAGGGCTCGGCGCCTACGGCCTCTACGGCTACGACGGCGACCGCATCCGCAGCGTCGGCGCCGCCCTGCGCGCCGCCACCCCACGGCCCTTCGGCCTGAACCTCTGGCTGCCCACCGGTGACGAGGCCGCACCCGGCCCGCTGCACGCGGCGCACGCCCAGGCTCTGCAGCCCTTCTACGAGGCCGTCGGCGTCGAGGTCCCGCCGGCCCCCGAGCGCTACCTGCCGCCGCTCGACGAGCAGCTCGAGGCGATCTGGGAGGTGGCGCCCGCCGTGCTCAGCGTCGTGTTCGGCGTGCCGTCGGCAGAGCTCGTCGACGAGGCCCGGCGCCGCGGCATCCGCGTGGTCGGCACCGCCACGACGGTGGCCGAAGCGATCGCGCTCGCCGACGCCGAGGTCGATGCCGTCATCGCCACCGGCATGGAGGCGGCAGGCCACCGCGTGTCGTTCCTGCGCCGAGCCGAGGACTCGCTGGTCGGCACGTTCGCCCTCGTGCCGCAGGTGGTCGACGCCGTCGACATCCCCGTCATCGCGGCCGGAGGCGTCGCCGATCGGCGCGGCGTGGCGGCCGCGTTCGCACTCGGCGCCTCGGGGGTGCAGGTCGGAACGGCATTCCTCGCCACCGCGGAGTCGGCGGCGACCGACACCCATCGCGCGTCGATCCGCGCCACGGCGGCCGACGAGACGGTCCTCACCCGGGCGATGAGCGGGCGCCTCGCCCGCGGTGCACGCAACCGCGCCGTGCGCGCGATCGAGGCGGGGGGAACGATCGCCCCCTTCCCGATGCAGAACTGGCTCACCGGCCGCTTCCGCACGGTCGCCGCCGAGCAGGGCGTCGGCGAACTCCAGAGCCTGTGGATGGGTCAGGCGGCGCCGCTCGTGCAGGCGCGCACGGCTTCCGATGCCTTCGCGGAACTGCTCGCGGGCGTGCCGGAGGAGAAAGGAGGCGAAGCTGGCTAGGTATCTGGCTAGAATGCACATATGTCGACCCATAACGTTCTGGACGCCAGGAACAACCTGTCGCGGCTGATCGCGGAATCGGAGAGCGGTGAAGATGTCGTCATCACCCGACGCGGCACTCCCGTGGCTCGGATCGTGCCGGTCGGTCCCCTCGACATCGTTCAGAGCGGACGACTGCTCGTGGAGTGGATCGACACCGTGCCCCTCCCGCCTCGGCTCTCGCGCCTGTCCCGCGAGATCGACGCGCAGATCGCCGAGAGCCGGGATTCCTGGGAGTGATCTACCTCGACTCCTGCATCCTGATCTACGCGCTCGAAGACGCGGGGCCTCGCGGCGATGCCGTTCGTCGCCTGCTCCGAGGCACCGAGGAGACGGTGGCGTCGAGCCCGCTCGCGCTGCAGGAGTGCCTCGTCCTGCCGATTCGAGAACGGAACCTCGAAGTGCGCGATCGGTACGTGGCGCTCTTCGATCATCTCGAGAGCATCGCGCTCGACGCGGCGGTCTTCGTCCGCGCGGCGGAGCTCCGGGCGGACTTCGGCATCAAGACCCCGGACGCACTGCACCTCGCTGCGGCGCAGATAGCGGGATGTACCGAGCTCTGGACGAACGACCGGAGACTGCTCGCGGCGTCGCGAGGCCTCGCGATCGATGTGATCGACCGCGCCGCCGCGTCTTCGTGACAGCGCGTGACCGCTAGAGGATGACCGTCGACTTGCCGTGCACGATGACGCGGTCCTCGGCGTGCCACTGCACGGCGCGGGCGAGCACGAGGCGCTCGACGTCGGCTCCGCGACTCTGCAGCTGCGCGGCCGACTCGGAATGCGTCACCCGAGTGACGTCCTGCTCGATGATCGGGCCTTCGTCGAGGTCTGCCGTGGCGTAGTGCGCGGTCGCGCCGATCAGCTTGACCCCGCGGTCCTTCGCCCGGGCGTAGGGGTTCGCCCCGATGAACGCGGGAAGGAACGAGTGGTGGATGTTGATGACCGGAGCCTCGAGCCGCTCGATGAAGTCGTCGGTGAGGATCTGCATGTAGCGGGCGAGCACGACGAGATCGACGTTGCCGCGCAGCAGCTCGAGCTGACGCTCCTCCATGAGCTTCTTGTCGCCCGACGGGATGTGCACGAACGGCACTCCGAACGATCGGACCGATTCGGCGAGGTCGGGATGGTTCGACACGACCATCGTGATGTCGATGTCGAGCTGACCGCGTTGCGTGCGCCAGAGCAGCTCCATCAGGCAGTGGTCGTACTTCGACACGAAGATCGCGACCCTCTTGCGCCGGGCGACGTCGTGCAGCGACCACTCCATCCCGAAGCGCTCGGCGACCACCGCGATGTCGGCTTCGAGCGCGGGGCGAGCGGCGGCGAGACCTTCGAGGTGGATGACCGTGCGCTGGAAGAAGCGTCCACCCTCGGAGTCGGTCGAGTGCTGGTCGAGGGAGATGATGTTCGCGCCGTGCTGCGCGAGGACGCCGGCGACCGCCGCGACGATGCCGGGCTGGTCGTCGCAGGCGATCAGGAGGCGGGCGGTATCGGGTTGAGACATGGGGGCTCCTCGAGGGTGTCCCACGATTCTGCCGTGGATGCCGCGGGCGGGCGAATCGCGCGCGCCGACTCGCTACTGTGAGACGGTGGAAGCGAGCGACCTTGCCCTGGTGGTGATCCCGCTGCTGGCGGTCGCGGCGCCGCTTCTCGCGCGCGGGGTCCGGCGCGTCGTCCGGGTGCCGATCATCGTGTTCGAGCTCGTGCTCGGCATCCTCGTCGGTCCTGCCGTGCTGGGCTGGGTCGAACCCGGTGCCCTCCTCGACAAGCTCAGCGATTTCGGACTGGCCGCGCTGTTCTTCGTCGCCGGTTCCGAGATCGACGTTCGCGCGGTGTCGGGCACTCCGCTGGCGCGCGCGTCGCTCGGGTGGCTTCTCAGTGTCGCCGCCGGCATCGGTCTGGGTTTCTTCTTCGCACCGGGGGAGGGCATGGTGGTGATCGGCATCGCGCTCAGCTCGACGGCGCTGGGCACGCTCATGCCGATCCTGCGGGATGCCCGCGAGCTCGACTCGCCGTTCGGCGCAGCCATCAGCCTGATCGGCGCCGTCGGCGAGTTCCTCCCCCTCATCGCCATCTCGATCTTCCTCAGCACGCGGTCGACGCCGATCGCGGCCGCGGTGCTGGTCGCGTTCGTGGTGCTGGCCGCCCTGGCGGTGCTGCTCGCACGTCGGCTGCCGCCCGAGCGCCTGCACGGCCTGGTGCGCCTGACCCTGCACACCTCGGAGCAGTTCGGCGTCCGCTTCGTCGTGCTGCTGATCGCCGCCCTGGTCGGACTGAGTGTGGTGCTCGACCTCGACATGCTGCTCGGCGCCTTCGTGGCGGGGGCGATCTGGCGGATCATCATGGCCCGGGCACCGCGAGACGACGCCGAGGCGATCGACAGCAAGATCGAAGCCATCGCCTTCGGCTTCCTCGTCCCGATGTTCTTCATCTACACGGGCGTGACGCTCGACCTGCAGGCACTGGTGAGCTCGCCCGCCGCCCTCGCCCTCGTGCCCGTGTTCCTCGTCGCGATGCTCGTCATCCGCGGAGCGGCCGCGCAGCTGTCGGCGCCGAGGCGGGCCACGGTGCGCGATCGCGCCGCGCTCGGCTTCCTCGCCGCGACCGGACTGCCGATCATCGTCGCGGTCGCGGCCATCGGCGTCGACGAGCACATGATCGATTCGGGCACGGCTGCGGCGCTGGTCGGCGCCGGGATGCTGTCGGTGCTGCTGTTCCCCCTGGCCGGCATGACGCTCCGGGGCGATCACGCGCTCCTCACCGGACCACCCACAGCCGACGAGCTCACCCAGGGAGAACTGTGACGACCGCGAGCGCGCTGCTCACCCGAGCCGCCGCCGATCTCGCGGGGGCGCCGAGGGAGGGGCTGGGCGAGCAGCGCGACTCGCGCTGGCGCGGGCGCCGCATCGTTCGCGTCGGTGCGGCCTGGCACCTCGGCGTCCTTCTGCTGACCGACACGCAGGTGCTGGCCACCGCCGAGGTGCTGCGTGCGGCCGACCCGGGTCGTCGCGGATACACCGCCGAGTCGGCGCGGGCGCGCGCGGAGCGTCGCGCGGAGGCGCTGCGCGGCGGATTCTCCGAAGGGGATGTGGTGCACGTGGGGTGGAGTGTGATCGATGTCGACGCGGTCGACCGCGGAGGAGCATCGGGTCCGCTGTCGATGGCCGACGGCATCCCGTGCGTGCGGTGGAGCTCGGCGGGCGGTCTCATGCCGTTGGAGGCATACCTGCGGGAACGCGTGGAGCTGCTCCGCGGCGGTTCGAACCCGGCCTGAGCGCTGATCGCTGATCGCTGATCTCGGTCTTCTCGGGGCGTCGTCTCAGGCGAAGGTCTCGGCGAAGCGGCGCAGCAGCGCGGCGCCCTCGGTGACGGATGCCGCCAGCACCTGCCCCTGTACCCGGTCGAACTCGTCGGGGTCGAAGTACCCGGTCGTGCGGTAGAAGGTCATCCGGTCGGCGAAGTCCCGCGGTGTGGGCTCGGGGTGGAACTGCGCCGCGTAGAGGTGCGTCCCCACGCGGTACGCCTGCACGGGGCAGGCGTCGTTCGTGGCCAGGAGCACCGCGCCCGGCGGCGTGTCGGCTGCGCTCTCCTTGTGGGCGGTGAAGACGGTGAGCGCACGACCGCTGGGGCCGAACACCGGATCGTCGGCACCGTCGGTCGTGGTGCGGATGACCGTGGCGCTGGCCGACTCGGGTCTGTCGGTGACGACCCGACCGCCCAGCAGGCGGGTGACGACGCCGATGCTGAAGCAGGTGAAGAAGATCGCGATCTCCTGTGCGATCGCGGCGCGCGCCATCGTCTCGAGGTCGGCCTCGACCCGGCGCTGCACCGGCGACTTCACCGCGTCGCTCACGTTGAACGGCGATCCTCCGACGACGACGCCGCGATAGCCGCTCAGGCGTGCCGGATCGAGTGTCTCGTGGAGCAGGTCCAGCCGATCGACGACGTCGACGCCGAGCGCGCGGCGGAACGAGGCGTGCTCGGCATCCGCCGCCCCGGTCTCGGGCCGCACGCAGACGTACAGAAGCGAGGCCATCAGGAGATTCTAACGAGCAGGCCCCGGTGGCCCGGCCGCTCGGTCACCGCGACGAGTTCGCGGTGCGACCGCGGACGATGCCGACGAACGTCTCGACGTCGCCGGTGGTGCGCTCGCGCGGCCAGGCCAGTGCCACGGTGGAGACCGGGCCGTCGGCCAGACGGCGATGGCCGACGTCTTTGCGGTGATGCAGGCGGGCGAGCGACATCGGCACGATCACGATGCCCGTGCCGGTCGCCGCCGTCGCGATCGCCTGATCGGCCGACAGCGGCGCGAACCGCGCCGGCGTGGTGCCGGGCAGGTCGAGCGGACCCCACACGTCGTCGGACAGGCTGATCACGACCTCGCCCCGGAGGTCGTCGACGGTCAGCTCGTCGGCCGCCATGAGGTGCGAGTCGGTCGACGCGACGACGACGGCGACCTCGTCGTACAGGCGGATGACGTGCAGCGACGGGTCGGCGAGCGGAAGGCGCACGAGGGCCGCGTCGACGTCGTCGATCGCCGCGCGCTGGGTGGTCGCGTCGATCGGGACGAGCTCCAGCGGCACGTGCGGCATCCGCTGCTTCCACGCATCGATCCACTTTCCGGGGGTCGCGCCGGCGACGGCCCCGAGGCGGAATGCGCGGGGTGCCTCCGGTTCGGGTGCGGGGGCGTCGAAGACGACCTTCTCCGCTCCCTTCGCCGTCTTCCGCGGCGGCTTCGGCGGGGGAAAGCGTTCGGCCGGGGCGGCCTTGTTGCGCCGCACGGGCGTCGGTCTGCCCGCTGCGCGGCCCGGTCGTCGTCCCTGGTTCGCCATGGCGTCCAGGCTACTCGGCGGGGCCGGCACTCAGGCCGCCAGCCACAATCCCTTCGGATCGGTGGCCACGGTGAGCCCGGCGGCGACGGTCTCGTCGTCGCCGATCCGCGCACCGCGGACGATGCGTGCGCCTGCACCGATGTCGGTGCGGACACCCACGTGCGCGTTGTCGCCGACCGCGGCGCCCTGGCCGATGTGCGCGTGCGCGTCGATGTGGGCGCCCTCGCCGATCACGGCATCCGGCTCGACCCACGCGCCGCGCGCGACGATCGCCCCGGCGCCGATACGCGCCCCCGGTTCGATGTACGCACCGGCCTCGATGTGCGCCTTGGGGTGCACCTTCGCGCCGTGCGCGACGAGACCCCGGCCGTTGGCGTGCTTGCGATATCGCAGTGTCGCGCCCTGGTCGTTCTCGATGTCGACGTAGTTTTTGCCCACGATTCCTCCCGTGTTCCGGAGTATCCCCGGATATAGGAACAACCGGGAAGGGGGTTGATTCATTCCCTCGGATGGATGTCGTTCGACGGGCGGAACGTCGATCAGCGCTGGCAGACCGGGCACCAGAACGTGATGCGCTCGCGCGTCGGGTCGGCGCCCAGCTCGCCGCTGCGGATGAGGGCTCCGCAGCGGCGGCACGGCTTGCGATCGCGCCCGTACACCCAGGTGCCCTGACCCGGCCGATCGACGCCCGTGAAGATGCGGTTGCGTCGGTCGCGGTTGGCGCGGATCGAGCGCACGCCCATATCGAGAAGAGGGGCGAGGTCGACCTCGGGCGTCGGCGTCGTCGGAAGGATGCCGCGCAGGAACAGCAGCTCCGCGGCGTACACGTTGCCGAAGCCGGCGACATTGCGCTGATCGAGCAGGGCGACGTGGATGCTGCGGTCGTCGCGACTCAGGCGGCGGATCGCCTCCGCCGCGTCCCAGTCGGCCGCGAGCGGGTCGGGTCCCAGATGGCCGACGAGTTCGTGCTCGTCACGGGTGGCGACCACCTCGATCTCGGCGATGTCGACGCCCACGGCCTCGCGCGACGCCGTGCCGACGATCGCGCGCACCTTGAAGGCGGGATGCCGCCACTTCTCGCCCGGACGGTAGGTGAACCACGCGCCGTCCATCTTCAGGTGGGAATGGAGGGTGTGCTCGCCGATGCGCATGAGGAGGTGCTTCCCCCGGGGCACCACGGCGTGCACCCGCTGACCGGTGAGGTCGAGCGTGGCGAACCGGGGAACACGGAGGTCGAATCGCGTGACCTCGGCACCCGCGAGCGCCTCGTCGAGACGACGTGCTGTGCGGAAGACGGTGTCGCCCTCGGGCATCAGGCGTCTCCCGGGACGACGGAACCGGCGGGGGGAGCCGGCGGGCCGGCGGCATATCCGGTGCCGGCCCGACTGTCGCGGGCCAGCATGTCGCGGGCCAGCATCGTGCTGCCTGCGACCGCTGCGGGCATCACCGCGATCGCACCGCCCGGGACGAGGAAGCAGAGCTGCGTCGCCACGCCGAACCCGAGCACGCGCGCCCGGCTGCCTCGGAAGAGCACCGCGCGATCCGCGGGGGAGAGGTCGCGGGCGTCGAACGCTCGGCCCGTGAGTTCGCGTGCGAGCACGCGACCCGTCAGCACGACGCCGAAGATGCCGCTGAGGACTCCGCCGATCACGGGGACGAGGCCGATCAGGAGCACGACGAGCGCGATCAGAACGCCGAGGACGACGAGGCGAAGAGCCTCGGCGACCGTCGTCCAGAAGCTGCCGCCGTCGGCCGGCGGCTCGTGCCCGAGGTCGCGCTCGACAGCGTGCCAGATGCGCTGGTAGAACGGGTCGCCGATCGTGAGCGTCAGTGCGGTGAACACGGCGCTGGCCAGCGCGACGGCCGCGATCACCACGACGATCCCGACCGCGACGCGCAGCAGGCCCCGCCACGGCTCCGCCCACCCCTCGGCGAACGGGGTAGCCCAGGAGGCGATCGACGGCATCGCGATGACGAGCGGGATCAGGAGGGCGGCGAGCAGGAGGAGGGCGATCACCGCCGGGATCAGTCCCAGCGCCATGAGCCCCGGACGGCGCTTCCACAGGCCGAAGCCGCGGAACAGCGTGCCGATGCCGGCGACGAACTCTCGCATCACGGCTCCCAGCGTAGGTTCGGGTCGCGTCGGGATCGACCCGGGGGCTCGGCGTGGCTCACACGGCCTTCCTCAGGGTGTAGCCGCGGGGTGTGGCGACGAAGCCGGACTCCTGCAGCGCACCGGCCAGCTCGGTTCCGTAGACGCCCTCGCCGTCGATCTTCTCGACCGTGAGGGTGTCGAGCCGGCGCGCGCGGGCGGTCGCGGCGAGGTCGCCGGCCGCCGCACGCAGCACGTCGCCGTCGTCGCTGAAAGACAGCACGGTGCGTCCTCCGCGTTCGAGGTAGAGCACGAGGGCTCCGTCGACCAGCACGACGAGTCCGCCGGCCTTGCGGCCCGGGCGGTGCGACACGTCGTCGCGTTTCGGCCAGGGGAGGGCGGCGCCGTAGGGGTTCGCGGGGTCGGTGGCCGCGAGGGTGACCGCCGTGCGCGGCGGCGGATCGGCGAGCGCTGCGTAGGTGCGCAGTCGGTCGACGGTGTTGGAAGCCGCGAACTGCGCTGCCCCGAGCCGCTCGATCACGTAGCCGCGGCGGCAATGCCCGGCCTCCTCGAAACCGGCGAGAACCCGATAGGCCTGCGCGAATCCGCCGGGAACCCCTTCGGCCTGCACGGCTCCGCGGGTGACGACGCCGTATCGGTCGAGAAGCAGCCCGGCGGTCACGGTCGCGCGGCGAGCGGCATCCTGCGCCTCGGAACCCGTCGACGCGTCGAGGGCGGGAAGCAGCGACCACCGTCCGCCGATCGAGGTGGGGCGCGGGGCGGTGCGCGTCAGCGATACGCCCCGATAGGCGCGGGCGCGCGGAGCGCGGCGCTTCACCTTGTGCGCCTGCGATCCGCCGGCGAGCAGTGAGCGGATGGGCGCGAAGGTGTCGTTGGTCACGTGCCCCGCCCAGGTGAGCGACCAGAGCGCCTCCCACACGGACTGCTCGTTCTCGGCATGGGTCATCTCCTTCAGCTGCGCCGCGAAGTAGGCGCCGCCGGCGCCCAGCGCCGCCAGCACACGCGCCTCCAGCGAGTCGTCGGCGATCTCGGCATCGGGCTGCGGCAGGGTGAAGGGCGCCAGATCTGCGGGATGCAGCGACACCCAGCCGTCGCGTCCCGGAAGCGTGCCGTGCCCCGACCAGATCACCTCGCCCGCCGTCGTGAGCTCGTCGAGCAGGCCGGGCGTGTAGTCGCGCACCCGTGAGGGGAGCACCAGCGATTCCCAGGCGCTGGCCGGCACCGGCACACCGGCGAACTGCTCGATCACGGAGAGGACTCCGTCGACGCCCTCCACCGGGCGACCGACGTGCTGCCAGTCGGGCAGGAATCGCGCATAGGCCTCGGGCGACACGGGCTCGACCGATCCGCGGATCGCCGCCAACGACCGCATCCGCAGTCGCCGCAACACCTCCGAGTCGCACCACTCGACGTTCTCGCGCGTCGCCGAGGCGGCGGACGGGTCGGGCAGGAAGTATCCGCTCGTGAGTCGCCCCGCGGTCTCGAGCCGCTGCAGCGTGTGGCGGGCGACAGCGGTGCCGATGCCGAACCGCGACGCGACGGCATCCGTCGTGAACGGTCCGTGCGTGCGCGCATGGCGCGCGACGAGATCGCCGAGGG
Organism: Microbacterium martis; assembly: GCF_047246685.1. NCBI lineage: Bacteria > Bacillati > Actinomycetota > Actinomycetes > Micrococcales > Microbacteriaceae > Microbacterium > Microbacterium martis. The sequence goes on along the minus strand of NZ_JBFOKT010000003.1, from coordinate 238,845 downwards.
GATCGGCCATCGGCTCGAGGAACGCGACGGGGATGCCGACGGGAAGTGCGGCGCCGAGTGCGTCACGAAGGCGTCCTGCGTCTTCGATCGCGGCGATGCGGCCGACACCCGCGATGGTGACAGGAATGGCGCGTCGGGCAGCGACGAGCTGGTCGAGCAGCGCGGCGGCCAGCGTCACGTCGGCCGACGCGGGCTCAGCCGGTGTGGCGTCGGTGGACGGGGCGTGCTTCGTCGGTGGGGCGGCGTCGGCGGGGGCGGCGTCGGCGGAGGCGGTGTCGGCGGGGGCGGTGTCGGGCGATTCCGGCTGCAGGCGCGCAGCCACCTCTTCGGCGTCGAGCGGACCGAGAAGACGCAGGAGGTCGGCGACACCTTCGAGGCCGCGGGCCCGACGCTCGGGATCGAGCCGCTGTGCCTCACGTTCGAACTGGGCGATGACGGCGGGATCGAGCAGCTCCCGCAGCTCCACCGTTCCGAGCAGCTCGCCCAGCAGCGCCGGGTCGACCGAGAGGGCGGCGGCACGGCGCTCGGCGAGCGGGGAGTCGCCCTCGTACATGAACGCGCCGACATAGCCGAACAGCAGGTCGCGGGCGTAGGGCGAGGGTTGGCCGGGCTGGGTCTCGACCAGCCGGATGCGCCGATCGGCGATAGAGGTGGCCAGCTGCCGCAGCGACGGCAGGTCGTACACGTCCTGCAGCACCTCGCGCAGCGTCTCGAGGATCACCGGGAAGGTCGGATGACGCCTGGCGACCTCGAGCAGCTGCGCCGATCGCTGCCGCTGCTGCCACAGCGGGCTGCGTCGGTTGGGGTTGGTGCGCGGCATCAACAGGGCGCGGGCGGCGCATTCCCGGAACCGCGACGCGAACAGCGCGGAACCGCCCACCTCCTGAGTCACCAGGTGCTCGAGCTCGTCGGGGTCGAACACGAACAGCTCGGCTCCGGGAGGCTCGGACTCGGCATCGGGGACCCGCACGATGATGCCGTCGTCGCTCGCCACGGCCGAACCCTCGACGCCGAGACGCTCCCTCATGCGGGCGTTGATCGCGAGCGCCCAGGGTGCGTGCACCTTCATGCCGTACGGGGAATGCAGGATGACGCGCCAATCGCCCACCTCGTCGTGGCCGCGTTCCACCGTGAGCGTGCGGTCGGTCGGGAGGGTGCCCGTCGCCTCGCGCTGCTCGGTGAGGTGCGCGATCAGGTTGGCACGCGCCTGCTCGTCGAGGCCGGCGTCGATCAACCTCTGCTCCGCCTTGTCGGGGGTCGCCGCGGCGACCTCGCGAGAGAAGCGTCCGAGTGCCTCGCCGAGCTCGAAGGGGCGTCCGATGCCGTCGCCGTGCCAGAACGGCACCTTGCCGGGCTGCCCGAACGCCGGGATGACGTTGACGCGATCGTGGGTGATCTCGGCGATCCGCCAGCTCGTGGTGCCGAGGGTGAACACGTCGCCCACGCGGGATTCGTAGACCATCTCCTCGTCGAGCTCGCCCACCCGCCGACCGGCGCCCTCCCCGGCGACGAACACGCCGAACAGGCCGCGGTCGGGGATCGTGCCTCCGCTCGTGACGGCGATGCGCTGCGCGCCCGGTCGTCCTGTGAGGGTGCCGGCGTCGCGATCCCACACGAGCCGCGGCCGGAGCTCGGCGAACTCGTCGGAGGGGAACCGGCCGGCGAGCAGGTCGAGCGTCGCTTCGAAGGCCGAACGGGGCAGGGACTGGAACGGCGCCGAGCGCCGCACCGTCTCGAACCATTCCTCGACCCCGATGGCCCCCAGGGCGCTCGCGGCGACCGTCTGCTGCGCCAGGATGTCGAGGGGATTGCGCGGCACCTGGATCGCCTCGATCCTTCCCGCCAGCATCCGCTCGGTCACGATCGCGGTGTGCAGCACATCACCGCGGTGCTTCGGAAAGAGCGCGGCGCGGCTGATCTCGCCGACCTGATGCCCGGCGCGACCGACGCGCTGGAGGCCGGATGCCGCGGAGGGCGGGGCCTCGACCTGGATCACGAGGTCGACGGCGCCCATGTCGATGCCGAGCTCGAGGCTGCTCGTGGCGACCACGCAGCGCAGGACGCCGGACTTCAGCTCCTCCTCGACCTGGGCGCGCTGCTCTTTCGACACCGAGCCGTGATGCGCCTTCGCGAGCACGGGCTCGGCGCCCGCTGTCGCGCCGGCCTGGGCCATCATCGCCGCCGGCAGCTTCGTGATGGGTTCCTGAGCCTGTCGAAGGACGCCGATGCGCTCGGCGTAGATCTCGTTGAGCCGGCCGGTCAGTCGCTCGGCCAGCCGGCGAGAGTTCGAGAAGACGATCGTCGAGTTGTTCTGCAGGATGCGGTCGACGATCGCCTCTTCGACGTGCGGCCACACCGATCCCGTCACCTCGGTGTACTCGGCCGCCTCCTCGTCGACCTCGACCGGCGCTCCCGGCGGAGGCGGCGGGTTCGTCATGTCGTCGATGGGTACGACCACGCCGAGCTCGAACGTCTTCGACGCGGGCGGTGCGACGATCTCGACCGGGGCCGCGCCCCCGAGGAAGCGCGCCACCTCGTCGATCGGACGCACGGTCGCCGAGAGGCCGATGCGCTGCGCCGGTTCGTCATGGCCGTGCGATCGGCGCAGCGCGTCGAGCCGTTCGAGGCTGACGGCGAGGTGCGCGCCGCGTTTCGTGGCTGCGACGGCATGCACCTCGTCGATGATCACCGTGTGCACGTCGCGCAGGGTCTCGCCGGCGCGGCTCGTCAACATCAGGTACAGCGACTCGGGCGTCGTGATGAGGATGTCGGGAGGCTCGGCGACGAGCTTGCGGCGGTCGCTCGACGTCGTGTCGCCGGAACGGACTCCCACCGTCACGGCCGGCGCGGGCATGTTCAGGCGGCGGGCGGACTGGCCGATGCCGATCAGCGGCGACCGGAGGTTGCGCTCGACATCGACACCGAGGGCCTTCAGTGGCGAGATATAGAGGATGCGCGTGCGCGACGGGTCTTTCGCGGGGGCGGCATCCGCCTTCTCGATGCGCTCGCGGAACACGCTGTCGATCGCCCAGAGGAATGCCGACAGCGTCTTGCCCGACCCTGTCGGCGCCACCACGAGAGCGTGCCTGCCCGCCGAGATCGCCTCCCACGCTCCGGCCTGGGCGGCGGTGGGCGCGGGGAACGCCCCCCGGAACCAGTCCTGCGTCGCGGGAGTGAAGCGGTCGAGCACGTCACCCATCCCCCCCATCTTCGTCGACACCACCGACATCGGCTTCCGGATTGTCCGACCCCCGGAGCATGCTGTAGGCATGGCGACGCACACCACGAACTACCGCAGCACGTTCATCGAGGTCGCAGAGGACTGCCCGGCCGAGCACGCCGAGGAGCCGCCGACAGGGGAGAAGCCGACCATCGCGGCTCTGCACTATCGGCTGATCGCCGAGAACCCGTACGGACGCACCTCCGACGACGTGGTCTTCGAGACGCACGCGCTGCGTCAGGGCTTCGACCCCGATGATGCCGCGGCACGCGAGGCGTTCTTCGCGAAGGGGCAGCCGTGCCTGCGCTCGTCACCGCTCGGCAAGCGCTACGGATGGGGCATCGACCATGACGCCGACGGCCGGGTGGCGCTCGTCGCGCGCGAGTCCGACGACTATGCGATGCGCGCCGCCGACCCCGCGGTCGCCCACACGAAGGCGATGCGGAGCCGGCGCGCCTGAGCCCTCATCCCGCCTCCCGCAGGCCGCCGTCGGCATCGATCTCGAGAGTGAGATCGAGGTCGAGTCGGGCGAGGAACGCGTCGTCATGGCTCACCACCAGAACGGCGCCGCGGTAGGCCCGCAGAGCTTCGACGAGCTGATCGACCGTGTCGAGGTCGAGGTTGTTCGTCGGCTCGTCGAGCAGGACGAGGTTCGGCGCGGGGTCGGCGAGCAGCAGCTTCGCCAGGGCGACCCGAAACCGTTCGCCGCCGGAGAGCGCTGACACCGGCCGGTCGGCCGTCGCGCCGCGGATCAGGAAGCGGGCCAGTCGGTTGCGCAGCTCTTTCTCCGGAACGTGCGGCGCGGCAGCCGCGATGTTCTCGAACACCGACCGAGTCTCGTCGAGCCCGTCGACCCGCTGAGGCAGATAACCGACGCGATCGGTCAGCGGCAGCGCGGTGAGCGGTCCGCGCACCCGGTGGTGCACGAGATCCTCGAGCAGGGACGTCTTCCCGGCCCCGTTGCGACCGATCAGCGCGACCCGCTCCGGGCCCTGCACGACCCACGAGCGCTCGCCGTCGCCGATCTCGGCGATCCGGCGTATGCGTGAGACCTGCGGATCCGGCAGCTCGATCTTCATCGACGCATCTGAGCGGATGCGGCGTCCCGCCTCGTCGAGCGATGCCCGCGCGGCGTCCTCCTTGGCGCCGACCTCGGTGCGCAGCCGACCGGCCGACACCTCGGCGGCCATCCGACGCCCGTGCGCGATGATCTTCGGCACGCGCTTCTCGATCTCGGCCTTCTTGGCGGTGCGCGCGCGATGGGCGAGCTTGACCTCCGCCTCGATCCGCTGGCGCTTCTCCTTGCGGAACTCCTGCTTCGCCGTCGCCTCGGCCTGCCTCGCCGCATCCTGCTCCGCATCCAGCCAGGCACGCCACGCGGAGTACGGGCCGCCGAACACGTTGAGCGCCTGGGCGTACAGCTCGGCGGTGTCGTCCATGAGCTCGAGCAGCGAGAGGTCGTGGCTCACGACGATGAGCGTGCCCTTCCAGGCGCGCACCATCGCGGCGAGCTTCGCCCTCGCGTCGCGGTCGAGGTTGTTGGTCGGCTCGTCGAGGAGTGTGATCGGCGCCCGACGGAGGCGGATGCCGGCGATCGCCACCAGCACGGCCTCGCCGCCCGACAGCTCCCCGACGCGTCGGTCGAGGAACTCCGGCGCGAGTCCGGCGTCGGCGAGAGCCACGTGAGCGCGCGCTTCGATGTCCCAGTCGTCGCCGACCGCGTCGAAGTGAGCGGGATCGACGTCTCCCGCGCTGATCGCGCGCACGGCGTCGAGGGCATCGGCGACGCCGAGCAGCTCCGCGACACGTCGATCGACCTCGAGCGTCAGCTGCTGCGGGAGGTAGGCGACCTCGCCCGTCGTCGCGACGGTGCCGGACGTGGGCTCGAGCTCACCGGACATCAGCCTCAGCAGCGTGGACTTGCCCGCGCCGTTGCGACCGACGAGGCCGGTGCGGCCGGTGCCGAACGAGCCGGAGACGGAGTCGAGCGCCGTCGAGCCGTCGGGCCAGGTGAAGGTCACGCGGTCGAGCGTGACGGATGCGTGGAGGGTGGGGGTGGTCATGGGGGTCTCCTGTCGAGTGCGGGGTGCACTGACACCGATCGCCCTGCTCGAGGAGCGGACGCCCCGGGAGCGGAGCCGCGAGGAGCGGCGGTCCTCACAGAGACAGAGGGCGGTGGTCGGCCGTGGAGTCGGCGATCGTCGGGTCAGCGCGCGGATGAGAGAGCGCGGAGGCGACGATTCAGATCAAAGGACTTCCAGACACGGCGGACAGGACTCCATGACGATACTCGGGCGTGTCGCGCGTGCGCAACCCCGGGCGGGTCGCGATCGCCGCGCACGTCCGCCGAGCGAGCGATGCCGGATCGCCGCGCCGTCCGTACCGCGCTAGCCCTCGGTCTTCGCGACCCGTTCGAGCCACTTGTCGAGGAACGTCCGCACGTCGCCGAGCTCCTCCTCCGAGATGCTGTGCGTGAGGCCCGTGTACACGCGGCCGGACAGCTCGGCGTGCGCGGGCAGCCACTCGGCCGTGTGCGCCACGAGGGCCGGCGGGATGACGTCGTCGTGCGTCCCCCGCCCCCAGAACACGGGCGGGCCGAGCTCGGCGAGCTCGCCGTCGCGCGGCAGATCGCCGGGTGTGGCGTAGCCGCTCAGCGCGACCACGGCGTCGACACTCTCCGGCGCGAGGCGGAGAGCCTGCAGGGCCACCGCCGCACCCTGCGAGAAGCCCAGGAGGGCGACGGATGCGGCATCCTCCCGTTCCGACCCGAGCCAGCTCAGGAAAGCCTTCGCTGCCGCGGTCACAGCGGTCGAGCTGCGCGCGTCGAGGCCCTCGATCGGGTACCAGGAGCGGCCGGGCGTGGGCCACGGCGGCACCAACGGGGCGGCGACGGATGCCACGGCGATGCCCTCGGGCAGGTACGGCGCCAGGCCGAAGAGGTCGTGTTCGTCGGCGCCGTAGCCGTGCAGCAGCACGAGCAGCGGCATCCCCGTCCGTTCGGTCGTCGACCAGCGCGTGAGCGCGCCGTCGAGCATCAGTTCCTCGCTCACCCCTCCATCCTGCCAGCGGCGTCCGACGTCGTCACGGGTCGGCATTCCGGTCGTCCCTGCGCGGTCGTCAGGGCGGCTGGTAGAAAGGACACATGGCGGTGCGCACACCTGATCCCGATCCCGAACCCGACGACGGCATGGGCGGATTCGGCGACGCGCAGCCCCCGGCGCCCGATGCGAACCCGGGCTGGCTGAGCGAGTTCGAGCTGGAGGAGGCGCGCCGCCGGCTGCCGATGCTGTACGTCGAGGCGGTCCCGGTGCGCACGGACGGTTCGGGGCAGGTGACCGAGGTCGGCATCCTGCTGCGATCCACGCCCATGGGCGAGATCACGCGCACGATCGTCTCGGGGCGGGTGCGCTTCGGCGAGACCATCCGCGACGCTCTGTTCCGCCACGTCGAGAACGATCTGGGGCCCATGGCGTTTCCGCTGCTGCCGCCGCAGCCGCTGCCCTTCACGGTCGCCGAGTACTTCCCGATCCCCGGTGTCAGCGCCTTTCACGACGACCGGCAGCATGCCGTGTCGCTGGCCTTCGTGGTGCCCGTCACCGGCACTTGCGAGCCCCGTCAGGACGCACTCGAGGTGACCTGGTTCTCGCCGGAGGCAGCGGCGTCCGACGCGGTCGCCGCCGAGATGGAGGGCGGCCGCGGAACGCTCATCCGCCTGGCGTTGGCGCACCTCGGCCTGCTGCGCTGACGCGCGCCGCGCCGCGCCGCCCCCGCGCCCCCGCCTCCCCGCCGAGACCCCCGGTTCGCGCCGAAACCCCCGCCTGCTGACGTCAGCAGGCGGGGGTCTCGGCGATAGAGCGGGGTCTCGGCGGAAGAAGAAGGAGAACGGGTCAGGTGTGCGTCAGCCGGGCGAGCTCGGCGACGAAGGCGTCGACGTCGCCCTCCTCGGTGTCGAAGCTGCACATCCAGCGCACCTCGTTGCGGGCCGCGTCCCAGTCGTAGAAGCGGAACGACTCGCGCAGGCGGTCGGCGACGCCGTCGGGAAGCGTGGCGAAGACGCCGTTCGACTGCGTGGGCTGCGTGAACGAGACGCCGCGGATGCCGCCGTCGGCGATGCCCGCCTCGACGGCCGCGCGCAGCCGGGCGGCCATGGCGTTGGCGTGCCGGGCGTTGCGCAGCCACAGGTCGCCCTCGAGCAGCGCGATCAGCTGCGCCGACACGAAGCGCATCTTCGAGGAGAGCTGCATGTTGAACTTGCGGGAGTACACGAGGCCGTCGGATGCCGCGGCGTTGAGCACGACCACGGCCTCGCCCAGCATCGCGCCGTTCTTCGTGCCGCCGAAGCTGAGCACGTCGACGCCCGCGTCGCGGGTGAAGGCACGCAAGGGCAGGTCGAGTGCCGCGGCGGCGTTCGAGAGGCGGGCGCCGTCGAGGTGCAGCTTCATCCCCCGCTCGTGCGCGTGATCGGCGATCGCGCGGATCTCCTCGGCCGTGTAGAGCGTGCCGAGCTCGGTCGACTGGGTGATCGAGACGACCAGCGGCTGCGCGCGGTGCTCGTCGCCCCAGCCCCAGGCCTCGCGGTCGATGAGCTCCGGCGTGAGCTTGCCGTCGTCGGTCGGCACCGTCAGCAGCTTGAAGCCGCCGATCTTCTCGGGTGCGCCGCCCTCGTCGACGTTGATGTGCGCGGTCGATGCCGCGATCACCGCGCCCCATCGGGGCAGCATCGACTGCAGCCCGGTGACGTTCGCGCCGGTCCCGTTGAACACCGGGAACGCCTGCACGCCCTCGCCGAAGTGCCGCTCGAAGACCTCCTGCAGCCGCTGCGTGTAGGCGTCCTCGCCGTACGCCACCTGGTGCCCCCCGTTGGCGTCGGTGATCGCGGCGAGGACCTCGGGATGGATGCCGGAGTAGTTGTCACTGGCGAATCCCCGCACCGCGGGGTCATGCGTAAGGCTCACCGGTCAAGCCTATGTCCCGACGCCGACGCCCGGCGCCTCGGAGGGGGTACCGGATGTCGGAGGCTCGCCCTACCCTCGAAGCCATGGAACGCACCGCTGCGAACACCGCCTTCGGCAACGTGCTCGTCAACACGCTCATCGCGAACGTGACGACGAGCTTCCTGTGGTTCGCGCTCACCTTCTGGGTGTACATCGAGACGCAGTCCGTTCTGGCGACCGGCATCATCGGCGGCGCGTACATGCTCTTCGTCGCGTTCTTCGCGATGATGTTCGGCACCATCGTCGACCGCCACCGCAAGCACACCGTGATGGTGATCTCGAGCGTCATCTCGGCCGGCGCATTCCTCATCGCCGGCCTGCTCTACATCTGGCAGCCCGAGGCGGCGCTGCTCGATCTGGGCGGTCCGTGGTTCTGGCTGTTCTCCGGCATCATCCTCTTCGGCGGGGTGATCGAGCAGCTGCGCAACATCGCGCTGTCGACCACCGTGACGCTGCTCGTCCCCGAGGAGAAGCGCGCCAACGCCAACGGCCTCGTCGGCACCGTGCAGGGCATCGCCTTCCTCGTCACGAGCGTCTTCTCCGGCCTCTCGATCGGCTTCCTCGGCATGGGATGGACGCTGGCGATCGCGATCGCGGCGATGGCCGTGACCTTCGCGCACCTGCTCTTCATCCGCATCCCCGAGGAGAATCCGGTGGCCGACCCCAACGGGGCGGGGGCCGTCGACTTCCGTGGCAGCGTGCGGGCGATCCGGCTCGCACCGGGCCTGTTCGCGCTGATCGTCTTCTCGACGTTCAACAACCTCATCGGCGGCGTCTACATGGCGCTGATGGACCCCTACGGCCTCACCCTGTTCGACGCGCAGATGTGGGGCTTCGCGCTCGCCTTCTCCTCGACGGGCTTCCTGATCGGCGGAGCCCTCGTGGCGAAGTTCGGACTCGGGGCGAAGCCGATGCGCACCATGCTGCTGGTCGTCATCGCGATGGGGCTGCTCGGTTCGGTGTTCATGCTGCGGGAGTGGTGGCCGCTGTACGTGATCGGCATGTGGGCGTACATGGCTCTGGTCCCGCCCGTCGAGGCGGCGGAGCAGACCGTGATCCAGAAGGTCGTGCCGTTCGAGCGCCAGGGGAGGGTCTTCGGCGTCGCAGCGGCGATGGAGGCGGCGGCGGCCCCGATCACCGCGTTCCTGATCGCGCCGCTCGCCGACCTGCTCATCATCCCGTACATGGACAGCGCCGAGGGGCAGCGCCAGTGGGGCTGGCTCCTCGGCGAGGGCGAGGCTCGGGGCATCGCGCTCATCTGCCTGTTCGCCGGATTGGTCATGGTGGTCGCGGCCACCCTTGCCTTCTTCACCCGCTCGTACCGCAAGCTCACCGACCTGTACGCCACGACACCGGGCAACGACCCGCAGGCCGGCTCCGACCCACGGGTCGACTCCGACGCGCAGGTCGACTCCATAGGGCAAGCGGAATCGGCGGCGGATGCCGTGCCGACAGCGGATGCCGTGCCGGCGGGTGAGTCGGTTCCCACCGGTGAGTCCGCGCCAACGGGAGGGCCCCCCACCGCGGCGGCGCGAGCGACCGCGGTGGGTTCGTCCTCCCCTTCCCTACCATCGGCACGATCCTCCGAACCGGAAGACGACCCCGCCGCATCGGAGGCCGCGAGCCCCCGATGAGCGTCTCGTCGGCCGAGCTGCGGATCGTGCCCGCCAACGAGGCACGCTGGGACGATCTGCAGGCGATCCTCACCGGGACCGCCGGTCGGTGCCAATGCGAACGGCAGCGGCTCGGAGACGGCGACTGGTGGCACATGCCCGTCGAGGAGCGACGCGACCTGCTGCGCAGTGAGACGAACTGCGGCGAACCGCGCGCCCCCGGCACGGTGGGACTCGTCGCGTATCTCGGCCCCGATCCCGTGGCGTGGTGCGCTGTCGATCGGCGCAGCGTGTACGGCCGCCTTCGCGGCTCGTCCGTACCGTGGAAAGGGCGAGCCGAAGACAAAGACGACGACGGCGTCTGGGCGATCGCCTGCCTGATCGTGCGACCGGGCTTCCGCGGCAGAGGGTTGACGCACGATCTCGTCTCGGCCGCCGTCGATCACGCCCGCTCTCGCGGCGCGACTGCCGTCGAGGGCTACCCGATGCTCACCGGTGGCTCGGCCGTCGCCTGGGGCGAGATGAACGTCGGATCGGTCGGCGCCTTCACCGCCGCGGGCTTCGTCGAGGTGACCCACCCCACCACGCGGCGAGTGGTGATGCGCCGCGAGTTCTGATCGCCGGCAGACCCAGCCTCCGAGTTGGCATCCAGCGCCGGCTGCGCCGGGTGCGGATCAGAGATCGATGACGCGGTCGTTCAGCTCGGCGGCATCCGTCTCCCACAGCGAGAGCACGGCGGGCACCAGCGCGGCGACGTCGAGTCCTTTCGCCCGGAAGACGACGGATGCCGCCTCGAGGGGTTCACCGGCGTCGCGAGCCGCTTTCGCGTATCCCTGTGCGACCGCTCGTGCCCAGGCCTCGCTCGCCGCTTTCACCGAGGCATAGTTGGCGCCCCCCGCGAGGGGGCGCGCGACCGCCGTCGACGACACGATTGCGAACCGCCCGGCTCCTGAGGCGCGCAGTGCCGTGTCGAAGGCGCGGCTGGTCGCCCGCACCGCCTTGAAGGCGGGCAACAGCGCGTCGAGGTCGTCGTCGGACTGTCCGGCGAGCCCGCCGCCCCCACGCCATCCGCCCACCAGCGGGATCACCCCATCGACCGCGCCGAGATGCTCGGCCAGGGCCGTCATGTCCTCGAACGAGGCCGCGTCGGCGACCAGGGCCTGTGCTCCGGCATCCGATACGGGCGTGAGACGCTCCGGCGAGCGCCCGGTCGCGATGACCCGTGCGCCGCGCGCGACCAGGGCCTCCGTCAGCGCGATGCCCGACGCGCTCGTCGCCCCGGCGAGCAGGATGGTGCGCTCGGTCACACTCATGTCTGCCTCTCTTCCGTCCGCATCCGCATCCGCGACCGCATCAGCATCCGCGCACGAATCTCGGAGAAATGCACGTTCCTCGCACGATCCTGCCGGATTCGTCCGAGGAACGCGCCATTCTCCGAGGTACGCGCCCGCCTCAGTCGTCGGTGCCGCGGATGCCGACCGTCGACTCGATCACGGGCTTCATCTTCTTGTCGAGCGCCTCGAAGAACATCGACAGGGGGAACTCGTCGTCCAGCACCGCATCGGTGTAGCCCTTGGGGGCGCCGGAGAGGATCTCGTCCGACAGGCCGCGAGCCCAGTTCGAGGCGGGATGCGGCGTGAGCACCGAGCGCACCAGGTCGTACGCCGCGAGCCAGTGCGCCGTCTTCGGCCGATCGATCGATCGCCAGTACAGCTCGTCGATCGCATCGCCCAGCGCGACGACGGCATCGGGCACGGCGTCCCAGTCGAAGGCCAGGGCCGTGTCGGTCCAGTGCAGCACCCCGCGCTGGTGCAGCCAGGCGAACAGCAGCTGCCCGCCGAGGCCGTCGTAGTTGCGCACGCGGGTGCCGGTGATGGCGAAGCGGAAGATGCGGTCGAAGATCACCGCGTACTGCACGAGCGGCGCGTGCTCGAGCATCTCGCGCTCGGTCGCCGCGAGCTCCTCGCCCTCAGCGAGCCGCGCCGAGAGCGCGCGTTCGATCTTGACCGATTCGCGGAACGCGGTCAGGTCGCACCGCAGCTCCTCCAGCGAGTAGAGGAAGAACGGCATCCGCTGCTTGATCATGAACGGATCGAACGGCAGGTCGCCGCGCATATGGGTGCGATCGTGGATGATGTCCCACATCACGAACGCGCGCTCGGTGAGCGCCTGGTCGTCGAGCATGGCGGCGGCGCGCTCGGGAAGGTCGAGCTTGGTGATCTCGGATGCCGCGCGCGTGACGCGACGGTAGCGCGCGGCCTCGCGGTCCTGGAAGATCGCTCCCCACGTGAACGAGGGGATCTCGCGCATCGCGACGGTCTCGGGGAACAGCACGGCGGAGTTCGTGTCGTAGCCCGGCGTGAAGTCGACCAGGCGCAGAGAGACGAACAGCTTGTTGCCGTAGTCGCCGGCTTCGAGCGCGGCGATGAACTCCGGCCAGATCGTCTCGACGATCAGCGCCTCGACGAGGCGGTCGCTCGAGCCGTTCTGCGTGTACATCGGGAAGACGACGAGGTGACGGATGCCGTCGACGCGGTGCTCCTGCGGCTGGAAGGCCACGAGCGAGTCGAGGAAGTCGGGCACGCCGAAGCCCTCGGCCGCCCACCGCTCGAAGTCGACGACGGATGCCGCCAGGTAGTCGGCGTCGTGCGGGAAGGCCGGGGCGAGTGCGCGGATGGCGGCCGTGATCGCGGTCACGAGCTCGCGAGCCTTCTCGTGGGTCGCCGAGCCCGCCGAGGCGTCGGGGATCGATCCGTCCTTGACCTGGAGGTCGCGGAGCTCGATCGCGGCGTTCTTCAGCTGCATCCAGGCCGCGGACGTCTCGGCTGTGGAGGCGTCCTCCACGACCTCGGGTTCGCCGACGATGGCCGACACAGCGGGGGTGTGGGCGGAAATCATGGACATCGGAACCTCCGATCGCAGTGTTTTCAGGAAATATTCCGGCCATTCCGGAACGCTGACGATAATCTTACAGGCATGGATGATTCTGTCGACCGTGCCATCGTCGCGGCGATCGCGCGCGACGGCCGAGCGACCCTGGCCCAGCTGTCCGACTCCGTCGGCCTGTCGGTGTCGGCGGTGCAATCACGGCTGCGGCGTCTCGAGACGCGGGGAGTCATCTCGGGCTATCGGGCGATCCTCGATCCCGAACTCGTCGGCACTCCTCTGTCGGCGTTCATCGAGATCACGCCGCTCGACCCGGCGCAGCCCGACAACGCACCCGAGCTGCTCGAGCACCTCGACGCGATCGAGGCATGCCACTCCATCGCCGGTGACGCCAGCTACATCCTGTTCGTGCGGGTGGCCTCTCCGCGGGCCCTGGAGGAGCTGGTGCGTGACGTCCGCACCGCGGCGAACGTGAGCACCCGCACCACCGTGGTGCTGCAGACGTACTACGAGCACCGTCCGATCATCCCCGTCGCGACTGGGGAGTGAGGCCGTTCAAAGCACGGCGCCGACCATCGCCTCCCCGAGCGGGGTGCGCAGGTGCAGCATCCGGACTCCATCGCGCCGGCTCGAGACGAGCCCCGCCTCCCGCAGCACCGACAGGTGATGCGACGCCGTCGACACCGCGATACCCGCGTCTCGCGCGACCTGCGACGTCGTTCGGGAGGTACCCGCCCGCAGCAGGATCGCCGCGCGCGCCGGGCCCAGCAGCGCCCCGAGTGCGTCGGCGATGTCGGTCTCGTCGCGCGACCATCCGGCGGTCACCCCGCGCGCGGGGTAGAACAGGGTCGGCTGCGCGGGCGGCTCGGTCAGGACCATGCAGCCCCACGACGACATGACCGACGGCACGAGCACGAGTCCACTGCCGCGACAGTCGACCATCTCGCTGTGCCGGCGCAGCGAGACCCGCACCGCACCGCCGCCCCAGGTGACCTGTTCGTGCAGGTCGCCGGCCATCGACGCGATGCCGCCAGTGGCGATGACGCGCGCACGCACCGCGACGTCGGCGCGCAGCAGTCGCTCGAGCTGAGGCCAGACCGGCGCGAGCGCCGCGTCCCACACCTCAGCGCAGGCCTGGGCGATGGCGGCCCGCGCCCTCCGGGGATCGGCCCGCATCTCGCGCAGTGCGCGCTGGCGGGAGCCGCTCGACCGCTGCACCATCTTGCCCAGGTCGACGCGCATCGGCGTCAGCGGCGCGGATCGCAGAGCCTCGAGCTCATCCTCCGGGGTGAGATCCCATCGCGGCGCGGTCGTGAGGAAGTCGGGCATGTATCCGTCGGTGCCGATCACGCCGGCGAGCAGGCGGAAGCTCTCCCGCGGAAGCCGGTCTCGCACCGCGCGCAGCCAGCCCCACTGCAGCGGATGCCGCTCGGGTCGCAGCAGCACGCGCACCGCGTGGGCCAGCTCGTGACCGGGCGAGATGCCGAAGCGCACGGCCTCGACGTCGCCCGGACCGAGGTGGAACTCGACGCGGTGATCCGGGTGGTCGACGCCCTCCACCGGACCTGTGTTTCGATGCACATCGAAACTCTAGGGGCGAGCGGGGAGCCTGTCGAGACTGGACCCATGAACACCACCGAACGTCCGCAGGGAGTCGTCGCCGCCGCCGACATCCGCATCGGCACCGGCCGTAGCCGCCGGTTCGTGGGCGCCGAGCACGACGCCGACATCTCGTACTTCTTCGTCGAGAATCAGCCCGGCGAAGGTCCCGGCCTGCACTGGCATCCGTACTCCGAGACCTGGGTCGTGCTCGAGGGCACGGTCCGCATCACCCGCGGGGACGAGACGTTCCTCGCCGGCGAAGGACACACCGCGACCGTGGCGCCCTTCGTGCCGCACGGCTTCGTGAACGCGGGGACGGGGCTGCTCCGCATCCTCTGCATCCACGCGTCGGCCACCATCATCCAGACGTTCCTCGACGAGGACTGAACACAGGAGGACAGCATGTCGTTCCAGGCATACCTCGACAAGGTCGAGACCCAGACCGGGCTCACCCCGCGCCAGTTCATCGAGAAGGCGAAGGAGCAGGGGTTCGACGAGACCACGAAGTCGACCGTCGTGCTCACCTGGCTCAAGGAGGAGTACTCCCTGGGCCACGGTCACGCGCAGGCGATGGTGCACGTGATCCTCAAGGGGCCCAAGATCGCCTCCACCCATGTCGGCTCGAGCGGGTCGCACGCCGACAAGAGCGACACGCTCTGGCTCGACGGCAAGGACACGAACCCGAACCGTTGAGGTGGTGCGGGTCCCTGAGTTCGTCGAACGGCCCGCATCGCGGAGGACAGTAGGATTCCCTGCGTGGCAGCATCCTCACAGCGCAAGAAGAAGAGATCGAGCGCGAAGCGCACATCGGCGCATGTCAGCGGGAACCCGGCCAAGCGCGTGGGCGACCCGGGCCGACGCGCGGTCCTCGACGCCGGTCCCGTCACCGTCCGGGACTGGATCGGCGCCGCCCGCCTGCGCACCCTGCCGCTGGCCGTCGCTCCCGTCGTGATCGGCACCGGCGCCGCCCGCAGCACCGGACCGGAGTTCCACTGGGTGATCGCCCTCGCCTGTCTCGCCGTCGCCGTCCTGCTGCAGATCGGCGTCAACTTCACGAACGACTACAGCGACGGCATCCGGGGAACCGACGCGCACCGGGTCGGACCCGCCCGCCTCACGGCATCCGGTCGGGTGAAGCCGCGCACCGTGCTCGTGATCGGCCTGGTCTTCTTCGTGCTCGCCGCCGGTGTCGGTCTCGCGATCGTCGTGCGCACGGGCCAATGGTGGATGCTGGCCGTCGGCGCCGCGTGCATCGTCGCCGCCTGGTTCTACACGGGAGGCAAGCGACCCTACGGCTACTACGGTCTGGGCGAGGTGTTCGTCTTCGTCTTCTTCGGGCTCGTCGCCACACTCGGCACGACGTGGGTGCAGATCTTCGACCTGCCGCAGCAGGCCTGGCTGGGAGCGATCGCCGCCGGTCTGTTCGCCTGCGCGGTGCTGCTCGCGAACAACCTGCGCGACATCGACCAGGACCGCCTGGTGGGCAAGCGCACGCTCACGGTGCTGATCGGACGCCGGGCGACGCAAGTGCTCTTCACGCTGTTCGTGTTGGTCCCGTTCGGTATCGCCGTGTTCCTCGCCCTGTTGTTCCCCATCGCCTGGATCGCTCTGCTGGCGCTGCTCGCGGGGCTGCCCGCGATCCTGATCGTGTGGACGTACCGTCAGCCGCGCGAGCTCGTCATCGCCCTGGCTCTCACATCGCTGACGGCGCTGCTGTACGCGGGCGCCCTCTTCTGGGCGTTCGTCGGCTGACGCCGCAGCATCGCGTGCCCCGCGCTCGCGTCGCTCCCCGCGCTCACACGAGTCGGCAGGTCGCGGGCAGGGTGGGGTGATCGGTGTCAGGCCCGGGTGTCGCCGTCGACCGCCTCGTCTTCGGCGTCGGCATCGGCCTGAGCAGCCGAGGTGCGGGTCTGGCGGCGCTCGTACAGCCGGGTCGAGGCGTCGGTCAGCGGAGCCCGCAGGAACAGCATCGAGATGCTGACGCCGATGAGGGCGGCGAAGATCGCGGCGAGCCACCAGAACTCGCGGAAGATCGGGAAGAAGAACCACAGGATGCCGAGCGGGACGAGGAACGCCAGCAGCCGCAGCACGGTGTACACGAGGAAAGGCGCGGTCTTCTTCACCGCACCATTCTAGATTCGCCTTCCTATGAGCGCTCCGGCGGCCGGTCGTCGATGCCGAGCCGGGCGAACGGGATGCCGCGCACGACCCGCCGCCAAGGATGCTCGCCGAGCGACCAGAGCATCCGCTCGTCGAGGTCGAGCGCGAGGTCTTCGCATCCGACCGGGAGCGGCTCCGGGTCGCGCTCGAGTGCCTTGCGGCCTCCGCTCCAGAGCACGCCGGGGCGCATCCGGGCGGACTGCGACACGAAGTAGCGGTCGCCCCAGCGCACGGCGCCCTGCATCGACCGGATGCCGGGGGAGAAGCGGTCCTCCTCCCGGAAGCTGGAATCGGCATCGTCGGGGAGCGTGAACTCTCCGATGCTGCCGTTCTCATCGGTGCGGTACTCGCCGATCAGCACACGCCGCAGGGGCTCGCCCTCGGTGTCGAACACCCGGCCGAGGTAGGAGCAGCGCAGGTCGATCGGGTGCACCCGCCTCCGCACCGCGACGAGCGCGCTCGTGGGCCAGCCCCGGCCGGCGGAACCGGCGAGGTGCCGGGCGAGCGACCCACGCACGCGACGGATGCCGGCGAGGTCGAACTCCCAGATCCCCTTCCCGGTCGCCGCGACGAACAGGCGATCCTCGAACCAGGCGAGACCGCCGGCGTGGATGGGCGCGGGCGCGAGTTCGCCCTCGTCGACGGCGAGGAGGATGTCGAGGTGCCGGGAACGCTCGAGATCGATGAAGGACACGCGCGATGCCAGGTGCCGCCGGGTGGCATCCTGCCGGAACCAGCTCACGGCCACCGTCCGTCGCCCGCGCCACGTGCCGAGGTCGATGCCCTGCGGATACCAGCGGGGAGTCCAGGAGCGAGCGCTGAGCCAGCGCAGGTCCACGGTGTCGCGCCGCTTCTGACGCACGGGGCGCCAGGTCGTTCCGAACGGCCAGAGCATGCTGTCCATCGTCGCACGGTGCCGGATGCCGGACGCTCGGCGGCGTGTCGGTGCCAGCGGCAGCCCGACACGCCGGCAGCATCCGGAATCCGGCACAGAACCCGATCGGCCGGGACTTCTCACGGGGGTGGCCCGGGCACCTCAGCTGCTGCGCCTGATCGCCCGCACGCCGACCACGAGTCCGACGAGGGCGACGGCGAGCGCCGACACCCAGCCCCAGAGCACGGTGATGTCACCGAGGTCTCCGGCGAACAGGGCGCGCTCGGCCTGCACGACCCAGTTCACGGGGTTGACCGATGCCACGACCCGCATCCAGTCGGGGGCGTCGTCGAGGGGCAGCAGCATGCCCGAGAGGATCAGCAGGGGGAAGATGAGGGCCTGCTGCACGCCCCAGAACAGCCATTCGCGATCCTTGGTCGCGAGTGCCAGCGAGTACGACAGCGAGCCGAGACCCACCCCGAACACGGCGAGCAGCGCCAGGCCCACGAGCAGACCGACGACGTCGGCGGCGAATCCGAACGGCCAGGCGATGACGACGATGACCAGCGCCTGCACCACGATCGGCGCGATCTCCTTGAGGGCGCGACCGACGAGCAGCGACGACCGGGCGAGGGGTGCCACGAGCGTGCGCTCGTGCGAGCCGGTCATCATCTCGTACTGCAGGTTCGAGCCGGTCGCCCCGGTGCCGAAGAGCACGATCATCACCAGCACCCCGGGAACGAACCAGGCGAGGGTCTCGCCGGCCGGCCGGCCGGAGTCGCCGATGAGGAGCGGCGCGAACAGCCCGAGGAACACCAGCGGCTGCAGCAGGCTGAAGATCAGGGTGAACGGATCGCGCAGCACCGGCTTCAGCTCCCGCGTCAGCACGTTCTTGGTGTCACGTGCCAGATGCGGGCGCACGAGCGTGTCGATGGTGGTCATGAGAGCACTCCTGTCTTGTCGGTCGAAGTCGCGGTCGGGGTGGCGGCCTCGGCCGCTGGATCGTCGGATGCGTCGCCGCCGGCATCCGCCCCTTCCCCGGCTTCGCGGAGCGTGCGGCCCGTGAGGGCGAGGAACACGTCGTCGAGAGTCGGCGGCACGCCGGTGGCGCGGTGCACGGCGATGCCCGCCGCGTCGAGCTCACGCACGACGACCGGGAGCAGGCGGTCTCCGTCGGGTGCGGCGAGGGAGAGGGATGCGCCGTCGACGGCGACCTCGGCGGTGCTGAGCCGCGCGACGATCGATCGAGCGGATGCCGCCGCCGCAGCATCCGCGAACCCGAAGGTGAGCACGTCGCCGGCGAGCGTCGCCTTGAGGGCGGTCGCGTTGTCGTCGGCGATGATGCGGCCCTTGTCCATCACCATGACGCGCTCGGCGTAGCGATCGGCCTCTTCCAGGTAGTGCGTCGTGAGGAAGACCGTCGTGCCGTGCTGGGTGCGCAGGTCGAGGATGTGCTCCCACAGGTTCGCCCTGCTCTGCGGATCGAGTCCGGTCGAGGGCTCGTCGAGGAAGATGAGCGGCGGAGCGTGCATCAGTCCGAGCGCGATGTCGAGCCGCCGCTTCTGGCCGCCGCTGAGCTGCTGCACGCTGCGTGCGGCGAAGGACGCGAGGTCGAGCGAGTCGATCAGATCGTCGGCGCGCAGCCGGCTGTCGCGCTTCGACATCCCGTAGAAGGCGCCCTGGCTCAGCAGCTCGTCGCGCACGCGCTGCGAGAAGCTTCCGCTGGTGAGCTGGCCCACGTATCCGATCCGAGCACGCACGCCGGCGGCGTCGGTGCGGATGTCGTGTCCGACGACGCGGGCCGTTCCGGAGGTGGGCGGGATGAGCGTGGTCAGCATCCGCAGACTGGTCGACTTTCCCGCTCCGTTCGGTCCGAGGAACGCGACGAGCTCGCCGCGCGTCGCTGCGAAGGAGAGGTCGGTGACGGCATCGACCTTCTTCTTCTTGACGGTGAAGACCTTGGTCAGGCCCTCGGTTTCGATGATGGGTTCGTTCGTCATGCCTTCACCGTACGAAGCAACCAGGACAGATCCTGTCCTCGATCTCTGCGAATCTTGTCGTATGTCCGACACCACCTCACGCGCCCTCTCGCTGCTCAATCTGCTGCAGACGCACCGCCACTGGCCCGGAACCGAGCTCGCCCGGCGTCTCGGTGTGACCGAGCGCACGGTCCGGCGCGACGTCGATCGCCTGCGCGAGCTGGGGTACCGGGTCGAGTCGACGCCGGGCACCGCCGGGGGCTATCGCCTCGAGGCGGGCAGCGCCGTGCCGCCCCTCCTGCTCACCGACGACGAGGCCGTGACGATGGCGATCGGACTGCGGGTCGCCGCCACGCAGCAGCTGGTCGGCGGCCCGGAGGTCACCCTCACCGCCCTCGCCAAGCTCGAGCAGGTGCTGCCTCCGGCACTGCGCCGGCGGGTCGCGGCGCTCGCGGCATCCGTCCAGCCCGCGGGCATCGGCGGTGCGCCCGTGGTCTCTCCGGTCGTGCTCGGCGAGATCGCGCTCGCGACACGCGACACCGAGCGGCTGCGCCTCCGCTACGTCGATGCGAGCGGAGGGGAGAGCGTGCGGCGCGTGGAGCCGCACGCCCTCGCGCCGGCGGATCGCAAGTGGTTCCTGCTCTGCTGGGACCTCGACCGCGACGACTGGAGGACGTTCCGCGTCGACCGGATCCGCTCGGTCGAGCACACGAGAGTGCTGTTCCCACGCCGGGCGATCAGCGACGAGGAGATCGAGGAGCGCGTGCTCATCGCCACCTCGTGGTCACCGCAGAGGATCGAGGGCGACGCCGTGATGGAGCTGCCGTTCGAGGAGATGAGGGAGCGGTTCGGGCCGTGGTCGCAGGGAGCCACGGCGGAGGGCGTCGATCGCACGCGCTGGCCGATCGGCGGCTCCGACTGGCGCGAGGCGATGTACGCCTACCTGTGGATCCCCGAGGGGGTCGAATACACGATGACGTTCCCGGAGCCCGATCGCTCCGAGCTGCGCGAGGCCGTGCAGCGCCTGCTGCGAGCACTCGATGCGCCGCCTCCGCCGCCGCGACGCTGAGCTTTCCGTCAGACGATGCTCGGAGGATTCGCGTCGCCCCACCGCTGGAATGTCTGCACCGACCAGAACCAGGCGAAGAGGAGCAGGGCGACCGTCTCGCCGACGAGCACCAGGGGGAGATGCCCGAGAGCGTCGTGGAGGAGCAGCACGGCGATCAGCATCACCAGGTCGGCGATCATCAGCCCGGCGATCCACCGGTACGCGCGTCTCTGCCGCGCGGTGGGCGGGGTCTCGCTGGTGTCGGGGGTGCTCCGGGCATGCAGGATCGGGACGATCGCGAAGATCGCGAAGAAGATGAGCGTCACGGCGAAGTGGATGCCGCCGGGGAGCGACAGCACGTTCAACGGGAACCCCGAGCGGATGCCGGGCAGGAAGGCGAGCCCGGCCATCAGGGCGGCCGTGCCGATGGCGATCGCCGACACGAGTGCGGTGCCGGGAGCGACGATCCCCCGCCGCCGTCGGATGACCGCCATCGTGACGACGAGCGTCGGCACCACGACGGCATAGGCCGCCACGCCCGCGCGGACGTCGTCGAGATAGACCGCGGGCACGCATTCCGTCGTTCCGGGACACGTGAGGTCGCCGATCGGATGCCGGGGGTCGATGCCCGTGGGCACCAGGGCGATGAGCGGGGCGAAGACCGCCGCGACGTCGAGCAGCACGGTCGTGCGATCGCGCCCCGACAGCGCCAGGAGTGCCAGTGCGGCGGCGATCAGAGCACCGACGAACACGTCGCGCGCGGGTGTGTAGAAGTAGTGGCTGATCGACGGCAGCAGATTCCATCCCAGGCGAAACGGCTCCCACGACGCCACGACGGTCTGGATGGCGACGCTCACCAGCAGGGCGAAGACGACGAAGACCAGCGAGAGCCGCAGGTAGCGATGCGTCTTCTGGCCGGTGGTGGCGGCGTCGTCGGGGTCGGCCATGCTCGTGACGCTACACCGGTGCGCCGACGGCGGCGCGCGTCTCGGGGCGACCGGGTGCGTCACGAGCCGACTCGCCGGGTCATCTCGGGCAACGTTCCTGGCGGTGCGGTCCGCGGGCCGGTAGCGTCGGGGTCATCGCGGCGATCCGGGCGGTCCCGGGCCCCGGCTCATATCCGGAGGCGTTGCGGGTTCGACTCCCGCCGTCGCGTCCATTCCCCCCTCCCCCCCCCGCGACGCGGGCGCACCGGTCCCCTCTCGACGAGGGCACGGGCGGCCGCGCCGTGGCTGTGCTCAGTCCTTCCCGCCCCCGCGGACCAGCTCGAGCCCGGCGCCGGCGAACTGGCGCAGCGTCGCATCGGGGAGGAAGGCCCGGGTGAGCGCCGGGCCGATGCTGGCCAGGTCGCTCTCGTCGCGGAACAGCAGGTGCATCGTCTCGTAGCGCGGGTGGAACTTCTCTTTGAAGCGGTGCAGCGAGCCGAAGCCGTAGACGGGCTCCAGGGCCTCGGCGAGCTTGTCGCTGAGCGCGGCGATCATTCCGGCATCCGGCGGGTAGTCGTGTGCGAGCGGAGCCCCGGAGAGCGACATGATCTCGGCTCCCTCGTCGGAGAACTGCTTCGCCGACGATCCGATGAGGAACTCCATCACGGGGCCGAAGCCGCCCTCGCGCCGGCGCATGAGATCGAGCGTCCACCCCTTCACCACGCCCCCGTCGCCGTAGACCGGCAGCCACGACAGGAACCCGTCGATGTCGCCGTTCGGGGCGAGCGCCAGGGCGAGGCGCACCTCGGGATCCTCGGCCTCCTCCAGCGTGCCGAGCGTGAACCGCATCTCGGGCAGGTCCTTGTCGCCGACCCACGCCTCCGAGATCGCCCGCAGCTGCGTCGTGACCCCCCAAGGCTCGTCGGCGAGTCGCGTCATGCGGAACGTCATGCCCTCGCGACCCGCCCGGTTCAGCGACGACCGCACCGAGTTCCACCGCTTGCCGGTGAACTCCAGGCCCGGCAGATCGACGATCGTGTCGTCGGCGACCACGAGGTTCCGCCATCCGGCGGGCACGGCGGCACGTGTCGCATCGTCGGCGCTGAAGAAGCACGGCACGAGGCCGGCGTGCTCGGCCGTGCGGATGAAATCGGCCACGGCCTCGGCCCGGCTCTCGGCCGGCCCGATCGGATCCGCGAGCGCGAGCGCGACCCCGGCGCGCCGCTGATACGCGACGATCCCGCCGCCGGCGACCCGCGCGTAGCTGTTCCCCTCCCACGTGGTCATCCACGAGAGAGTTCCGCCACCGTGCGCGCGCAGGGCGGTCTTCACATCGTCGACGGTGGGCGCCGGCGGGATGCCGAGCATCGAGCGGCGCCGCGAGCGGAAGGCCCGGCGCACCCTTACCAGGTAGATCAGCACGAGCACCCAGAGGAAGCCGTTCGCGAGCGCGAGCTCGGTCTCGCCATCCCACCGCAGGTCGAGCTGCGCCTGGCTGAAGACCGTGATGAGGGTCAGCACGAGGGCCGCGACGAGCACGTTGAACAGGCCGAGCAGGATCGCGAGCACCCACGCGAACCGCCGCCCCCGCCGCAGCCCGTTCACGAGCACGAGGATCACGACGAGGTCGATCGCGAGGTCGATGAACCCGCCCGAGACGGGCTCGGTGGGCCCGAAGGGGCCGTCGGTGGCGATGAGGGTCGTGATGATCTCGACCGCGCCCAGGACGAGGATCGCGACCACGGCGATGAACCGCTGCTCCCGGACAGTGGTGTGCCGCACCCGCAGCGACCGGTCGACGGCGAGGATCAGCAGCACCGCGAGCAGGTGCTCGAGATCGGCGACCTTGCCCCAGAACAGCATGGCGATGAAGACGAAGCCGAGCAGGATCAGCCATCCGCGCACGCGCCACGGCGGGCGGAACAGGCCGACGGCCGCGGCGATGCAGGCCATGGTGCCGCCGGATGCGCCGACGTCGAGCGCCTGCGCCTGCGTCTGCGCCCACGCCCACGGGAAGGCCGACACGATCCAGAGCGTGAGCGCGGTGGCGAAGATCGCGAACAGCTGGCCGACCCAGTAGTAGGCGAGGGCGACGCGCGATCCGCGCCGGAACTCGAGGTACGCCATGCCCCAGAAGCCCGAGAGGGTGAAGATGTACACCCACGGCTCGTTGACGAAGAACGTGCCCGTGAAAGGCGTCCACCACCGGCCCTCGGAGAGGTTCGGAAGGCCGTAGGCCACGTCGGTGAACAGCGCGGTCTTCTCGAACGGCGTCCACAGCCCCTGCCAGACGACGCCGACGATGAGGATGAGCACCACCATGGTCAGGGTCGCGGGCATGCGCCGCAGGGCGGCGAAGACGGGGGAGGGCGTTCGCGTCGGGGCCTCGCTCATGCGCTCAGCGTAGCGACTGTCGGCGGCGGAGCCCACGGCCGCCGACGCGCCTACACTGGAGGGGTGGCGAGACTACTGATCATCGGCGGCTTCCTGGCCGCGGTGTTCTGGGTGTTCAGCATCGTCGACTGCGCCGTGCAGCCGGCGACGCGTCACCGCGGCGTGCGCAAGGCCGCCTGGATCGCCATCGTGGTGCTCATCCCGGTGATCGGCGGCATCCTCTGGTTCACGCTCGGTCGCCGACGCGCGAACGACCAGGGCGCTCGGCGCGTGCTCGCTCCCGATGACGATCCCGCCTTCCTGCAGAGCATCGGCAAGACCGAGCAGGATGCGCGCATCAAGCGCCTCGAAGAGGAGCTCGCGCGCCTGGACGAGGAGACCGACGAGCCTCCCGCCGCGGATACCCGCCCGTGACCTCATCCCCGGCGACGGATGCCGCGGCATCCCTCCTCGCCGACCTCGTGGCGCACGGCGTGCGCGACGTCGTGCTGTCGCCCGGTTCCCGCTCGCAGGCGCTCGCGCTCGCCGCGGTGCATCTCGCCGACGACGGGGCGCTGCGGCTGCACGTGCGCATCGACGAACGGGTGGCGGGGTTCACGGCGCTCGGCATCGCTCGCGAGTCGGGTGCGCCCGTCGCCGTGCTGTGCACGTCGGGAACGGCCGTCGCCAATCTGCTGCCCGCAACGATGGAGGCCTTCCACGCGGGCGTGCCACTTCTGCTCCTCACCGCCGACCGGCCGCCTGAACTGCGCGGCGTGGGCGCCAACCAGGCGACCCTGCAGAACAGCGTGTTCGGCCGCTGGGTCCGTGACGGCATCGACGCGCCGGTGCCCGGCGACGGCGACTGGGCCGGGCTCGCCGAGCGGGCCGTGGCCGCCGCGATGGGCGTGCAGGATGCCGCGCACGGCGTTCCCGGCGTCGCCGGCCCCGTACATCTGAACCTGCCGTCGCGCGAACCGCTCTCGGGTGTCATGCCCGAGATCAGCGTGCGGGCGGGTGAGCCCCCGCGGCCGGCGGGCGCGCAGCCGTTCGCTCTCGCGCGCGGCCCGCGCACCGTGGTGGTCGCGGGTGCCGACGCGGGATCGATCGCCGAGGAGGTCGCGCACGCCGGCGCCTGGCCGCTGATCGCCGAGATCGTCAGCGGTGCGCGATTCGGGCGCCAGATCGTTCACGGCTATCGGGCGCTGCTGCGGCAGGACGAGCTGGGCGGTCGCATCGAGCGGGTGGTCGTGTTCGGTCACCCCACGCTCAGCCGGGAGGTGGCCGCCCTGCTCGCGCGCGAGGGCGTCGAGGTCATCGCGGTGCGCCGGGGCGGGGAGGAGCTGAACCTCAACGGTCGCACGCGCGCCGTCTCGGCCGTGTCGGTCGAGGCCGGCGACCCCGATCGGGCCTGGCTCGGCGAGTGGCTCGCCGCGTCGGCCGCCCGGGTCGTCGACCTGTCGGAACGCGCGCCCGACCCCGAGGGTCTCGCCTCGACCGACCCGGCCGCGCGCCGCGAGGCCGTGAGAGCCGAGCTCGACGCGGTCCGCCGCCCGCTCGACCGCGAGCTCCTCGTCGATGCGGTGTGGCGGGCGACGTGGCCGCACGATCGGCTCGTCTTCGGGTCGTCGCGTCTCGTCCGCGTCGCCGACGCCGTGCTGGGCGGCAAGAAGGTCCCCGTGCACGCGAACCGGGGTCTGGCGGGCATCGACGGCACGATCGCGACCGCCACCGGCATCGCGCTCGCGAGTCAGTCTTCCGGTGCGCCGGGTGTCACGCGCGTGCTCCTCGGCGATCTCGCCTTCCTGCACGATGTGGGCGCCCTGCTGCTTCCGCCCGACGAGGTCGAGCCCCGGTTGCAGGTCATCGTCGGCAACGACGGGGGCGGCACCATCTTCGACGCGCTCGAGGTCGCGGCATCCGCGCCCCCGGCGCACCTCGACCGGGCGTTCTACACTCCGCACGCCGTGCACCTGGAAGACCTCGCCCGGGCCTACGGCTGGGAGTACGAGAAGGTCACCACCCGGACCGCCCTCGACCAGGCGCTCACGGCGTCGCGGGGCGGACGACGGATCATCGAGGTCCCCCTGGCGCGATGACTGGCAGGATGTGCCTATGAACGCGCATTCCTGGACGCAGACGCTCCGGATCGGCGACGGCTTCCGTCTCGCCGACCTCGACCCGGGCAGCAGGCCCGGCTACGACGGGGGCAAGTCGCACGGCGCGCGAGATCTCGAGGCGGGGCTGCAGAAGCTGAACGAGCTGCAGGAGCGGCTGTTCGCCGAGAGTCGCGTCGGGACCGCCGAGGACTCGGTCCTGCTGGTGCTGCAGGCGATGGACTCCGCCGGCAAGGGCGGCATCGTGCGTCATGTCGTGGGCGGTGTCGACCCGCAGGGCGTCTCGCTCACGGCGTTCAAGGCTCCGACCCCCGAGGAGCGCGCGCAGGACTTCCTCTGGCGCGTCGAGAAGCGTCTTCCCGAGCCGGGGTTCATCGGGGTCTTCGACCGCTCGCACTATGAAGACGTGCTGATCGGCCGCGTGCGGGCGCTGGCCGACGCGCCCGAGATCGAGCGGCGCTACGGCGCCATCAACGCCTTCGAGGCGAAGATCTCGGCCGCCGGCACGCGCATCGTCAAGGTCATGCTGCACATCTCACCCGAAGAGCAGAAGGCCCGCCTCATGGAGCGGCTGGAGCGATCGGACAAGCACTGGAAGTACAACCCCGGCGATGTCGACGAGCGGATGCTGTGGCCGCAGTACATGCAGGCCTATCAGGACGTGTTCGACCGCACGTCGACCGAGGTCGCGCCCTGGTACGTGATCCCGGCGGATTCGAAGTGGTATGCGCGACTTGCCGTCCAGGAGCTCCTTCTCGCCGCGCTCGAAGACATCGATCCGCAGTGGCCCGCGGCCGACTTCGACGTCGAAGCCGAGAAGAAGCGCCTCGCCGAAAGCTGATCCCGACCGGTCGTTGAGCGAACGCAGCGAGACGAAACGCCCTGACGGACGAGACGCCTCAGGCGAGCGCGTCGACCAGCGGGCGGAACTTCACGCGCGTCTCGAGCAGCTCCGACTCGGGGTCCGACCCCGCGACGATGCCGGCGCCCGCATACGCGGTCACGCGGATGTCCTCGGCGGTCGGGATGAACTGCGCGCAGCGCAGCGCGATGGCCCATTCGCCGTTGCCCGCGGCATCCACCCACCCCACCGGTCCGGCGTAGCGGCCGCGGTCGAAGGGCTCGAGATCGCGGATCGCGGCGACGGCCGCACCCGTCGGCGTTCCGGCGACGGCGGCGGTGGGGTGCAGCGCGCGCACCAGATCGAGCGCCGAGCCGCCCTCGTCGAGCTCGCCCTCGACGTCGGTGGCGAGGTGGAACAGGTTCGGCAGCTTGAGCAGGAAGGGCTGTTCGCTCGCCGCGAGGGCGCGGGTGTGCGGCCGCAACGACGCGAGAACGCTCTGCACGGCGTACTGGTGCTCGTCGAGGTCCTTGGTGCTCGACGCCAGTCGAGCGGATGCCGCGGTGTCGGCATCCGCATCGGCGCCACGGCCGATCGTGCCGGCGAGCACGCGGGCCGTGACCGTGCCGTCCTGCACGGTCACGAGCGTCTCGGGACTGGCTCCGATCAGTCCGTCGACCGCGAACGCCCAGGTGTCGGGGTAGCCGGTCGCCAGTGCTCGCACGAGGCGGCGCAGATCGGACCCCGCCGGGATGCTGCCGCTCAGGTCGCGCGCCAGGACCACCTTGCTCAGCTCTCCGGCGGCGATGCGGCCGAGAGCCGTGCGCACCGAATCCTGGTAGCCCTGGGCGGTCTGTGCCCCCGGTCCCACCGTGCCGGACCAGTGCGGCCCATAGGGGTGAGGGCGAGGGGGAGACGCGTCGACAGGAGCCGCGGCGAGGCGGATCCGGGTGTGCCAGAAGCGATCGCCACGGCGCCCGACGACCTCCGACGGCACGACGAGCACGCTGTCGGCGGGCGACCGCTCGTCGAAGGGGAGAGCGCCGAACGCCACCAGGCCCGTTCCGGGGAGGCCGACGGCGTCGTCGATCCGCGCCTCGGCCGACATCCCCCGCCAGACGGTCGCGAGCGCCGCGCTGCGAGGCGCCCCGTCGACCCCCGGGCGCACCTCGGCCAGCGGCGCCCCCAGCGAGACGATGCCGTCGCCGCGTCTCAGCCACGCGATCGGGCGGGCGGGATCGGCGAAGGCCAGGAGATCCTCGACCGGGTCGATCTCACGGGTCTCGGCGACCAGGTGGGTGTGGTGCACCCCTCCAGCCTATGCCGCTCGGACAGTGCCGATCCGCGCCGTCGTAGGGTGGGCGGATGAGCGATGCACGACCCGCCCCCGGCTGCGAGATGGTCTTCCGCTGGCGGAAATGGGACGGGTCGCCGCACTGGCGTCACGAATGCGTCTACCTCGGCGCCGACGAGTGGGGCGACTGGCTGGGGCAGCCGGTCGGCTGGCACAGCTCACGACCGGGTCGGGAGTTCACCGCGGAGGCTGCCAACGTCACCCTCGTGCCGAGACGGACCGACTTCGCGCTCACCGTGAACCGTGACCACCCGAACGGGATGCGCATCTACATCGACCTGGGCTGGGAGGTGCGCTGGTCGTCGGATCCGCTGCTGGCGACCGGCGTCGACATGGACCTCGACGTCGTGCGCGTGGAGGGCGACCGCGGCACCTGGGTCGACGACCGCGACGAGTGGGCCGAGCACAGCGTCCGATACGGGTATCCGCCCGAGGTCATGGCGCACCTCGAGGCGCTCGCGCTCGACCTGGAGGAGCGCGTCCGCACCCGCGTCGCGCCCTTCGACGACGCCACGGCCGACACCTGGCTCGACCACCTGGAAGCCCTCCGCCTGCCGCCTAGACTGGGTGGGTGACCTCGAACGAGAAGAACCGCGCCGATCTCGGCAAGGACCCGGCTCGCGTCAGCGGCATGTTCGACCAGGTCGCCGCCGGCTACGACCGCACGAACACGGCGATGACGTTCGGCAACGACGCGCTGTGGCGTGCGGCCACGACGCGCGCCGTGGCGCCGAAGCCGGGGGAGCGGATCCTCGATCTCGGAGCGGGCACCGCGTCGTCGTCGGCATCCCTCGCGCGCAGCGGTGCGCAGGTGATAGCCGCCGATTTCTCCCCCGGGATGCTGGCCGAGGGGCAGCGCCGGCACGGAGCGATCCGCAACCTGTCGTTCGTGCAGGCCGATGCCACCGATCTGCCTTTCGCGGATGCCGAGTTCGACGCGGTGACGATGTCGTACGCGCTGCGCAACGTGAGCGATCCGAAGAAGGCGCTGCGCGAACTGTTCCGGGTGACGAGACCCGGCGGACGGCTCGTGATCAACGAGTTCTCGACGCCGCCGGCCACGCTGTTCCGGGCCGCCTACCGGTTCTACAACGCGCAGGTCCTTCCACGGGTGGCCCGGGTCGCCGGCACGAACGGCGATGCCTACGACTACCTCAACGAGTCGATCCGGGACTGGCCGGACCAGAAGAGACTGTCGGCCTGGATCCGCGAGGCGGGGTGGGTCGACGTCGCGTATCGCAACCTCTCGTTCGGGATCGTCGCCCTGCACCGGGCGTGCAAGCCCGAGTGACCCCCTCCGGGCGCGAACCGGCCATCACGACGACGGTAGGCTGAGAGTGTGACTTCGAGCCCCATCGCCCCGGGTTCGCGACTGGCGAGCCGTCTCGGCTTCAGCGATCGCGTCTTCGTCGGCCCCGCCGCACGACGCGTCGCCCGCGCCATCGAAGAGGGCCTCGAACGGGTCGAGACGGGCCTCGCCGACGACGTCCGCGTCGCAGATCCTCTCGCCGACGCGGCCAGCAGGTACCTCTACGAGGCCGGTGGGAAGCGCATCCGTCCGGTGCTGACTCTCCTTGCGGCGCAGCTGGGGGAGGGCAACACCGACGAGGTGATCGACGTCGCCAAGGCGCTCGAGATCACCCATCTGGGCTCGCTCTACCACGACGACGTGATGGACGGCGCCGACCGCCGGCGCGGTGTGCCCGCCGCTCACGCCGTGTGGGGCAACAGCATCGCGATCCTCACGGGCGACATCCTCTTCTCCCGCGCCAGTCAGCTGATGTCGCGCCTCGGAGATCGCGCGATCCGCCTGCAGGCCGACACCTTCGAGCGCCTCGTCCTCGGTCAGATGCACGAGACCCTCGGCGCGCAGCCCGACGACGACCCCATCGCGTTCTACATCCAGGTGCTGGCCGACAAGACCGGCTCGCTCATCGCCGCGGCGACCCAGGGCGGCGTGATCTTCTCGAACGCTCCTGAAGAGCTCGAGGAGCCGATGCGCATCTATGGCGAGAAGATCGGCGTGGCCTTCCAGCTGCTCGACGACGTCATCGACCTCTCGGCCCGGCCCGAAGACACCGGCAAGGTCCCGGGCACCGATCTTCGCGCCGGCGTGCCGACCATGCCGTACCTGCTGTTGAAGGCCGAGACCGACGCGGCATCCGTCGACCTCGCGGCTCGCATCGACGAGGGCGTCGCGCTCATCGCCGACGGAGCCGATCCGGCCATCCTCGACGCGCCCCTCGACGCATTGCGCGAGCACCCGGTGACCGAGAAGACGCTGGAGCTCGCCCACACGTGGACGCAGGGGGCGATCGACGCCCTCGACCCGCTGCCGCGCGGCACGGTGCGCGACGCTCTCATCCGATTCGCCGAGACCCTCGCCGGGCGATCCAGCTGAACGCGCGCGGCCGACGCGCTCGGCTGCGCGACGCCTGCCGCGGCCTACGAAAGGACCTTCCATGACCAAGCTCCGACTGGCCATCGTCGGTGCAGGACCGGCCGGCATCTACGCCGCCGACATCCTGCTGAAGGCCGAGCGCAAGTTCGACGTCTCCATCGACCTGTTCGAGCAGCTGCCCGCGCCCTACGGTCTCGTGCGCTACGGGGTCGCCCCCGACCACCCCCGCATCAAGGGCATCATCACCGCCCTGCGCGATGTGCTCGACCGCGGCGACATCCGCCTGTTCGGCAACGTGCGCTTCGGCGAGGACATCACCCTCGACGACCTCAAGAAGCACTACAACGCGGTGATCTTCGCCACCGGCGCCATCCGCGACACCTCGCTCGACATCCCCGGTGTCGACGCGGTCGCGTCGTACGGGGCCGCCGACTACGTCAGCTGGTTCGACGGGCACCCCGACGTTCCGCGCGAATGGCCGCTGGACGCGGCATCCGTCGGCGTGCTGGGCAACGGCAACGTCGCGCTCGACGTGGCTCGGATGCTGGCCAAGCACGCCGAGGACCTCCTGGTCACCGAGGTTCCCGACAACGTGTACCGCGGCCTGCAGTCGAGCCGGGTGACCGACGTGCACGTCTTCGGGCGGCGGGGTCCGGCACAGGTCAAGTTCACCCCGCTCGAGCTGCGCGAGCTGGGCGAGCTGCGCGACGTCGACATGGTCGTGTACGACGAGGACTTCGATTACGACGAGGCCTCGAAGGATGCCGTCGCCAGCAACAAGCAGGTCATGGTCATCGACCGCATCCTGCAGTCATGGCGCAAGCGCGAGTCGGTGAACAACGCCGGCGGCACGGCGTCGCGGCGGCTGCATCTGCACTTCTGGGCTCGTCCGGTCGAGGTGCGCACCGACGAGTCCGGGCGGGTGGCCGCGCTCGTGTACGAGCGCACGAAGCCCGACGGGCAGGGCGGCGCCGTCGGCACGGGTGAGATGCGCGAGGTTCCGCTGCAGGCGCTCTACCGGGCCATCGGCTACTTCGGCTCGCCGCTGCCCGGCGTGCCCTTCGACAAGAAGCACGGCGTCATCCCCAACCGCGAGGGTCAGGTGCTGGCGAAGGACTCCAACGAGCGGGTTCCCGGCATCTACGCGACCGGATGGATCAAGCGCGGCCCGGTCGGGCTCATCGGCCACACCAAGTCCGACGCCATGGAGACGGTTCGCCACATCATCAACGACCAGGGCTCGTGGTGGCATCCGGAGGACCCCTCGGAGCAGTCGATCCCCGCGCTGCTCCAGGAGCGGGGCGTGCGCTGGACCGACCTCGAGGGCTGGCATCGCCTCGACGAGCACGAGATCGGCCTCGGCGCCCCGCACGAGCGCGCGCGCGTGAAGGTCGTCCCCCGCGACGAGATGGTGCGGGTGTCGCGCGGCGAGTAGTCGTGCGGCCGACGATCGACGCGCCGCTGCCGGTGCCGGTGCGGACCTGCTCCTAGGCTGAGGTCATGCGACGTCGTCCTCTGCTGATCCTCGGTGCGGTGGCCCTGCTCCTCGTCACCGGCTGCGCGCCGGAGCCGGAGCCCACGGCGACGCCCACGAGGTCGGCGTCGCCGTCGCCGAGTCCGACCGCCGAGCCGATCGTCGAACCCGAAGTGGCGTTCGACGTGACCTGCGACGATGTGGCCGCCGAGCTCGCGACGGTCGTCGGCGCCCCTGCGGGGGAGATCGAGCAGGGGCTGTCGCTCGTCTCGGCGCCGAACTGGTATCCGGGACCCGCACGCTACGCGTTCTCCCGCGCGAGCGGCATCGCCTGCTCGACCGGTGACGACAGCCGCAGCTGGGAGGTCACGATCGTGCCCGGGGCGCAGGCCATCACCGAGGGCGCCGCCTCGCGCGGTGGCTACCAGGGCGAGGAGTCCCGCTGCGAGGACAACGGCAGGTGCTTCTTCCAGCTGATCGACGGCGACGTGCTGGTGTCGGGAGAGGTGAACGAACCCGCGTTCCGTGCCGCCGATGCGCCGCGCATCGAGGAGGCGCTGCGTCGCCTCGCGGCATCCGCTTCGGCCTCACTCCGGACCGTCGAGGTGCCGCCGAGCGAGATCGCCGGCGCGGAGTGCACGCGCTTCCTGACGATGGACGAGCTCAGCAGCGCCCTCGGCGGGCAGCCCGTCTCCATCATCGACTCGTTCGGCGGCTGGGGGATCCCCTCCGAGGTGTACCAGGTCGTCAACGGATCGCGCATCTGCTACTACGCCTCGGGCGAGAGTGAATACGAATCGCAGGGGTACCTCGCCCTGACCACGCTGCCGGGCGGTGCATGGGCGTTCGAGCGGATCGAGGGCGCCACGTCGGTCGATGTCGACGGTGCGGATGCTGCGCTCGAGGGCACCGATCCGTTCGGACGCGACGTGCTCGACCTGCAGGTCGGCACCGACTGGATCCGTCTCACCGACTACGAGGGCTCCGGCATCGCCGACCTGCGCTCGATCGCGGAGCAGATCGTCCAGAACTACACCGCCGGCCGCCCGTCTCCGCAGTGAGCGTGTCGGCCGGTCCGTCGGCAGCAGGGGAGAGCGCGATGGCCGAGTGGGCCCCCGACATCCTCGCGGATGAGTTCGAGCAGCTCACGCTGCCGCTCGCCGACGACGATCAGGGCCCGGTCGTCGCGACCCTGGTCCGCGCGCTGCCGAACGCGAGAGGGTGGTGGGAGCGTGTGCGCGGGCGACGGGCGCCTCTCGACGACGTGGACGTGCTCTACGTGCACGGTTGGTCGGACTACTTCTTCCAGAAGCGGCTGGCGCGCTTCTGGACCTCCCGCGGCGCGCGCTTCCACGCGCTCGATCTGCGCAAGTACGGCCGCAGCCTGCGCGACGGGCAGACGCCCGGGTACGTCACCTCGCTCGCGACCTACGACGAAGACATCGCCGCCGCCCTGGCCGTCATGGGCCACAGCCCGGGTGGAGGCAGCGATCGGCGGCTCGTGCTGGTGGGCCACTCGACCGGGGGTCTGACGCTGAGCCTGTGGGCCTCGCGTCATCCGAATGCCGCCGACGCGGTGATCCTCAACAGTCCCTGGCTGGAGTTCCAGCTGGCTCCGGCACGGGCGGCCCTGGCGCCGATGCTCGAACTGCAGGCGCGGCTCCGCCCTCTCGAGATGGCTCCGCAGGTCGACCTCGGCTTCTACAGCCGGGCGCAGCAGGAGGTCGCCGACCCCGACGATCCGGTCGAGGTGAATCCCCTGTGGCGCCCCGTCCAGACCATGGCCGTCTACGCGGGCTGGCTCAACGCCGTCTTCGCCGGACACAAGGCGGTCGCGGCGGGGCTGTCGATCCCCGCACCGGTGTGCGTGCTGCTCTCTGCACGATCGGTGCCGCCGACCCGCTGGTCGGACGACCTCACCTCCGCGGATTCGGTGCTGGTCGTCGACGACATCGCGCGGGCGGCCCTGCGCCTCGGACCGTCGGTCACGGTCGAGCGCATCGACGGTGCCCTGCACGACGTGTTCCTGTCGCGGCGTGAGGCGCGCGAAGACGCCTATCGCCGGCTCGACCGCTGGGTCACCGGATGGAACGCGGCAGACTGACCGGCGTCACAGGTAGTGCATGGCGCGGGTGAGGCGCTCGGCCTCGTCGCCGTCGCCGCGGAGGACGGCGTCGCGGAAGTCGCGGTAGACCTGCAGCATCCGCTCGTGGTCCTCCGAGGGCATCTTCCAGTGGCGGAGGTTGCGCAGGAGGGCGACGGTCGTGTCCTCGATCACCACGCAGTGCTGAGCGTTGTCGCTGTGCGTCCCGAGGTACGAGAACACCGCCCACCGCGTGTTCGTCGTCCGCACGCTGTCGCCGAGCGAGTCGTACATCTTCTCGACGAGACGTCCGACGTGCGCGCGCTGCGCCGCGGTGAGGCGCGGCACCGCCAATCGGGCCGCGACCCCCGCCTGGTATCCGGCGAAGGCGAGCGACTGCGCGATGGTCTCGGCGCTGACCTCGGTCACCTCGGTGTAGCGGCTCGGGTACATCACGACCATGCCCAGCCGCTCCAGTCGCTGCAGCGCCTCGCGCACAGGTGTGCGCGACACGTGCAGCTTCGCTGCGACGTCGAGATCGCGGATGCGCTGTCCCGGAGCCAGCCTCCCGTCGATGATGCGATCGCCGATGTGGTGGAAGACCTCATCGGCCAGTAGTTGCTTGTTCTCCGCGCTGTTCTTCGCCGCCATGTTCGCCATGGACCGCCCCCCAGTTGCCTTACTTGCTGTCGCGCACGCGTATGTCTCATCACAGTATGCGCAGACTGCCAACACACTACGCGCAAACCGTGTCACACGCACGCGGTGACACCGCTTTGGGGACAAACGTCGTCACAGCGCGCGGCGGCGATGCAGAAGACCCCGCCCGGCACGAGGCCGGGCGGGGTCGGGGAGTGCGTCGTCGACGGACCGCTCGTCAGCGGTAGTTGATGAACTGCAGATCGATGTCGAGGTCGGATCCCTTGAGGAGGGCGATCACGGCCTGCAGGTCGTCGCGGCTCTTCGACTGCACGCGCAGCTCGTCGCCCTGGATCTGGCTCTTCACGCCCTTGGGGCCCTCGTCGCGGATGATCTTGCCGATCTTCTTGGCGTTCTCGGACGAGATGCCGTCTTTGAGCGACGACACGATGCGGAACTCCTTGCCGCTCGCGAAGGGGTCGCCCGAATCGAGACTCTTCAGGGAGATTCCCCGCTTGATGAGCTTCGACTGGAAGACGTCGAGAACCGCCTTCGCCCGCTCCTCGGAGTTCGCGGTGATGAGGACCTGCTCGCCGCTCCACGCGATCGAGGCGCCCGTGCCCTTGAAGTCGTAGCGCTGCTCGACCTCTTTGCGGGCCTGGTTGAGGGCGTTCTCGGCCTCCTGGTGATCCACTTTCGAGACGATGTCAAAGGAACTGTCAGCCATGGAAGCAGTGTACCGAGCACCGTGATTCCCGCATGCGCCGGGCGCTGTCGGCACCGCGCTCGCCGGAGCGACGTGTCGCTCCGGCGTTGCTCCCACCGATATGCCGGTGCGGTCGTACCGTGGACGCATGGCACGTGTGGGCGGACGCAACCTCGGGGTCAGCGGGGTCGCCGGCGTGATCTGCGCCGGGGTCATCGGCGCTCTGCTCTGGTTCTCGCTGCCGATGCTGCCGGTCCTCGCCGAGTTCGCCGGCGAGACGCTGCGCACCGTGCTGCCCTGAACCGGTCGTCCGGCCATCGCGGCCGATCCGGACCGGGTCGGAGCAGCAGGCGACCGACGAATGGCGACACGTCGGCACGCCTCCGAGGGCGCTCGCGCGCGCGGCGGTAGCCTCGCACTGCACACATCCGACGAGAGGCGCACCCCATGAGTGACCCCGACGCTCCCCAGCATGAGAAGCCGAGAGACGTCGACGACGTCGTCGGCAGCGCGAACGCCGGCCTCGACGCCGCCGCCGCGGCGGGTGCCGGAGTGCCCGGCTCCTCCGCCGAGCCGGAGGAGCGCAGGCCGGTCGACCCCGACCTCGCCGCTTTCGAAGAGGCCGAGCGGGAGCATCCCGGGGTCTTCTCCTCCCCGCCGCCTCCCGCCGTGCCGCCGACCATCGCGCACTCGTCGATCGACGCCGACCGCGACCGCCTGACGGACCGCGACGCGACCGCCGTCGCCCCCGTGGCCGATGATCGCGACGCGGTGCGCGACCACGACGCCACCGCGGTGTACGACCGTGACGACACCCCGATCGCGGACGCCGCGTATGCCCCGCACGACGACCGCACCGAGACGCGCGTCGTCCCGTCCGAGCCGCTCGTCGCCTCGGCGGCCCAGGCGCCGCAGCCGATCTTCGTGCAGGCGCCCGAGCCGCCGCGCGACCGGGGCAACCGAGGCACGGCGGGCGCGATCGGTCTGCTCGCGACGGTCGTCTTCGCCCTTCTCTACCTCGGCGCGACCATCGGTCTCCGCGCCATCGAGGGCGACGTCACCGGCGAGAACATCGGCGAGGCTCTGCTCGCGCCGCTGGTCACCTGGGGCTACTGGACTCCCGTCGTCGTGTTCTTCCTCGGCTTCTGGCTCCTCGGCGCGATCATCAACCGCGGCCGCTGGGGTCTGTGGGTCGTGTTCGGTCTCATCGTCGGTGTCATCGCCTACGCCGGGCACATCCTCGGGCAGCTGTTCGAGGAGCCGTTCTGGCGGCTGACGGCCACCGAGGGCCTCACGCTCGTCGGCGAGCAGCTGCTGGCCCCTCTGGCGATCGCCGCCTTCGTCTTCGCCCGCGAGCTCACCATCTGGTTCGGCGCCTGGGTCGCTCGCAGCGGCGCCCGCAAGACCGAGCTCAACGCCGAGGCCCAGCGCGAGTACGAGCGCACGCTCGAGGCCGGCCCGACGCTGTCGAGGTGATGACCGACTCCAGCACGCCAGACCCCCGCGGACCCGAGTCCGCGGGGGTCTCGGCTGTCCTGGCGATCGTCCTCGCGACGGTCGGGTTCTTCGCGCTGAGCGTCTTCGGGCTCGGCGCGGTCAGCGTCGCCACCGACGCCGACATCATCGCCGTGCCCGGCCCCGGACCCCTTCCGGGAGTGATCGGGATGCTGGCCGCCGTGGCCGGCTTCGCCCTCACGCTGGGGGCGGCGCTGCGGCGGCAGCATCCGTCGTTCCTGGCCACGATCACGATCGCGCTCGTCGCCGGTCTCGCCCACCTCATCGGCGTCTGGGTAGCGGTGCTGTTCGGGTCGGGGGGCGTCATCATCGCCACCGCCGTCGCCGGCGACCTCGTGCGCGGCGGCGCGAGCGCCGTGCTCCTGATCGCGGCGGCGATCGCCGGCTGGTCGGGCATCGCCCTTCGGCGCACACGATCCGCCCGCCCGCGCTGGCCCTGGGAGCGCGACGACGAGGAGTGACCCGCCAGCCGGATGCCGGAAATCGCCGCGGGAACCGGCGACGCGCCGTACGCTGGTGGGGTGGAGCGCTCGTTGGAGACGCAGGTCGACCAGGCCGTCGAGGCCTGGCTGCGCTGGGTGCCGCGCTGGGAGCCGGCGACCCACCGCGGTCGCGTCGCCCCCTGTCGCCGCTGCCTGGGGTCGCCCATCCTCTCCGCCGCCGGCATCGGCGCCGACACCCCCCACGGGGTGCAGCACGGGCTGTCGACGCGCATGAAGACGATCGTCGACCATGCCGTCGCCGAGTACACGGCGCGCAACCTGCCCATGCTCCAGCGTGAACTCGACCAGCAGGCGGCGCGCAACCGGGCGCGCAGCTACCGACCCGCCGAAGACCTCGACCCGGAGTTCGACGGGCTGCCCCTCGACCCCGAGCCGGTGCCCGGCGCCCCGTTCCTGTTCACCATCGCCGGCCTCGCCGACGATGCGGCCGACGAGCTGCCCCCGCTGCCGCCGCTGACGGAGGAGGCGAAGGTGGCGCTCCGCCAGGAGGTGGCTCTCGCCGACGAGTACGCCAACATGATCGGACGCGAGATCTGCGGCATCCTGCTCCGGCATCGCCTGCAGATCCAGGCGGCGATCTCCCAGCACATCGAGCCGCAGATCGAGGCCATGCTCGCCGAACTCACCCAGTCGCTGGACTCGCCGTTCGACCCCGAGGCGCCCTAGCCGTGACCATTTGACCGCCAGGTTACGCGGCATTACACTTGATCAGGTGTGTGCACGTCTTGACGTGCGCGCTGGGCGTCGGCACCTCGCCGGTCCGCCCCCACGGCATACCCATCACACCAAAAGCGCGTCGATTCCGGCGCGCCGGTGGGTCATGATGTGAAACCCATCACGCTGTCACCGTGCAGCACTATGAGGAGAGAACGTGCCAACCATTCAGCAGTTGGTTCGCAAGGGTCGCTCGCCCAAGGTCACCAAGACCAAGGCGCCCGCGCTCAAGTCGAACCCGCAGCAGGCCGGGGTCTGCACCCGCGTCTACACCACCACCCCGAAGAAGCCGAACTCGGCGATGCGCAAGGTCGCCCGTGTCAAGCTCCGCAACGGCACCGAGGTCACCGCGTACATCCCCGGTGAGGGCCACAACCTGCAGGAGCACTCGCTGGTGCTCGTCCGCGGCGGTCGTGTGAAGGACCTCCCCGGTGTGCGTTACAAGATCGTCCGCGGCGCCCTGGACACCCAGGCCGTCAAGAACCGTAAGCAGGCTCGTTCCCGCTACGGCGCGAAGAAGGGTTGAGTCAGATGCCTCGTAAGGGTCCCGCCCCCAAGCGCCCCGTCGTCAACGACCCGGTCTACGGCGCGCCGATCGTCACCTCGCTGGTGAACAAGATCCTCGTCGACGGCAAGAAGTCGCTCGCCGAGTCGATCGTCTACGGCGCTCTCCGCGGCGTCGAGGCGAAGAACGGCGGCCAGGACGCCGTCGCCACCCTCAAGAAGGCCCTCGACAACGTGCGCCCGACCCTCGAGGTCCGCAGCCGCCGCGTCGGTGGCTCGACCTACCAGGTGCCGGTCGAGGTCAAGCCGCACCGCGCGAACACCCTCGCGCTGCGCTGGCTCGTGAGCTACGCCAAGGGTCGTCGTGAGAAGACGATGACTGAGCGTCTCCAGAACGAGATCCTCGACGCGTCGAACGGCCTCGGTGCCGCGGTCAAGCGCCGCGAAGACACCCACAAGATGGCCGAGTCGAACCGCGCGTTCGCTCACTACCGCTGGTAACACTCCGACGGGCTCAGGGACCCATCCGCGTTCCTGAGCCCGTCAAAACCCTCCGCGCAGCACCCCTGCACGAAAGATAAGGACACTCCTGTGGCACAAGACGTGCTCACCGACCTGAGCAAGGTCCGCAACATCGGCATCATGGCCCACATCGACGCCGGCAAGACCACGACGACCGAGCGCATCCTGTTCTACACGGGCGTCAACCACAAGCTCGGCGAGACGCACGACGGCGCCTCGACCACCGACTGGATGGAGCAGGAGAAGGAGCGCGGCATCACGATCACGTCTGCCGCCGTGACCTGCTTCTGGAACAAGAACC
This sequence comes from Microbacterium martis, assembly GCF_047246685.1. Lineage (NCBI taxonomy): Bacteria > Bacillati > Actinomycetota > Actinomycetes > Micrococcales > Microbacteriaceae > Microbacterium > Microbacterium martis. The sequence continues at coordinate 199,496 of NZ_JBFOKT010000003.1, read as the reverse complement.
AGATCAACATCATCGACACCCCCGGGCACGTCGACTTCACCGTCGAGGTGGAGCGGTCGCTCCGCGTGCTCGACGGCGCGGTCGCCGTGTTCGACGGCAAGGAGGGCGTCGAGCCCCAGTCCGAGACGGTGTGGCGTCAGGCCGACAAGTACAACGTCCCGCGCATCTGCTTCGTCAACAAGATGGACAAGCTCGGCGCCGACTTTTACTTCACCGTCGACACCATCGTGAACCGCCTGGGAGCCAAGCCGCTCGTGCTGCAGCTCCCGATCGGCGCCGAGAACGACTTCGTGGGCGTCATCGACCTCATCGAGATGCGCGCGCTGGTCTGGCCCGGCGACGCCAAGGGTGATGTCACCATGGGCGCGTCGTACGAGATCCAGGAGATCCCGGCCGACCTCAAGGACAAGGCCGACGAGTACCGTCAGACCCTGCTCGAGACCGTCGCCGAGACCGACGAGGAGCTTCTCGAGAAGTTCTTCGGCGGCGAGGAGCTCACGGTCGCCGAGATCAAGGGCGCCATCCGCAAGATGGTCGTCGCCTCGGAGATCTACCCCGTGCTCTGCGGCTCGGCGTTCAAGAACCGCGGTGTGCAGCCGATGCTGGACGCCGTCGTCGACTTCCTCCCGTCCCCGCTGGACGTGCCCGCCATCGAGGCGCACGACCCGAAGGACGAGGAGAAGATCATCGAGCGTCACCCCGACGCCAAGGACCCGTTCGCCGCGCTGGCCTTCAAGGTCGCGGTGCACCCCTTCTTCGGTCGCCTCACCTACGTGCGCGTCTACTCGGGCGAGCTCGAGTCGGGTGCCCAGGTCATCAACTCGACCAAGGGCAAGAAGGAGCGCATCGGAAAGATCTTCCAGATGCACGCCAACAAGGAGAACCCGGTCGACAAGCTGACCGCCGGCAACATCTACGCCGTCATCGGTCTGAAGGACACGACGACGGGTGACACGCTGGCAGACATCGCGCAGCCGGTGGTCCTCGAGTCGATGACCTTCCCGGAGCCGGTGATCGAGGTCGCCATCGAGCCGAAGACCAAGGCCGACCAGGAGAAGCTGGGTCTCGCGATCCAGAAGCTCGCTGAGGAGGACCCGACCTTCCGCACCGAGCTCAACCCCGAGACCGGTCAGACGACCATCAAGGGCATGGGCGAGCTGCACCTCGACATCCTCGTCGACCGCATGAAGCGCGAGTTCCGCGTCGAGGCGAACGTCGGAAAGCCCCAGGTGGCCTACCGCGAGACGATCCGCAAGGCCGTCGAGAAGCACGACTACACGCACAAGAAGCAGACCGGTGGATCGGGTCAGTTCGCGAAGATCCAGTTCACCATCGAGCCCCTCGAGCTCGACGGCGAGAAGACCTACGAGTTCGTCAACTCGGTCACCGGTGGTCGCATCCCGCGTGAGTACATCGGCTCGATCGACGCCGGTTTCCAGGATGCGATGAACGTCGGCGTGCTCGCGGGCTACCCGATGGTGGGCGTCAAGGCGACCATCGTCGACGGTGCGGCCCACGACGTCGACTCCTCGGAGATGGCGTTCAAGATCGCGGGCTCCATGGGCTTCAAGGAGGCCGCTCGCCGCGCCAACCCCGTGCTGCTCGAGCCGCTGATGGCCGTCGAGGTCCGTACTCCCGAGGAGTACATGGGCGACGTCATCGGCGACCTGAACTCGCGTCGCGGCCAGATCCAGTCGATGGAGGATGCCGCGGGCGTCAAGGTGGTGCGCGCTTCGGTGCCGCTGTCCGAGATGTTCGGCTACATCGGCGACCTGCGTTCGAAGACCTCCGGTCGTGCCGTCTACTCCATGGAGTTCGACAGCTACGCCGAGGTGCCGCGCGCCGTGGCCGACGAGATCGTCCAGAAGACCAAGGGCGAGTAACCCTTTCGGATGCCGGGTCCCTGAGCTTGTCGAAGGGTCCCGGCATCCGGGGCCCGGAACCTGCCGAAGGGCCGGCTCCCAGGTCACCTACAACTTCACATTCCCTCTCTACTAAACTGAGAATCACACCCGTAGAGAACCGGTCGCAATCCAGTGCCCGGCACCTCTACAACGACGTCCTGAGGAGGACCCAGTGGCTAAGGCCAAGTTCGAGCGGACCAAGCCGCACGTCAACATCGGAACGATCGGTCACGTCGACCACGGCAAGACCACGCTCTCCGCAGCGATCTCGAAGGTGCTTGCTGACAAGTACCCCTCCGACACCAACGTGCAGCGCGACTTCGCTTCCATCGACTCGGCGCCGGAAGAGCGCCAGCGTGGTATCACCATCAACATCTCGCACATCGAGTACGAGACCCCGAAGCGCCACTACGCGCACGTCGACGCTCCCGGCCACGCCGACTACGTCAAGAACATGATCACCGGTGCGGCTCAGATGGACGGCGCGATCCTCGTGGTCGCCGCCACCGACGGCCCGATGGCTCAGACGCGCGAGCACGTGCTGCTCGCCAAGCAGGTCGGCGTCCCCTACCTGCTGGTCGCGCTGAACAAGTCCGACATGGTCGACGACGAGGAGATCCTGGAGCTCGTCGAGCTCGAGGTTCGCGAGCTGCTCTCGAGCCAGGGCTTCGACGGCGACGACGCTCCCGTCGTGCGCGTGTCGGCTCTCAAGGCCCTCGAGGGCGACGAGAAGTGGACCGACGCCATCCTCGAGCTCATGCAGGCCGTCGACGACAGCGTTCCGGACCCCGAGCGCGACCGCGACAAGCCGTTCCTGATGCCCGTCGAGGACGTCTTCACGATCACCGGTCGTGGAACCGTCGTCACGGGTCGTGCCGAGCGTGGCACGCTGGCCATCAACTCCGAGGTCGAGATCGTCGGGCTCCGTCCGACCGTCAAGACCACGGTCACGGGTATCGAGATGTTCCACAAGCAGCTCGACGAGGCCTGGGCCGGCGAGAACTGTGGTCTTCTGCTCCGTGGTACGAAGCGTGAGGACGTCGAGCGCGGTCAGGTCATCGTCAAGCCGGGTTCGGTCACGCCGCACACCGACTTCGAGGGCACCGCGTACATCCTGTCGAAGGACGAGGGTGGACGCCACAACCCCTTCTACACGAACTACCGCCCGCAGTTCTACTTCCGCACCACCGACGTCACCGGCGTCATCTCGCTGCCCGAGGGCACCGAGATGGTCATGCCCGGCGACACCACCGACATGACGGTCGAGCTGATCCAGCCGATCGCCATGGAGGAGGGCCTCGGCTTCGCCATCCGTGAGGGTGGACGCACCGTCGGCGCCGGTACGGTCACGAAGATCGTCAAGTAAGTCCTTCTTACTTCGCACAGGGGTCGGACCTTCGGGTCCGGCCCCTTTGCCGTACCCCCCCGGCCCCGCGCCCGTTTCGCTCAAGGGAGGAACACGCCGGTGCCGCGAGCGATTCACCGGCGTGTTCCTCCCTCGAGCGCGTCGAAATGGCTCTGCACAAGCAAGGCCCATCGATGCGTTCCGCACACGCACCGGCGAATCGTCGGAGAGCGGCGTGCCAGCGGCCTGCGACGAAGACAGCATCGATGGCATGCGCCACCGCTCCGCTCTGCCGAAGGAACTGGGACAGACGTTCGCTCTGTCGGATGCCGCCGACCTCGGTGTCTCCCGCTGGCGTCAGGATTCCGCCGACCTCGCTCGACCGTTCCCGGGAGTCCGCTCCATCGAGGTTCCGCTGAGCTTCCGAGCGGTGGCCGAGTGCTATTCGCGTCGCATCCGGGGAGGTCATCGCTTCTGCGGCGTGACCGCGGCACGGATCTGGGGGCTCCCGGTGCCGTGGCGATGGACGGCGGACGAACCGCTCGAGGTCGCGGTGCCCGAGGACTCCGCGCCGCCGAGCATCCGCGGCGTCCGGGGGCGCCGTCTGCGACACGATCGGGGAGCGCTGATGCGGGTCGCCGGCCTTCCCGTGCTCGATCCGATCGCGACGCTCTTCACATTGGCGCCGCGGTTGACGCCGGTCCAGGCGGCGGTCGTGGTCGATGCGCTGATCACCTCGTCGGATCACTATCCGGGGCTCGATCCGCGCCGCCCCCTCGCCACGCTCCCCGAGATCGCACGGGACATCGCATCGTGGGAGAGATTCGAGGGGATCGCGACGATCCGAGCCGCTCAAGACTGGGCGAGAGCGGGGGTCGACTCTCCCAAGGAGACCGAGACCCGCCTGCTCATCGTCGGCGCGGGGATGCCGGAGCCGGTCGTCCAGTACGAGGTGCGCGACCGCGGCTACAAGGTCGCGACCGTCGACCTCGCGTATCCGCAGTGGAAGATCGCCATGGAGTACGAGGGCGACGGTCACCGCACGGACCGGGATCAATGGCGCGAGGACATCCGTCGACAGCGAGCACTCGAGGAGCTCGGCTGGACCGTCATCCGGCTGACACAGGTCGATCTCGGCCGCGGGCGTGCGAGCTTCCTCGCGCGGCTCGAACGTCTGCTCACCGCGCGATCCGGCCGCTGAAAGGAGGAACACGCCGGTGCCGGGGGCGATTCACCGGCGTGTTGCTCCTCTCAGCGTCGGGACGCGCGGGGCGGGCGCGGGCGGGGGCAGGGCGGGGGCGCGGGGCGCGGGCGCGGACGCGCGGATGGGGGCGGGGGCGGGGACGGGCGGGGGCGGAGCGGGGGAGGAGCGGAGGGTTCCGCGGAGGAGGGTGGAGCGGCACAATGGGGTGGTCGGCGCTCCGCCGGCGAAGACACGATCGAAGGGGACACGAATGGGAATCGATGACGCTGTCAACAAGGGCCGGGATCTGTACGAGCAGAACAAGGACAAGATCGCCGAAGCCGTGAAGAGCGAGCAGGCGGAGGACATCAGCGACAAGGTCCTCGACGGAGTCGCCGACTTCGCCAAGAAGATCGCCCCCGGCGCCGCGGACAAGATCGACGAGATCCGCGACAGCGCCGACAAGGCCGTCGGCAACGAGTAGCATCCGGCGCACGATCACGAGCGGCGGTCCACCGAGGTGGACCGCCGCTTCTGCGTCTGCCGATATTTCGGCCGTCCCGGGCTCGCATCTGGGCGCTCGGACCGCGTATGATGTTCGAGACCGCCTGGGGATCTTGCGGTCGGGGCAGCCGAAGGGGTTCGGCTCCCGAAACACGCGGCTACCGCGTACAAACTGGGGATTAACGATCTTGGGGATCATCGTGCGACGCGCGCACTCGGTGCGCCAAAGCGTCTCCCTGCCTGCGCGGCGGGACTTCCGCCGCGCCCTCGAACGGGGATTCCGGCGTCCCTTCACGCCGGCATCCTCGCGTTCGGTGTGCCCCCTCGCACTGAACGTCCTCCCCAAGCGGGGCGAGGCATGGGGATGCCTCGCCCCGCTCTCACCCGTCGCCTGACGGCCGTGACAGGGCGGATGCCGGAGCGCGACACGCCCGGGTTTGCGGAACCGAAATCGGGCATGGCAGAATAGACAGGTTCGATATTCCGTCCGCGCTGCGCGTGCGATGGATCACTGCCAGGGCAGTGCATAGACGGCGCCTCCTCCGGGACGGTGCAGGGTTCTAGGCCGCGGGTAGCAGAACACATCCCCGACACCTTCTTCCGAGGAGGTTCGCCGTGCGCGGCGGAGGTCGGCATCCGTGCGCCTGACGGTGTGCGGCTGACAGCAGAACAGTGGTGCAGCCCTTCGACGGCTCAGGGACCAGGTCCCCGAGCTCGAGAAGACGAGTGCCGAGGCGTGAACAGCGCCGACGTGCGTCCAATGCCCCAGGGTCACCCGGCCCAGGACGGTAAGACGCTGATAGAGAGAGAGCAGACAATGGCGGGACAGAAGATCCGCATTCGCCTGAAGTCGTATGACCACGAGGTCATCGACACGTCCGCACGCAAGATCGTCGACACCGTGACCCGTGCGGGCGCGACCGTCGTCGGCCCCGTGCCCCTTCCGACCGAGAAGAACGTCGTGTGCGTCATCCGGTCGCCGCACAAGTACAAGGACAGCCGCGAGCACTTCGAGATGCGCACCCACAAGCGCCTGATCGACATCGTCGACCCGACGCCCAAGGCCGTCGACTCGCTGATGCGCCTCGACCTGCCCGCCGATGTCAACATCGAGATCAAGCTCTGAGGTTCGACATGGCTGACATCAACACCAAGGTTTCCAAGGGCATGCTCGGCACCAAGCTCGGCATGACCCAGGTCTGGAACGAGAACGGCAAGCTCGTTCCCGTCACCGTCATCGAGCTCGCTCCGAACGTCGTCACGCAGGTCCGCACCCCCGAGAAGGACGGCTACAACGCCGTGCAGATCGCGTACGGGCAGATCGACCCCCGCAAGGTGAACAAGCCCCTCACGGCTCACTTCGAGGCCGCCGGCGTCACGCCGCGCCGTCACGTCACCGAGATCCGCACCGCGGATGCCGGCGACTACACCCTGGGCCAGGAGCTCACGGTCGACGGCACCTTCGAGGCCGGCCAGCTCGTCGACGTCGTCGGCACGAGCAAGGGCAAGGGCACCGCCGGTGTCATGAAGCGCCACAACTTCAAGGGCGTCTCGGCTTCGCATGGTGCGCACCGCAACCACCGCAAGCCCGGCTCCATCGGCGCATCGTCGACCCCGAGCCGCGTCTTCAAGGGCATGCGCATGGCCGGCCGTATGGGCGGCGAGCGCGTGACCGTCCTCAACCTCACGGTGCACGCCATCGACATCGAGAAGGGACTCATGCTCGTCAAGGGCGCCGTCCCCGGTGCTCGTGGCCGCATCGTCTACGTCCGCAACGCAGTGAAGGGTGCCTGATCATGGCTGACTCCACTCTCGCGCTCGACGTCCTCAAGGCAGACGGCAAGAAGGCCGGCTCGATCGAGCTCCCCGCCGCTCTGTTCGACGTCAAGACGAACATCCCGCTCATCCACCAGGTCGTCGTCGCGCAGCTCGCGGCGGCTCGCCAGGGCACCCACTCGACCAAGCGTCGTGGCGAGGTCTCCGGCGCCGGCCGCAAGCCCTTCAAGCAGAAGGGCACGGGTAACGCCCGTCAGGGCTCGATCCGCGCGCCGCACATGACCGGCGGTGGCATCGTCCACGGCCCGAAGCCGCGCGACTACTCGCAGCGCACCCCGAAGAAGATGATCGCGGCCGCCCTGCTGGGCGCGCTGAGCGACCGCTTCCGCGGCGACCGTCTGCACGCCATCGACACGTTCGGCACCGACGGCGCTCCGTCGACCAAGGCCGCCGCGGGCTTCCTCGCGCAGGTCGCCACGTCGAAGAACGTCCTCGTGGTCATCGAGCGGAACGACGAGCTCGCGCTCAAGAGCATCCGCAACCTCGGCCACGTCCACGTGCTGACGTTCGACCAGCTCAACGCCTACGACGTGCTCGTCTCCGACGACATCGTCTTCACCCAGGCCGCTCTCGAGGGCTTCATCGCCTCGAAGTCCGCCGCTGACCAGGAGGTCTCCGCATGAGCGAGCAGGCATCTGTTCTCCAGACGGCCCTGAACAAGGACCCGCGCGACATCATCCTGAAGCCGGTCGTGTCCGAGAAGAGCTACGGTCTGATCGACGAGGGCAAGTACACCTTCCTCGTCGACCCGCGCGCTTCGAAGACCGAGATCAAGCTCGCCATCGAGAAGATCTTCGGCGTCAAGGTCGCGGGCGTCAACACCCTCAACCGCGCCGGCAAGGCGCGTCGCACCCGCTTCGGCACCGGCAAGCGCAAGGACACCAAGCGCGCCATCGTCACCCTGAAGTCGGGCACCATCGACATCTTCACGGCAATCGGCTGATCCGGGGGATAAGGACAATCATGGCTATTCGCAAGTACAAGCCCACGACCCCGGGCCGTCGCGGCTCGTCGGTGGCTGACTTCGCCGAGATCACCCGATCGACGCCGGAGAAGTCGCTGCTGCGCCCGCTCGCCAAGACCGGTGGTCGCAACAACCAGGGCCGCATCACGACCCGTCACATCGGTGGTGGACACAAGCGCCAGTACCGCGTCATCGACTTCCGTCGCAATGACAAGGACGGCGTCAACGCCCGTGTCGCGCACATCGAGTACGACCCCAACCGCACCGCGCGCATCGCGCTGCTGCACTACTTCGACGGCGAGAAGCGCTACATCCTCGCGCCGGCGAAGCTCAAGCAGGGCGATGTCGTCGAGTCGGGCGCCGGGGCCGACATCAAGCCGGGGAACAACCTCCCGCTGAAGAACATCCCGACGGGTACCGTCATCCACGCGATCGAGCTCCGCCCCGGCGGCGGCGCGAAGATGGCGCGTTCGGCCGGTGCATCCGTCCGTCTCGTCGCCAAGGACGGCCCCTACGCCCAGCTGCGTCTCCCCTCGGGCGAGATCCGCAACGTCGATGCGCGCTGCCGCGCGACGATCGGCGAGGTCGGCAACGCCGAGCAGTCGAACATCAACTGGGGCAAGGCCGGCCGTATGCGCTGGAAGGGCGTCCGCCCGACCGTCCGCGGTGTCGCGATGAACCCGGTCGACCACCCGCACGGTGGTGGTGAGGGCAAGACGTCCGGTGGTCGTCACCCCGTCACCCCCTGGGGTCAGGCTGAGGGTCGCACCCGACACGCCAACAAGGAAAGCGACAAGTACATCGTGCGTCGTCGTAACGCCGGCAAGAAGCGCAAGTAGGAGTAAGAGAAGATGCCTCGCAGTCTCAAGAAGGGCCCCTTCGTCGACGAGCACCTGCTTCGCAAGGTGGTCGTGCAGAACGAAGCCGGCACGAAGAACGTCATCAAGACCTGGTCCCGCCGGTCCATGATCATCCCGGCCATGCTGGGTCACACGATCGCGGTCCACGACGGACGCAAGCACATCCCCGTGTTCGTGTCCGAGACCATGGTCGGTCACAAGCTGGGCGAGTTCGCGCCCACCCGCACCTTCCGCGGCCACGAGAAGGACGACAAGAAGGGCCGTCGCCGCTGACGCGGGGACGATAGAGGAGAGAGAAATGGTGGAGTCCATCGCACGCGTGCGACACATCCGCGTGACCCCTCAGAAGGCTCGTCGTGTCGTCGCGCTCATCAAGGGCAAGCAGGCCCAGGAGGCTCTGGCGATCCTGAAGTTCGCCCAGCAGTCCGCCAGTGAGCCGATCTACAAGCTTGTCGCGTCGGCCATGGCCAACGCGCAGGTCAAGGCGGATCGTGACGGCGAGTACCTCGACGAGCAGGACCTGTACGTGAAGAACGCGTACGTGGACGAGGGCACGACGCTCAAGCGTTTCCAGCCCCGTGCACAGGGTCGCGCTTTCCAGATCAAGAAGCGCACGAGCCACATCACGGTCGTGCTCTCGACGCCGGAGGCGGCTCCGGTCGCCGCGGGCGACGCTTCGACAAGCTCAGCGACCAGGAAGAAGGCGAGCAAGTAATGGGCCAGAAGGTAAACCCGTACGGCTTCCGCCTCGGCATCACGACGGACCACGTCTCGCGCTGGTTCTCGGATTCGACGAAGCCGGGTCAGCGCTACGCCGACTACGTGGCCGAGGACATCAAGATCCGTCGTCTGCTGCAGACGCAGCTCGACCGCGCCGGCGTCTCGAACATCGAGATCGAGCGCACCCGTGACCGCGTCCGCGTCGACATCCACACCGCCCGTCCGGGCATCGTGATCGGTCGTCGCGGCGCCGAGGCCGAGCGCATCCGCGGCGACCTCGAGAAGCTCACCGGCAAGCAGATCCAGCTGAACATCCTCGAGGTCAAGAACCCCGAGGCCGACGCTCAGCTCGTCGCGCAGGGCATCGCCGAGCAGCTCTCTGCTCGTGTGGCGTTCCGTCGCGCGATGCGCAAGGGCCTGCAGGGCGCTCAGCGCGCCGGTGCCAAGGGCATCCGCATCCAGGTCTCCGGCCGCCTCGGCGGCGCCGAGATGAGCCGCTCGGAGTTCTACCGCGAGGGTCGTGTGCCGCTGCACACGCTGCGCGCGAACATCGACTACGGCTTCTACGAGGCGAAGACCACCTTCGGCCGCATCGGCGTGAAGGTCTGGATCTACAAGGGCGACCTGACCAACAAGGAGCTTGCTCGCGAGCAGGCCAACGCACCGAAGTCCCGTCGTGACGACCGTGGTGGCGACCGCCGCCGCGCGCCGCGCAACGAGGCTCCCGTCGCAGAAGGAGCGTCTGCCTGATGCTTATCCCCCGCAAGGTCAAGTACCGCAAGCAGCACCACCCCAAGCGTGACGGCCAGGCCACCGGCGGCACGAAGGTCTCCTTCGGCGAGTTCGGCATCCAGGCGCTGACCCCCGCGTACGTGACGAACCGTCAGATCGAGTCCGCTCGTATCGCGATGACCCGTCACATCAAGCGCGGTGGAAAGGTGTGGATCAACATCTACCCCGACCGTCCGCTCACGAAGAAGCCCGCCGAGACCCGCATGGGTTCGGGTAAGGGCTCGCCCGAGTGGTGGGTCGCCAACGTCAAGCCGGGTCGCGTCCTCTTCGAGGTCGCCGGCGTGAGCGAGGAGCTCGCTCGCGAGGCACTGACCCGTGCAATCCACAAGCTGCCGCTGAAGGCACGCATCATCAAGCGCGAGGAGGGCGACGCGTAATGGCGATCGGCACCAAGGAGCTCGCTCCGGCAGAGCTCGACACGTTCGAAGACCAGCGCCTCGTCGAGGAGCTGCGCAAGGCCAAGGAGGAGCTGTTCAACCTCCGTTTCCAGTCGGCCACCGGCCAGCTGGAGAGCCACGGCCGCATCCGCGCCGTCAAGCGCGACATCGCGCGTCTCTACACCGTGATCCGCGAGCGCGAGCTGGGCATCCGTGCGACGCCCGCTCCGGTCGAGGCTCCGGCGAAGAAGGCGACCAAGTCGAAGGCGAAGAAGGCGGATGCCGCCGACGACGCCGTAAAGGAAGAGGCTGAGTGATGGCCACCAAGAAGGAAGCAGCCGTCGAGGCTGAGCACGCCGCTCACGACGTGCGCGACGCGGATGCCCGTGGGTACCGCAAGTCGCGTCGTGGCTACGTGGTCAGCGACAAGATGGACAAGACCATCGTGGTCGAGGTCGAGGACCGCGTGAAGCACCCGCTTTACGGCAAGGTCATCCGCCGCACCTCGAAGGTCAAGGCGCACGATGAGGCGAACACCGCCGGCATCGGCGACCTGGTCCTGATCAACGAGACCCGCCCGCTCAGCGCCACGAAGCGCTGGCGTCTGGTGGAGATTCTGGAGAAGGCCAAGTGATCCAGCAGGAGTCCCGCCTCAAGGTCGCCGACAACACCGGCGCGAAGGAGCTGCTCACCATCCGCGTCCTCGGCGGCTCGCGCCGCCGTTACGCCGGTCTCGGTGACACCATCGTCGCGACCGTCAAGGACGCGATCCCCGGCGGCAACGTGAAGAAGGGCGACGTCGTCAAGGCGGTCATCGTCCGCACCAAGAAGGAGACGCGCCGTCCCGACGGCTCGTACATCAAGTTCGACGAGAACGCCGCCGTCATCCTGAAGAACGACGGGGAGCCCCGCGGCACCCGCATCTTCGGGCCGGTCGGCCGTGAGCTTCGCGACAAGAAGTTCATGAAGATCGTCTCGCTCGCGCCGGAGGTCATCTAATCATGGCGAAGATCAAGAAGGGTGACCTGGTCCAGGTCATCACCGGAGCCACGCAGGAGCGCGGCGGCGACCGCGGCAAGCAGGGCAAGGTCCTCGAGGTCCTCGCCGAGAAGAACCGCGTCATCGTCGAAGGCGTCAACTACGTCACCAAGCACACGCGCGTCGGTCAGACGCAGCGTGGCACGAAGACCGGTGGCCTCGAGACCGTCGAGGCCTCCATCCACATCTCGAACGTCGCACTCGTCGACCCCTCGACCAAGAAGCCGACCAAGGTCGGTCACCGGGTCGAGGAGCAGACCAAGGACGGCGTGAAGCGCACCGTCCGCGTGCGCTACGCGAAGAAGAGCGGTAAGGACCTCTGATGAGCACCGACACTGCCGCGCCGGCTGGCAAGATCCAGCCGCGCCTGAAGCAGAAGTACAACAGCGAGATCAAGAAGGCTCTGCAGGACGAGTTCGGCTACGCCAACGTCATGCAGATCCCCGGTCTGGTCAAGGTCGTCGTGAACACCGGTGTCGGCGAGGCAGCTCGCGACAGCAAGGTGATCGACGGCGCGGTCGACGATCTGACGAAGATCACCGGCCAGAAGCCGATCGTCACGAAGGCCCGCAAGTCCATCGCGCAGTTCAAGCTGCGCGAGGGCCAGGCCATCGGTGCGCACGTCACCCTGCGCGGCGACCGCGCCTGGGAGTTCGTCGACCGTCTGGTCTCGCTCGCACTGCCCCGCATCCGCGACTTCCGCGGACTGTCGGCCAAGCAGTTCGACGGCAACGGCAACTACACCTTCGGTCTCCAGGAGCAGAGCGTGTTCCACGAGATCGACCAGGACAAGATCGACCGGGTTCGCGGTTTCGACATCACCGTCGTCACCACCGCGAAGACGGATGACGAGGGCCGGGCTCTGCTCCGTCACCTCGGCTTCCCGTTCCGCTCGGACGACGCCCAGGCGTGATCCCTCGACAGGCTCAGGGACCCATGGGTCGCTCGTCGGCCCCGCTGGGTTGCTGAGCCTGTCGAAGCGCGCGTCGCTGTGCATTTACAATTGAAGATTGTGGCTCTTCCGAGCCGTCGCTCATCGCAGGCCGTCTGTCGTGTAACGGCAGCCGGAACCTCATGAACAAAGGAAAAACACAATGACAATGACAGACCCGGTCGCAGATCTGCTGACCCGTCTGCGCAACGCGAACTCGGCGCATCACGACTCCGTGACCCTGCCGTCGAGCAAGCTCAAGACGCACATCGCCGAGATCCTCCAGCAGGAGGGCTACATCGCGGGGTGGGAGGTCTCCGACGCACGCGTCGGCAAGAACCTCACGCTGTCGCTGAAGTACGGCCCGAACCGCGAGCGCTCGATCGCCGGCATCAAGCGCGTCTCGAAGCCCGGTCTCCGCGTGTACGCGAAGTCCACCGAGCTTCCCAAGGTCCTCGGCGGTCTCGGCGTGGCCATCCTGTCCACCTCCTCCGGTCTTCTCACCGACCGTCAGGCTGAGCAGAAGGGCGTGGGCGGAGAAGTTCTCGCCTACGTGTGGTGATCCGAAATGTCGCGTATCGGACGACTTCCCATCGACGTTCCTGCGGGCGTGACCGTCTCGGTCGACGGCCGGCAGGTCGCGGTGAAGGGCCCCAAGGGTGAGCTCACCCTGACGGTGGCCAGCCCCATCGAGGTCACGGTCGAGGAGAACCAGGTTCTCGTCACCCGCCCCGACGACGAGCGCGAGTCGCGGTCGCTCCACGGCCTGACCCGCACTCTCATCAGCAACAACATCATCGGCGTGACCCAGGGATACACCAAGGGTCTCGAGGTCGTCGGCACCGGTTACCGCGTGCAGCAGAAGGGCAGCTCGGTCGAGTTCGCCCTCGGCTTCTCGCACCCGGTCCTGATCGACCCGCCCGCCGGGATCACGCTCACGGTCGAGGGCACCAACAAGCTCACCGTCAGCGGGATCGACAAGCAGGCTGTCGGAGAGGCAGCTGCCAACATCCGCAAGATCCGCAAGCCCGAGCCGTACAAGGGCAAGGGTGTGCGCTACGCCGGCGAGAACGTGCGTCGCAAGGCCGGAAAGAGTGGTAAGTAACCATGGCTCTCAAGTCAAAGTCCGACGCCCGCGCGCGTCGTCATGCCCGCCTTCGCAAGAAGGTCGTGGGCACCGAGGTGCGTCCGCGCCTCGTCGTCAACCGTTCGGCTCGCCACGTCTTCGTGCAGCTTGTCGACGACAGCAAGGGTCACACCGTGGCGTCGGCTTCGACGCTCGAGACCGACCTGCGTTCGCTCGAGGGTGACAAGACCGCCAAGGCACGCAAGGTCGGCGAGCTCCTCGCCGAGCGCGCGAAGGCCGCCGGCGTTTCCGAGGCAGTGTTCGACCGTGGCGGCAACCGCTACGCGGGTCGTGTCGCCGCCATCGCCGACGGCGCCCGCGAAGGGGGTCTGGCACTGTGAGTGACAACAAGGAGAACGAAGTGACCGAAGCGGCTGCTGCCACTTCCGAGACCGCGGCCGGCACCACGCAGTCCGAGCCGTCTCGCGACCAGCGCGACGGCCGCCGCGGCGGCCGTGGCGACCGCAACCAGGGCGGCCGCGACCGCAACTCGCGCGACCGTGGCGACAACCAGTTCCTGGAGCGCGTCGTCACCATCAACCGCGTCTCGAAGGTCGTGAAGGGTGGTCGTCGCTTCAGCTTCACCGCTCTCGTGGTCGTCGGCGACGGCAACGGCCTGGTGGGCGTCGGCTACGGCAAGGCGCGTGAGGTCCCGCTGGCGATCTCGAAGGGCGTCGAAGAGGCCAAGCGCAACTTCTTCCGCGTGCCGCGCGTCGCGAGCACCATCCCGCACCCCGTGCAGGGTGAGGCCGCGGCCGGCGTCGTGCTGCTGCGTCCCGCCGCCGCCGGTACCGGTGTCATCGCCGGTGGTCCGGTCCGCGCCGTGCTCGAGTGCGCCGGCATCCACGACGTCCTGTCGAAGTCGCTCGGCTCATCGAACACGATCAACATCGTGCACGCGACCGTCGCCGCCCTGAAGCAGCTCGAGGAGCCTCGCGCGGTCGCCGCGCGTCGTGGCCTGGAGTTCGACCAGGTCGCTCCGGCGCGTCTCGTCCGTGCGGAGGCCGACGCCATCGCCGCACAGAAGGTAGGTGCCTGATGGCTGCACGCCTCAAGGTCACGCAGATCAAGTCCAAGGTGAGCGAGAAGCAGAACCAGCGCGACACGCTGCGCAGCCTCGGTCTCAAGCGCATCGGTGACAGCACCGTGCGCCCCGACGACGCGCAGACGCGCGGCTACGTCAAGACCGTCGCCCACCTCGTCAAGGTTGAGGAGATCGACTAATGGCTGAGAAGAACGAGGCCGAGAAGGCCCCGAAGAAGGCTGCCGCTCCCAAGGCCGCCGAGAAGACGAGCGAGAAGAAGACGGCGGAGAAGAAGCCGGCAGCGAAGAAGGCAGCGGCTACGTCCGCCGCCGCCGACGCCAAGGCCGACACCGCCGCCAAGAAGCCCGCCGCCAAGAAGGCCGCGCCGAAGGCGGATGCTCCGGCATCCCGCCCGGGCGTGCTCAAGGTGCACCACCTGCGTCCGGTCCCCGGATCCAACACCGCGAAGACCCGTGTCGGTCGCGGTGAGGGGTCGAAGGGCAAGACGGCCGGTCGCGGCACCAAGGGCACGAAGGCCCGCAACACCGTTCGCGTGGGCTTCGAGGGTGGGCAGATGCCGCTGCACATGCGCACCCCGAAGCTTCGCGGGTTCAAGAACCCGTTCCGCGTCGAGTACCAGGTCGTGAACCTGGAGAAGCTCGCCGAGCTGTACCCGAGCGGGGGAGACGTCACCGTCACCGACCTCGTCGCCAAGGGTGCCGTTCGCAAGAACGAGAAGGTCAAGGTTCTCGGAAACGGCGACATCGCCGTCAAGCTCACCGTCTCGGTCGACAAGGTCTCGGGTTCCGCCGAGCAGAAGATCGTGGCTGCGGGCGGTTCCGTCAAGTAACCACTGCGTGAGAGGGGTCGGAGATTCTCCGGCCCCTCTCGGCAATCCGGGACCGGGGCCGTGGGTTACCCTGGTCTTTCAGCCGTCCTTAGGGAACCGGCCAGCCTTTCAGGAGGAACGTTCTTGTTTAGCGCCATCGCGCGGATCTTCCGCACGCCCGACCTGCGTCGGAAGATCGGTTTCACTCTCGCCATCGTCGCGATCTACCGGCTCGGCTCCAATGTCCCCGCTCCGTTCGTCAACTTCCCGAACGTCGAAGAGTGTCTCGCGGCCAACAGCGGAACCGACGGACTCCTCGGACTGGTCAACCTCTTCTCGGGCGGCGCCCTCCTGCAGCTCTCGATCTTCGCTCTGGGCGTCATGCCCTACATCACCGCGACGATCATCACCCAGCTCCTGCGCGTGGTCATCCCGCACTTCGAGGCGCTGCACAAAGAGGGTCAGGCGGGCCAGGCCAAGCTGACCCAGTACACGCGCTACCTCACCATCGCGCTCGCTCTCCTGCAGTCGACCACGCTCGTCACCGTCGCACGGAGCGGGCAGCTCTTCGGCACGACCGACCTCGCGGCCTGTCAGCAGCTGCTGACCAACGACGTGTGGTGGGCGCAGCTGCTCATCATCATGGCGATGACCGCCGGCACCGGACTCATCATGTGGTTCGCCGAGCTGGTCACCGAGCGTGGCATCGGCAACGGCATGTCGCTCCTCATCTTCACCTCCATCGCGGCGACGTTCCCCGGCGCGATGGGCCTCATCTGGCAGACCCGGGGCTTCGAGGTCTTCCTGCTGGTGCTCCTCGTGGGCATCGTGGTGATGGGTCTCGTCGTCTTCGTCGAGCAGTCGCAGCGGCGCATCCCGGTGCAGTACGCCAAGCGCATGGTCGGTCGCCGCACCTACGGCGGCACGAACACGTACATCCCGATCAAGGTGAACATGGCGGGAGTGATCCCCGTGATCTTCGCCTCGTCGCTGCTTTACATCCCGGCGCTCATCGCGCAGTTCAACACCCCGCAGGACGGCTCGGTGCCCGCTCCCTGGGTCACCTGGATCAGCGCGAACTTCACGACCGGAAACCACCCCGTCTACATGGCGGCGTACTTCCTCCTGATCATCGGCTTCACGTACTTCTACGTGGCGATCACCTTCAACCCGGTCGAGGTCGCCGACAACATGAAGAAGTACGGCGGGTTCATCCCCGGCATCCGGGCCGGTCGTCCGACGGCCGAGTACCTCGACTACGTCCTCACCCGCATCACGCTCCCCGGCTCGCTGTACCTGGGCCTCATCGCGCTCATCCCGCTCATCGCGCTCGCGACGGTCGGCGCCAACCAGAACTTCCCGTTCGGTGGCGCGTCGATCCTCATCATCGTGGGTGTCGGTCTCGAGACGGTCAAGCAGATCGACGCGCAGCTGCAGCAGCGTCACTACGAAGGGCTTCTCCGATGACAGCATCACACTGGGCTCCTGAGCCTGTCGAAGGACACCAACCCAGTGCCAGGTTGCTCATCGTCGGCCCGCAGGGCTCCGGCAAGGGCACGCAGGGCGTGCGCATCGCCGAGGCCTTCGGCATCCCGGTCATCTCGACCGGTGACATGTTCCGCGCGAACATCAAGGAGGGCACTCCCCTCGGTCAGCAGGTCACGGAGATCCTCGACAAGGGCGACCTCGTGCCCGACGAGCTGACGAGCGAGATCGTGCGCGATCGCCTCTCCCAGACGGATGCCGCGGGTGGCTTCCTGCTCGACGGCTATCCGCGCAATGTGGCCCAGGTAGGTCACCTGGAGGAGTTCCTCGCCGACCGGGGCGAGTCGCTCGACGCGGTCATCGTTCTCGACGTGCCGCGCGCGGAGAGCATGGCCCGCCTGGGGCTGCGCGCAGCCGAGCAGGGACGATCGGATGACACCGACGAGGCCATCGCGCATCGTCTGGACATCTACGAGAAGGAGACCGCGCCGATCGTCGAGGTCTACCAGGACAAGGGCATCGTCGATCGCATCGACGGCACCGGGGAGCTCGACGCGATCACCGAGCGGATCTCGGCGGCTCTGGCCGCGCGCGGTCTCCGCGTCGTGGCCTCGGCCTCCTGAGATGTTCCGCCGGTCGATCTACAAGACCCCGGCTCAGCTCCGATCGATGATCGAGCCCGGCCTGATCACGGCAGCGGCCCTCGACGCGGTGCGTCCGCTCATCCGCGCGGGAGTCACGACGCTCGAGCTCGACGCCGCCGCGAATCGCGCCATCGTCGAACGCGGCGCGGAGTCGAACTTCCAGCTGGTGCGCGGCTACCACCACACGATCTGCGTCTCGGTGAACGAGCAGGTCGTGCACGGCATCCCAGGGGAGAGGGTGCTGCAGCCCGGCGACATCGTGTCGGTCGACTGCGGCGCGCAGTTCCAGGGCTGGAACGGCGACAGCGCGATCACCGTGGTCATCCCCGATGCGGAGCGCCCCGAGGTCGTCGCGGCACGACAGGAGCTCTCGCGCGTGACCGAGGGATCGATGTGGGCGGGCATCGCGGCCATGGCCTCCGCAACGTCCATCGACGAGATCGGCGCCGCGATTCAGGAGTACATCGAGGCGCAGGGACCGTCACCCGTCTCGGGCGAGACGTACGGCATCCTCCGCGAGTACGTCGGTCACGGCATCGGCCGGAAGATGCACGAGGCGCCCAGCGTCTTCAACTACCGCACCGCCGACCGCGGCGCCGACATCAAGCCGGGGCTCGTCCTCGCGATCGAGCCGATGGTCACCGCGGGAGGCGAGGCGACTTTCGTCGAGGACGACGACTGGACCGTCACGACGGTCGACGGCACAGACGGCTCACATTGGGAACATAGCGTCGCCCGCCATGATGGGGGTATCTGGGTGCTGACCGCGCCCGATGGAGGAAAGGCCGGACTCGCCCCGTTCGGGGTCGAGCCTCGAGAGATCGGAATGTGATGGCAACGGCGAAGAGCAACACGAACTGGTTCGCGATCGGCGTCTCGATCGCCGTGGTCGTGGTCCTGGTCGTGCTCGGCGGTCTCGTGGTGTTCCTCAACAACCAGGCCACCGCGCCGGGTGCCACCCCTGAGAGCAACGGCGCGTTCGACGCCGAGGCCGGATCGATCTCGCTGGGCGAGGGCGAGGCAGACGACACCGTCGCTGTCTTCGTCGACTTCCAGTGCCCCGCCTGCAAGGCGTTCGAGGACCAGTTCGGCGAAGCCCTCGCCGCGAAGGCCGAAGACGGCAGCATCAACCTCGAGTACCACCCGATCGCGATCCTCGACCGCTACTCGCAAGGGACGGAGTACTCGTCCCGATCGGCGGGAGCGGCGATCTGCGTCGCCGAGGCGAACCCCGACCTCTACCTCGACTTCGCGAACCTGCTGTTCGAGAATCAGCCGGCCGAGAACACCACAGGGCTGACCAACGAGCAGCTCGCCGAATTCGCCGCGCAGGCCGGCGCTGATGACGCCGTAGAGTGCATCAACGATGAGACCTATCGCAAGTTCGGTGCCGCCCAGGCCAAGGCCAACGAGATCGGCGGCACGCCGACCGTGGAGATCAACGGCACGCGTCTCGACCTGCAGAACGCCGCCGACATGAAGAAGCTCACGGACCTGCTCGGTTGAATCGCGGCATCCGCGTCGAGTTGCCGGATGCCTGCCCGTCGGATATCATAGATCTTTGGTGCCTTGTGCCTTGATTCGGCGTGTCCGATCGGTTCGGCACCGCACACCACCCACCCACCGCAGATCGACCGGTCTGCAGAAGCGCAAGCGAGGCTATGGCTAAGAAAGACGGTGTCATCGAGATCGAGGGCGTGATCTCCGAGGCTCTGCCCAACGCGATGTTCCGCGTCGAGCTCAGCAACGGACACAAGGTCCTGGCGACGATCTCCGGAAAGATGCGGCAGAACTACATCCGCATCATCCCCGAGGACCGCGTGGTCGTGGAGCTCAGCCCCTACGACCTGACCCGCGGCCGCATCGTCTACCGCTACCGCTGATCGGTCGAGAAGTAACACCCCAGGCATCCGTGCCTGCCCGGTGAAGACAGCGAACAGGAAACATCATGAAGGTCAACCCCAGCGTCAAGCCCATCTGCGATCACTGCAAGGTGATCCGCCGTCACGGCCGCGTCATGGTGATCTGCAAGAGCAACCCGCGCCACAAGCAGCGCCAGGGCTGATCGACCGGATCTGACTCACAACTCAATACACAACGGCAGGATCAGACGCTTCGACGGGCTCAGCGGCCCATCGGAGCCGACACCTCGGGACGGAGGCCCGGGCACCGATCCTGCTCCACACCTCCACAACATCCAGGAGAACCGCATGGCACGTCTTGCCGGCGTTGACATCCCGCGCGACAAGCGCGTGGTGATCGCCCTTACCTACATCTACGGCGTCGGCCGTACCCGCTCGGTCGAGATCCTCAAGGCGACCGACATCGACGAGAGCATCCGCGTGAAGGATCTCAGCGACGACCAGCTGATCGCCCTCCGCGACTACATCGAAGGCAACTACAAGGTGGAGGGTGACCTTCGCCGCGAGGTCGCCGCAGACATCCGCCGCAAGGTCGAGATCGGCTCCTACGAGGGCATCCGCCACCGTCGTGGTCTCCCGGTCCGTGGTCAGCGCACCAAGACCAACGCCCGTACCCGCAAGGGCCCGAAGCGCACCGTCGCAGGCAAGAAGAAGGCCCGCTAAGCGCGGCCCCAGGGATTAGGAGAACACTTTCATGGCTGCACCCAAGGCCGCCGCGCGCAAGCCGCGCCGCAAGGAGAAGAAGAACATCGCGCTGGGCCAGGCCCACATCAAGTCGACGTTCAACAACACGATCGTCTCGATCACCGACCCGTCCGGCGCTGTCATCAGCTGGACTTCGTCGGGTGGCGTGGGCTTCAAGGGCTCGCGCAAGTCGACCCCGTACGCCGCCGGCCTCGCCGCCGAGTCGGCTGCCCGCCAGGCGCAGGAGCACGGGGTCAAGAAGGTCGACGTCTTCGTGAAGGGCCCGGGCTCGGGCCGCGAGACCGCGATCCGTTCGCTGCAGGCCGCCGGCCTCGAGGTGGGTTCGATCCAGGACGTCACCCCGCAGGCGCACAACGGCTGCCGTCCGCCGAAGCGCCGCCGCGTCTGATTCGGCCCATGCGAGGGATGCCACGGCATCCCTCGCATGCCCGCGTGCGGGCACGACCTCTCTAACTCAAGACCTCACCACACCACATGTCATATAGCGGGCATGTGATCGAAAGGAACACTTCAGTGCTCATTGCACAGCGTCCCACCCTGACCGAGGAAAAGATCGTCGAGAACCGGAGCCGGTTCATCATCGAGCCTCTGGAGCCCGGCTTCGGATACACGATCGGCAACGCGCTGCGTCGCAGCCTGCTGTCGTCGATCCCCGGCGCCGCCGTGACCAGCGTCCGTCTCGACGGCGTGCTGCACGAGTTCAGCACCATCCCCGGCGTGAAGGAGGATGTCACCGAGATCATCCTCAACATCAAGCAGCTCGTGGTCTCGTCGGAGCGCGACGAGCCCATCACCGCTTACCTGCGCAAGACCGGTGCGGGCGAAGTCACCGCGGCCGACATCTCGGCTCCGGCCGGCGTCGAGGTGCAGAACCCGGAGCTCGTCATCGCGACGCTCAACGAGACCGCGAAGTTCGAGCTCGAGCTCACCATCGAGCGCGGCCGCGGCTATGTCTCGGCGACGCAGAACCGCAACGAGTACGCCGAGGCCGGTCAGATCCCGATCGACTCGATCTACTCGCCCGTCCTCAAGGTCAGCTACCGCGTCGAGGCGACTCGCGCCGGTGAGCGCACCGACTTCGACAAGCTCGTCCTCGATGTCGAGACCAAGTCGTCGATCAGCCCGCGCGACGCCGTCGCGTCGGCGGCCAAGACGCTCACCGAGCTGTTCGGTCTCGCCCGCGAGCTGAACGTCGAGGCCGAGGGCATCGAGATCGGACCGGCGCCGGTGGAGGCTGTGAACTCCAGCGAGCTGTCGATGCCGATCGAAGACCTCGACCTGTCGGTCCGCTCGTACAACTGCCTGAAGCGTGAGGGCATCAACACCGTTTCGGAGCTCGTCGCCCTCTCGGAGACGCAGCTCATGAACATCCGCAATTTCGGCCAGAAGTCGGTCGACGAGGTGCGCGACAAGCTCATCTCGCTCGGTCTGTCGCTCAAGGATTCGGTGCCCGGTTTCGACGGCGCCCACTTCTACGGCGGCAGCGAAGACGAGTCCTTCTGATACCCGACCCCCTCTGACCTGGAGTTAGACGATTATGCCCAAGCCCACCAAGGGTCCCCGCCTCGGAGGCGGCCCCGCCCACGAGCGCCTGCTGCTTGCCAACCTCGCGGCGGCTCTCTTCACCCACAAGTCGATCAAGACGACCGAGACCAAGGCCAAGCGCCTGCGTCCGCTCGCCGAGCGTCTGGTGACCTTCGCCAAGCGCGGCGACCTGCACGCGCGTCGTCGCGTGCTGTCGGTCATCGGCGACAAGAGCGTCGTGCACACGCTGTTCGCCGAGATCGCTCCGCTGGTCGCCGAGCGTGAGGGCGGCTACACGCGCATCACGAAGGTCGGCAACCGCAAGGGTGACAACGCTCCGATGGCCGTGATCGAGCTTGTCCTCGAGCCTGTCACCCCGAAGGCGAAGTCGAACAAGAAGGCTGCTCCGGCTGCCGCGGCGCCCGTCGCCGAGGAGAAGCCCGCCGAGGAGGCGCCCGTCGAGGAGACCGCAGCCGACGAGGCCGCCGCCGACGAGACGGCCGCCGACGAGGCCGCCGCCGACGAGACGGCCGCCGACGAGACGGCCGCCGACGCCGGCGCCGAGTCGCAGGCCGAGGGCGAGGCCGCTGAGGCCGCCGCCGAGGATGCTGTCGAGAACAAGTAACCTCTCTCACGACGAAGCCCGCCGCCCCTCCCGGGGTGGCGGGCTTCGTGCGTCCGGCATCCGAGCCGATCTGCGGAGCCGGTCCCGATCTGCGGAGCCGGTCCCGATCTGCTCACGGATATGCAGCATCGGTCCGCGTATCGGGACGCGATGAGCGGATCGGGTCGGGAGCCGAGGAGGCCGCGTCACCGGGCGCGCAGATCCTTGCGGAGGATCTTTCCCGATGCCGATTTCGGGATGACGTCGATGAACTCGACCTGCCGCACCTTCTCGTGCGGGGCGACGTGCGCCGCGACGTGCTGCATCACCGCCTCCGCGTCGAGGTCGGCATCCGCCTGGCGGACCACGAAGGCCTTGGGCACCTCCTGCCCGTCGTCGTCGAGTGCGCCGATGACGGCGGCATCCGCGATCGAGGGATGCTCGAGCAGCACGGCCTCGAGCACGGCGGGGGCCACCTGGTAGCCCTTGTACTTGATGAGCTCCTTCAGCCGGTCGACGATCCGGAAGACGCCGTCATCGGTCATCGTGGCGACGTCACCGGTGTGCAGCCAGCCGTCGTCGTCCAGCATCTCCGCCGTGGCATCCGGCCGGTTCAGGTAGCCCTTCATGACCTGGGGGCCGCGGATGAGCAGCTCGCCGGGCGCGCTGACCCCGCCGGCGGGCACGCGGACGTCGTCGCCCGTCTCCGGATCTCGCAGTCGTGCCTCGGTGCCGCTGAGCAGGAGGCCGACGGAGGAGCGATCGATGTCGATCCGGTCGGCGGGGATCGCATGGGTCACCGGACTCGTCTCGGTCATGCCGTATCCCTGGCAGACCGTGCATCCGAGGCGGGAGGCGACGGCCGAGGCGAGCGCGCCGTCGAGCGGCGCGGCGCCCGAGAACACGACCTTGATCGACGAGAGATCGAACGAGTCGACGAGCGGATGCTTCGCCAGCGCGACCGCGATCGGGGGAGCGATGAACACCCATGAGGTGCGGTGCTCGGCCACGACCCGAAGGAACTCCGCGAGGTCGAACCTCGGCATCGTCACGAGCGCGGCGCGCTGGCGCAGCGCGAAGTTCAACAGCACGGTCATGCCGTAGATGTGGAAGAACGGCAGCACGGCGAGCACGCGGTCGTCGTCGGCCAGGGAGATGGTGGATCGGCATTGACTCACGTTCGCCACGAGGTTGCGGTGTGTGAGCATGACCCCTTTGGGTCGACCGGTGGTGCCGGAGGAGTAGGGCAGCACGGCGAGATGCTCGCCCGGATCGAACGACACCGTGGGCGGAGTGTGGCCCTCGCCGAGGAGCGCTGCGAGCGACGGGTGTCCGTCGGCGCCGTCCAGCACGATGATGTGGTCGTCGGGGATGCCGACCGTGACGGCGGCGGCCCGAGCGCCCGGAAGGAGCGGAGACACGGTGATCAGCCACTCGGCGTCGGCGTCGGTCAGCTGGTTCGCGATCTCATCGGGCGTGTACAGCGAGTTGATGGTGGTCGCGGTCGCGCCCGCGCGGAGGATGCCGTGGAAGACCGTCGCGAAGGCCGGGACGTTCGGGCACAGCACGCCGACGCGCGTGCCGACGCCCACTCCTCGGGCCGCGAGCGCGCCGGCGAACAGGCCGATGTGCTGCACGAGCCGGCGGTAGGTCGTCGTCGCTCCGCTCGTCCCGTCGATCAGAGCGACCGCGTCGAGCCGATCCTCGTCGAGATCGCCGAACAGATAGTCGTACACCGAGACATCGGGGATCTCCACGTCGGGATGGGGGCTGCGAACCATGAGATCTCCTTCGATCCGTGAGTCGACCGCGTCGCTCGATGGCATGCAGTCTCGCATACACGGGCACTCGGTTCCAGCATCCGCGTCGTCCACGCCCTCGCGAGTAGGCTGGACCGGTGAGTGACGCGCAGGCCCTGCATCGCGGCCCTCGCGCGTACCTGACGTTCATCGGCATCGGCTTGCTCGCCGGACTCCTGTCGGGACTCTTCGGTGTCGGCGGGGGCACCGTCATCGTTCCGCTGCTCGTGCTCCTGCTCGGTTTCGACCAGCGCCTCGCGGCCGGAACGTCGCTGGCGGCGATCGTCCCGACGGCGACCGTGGGAGTCATCTCCTACGCCGTGTCGGGATCGGTGGCGTGGATCCCGGCGCTCATCCTCGCCGCCGGAGCAGTGGTCGGTGCGCAGATCGGCACCCGGCTCCTCCCGCGCATCTCGCAGACCGCTCTGCGCTGGGGCTTCGTCGGCTTCCTCGTCGTCGTCATCGTCAGCCTGTTCCTGGTCATCCCGTCGCGCGATGCGGTCTTCGAGCTCACCTGGCTCTCCGGACTCGCGCTGCTGGCCGTGGGCGTCGGCACCGGGGTGCTCGCGGGTCTCATCGGAGTGGGCGGGGGAGTGATCGTCGTCCCGGTGCTCATGCTCGCCTTCGGCACCAGCGACCTCGCCGCCAAGGGCACGTCGCTGCTGATGATGATCCCGACGGCCATCTCGGGGACGATCGGCAACCTGCGTCACCGGAATGTCGACCTCCGTGCCGCGCTCGCCATCGGTCTCTGCGCCTGCACCACCACGGCCCTGGGTGCGTGGCTGGCGACGATCGTCGACCCTGCGCTCGGCAACCTGCTGTTCGCGGCGTACCTCGTGGTCATCGCCGTGCAGATGGCCCTGAAAGCGATCCGCGGCCGCAGAAGGAAGTGACACCGCGCGGCCGAAGTAGGATCGAGAGGTGGCAGTGAACCAAGATCTGGTCGGCCGGGAGTTCCCGCCGACGGCCCCCTACCTGGTCGGACGAGAGAAGGTGCGCGAGTTCGCGCGAGCGGTCTTCGCCGATGCGCCGCAGCACACCGACGTGAAGGCGGCGAGGGCGGCGGGATACAGCGACGTCGTCGCTCCGCCCACGTTCGCGATGGTCATCCAGGACCACACGCTCCAGCAGCTGCTCGCCGAAGAGGACTCGGGCATCGTGCTGGCCCGCACGATCCACGCCGAGCAGCGATTCGCCTACACCCGGCCGATCGTGGCGGGCGATGAGCTCTCCGCACAGCTGCGGGTCACCGGCATCCGCATGATGGGCGGGAACGCGATGATCACCAGCGAAGCCGAGATCACGGATGCCGCGGGCGACCACGTCGTGACCGCCACGAGCGTGCTCCTGGTCGGAGCCGACGACGCGGACGCACACGAGGGGAGCGCCGCCTGATGGAGTACACGGTCGGAGACATCGTCGCGGAGCGCGACGTGCACCTCACCCGCGAATCGCTCGTGCGATACGCCGGCGCCTCGGGCGACTTCAACCCGATCCACTACCGCGACGACGTCGCGGCGTCGGTCGGTCTGCCCGGTGTGCTCGCGCACGGCATGCTCACGATGGGCATCGCGTCGTCGGTCGTGGTGGCAGCGCTCGACGCCGACGCGCGGATCCTCGACTACGGCGTGCGGTTCACGAAGCCGGTCGTCGTCGACGCCGAGAACGGGGCCGACGTGCGCGTCGTCGCGACGGTCGGCGCGGTCGACGACACGGCCGCGCGCATCGACCTCAAGGTCACCTTCGGCGAGGCCACGGTGCTCGTCAAGGCGCAGCTGCGGGTCGCCGTCTGATGCGGGCGACCCATGCCTGAGGTCGAGCCCGTCCGCCTCGCGGAGCTCACCACGCTGCGTACCGGTGCCGCACCGGAGCGCATGCGCGAGGCCTCGACGACATCCGACCTCGTCGACGCTCTGCGCGATACCTGGTTGCGCGGCGACGAATGGTTCGTGCTCGGCGGAGGGTCGAACCTGTTCGTCGGCGATGCCGCCTTCGACGGCACGGTGATCCGCGTGCTGACGAGCGGGATCGAAGAGCTCCCCTCGCCGCACGCGGGACGAATCCGCCTGCGCGTGCAGGCCGGGCACAGCTGGGACGCGCTGGTGTCGTACGCCGTCGAGCACGGCTACGCGGGGCTCGAGGCGATGTCGGGCATCCCGGGGACGACCGGCGCCGCGCCGGTGCAGAACATCGGCGCCTACGGGCAGGAGATCCAGGAGACCCTGGTCGAGGTCGAGCTCATCGATGAGGCCTCCGGCGAGATCTCCACGGTGCCGGCCGCCGATCTCGGACTCGGCTTCCGCACGTCCGTGCTCAAGCACCACTACGGCGGCGTGCCCGTGCGACGCGCCGTCATCCTCTCCGTCACCTTCGACCTGCTCGTCGCCGGCGAGCGGGTCGTGCGCGGCGAGCAGCTGCGTCGCGCGCTCGGCCTCGCAGACGACGCCCCCGTGCCACTGAGCTGGGTGCGCGAGCGCATCCTCGCGACGCGCGCATCGAAGGGGATGCTGCTCGACGACGACGATCCGGACACGCACGGAGTGGGCTCGTTCTTCCAGAACGCGATCGTGCCGGAGGCCGTCGCACGCGCCCTCCCCCCGCAGTGCCCGCGGTGGCCGGTCGCCCCCGACCTCGACGCGGTCACCGTCATACCGCTCGCGTCATACGACGGCGTGGTGCCCGCTGCCAAGACCGAGCCGTCGGATGTGAAGGTGAGCGCCGCGTGGCTGATCGAGCACGCGGGCATCCGCAAGGGGTTCGCACTGCCCCGCTCGCGGGCGGCGGTCTCGACCAAGCACGCGCTCGCCCTGACCAACCGCGGAGGAGCGACGGCCGCCGAGGTCGCGGAGCTCGCCCGGTTCATCCAGAGCCGGGTGCACGCGGAGTTCGGCCTGGTGCTGCAGCCGGAGCCGGTGCTGGTCGGCGTCGAGCTCTAGCGCTGGCTGGTTGCGCTGCGCGCGCGCCGGCCCGGCTCGCCGAGACCCCCTCTTCGCGTCGAAACCCCCGGCTGCGGGCGGCTATAAGACGGGGTCTCGGCGATAGCGCGGGGTCTCGGCGATCAGGAGGGCGCGGGCGCGCGGGGTCAGGAGGCGAACAGGCGCTGCAGGCGCTGAACGCCCTCGAGCAGCTGGTCGTCGCCCAGCGCGTACGACATGCGGATGTAGCCGGAGGGTCCGAAGGCCTCGCCGGGCACGACGGCGACCTCGGCCTGCTCGAGGATGAGGTCGGCCAGCTCGAGCGAGGTGGTCGGCGTGACGCCGCCCCAGGTGCGTCCGAGCAGACCCTGCACGTCGGGGTAGACGTAGAAGGCTCCGAGCGGGTTCGGCACGACGAGGCCGTCGATCTTCGACAGCTCCGAGACGATGAGGCGCCGCCGCCGGTCGAACGCCTCGCGCATCTGCTCGGCCTCGGTCTGCGGGCCGTTGAGCGCGGCGATCGCCGCCTTCTGGGCGACGTTGTTGACGTTGCTCGACAGGTGCGACTGCAGGTTGCCGGCGACCTTGATCGCGTCGACAGGACCGACCATCCAGCCCACGCGCCAGCCCGTCATGGCGTAGGTCTTGGCCACGCCGTTCACGAGGATCGTCTGCCCGGCGACCTCGGGCACGGCCGCGACGATCGAGGTGGCCGACGCTCCCTCGTAGGTGAGGTTCTGGTAGATCTCGTCGGAGATGATCCAGATGCCGTGCTCGAGCGCCCACTCGCCGATCGCCCGGGTTTCTTCGGCCGTGTACACCGAACCGGTCGGGTTCGACGGCGAGACGAAGACGAGCGCGGTGGTGCGCTCGGTGCGCGCTCCTTCGAGCTGCTCGACGGTGACCTTGTACTCCTGATCGGCGCCGGCGAACACCTCGACCGGAACACCGTCGGCGAGACGGATCGCCTCGGGGTAGGTGGTCCAGTACGGTGCCGGCAGCAGCACCTCGTCGCCCGGGTTCACGACGGCCTGGAACGCCTGATACACCGACTGCTTGCCGCCGTTGGTGACGATGACCTGGGCGGGCGAGACCTCGAGCCCCGAGTCGCGCAGCGTCTTCGCGGCGATCGCCTCGCGAAGGGCGGGCAGGCCGGGAGCCGGCGTGTAACGGTAGCTGGCCGGGTCGGCGAGGGCCTCGGCGGCGGCATCCACGATGAACTGCGGCGTCGCGAAGTCGGGCTCGCCGGCGGCATACGAGATGACGTCCTTGCCTTCGGCTTTGAGCGCCTTCGCCTTGGCGTCGACCTTCAGAGTCGCCGATTCGGCGATGGCGGACAGCTTGCGGGAGAGGGGAGCGCGTTCGGTCACGGTTACGAGCGTACTCGCGCGAGGCGTCATCTTCGTGGCCGTGTCGGCGGCAAGATCCGGCGTTCTTTCCTCCGGCGGATGCCGCTCAGAGGCCGTGGGCGCGGGCCACGGCTTCGAGGGTGATGCGTCCGCCCTGGATGTTGAGCCCCTTCGCGAGGGCGGGATCTTCGGATGCTGCGCGCTGCCAGCCCTTGCCGGCGATGGCCGAGACGTACGGGAGCGTCGCATTGGTGAGCGCGCGGGTGGCGGTCTCGGGGACCGCCCCCGGCATGTTCGCGACGCAGTAGTAGAGGGAGTCGTGGACGGCGAACGTGGGCTCGTCGTGCGTGGTCGGGCGCGAGCCTTCGAAGCATCCGCCCTGATCGATGGCGATGTCGACGAGCACCGACCCCGACTTCATGACGGCGACCATCTCGTCGGTGACCAGCTTCGGCGCGGCGGCGCCGGGGATGAGGACGGAGCCGATGACGAGGTCGGCGCCGGTCAGCTCTTCGGCGATGTCGTAACGGCTGGAGGCCCGGGTCTGCAGCGCGCCGCCGTAGCGATGCTCGAGCTCGCGGAGGCGGGGGAGGGAGATGTCGACGACGGTCACCTGGGAGCCGAGGCCCAGCGCGTTCGCGGCGGCGTGCTCGCCGGCGACGCCGCCCCCGATGACGACGGTCTTCGCGCGGGGAGCACCGGCGATGCCGCCCATGAGCACCCCGCGGCCGCCGGCGGAGCGCATCAGCGAGGCGGAGCCCACGGTGACCGAGAGGCGCCCGGCGATCTCGCTCATCGGAATGAGCAGGGGCAGGCTGCGGTCGGGCAGCTGCACGGTCTCGTAGGCGACGGCGGTCGTCCCGGCGGCGACGAGCGCCTCGGTCAGCGCCTTGTCGGCGGCGAGGTGGAGGTAGGTGAACAGGATGAGCTCGGGGCGGAGGAAGGCGTACTCCTGCGCGATCGGCTCCTTGACCTTGATCACGAGGTCGGCCTCGCCCCAGGCTTCACCGGCGGATGCGACGATCCCGGCTCCGGCGCGCCTGTACGCCTCGTCGGAGATGCCGGAACCGACGCCCGCGCCGGACTGCACGAGCACCCGATGACCTTCGCGCACCAGCTGGTCGGCACCGGCCGGCGTGAGAGCGACCCGGTTCTCGTTGTTCTTGACCTCGGTGGGAACGCCGATCTTCATCGATCCTCCAGAATGGGCTGTATCGTCTCAGGTTCGCAGAAACGTCGGCATCCGACCAGATCGCATGAAGAACATTCGGTCAGCTGGCGGATACTGAATAATCGTTCGCATGGACACGACAAACAGTGCCCCCGAACCGAACACTCTTCGGGCGCCCGCGCTCGACGCCGTCGACGCGACCATCGTTCGCCTCCTCGCCGGTGACGGGCGCATGACGAACGCGGAGCTGGCCGGACACCTCGGCGTCGCGCCGTCGACGGCGCACACCCGCCTGCGCTCCCTCATCGAACGCGGAGTGATCACCGGCTTCCATGCGAGCGTCGATGAGCGGATGCTGGGCGCCGGGCTCCAGGCGATCATCGGCGTCACGCTCCGGCCGAGCGGACGCCGCGAGAGCATCGTGGAGTTCGCCCACCGGGTGCGCGTGCTCCCGCAGGTCATCCAGCTGTTCTTCCTCGGCGGCGACGACGATTTCCTGCTGCACATCGCCGTGGCCGACTCCTCCGAGATGCGGGAGTTCGTGCTCGAGCACCTGTCGGCACAGAGCAGCGTCGCCTCGACGCGCACCAGCATCGTGTTCGACTACCACCGCAACTCTGTGGCGGCGTCGTTCGCCTGACCAGAGGTGCCCTCTTGACCTGCAGCCGACATGTCAGGAGCCGAAGGATGCCGGAAGCGCGCAGTAGTCCGCGAAGCGGCGCGCGGGGTTCGCCGGGTCGGTCACGTCGACGAGCGCCGAGGCGACCGAGTGCGGCGGCTCGTCGCCCGCGAGCTGCCAGAGCGTATAGTTCCACAGGCCGCGGGACTCCTCGCTCAGCAGGTCGGCCGCACCGGAGACGATCAGCACCGTGCCGACGGCGGCATCCGCGCGGAACGGGGTGATGACCTCGGTGCGGAGCGTGTCGTCGCCGCCCGTGTGGTGCGCGCGCTCGACGGTCTGTCCGGCCCCGGTGAGCGCCGCGGCGAGCTCGTCGGCGACGCGGCGCGAGTGCTCGGCATCCGCTCCCGCTACCGCGAGAAGGCGCTTCCCGCGCGGGTACAGGTGGAGGAACTCCGAGGCGATGCCGTTCCAGACGTCGGTCATGGACTCAGGCTACGCCCGCGGAGCGGGCCGAGGGCCGAGAGCGGAGGGGCCGGATGCCGACCGGCACCCGACCCCTCCGATGCCGCAGCTATCAGTCCTCATCGGCGAGGTAGCGGGCGTAGGCCCCTGCGGTGAGGAACGCTGGGAACTCCTCGCGCAGGGCGACCTCGCGGAAGATCTCTGCCGCGTCATCGAATCGGTCGCCCTCGCGCCGCTCCGCGTCGGCCAGCACCCCGGCGATCAGGCCCTCGACGTACTCGACGGTGATGGGGGTGCCGTCGTCGGTCGACCGGTCCTGGTGGATCCACTGCCACACCTGCGACCGGCTGATCTCGGCGGTCGCGGCATCCTCCATCAGATTGTCGATCGCCACCGCGCCGAGCCCGCGCAGCCAGGCCTCGAGATAGCGGATCGCGACCGAGACGTTGTCCCGCACGCCGCGGACCGTGATCGGACTCCCGATGTGCAGATCGAGCAGATCTTGCGGCGCGACCGACACCTCGGGGCGCTGTCGGTCGAGCTGGTTCGGTCGGTCGCCGAGGACGGCATCGAACTCGGCCTGGGCGGTGGCGATGAGGTCGGGGTGCGCGACCCACGTGCCGTCGAAGCCGTCGCCGGCCTCACGCCTCTTGTCGGCCGAGACCTTCTCGATCGCCCGAGCCGTGACCTCGGGATCACGACGGTTCGGGATGAAGGCGCTCATGCCGCCGATCGCATACGCGCCCCGCTTGTGACAGGTCTGCACGAGCAGGTCGGTGTACGCCCGCATGAACGGCACCGTCATCGTCACCTCGCTGCGGTCGGGGAGCACGAAGCGGGCGCCGCGACCGCGGTAGTTCTTGATGATCGAGAAGATGTAGTCCCAGCGTCCGGCGTTGAGTCCGGCGCAGTGGTCGCGCAGCTCGTACAGGATCTCGTCCATCTCGAACGCGGCCGGCAGCGTCTCGATCAGCACGGTCGCGCGGATCGTGCCATGCGGGAGACGCAAGTAGTCCTCGCTGAACGAGAACACGTCGTCCCACAGCTTCGCCTCCTCGCTCGACTCGAGCTTCGCGAGATAGAAGTACGGTCCGCGACCGGCATCGATCAGCTCGTGCGCGTTGTGCAGGAAGTAGAGACCGAAGTCGATCAGCGAGCCGGATGCCGGGGTGCGGCGTCCCGCGCGATCGACGAAGGCGAGGTGCCTCTCGGGCAGGTGCCAGCCCCGCGGACGCATCACGATGGTGGGCGTGCGCTCGGCCGTGACGCGATACTCCTTGCCCTCGGGCGACGTGAACGAGAGCTCGCCTCGGATCGCGTCGCGGAGCGTCAGCTGGCCCTCGATGACGTTCTTCCAGGTCGGGCTCGTGGCGTCCTCCTGGTCGGCGAGCCAGACCCGCGCGCCGGAGTTCAGCGCGTTGATCGTCATCTTCGGGTCGGTGGGGCCGGTGATCTCGACGCGGCGGTCCTCGAGACCCGGTCCGGCGCCGGCGACCCGCCACGACGCGTCGCCTCGGATGTGCGCGGTGTCGTCGCGGAACCGCGGGTCGTGCCCGTTGCCGATCTCGAACCGGCGGCGCATCCGGTCCGCGAGGCGGTCGTGCCGGCGGGATGCGAAGCGGTGGTGCAGCTCGGTGAGGAACGCGATCGCCTCGAGGGTGAGGATCTCGTCGTAGCGTTCGCGGATCGAGCCGGAGATCGTGATGGCAGGACCTTGCTGGGTGGTCTGGATGGGAGCGGTGGTCGGAGGAGCGGTGGGAGTGGTCATGATGAGAGTCCTTTGCGTGGATGCCGAGACCCTCGTTTGTCGTCGAAACCCCGGGTTGTGTCGCTTGCAACACGGGGTCTCGACGGGAACCGGGGGTCTCGCGGGATCAGTGGAATTGCGCGGTCTCTGTGGAGCCGGCGAGGGCGAGGGTCGCGCTGTCGGGGTTGAGCGCGGTCGAGATGACGTCGAAGTAGCCGGTGCCCGCCTCGCGCTGGTGCCTGGTGGCGGTGTAGCCGTCGGCCTCGGCGGCGAACTCGGCCTCCTGCAGCTCGACGTACGCGCTCATGGCGCGCTCGGCGTAGCCGCGGGCGAGGTCGAACATGGAGTGGTTCAGGGCGTGGAAGCCGGCCAGGGTGATGAACTGGAACCTGTAGCCCAGCTCGGCGAGCTCCCTCTGGAACGTCGCGATCTCGGCATCCGAGAGGTGGCGCTTCCAGTTGAAGCTCGGCGAGCAGTTGTACGCGAGCATCTTGCCGGGGAACTCCGCGTGGATCGCCGCCGCGAACTCGCGCGCCAGACCGATGTCGGGCTCGCCCGTCTCGACCCAGAGCAGGTCGGCGTAGGGCGCGAAGGCGAGGCCGCGGCTGATGACGGACTCGATGCCGGGGCGGACGCGGTGGAAGCCCTCGGCCGTGCGCTCGCCGGTGAGGAACCGCTGGTCGCGCTCGTCGACGTCGCTCGTGAGCAGGTCGGCGGCGAGAGCATCCGTCCGCGCGATGATGACGGTCGGCACGCCCGCCACGTCGGCCGCGAGACGCGCCGCGTTCAGCGTGCGGATGTGCTGCTGCGTCGGCACGAGGACCTTGCCGCCCAGGTGCCCGCACTTCTTCTCGCTCGCGAGCTGGTCCTCCCAGTGGATCGCCGCGGCTCCGGCCTGGATCAGCGACTGCGCGAGCTCGTAGGCGTTCAGCGGACCGCCGAACCCGGCCTCGGCGTCGGCGACGATCGGCGCCACCCAGTCGCGGGTGACGGTGCCCTCGGCGTGCTCCAGCTGGTCCTGGCGCAGCAGGGCGTTGTTGATGCGGCGCACGACGGCCGGCACCGAGTTCGCGGGGTACAGCGACTGGTCGGGATAGGTCTGCCCGGCGAGGTTGCCGTCGGCCGCTACCTGCCAGCCCGACAGATAGATCGCCTTGAGGCCGGCGCGCACCTGCTGCACGGCCTGGCCGCCCGTGTAGGCGCCGAGCGCTCGGACGTACTCCTCGGTGTGCAGCAGGTTCCAGAGGTTCTCGGCGCCGCGATGGGCGAGCGTGGCGTCCTCGCGGACGGAGCCGCGGACGCGGATGACGTCGTCTGCCGTGTAGGTGCGCAGGACGCCGTCCCAGCGCGGGTCGGTGTCCCAGATCTCCTGCAGCTCGGCGGCCGTCTCGACCTGATCGCCTGCCCGGAGCCCGGCGGGGCGGGGTGTGCGGTTCTCGGCGGTGTTCGACATGGTGTCTCCTTCATCGGATGCCGGCGGCGATGCCGGGTGGCGTGTAACCACGATCGGTGAAGAACTGCTCTCTCCCTCACCGATCTCGGGGTGAAGATCTCGCGAAATTCTGTTTCTGTGACAGAATCGCGGCCATGGACCCTCTCAGCGACGAGAACGACACCGACGCCCTCACCATCGGGCGACGCATCCGGCAGCTTCGCACCGCGCGAGGGATGACGCTCGACGACCTCGCCTCCGCGGTGGATCGCGCGCCGAGTCAGCTGTCCATGATCGAGACCGGCAAACGAGAGCCCAAGCTCACACTGCTGCAGACGATCGCCCGCGCGCTCGGGGTCACGATCGACGCCCTGCTGGAAGGAGAGCCGCTCGACGAGCGCAGCGCCATCGAGATCGCGCTGGAGCGGGCGATGAAGGGCCAGACCTTCCAGGCGCTGGGGATCGACCCCTTCCGCATCGCGAAGAGCGTGCCGACGGAGGCGCTCAAGGCCCTGCTCGCGCTGCACGGCGAGATCGACCGGCTCCGCGACGAGCGGGCGGCGACGCCGGAGGAGGCGAGGCGCGCCAACGTCGAGCTGCGGCACCTCATGCGGCGGCAGGACAACCACTTCGCCGACCTCGAGGCGACGGCATCCGACATCCTGTCCGCCGTCGGGCACACCGGTGGTCCGGTGACGCAGCGCACGGCATCCGAGATCGCCGCTCATCTGGGATTCTCGCTGCACTACGCCCGCGACCTGCCGCAGACGACGCGCAGCGTCGCCGATCTCGCGAACGGCCGCCTCTATCTCTCGGCGCAGGTGCAGAGACGGGATGCCCGCACCGCAGTGCTGCAGGCGCTGTCGAGCCGGATGCTGGGGCACGCCGAACCGCGCAGCTACGCGGAGTTCCTGCGCCAGCGCGTGGAGACGAACTACCTCACCGGCGCTCTGCTCATTCCCGAGGCCCACGTCGTGCCCGCCCTGCAGGACGCGAAGGCGCGGCGGTCGATCTCGATCGAGGATCTGCGCGACGCCTACTCCGTGTCGTACGAGACCGCCGCGCATCGCTTCACGAATCTCGCGACCCGGCACCTCGACATTCCCGTGCACTTCCTCAAGGTGCACGAGTCGGGCACGATCACGAAGGCCTACGAGAACGACGACGTGAACTTCCCGACCGACCGCCTCGGTGCGATCGAGGGGCAGATGTGCTGTCGGCGCTGGACGAGCCGCGTCGTGTTCGAGGAGGAGGACCGGTTCAACCCCTACTACCAGTACACCGACACCGGGAACGGGACGTACTGGTGCACGGCCCGCGTCGAGGCGTCGAGCGAGGGGCTGCACTCGGTGAGCGTGGGCGTGCGCTTCGACGACACGAAGTGGTTCGTCGGGCGCGACACCCCGCACCGCGGCGTCTCGAAGCATTCGGTGGAGACGTGCTGTCGTCGCGCACCGGCCGAACTGGAGGAGCGGTGGCGCGAGCACTCCTGGCCCAATGTGAAGACGCCGCGCACGCTGCTCGCGACGCTGCCGACCGGGTCGTTCCCGGGCGTCGACACGACCGATGTGTACGAGTTCCTCGAGGCGCACGCCCCGCGCTGATCGTCTCTCAGTGGGCGGCCGCGGCGCTCAGGCGGTGAGGGGGTCGGGCGCCCACGCCGGCCAGTCGATCGCGCCGACCGGCACGCCGTGCTCGTAGGTCGCGACCAGACGGAAAGGCGCCGTGGCGGTGCTGTTGTCGAAGAACTCCGCGCGATCCGCGACCGGCCGGGCGTGCGCGATGAGGTCCCAGAGCCGCGCGTGTCTGTCGCGGATCTTCTGCTCCGGCACGTCGTGCCCACCCGCGGACGCTCGCTCGGCGACGCGGGCGACGCTCAGGTCGACGGGGATCATCATGACGTGCAGATGCACGAGGTATCCACGACGGACGGCGTCCGCCACGAGGTCGACCTTGCTGGGATGGCTGAACACGGTCTCCGTGATGAAGGACCGTTGCGCATCCAGGAGTTCGCCTCGCTTCTCGGTAGCGAGCCGCGAGGCCTCGTAGGCGTGTTCGGCGGGGGATGCGGGCCATTCGACCGCTGCGATTCGATCGGCGTTGACGACGGGCAGGTGCGTCACCGGCTGCAGGATGCGTTCGACGTACGTGGACTTGCCGGAGCCGTTGGGACCCGCCAGGAGATGGAGGACCGGCACGCGTCAGGAGTCCGAGTCGCGACCGCGCGTCACGGCGCGCCCGGCGGAGTCGGCCTCCGTCCATGTTCGTCCGGCAGCTCTGAATTCCGCGGCGAGGTCCAGGCGTGCCCGGCGCTCGACGACCTGCTCGTCCCACGTCGCTCGCACCACGGCCTGACCGTGCTCGTCGAGGTCGTCGTAGGCGGCCACGCCGGCGAGGACCCGGCGGATATCGCGGTGGTTCACTCGCGGTGAGGCCTCGAGTTCGCGTCCGATCCGTGCCCAGTGCGTGATCTGCTGGGCCGCGCTGCGGCTCTCTTCCGCACCGATCGACTTGGCCACCTCGAAGAGATCGCCGTCGACCCTGGTCGGCATACTGCTGCTCATCCCGACAGTGTAGCAAGTTGCTACGGAGGCCGGAACACGGGAGGGTCTTGAACGAACACCAAACACCTGTTAGGTTTTCGCGAATCGGAGCGCTGCGATCGGCGGCGCCGTTCTCGATGAGGAGTCACGATGAAGCGATGGATGAGTGCGGTGGCGGCGACGGGACTGGTCGTCGCGGGACTCGCGGTCGCCGGCCCCGCGGTCGCCGGTGGCAACGGACAGGGCGGTGGATCCGGCGGCGGTCATGGCGGAGGCAAGCCCGGCACCGCGGAACTGAATCGCTGGGCGATCGACACGTGGCGGTCCCTCGACGCCATGACCGACGAGCAGACCGGTCTGCCGTCCGACAACGTGACTGGTGACCTGCAGACGCCCGGGGCCTATACCTCGCCGACCAACATCGGCGGATACCTGTGGTCGACGGTCACGGCGCGCGACCTCGGCATCATCGGCGACGACGAGGCCCGCGAGCGCCTCGCGACGACGCTCGACACCCTCTCCGGACTCGAGCGCAACGACGCCAGCGGCATGTTCTACAACTGGTACTCGCCCACGACGGGGGAGAAGCTCACGACGTGGCCGGACTCCGGCGACCCGGTGCACCCGTTCCTCAGCACGGTCGACAACGGTTGGCTCGCTGCCGCCCTGCGCATCGTGCGCGAGGCCGAACCCGACCTCGCAGCGCAGGCCGACACCCTCTACGACTCCATGGACTTCGGAGCGTTCTTCGACCCCGCCGGCGCCGCAGGGCTTCCGGCCGGCACGAACCGAGGCGGGTTCTGGGATGCCGCTCCGCCGGACTGCAGCGTCGAGGCGCCCATGTACAACGGCTCCGGCGCGACCGCCTATTACACGTGCCACCACTACGACACGACCGTGAGCGAGAGCCGCATCGCGACGTATCTCGGCATCGCGAACGGACAGATCCCCGCGACCGCGCTGTCCGGCACGCATCGCACCATGCCCCCTGGGTGCGACTGGGCGTGGCAGGAGCAGCTGCCCCAGGGCGAGTACCGCGCCTACGACGGCATCGAGGTCTGGGAGGGCACGTACCAGTACGGCGGGATGTCGTTCGTGCCGAGCTGGGGCGGCAGCATGTTCGAGTCGCTGATGCCCGACCTGCTCGTGCCCGAGACGACCTGGGGCCCGAAGTCGTGGAAGCTCAATCATCCGATCACCGTCGCGGTGCAGAAGCAGCACGGCCTCGACGAGGCGGGCTACGGCTATTGGGGCTTCTCCCCGGCGAGCGACCCGTTCGGCGGTTACGCCGAGTACGGCGTCGACATCGCCGGCATGCGCTCGGACGGTTACACGTCGGATGCCGAGAAGACCGATGTCGACATCGACCGCCCCGGATGCTCGACGGGGATCAACCCCGATCCGGAGTTCGGCGACGGCGTCGTGACCCCGCATGCGGCGTTCCTCGCGCTGCCGTACGACCGACAGGGCGCGCTGAGCAACCTCGAGGGCATCGAGAACGACCTCGGCGCCTATGGACCCGGCGGGTTCTACGACGCCGTCGCGGTGAAGAGCGGCACAGTCGCCGAGCGGTACCTGTCGCTCGACCAGTCGATGATCATGGCCGCCATCGGCAACGAGCTCACGAGAGATACACTCAAGGACTACTTCGTGGACCGCGAGATGGAGCAGACGCTGCGGCCCGCCATGAAGCAGCAGGTATTCGGCTCGTCGTGGGGAGCGGGGCACGGCCACGGCGGCTGAGCGCCCTCACCGCGTCGGCGGACGGGAGCGGGCAGTGAGCACGGATCAGCAGCCGGTCGTCGGGCGTGGACGCCGTGGTCCGTACGCGGCGGGTCAGGCCCGACGGCAGGCGATCGTCGACGAAGCGCTGGCGGTGTTCTCCCGCACCGGATTCCACGGGGGATCCCTGCGGGAGATCGCGAAGCGCGTCGGCGTCACGCCCGCGGGTCTGCTGCACCACTTCGCCGACAAGGAGGAGCTCTTCGCCGAGGTGCTGCGGCAGCGCGACGAGAAGGTGCGCGCCGCGGCCGGAGAGCCCGCCGAGCACACGCTGATCGAGCAGGCGAGGCGGGTCGTGTCGTACAACCAGACCTCTCGGGGCCTCACCTCGCTGTACGCGATCGTGTCGGCGGAGGCCACGGACGCCGATCACCCGTCGCACGCCGACTTCGCCGCGCGCTATCGCGATCGCGCCGCCGAGGCCGAGGAGATCCTGCGCCGCGGACAGGATGCCGGCGAGGTGCGCGCCGACATCGACCCCGCCCACGCGGCGCGGCTGATCAGCGCCGTGATGGACGGCATCCAGCTGCAGTGGCTGCTCGACGACTCCGTCGACATGGTGCCGCTCTTCGAGGAGTTCGTGGGACGGTACCTGAACCCGCCGGGTGGCGACTGATTCGACGACGGCGACCGGTCAGTCGCGCGCCGTCTGCAGCAGCGCCCAGAGCTCGGCGCGGGCAGGAAACGTCGACAGGTCCGTGTCCAGCAGCGCCCCGGCCTGCGCGATGCGGGAGCGCAGGGTGTGGCGATGCACGCCGATCGCGGCGGCCGCCGGATCGCCCTTCGCGTCGTGCTCCAGCCAGATGCGCAGGGTGCGCTCGAGGTCGCCCGCCGTGCGCAGGTCGTGCGCGCGCAGCGGCGCGAGCCGGGATTCGGCGAGCAGCCGTGCCTCGTCGGTCGCCAGCGCGCCGAGGATGCTGGATCCGGCGGCGTCGGCGTAGCGACGCACACCGGCGCCCGGGCGCTGGCGCAGAGCCGCGACGGCCTGGGCGTGTGCGCGCGAGAACGAGTCGTAGGACTCGGGGGCGGAGACGCCGATGCGGATGCCGAAGCGCGCGGCGACGTCGTCGAGCAGCCCCTCGTCGTCCACCGAGACGCACAGCACCACCCCGTCGTCGGAGTCGGCCACGAAAGACGCGGTGCCGTCTTCGACCCTGCGGTGCTCCCACCACTCCGTCAGCGGTCCGACCGGAGCGTCGTGGGCGACCGCGACGACGAACGGCGCGGGAGGAAGTGCTCCGAGCACGCGACGGGCGAGCGTCGGATCGTCGTCCTGCAACGAGGCCAGCAGTTGCGAGTGCAGGCGGCGGCGACTGCGGGCGAGCTGCTCGCTCTGCTCGAGGGCGAGCCCCGCCATCGCGATCACCGAGGTGACGACCGTGCGGGCCTCGGGGTCGAGCCCGTCGATCCCGAGGGCGATGACCCCGCGCAGGCGGCCGCCGCGGCCGATGGTGAACAGCATGAACGACTCGTCGTCCGCGGTGAGCGACTGCCCGGCCTCGAGTCCGCGGGTGAGCACCTCTGCGACGTGCTGCGCCAGTACCCGCTGCGCCCCGCCGTCGAGGGCGTCACGGGGATACGACGACTGCAGGGCTCCGGAGGCGTCGAACATGCCCACCCAGGCGCCGAGCCGGCGGCCGAGCTCGGCCAGGGTCGCATCGAGGCCGCGAGGTCGCAGCGCCGCCAGAGCGAGGGCGCGCTGCGTGTCGAGCGCCCAGGACCGGCGTGCGTAGGCCTGCGCCGCGATGGCCTCCGAATGGGCCCGGGCCACCGCGATGAACGGCGTGCGGTAGGGGACCTCGAACAGCGGCATCGCGCGGCGCGCGCAGGCCGCGACGAGCTCGTCGGGGATGCCGGCGCGATGCACTTCCGTACCGAAGCCGAGGCCCAGCACGCCGCGGTCGGCGAGGCGGTCGACGTAGACGTCGATGCCGATGTCGCCGTCGAACTGCGTGCCCGTCGTGAGGAGCGCGAGGTCTTCGGCGAGGAACGGCGTGGGGTCGGCGAGATCGGAGCTGTGCACCCACCGCAGCGGACGATCGAGCATCGCTTCGGCCCGGTCGTCGGTCGCAGACACGAGGCGGAGTCCCAGATCCCGGCGACCCAGGAGCGTGCGGATGGTCGGATGCTCGGTGATCTCCATCACGTCCCCTCCGTCGATGTACGTCCTGGCGACCTCTTCTCCGAGATTGTACAGTTCGGCGAGTGCCGTGCTGTCGGCTGCGGTCGTACGCTCGCGACATGGCACTCCTCGACACCGCAGCTGTTGCAGTTCCCCTCGGCGGACCCGAGCTCCCCCAGGAGCGACGCCTCGTCACCGAGCTCCCCGGGCCCCGTTCGGCCGAGATCCTCGCCCGCAAGGCGGATGCCGTCGCCGCGGGTGTCGGCCACACCGTGCCGGTCGCGACCGTCGCCGCGGGAGGTGGCGTCGTGGTCGACGCCGACGGCAACTCGCTCATCGACCTCGGGTCGGGTATCGCCGTGACCACGGTCGGCAACGCGCACCCCAAGGTCGCCGCCGCGGTCGCCGCCCAGGCGGCGCAGTTCACGCACACCTGCTTCATGATCTCGCCGTACGAGTCGTACATCGACGTCGCCGAGGCGCTGAACCGGATCACCCCCGGCGACTTCGCGAAGAAGAGCGCGCTGTTCAACTCGGGCGCCGAGGCCGTCGAGAACGCCATCAAGATCGCGCGCAAGCACACCGGCCGTCAGGCCGTCGTCGCCTTCGACCACGGCTACCACGGCCGCACGAACCTGACCATGGCGCTCACCGCCAAGTCGATGCCCTACAAGAGCGGCTTCGGCCCGTTCGCCCCCGAGGTCTACCGGGCCCCGATGTCGTATCCGTTCCGCGACGGACTCGCCGGCCCCGAGGCGGCGGCGCGCGTCATCCTGCAGCTCGAGAAGCAGATCGGCGCCGACAACCTCGCCGCCGTCATCATCGAGCCCATCCAGGGCGAGGGCGGGTTCATCGTGCCGGCCGAGGGCTTCCTCCCGGCGATCGCCTCCTGGTGCCGTGCGAACGGCGTGGTCTTCATCGCCGACGAGGTGCAGACGGGCTTCGCGCGCACCGGCCACATGTTCGCGAGCGAGATCTTCGGCATCGAGCCCGACCTCATCACCACGGCCAAGGGCATCGCCGGTGGCCTGCCCCTCGCCGCCGTCACCGGGCGCGCCGAGATCATGGACGCGTCGCACACCGGCGGCCTCGGCGGCACGTACGGCGGCAACCCGATCGCCTGCGCCGCGGCGCTCGCCGCGATCGACGTCTTCGAGAACGACGGCCTCATCGAGCGGGCCCGCGAGATCGGCGCGATCCTCACCGATCGTCTCGAGGCGATCCAGGCGCAGGACCCCCGTGTCGGCGACGTCCGCGGGCACGGCGCGATGATCGCCGCCGAGTTCGTCGATCCCGAGACCGGGGCGCCGGATGCCGCGCTCACGGCTGCGGTCGCGAAGGCCTGCATCGCGCAGGGCGTCATCGTGCTCACGTGCGGCACCTACGGCAACGTCATCCGGTTCCTCCCTCCGCTGGCGATCGGAGACGATCTGCTGAACGAGGGCCTCGACGTGGTCGCCGCGGCGCTCGCCGACGCCTGACACCCCTGTCCGGTCGCGACCCAGAAATCGGGGGATTGCGGGTCGCGACCGGCATTTCTCTCTCCCCCACCCGACGAAGGAGTTGCCGATGGCCGAGATCACCCGCGATGTACTTATCATCGGCGCCGGAGCCGCAGGGCTCACGGCGGCGAACGACCTGCGCAAGGCCGGCCTGTCGGTCGCGGTCCTCGAAGCGCGCGATCGCGTGGGCGGCCGCCTGTGGACCGACGTCATCGACGGCGCGATGCTCGAGATCGGCGGGCAGTGGGTGTCGCCCGACCAGGACGCGCTGAAGGACGCCATCGAGGAGCTCGGGCTCGAGACCTACAGCCGCTACCGCGAGGGCGACAGCGTCTACGTCGGGCCCGACGGCCAGGCGCACCGCTTCACGGGTGAGATGTTCCCCGTGGCGCCTGCGACCGAGGCCGTGATCGCCGAGATCACGTCGCGGCTCGACGCGATGGTGGCCGAGATAGACCCCGATCGGCCGTGGGAGCACCCGAAGGCGGAGGAGTGGGACACCGTCACCTGGGACGCGTGGCTGCGCGCCCAGACCGACGACGACGAGGCGGTCCGCAACCTCGCGTTCGCCACCGGCACGGCCATGCTCACCAAGCCGACCCATGCGTTCTCGCTGCTGCAGTCGCTGCTCATGGCCGCATCGGCCGGGTCGTACTCGAACCTCGTCGACGCCGACTTCATCCTCGACAAGCGCGTGGTCGGCGGCCTGCAGCAGGTGCCGTTGCGACTCGCCGAGCGCCTGGGCGACGACGTGCTGCTGAACCAGCCCGTGCGCAGCCTGGAGTGGGGCCCGTCGACCGGCTCAGGCGCCCAGGGGGGAGTGGTGGCGACCACCGACGAGCTCACGGTCCGCGCCCGCTTCGCGATCCTGGCGCACGCGCCGGTGCTGTACAGTCGCATCGCGTTCGTGCCGCCGCTGCCGCGACGACAGCACCAGCTGCATCAGCACCTGTCGATGGGCTTCGTGATCAAGGTGCACGCCGTGTACGACCGCCCGTTCTGGCGCGAGCAGGGCCTGAGCGGCACGGCCTTCAGCCCGTACGAGCTCTCGCACGAGGCGTACGACAACACCAACCACGGCGACGAGCGCGGAACCCTGGTCGGGTTCGTCAGCGATCAGAACGCCGACGACGTCTTCGAGCTCTCGGCCGAGGAGCGCAAGGAGCGCATCCTCGAATCCCTCTCGCACTACTACGGACCCGAGGCCAAGAACCCCGTCGTCTACTACGAGAGCGACTGGGGCACCGAGGAGTGGACGCGCGGCGCCTACGCCGCCAGCTTCGACATGGGCGGCCTGCACCGCTACGGACCCGACCTGCGCACCCCGGTGGGACCCATCCACTTCGCCTGCAGCGACATG
Source organism: Microbacterium martis (assembly GCF_047246685.1). Lineage (NCBI taxonomy): Bacteria > Bacillati > Actinomycetota > Actinomycetes > Micrococcales > Microbacteriaceae > Microbacterium > Microbacterium martis. The sequence continues at coordinate 156,370 of NZ_JBFOKT010000003.1, read as the reverse complement.
GCCGGCGCCGGGTACCAGCACGTCGACGGGGCGATCCGCATGGGCCGCCTCGCCGCCGCGAACATCGTCGACGCGATCCGCGACACCACCGCCGAGAGCGTCGCCTGATGACCGGCTCGGTCGTCGTCGGCTACACCGCGACCGATTCGGGAGCGGATGCCGCGGCCCTCGGTGCGCGGCTCGCCCGCAGTCTCGGCGCGACGCTGCACCTCGTCATCGTGCTTCCGAAGGAGGGCACGCGCAATGCGGCCGTCCCGCCGGAGCGCGCCTACGAGGAGCACATCCGCCGACAGGGGAAGAAGTGGCTCGCCGACGCGGTCGTGCGCCTGCCGCAGGAGCTCACCCGCACCGGCCATGTGCGGTTCGGGGAATCCTTCGCCGAAGGACTCATCGCCGCGGGCGAGGAGTTCGATGCGCGCGTCATCGTCGTGGGCGCGGCCGGGGGCGGCCTCTTCGGTCGTCATCGACTCGGCAGCGTCGCATCCGAGCTCCTGCACTCCTCCACCATTCCCGTCGCGCTCGCTCCGGCGGGCACCTCGCAGCAGGACGACCACGTCATCCCGCGGGTCACGGCGGCCATCGGCACGCGTCCCGGAGCCGACGCGCTGCTCGACGAGGCGGTCGCCCTCGCCGGGGACACCGGCGTGGATCTCCGGCTCGTCTCCCTCGTGCCGTTCGACATTCCGCCGGGCCTCGACACCGGTGCGATCCGCGTGGTGGGCAGCACCCACGCGCAGGACGTGCTCGCGGTGGCGAAGGAGCTCCTCCCCGCGGAACTGAACGCGGCCGTCGAGGAGGCGCCCGGCGACAGCGTCGAAGACGCCGTCGCGAACCTCACCTGGCTCCCCGGCGAGGTCGTCCTCGTCGGCTCGTCGCGGCTCGCGCAGCCGCGTCGGCTGTTCCTGGGCTCCACGGCGGCGAAGATGCTGCATGAGCTGCCCGTTCCGATGATCGTCGTCCCGCGCACCCGCGCCGAAGCAGGAGTCCGCTGATGAGCAGCACGAACCGGGCGACGGAGCCCGCATCCGGTGTCACGACCGGCATCTCGACGAAGGGACTGAGCGCCGGCGCCGTCGGCGTGCTCGGCGCCGTCGTCATCGGCGTGTCGACGATCGCCCCCGCGTACACGCTCACCGCCTCGCTCGGCCCCACGGTCGCCGTCGCGGGCACCCAGGTGCCCGCGATCATCCTGGTCGGCTTCATCCCGATGCTGCTGACGGCGTTCGGCTACCGCGAGCTCAACCGCGAGATGCCCGACTCGGGCACCTCGTTCACGTGGGGCGTGCGCGCCTTCGGTCCGTGGATCGGCTGGATGACGGGGTGGGGCCTCATCGCCGCGACCGTCATCGTGCTGTCGAACCTCGCCGGCATCGCGGTGGAGTTCCTGTTCCTGCTGATCTCGCAGATCAGCGGCAACCCCGACATCGCCGATCTGGCCTTCAACCCGATCATCAACGTCGTCGTCTGTCTGCTGTTCATGCTCGGCGCGACGCTCGTGTCGTACCGCGACATGCAGACGACGCAGAAGTTCCAGTACATCCTGGTGAGCTTCCAGGTGGCGGTGCTGGTGATCTTCGCCGTCGTCGCCGTCGTCAAGGCGGTGTCGGGCGACGCGCCCGCGCCGACCGCCTTCGACTGGGCGTGGTTCAACCCCTTCGAGGTGCCGACGTTCAGCGCGTTCGCCGCCGGTCTGTCGCTGTCGATCTTCATCTTCTGGGGGTGGGACGTCGTCCTCACCATGAACGAGGAGACCAAGAACCCGGCCAAGACCCCCGGCCGCGCGGCGATGCTCACGGTCGTGATCGTGGTGAGCCTGTACCTGCTGCTGTCGATCGGCCTGATCATGTTCGCCGGCGTCGGCGACGGCGCCCTGGGTCTCGCGAACGACGACATCTCTGCCAACGTCTTCTTCGCGCTGTCCGACCCGGTGCTCGGTCCGCTCGCCTTCCTCGTGTCGCTGGCGGTGCTGTCGAGCTCGGCCGCGTCGCTGCAGTCGACGGCGGTCGGCCCGGCGCGCACCCTGCTGGCCATGGGGCACTACGGCGCCCTGCCCGAGAGGTTCGCGCGGGTGAGCCCGCGGTTCTTCACGCCCGGGTACGCCACCATCGTGTCGGCCGTGGTCGCCTCGGCCTTCTACGCGGTGATGCGCCTGCTCAGCGAGAACGTCCTCACCGACACGATCCTGTCGCTCGGGATGATGATCTGCTTCTATTACGGACTCACCGCGTTCGCGTGCGTCTGGTACTTCCGCAAGCAGTGGTTCGACTCGGCCCGCAGCTTCTTCTTCACCTTCCTGTTCCCCCTCGTCGGCGGCGGCATCCTCGCGGTGCTGTTCGTCACCACCCTCATCGATTCGATGGACCCCGCCTACGGCAGCGGCTCGAGCATCGGCGGCCTGGGCCTCGTGTTCGTGCTCGGCATCACGGTGATCGTCGTCGGCATCGTCATCATGATCTGGCAGGCGATCCGTCGCCCCGCCTTCTTCCGCGGCGAGACCCTCGGCATGGACGCCCCGCCGAGCCGCCGCCGTCGCTGACCAGAACTCCCCACAGAAAGAGAACCCATGAGCACTCAGACCGAGCAGTCCCTGCTCGACAGCATCCCCTCCGGCCTCTTCATCGGCGGCGAGTGGACGGATGCCGAGACCGGCGGAACCTTCGACGTGCAGGACCCGTCCACCGGGGCCGTGATCAAGACCATCGCGGACGCGACGCCGGCCGACGGCATCCGGGCTCTGGACGCGGCGGTCGCCGCCCAGGAGTCGTGGGCGGCGACCGCCCCGCGCGTGCGCAGCGACATCCTCCGCCGGGCCTTCGACCTCGTGCAGGTGCACAAGGAGGACCTGGCGCTGCTGATGACGCTCGAGATGGGCAAGCCGCTCGCCGAGGCGCGTGGCGAGGTCGGCTACGGCGGAGAGTTCCTGCGCTGGTTCAGCGAGGAGGCCGTGCGCATCAGCGGCCGATACGGCATCAACCCCGAGGGAACGGGGAACATGGTCGTGTCGCAGCGACCGGTCGGCCCGTCGTTCTTCGTCACACCGTGGAACTTCCCGTTCGCGATGGCGACCCGCAAGATCGCGCCCGCGCTCGCCGCCGGGTGCACCGTGGTGATCAAGCCCCCGGCCCTCACGCCGCTGACGACCATGTTCTTCACCAAGCTGCTGGCCGAGGCGGGGCTCCCCGCCGGTGTCGTGAACGTGGTGCAGACGTCGAAGTCGTCGGCGCTGTCGGCGCCGATCATCGCCGACCCGCGTCTGCGCAAGCTCTCCTTCACCGGGTCGACCGAGGTGGGCCGCAAGCTCATCGCACAGGCCGCCGAGGGAGTGCTGCGCGTGTCGATGGAGCTCGGCGGCAACGCGCCGTTCGTCGTGTTCGACGACGCCGACCTCGACAAGGCGGTGGAGGGCGCGCTGCTGGCGAAGTTCCGCAACATCGGCCAGGCGTGCACCGCGGCCAACCGTTTCATCGTCCACGAGGACGTGGCGGAGGAGTTCGCCCGCCGGGTCACCGAGCGGGTCCAGGCGATGAAGGTCGGCCGCGGCACCGAGGAGGGCGTCGCGATCGGACCGCTCATCGACGAGGACGCCGTCGCCAAGGCCGACGAGCTCGTCGGAGACGCCGTCGAGCGCGGTGCCACTCTGCTCGCCGGCGGCAAGACGGTCGAGGGCACCGGCACGTTCTACGAGCCGACGGTGCTGACCGACGTCGTGCCGGGCAGCGCGATCCTCCGCGAGGAGATCTTCGGACCGGTGCTCGCCATCGCCACCTTCGCCACCGAAGACGACGCGGTGCGCCTCGCGAACGACACGGAGTACGGCCTCGTGTCGTACGTCTTCACCGAGAACCTCCAGCGCGGCCAGCGGATGATCGACAAGCTCGAGACCGGCATGATGGGTCTCAACGTGGGCGTGGTCTCGAACGCCGCGGCGCCGTTCGGCGGGGTCAAGCAGTCGGGTGTCGGACGCGAAGGCGGCTTCGAGGGCATCCACGAGTACCTGTCCACCAAGTACACGCTGATCCCGGTCTCCTGAATCACGGTGTGGGTCCCTGAGCTTGTCGAAGGGCCCACACCTTCCCGCACCCGAGAGGACGAACACCATGACCGACTACGCCGTCATCAACCCCGCGACCGGAGAGACGCTGCAGTCCTTCGAGACCTTCACCGACGCGCAGATCGACGACGCCGTCGCGGCAGCCGACGAGGCGCACCGCGGGTGGTCGCGATCGTCGACCGTCGCCGAGCGGGCGGCCCTCGTGCGCCGCGTCGCCGAGCTGCACCGCGAGCACCGCGACGCGCTCGCCGACATCTTCGTGCGCGAGATGGGCAAGCCGCGGGAGGCCGCGCTCGGCGAGGTCGACTTCGCCGCCGACATCGCCGAGTACTACGCCGATCAGGCCGAGGCCATCATGGCCGATCAGCCGATCTCGATCCTGGGGGAGGGGTCGGCCGTCATCCGCCGCTCTTCGCTCGGACCGCTGGTGGGCATCATGCCGTGGAACTTCCCCGCGTATCAGATCGTCCGCTTCGCTGCGCCGAACCTCATCGTGGGCAACACGATCCTGCTGAAGCCGGCGCCGCAGTGCCCCGAGTCGTCGACCGCCATCGCCGCGATCTACGACGAGGCGGGCTTCCCGCCCGGCGCCTACCAGAACGTGCTGGCCACCAACGAGCAGATCGCGAAGATGATCGCCGACCCGCGAGTGCAGGGGGTGTCGCTCACGGGCTCCGAGCGTGCCGGTGCCGCCGTCGCCGAGGTCGCCGGTCGGCATCTGAAGAAGGTCGCGCTGGAGCTGGGCGGGTCCGACCCGTTCATCGTGCTCTCGACCGACGACCTCGACGCGACCGTGCAGGCGGGCGTCGACGCGCGTCTCGACAACAACGGTCAGGCGTGCAACGGCGCCAAGCGGTTCATCATCGTCGACGAGCTCTACGACGCGTTCGTCGAGAAGTTCACCGCCGCGATGGCGGCCGTCGAGGCGACCGATCCGATGCTCGACGACACGGTCCTCGGGCCGGTGTCGTCCGAGGCGGCGGCCGAGAACCTGCAGAAGCAGATCGACACCGCCGTGTCGCAGGGCGCGACGCTGCTCACCGGCGGCACGCGCGAGGGCACTTTCTTCGCGCCGACCGTGCTGGCCGACGTCACCCCGGCGATGGACGTCTACCGCGAGGAGCTGTTCGGCCCGGCGGCGGTCGTGTACCGCGTGGCCGACGAGGATGCGGCGATCGCGCTGGCGAACGACACCACGTTCGGCCTGGGATCGTACGTCTTCACGACGGATGCCGCACAGGCCCAGCGCGTGGCCGACCGGATCGAGGCCGGCATGGTCTACGTGAACCTCGTGCTCGCCGACAGCCCGGAGCTGCCGTTCGGCGGCATCAAGCGCAGCGGCACCGCGCGGGAGTTGGGACACCTCGCCGCCGACGAGTTCGTCAACAAGAAGCTCATCCGCGTGGGCTGAGCGGCGGGTCCTTGCCGTGCGCACGCACTGAAGGAGATCCCGCGGAATGAAGGAGCGGATGCCGCATCCGCTCCTTCAGGACGCGGGATCTCCTTCGTCGTGTGCGCGCTGTCAAGGGGCGGCCCCGTCTGCAGCCCCGCGCGTAGGGTCGGAGCATGGTCACCGTCGCTGAGAACATCGTCAAGACGCTGCGCGCCAACGGAGTGGATCACGTCTACGGGCTTCCGGGCGATTCGCTCAACGGCCTCACCGACGCCATACGCAAGGACGGTTCGATCCGCTGGGTGCACGTGCGACATGAGGAGTCCGCGGCCTTCGCCGCCGCCGCGGATGCCGGCACGACAGGCGAGCTCGCCGTCGCTGCGGGATCGTGCGGGCCGGGGAACCTCCACCTCATCAACGGCCTCTACGATGCGAACCGTTCGCGCGTCCCCGTGCTCGCCATCGCCGCGCACATCCCGACGACCGAGATCGGGACGGGCTACTTCCAGGAGACCCACCCGCAGGAGCTGTTCCGTGAGTGCAGCGTCTACGTCGAGTACGTCGCCGAGCCGTCGCAGATGCCGCGCCTGCTCGAGATCGCGATGCGGGCCGCCATCGAGCAGCGCGGCGTCGCGGTCCTGGTCATCCCCGGCGACGTCGCCCTCGCCGACATCGACGACGACCGTGCCGTCGTGATCGAACGCACGCGGTCCGTCGCCGTGCCCAGCGCGCCGGAGCTCGAGAAGGCCGCGACGCTGCTCAACGCGGCGAAGAAGGTGACGATCCTCGCCGGCGCCGGCGTGGAGGGCGCACACGACCAGGTGATCGCGCTCGCCGACCGGCTGGCCGCACCCATCGTGCATGCTCTGCGCGGCAAGGAGCACATCGAGTACGACAATCCCTTCGACGTCGGGATGACGGGACTGCTCGGATTCGCGTCCGGCTTCCGCGCGATGGAGGCCGCCGACACGCTTCTGGTGCTGGGCAGCGACTTCCCCTACCCGCAGTTCTATCCCGAGCACGCCACCACGATCCAGGTCGACATCCGCGGCGCGCAGCTCGGCAAGCGGCATCCGCTCGATCTCGGCCTCGTCGGCGACGTCGGCGCCACCGCCGAAGCACTCCTCCCGCGGCTCGCCGAGCGCGCCGACCGCGGCCACCTCGACGACGCCCTCGCGCATTACCGCAAGACGCGCACGAAGCTCGACGAGCTGGCGGTGCCGGCCAAAGGCGGGCGCCCGATCCACCCGCAGTACCTCGCCCGACTGCTCGACGCGCACGCGGCCGACGACGCGATCTTCACCGCCGACGTCGGCTCACCGACGGTGTGGGCGGCCCGCTACCTGTCGATGACCGCGGACCGACGCCTCATCGGATCGTTCACGCACGGTTCGATGGCGAACGCCCTCATGCACGGCATCGGCGCGCAGGTCGCGCACCCCGATCGCCAGGTGGTGGCGTTCGCCGGCGACGGAGGTCTCGCCATGATGCTGGGGGAGCTGCTCACCCTCACGCAGAACGACCTGCCGGTGAAGACGATCGTCGTCGACAACTCCTCGCTGAACTTCGTCGAGCTCGAGATGAAGGCCGCCGGATTCGTCACCTACGGCACAGGTCTCGACAACCCCAGCTTCGCCGCGATCGCGCAGGCGATGGGGATCTTCGCGCGCCGCGTCGAGCGGAGCGAAGACCTTCCGGATGCCGTGCGCGAGGTCCTCGCCCACGACGGCCCCGCCCTGCTCGACGTGGTCACCGAACGGCAGGAGCTCTCCATGCCTCCCGCGATCGAGGCCGCACAGGTCAAGGGCTTCGCGCTGTACGCCATCCGGACCGTGATGTCCGGACGAGGGGATGAGCTGCTCGACCTCGCCCGGGCGAACTGGCGCCAGTTGTTCTGAGCGCGGCATCCGTCGGTTCGGCTTCCTCCGGAGGATGCCGTATGCTGGGGGAGCAGTTGTTCTCTGCATTCTTTCGCCGTGCCTGGGGTCTTCGGACCACGGGGCGGCCGGCGGAATGGGAGGACACCCCGAGGCCTCAGGTCTCTAGGGCGGTAGCTCAATTGGCAGAGCAGCGGTCTCCAAAACCGCAGGTTGCAGGTTCGATTCCTGTCCGCCCTGCGCGTCAGTGCAACGCTGGCACACGAAAGGTACATTCAGGATGGATCAGGAAGAACCGCGCGGCGAGCTGGTCGCGGCCGGCGCCACCCGCGAGAAGAAGGGCAACCCCTTCTCCCGGTTCTTCGGGGGCATCGCCCTGTTCATCCGTCAGGTCATCGCCGAGCTCCGCAAGGTCGTCACCCCGACTCGCAAGGAGCTGTTCAAGTTCACCGGTGTGGTGCTCGTCTTCGTTCTCATCGTCATGGGCATCGTCTACGGCTTGGACACTCTGTTCGCGTTCGTGACGCATTGGGTGTTCGGAATCCCCGACTGATGACGCCCGCGGCCGAGGCCGCAGCTATGGAGAAGAAGCAACGTGTCTGAACGATATTCCGACGACGCCGACTGGGCGACCGCCGCAGAGCAGTCCAGCGAGGAGGACGAGGCCCAGGAGGGCAACGTCCTCGCCGCGGAGGAGCTCTCGGTCACCTCGGCCGAGCACGTCGCAGTCCACGTCGAAGACGAGGATGCGGCGGACGACATCGTGGACGACACCGACATCGACATCGACGACCCGGAGGCAGACGCGATCGTGAACGACGCTCTCAACCTGGACGAAGCGGCGGAGTCCGAGGCCGCCGCTGAGGTCCTGAACGATTCGGCGGCGGAAGAGGCCGCCGAGCAGCAGGCCGCAGCCGCCGACGAGGTCACCCCGTACGACGGCCCCGACGTGAACGGCGATGAGGACGCCCCCGTGCTCGACCCCGAGGAGGTCTCCGAGATCCAGGATGCCGCCGCCGTGGTCGACGCCGCCGAGGAGGCCGAGCAGGCTGGCGCCGACGTCGAGGAGGACCCGTACGAGGCCTTCCGCATGGACCTCCGGATGCTTCCCGGCAAGTGGTACGTCATCCACTCCTACGCGGGCTTCGAGCGCAAGGTCAAGGCGAACATCGAGCAGCGCAAGTCGACGCTCGAGGTCGAGGACGAGATCTACCAGATCGAGGTCCCGATGGAGGACGTCGTCGAGATCAAGAACGGCCAGCGCAAGATGGTCACCCGCGTGCGCATCCCCGGCTACGTGCTCGTGCGCATGGAGCTCACGGAAGACACCTGGTCGGTCGTCCGCCACACGCCCGGTGTCACCGGCTTCGTGGGCAACGCCCACAACCCCACGCCGCTGCGCTTCGAAGAGGCCTTCAACATGCTGAAGTCGCTCGTCGAGGTGAAGGACGTCCCGACCGCGAAGAACATCGCGTCGAAGGGCGGCGTCGCCGTCGCTCGTCCGCTGCCGGCCGAGGTCGACTTCGAGGTCGGCGAGACCATCACGATCAAGGAGGGCTCGTTCGCGGGTCTGCCCGGGTCGATCAGCGAGATCAAGCCCGAGAGCGGCAAGCTCACGGTGCTCGTGTCGCTGTTCGAGCGCGAGACGCCGGTCGAGCTGTCGTTCGACCAGGTCACCAAGATGATCTGACACCCGTCATCGGAACGGCCGTCCCTTCGGGGGGCGGCCGTTCCTCGTTCCGGTGATAGATGGAAAACGTCGCTGAACATGCCCGTTCCGAGACGTTTTCCATCCATCGTGGCGTCGGGTAGACTGTTGTGGTTTGTGCGGCGGCCCCTGGGCCCCTGAGCTCGTCGAAGGGCGCGCAGACGACCGCAGCCCGGAGATGCCGGGTTCGCGGGAGAAGCGGATGCTGCTCGCATCCGCCTCGAGGAAAGGAAAGAGAATGGCACCGAAGAAGAAGGTGACCGGCCTGATCAAGCTTCAGATCAACGCCGGTGCAGCCAACCCGGCGCCGCCGATCGGCCCCGCGCTCGGTCAGCATGGCGTCAACATCATGGAGTTCTGCAAGGCGTACAACGCCGCGACCGAGTCGCAGCGCGGCAACGTCATCCCCGTCGAGATCACCGTCTACGAGGACCGCAGCTTCACCTTCGTCCTGAAGACCCCGCCCGCGGCGGAGCTCATCAAGAAGGCCGCCGGCATCCCCAAGGGATCGTCGACCCCGCACACTGTCAAGGTCGCGAAGATCACCAAGGACCAGGTCCGTCAGATCGCCGAGACCAAGCAGGCCGACCTGAACGCGAACGACATCGAGGCCGCCTCGAAGATCATCGCCGGCACCGCCCGCTCCATGGGCATCACGGTCGAGGGCTGAGGGAGATAATCATGGCTACGAAGTCCAAGGCTTACCGCGCTGCCGCCGAGAAGATCGAGGCAGACCGTTTCTACACCCCGTCCGAGGCCGTCGCCCTGGCCAAGGAGACCGGCTCGTCGAAGTTCGACGCCACCGTCGAGGTCGCGCTGAAGCTCTCGGTCGACCCCCGCAAGGCCGACCAGATGGTGCGCGGCACCGTCATCCTGCCGCACGGCACCGGCAAGACCGCACGCGTCATCGTGTTCGCGACGGGTCCCGCCGCTGAGGCGGCGATCGCCGCGGGCGCCGATGAGGTCGGTGGCGCCGAGCTCATCCAGAAGGTCGCCGACGGCTGGACCAACTTCGACGCAGCGGTCTCGACGCCGGAGCTCATGGGCCAGGTCGGTCGCCTCGGAAAGGTGCTGGGTCCGCGTGGACTCATGCCGAACCCGAAGACCGGCACGGTGACCCCGAACACGGCCAAGGCCGTCGAGGACATCAAGGGCGGAAAGATCGAGTTCCGCGTCGACAAGCACGCCAACGTGCACTTCGTCGTGGGCAAGGCGTCGTTCACCGCCGAGCAGCTGAACGAGAACATCGACGCAGCGCTCGAGGAGATCGTCCGCCTCAAGCCGTCGAGCTCGAAGGGCCGTTACATCCAGAAGGGCGCCGTGTCGACCACCTTCGGCCCCGGCATCCCGCTGGACGTCAACGCGATCTGACCTTCGCGTCGCGAACAGAAAGGCCCCCGCTCCGGCGGGGGCCTTTCCGCGTCCGGGCCGGCGGCCCGCCGCTCAGGCGAGCACGGGGAGCAGGAGGCTCACCGCGATGGCGATCATCACGACGGCGATCATCGCGTCGAGGACGCGCCACGACCGCGGCGTGCGCAGCCAGCGTCCGACGAAGCGGGCGCCGAAGCCCAGCGCCGTGAACCACAGGATGCTGGCCGACACCGCCCCGGCCGCGAAGAGCCAGCGCTGATCCCCGTGCGTCGTCGCGATCGACCCGAGCATGAGGACGGTGTCGAGGTAGACGTGCGGGTTCAGCCAGGTGAGGGCGAGCACCGTGACGACCACCGGTGCCAGCCGCGGACGGGCGAGAGTCGCGGTGCCGGGAGCACGACCACCTCGCACCGCGCCGTCGGAGGCGGCGGATGCTGCCGCATCGGCTCCGGCGTCGAGCCCGGCGTCGCCGCCGCGCCAGGCGCGATGCGCGGCGAGCAGTCCGTAGACCAGGAGGAACAGCGCGCCCGCCCACCTGGCCACGACCACCAGCCAGGGTGCGGCGCTGATGACGTAGCCGAGGCCGGCGACGCCGGCGATGATGAGCACGGCGTCGGAGAGCGCGCAGACGACGACGACCGCCAGCACGTGCTCGCGCCGGATTCCCTGCCGCAGCACGAAGACGTTCTGCGCACCGATGGCGACGATGAGCGAGAGGCCGACGCCGAGACCGGCGATGAGGGAGAGCATGCCTCCAGGGTAAGAAACCGTGGATCGACAGTACCAGCGAAGATTTCTATAGAACCATTAGCATCGCTGATGTGATCATCGATCCCGAACTCGCCGCCACGTTGGCCGCCGTCGCCGACGAGGGCACGCTCGACGCCGCGTCCCGTCGGCTGCGCATCACGCCGTCGGCGGTGAGTCAGCGGCTCAAGACACTCGAACAGCAGCTCGGCCGCATCCTCTTCGTGCGCACCAAACCGGCTCGGCTCACCGAGGCGGGGGAGGCGGTCGTGCGGCTCGCGCGGCAGGTCGCCCTCCTCGAGCACGACGCGCTCGCCGGCGTCGGCATCGATGACGGGGACAGGGCGCGGCGCATCACCGTTCCGCTGGCCGTGAACGCCGACTCACTGGCCACCTGGTTCCTGGCGCCGCTCGCCCGGCTCTCCGCCGCCCACGCGATCGACTTCGACCTCCATCGCGACGACCAGAACTTCACCGCCCGGCTGCTCGAGTCGGGAACGGTGATGGCCGCCGTCACCAGCGAGGCACGACCGGTCGCGGGATGCTCGGTCGCGCCCCTGGGCGTGATCGAGTACCGGGCCGTCGCCGCACCCGACTTCGCGGCACGGTGGTTCCCCGACGGGGCCGGGGAGTCCGCGCTGAGCGCGGCGCCGTTCGTCGACTTCGACCGTCGCGACACCCTGCAGCACGACTGGCTGGCCGCGAACGGGGTGGCCCACCAGGGGGTGCCGCGGCACTTCGTGCCTGCGTCGCACGACTACGCGATGGCGGTCGAACTGGGTCTCGGCTGGGGCATGCTGCCGCTGCTCCAGGAGTCCACCGGACTGATCCGGCTCGGGGGTCCTGCGCTGCGGGTCGAGCTCTACTGGCAGCAGTGGAACCTGCGCTCGGAGCTCCTCGACACGATCGCGGCCGAGATCGCGGCCGAGGCGCGGCGCGTGCTGCAGCCCTGAGCCCGATGCCGCGTCCTCGGCGGCCCGTCAGTCGGCCAACGCGAGCGCGCGGAAGGCGTCGCGCTCGCGCAGCTGCTCTCGCCGACTGGCGGGAAGCGGAGCCGTGCGCGACGGAGGCTGCTGCCCCGTGGTGCGCCGGTAGAGCTCGTCGATGAGGAGCGTCGCGAGAGACACGAGCTTGGCGATCTCGCGCTCGTCGCGGTCGATCCACACGCAGCGCGGCTCGTCGTGGATCGGCGAGAAGTCGACGTGCTGCTCCCAGACGAACAGGGTGCGCTCCGCACCCAGCACATGCTGCTGCCACCAGACCTGACGGAGGTAGGTGCGGGGGATGCCGCTCCACGGCTTGTTCGTGGTCTTGATCTCGGCGAGCTTCACCCGTCCCGCCGTGTCGACGGCGATGCCGTCGGGGGTGGCGAGGTGCCGATGCTCGACTTCGGCCCGGAAGAGGGCGGAGGAGGGGAGGATGCCGTGGGTCGCCGCGACCCAGGCGGCGATCTCGGGTTCGCGTCGCCGCCCGTGGTCGGTGTAGGCGTTGCCGCCGAACCGCGGGCCACCGCCCAGCTTGGCGTCGGCGGCGCGGATGATCGAGCGTTCGCTGGTCAGTCCGGCCACATCGGTGGCGGTGATGCCCCGTGATCGTGCTCGCATCCACGCGACGCGGTCGCGGGAGTCCGCGACGATGCGCGCGGCGAGTTCGGGGTTCACTCCTCGACCCTAACCCCGGTCGCCGACCTCGATCTCCGCACACGCCGCGATGCGGCATCCGGGGTCGGCATGCGTCGCGCGGTCAGCGGTGCGCGGGCGCGGTCAGCGGGTCGCGGGCCACCCGTCGGGCCCCGACGATCCGGCGGCGTACTCCTCGAGCGGCACCCGCCCCTCGCGCCAGGCGCGGAGGATGGGATCGACGATGCGCCAGCACTGCTCGGCCGCGTCGCCGCGGACGGCGAGGAGGGGATCGCCGTCGAGGATCCCCGACAGGACCTCGGCGTAGGCCTTGAGCGCGCCCTCGCCCAGTTCGGCCGACAACGTCGCCCGTTCCAGCTCGAACGGGTCTTCCGCGGCGTTGAGGTTCAGTTCCAGCGAGATGCGGTCGGGGCCGAGCGAGAAGCGGAGGATCGCGCCGTCCGACGTGCCCGAGAGCCCGTCGGGCACGTGCCGCACGCGGCGGAAGCGCACGACGATCTCGGTCGCCGGCTCGCCGAGCGCCTTCCCCGAGCGGAGACGGAACGGCACCCCCGCCCATTTCGCGTTGCGCACCTCGAACGTCGCCTCGGCGAGGGTCTCGGTGTCGCGCGCCGGGTCGACGCCCGGCTCGTCGACGTACGACGGCTTCTGCACGCCGGCGACGCTGCCCGCCGTGTAGCGCGCCCGACGGGACCAGGCGACCGGGTCGTCGTTCCACACCCTCGTCGCGCGGAGCACCGCCCCCGTCGCCGCACGGAAGTCGACCTCGTCGAGCGTCGCCGGCTCGTCCATCGCCAGCACGGCCAGCACCTGCAGCAGATGGCTCTGGATCATGTCGACCAGGGCGCCTGCCCGGTCGTAGTACCCCGCGCGCCCTTCGAGCGCGAGCTTCTCGTCGTAGACGATGTCGACCGACTCGATGCTCTCGGCCGACCAGAGGGGTTCGAGGATGCGGTTGGCGAACCGTGCGCCGAGCAGGTTGAGGGTCGTCGAGCGGCCGAGGAAGTGATCGACGCGGAACACCTGGCTCTCGGGCACGAGCGCGGTCAGCGTGCGGTTGAGCGCGCGGGCGCTCGCCTCGTCGACGCCGAACGGCTTCTCCATCACCAGCACGGTGCCGGCGGGCAGCATGTCGGGCGTCATGGCGTCGATCGCCGCGGCCGCGACCGACGGAGGGACCGCGAAGTACACGGCCACCCGACCCGAGAGGTCGTGCAGCAGCGCGCGCAGGTCGTCCGCCCGGGTGATGTCGGTGCGACGGAACACCACCTCGACCCGGGATGCCGCCTGCTCCGCGCCCATGGTCGCGAAGGCCGTCCGGACGATGGTCTCGAGGGCGGCGTCGGTGGACTCCTCCCGATCGGCGCCGACGATGTGCACGGCGCGCTCCGGCTCGCGCATCAACAGCTGCCCCAGAGCGGGCAGCAGCAGGCGGGAGGCGAGGTCGCCACCGGCCCCGAAGATCACAAGCGTCGTCGCATCGGTCATGGTCCCACCGTAATCGCCGACCGCTCCCGCCGACATGCCAGACTCGGGACATGCCCGCGCCGATCGAGGACTACGCCCTGCTCAGCGACTGCCGCACCGGCGCCCTGGTCTCGCGCGACGGGAGCATCGACTGGCTCTGCCTGCCCCGGTTCGACTCCCCGTCGCTCTTCGGGGCGCTGCTGGGGGAGCAGGAGCACGGATGCTGGAGCCTGCGGCCCGCCGACGACGCGGCGACGTCGCAGCGGCACTACGTCTCCGACACGTTCATCCTCGTGACCCGGTGGGAGACGTCCGAGGGCGTCGCCGAGGTGCACGAGCTCCTGCCCCTGCATCCGTCGCGCACCGACGTGGTGCGCCGGATCGTCGGCATCTCGGGGCGGGTCGAGTTCGTCACCGAGCTGCGTCTGCACTTCGACTACGCGCGCCGGCTGCCGTGGGTGCGCCAGGTCGGCACGGCCTCGGAGCCGGCGCTGCTCGCCATCGCCGGTCCCGAGGCGGTGATCGTGCGCGGCGTCCGGCTCGTCGCCCGCGACCATCGCCATCGCGGTGCCGTCGCCGTGAGCGCAGGCGAGCTCCGTGACCTGGTGCTGAGCTGGTTCCCGTCGCATGAGCATCCGCGCAGACCTCTCGACGTCGACGAGTCCCTCGCGTCGACGCGGTCGTGGTGGCAGGAGTGGGCGGCCGGCACTCGGCACGAGGGTCCGCACCGCGACGAGGTCGTCCGGTCGCTGCTCGTGCTCCGGGCGCTGACCAACCGCGACACCGGGGGCATCGTGGCCGCGGCGACGACGTCGCTTCCCGAGCAGTTCGGTGGATCGCGCAACTGGGACTACCGGTTCGTGTGGCTGCGCGACGCCGCGCTGACGCTCGAGGCCCTCATCGCGCACGGCTTCCTCGACGAGGCGCACCACTGGCGGCGCTGGCTGCTCCGCGCGGTCGCCGGCGAGCCCAGCGAGGTGCAGATCATGTACGGCATCGCGGGCGAGCGCGACCTCCCCGAGCGCGAGATGCCGAGCCTGCCCGGCTACGAGGGGTCGGCGCCCGTGCGCATCGGCAACGGCGCCGTCGACCAGTACCAGGGCGACGTCATCGGCGAGGTGATGGTGGCGCTCGAGGCGGCCCGTATGGCGGGCCTCGAGGAGGGCGACTTCTCGTGGCCGCTGCAGCGCGCTCTCATCGATGAGGTGGTCGGGTCGCTCGACCGGCCCGACAACGGCATCTGGGAAATCCGTGGCGAGCCGCGCTGGTTCACCCATTCGCGCGTGATGATGTGGGCCGCGGTGGACAGAGGGGTGCGAGCCGTGCGCGAGCACGGCCTGACCGGCGACGCCGAGCGCTGGGAGCGGACCCGCGACGACCTGCGGCGCGAGATCGACGAGCGCGGCGTCCACGCCGACGGGTACTTCGTCCAGCATTACGGCTCGGACGAGGTGGACGCCTCGCTGCTCGTCCTTCCCCAGGTCGGGTACTGCGCACCCGACGATCCGCGGATGCTGCGCACGGTGACGCAGATCGAGCGCACGCTCATCAGCGACGGCTTCGTGCTGCGGTACCGCACCGAGACCGGGATCGACGGGCTCGCCGGAGGGGAGCATCCGTTCCTCGCCTGCAGCTTCTGGCTCGTCGAGCAGTACGCCGCCACCGGTCGAACCGCCGACGCCCGCGAGCTCATGGCGCGTCTGACGGCGCTGGCGAACGACCTGGGCCTGCTGTCGGAGGAGTATGACGTCGCCGGCCGGCGCCAGGTGGGCAACACCCCGCAGGCGCTGTCACACCTGAGTCTGATCCGGGCGGCGGATGCGCTCGGCGGTCATCGGGGGCGGGCCGCCGACCGGTGCTGAGGTCGCGGCGGGCGCGGTCGCGCCCGCGATTTGGGCGACGACGGGTCGGTGGGGTACTCTGGGACCAACCGAAGACCGCTGGTCATCGTCGTGCGCGTGAGCGCGAGACGATCGAAGCTCTGCGAAGCAGGGTCCCGCGCAGGTGTCACGAACTTCTCCGAGCTCCGTGCGCTTGCGCCGGAGCTCTTCTCTTTCTCGCCGGCGGTCCAGGCCGGCGCCCCACCACCGTGCGGCGCCTCGTACACACCAAGGAGTGACCATGGCGCAGAAGGATGCATCGGTCGCCGAGCTCACGAAGTCATTCGAGAACTCGAACGCCGTCCTGCTGACCGAGTACCGCGGTCTGACGGTTGCTCAGCTCAAGGAGCTGCGCAACAGCATCCGTCAGGACGCCGAGTACGCCGTGGTGAAGAACACGCTGACCAAGATCGCCGCCAACAAGGCCGGCATCACCGCGCTGGACGATGACCTCAAGGGTCCGTCGGCCGTCGCGTTCGTGCACGGCGACTTCGTCGCCACCGCCAAGGCTCTGCGTGACTTCGCCAAGGCCAACCCGCTTCTCGTGATCAAGGCCGGCGTCTTCGAGGGCAACGCCCTCTCCGCCGACGAGGTCAACAAGTACGCCTCGCTCGAGAGCCGTGAGGTTCTGCTGGCGAAGGCTGCGGGCATGATGAAGGCGACGATGGGCAAGGCTGCCGCCACCATCGACGCGCTTCGCGAAAAGCTGGAGACCGCCGAGGCCGCGTGAGCGACCGGCGATCTCGTCACACAAACCCCATCTATTAGGAGAATCATCATGGCGAAGCTTTCCACCGAGGAGCTGCTGGAGCAGTTCGCTGGCCTGACCCTCGTCGAGCTCAACGACTTCGTGAAGGCGTTCGAGGAGAAGTTCGAGGTCACCGCTGCTGCACCCGTCGCCGTTGCCGGCGCTGCGGGCGCGGGTGGCGAGGCCGCGGCCGAGGAGGAGAAGGACTCGTTCGACGTCATCCTCGAGGCTGCCGGCGACAAGAAGATCCAGGTCATCAAGACGGTCCGCGAGCTCACCTCGCTGGGCCTCGGCGAGGCCAAGGCCGTCGTCGACGGTGCCCCCAAGGCCGTGCTCGAGGGCGCGAACAAGGAGACCGCCGACAAGGCGAAGGCTGCTCTGGAAGAGGCCGGCGCGACCGTCACCCTCAAGTAATTCCAGCGCTCCGCGCTTCTGCGAAGGCCCCGGGTCCGCCCGGGGCCTTCGTGCGTCTCGGCCCGGGTCAGCGCGGAGCGGCCGTGGAGTTGCGCACCACCAGGGCGGATGCCGCCACGACGTGCTGCAGCGGGTCGTCGGGATGGCGCATGCGTTCGGCGAGCAGGCGGACCGCATCATGCCCCTGCTCGCGCGGGGACTGCCCGATCGTGGTGAGCGAGAACATCTCGGCGTGCTCGTGGTCGTCGATGCCGACGATGCTGAGCTCGGTCGGGACCGCGATCCCGAGTCGGCGCGCGGCGATCACCGCTCCGATCGCGGCCTCGTCGCACACTCCGACGATCGCCGTGGGGCGGTGCCGGCGATCGCCCAGCAGCCCGGCCGCTGCGGCATAGCCGCCCGTCATCGTCGGGGCGGCACCCACGACCCGGGTGCTTCCCGCGAGGCCCGCCGCCTGGAGCGCATCGCGATACCCCTCGAGTCGGCGCGCATCGCCGAGGCTGGTCTCGGCGGCATCCGTCGCGCCGCCCACGAAGGCGATGGCCGTGTGACCGAGCTCGATGAGATGCTCGGTGGCGATGCGCGCCGCCGCGGTGTCGTCGATCGAGACCGCGCTCGATCCCTCGTCGTACGGCCCGACGCTCACCAGCGGGCGCCCCGTGCGCTGCAGTCGCTCGAGCTCGTGTGCGCTGGGCTGGATGTCGACGGCGATGATGCCGTCGAACCGACGCCGTGGCAGCACGTGCTCGAACAGCCGCTCCCTGGTCGCGGAGCCCTCGGGCACGCCGTAGAGGGAGAGGTCGTACTCGAGCGCGAACAGCGCCTCCTGGATGCCGGCGAGGAGTTCGGCGAAGAACCAGCGATCGACGGGCGGCATCACCACGCCGACCGTCTGCGTACGGCCGGTGGCCAGGCTCGTCGCCGACGAGTGGGCGACGTAGGCGAGCTCGCGGGCGGCGTCGGCCACACGGCGACGGGTGTCGTCGGAGACGTAGCCGTGGCCGGTGAGCGCGCGACTGGCCGTGGCCTTGGACACGCCGGCACGCGCGGCGACGTCCGCGATCGTGCTCATCGGTCCTCCTCGACCCGTCGCGCGAGGCGCGAGCGGCTGCGCGGTCGGCGCGCGCCGGGTCACAGCGTAGTGCGTCCGATCGGAAAAGGGAACCGGTTCCACACGACGTCATCGGGAGCGCTCCCATGACACGCCGGCGAAGGTTGTGAAAGGTTGCGAGCTTGTGACCGTTTGCGGTTGTGCGGCGGAGCGGAAGGCCAGTAGGTTGGCCTGGAATCGGTTCCCGAACGACGCCGGGGGTGGCGTCGGCTGAGGGGGGAACCGCGTACTCGAAGAGGAGAATTCACATGGGTCTGTCACAGCGTTCCCGGCGGCTGGTGCCGCTCGCCCTAGTGGGGGTCGCGGGTGTCGCGCTCGCCGGATGCGGGGCTCCGGGTGGGGCTCCCTCGGGCGGCGGTGGCGGCGGAGGCGGAGACAACACCGTCACCATCTACGGCACGATCGTGGAAGGCGAGGCCGAACTCCTCGCGGAGTCCTGGGCGGACTTCGAGAAGGAGAACGACATCACCATCAAGTACGAGGGCAGCCAGGACTTCGAGACGCAGCTCGGCACGCGCGCCCAGGGCGGCAACCCGCCCGACATCGCGATCTTCCCGCAGCCAGGTCTGTTCGCCGACTACGCCTCTCGCGATCTGCTGAAGCCGGCTCCCGAGGCGGTCAAGAAGAACGCCGAGGAGTACTGGACGCAGGGCTGGGTCGACTTCGGCACGTACGACGGCACGTTCTACGGCGCGCCGCTGATGGCGAGCGTCAAGGGCTGGATCTGGTACTCGCCGACGAAGTTCGCCGAGTGGGGCGTCGAGGAGCCGACCACGTGGGACGAACTGCTCACCCTCACGCAGACGATTCAGGAGAAGAGCGGCGCCGCCCCGTGGTGCGCCGGCTTCGAGTCCGGCGTCGCCACCGGCTGGCCCGGCACCGACTGGATCGAGGATCTCGTGCTGCGCAACTCCGGCCCGGATGTCTACGACCAGTGGGTGAAGAACGAGATCCCGTTCACCGATCCCCAGATCAAGGAGGCGTTCGACGCGACCGGTGAGATCCTGCTCAACCCGGCCTACGTCAACGCCGGCTTCGGTGACGTGCGTTCGATCAACTCCACGGCGTTCGGCGACGTGGCCGCCAAGGTCGCCAGCGGCGAGTGCGCGCTGACCCACCAGGCGTCGTTCCTGTCGGGCTTCTACCCGGAAGGCACGAACTTCGCCGAGGACGGTGACGTCTGGGCGTTCCTGACGCCGAGCAAGAGCGCGGATGAGACCCTCATCACCGGTGGCGGCGAGATCGTCGGCGCGTTCAGCGACTCGGAGGCGACGCAGAAGGTGCTGGAGTACCTGTCGAGCCCGGAGTGGGCGAACAGCCGCCTCGCCCTCGGTGGCGTCACCTCGGCGAACAAGGGCCTCGACCTCGAGGTGGTCACGGACCCGATCCTGCAGGAATCGATCAAGCTGCTGCAGGACGACGAGATCACCTTCCGCTTCGACGGCTCCGACCAGATGCCCGGCGCGGTCGGCTCGGGCACGTTCTGGAAGGGCATGGTCGCCTGGATCAACGGGACCCCGACCGAAGAGGTCCTGACGCAGATCCAGACCGGCTGGCCCTCCAGCTGATCCGATGAGGAGGGCCGCCCCCGTGAGGGCGGCCCTCCTTCTCACACCCGGCCCGCGCATCGTCGCGCGGGCTGACGATCAGCTCCGTCTCATGAAGGGGAATCCGTGAACGCGACTGTGTTCTTCCAATGGATCGGGGCGCTGCCGCCGATCCTCCAGGCCGTCGCCGTGGTCATCGCATTCGCGGTGGTCGTGGTGGTGATCCTGCTTCTCGTCGACATCGCGCCTCGCCGCGGCGCCGTCTACACCGGCATCCGTCTCGCGATGTGCCTCCTCATCCCGCTCGCGGTGATGTGGTTCTTCAACTCCTACTACTGGGCCATGGGAGTCGCGGTCGCCGTCGGCGCCCTGTTCTTCTTCCTCGACTACCGATCCCGCGACGGTGCGGGGTACCTCATCCAGCTCGTCGCCTTCATGGCTCCCGCGATGCTCCTGCTGCTGGCGGGTCTGATCCTGCCGTCGATCCAGACGGTGTACGCGTCGTTCTGGAACTCGACGGGCAGCGACTTCGTCGGCTTCTCGAACTACCTCTGGATCTTCACCCAGTCCGACGGCGTCACATCCGTCATCAACACGATCGTGTGGGTGCTGCTCGTGCCGACGCTGTCGACGATCGTCGGTCTCGCCTACGCCGTGTTCATCGACCGGACGCGCGGTGAGAAGGTCTACAAGCTCCTCGTCTTCATGCCGATGGCCATCTCGTTCGTGGGCGCCAGCATCATCTGGCGGTTCGTCTACGCCTACCGCGGCCCCGAGTTCGAGCAGATCGGTCTGCTGAACCAGCTCCTGGTGTGGCTCGGCGGCCAGCCGCAGCAGTTCCTGCTCAACGGCCCGTGGAACAACCTCGCCCTCATCGTGGTGCTGATCTGGGTGCAGACCGGTTTCGCGATGGTCGTGCTCTCGGCGTCGATCAAGGGCGTCCCGGCCGAGCTCCTCGAGGCGGCCGAGCTCGACGGCGCCAACGCCTGGGAGCGATTCCGTTCGGTGACGGTGCCGTCGATCCGTCCGGCGCTCATCGTCGTGCTGACCACGATCTCGATCGCCTCGCTGAAGGTCTTCGACATCGTGCGCACGATGACCGGCGGAAACTACGGAACCTCGGTGCTGGCGAATGAGATGTACACCCAGTTCTCGAAGTTCGAGGCGGGACGCAGCGCTGCGCTCTCCGTCATCCTGTTCATCCTGGTGCTGCCGATCGTGATCTACAACGCGCGCCAGATCAAGAAGCAGCGGGAGATCCGATGACCACGTCGACAGGCCCAGGGACGCAGGAGATGTCGTCCGACACCGCGGTCAGCACGAAGTCGCTGACGACCGCCGGCCGCTTCGAGGCGTCCGCCGGACGAACACGCAGGCGCCTCAGCCGCCCGTGGGCGACGGTCGCCTCGATCGTCATCGCCGTGCTGTGGACGATTCCGACGCTGGGGCTCTTCCTGTCGTCGTTCCGCGAGCGGGATGCGATCGAGACCAGCGGCTGGTGGACCATCTTCACCAACCCGCAGTTCACGCTCGACAACTACGCGGCGGTCCTCCAGTCGGGCACCACGCAGCTGACGATCGCCGAGTCGTTCTTCAACTCGATCGTGATCACGATCCCGGCCACGATCATCCCCCTGATGATCGCGGCGATGGCGGCGTACGCGTTCGCCTGGATCGACTTCAAGGGGCGCAACGCGCTGTTCATCTTCGTGTTCGCGCTGCAGATCGTCCCGATCCAGATGGCGCTGGTGCCCCTGCTGTCGTCGTTCTCGCGCGGCATCAACCTCTTCGGCGTGCAGGTCACGCTGGGGCTCGACGTGGCGGGCGGATATGCGCAGGTCTGGATCGCGCACACGATGTTCGCCCTGCCCCTGGCGATCTACCTGCTGCACAACTTCATGTCGGAGATCCCGGGGGAGATCATCGAGGCCGCGCGCGTCGACGGCGCCTCGCGGGGGCAGATCTTCTTCCGCGTGGTGCTGCCGCTGACGATGCCGGCGATCGCCTCGGTGGCGATCTTCCAGTTCCTGTGGGTGTGGAACGACCTGCTCGTCGCCCTCGTGTTCGCCGACGGCGCCGCATCGCCGATCACCAAGGTGCTCGCCGAGATCACCGGTCGCGGCGAGGGCTGGTACCTCCTCACCGCCGGAGCGTTCGTGTCGATCATCGTGCCGCTGATCGTCTTCTTCGCCCTGCAGCGGTACTTCGTGCGCGGCCTGCTGGCGGGGTCGACGAAGGGCTGACCCTTCGACGGGCTCAGGACCCGACATGGGTCGCTGAGCCCGTCGAAGCGCCGGCTGGGTCGCTGAGCCTGTCGAAGCGCCGGCTGGGTCGCTGAGCCTGTCGAAGCGCCGGCTGGGTCGCTGAGCCCGTCGAAGCGCCGGCTGCAACATGACCCCGGTCGCGGCATCCGCGCGTCTACCCTGAAGTCATGAAGTATGCGGACTCGATCGTCGACCTCGTCGGCGACACGCCCCTCGTGAAGCTGACGCACGTGACCGAGGGTGTCGAGTGCACGGTCCTGGTGAAGCTCGAGTACCTGAACCCCGGCGGTTCCGCGAAGGATCGCATCGCGGCGCGCATCATCGATGCCGCCGAGGCCGCGGGGGATCTGAAGCCCGGCGGCACGATCGTCGAGCCGACGAGCGGCAACACCGGGGTGGGGCTCGCGCTGGTGGCGCAGCAGCGCGGCTACGACTGCGTCTTCGTGGTGCCGGACAAGGTCGGCGAGGACAAGATCGACGTTCTCCGCGCGTACGGTGCCGAGGTGGTCGTGACACCGACCTCGGTCGCGCCCGACAGCCCGGAGTCGTACTACAGCGTGAGCGACCGTCTGACCCGCGAGATCCCGGGAGCGTTCAAGCCGAACCAGTACGAGAACCCGAACGGCCCGCGGAGTCACTACGAGACGACCGGTCCCGAGATCTGGCGTGACACCGACGGGCGGGTGACGCACTTCGTCGCCGGGGTGGGCACGGGCGGCACGATCACGGGAACCGGCCGGTACCTGCGCGAGGTGTCGGACGACCGGGTGCGCATCGTCGGCGTCGACCCCGAGGGCAGCGTGTACAGCGGCGGGACCGGCCGCCCGTATCTGGTCGAGGGTGTCGGGGAGGACATCTGGCCGGGCGCGTACGACCCGTCGGTGCCGCACGAGATCGTCGCCGTGAGCGATGCCGACGCGTTCGCCATGACGCGCCGGCTGGCGCGCGAAGAGGGGATCCTCGTCGGCGGCTCGAGCGGGATGGCCGTGGTCGGAGCGCTGCGGGTGGCCCGAGAGCTCCCCGCCGATGCCGTGATGGTGGTGCTTCTGCCCGACGGCGGCCGCGGCTACCTGGGCAAGATCTTCAACGACGGGTGGATGCGCTCCTACGGCTTCACCGATGTGGGGGAGGGCGAGACGGTAGCCGACGTCCTCGCCGCGCGCGCCCGCCGCCACGCGCAGGCGCCGGGTTCGGGCATCCCCGATCTCGTGCACGCGCACCCGACCGACACCGTGCTCGAGGCGATCGGACTGATGACCGAGTACGGCGTCTCGCAGCTCGTGGTTCTCAGCGCCGAGCCGCCCGTCATGATGGGCGAGGTCGTCGGCACGGTCGACGAGAAGGGTCTGCTCGACCTGCTCTTCCGCGGCGAGGCGAATCCGACGGATGCGGTGGGTGCGCATGTCGGGCGCCGGCTGCCGCTCATCGGCATCCACACGTCGGTCGCCGAGACGCGTGCGGCGCTCGCCGACGCCGATGCCCTCCTCGTGACGGAGGACGGCAAGCCCCACACGGTGCTCACGCGACAGGACCTGCTGTCGTACCTGTCGCGCTGACGCGCGACGTAACAGGGCCGGATGCCGTCTGCGACGCGGTCGTAGGCTGAAGACATGTCCGAGCACGCCTTCGCCACCCGAGCCATCCACGCGGGCCAGGCGCCCGATCCGATCACCGGCGCGATCATCCCGCCGATCTACCAGGCCTCCACGCACGTGCAGGACGGCATCGGCGGCTTCCGCGAGGGCTACGAGTACAACCGCGCGGGCAACCCCACGCGCTCGTCGCTCGAGACCCAGCTCGCCGCACTCGAGGGCGGCGTGCGAGCGCTCTCGTTCGCGTCCGGCCTCGCCGCCGAAGACGCGCTGCTGCGCAGCATCCTGAAGCCCGGCGATCACGTGCTGCTCGGCAACGACGTCTACGGCGGCACCTACCGTCTGCTCACCCGGGTTCTCGCGCCCTGGGGCATCGAGACGACGACCGTCGAACTCGCCGACGCCGACGCGATCCGCGCGGCGCTCCGCCCGGAGACCCGGATCGTCTGGCTCGAGACGCCGAGCAACCCGCTGCTGAAGATCGTCGACATCGCGCAGATCGCCGAGATCGCGCATGCCGCCGGGGCGGTGCTGGTCGTCGACAACACCTTCGCCTCGCCGGCGCTGCAGCAGCCGCTCGCGCTCGGCGCCGACGTGGTGGTGCACTCCACCACCAAGTACCTCGGCGGGCACTCGGACGTGCTCGGTGGCGCGGTGGTGTTCGGCGACGACCGCTTCGTCGAGCAGGTCTCGTTCGCGCAGTTCGCCGTCGGTGCGGTGTCGGCGCCGTTCGACGCATGGCTGACGACCCGCGGGATCAAGACGCTCGCAGTGCGCATGCGTCAGCACTCCGCGAACGCGCAGGCGATCGCCGAGTGGGCCGACGCCCGGCCGGAGTTCGAGCGCGTGTTCCATCCCGGACTCCCCTCCCACCCCGGTCACGACGTCGCCGCGCGGCAGATGAGCGGCTTCGGCGGGATGCTGTCGCTCGCTCTGGCCGGCGGGGCCGAGGCGGCGCGCGCCTTCGCCGAGAGCACCTCGCTGTTCCAGCTCGCCGAGTCGCTCGGAGGTGTCGAGTCGCTCATCGGGTATCCGCCCGACATGACTCACGCCTCGGTGCGCGGCACGGCTCTCGCGGTTCCCGAGAACGTGGTGCGGCTGTCGGTCGGCATCGAAGACGTCGGAGACCTGATCGCCGACCTCGAGCAGGGTCTCGACCGCATCTGACCCCGGCCGGGTCGGGGGTCCGGCCCTCCGGCGTGGCCGCACCGAATTCCGGATGCCGCCCCGCGCGACCGGCGTGTCGCCCTGCGCCGCTGGGTCGACACGCCGGGCCGGCGCCTCCGCATCCGGAATTCGGGACAGGGGACGGATGCCGGAGAGCGGGTAACATGGAGCCTTCCCCCCTTGATCACGGAAGGACCGTCGTGCCCGACGCTCCCCGCACAGACACCATCCCGACGACCCCTCAGCCCGAGCGCACGCCCACCGGCAGCATCCGCACCGCCACCGGCAGCATCCGCACCCTCACCGGCAGCATCCGCAGCTCGAGCCCGACCGGTGCCATCCGCACTCTCGGCAGCAACCCGGCGACCGCGCCCATCATGCTGCATCCGGGCGATGCGATCCCGCTCGGCCGCCGCACGCTCTACATCATCCTGCTCGGTGCGCTCACCGCGCTGGGGCCCTTCACCATCGACCTGTACCTCCCCGCGTTCCCCGTGCTCGAGGAAGATTTCCAGACGACGGCGGCGGCGATCCAGCTCACGCTCACCGGCACGATGATCGGGTTCGCCCTCGGTCAGCTCGTCGTCGGTCCGCTGAGCGACAAGGTCGGCCGTCGTGTTCCGCTGATCGCCGTGACCGCCCTGCACGTGCTGGCCAGCGTCGCGGCAGCGGTCGCGCCCGAGCTGGGTCTCCTCGGTGCGGCGCGGGTGCTCATGGGAGTCGGGGCCGCAGCCGGAGGCGTCGTGGCGATGGCGATCGTGCGCGACCTGTTCGGCGGCCGGCGTCTCGTGGTGATGCTGTCGCGCCTCGCCCTCGTATCGGGGGTCGCCCCGGTGGTCGCCCCGCTCATCGGGTCGTGGATGCTGACGCTCATGCCCTGGCGCGGCATCTTCGTGGCGCTGGCGATCTACGGCGTCGTCATGCTGCTCTCCGCGATCGTCTTCATCCCCGAGACGCTTCCCGTGGCGCGTCGTCAGAGCCGGGGAGGGGCGACCATGCTGCAGCGCTACCGATCGGTGCTCTCCGACCGCGTCTTCATCGGCGTGCTGATCATCGGGGGCATGACCTTCTCCGGACTGTTCTCGTACCTGTCCGCATCGCCGTTCCTCTTCCAGGAGACGCACGGTCTCGACGCGCAGCAGTACGGCCTCCTGTTCGCCGTGAACTCGCTCGGTGTCGTCACCGGTGTGCAGGCCGCCTCGCGGCTCGCCGCGCGTTTCGGGCCGCAGTGGGTGATGGCGTTCTCGACCGCCGTGCTCCTCATCGCCGGCATCGCCATCATCGTCACCGATCAGCTCGGCCTCGGGCTGTGGGGAACGGTCATCCCGCTGTTCGTCTTCATGACGGCCTGCGGCTTCACCATGCCCAACGTGCAGGTGCTGGCGCTCGACCGGCACGGCAAGGCGGCGGGCACGGCCGCGTCGATCATCGGCGCCGCGAACTTCGGCGTCGCCGGGCTCGTCTCGCCGGTGGTCGGCTGGATCTCGAAGGATGCCGGCATCACCGCGACCACCATGGCCTCGGTGATGGTCGGCTGCGCGGCCGTCGGCATCCTCTCGCTCTGGCTCATCGTCAGGCCCCGCACCGTGGGCATGCTCGCTCCCTGACGGGTCGGGATCCGACAGAATGAGACGATGAACAGGCGCATGCTGCTGTGGTGGGGCCTCGGCTGTCTCGCCGTCGCGACGGCCATCGGGGCGGTCGTCGTCTTCGGGCACACCGAGACGCCGGGCTTCGACAGCTGGTGGAACGAGTTGATCGCCGGCATCCGCGGCGACTGGATGTATGCCTTCGCGCTCGGGCTGAACTGGATCGGTGGCGGATGGGTCGCGACCTTCGCTGTGCCCCTGCTCGCGATCCTGGCCCTGGTGATCGCCCGCCGGTGGCGCGGGGCCGTCTTCGCCGCCGCCTGCTTCGCCCTGAGCGCGGGCGCGGTGCAGCTGCTCAAGCAGCTCTTCGGCCGGGCGCGGCCCGACGACATGCTCGTCGTCAGCGACTACGGCTCGTTCCCCTCGGGCCACACGGCCAACGCGGCGACCATCGCCCTGGTGCTCTGGGTGCTCGTCCCGAAGGTGTGGACCGCGATCATCGGGGCGCTGTGGGTGGTCGCGATGGCGCTGTCGCGCACCTTCCTCTCGGTGCACTGGGCGAGTGACACCCTCGGTGGAGCGCTCGTCGGAGCCGGGGTCGTGCTCGTGCTCGCGGCCTGGCTGCTGCCGTGGGCGCAGCGCTCCCGGGTCGAGGCGGTCGAACGGTAGGCTGACGGGGCCCGACCCCGTTCCGAGGAGTGCCCGTGCCCCGCATCCGCCCGTATCGCCCCTCCGATCGCGCCGCCCTGTACGACGTGTGCGTGAAGACGGCGGATGCCGGTGGTGACGCGACCGGCGTGCTCTCGGACGACGAGCTGTGGGGCGACCTCTTCGCCGTGCCCTACGCCGAACGGCATCCCGACCTGGCGTGGGTCGTGGAAGCCGACGACGGCCGCACGATCGGCTACATCGTGGCCACCGACGACACCGATGCGTTCTACGGGTGGTTCCGCGACGAGTGGTGGCCGCCGCTCGCGGAGCGCCACCTCCGCGCGGAGAGCCCCTCGACGCGCGAGGAGCGGATGGTCGAGTACGGCTACGAGCGGCGGCCGGGCATCGAGCCGAATGCCTCGGCGTACCCCGCCCACCTGCACATCGACCTGCTCCCCGAGACCCAGGGGCTCGGCCTCGGCAGACAGCTGATGCAGACGCTGTTCGCCGAACTGACCCGCCGCGGGGTGAGCGGGCTGCACCTGGGCATCGACCCCCGCAACACCGGCGCCGCCGCGTTCTACGAGCGTCTCGGGATGGACCGCCTGCCGACCGCTCCGGGTGGTCACATGTACGGCGTGCGCTTCGGCGGCTGACGTCCGGACGGCGTGCCGGACGACGACGAAGGGCTCCGCATGCGCGGAGCCCTTCAGCCTGGCGGTGACGGCGGGATTCGAACCCGCGGTTGCTTGCACAACACACGCTTTCCAAGCGTGCTCCTTCGGCCGCTCGGACACGTCACCAGGAACAACCTGTCCATCCTATCCGATCGCCCGAGCGGCCACGGACGGCTGTGCCGCCGGGATCTCGTCGATGTCGAAGTAGACCGGGAGTCCGCGTTCCCGGGCGATGGCGACGTCGGTGTCGGCCCCGGTCGATTCGCCGGGCAGTCGCAGGACGGCGTCGCAGTGGTGCAGCAGTCGGGCCGCGGTCTCGTACATCACGTCGCCGTCGGCCGCCTCGGCCGGATCGAGGCCGCGGAGGGTGGGGAGTGCGACCCATTCGCCGATCATCGGGACGTGTCCGAGTCGGTGGAGCGGCGCGGCGGCGGACTCGAGGCGGGCGAGGTTGCGGGCGATCGCGTCGGGATCGCCCCCGGTACCGGAGCGATAGGGGCCGGCGATGAGGATGAGAAGTGGTCTCGTCATGCGGAACACTGTAGCGTTAAACGTGCAAGAACATGCAAGAACGAGAAGGAGTATGGATGCTGGGCGCTCAGCGCAAGGATCACCTGCGGACTCTCCTCGCGACAGAGGGGCGCGTCGTCGCCAAGGCGGTCGCCGCCGAGCTCGGAATCTCGGAGGACTCCGTGCGCCGCGACCTCCGCGAACTCGCCGAGGCGGGAGAGTGCATCCGCGTCTACGGCGGGGCGCTGCCCGTGCCGGCCGCCGATGCGCCGGTCGCTCAGCGGCGGGCGGTCGCGACCGAGAGCAAGCAGAGGGTCGCACGCGCGGCCATCGCCCTCATCCGGCCCGGGTCGACCGTGATCCTCGACGGCGGCACCACCGCGCTCGCGATGGCGCGGATGCTGCCGCACGACGCCGAGCTCACCGTGATCACCCCGAGTCCCGCCGTCGCGCTCGCCGCGCTCGAGGGCTCTCCGGCCAGGGTCGTCATGGTCGGCGGCGAGCTGACGCGGCACTCCGCCGTCACGGGCGGCGCACTGGCGCAGGAGGCGGTGTCGCGCCTCTCGGCCGACGTCTTCTTCCTCGGCGTGACCGGCATCGATCGCGACCACGGCCTCACCACCGGGCGGCTCGACGATGCGGTCACCAAGCGGGCGCTGGCGGCGCGGAGCGCCGACGTCTTCGTGCTGGGCAGCTCCGAGAAGATCGGGGCCGTCTCGCGGTTCCCCGTGCTGCGGCTCGACGAGGTCTCCGGCGTGGTCGTCGATCCGGAGGACCGGAGCCCGTCGGCGCTGGAATATTGCGAACCATCTCCCGGCGGTCCTATCCTCGAATGACGACAGAGGCCACTCGAGCGGAGACAGCCGCACGGAATCCGGTTGGCCGCCGATCGCTCTGCGGGGGGACCAAGGGTGGAATCGACGATCGCGACGCGGAGCACCCGCCGTGCATCGACGGCGTTCGAGCAGTATGCGAGCGGATGCCGGGCGCTGGTCGCCGGCGTCGTCTTCTTCCTCGAATCGGCCGAGCACCTCGCGCCGCTGCTCGAGATCACCACGCGCGGCGACTTCGTCATCGTGCCGAGCAGCGCGTCGGGCCGTGCCATGGCGGCGGCGACGGCGCGGGGCGTGTCCGCCATCCGCTACGACGGACGCTGGGTGGCCGCGGGCGACGAGCTGGTGCTCGACGGGCACCATCGGTACGAGCTGCAGGACTACCTGTCGGTGCCGTTCATCTCGATCGTGGGCCCGACCGTCGTGCGCCAGCGCTCCGCGCGCGGCATCGCCTCCTTCTTCCGCGACGCCGACGCCGCACGATACTCGGGTGCCTTCGTGGATCAGCTGCTGAGCAGTGCGGTGATGATCGAGTCGGCATCGTCGTTCCTGCATCCTTCCGCCGACGAGGGCGCCGTCGTCCGCGTGCACGTGTCGGCCGAGGGCGAGCTGCGCGACGGTCCGGACGGTGCGCTGTTCGGGCGCCTCGGCGACGCGCGAGACGACATCGTCGCGACCGCCGCCTCCCGATCCGGTCGCGGACGCGCGTTCGAACGGATCGTCGACGGTCCCGACGTCGATGCCGCCGCCGAGGCGCGCCCGTGGCTCGGTCGGTACCTGGCGGCGATCGAGCTGCTGCGGCGATGGGACGGCCCCGTCGGGACGACGGCGATCTCGGGCTTCGGCGGCCACCTCGTGCGCGCCCTGGACGACGGGGAGGAGGCCCCGTCGATCGTCGCCGCCTCGGCGCCGTTCCTCGTCGCCGGGCACGGCGACGAATACATCCTCGTCGATCCGTCGAGCAGGCACCGCTTCCGCGTGGAGAGGGATGCCGCACGCGCGGCCGAGTGCCTCATCGCGACCGGCGACGAGCGGGCCGCCGCAGCGCTCCTGGCTGCCGACGACGGACGATCCGCCCGAGGAGCGGCCCGTGTGGTGCGAGGCATCCGCGGACGCCTCCTCGAAGCGGGCGTCGACCTCACGGCCTTCCGACCGGGGACGGGTGAGCGGCCGGCGTCGACGTAGGATCGCCAGGTGGCAACCCCGAAGATCGTCCTGTTCTACGCTTTCACCCCCCTCGCCGACCCCGAGGCGATCCGGGTGTGGCAGCGCGACCTCGGGCAGGCGCTCGGGCTGCGCGGTCGCGTGCTGATCTCGAAGCACGGCATCAACGGCACACTGGGCGGCGACATCCGCGCGGTGAAGAACTGGACGCGATCCTTCCGGTCGTACGCGCCCTTCGCCGCCGTGGACATCAAGTGGAGCGAGGGCACCGGCCTCGATGCCGACGGCCTGAGCCTCGACTTCCCGAAGCTCAGCGTGAAGGTGCGCGACGAGATCGTCTCGTTCGGAGCGCCGGGAGAGCTGCGCGTCGACGAGCGGGGCGTCGTCGGCGGCGGCGAGCGGCTCACGCCCGAGGCGCTGCACGCGCTGGTCGACGAGCGCGGCGACGACGTGGTGTTCTTCGACGGCCGCAACGCGCTCGAAGCCGAGATCGGCCGGTTCCGTGGCGCCGTGGTGCCCGACACCGAGACGACCCGCGACTTCGTCGCGCTCCTCGACTCCGGTGCCTACGACGAGCTCAAGGGCCGGCCCGTCGTCACCTACTGCACCGGCGGCATCCGCTGCGAGGTGCTGTCCAGCCTGATGACGGCGCGCGGCTTCGGCGAGGTGTATCAACTCGAGGGCGGCATCGTCCGCTACGGCGAGAAGTACGGCGACGACGGGCTCTGGGAGGGATCGCTGTACGTCTTCGACGGACGCGGCTCGGTCGACTTCTCCGATCATGCCCGGGTCGTGGGGCGGTGCGCCGGCTGCGGTGCACCGACCAAGCGCACGGCGAACTGCCCGGACCCGTCGTGCCGCGCCCAGTTCGTGGTGTGCGAGTCGTGCGCCTCGGTGCCCTGCGCGGCCCACGCGGCCTGAACGGTCACGCCGAGGCGGCCGCCGCCGTGCTCCGCGCCACGAAGAGCGAGCGCGGCAGCAGCAGCGCCCGGGCGCGTGTGCGCCCGTCCACGCTGCGATGCAGACGCGCGAGGACCACGCCGAGAGGCACGGCGAGGTCGATCGACGCGGATGCCGAGCGCGCGTAGCTCGCCCGCTCGACGGCGTCCGTCAGAGCGCTCATGGCGTCGGCGTCGACGCCGTTCTCGCGCACCAGCTCCGCCGCGCGCATCCTCGGGGTGTCGGCGTCCGACACCGGCAGCTGCAGATCGATCAGCGTACTGCGCAGCTCGGTCCACGCGGCGGCCGGGTCGCCGCCGTGGGCGCGCCGCAGACGCACCTCGCGTGCCGCGCGCCGGATCAGCGCGGGAAGGAGCAGCAGCACCAGCACTCCGGCGACCGAGAGCACCACGGGCGTGGGGTCGAGGCTGCGCAGCTCGCCGGTGGCGCCCGCGCCGCTCTCGGTGTCGCGGCGATCGATCTCCGGTCCCGCCGATTCCTCGGTCGTCGGCGCGCTGGTCGGCGCGGGGGCCGCAGGGCCGCCCGTGCCTCCGCCCGACACGGCAGCCGCTTGGAACGCCGTCGGCGTGCCCAGCGACGCCGTCGGCTCGAACGGGATCCAGCCCACGCCGGGGAAGAGCACCTCGGGCCACGAGTGCAGCTGATCGCTCGACACCGAGAAGATCGACTCGTCGCCGCGCTTCTCGTCGGTGAGCGCGCCGGGCAGGTACCCCACCACGATGCGCGCCTGCATCCCGAGGCTCTCCGCCATCAGCGCGAACGCCCCGGCGAAGTGCACGCAGTATCCCGACTTCTCGTCGAGGAACCTCGCCACCGCTTCGGCGCCGGTGCCGTCGAAGCCCTCCTCCACCGGCGTCTCGAGCGAGTAGACGAAGTCCGAGCGGAACCACGTCTGCAGCGCCACGAGGCGGTCGTAGTCGGTGCTCGCCCGCGCCGTCACGTCCTCCGCGGTCGCGGCGATGACCGAGGGCAGCTCGACCCGAGCGGTCGCATCGTCGACCGCCGGCTCCGCCGCCTCGAGGGCGCGGATCTGCTCGAGAGTCGGGATCACGCGCGCGCTGCGGACCGTGTAGTCGTTGCCGGCGGCATCCGCACTGCGAGAGAAGAGCGTGCGGTTGTCGGTGGCCACGCGCCACGAGCCGTTGAGGCCCTGCACGCCCGTGGCGGGATACGGCACCGGCAGCCACGAGCTCGACATGCGCAGCACCCGGATCGATGTCGTGCGCTCCTCGATGGCGATGTCGGGGGTCCATTCCGGCTCGCCGAACCCCTCGCGCTGCGACTGGAGATCGCCCCGATCGGGCTGCCACACCCGACCGTCGAACTGCGAGAGCGTCGTCAGCCGCAGATACGGGGCCACCTCGCCCTTCGCCGCCACCGTGAGCACCTCGACCGGATTGGGTTGGCGCAGATCGTCGCCCAGTCGCAGCGAGGCGTCGACCGTCACCCCCACACCGGTGCCGGCCAGGTTCGCCGTCACCGGCACCGCGGGGGCGACGACGATCGTCGCGGCCAGCGCGGCGGCGCCGACCAGAACCGCGAGCGACGTCGTCGAGCGGCGGGGGGAGAGCGGATGCCGTCGCGCGGTGAAGCGGAACAGGAGCAGGGCCACCGCGCCGAACATCCCGAACCACACCACGTGGGGCTCGCCCAGGGTGACGATCATCGGGATCGCGCCGACCGTGCCGGTCAGGAGGGTCGCGATCACGGCGGAGCGGCTCGCCACCAGGTGGTCGAGGAGGATGGCCACGGCGGCGAACCCCGCCCCCATGACCGCCGCGAGCCCGGGGGACGAGTCCAGCGGTGCCGTGCCGAACACCACCTGCTCCCAGGCGGCCGCGCCCAGCGCGGCGAACACGGGAACGGTGTCGGTCGTGGGGATGAGCCCGAGCACGGCGGTGTCGGCCGCGGTGATCTGCGTCAGCACCGCGACCGCCACGAGCGCCTGAGCCACGAACGCCCCCGCCTCGCGGAGCCAGGCGTCTCCTCGACGCAGCATCCGGCGCAGCAGCATGCCGGTGAGGGCGGCCGAGACGATCACCGCGACGACGGCGAGCGACCACGGGCCCGGCTCGATGACCGCTGTGAACGGCCACATCGCCACGACGGATGCGGCGGCGGCCAGCGCCCCGGGCGCCACCACGCCCGGCGGGTCGACATGGTCGCGGTGCCAGCGCGGGGGAGCGGGCGTGGGCGGTGTTGTGGCCGAGGGAGCCTGGTCAGTTCGGAACATCGCCGACCCCGATCCGCGCCGAGACGGCATCCTCCCACGCCTCTGCCACCTCAGACCCGAGCGATGTCGCCGACCATCCGTGCTGCGAGGCGGCGACGCCGGCGCCGGGCAGCAGCTCGGTGCTGAACAGCAGCGGAGCGGCAGCGCCGGACGGTCGCAGGAGCGCGGCATCCTCTTCGTCGAGTCGTCCCGTGATGTAGACGAGCGGGCCCGGCGGCGTGCCGCCGATGAGCGTCGCGAGATCGCGGCCCTCACCACGTGGAGTGACGAGGGCGAGCGCGACGAGAAGCCCGTCGCGGTCGTCCTCGTGACCGCGCAGCGCGCCCAGCAGGGTTCCGGCGCTGTCGATCACATCGACGCTGTACCCCTCCGAGGCGAGGTGCACGGCTGCCGACCCGCACAGCGACACCGCAGCCTCGAACGCCGGGTCGGCGTCGACATCGGGCCGAGCCCAACGGCGCGCGCTGCGGTCGAGCACGACGACCGCGTCGGGACTCGACTCCTCTTCCTCCTGACGCACCATGAGCTCTCCGCGGTGCGCGGTGGCGCGCCAGTGGATGCGGCGCATCGAGTCGCCGGGGAAGTAGCCGCGGGGCGAGAGGTTGTCGGCACCCTGGCCGAGCCGGCTCGACGCGGTGTGGGCGGTGCCCCCGGCAGCCCCCAGGCGCACGGCGAGCGGCGCGAGCGAGACGATCTCGGGGACCACGGTGATGCTGCGCGTCTCCCCGAACGCCTGCTCCCTCTGTGCCAGGCCGAAGGGATCGACGGTGCGCAGCAGCAGCGGACCCAGGGGCCAGACCCCGCGGCGGACGCCGGTGATCGAGTAGCGGATCTCTCCGGTCTCGGGCGGGAACTCTCCGCTCGAATCGCCCGAGACGGCATCCGGGAGCACGTCGTGCCAGAGCCCGTGCGGAACGCGCAGCGACCTCAGCGCGAACCGCACCGACACCCTCGACGTCTCCGACACGGTGAGCAGATCGGTGGAGATGCGGCGGGTCACGGTGGCCGACCGGCGGGGGGCCCGCACGGAGATCACCGAGAACACGGTCAGCAGCGCCAGGAGCAGGCCGATGTAGATCAGGATGTGCGCGCCGATGAGGTTCGCGGCCACCACGCAGGCGAGCGCGGCCACGAGCGCACCGGCACCGCGCGGGGTGAGCGTTCGGCGTCGGCGCATCGTCGGCGTCCCGTCAGGAACGGGTGGTCACGGGTACGCGGACCCGTTCCACGATCTGGGTGAGAGCGGCCTCGACCGAGTGGGCGCCGGCGCGGTGCGCACCGCGAGCCGGCAGCAGGCGGTGCGCGAGGACGGGGATCATCAGCGCGGTGATGTCGTCGGGGATCACGAAGTCGCGGCCGTCGAGGGCGGCCCACACCTTCGCCGCGCGGATCAGCTGCAGCGTCGCGCGCGGACTCGCCCCGAGGTGCAGGTTCGGGTCGGAGCGGGTGGCCTGGGCGAGCGAGACCGCGTACTCCTCGAGCGCGGGTGCCACATGCACCGAACGCGCCCACGCGATCAACTGCGAGATCGATGCCGCGTCGGCGACCGGTGCGACGGCGGCCAGGGGATTGACCACATCGCGCTGGCGGAGCATCAGCGCTTCGGCGGCGGCATCCGGATAGCCCATCGAGATGCGCATCATGAAGCGGTCGCGCTGGGCCTCGGGCAGGGCGTAGGTGCCCTCCATCTCGAGCGGGTTCTGGGTCGCGACGACGAGGAACGGCTGGGGGAGCGGATGGGTCGATCCGTCGACGGTCACCTGGCCCTCCTCCATCGCCTCCAGCAGGGCCGACTGGGTCTTGGGCGAGGAGCGGTTGATCTCGTCGGCGATGACGATGTGGGCGAAGATCGCGCCGCGCTTGAACTCGAACTCGCGGTCGACGGGGTTGTAGACGCTCACCCCGGTGACGTCGCCGGGCAGGAGGTCGGGTGTGAACTGGATGCGGCGCACGGTGGCGTCGACACTCGCCGCGAGCGCCCGGGCGAGCATGGTCTTGCCGACGCCGGGCACGTCTTCGATGAGCAGATGGCCCTCGGCCAGGAGGCAGACGAGAGCGCTGCGGACGGCGTCCGGCTTGCCGTCGATCACACGACCGATCGAGGCGAGGATGGCCGACGTCTGAGCGGCGAACCGATCGGCGTCGATCATCGCCGGCATCTGGGGCGAGTCGTCTGGCATGCGTTCCCTCTCGCGTCGGCGCTCCTGTGCGCGTGAATCGATCGTAACCCGCGCGGACGGGGCTGGAGCCGGGATCGGCTAGACTTGTCGACGGCTCTCCGCGTGGCGGCATCCAGGCCAATTCCCCCAGGGCGGAAACGCAGCAAGGGTAACCGGGCTCTGCTGGGTGCGCGGAGGGTCTTTTTCTTTGCCCTCAGCCGACCCTGAAGCCGGACTGCGAGAATCGAGACGTGACCGATTCGCCGACCAGAGGCCCCGCCTCCTCCCTCCGCCGTTTCGCGTCGCCCGTCATCCTGCTCGTCCTGATGTGGCTCGTGCAGACTGCCGACGCGGTCCTCCCCGGATCGTTCAGCGGCTTCGGCGTGCGGTCGTGGGACGTCGCGGGTCTCGCCGGCATCGTGTTCGCTCCGCTCCTCCACGCGAGCTGGACGCACCTCATCGCGAACTCCGTGCCGTTCCTCGTCCTCGGCTGCCTCGTCGCGGTCGAGGGCGCCCGTCGGTTCTGGGCGGTCACCGCGATCGTCGCGGTCGTCGGCGGCCTCGGCACCTGGCTGGTCAACGCACCAGGGACCCTCACGGTCGGCGCGTCCGGGCTCGTCTTCGGCTACTTCGGATACGTCGTGATGCGCGTCTTCGCGCCGGGTCGGGTCGCGCACCGCATCCTGTACGCGGTGATCGCGCTGGTCGTCATCGTGGTCTACGGCGGCTCGATGCTCGCCGGTGTCTTCGGCGCCGCCCAGGGCGTCTCGTGGCAGGCGCACCTGTTCGGGGCGGTCGGAGGCGGCGCCGCGGCGCTCGCCGCACGGCGCCGACGCCCCGAACTCGACGCCCGGAGCCGATGAGCCCCCGCGGCGGAAGGCCTCGTCCGACCTCGGCACGTCGAGGGGCGCGGAGCGGGAATCGGCGAGCGACCCGAGCGCGGCCGGCCGCGAAGCGCGGCAGCCGACGGCGCACGCCGGGAGTCAGGGCACGCGCCGCCCAGCGGGCGCGTCGACAGCGGATGCTGCGGCGCACGCTGATCTCCGCCGGAGCGATCGCGGTCGTCGCCGCGCTCCTCGTGCTCATCCCGCTCGGACTGGCCCGCGACCCGCGGCCGGCCGCCTGCCTCGACGACCCCTCGACGTTCCCCGAGGCGGGGGTGGAGGGCTGGAGCGGCGAACAGCTCGACAACGCTGCGACGATCATCCGCACGGCATCCGCTCTCGGCTATGGACGCGACGGGCAGATCCTCGGCGTGATGACGGCGATGGGCGAGAGCAGCCTCGTGAACATCGACTACGGCGACTGGGAGACGAGAGGCTTCACCAATCCCGACGGCTCGCGCACCACCAGCATC
Source organism: Microbacterium martis (assembly GCF_047246685.1). Lineage (NCBI taxonomy): Bacteria > Bacillati > Actinomycetota > Actinomycetes > Micrococcales > Microbacteriaceae > Microbacterium > Microbacterium martis. Next base: position 119,260 of record NZ_JBFOKT010000003.1, on the reverse strand, counting down.
GGCCTGTTCCAACAGCAGGAGTGGTGGGGCAGCGTCGAGGAGCGCATGGACCCGGCGACCGCGGCGACGAGGTTCTACGAACGGCTCGGCAGGCTGCCCGACTGGCAGCAGCTGGAGCCGTCGCACGCGATCCACCGGGTGCAGATCAACACCGACCGCGACTACTACGCCCGGTTCGAGGCGGATGCCGCGGCCGTCGTCGACGCCCTCTCCGGGGCGTGCGCGGCCGGCCCCGCCTAAGCTGAAGCCGTGGCGAGAAGCATCTATGTGACCTCGGCCGAAGGCCATACCGGGAAGTCGACGATCGCGCTCGGGGCGCTCGACGCCCTGATGCGCGCCACGCCTCGCGTGGGAGTGTTCCGACCGATCGCGCGATCGGTCACCGAGCGGGATGAGATCCTCGAGCTCCTGCTCGCCCACGACGGCGTGCATCTCGCCTACGAGGACAGCATCGGGGCGACGTACGACGACGTGCGTCGCGACCCGGATGCCGCGCTGTCGACGATCGTCGCGCGCTTCAAGGCGGTCGAGGCGCAGTGCGACGCGGTCGTCGTCATCGGCAGCGATTACACCGACGTCGCGAGCCCGGCCGAGCTGGGCTTCAACGCCCGGATCGCGGCGAACCTCGGCGCCCCCGTGCTCCTCGTGCTCAGCGGCCGCGATCAGCAGCGGCACGTCGAGCAGCTCGGCACGACGACCGCGCGCACGGCGTCGGCCATCGGTCAGATCGCGTCCCTCGCGCTGTCGGAGCTCGCCGTGGAGCGGGCCGAGCTGTTCGCCGTCATCGTCAACCGGGCCGATCCGTCGAACCTCGACGGGATCGTCGCCGAGGTCTCGGCGGCCCTCCCCGGTGGCAGGACGCCCGTGTGGGCGATCCCCGAGGATCGGAATCTGGTGGCGCCGTCGATCCGCGGCATCCTCACCGCCGTCGACGGCAAGCTCCTGAAGGGCGACGACGACCGGCTCGGGCGCGAAGCCCTGACGATCGTGGTGGCCGGCATGTCGATGGTGAACGTGCTGCCCCGTCTCACCGAGGAGGCGGTGGTGGTGATCCCGGCCGATCGCACCGAGGTGCTGCTCGCGGCGCTTCTGGCGGACTCCTCGGGCACCTTCCCGCGCATCGCCGGGATCATCCTCAACGGGCCGTTCCCGCTGCCCGAGCCCATCGTGCGGCTCCTCGACGGCTTCGCGTCGTCGGTGCCGATCATCACCACCGATCTCGGCACCTACGACACGGCCGTGCGCGTGATGGGCACCCGCGGCCGCATCTCGCCCGACTCCCGCGGTCGCTACGACCGGGCGCTCGGTCTCTTCCAGACGCACGTCGACGTCGTCGAACTCACCACGCAGCTGGGCCTGGCCGAGTCCCGGGTGGTGACGCCGCTGATGTTCGAGTACGGGCTGATCGAGCGTGCGAGAGCCGACCGCCGGCACATCGTGCTCCCCGAGGGCGACGACGACCGCATCCTGCGGGCGGCGGCGACGCTGCTCGCGCGCGAGGTCGCCGATCTCACCATCCTCGGCGACGAGGCCGCCGTGCGGGCCCGGGCGATCGAGCTCGGGGTCGACATCTCGGCGGCGCGGGTGGTCAGCACGACCGATCCGGAGCTGGTGGAGCGCTTCGCCGCGGAGTACGCGCGGCTGCGCGCGCACAAAGGCATCACGCTCGCCCAGGCGGCCGACACCGTCACCGACGTCTCGTACTTCGGCACCATGATGGTGCATCTGGGCCTAGCCGACGGCATGGTCTCGGGGGCCGCGCACACGACGGCGCACACGATCCGCCCCTCGTTCGAGATCATCAAGACGAAGCCGGGGGTGAACGTCGTGTCGAGCGTGTTCCTCATGGCGCTCGCCGACCGCGTACTCGTCTACGGCGACTGCGCGGTGATCCCCGATCCGACGAGCGAGCAGCTGGCCGACATCGCGATCTCGTCGGCGGCGACCGCGCAGCAGTTTGGCATCGAGCCGCGCGTCGCCATGCTGTCGTACTCCACCGGCGAGTCCGGGTCGGGCGCCGATGTCGACAAGGTGCGCGCCGCGACCGCCCTGGTGCGCGAGCGGGCGCCGGAGCTGCTGGTCGAAGGCCCCATCCAGTACGACGCGGCCGCCGATGCCGCCGTGGCGAAGACCAAGCTCCCCGACTCGGCCGTGGCGGGGCGGGCCACGGTGTTCGTGTTCCCCGACCTCAACACGGGCAACAACACCTACAAGGCGGTCCAGCGCTCGGCCGGCGCGGTGGCGATCGGCCCGGTGCTGCAGGGGTTGAACAAGCCGATCAACGACCTGTCGCGCGGAGCGCTCGTCGACGACATCGTCAACACGGTGGCGATCACGGCGATCCAGGCGCAGCAGTGAAGGTTCTGGATCAGTGTCGACCCCGACGAAGTGCTACGAAAGTGCTACACTTCGAGGCGTGAAGATCATCAGCCAGCGCGAACTCCGCAACGACAATGCGGGCATCATCGATGAGGTGGAGCGCGGTGAGACCTTCACGGTGACCCGTCGTGGCACCCCCGTCGCAAGCCTCGCACCCTATGCGGCAGAAGCGGGTCTGCGATGCGTCAAGCCCGCCAGACACCGTCTGGATCCGACGAAGCTGAGGCGCTCCGACATCGCCACTCCGACGGCCGAGGTTCTCGACGACCTGCGGGGAGAACGGTGAGCCGCTGGTACATCGACACCTCCGCCGCACTGAAGCTGATCGTGAACGAAGCGGAGTCGGATGCGCTCGCCGCTGTCATCTCCGATGAACAGCCCGATCTCGTGGCGTGCTATCTCCTCGAGACCGAACTGCGGCGTTCGGCGCATTCCCACGACCTCGCCCAGACCGATGTCAGCGACCTCCTCGACGGAGTGGGCCTGTATGAAGTGCCGCCAGGTCTCTTCCGAGAAGCGGGACTCCTTCCGGGTCGAGGGCTGCGCTCACTGGACGCGTTGCACATCGCGGCTGCGGTCGCCATCGGTGTGGACGGAATTCTGACGTACGACCTCCGCATGGCAGAAGCTGCGCTCGCCATGGGCGTTCGGCCGCATGCACCAGGACAGCACGACGGGGGCCGACCATGAGTGCGATCCTGGTGATCAACAGCGGCTCCTCGTCGCTGAAGTACAGCCTGATCGACGTCGAGAGCGAGAGGGAGCTCGCGAGCGGTCTCATCGAGCGGATCGGTCAGGACGTCAGCCCGGTCTCGCACACGATCCGTCCGCAGACGGAGACGGATGCTGCGCCGACGATGCTCGACGCCACGTACCGCTCGGAGCAGACGGTGGGCGACCACGACGCCGCGTTCGCGGTGATGCTCGAGCAGTTCGCCTCGCACGGCCCGTCGCTGGCGGACCGGCCGCCGGTCGCCGTCGGACACCGCGTGGTGCACGGCGGTGCCCGCTTCTTCGCGCCGACGCTGATCGACGACGACGTCGAACGGCAGATCGACGAGCTGGCCGTGCTCGCACCGCTGCACAATCCTGCGAACCTCGCGGGCATCCGCGCGGCCAAGGCCGTGTTCACCGGCGTGCCCCACGTGGCGGTCTTCGACACGGCGTTCCACCAGACCCTGCCGCCCTCGGCGTACACGTACGCGATCGACGCGGCGCTCGCCGCGGAGCACCGGGTGCGCCGCTACGGCTTCCACGGCACGAGTCATCAGTACGTGAGCGAGCGGGCCGCGGCGTTCCTCGGCCGTGAGACGAGTGCGCTGCGGCAGATCGTCTTCCACCTCGGCAACGGCGCCTCGGTCACGGCGATCGACGGGGGCCGTTCCGTCGAGACGTCGATGGGCCTCACCCCGCTCGAGGGACTGGTGATGGGCACGCGCTCGGGCGACATCGATCCGGCCGCCCTGCTTCATCTGTCCCGCCGAGCCGGCCTCTCGATCGACGACCTCGACGCGCTGCTGAACACGCGCAGCGGGCTCCTCGGGCTCGCAGGTCGCGGCGACATGCGTGACGTCCTGGCCGCGGTCGACGAGGGCGATGAGGCCGCGACCCTGGCGTTCGAGGTCTACGTGCACCGCCTCCGGGCGTACGCGGGCGCCTACATCGCCCAGTTGGGCGGGGTCGACGTCATCTCCTTCACCGCGGGGGTCGGCGAGAACGCGGCACGGGTCAGGGCCGAGGCCATGGCGACGCTCGGATTCGCGGGCGTCGAGCTCGACCCGGCGCGCAACGAGGCGCGCGAGCGCGGCATCCGGCTCATCTCCAGCGACGCCTCCCGCGTCGCCGTCCTCGTCGTCCCGACGAACGAGGAGCTGCAGATCGCCCGGCAGACCGCCGAACACCTCTGACCGCCATCGTCTGGGTCCCTGAGCCGGAGCCTGGGTCCCTGAGCTTGTCGAAGGGCCCCAGACCGCCGGAGCCTGGGTCCCTGAGCCGGAGCCTGGGTCCCTGAGCTTGTCGAAGGGCCCCACCGGCGCTTCGACAGGCTCAGCGGCCCAGCTCAGCGGCGATCGGATGCCGGATCGGGGTTACCGCTGCGTGCCGCGCCGCATTACGCTTGCACAGTGGCACGGAGAGGTGCCGGACCCATCGCCCTTCTCCCGGAGAACCCTGTGCCAGAAGCCCTGCCCGACCTGTTCCGTGCCGACGGCGTGCTCTTCGATCTCGACGGCGTGCTGACGCCGACCGCCGAGGTGCACATGCGCGCGTGGAAGGCGGTCTTCGACGACGTCTTCGCCCGGTGGGAGATCGCGCCGCCCTACACCGATGCCGACTATTTCGCCTACGTCGACGGCAAGAAGCGCTACGACGGCGTCGCCAGCCTCCTGCACAGCCGCAACGTCGAGGTGCCCTGGGGCGAGATCGGCGACGACCCGTCCGCCGAGACCGTCTGCGGCATCGGCAACCGCAAGAACGCCGCCTTCGCGGCCGCGCTCCGCAGCGAGGGCATCGCTGCATACCCCGGCTCGCTCGCCCTCGTCGAACGGCTGCACGCGGCCGGCGTCCCGATGGGCGTCGTCTCCAGCTCGAAGAACGCCGAGGAGGTGCTCGGCGCGGCCGGCATCCGCTCGTTCTTCCGCATCGTGGTCGACGGCGTCGTGGCCGAGCGCGAGCACCTCGCGTCGAAGCCGGCGCCCGCCATGTTCGCCGAAGGAGCCGCGGCCCTCGGCGTCGATCCCGCACGCGCCGTCGCCGTCGAAGACGCGACCTCCGGTGCCGCCTCCGCCGCCGCGGCGGGCTTCGCCACCGTGGTCGGCGTCGACCGCGGCGCGGGGGCCGATGCGCTGCGCGCGGCAGGAGCCACCCACGTCGTCGACGACCTCGACGCCTTCCTCGTCGCCGCCGGCGACACCCGTGCCCCCGAGACCGCATCCGACGCGCTGAGCGACGGGAAGGAGTCGAAGTGATCGACCGCGACCGTTTTCCCGTCGACCCGTGGCGGCTGATCGAGACGAGCTACTCCGAGGAGGGCGTCGGCGAGACGCTGTTCTCGGTCGGCAACGGCTACCTCGGGCTCCGCGGCAACCACATCGAAGGGCGCGGTGCGCACGAGCACGGCACCTTCATCAACGGACTGCACGAGACCTGGCCCATCCGTCACGCCGAGCAGGCCTACGGCTTCGCCGAGGTCGGCCAGACCATCGTCAACGCGCCCGACGCGAAGGTCATGCGCGTCTACGTCGACGACGAGCCGATGTCGTTCGACGAGGCCGACGTGCGCGAGTACCGGCGCACGCTCGACATGCGCACGGGGGTGCTCGAGCGCCTGGTCGTCTGGGAGACGCCCTCCGGCAAGCGCGTGCGCATCCGCGACGAGCGCATCGTCAGCTTCGAGGAGCGCCACCTGGCGATCCTGCGCCTGGAGGTGACGGTCGAGAACTCCGACGCCCCGGTGACCATCAGCTGTCAGCTGCTGAACCGTCAGGACGGCGGGAACGTCTACGCCGGCACCCCGGTGCCCGCGAAGAAGGCCGGCTTCGATCCGCGCAAGGCCGAGAAGATCGTCGACCGCGTGCTCGAGCCCGCCGAGTTCTGGCAGGACGGGCTGCGGGCGGCGCTGTCGTATCAGGTCGCCGACTCCGGCATGACGATCGCGGTCGTGGCCGATCACATCATCGAGACCGAGAACGCCTACGATGCGCGCAAGCTCATCGAACCCGACATCGCCAAGAACGTGTTCCGTGTGCGGGCGAAGGCGGGCGTCCCGATCCGCATCACCAAGCTCGTCAGCTACCACACCTCGCGCGGCGTCCCTCCGCGCGAGCTCGTCGATCGGTGCCGCCGCTCGCTCGACCGCGCCGCGGTGGAGGGCGTCGAGACGCAGTTCCGTCGGCAGGAGGAGTGGCTGTCGGCCTTCTGGGAACGCAGCGACGTGCAGATCGGCGGTCGCGACGACATCCAGCAGGGGACGCGGTGGTGCCTGTTCCAGCTCGCGCAGGCGTCGGCACGGGCCGACGGCACCGGCGTGCCGGCGAAGGGCGTCTCCGGCTCGGGCTACAGCGGGCACTACTTCTGGGACACCGAGATCTACGTGCTGCCCTTCCTCACCTACACGTCGCCGCAGTGGGCGCGCAACGCGCTGCGCGCGCGGGTGCAGATGCTGCCGGCCGCGCGTCGACGGGCCGCCCAGCTCAACGAGGCGGGGGCGCTGTTCCCGTGGCGCACGATCAACGGCGAGGAGGCCTCGGCCTACTACGCCGCAGGAACGGCGCAGTACCACATCAACGCCGACATCAGCTTCGCGCTCGGCAAGTACGTGCGCGCGACCGGGGATGAGGAGTTCCTCCGCCGGGAGGGCGCCGACATCGCGATCGAGACGGCGCGCCTGTGGGCGACGCTCGGGTTCTGGCGCGCGTCGCGGATCGTCGACGGGCCGGACGCCGGCGAGGGCTTCGAGACGTTCCACATCCACGGCGTCACCGGGCCCGACGAGTACACGACGGTGGTGAACGACAACCTCTACACGAACGTGATGGCGCGGTACAACCTGCGGTACGCCGCGAAGGTGGTGCGCGAGATCCAGGAGACCTATCCCGAGGACTACGCGCGGCTCGTCGAGCGCACGGGGCTCGGATCGGGCGAGGCCGAGGCATGGGAGCGCGCCGCAGAGGCCATGTTCATCCCCTACAGCGAGAGCCTCGGCATCCATCCGCAGGATTCGCTGTTCCTCGAACGCGAGGTGTGGGACCTCGCGCAGACGCCCGCCGATCAGCGACCGCTGCTGCTGCACTTCCACCCGCTGGTGATCTACCGGTTCCAGGTGCTCAAGCAGGCCGACGTCGTGCTCGCCCTGTTCCTGCAGGGCAACCACTTCAGCCCCGAGGAGAAGAAGGCGGACTTCGACTACTACGACCCGCTGACCACGGGCGATTCGACGCTGTCGGCGGTCGTGCAGTCGATCCTGGCCGCGGAGGTGGGCTATCAGGATCTGGCGCAGAAGTACTTCGAGCAGTCGCTGTTCGTCGACCTCCACGATCTGCACCACAACGCAGCCGACGGCGTGCACGTCGCCTCTGCCGGAGGTGTGTGGACCGCTCTGGTCTGCGGGTTCGGCGGCATGCGCGACTACGCGGGCGACCTCAGCTTCGACCCGCGGCTGCCGGAGGACTGGTCGTCGCTGTCGTTCCCCCTGCAGTGGCAGGGGTCGGAGATGCAGGTCACGGTCACGAAGGACGAGCTGCAGGTGCGGCTGCGCAGCGGTGCCCCGGTGCCGTTCAGCGTGCGCGACGAGGCCTACTTCGTCTCGGTCGACCAGGTCGTCGTCGTGCCTCTCGCCGATCAGGGGCCGCGGATCCCCGGGCGCCCGACGCTGCGCCAGTTCGCCGACGCCCTCCGCGAGGACGGCACGCGGCTGTCGGCCTCGGTCCCCGTGATCACGACGACGATCCCGATCATCGAGACGGTCGACTGATCGCGGCCGACGAAGTGTCGGTGGCACGCCGTAGGCTGTTCTGGTGACCACAGCCCTCTACCGCCGCTACCGGCCCGAGGCGTTCGGCGAGATGATCGGGCAGTCCCAGGTGACCGACCCGCTCATGACCGCCCTGCGCGGCGACCGGGTCGGGCACGCGTATCTGTTCTCCGGTCCGCGCGGGTGCGGCAAGACGACATCGGCACGCATCCTGGCACGCTGCCTGAACTGCGCCGAGGGGCCGACCGACGTGCCGTGCGGCACGTGCCCCAGCTGCGTCGAGCTCTCGCGCGCGGGGGGCGGTTCGCTCGACGTCGTCGAGATCGACGCGGCGAGCCACAACGGCGTCGACGACGCCCGCGACCTCCGCGAGCGGGCGACGTTCGCGCCGAGCCGCGACCGGTACAAGATCTTCATCCTCGACGAGGCGCACATGGTCACCCCGCAGGGCTTCAACGCCCTGCTGAAGCTCGTCGAAGAGCCGCCCGAGCACGTCAAGTTCATCTTCGCCACCACCGAGCCCGAGAAGGTGCTCGGCACGATCCGCTCGCGCACCCACCACTATCCGTTCCGGCTCGTCCCGCCCGCGGCCATGCTCGAATACGTCGCGAAGCTGTGCGCCGAAGAGGGCGTGATCGTCGAGCAGGGCGTGCTTCCGCTGGTGGTGCGCGCCGGCGGCGGATCGCCACGAGACACGCTCTCGCTCCTCGATCAGCTGATCGCGGGCTCCGACGCCCCGGCCGGCTCCGAGACCGTCACCGTGGGCTACGCGCGGGCCGTCGCCCTCCTCGGCTACACGCACGCCGCGCTCCTCGACGAGATCGTCGACGCGCTCGCCGCGAGCGACGCCGCGGCGGCCTTCCCCGCTGTCGACAGGGTCGTGCAGACCGGCCAGGACCCGCGTCGGTTCGTCGACGACCTGCTCGAGCGCCTGCGCGACCTCATCGTCATCGCCGCGGTCGGCCCTGGGGCGTCCGCCGTGCTGCGCGGCGTCGCCGAAGACGACCTCGAGCGCATGCGCGGCCAGGCTGCCGCGTTCGGCGCGGCGCGGCTCTCGCGCACCGCCGACATCGTCAGCGCCGCGCTCGACGACATGACCGGTGCCACGTCGCCGCGACTGCACCTCGAGCTGATGGTGGCGCGCGTGCTCGCCGGGGGAACGGATGCCGCGGCACCGGCCGCCGCTCCGGCCGCGTCCGCGTCGGCAGCGCCCGCAACGGCGTCGGCACCGTCGACGGTCGCGTCGGACGTGGCGCAGAAGGCCTCGTCGACGTCGACACCCGACCGGGCTCCCGCGGCCGCGTCCGTTCCGGTTCCGGTGTCCGATTCCGGTCCCGAACCGGCCCCGGCATCCGCGCCCGCCCCGGCGTCCGATTCCGGACCGGCATCCGCGCCCGAGCAGGCCCCGGCTTCCGCGCCGATCGAATCCGCAGCCCCCGCGGGGCCCGTCACGTTCGAACGCATCACCGCCGCGTGGCCTGCCGTGCTGACGCGTCTCGAGGGCATCAGCCGCACCTCGTGGCTGCTCGCCACCGCTGTGCAGCCGCTCGCCTACGTGTCCGACACCGAGGTGCTGACCCTCGGGTTCACCAGCCAGCACGACGTCGCCAAGTTCAAGGGCACCACGCCCGGCTCGGGACCCTCCGACCATCTCCGCACCGCGATCGAGCAGGAGCTCGGCGTGCGCGTGAAGTACGTGCCGGCGCCGATGCCCTCAGGGGGAGCGCCGCGGCAGCCCGCGGCATCCGCCCCGGCCGCACCGTCCGGTTCCGCACCCGTATCGGAGCCTGCGTCAGCGGGCTCCTCACGCCCGCAGGTCCGTGCCGCATCGGCGCCCGCCGTCACGGAGTGGGCGGTCGCAGCGATTCCCACCACCGAAGAGCCGGCGCCCGCACAACAGGCACCCGCGTCTCCGCTTCCCGTCGACGACGAGCCCGAGGAGGTCGAGGCGGCGGCCTCCGCACCGACTCCGCCGACCGACGGCGCCGTCGACAGCGACGAGCCGCCCCTGCCCGGCGACGACGAGGCTCCGTCATACGACGACGAGCCCCCCTACGACCCCGCGTATGAGCCGGCCACCGGGTACGGCCGCCCCGATCCCCGGCAGGCGGGGCCGCAGACCTCGCGATCGGTCGCGACCGCGACTCCGACGACGATTGCTTCGACGACGACCGCCGCTCCGACGGCGACCGCCGCTCCGACGGCGACCGCGGCTGGGTCGACGGCCGACCTCGGGGGCGCTCCCGCGGCGACGCGCGCCCCGTCGAATCCTCCGGTGGTCACCGAACGTTCGCCCTCGGTCGGGGGAGTGCAGCGCTACGGTGAGGCCGTGATCCGCCAGGTGCTCGGAGCGACGTTCGTGCGCGAAGAGCCCTACGAGCCCCCGACGAGGTTCTCCTGATGTACGACGGCATCGTCCAGGAGCTGATCGACGAGTTCGGTCGGCTCCCCGGCATCGGGCCCAAGTCGGCCCAGCGCATCGCATTCCACATCCTCCAGACTCCGACGTTCGACGTCGCCCGTCTGTCCGAGCTGCTGACCGAGATCCGTGTGCGCGTGCGGTTCTGCGAGATCTGCGGCAACGTCGCCGAGCAGGAGCGATGCGCCATCTGCCGCGACCCGCGGCGCAGCCAGGCCCTCATCTGCGTGGTCGAAGACGCGAAAGACGTCGCGGCGATCGAGCGCACGCGCGAGTTCCGCGGGCTCTACCACGTGCTCGGCGGCGTGATCAGCCCGATCGCAGGCATCGGACCCGACGACCTGCGCATCGCACAGCTGATGTCGCGGCTCGCCGACGGCACCGTGCAGGAAGTCATCCTCGCGACGAACCCGAACCTCGAGGGCGAGGCGACGGCGAGCTATCTCAGCCGGCTGCTCACCAGCATGCAGATCACCGTGTCGCGTCTGGCCTCCGGTCTACCGGTGGGAGGCGATCTCGAGTACGCCGACGAGGTGACGCTCGGCCGAGCGTTCGAGGGTCGGCGCGTCCTGTGACCGCGCAGGGGGGCTTCTCCCGGCGCGGCTGGCTGCTGTTCGCGGCGATGGCCGTGCTGTGGGGCGTGCCCTACCTCTTCATCAGCATCGCCGTCGAGTCGTTGTCGCCGCCGTCGATCGTGGCCGGCCGCACCCTCCTCGCGGCACTCCTGCTGCTTCCCTTCGCGATCCGCGGTGGGGCGCTGCGCGCCGCCCTGCGGCACTGGCCCTGGGTGCTCGCGTTCGGGCTGGTCGAGATGGCGGGGCCGTTCGTGCTCCTCGGTCACGCCGAGATGACGCTCCCGTCGGGCATGACCGGGCTGCTCGTGGCGACCGTGCCCCTGTTCGCGGCGCTGATCGCACTCGGCGGGGGCGATCGCGGCGTTCTCCGTCCGGCGCGAGGACTCGGTCTGCTCGTCGGATTCGTCGGCGTCGCGATCGTGGTCGCGGGTCCGGGTCTGCTCGGGGGAGAGGTCGATCTGCTGGCCGCCGGCGAGGTGCTGCTCGTCGCGGTGCTCTACTCCATCGCGCCGTTCATCGTGGCGCGCAAGCTCGCCGACGTCCCGTCGATCGGAACCATCACCCTGTCGCTCCTGATGGTCGGCATCATCTACCTGCCGCTCGCCGCTCTCACCCAGCACCAGATCCCCACCCTCCCGTCGATCGCGGCGCTGCTGGTGCTCGCCGTCGTCTGCACGGCGGTCGCGTTCCTGGCGTTCTTCGCCCTCATCCGCGAGGTCGGGCCGGTGCGTGCTCCGCTCTTCACCTACGTCAACCCGGTCGTCGCGATCGTCCTCGGTGCGATCGTGCTCGCCGAGCCCCTCACCCCGGGACTCCTCATCGGGTTCCCGCTCATCATCGCCGGATGCTGGTTCGCCGCGACCGGCGGACGACTGCGGCCGCCGGCATCCACCCCGTCCGAACTCGTCCCCACCGCCCATCCGCCCACTCCCTGACCAGGGTGGCCCGTCACATGCGCGGAGCGGTATACGACGCGATCGTAGAATGAGCGGTGGGCGGATCCGCCCGACACCCCCGGGAGTGAACGTGGCCCTCATCGTGCAGAAGTACGGCGGCTCGTCCGTCGCCGACGCAGAGAGCATCAAGCGCGTCGCCAAGCGCATCGTCGACACACGGCGTGCCGGTCACGACGTCGTCGTCGCCGTGAGCGCCATGGGCGACACCACCGACGAGCTGCTCGATCTCGCCAACGAGGTGGCGCCCATCCCCGCGCCGCGCGAGCTCGACATGCTGCTCTCGAGCGGGGAGCGCATCTCCATGGCGCTGCTGGCCATGGCGATCCACTCCATGGGCTTCGAGGCGCGGTCGTTCACCGGCAGCCAGGCGGGCATGATCACCGACTCGCAGCACGGTGCCGCACGCATCGTCGACGTGACCCCGGTGCGCCTGCGCGAGGCGCTCGACGAGGGCGCGATCGTCATCGTCGCCGGCTTCCAGGGCTTCAACCGCGACACCCGCGACATCACGACCCTGGGCCGCGGCGGATCCGACACGACCGCCGTCGCTCTCGCCGCCGCGCTCGGCGCCGACGTCTGCGAGATCTACAGCGACGTCGACGGAATCTTCACGGCCGACCCGCGGGTGATCCCGAAGGCGCAGAAGCTCGACCACGTCTCCACCGAAGAGATGCTCGAACTCGCCGCCAACGGCGCCAAGGTGCTCTACATCCGCGCCGTCGAATACGCACGCCGCCACGGCGTGCTCATCCACGCCCGGTCGACGTTCTCGTCGGCCGAGGGCACGTACGTTCTGGGCGAGGGCATGAAGAACCCTCGCGAAGCCGAGGGAGCAGTCATGGAAGAACCGATCGTCGCCGGTGTCGCCACCGACTTCAGCCATGCCAAGATCACCGTCGCCGGCGTGCCCGACGTGCCCGGCAAGGCGGCCGAGATCTTCAAGATCGTCGCGAGGTCGGGCGCGAACGTCGACATGATCGTGCAGAACGTCTCCGCGACCGGACGCACCGACATCTCGTTCACCGTTCCCAAGGCGGATGCCGCGGCGGCACTCAAGGCCCTCGCCGCCGCGCAGGGCGACGTCGGTTTCCAGAACCTCGTGCACGACGACCAGATCGGCAAGCTCTCGGTGGTCGGCGCCGGCATGCGCACCCACTCGGGTGTCTCGGCGACGCTGTTCGAGGCGCTCTCGGCCGGGGGCATCAACATCGAGATGATCTCGACGTCGGAGATCCGCATCTCCGTGGTGCTGCGCGGCGACGACCTCGCCGAGGCGGCGCGCACCGTGCACACGGCCTACGGCCTCGACGGAGAAGCCGAGGCCACGGTCCACGCGGGCACCGGCCGCTGACGGCATCCGTCCTTCCGGCCCTCGCCTGTCCCGATCCGCTCACGCTGTCCCGATCCGCTCACGAATCCGCCCCGCGCGACCGCAGATCGGAACGCCGCCCGCAGATCGGGACATCCGCCGACCGGCATCCGCCGAGCGCGGTAGACTCACCCGAACCCTGACACCGGCGCCAGGCGAGGCATCCGCATCCCGACGCCACGCCTGACGCCTCGAACGCAGCACGCTTGACGCCGAGGAAACCCATGACCCGCATCTCCGACTCAGGACTCTCCGTCGCCATCGTCGGCGCCACCGGCCAGGTGGGCACCGTGATGCGCGAGATTCTCGCCGAGCGGTCGTTCCCGATCGGCGAGCTCCGACTGTTCTCGTCGTCGCGCTCGGCCGGCACGGCGATCGAGTTCGGCGGCGCGACCGTCGTCGTCGAAGACGTGGAGACGGCGGATGCCGCGGGCATCGACATCGCGCTCTTCTCGGCCGGCGCGACCGCGAGCCGCGCTTACGCACCGCGTTTCGCCGAGGCCGGAGCCGTGGTCGTCGACAACTCGAGCGCCTGGCGGATGGACCCCGAGGTGCCCCTCGTGGTCAGCGAGGTCAATCCGCACGCCATCGACGATCGCCCCAAGGGCATCATCGCCAACCCGAACTGCACCACGATGGCCGCGATGCCGGTGCTCAAGGCGCTCGACGCCGAGGCGGGCCTCGAGCGGCTCATCGTCTCGACCTACCAGGCCGTGTCGGGCTCCGGGCTCGCCGGCGCCCACGAGCTGCTCGGTCAGGTCGAGGGCGTCCTCGCGCAGGGCGACACCCTGCGCCTGGTGCACGACGGCTCGGCGGTCGACTTCCCGCAGCCGGAGAAGTACGTCGCCCCGATCGCCTTCGATGTGATCCCCTTCGCGGGCAACCTCGTCGACGACGGGCAGAACGAGACCGACGAGGAGAAGAAGCTTCGCAACGAGAGCCGCAAGATCCTCGAGCTGCCCGACCTGCGCGTCGCGGGCACGTGCGTGCGCGTGCCGGTGTTCACCGGGCACTCGCTGTCGATCCACGCCGAGTTCGCTCGCGAGCTCACGCCCGAGCGAGCCGCCGAGGTCCTGGCCGAGGCGCCGGGGGTCGTGCTCGAAGAGGTTCCCACCCCGCTCCAGGCGGCCGGCAAGGACCCGAGCTTCGTGGGTCGCATCCGCGCCGATCAGTCGGCGCCCGAGGGCCGGGGGATCGTGCTGTTCATCAGCAACGACAACCTGCGCAAGGGTGCCGCTCTGAACGCCGTGCAGATCGCCGAAGTGCTCGCCGAGCGTCTCTCGCCGGTGCGCTGAACCGGGCCGTCCGCACGGTCGGGAGGGTCGTCGCAGCGAACTAGACTGGTCGGGTGACTGATAACGTCGATGTCGTCCTGATCGGCGGTGGCATCATGAGCGCCACCCTGGGTACGCTGCTGCACGAGCTGCAGCCGGACTGGAAGATCATGGCGTTCGAGCGACTCTCGGACGTCGCCCAGGAGAGCTCGAACCCCTGGAACAACGCCGGCACCGGCCACGCCGCGCTGTGCGAGCTGAACTACATGCCGCAGCAGGGCGACGCCCCGCTCGACCCCGCCAAGGCGGTCTCGATCAACGAGCAGTTCCAGCAGAGCCGTCAGTTCTGGTCGTCGCTGGTGCAGCGGGGAGTGCTCGACGCCCCGTCGACGTTCATCAACGCCACCCCGCACATGACGTTCGTGCGCGGTGAGAAGGATGTCGCCTACCTCAAGAACCGTTACGAGGTGCTCAAGGATCAGCCGCTCTTCGCGGGCATCGAGTACAGCGAGGACTCCCGCGTCATCAACACGTGGGCGCCGTTGCTCATGCAGAAGCGCCGCAAGGGCGAACCGTTCGCCGCCACTCGCGTGCCCGCGGGAACCGACGTCGACTTCGGTGCGTTGACGCACCAGCTCTTCGACCACCTGACCGATTCCGGCGTCGTGCTGCGCACGAACCACGAGGTCCGCAGCCTGAAGAAGCAGAAGGACGGACGCTGGCTGGTCAAGTTCCGCACCACGATCGGGCGCACGCCCAACGAGGTGAAGGCCCGGTTCGTCTTCGTCGGCGCGGGAGGATGGGCGCTCAAGCTGCTGCAGAAGTCGGGCATTCCCGAGATCAAGGGCTACGGAGTCTTCCCGATCGGCGGACAGTTCCTCAAGACCACCAACCCGAAGATCGTGGCGCAGCACAAGGCGAAGGTCTATTCGCAGGCGTCGGTCGGAGCGCCGCCCATGTCGGTGCCGCATCTCGACACCCGGGTCGTCGCGGGCGAGGCGTCGCTGATGTTCGGGCCGTTCGCCACTTTCAGTCCGAAATTCCTCAAGAACGGCTCGATGCTCGACATCGTCACGCAGGTGCGTCCGCACAACCTACTGCCGATGCTCCAGGTGGCGGTCAAGAACCCCGACCTGATCACGTATCTGATCGGCGAGCTGCTGAAGAACCACGCCAAGAAGGTCGACAGCCTGCGCACCTTCATGCCCACCGCGAAAGACGAGGACTGGACCCTCATCGACGCGGGGCAGCGCGCGCAGGTGATGAAGAAAGACCCCGAGAAGGGTGGCATCCTGCAGTTCGGCACCGAGGTGGTGTCGTCGGCCGACGGTTCGATCGCGGGTCTTCTCGGTGCGTCGCCCGGTGCCTCCACCGCCGTGCCGATCATGCTCCAGCTGCTCAAGACGTGCTTCCCCGACGAGTACACCGGGTGGGAGTCGCAGCTCCGCGAGCTCATCCCCACGTTCGGGGAGAAGCTCAACCAAGATCCGGCTCTCGCCGAGGAATCGACGGCGGCCACCGCCACCGCCCTCGGCATCAGCGCCTGAGCTCAGCCCCGTGGCGAAGCTCTACTTCCGCTTCGGAGCGATGAACTCGGGCAAATCGACCGCGCTTCTGCAGGCCGCCTACAACTACGAGGAGCGCGGGCAGCGGGTCCTGCTGGCGAAGCCGGCGATCGACACGAAGGGCGCGTCCGAGATCGCCAGCCGCCTCGGCGTCACGCGTGAGGTCGACTTCCTCATCGAGCACGACGATGACGCGCGCGCGCTGTTCGCCGAGCATCGCGAGCGGATCCGTCGGGCGGTCGACGACGAGCTGATCCCCGCCGGGCCGGTCGACGTCGCCTGCCTGCTCATCGACGAGGCGCAGTTCCTCACTCCGGCGCAGGTCGACGATCTCTTCCGCATCGCGATCGACGACGGCATCCCCGTGATGGCCTACGGGATCCGCAACGACTTCCTCACCCATGCCTTTCCCGGGTCGGCCCGGCTGCTGGCGATCTCGCATTCCCTCGAAGAGCTCAAGACGATCTGCCGCTGCGGGCGCAAGGCGGTCTTCAACGGCCGCGTGATCGGCGGACGCTTCGTATTCGACGGCGACCAGGTGGCCATCGACGAGGGCGCCGACGGGGCTGCGGCACCCGAGCTGACGACCTACGAGTCCCTCTGCGGGACGTGCTATCTGCAGGAGTCCGGCGGGCGCCTCGGCTGATCCCGCCCGGCCGGGCGATCGGGCTCCCGACACGGCGGTTGTGTGGTCCGACCACACCCGGTAGTGTGGTCAGACCACATGCGACCCGTGCCGGTGGCCGACTCGAGGAGGACGGATGCACGACGCGCAGCCCGCCCGCGCCTGGCGGCTCGTCCTCGAGCGCATCGAGAACGACCTATCCGTGGGGCGCCTGGGACCGGGGAACCGGTTGCCCTCCGAGCGCGACCTCGCGTCCGACCTCGGCGTCGGACGCTCGAGCGTCCGCGAAGCGTTCCGCGTGCTCGAGGTGATGGGGCTCATCCGCACGGCGACGGGCTCCGGACCGCAGTCCGGCGCGATCGTGATCGCCACGCCCACGGGAGGCATGTCGGCTCTGCTGCGCCTGCAGGTGGCGGCGCAGGGGTTCCCGCTTGACGATGTGGTGCAGACGCGCCTCGTGCTGGAGGATTCGGTCGTCGAGGCGATCGCCTCGTCCGCGGACCGCGACACCGGCGAGGCGCACCGGCTCCTCGACGCGATGGACGCGACCGGGCTCACATCCGACGAGTTCCTCGCGCTCGACGCCCAGCTCCACCTCGCTCTCGCGGAGGCGAGCGGCAACGCGGTCATCGCCGCGATGATGGCCGGTCTCCGATCGTCGATCGAGTCGTACGTGCAGGCGGGGGCCGCGCGCATCGCCGACTGGCCGGCCATGTCGGCACGGCTGCGGGCGGAGCACCGGGCGCTGGTCGCCGCCATCGACGAGGGTGAACCGGATGCCGCGCGCGCACTCGTCCGCTCTCACATCACCGGCTACTACACCGCGGCCGGGCTCACCCGCGGCCCCGCCGTCCGTCCACCGACACCCGTCGACCCCGAGAACTGAGAGAGACATCATGGTCCAGCGCCAGTTGCCGAAGCCCGTCGAACTGCTCGAGCTCATGCAGTTCAAGAAGCCCGAACTCGACGGACGCAAGCGCCGCCTCGATGCCGCCCTCACGATCGACGACCTGCGCCGCATCGCCCAGCGGCGCACCCCCAAGGCCGCCTTCGACTACACCGACGGCGCCGCGGAGGGCGAGCTGTCGCTCCAGCGCGCACGGCAGGCGTTCCAGGATGTCGAGTTCCATCCCGGCATCCTGCGCCCTGCGCCCACGGTCGACACGCGCGTCGACATCCTGGGCGGGCCGGCCGCGCTGCCCTTCGGCATCGCGCCCACGGGCTTCACGCGTCTGATGCAGACCGAGGGCGAGGTCGCCGGTGCCGGCGCCGCGGCCGCCGCGGGAATCCCCTTCACGCTCTCGACGCTCGGCACCACGTCGATCGAGGGCGTCAAGGCGGCCACCCTCCGCGAGTCGCACGGGACGATCCCTGGGCGGAACTGGTTCCAGCTCTACGTCATGCGCGACCGGGAGATCTCGTACGAACTCACCCGGCGAGCCGCAGCAGCGGGCTTCGACACCTTGCAGTTCACCGTCGACACGCCGGTCGCCGGCGCACGACTGCGCGACAAGCGCAACGGGTTCAGCATCCCGCCGCAGCTGACGCTGGGAACGATCCTCAACGCGATTCCGCGCCCGTGGTGGTGGTTCGACTTCCTGACCACGACCAAGCTCGAGTTCGCGTCGTTGAGCGCGACGGGCGGCACTGTCGGCGAGCTGCTCGATGCGGCCATGGACCCCACGATCAGCTACGACGATCTGGCGGTGATCCGCGACCTGTGGCCCGGCAAGATCGTGATCAAGGGCGTGCAGAACGTCGAGGACTCGGTGCGTCTGCGCGACGAGGGCGTCGACGGCATCGTGCTCTCCAACCACGGCGGGCGTCAGCTCGACCGCGCCCCCATCCCGTTCCACCTGCTGCCCGAGGTGCGCAAGGCCGTCGGAGACGACTTCACGGTCATGGTCGACACGGGCATCATGAACGGCGCCGACATCGTCGCCTCCGTCGCGCTCGGTGCCGACTTCACGCTCATCGGCCGCGCCTACCTCTACGGGCTGATGGCCGGGGGCCGGCAGGGCGTGGACCGCGCGATCGCGATCCTGCGGGGCGAGATCGAGCGGACCATGCGTCTGCTCGGCGTCGCGTCGCTGGCCGAGCTCGAGCCCGCGCACGTCACGCAGCTCACCCGGCTGGTGCCGGTGTCGCGGACAGTCGGCGAGTCGGTCGCGCGCTGAGCCCCCGCCGTGGCCGCCCCGCTCAGAGCGTGGGCAGCAGCCTCTCGAGACGGTCGGCGGTGTCCTCCCAGCCGTCGACGGCCACCGACGGCACACCGAGCGCGAGCACGGGGTAGTCGTTCCCGCCCTCGTCGAGGCGATCGCCGAAGAAGAGCATGTCGGTGAGGGCGATGCCGGTGTGCTCGGAGAGCTGGAGCATGCCGAACGCCTTGTCGATGCCCGCTTCGGTGATGTCGATCGACGTCGATCCGCCCGAGCGCACCTCGAGTCCGGGCAGCCGGGCGCTGACGGCGTCGCGGAGCGCGCCGCGCTTGGCCCCGGTGGGATCCCACTCGTGCTTCGCCTCACGCGGAGCCAGCTGACCCAGGGCCGAGAAGGTGATCTGCGAGCCTCGATCCTCGAGGATCTCCCCCCACGGCTGGGGCTCCCACAGTCCCAGCCGCTCCGCCTCTTCGCGCAGCGCCGCCAGCGCCGCCCGCTTCTGCTCGTCGCTCAGGTCGTGGGCGTAGACGGCCGTGAAGTCGGCGCCGTCGTGCCGCAGGTACCGGGTGCCACAGGTCGGCAGGAGGTGCAGTCGCGCGAGGTCGCCGGCATCCGTCTCGCCGAGCCGGGCGATGACCTGAGAGCGGAACTGCGCTTCGGTTCCACCCGAGATGATCGCCACGTCGACCGCGCGCAGCAGAGAGCGCAACAGGTCGGCGATGCGCGGGTCGATCAGCCCCTTGGAGGGCGCGAGCGTGTCGTCGAGATCGAAGGCGACGAGGGCGGGAGCGGTCATGAGGCCTCCGGCGTAGGAGCGGGATGGGGGATGCGCGGTCGCGCGAAGAGCAGAGTGCAGAGCACGGCGAGGAGCACGCCGCCGGTCGCCCCGATCGAGTTCGCGATCACGTCGCTCACGGTCGCCGCACGGTGGGGGAGCATGAGCTTCTGCGTCGACTCGACGCCGAGCGAGAGGAGCGGCCCGACGAGAAGTGCGAGCAGACCGATCCGGCGGGGGAGGAGCACGAAGGCCAGCGCCCCGACCGGCACGAACACCAGGACGTTGGCCATGACCTCGACCCGGTCGAAATCGAGCGAGGTCCATCCGAGCCGGCGGATCGCGGCGAGGGTCAGATCGACGATGCTCGGCATGGCGCTCTCGACGCGTGAGGGCGTCAGAGTGAGGAGCCCCAGACCGACGAGGAACGGGATGCCGAGGGCAGCTGCCCAGGCGCGGGTGAGACGGCGCGGCGGGGGGAGCAGAGAGCCCATGAGTCCCTTTCGTGCGATCCCTGTGCAGAGAAGGCCGCCCCTCGGGGCGGCCTTCCGGTGTCACTGGTCGGGGTGACAGGATTTGAACCTGCGACCTCTTCGTCCCGAACGAAGCGCGCTACCAAGCTGCGCCACACCCCGTTTTGCAACCCTCCGAGTCTACAGGGAAAAGCGCCCTGCGCCGAATCGGGGCGCGATCAGACCCGCGCCGTCAGGGTGAGCAGCGTCGCCTCCGGTCGACAGGCGAATCGCACCGGTGCATAGATCGAGTGCCCGCACCCGGCGCTGACGTTCAAGGGCACCGAGCGATCCGCGTGCGACCAGGTGCTGAGCCCCCGCGCTTGCGACAGCGGGATGTCGCAGTTGGCGACCAGAGCGCCGTATCCGGGCAACCGGACCTGACCGCCGTGCGTGTGACCGCCGAAGACAGCATCCGCGCCGAAGTCGACGAATCCGTCGAGCACCCGTCGATACGGTGCGTGCGTCACGCCGATGCGCGCTGCACCGGCATCCGGGGTTCCGAGATCGTCGATGGCCGACGGGAGGAGGTCGAGACGATCCCAGTCGCGATGCGCGTCGTCGACCCCGAAGAAGTCGACGGTGCCGCCGGCGATCTCGAGGCGGGCGGCGGTGTTGTCGAGGTCGACCCAGCCGAGCTCCTCGGTGAAGTACCGGTCCATGGCTGCGGTGTCGAGCAGCTCGGGCTCGCGGTTCTTCTTCGACGGTCCGAGGAAGTAGCGCAGCGGGTTGCGCGGAGAGGGGCCGGTCACGTCGTTCGAGCCGTGCACGAAGACGCCCGGGATGCCCTCGAACGCATCGAACGCGCGTCGGATGCCCTCGAGCCCGTCGCGGTGACCGAGGTTGTCGCCCGTGTTGACGATGAGGTCGGGGTTCAGCCCGGCCAGCGACGCCAGCCAGTCCTGCTTGCGGTGCTGCCAGGGCGCCATGTGCACATCAGAGATGTGCAGGACCCTGAGCGGCGCCGAGCCCGGGGGCAGAGCGGATGCCGTCGCCTCGCGCACCGTGAAGAGATAGCGCTCGATGCCGATGCCCCACACCGCGGTGGCGACACCCGCGGCCCCCACCGCGCCGAGCGCGGTGAGGGCCGGGTGGACGGATGGGCGCGGCCTCATCCGCATGTCACGGTGACCGCGGTGGCCTTGCTGGCCGCGGTCCCCGGCGCAGGGCTGGATGATGTGACGGTCGCCGTCGGCGGGTTGCACGAATTGTCGATCGTGTACTTCGTGAACCCGGCGGACGTCAGCGCTGCTGCGGCCTGCGCTCGTGACATGCCGACGAGCCCGGCGGGAACGGTCGTGCCCAGCCCGTTGCTCGTCGCGACGGTGATGGTCGAGCCGGCGAGGGCCTGTCCGACGGGGTCCTGCGCGGCGACGAGTCCCGCGGGGATCGAGCTGTCGAGTGCACCGCCGAGAGAGAACGTGAAGCCGGCGCTCTCGATGGCCGCCCTGGCGTCGTCGGGCGTCATTCCCACGACGTCGGGGATGTCGGTCATCACGACCTTCGTGAGGTTCTTGTCGGGTTCGGGGAAGGCGTCGCCGCCGTACGCGGCGTTCGCCGCGGCCTGGGCCGTCTCCGCCAGCGGATAGCGCAGCTCGTTGAGCGCGCGACCGTTGTACCGCTGCCGATAGATGTTCTCCTGGCCCTGCGAACGGCCGACCCAGACCGCGGTCGCGACCTTCGTGCTCGACTCGATCATCATCGTGCCGTACGTGTTGTGCGTTCCGGTCTTGCCGATCAGTGGGGTGCCGTCGTTCGGGTTGGCCACCGCTCCGGTGCCACCGCTGCGCATCACGCCCTGGAGCGCGTAGGCGGCGGTCGCGGCGACCTCGGGGCTGATGACGCCCGCGGTGCACGAGGACTTGGGGAGCTCGCGGTCCTTGCCGTCCGGGCCGATCACGCGGTCGATCGCCTTCGGCGTGCAGTACGTGCCGCCGCTCGCGACGGTCGCGTAGGCGTTGGCCATCGCGAGGGGGGAGATGTTCTTCGACCCGAGGACGTTGAAGGGAACGTTGTCCTCGTAGGTCTTCTCGCCGGTGGCGAGCGTGACACCCATGCGGTCGGCGACCTTGTTGATGTCGCAGAGATCGAGCTTCGACGCCATGGCGAAGAACCCGCTGTTCAGAGACTGCGCGGTGAAGTTCATCACCGTGCCGGTGTAGCCGCCCTGGTTGTTGAAGTTGCCGATCTCCTTGGTGTTGGCGGTCATGGTGCCGCCACCGCACGCCGCCGCGGTGAACTTCATGTTGGTGGAGAGCGCACCGTTGACGCGCTCGTTCACCGAGTGCCCCTTCTCGAGCCAGTCGATCAGGGTGAACAGCTTGTACGTCGATCCGACCGGGAACCCGACCGAGTCACCGTTCTTCTTGTCGCCCGCGAACACGAGCGACGTGTAGGCCGGATCGTCGGTGATCGTCTCGCTGAAGAGCGTGTTCTGCGTCAGCGAGAGGATGCGCCCCGTGCCGACCTCGATCGAGGTGCCGGCGGCGCCGAAATACGATCCGTAGACCGCCGGGACGATCTCGGCCATCTTCTGCGCGGCAGGCTCCTGGATGCGGTAGTCCAAGGTGGTGAAGATCTTCAGTCCGCCGCGGCGGAGAAGGTCGCGGCGGTCCTGCAGCGTGGCGCCGAAGGCCTCGTCGTTCTCGACGATCGACTTCACGTACTGGCAGAAGTACGCGTTGGTTCCCGCCGCAGCGCACCCCTGCGTCGGCGGATTGATCAGCGGTTCGATGACGGAGGCGTCGGCCTCGTCGAACTGCGCCTGCGTGATCTTTCCGTCGTCGAGCATGCGGGTCAGCACGTAGTGCCGACGGTCCTTCGTGAGCGAGTAGCCGTCGTCGACGGAGTTCAGCGCCACGCCGTCGGCGTTCGTGATCGTGCCCTGCGGCTTGTCGATGCGGAACGTGTTCGGGTTCTGCACGATGCCCGCGAGCGTCGCCGCCTGCGCCACCGTCAGGTTCAGCGCGGTCGTGGAGAAGTAGTAGTTGGCCGCGGCCTCGATGCCGTAGACCGTTCCGCCGAAGTTCGCGATGTTCAGATAGCCCAGCAGGATGTCGTTCTTCGAGAAGTCCTTCTCGATCTGGATCGCATAGCGCATCTCCTGCAGCTTGCGCTCGATGCCCTTCGTCCCGACCGCGTTCGTGGCATCCTGCCAGCACTGCTGCAGCTCTTCGGAGTAGGTCTCGGAGGTCGTGTCGACCTCCTGCTCGCACTGCTGGATCAGCACGTTCTTGACGAACTGCTGGCTGATCGTCGACGCGCCGCGGCTGGAGGTGCCGCGCACGTTGTCGACCAGTGCCTTCACCGTGGCGCCCACGTTCACGCCGCCGTGGCTGAAGAAGTTCTTGTCCTCACTGGAGAGGATCGCATCGTAGAGGACGGGGGAGACCTGCTCGAAGGTCACCGGCACGCGGTTCTGCTCGAAGAACGAGGCGAGTTCGACCGGGGTGCCGTCGGGCGTGGTCGCATAGATCGTCGACTGCTCCATGGGCGTGCCGGGGTTGAGGTTCTCCGGCAGCTGGTCGAACAGGGTGAGCGCCTGCGCGCCGGCGACACCGGTCATCGCGAGGACGGGAGTGACGCTGGCGGTCACGAGAAGACCGGCGACAGCGCTCAGACCGACGAGCCCGACGAGACCGCCGAGCACGCCTCTCACGGTGCGATTCTTTTTGGGCATACGCTTGATCGTAGGGGAGTTCCCTGAATACCGCCTTTGACGAGCCCGCACATCGCCGCCGCGGTCATCGACTCGAATCGGCGGGCGCGACGCCGAATCGACAGGAGTGCCATGACCACGTGGGAATACCTCACCACGCCGCTGCTCATCCACAACACCGCCGCCATCCTCAACAACTGGGGCAAGCAGGGGTGGGAGCTCGTCCAGGTCGTCACCGGGCCCGAGGGCGGCCTCGTCGCCTATCTGAAGCGCCCGGTCACGGCAGACTCGTCGGCCAACGCGGGACTCGCGGCCGCGGAGCAGGCCGCTCGCCAGTTCGACGGAGGGGCGGCATGAGCGTCTCGACCAGACTCGCCGAGCTCGGCATCGAGCTTCCCGCCGTCGCCGCTCCGGTCGCCGCCTATGTGCCGGCCGTCGTCCACGGTGGCCTCGTCTACACCTCGGGACAGCTCCCGTTCACCGCGGGCGCCCTGCCGGCGACCGGCAAGCTCGGTGCCGAGGTCGCCGCGGATGACGCCACCCGCTATGCGCGCACCTGCGCCCTGAACGCGCTCGCGGCGGCCGCGGATGCCGCCGGCGGCGTCGACCGGCTCGCCGGGGTGCTGCGGGTGGGTGGCTTCGTCGCATCCGTTCCGGAGTTCACGGGCCAGCCCGGCGTCATCAACGGCGCCAGTGAAGTGCTGGGTGACATCTTCGGGGATGCCGGACGCCACGCGCGCGCCGCGGTGGGCGTTCCGGTCCTGCCGCTCGACAGCCCGGTCGAGGTCGAGGTCACCTTCATCCTCGCCTGAGCTCCGCGCGACGCCGCGCCGCGTTCCGCCGAGACCCCCGCTTAGCGCCGAGACCCCCCGCTACTGACGTCCGCAGCGGGGGGTCTCGACGCGGAGCGGGGGTCTCGGCATCCGCATCAGCGCCGGCTACTTCACCTGCGCCGAGATGATGCTCATCACCGCGGTGTCGGCCAGCGTGGTGGTGTCACCCACCTCGCGGCCCTCGGCGACGTCGCGCAGCAGGCGCCGCATGATCTTGCCCGAGCGTGTCTTCGGCAGCTCGCCCACGATGTAGACGTCGCGAGGGCGCGCGATGGCGCCGATCTGCTCGCCGACCCAGAGGCGCAGCTGCTGCGCGAGCCCGGCCGGATCGTGCCCCGCGAGGTAGCTCTCCTTGATGATCACGAAGGCCACCACGGCCTGCCCCGTGGTCTCGTCGGATGCTCCGACGACCGCTGCCTCGGCGGTGGCCTCGTGCGCCACGAGCGACGACTCGATCTCGGCGGTGGAGAGACGGTGGCCGGAGACGTTCATGACGTCGTCGACGCGGCCCAGCAGCCAGAGGTCGCCGTCGTCGTCGAGGCGGGCGCCGTCACCGGCGAAGTAGTAGCCCTGCTGCTCGAACTTCTCCCAGTACGTCTCGCGGAACCGCTCCGGATCGCCCCAGATGCCGCGCAGCATGCTCGGCCAGGGCTCGGTCACGACGAGCAGTCCGCCGCTGCCGTTGCCGACCTCGACGCCCTGCTCGTCGACCACGTCGATCGAGATGCCGGGCAGCGGGACCTGCGCCGATCCGGGCTTCGTCTCGGTGACGCCCGGGAGGGCCGAGACCATGATCGCCCCGGTCTCGGTCTGCCACCAGGTGTCGACGATCGGCGTCTTGCCGGCTCCGATGACCTCGCGGTACCACATCCACGCCTCCGGGTTGATGGGCTCGCCCACCGACCCCAGCAGGCGCAGAGAGGAGAGGTCGAACTTCGCCGGGATGCTGCGGCCGATCTTCATGAACGACCGGATGGCGGTCGGCGCCGTGTAGAAGATCGAGACCCCGTACTTCTCGATGATCTCCCACCAGCGGCCGGGGTGCGGTGCGTCGGGAGTGCCCTCGTAGAGCACCTGGGTCGCGCCGTTGGCGAGCGGCCCGTAGGTCACGTACGAGTGCCCGGTCACCCACCCGATGTCGGCCGTGCACCAGTACACGTCGGTCTCGGGCTTGAGGTCGAACACGTACTTGTGCGAATACGCCGCCTGAGTGAGGTAACCGCCCGACGTATGCAGGATGCCCTTCGGCTTCCCCGTCGTCCCGGAGGTGTAGAGGATGAAGAGCGGGTTCTCGGCGGGGAAGGCCTCGGCGGTGTGGTCCGCGGATGCCGCGGGCACGGCGTCGTGCCACCAGACGTCGCGACCGTCGACCCAGTCGACCTCGTTGCCGCCGCGCAGCACGACGAGAACGCGTTCGACCGTCTGCTGCTCTCCCTCGCCGCGGTCGCCCAGCGCCTGGTCGACGGCCGGCTTGAGGGCCGAGACCTTGCCCTTGCGGTAGCCGCCGTCGGCCGTGATGACGACCTTCGCGCCGGCGTCGTCGATGCGGGCCCGGAGGCTGTCGGCGCTGAAGCCGCCGAACACCACGGAGTGGATGGCGCCGAGTCGCGCAACGGCGAGCATCGAGGCGATGGCCTCGGGGATCATCGGCAGATAGATGGCCACGCGGTCGCCGTGTCCGACGCCGAAGCCGGCGAGGACGTTGGCGACCCGCTTCACCTCGTCGGTGAGTTCCGCATAGCTGATGCTGCGGGAATCACCGGGCTCGCCCTCCCAGTGCAGGGCGATGCGGTCGCCGTTCCCGGCCTCGACGTGGCGGTCGAGGCAGTTGTAGGCGACGTTCAGCTCGCCGTCGTCGAACCACTTGGCGAACGGAGGGTTCGACCAGTCGAGCACGTTCGTGAACGGAGTATGCCAGTGCAGCAGCTCGCGGGACTGCTCGGCCCAGAACCCCTCCCGGTCGGCCGCGGCTCGCTCGTAGAGCTCGGGCGACGAGACGGATCCTGCGGCGAACTCCTCGGACGGAGGGAACTTGCGGGTCTCGTCGAGAAGGTGGTCGATCTGGCTGCTCATCGCAGACGCTCCTTTGCGGCATCACGGTCATGCGGGCACGGTCGCGACGCGGAGGCGCCACCGTGACAGGGCGAATCTATCTCCGGCATCCGACACCGCATACCGCCGAAAGTCGGTAGTGCGGCCGGTTTTGTGCGACCGGTCGCTTTGCGTACACTCGACGACAGCCGAATTCTGATTCCGGCCTTGGCGCGCCCGCATCCCCCGATCGTGGCCCGCCGTGGGCGGCACCTCATTCCCCCCGTGAGGTGCCGCCTTTTCCATGGGAGCGCTCTCCGCTGCCTGATCGGATGCCGGTCGCCATCGGATGCGGTCGGCATCGGGTGCTCCTCCACTGCCCGTGGATGCCGGAGCTTGTTCACAGGCACCGGTCGCATCCCGCCGGAAGCGGCGTCGGCGGGGCGGCTCCGCAATAGCGTCGCGACGTGCCCGATTCCTTCGTCATCCAGCCCCGCTCCGCGGCGCCGACCGACCCGGCCCTCGCCTCGGGCGCCGCCCTGCGCCTCGATCCCGCCTTCGGTCCGCTCGCGGAGCACTGCGTCGACGACGCGGTGACCGACGTCTTCGTCAACGGGGCCGCCGGACTCTTCGTCGATCGCGGGAGCGGGGCCGAGCCCGTGCCGACCTGGAGCGCCTCCGAGCGGGAGGTGCGCGACCTCGCCGTGGCGCTCGTCGGCCTGGGCGGGCGCCATCTCGACGATCAGGCACCGTGCGTCGACGTGCGGCTCGACACCGGCATCCGTGTGCACGCGGTCCTGGCGCCGGTGTCGGCGACCGGCACCGCGCTCTCGATCCGCATCCCCAGGATCCGGGCCGCCGACCTCGACGCCCTCGGCGCGCTCGGGGCGTTCGACGCACGTCAGCAGAGCTGGCTGCATCGGCTCGTCGCCGATCGCGCCAACATCCTCATCACCGGCGGCACCGGCACGGGGAAGACCACTCTGCTCTCCGCCCTGCTGTCCGAGGTGTCGCCCGCCGAGCGCATCGTCACCATCGAAGACGTCGCCGAACTGCGGCCGCGGCACCCCCACCATGTGGCCCTCGAGGCGCGGCAGGCGAATCTCGAGGGAGCGGGCGGCATCAGCCTCGCCCGACTCGTGCGCGAGTCGCTGCGCATGAGACCCGACCGCCTGGTGGTCGGCGAGTGCCGGGGCGAAGAGGTGCGCGAACTGCTGACGGCGCTCAACACCGGGCACGACGGCGGCGCCGGTACACTGCACGCCAGCGGTCTGAGAGACGTTCCCGCTCGGCTCGAAGCGCTGGGAGCGCTCGCCGGGATGGATGCGACGGCGCTGGCACGTCAGGCCGTCAGTGCGTTCTCGACGGTGCTGCACCTCGAGCGGACGCCCGACGGCGTCCGGCGGATCTCCCGAACGGGCACCTTCGTCCTGACGGGCGACCGTCTCGACGTCGAGGAGGTGACCCCGTGGTGATCCCCTGGCCGCGACGAGAAACGGCCGATCCCGATAGAACAGCGGATGCCGCGACCTCGGTGCAGACGCTCGCCGTGCTGCTGCAGGCGGGTGCGAGGCCGGTCGTCGCCTGGCGGCACCTCGCCGACAGCGGAGATCGGCACGCCGAGGCCGTCGTCGCGCGCATCGAATCGGGCGTGCCGCTGATCGAGGCCATCGAGGTCGAGGGGGGAGCCTGGGCCGACCTCGCGGCCGCGTGGGAAGTCGCGACCGTCGTCGGTGCGCCCCTCGCGGAGGTGCTCCGGACGATCGCCGAGACCCTGCGCGACGCGGAGTCCGCGGCAGACGACGTGCGCGTCGCTCTGGCGGAACCGGCCGGCACGGCGCGGCTGCTGCTGTGGATGCCGTTCGCCGGTCTGCTGCTCGGGTTCGCTCTGGGTTTCGACACGCTCGGAGTGATCGTCGGGAACCCCCTCGGCGCCGTCGCCGTGGTGCTCGGCCTGCTCCTCGTGCTCGCTGCGCGACTGTGGACGCGCCGGCTGCTGCGCGACGCGCAGCCTGCGCCCGGCACACCGGGAATGCGCGCCGAGCTGGTCGCGGTGGCGCTGTCCGGCGGGGCGTCGATCGACAGGGCCCTGCGGCTCGTGGCCGAGAGCTCGGCGTCGGGAGCCGGCGACGACGAGCGCATTCATGCCGTGCTCGACCTCTCTCGCGCTGCCGGTGTGCCCGCCGGAGAACTCCTCCGTGCGTCCGCCGCGCAGGACCGGCACGCCTCGCGGGTGCACGGACGGCTTCGCGCCGCGAAGCTCTCCACGCGGCTGCTGATCCCCCTCGGCGTGTGCACGCTGCCCGCCTTCCTCCTCCTGGGCGTCGCTCCACTGCTGCTCAGCGTGCTGTCCTCCACACCCGTGCCCCTCTGACCGCAGAAACACCCCCGACAGAAACACCTGAGAGAAAGAAGGAACACCATGAACGCCATCCCCCGACTCGACCGTCGCCGCGCGGCATCGCTGTTCGGCGACGAATCCGGAGCCGCGACCGCCGAGTACGCCATCACGACGATGGCCGCCGTCGCCTTCGCCGGACTGCTGGTCGTCATCATGCGGTCCGACGAGGTCCGCGGCATCCTCACCGATCTCGTCCGCCGCGCCCTGACGGTCGCATGATGCGCGCCCTGCGGGTCGCTCGAGGCTCTCCCGTTCGAGGCCGCGACCGCGGCTCGGTCTCCGCCGAACTCGCCCTCGCTCTCCCCGCGGTCGTGCTCGTGATGCTTCTCGGCGCCGGTGTGCTCGGCGCCGCATCGAGACACGTCGCCCTGCAGGACGCCGCGGCGGATGCGGCTCGCCTGCTCGGGCGCGGCGAAGGGGCGGATGCGGCGCACCGTGTCGTCGGTGCAGCCGTCCGCGGGGCCGCGGTCTCGTCGTCGCACTCCGGCGACCTCGTCTGCGTCACCGCCTCGCTCGACCTGTCGATCGGCGCCCTGGTGCGGGTGCCGGTGCGGGCATCGAGCTGCGCGCTCGACGGTGGCCGCTGATGGCGGGCTCGGCTTTGGGAGCGGGGCTGGTGGGCGTCGTCGCCGCGCTGGCGCTCGGCTTCACCGTCGTCGGCGGAGCCGCGGTCACGGCTCAGCGGTCGGCGGGCGCGGCCGATGCCGCCGCGCTCGCCGCGGCCGATGCCGCCAGCGGCGCCGTGGTCGCGGTCGAACCGCCCTGCGCACTGGCGGCCCGGGTGGCACAGGCCGCCGGCGCCGCGCTTCTCGACTGCACGCTGGAAGGCTTCGTGGCGACGGTGCGGGTGCAGGCGGCGTACGCTGGACTCGCTGCCGTCTCCCGCGCCCGCGCCGGGCCACCCGAGGGATGATGACGGCGGCACGACCTCGCTCACTGTGAACGACCCCTCACAGTGGTGTGTATGGTGTGCTTCGAAGAAAGGACGCCCCTTGGCTGAAGGCAAGAAGCTCGTCATCGTCGAGTCCCCGACGAAGATGCGGTCTATTCAGGGATACCTCGGCGACGGCTACGAGGTGCTCAGCTCCGTCGGCCACATCCGCGACCTCGCCGACAAGAAGGACATCCCCGCGGAGGACAAGAAGGCGTACGGCAAGTACTCGATCGACATCGACAACGGCTTCGACCCGTACTACGTCGTGTCCGACCGCAAGACCAAGACGGTGGCCGAGCTCAAGCGCGCGCTGAAGACGGCAGACGAACTCCTGCTCGCCACCGATGAAGACCGCGAGGGCGAGGCCATCGCGTGGCACCTGCTCGAGACGCTGAAGCCCAAGGTCCCGGTCAAGCGCATGGTCTTCCACGAGATCACCAAGGACGCGATCCAGGCGGCCGTCGGCAACACCCGCGAGCTCGATCACGATCTCGTCGATGCCCAGGAGACCCGTCGCATCCTCGACCGCCTCTACGGGTGGGATGTCTCCCCGGTGCTCTGGTACAAGGTCAAGACGGGCATCTCGGCGGGGCGCGTGCAGTCCGCCGCGACGCGCCTCATCGTCGATCGCGAGCGCGAGCGCATGGCCTTCGTGTCGGCGGACTACTGGGACGTCGACGCCGCCGCGGCGGCTGCGGGCTCTTCGGCGGGCTCGGAGGCGCACCGGTTCAAGATCCGACTCGTCCGCGTCGACGGCGGGCAGCTCGCGCGGGGCACCGACTTCGACGACACCGGGAAGCTCAAGAAGGCCGTCGTCGTCCTCGACGAGGCCACGGCGACCGCTCTCGCGCAGTCGATCGACGCCGTGGGTGCGGGAACCGTCACGAAGGTCGAGGCGAAGCCCGGCACTCGCAGCCCCTACGCGCCGTTCACGACCTCGACCATGCAGCAGGAGGCCGGCCGCAAGCTCTCGATGGGGGCGAAGCAGGCGATGAGTGTCGCGCAGCGTCTGTACGAGAAGGGGTACATCACCTATATGCGCACCGACTCCACGTCGCTCAGCACCCAGGCGGTGCAGGCGGCGCGGAGCCAGGCGGTGGCCCTCTACGGCGACGCGGCCGTGCCGCTGAAGCCGCGGGTCTACAAGTCCAAGAGCAAGAACGCGCAGGAGGCGCACGAGGCGATCCGGCCGTCGGGCGACAACTTCCGCACCCCGGCGTCGCTCTCCGCGGAACTCGATCGCGACGAGCAGCGCCTGTACGACCTGATCTGGAAGCGCACGGTCGCCAGCCAGATGGCCGACGCGAAGTACGAGACGACGACCGTCACGATCGCGGTCACCGCCGACGGTCGCCTGGCCGAGTTCACCGCATCGGGAACCGTCTACACCTTCAAGGGCTTCCTCGAGGCGTACGAGGAGGGTCGCGATGAGAAGCGCGGCGACGCCGACGCGGTCGAGAACCAGTCGCTCCCGGCGGTCGCCGTGGGCGACGAGCTCGCCGTGTCGGATGCCGAGGCCAAGGGCCACCGCACCACGCCGAAGCCCCGCTACACCGAGGCATCTCTGGTGAAGGTGCTCGAGGAGAAGGGCATCGGCCGCCCGTCGACCTTCGCCTCGATCCCCGAGACGATCCTCGACCGCGGCTACGCGGTGAAGCGCGGCCAGGCCCTCGTCCCCACCTGGCTCGCCTTCAGCGTGGTGCGGCTGCTCGAAGAGCACTTCGCCGACCTCGTGGACTACGACTTCACCGCGGCTCTCGAAGACGACCTCGACACGATCGCGCGCGGCGAGCGGAACCGTGTGGAGTGGCTGAAGTCGTTCTACTTCGGATCGGAGTCGCAGGTCGGCCTGCGTCAGGTCGTCGACAATGTCGGCGAGATCGACGCCCGCGCGCTGAACTCCACCCGCATCACCGACACGGCCACCCTGCGCTTCGGCAAGTACGGCCCCTACCTCGAGGTCGCCGATCCGGCCGACCCCGACGCGAAGCCCCGCATCGTCAACGTTCCCGAAGACCTGGCACCCGACGAGCTGACGGCCGCCAAGGCGCAGGAGCTCATCGACGCCCCCGTCGCCGGTGATCGCGTGCTGGGGGAGAACCCGGAGAACGGCAAGATCGTCGTCGTCAAGGACGGTCGCTTCGGCCCGTACGTGCAGGAGAACGATCCGGTTCCCGACGACGCCGAGGTCGACGAGGCGACCGGCGAGATCGTCGCTCCACAGGCGGAATCCGGTGCGAAGGGCAGGCGCGGCGCCAAGAAGGAGGCCGCCCCGAAGCCGCGGACGGCCTCGTTGTTCCGCTCGATGTCGGTCGACACGATCGAGCTCGACACGGCTCTGCAGCTGCTGAGCCTGCCGCGCGTGGTCGGCGTCGACCCCGAATCGGGAGACGAGATCACCGCGCAGAACGGACGCTTCGGGCCCTACCTGAAGAAGGGCACCGACTCGCGGTCGCTCGAGAGCGAGTCGCAGATCTTCGATGTGACCCTCGAGCAGGCGCTCGAGATCTATGCGCAGCCGAAGTACGGCGCCCGTCGCGCCTCGAGCGCGCTCGTCGAGTTCGACGCCGATCCGGTGAGCGGCAAGCCGATCCGCATCCGCGACGGTCGATTCGGAGCGTACGTCACCGACGGCGAGACGAACGTCACCATCCCACGCGGGCAGAAGGTCGAAGACATCACCTTCGAGGTCGCGGTGCAGATGCTCGCCGACAAGCGGGCGAAGGGACCGGCCCCGAAGCGCGGATCCCGCTCGAGCGCGGCCAAGAAGCCCGCAGCGAAGAAGACGTCGGCCGCGAAGGCACCCGCCGCGAAGACGACCGCGAAGCCGGCGGCGAAGAAGACGGCGGCGAAGAAGCCGGCGGCGAAGAAGACGGATGCCGCGACGGCCGCCGCGCGTTCGGCAGCTGCCAAGAAGGCTGCGGCGACCCGGGCGAGGAACGCGGCGGCGAAGGCGGACTCGTGACCGCAGGTCCCGGTACGTGGATCACGCTCGAAGGCGGCGACGGCTCGGGCAAGACCACGCAGTCGAACCTGCTCGCGCGCTGGCTGACGGAGTCCGGCCGCACCGTCGTACGCACCCGTGAGCCCGGCGGCTCGGAGGTCGGGCAGCTGATCCGCGACATCGTGCTGCACCACCGTGGCGACATCGCGCCGCGGGCGGAGGCGCTGCTGTACGCGGCCGATCGCGCTCACCACGTGTCGACCGTCGTCCGCCCCGCCCTCGAGCGCGGCGAGGTCGTGCTGCAGGACCGCTACCTCGACTCCTCGGTCGCGTACCAGGGCGCGGGGCGTGTGCTCGACGCGACCGAGATTCGCGACCTGTCGCTCTGGGCGGCCGAGGGGGCGCTGCCCGACCTGACCGTTCTGCTCGACCTCGACCCCCGGGCCGCGCGGGAGCGCCTCGACTCCGACGACAAGCCCTTCGACCGGTTGGAGGCCGAGAAGGCCGAGTTCCACGGTCGCGTCCGCGACGGTTATCTGACCCTCGCCGCCGCGGAGCCCGAGCGGTTCCTGGTCATCGACGCCGCAGCATCCGCCGACGAGATCGCCGCCCGTATCCGCACCCGCGTCGAGGCACTGCTCGCCACCCGCTGATCACCCATGCCCCGCCGCCCCCTTGGGCGGCCGTGGGGGATGCTGATGCCACAGGCGCCCCGGAGGTGGCGCCTCTGGTCGCTCGCGCCGTCATGGAGCGACGATATGCGCCACCTGGCGGCGGCTGCCTGGCCAGGTGCGGCCGGTGTCGGTGCTCCCGATTAGAGTGAGGACATGCCCCAGACCGTCGCCGCCCCGTTCCCCTGGGGCGATGTGTGGGGGCAGGACGCGGCGGTCGAGACGCTCCGGGCCGCGGCATCCGATCCCGAGGCGCTCTCGCACGCCTGGCTCATCACCGGACCGCCGGGCTCAGGCCGTTCGACGCTCGCGCACGCCTTCGCCGCCGCGCTGATCGCCGACCACCCCGACGACGAGGCGACCATGCGTCAGGTCCTGGCGGGCACCCACCCCGACGTCACCGCGCTGCGCACCGACAAGGTCATCATCACGATCGCCGAGGCGCGGGCGCTCGTCGAACGCTCCTACTTCGCGCCGTCGGCGGGTCGATATCGGGTGATCGTGGTCGAAGACGCCGATCGCATGGTCGAGCGCACGTCGAACGTGCTGCTCAAAGCCCTCGAGGAGCCCCCCGACCAGACCGTGTGGATCCTGTGCGCGCCGAGCGAGGCCGACCTGCTGCCCACCATCCGTTCGCGCGTGCGCTCGCTGCGACTGCGCGAACCGGATGCCGCCGACGTCGCGCGCCTGATCAGCCTGCGAACCGGAGTCGACGCCGCCGTCGCCGAACAGGCCGCTCGTCACGCTCAGCGCCACATCGGAATGGCCCAGCGGTTGGCCACCGACGAGTCGGCGCGCCGTCGACGCGACGACACGCTGCGCTCGGTCCTCAGCGTGCGCGGCGTGGGAGACGCCGTCGAGGTGGCCGGTCGCATCATCCAGGCCGCGACCGAAGATGCGAAGGCCCTCACTGCGGAGCGCGACGCCGAAGAGCGCTCCTCGCTCCTTCGCACCGTCGGCATCGCCGAGGGGCAGGCTGTGCCGCCGGCGCTGCGCACGCAGCTCAGCGCGCTCGAAGACGACCAGAAGAAGCGGGCCACCCGCAGCCTGCGCGACGGGATCGACCGGGTGCTGACCGACCTGCAGTCGCTCTTCCGCGATGTCGTGATGCTGCAGTTCGGCCAAGGCGACGACCTGATCAACAGCGAACTGCGCCCGGAGCTGGCCGCCCTGGCGTCCGCCTGGCCGGCGGCGCGTACTCTTGTCGTGCTGGACCACCTTGCCGAGACGCGGCAGTCGCTGGAGCGCAACGTCGCCCCGCTGCTCGCCCTGGAGAGCTTGCTCGTGACGATCGCGAGCGGAAGGAAACCGTGAGACACCGATCGACTTCGCGCTTCCGGCGTGCCGTCGCCCTCGTGGCGGGCCTGGCAGCGGCATCCGTCGCCCTCTCGGGCTGCCTGTATGCGATGATCCCCGAGCAGGCCGCGCCGCGGCCGTCGTCGACGCAGGCGCCCGATACCGAGGGCGTCGCCGCCGACCTCCTTCCGTACTACTCGCAGACCCTCGAGTGGAGCGGATGCGGCACCGGCTTCGACTGCACCGAGGTGACCGCCCCGCTCGATTGGGAGAACCCGGCGAACGGCGAGATCACGCTCTCGGTGGTGCGCCATCAGGCGGAGGGGACCGCCCTCGGCTCGCTGCTCACCAACCCGGGCGGACCGGGCTCGAGCGGGGTCGACTTCATCCTGAACAGCCTCGACTTCGTCGTCGGAGCCGACGTGATCCAGAACTACGACGTGATCGGCTTCGATCCGCGGGGTGTGGGTGCGTCGACCGCGGTCACCTGCTACGACGCGGCCGAGATGGACGAGTACCTCTACGGCATCCCGAGCGCGAAGCGGGGGACGGCCGAGTGGGAGGCGCAGCTGCTCGACGCCCACGAAGCCTTCGCGGAGGCGTGCGATGCGAACAGCGGCGGCATCCTGCCTTACATCACGACGGTCAACTCCGCCCGCGACATGGACCTGATCCGCGCGGTGCTGGGCGACACGCAGCTCAACTACCTCGGGTACTCCTACGGGACCTTCCTCGGCGCGACGTACGCCGAGCTGTACCCCGAGAAGACCGGGCGTCTCGTGCTCGACGGCGCCGTCGACCCGTCGATCCCGGGACTCGAGGTCGGGGCGACCCAGGCGCTGGGCTTCGAATCGGCGCTGCGCGCCTACATGCAGCACTGTCTCGACTCGCGCGGCTGCCCGTTCAACGGATCGGTCGACGAAGCCATGGTCGATCTCGGTGCGCTCCTCGCCAGCGCCGATCGGACTCCGCTGAGGAACGGCGACGGGCGACTCATGGGGGCCGATGCGCTGCTGACGGCCATCATCTATCCGCTGTACTCCGAGGAGAGCTGGGACTACCTGACGCAGGCCCTGACCGAGGCCCTCCAGGGCGATCCCACGACGGCATTCCTCCTGGCCGACGGGTACAACGGCCGGGAGAACGGCGTCTACGTCGACAACTCGTCAGAGGCGTTCCGCGCCTACAACTGCATGGACTACCCGCTCGAAGACGATCCGGCCGCGGCGGAGGCGACCGAGGCGCGGATCGCCGAGGGTGCACCGACCCTCGCGCCGTATTGGACCGGGCCGGATGCGTGCGAGGTGTGGCCCTACCCGCCGACCGGCACCCGGGGCGCGATCGCGGCCGACGGAGCCGGTCCCATCGTGGTCGTCGGAACGACCAACGACCCCGCGACGCCGTACGAATGGTCGGAGTCGCTGGCCGCTCAGCTGCAGGAGGGCGTGCTCATCACCCGCGTCGGAGAAGGACACACCGGATACAACAAGGGCAACGCCTGCGTCGATGAGGCGGTCGAGGCCTATCTGATCGACGACCTGGTGCCGGAAGACGGCCTGCGCTGCGAGTGACGCACCGGATCGCGGCGCCCGCTCGATTCGCGACCGGGCACGAGACAGGGTAATATCGGTGATCGCGCCGCTCACGCGTCGCACGCCGCTTTAGCTCAGTCGGCAGAGCATTTCACTCGTAATGAAAAGGTCGTCAGTTCGATTCTGACAAGCGGCTCCGAGGGCCCCGTGATGCGAAGAACATCACGGGGCCTTTCCTCGTCTGCGCGGCGTACTCTCGAAGCATGAGCCGAGCCCTCCTCATCGTCGACGTGCAGAACGACTTCACCGAGGGCGGTGCCCTCGCCGTCACGGGCGGCGACGCCGTCGCATCCGCCATCTCCGAGTTCCTCGACGCGCATGCGAACGACTACGCCGTCATCGTCGCGTCGCGTGACTGGCACCATGCCGAGGGCGACAACGACGGGCACTTCCATGAGACGCCGGACTACGTCGACACGTGGCCTCCGCACTGCGTCGCCGGAACCGCGGGCGCCGAGTACGACCCGCTCCTGACCGTGCACCCCGTGACGCATCATGTGCGCAAGGGGCAGGGAAGCCCGGCCTATTCGATGTTCGATGGCGTGACCGACGAGGGATCGACCGTGGGCGCCGTGCTGAGCGAGGCCGGCGTGCTCGGCGCCGACGTCGTCGGCATCGCCACCGATCACTGCGTGCGCGCGTCTGCCCTCGACGCCATCGCGCACGGCGTGCAGGTGCGGGTCTTCACCGACCTCGTCGCCGGCGTCGGTGCGGAGTCGAGCGAAGCGGCGCTCGCCGAGCTCGCGCACGCCGGCGCGCAGCTGCTCGAGAGCGTCGACGCGTGAGCCGCAGCGTCCTGCTGCTGCGCGCCGTGAACGTCAGCGGCCGCAACAGCGTGCCGATGGCCCGGCTGCGGGAGGTCCTGGCGACCGAGACCGATCTCGCCGATGTGTCGACCTACATCGCCAGCGGGAACATCGTCTGCGCGACGCCCCCCGACACCGCCGCTGCCTGCGAGACCGTGCGGAGGGCCATCGCCCACGAGTTCGGTGTCGACACCCCGGTGGTGCACCGCTCGCACGATCAGCTCGTCGAATCGGAGCGGGCGCAGCCCTTCCCCGAGGGAGAGGCGAAGTACGTGCACGCCATGTTCCTGGCCGGGCCGGCGCGGCCGGGCGCCGTCGCCGCGCTGCGAGAGCGTCTGCAGCCCGGCGAGCGACTCGACCTCGTCGGCGACGATCTGTGGATCGACTACGGCGATGGCGGGGTGGCCTCCTCGAAGCTCACCCGTTCGGTGCTCGATCGCGCCCTCGGAGTCGACGGCACCGCCCGCAATCTGCGAACGGTCCGCCGGCTGATCGAGTTGACCGCATGAACGGAGCGGATGCCGTCGAGCTGCGCTTCCCGTTCTCCGGACGGTGGCTGGTGCAGAACAGCCCGGCATCCCGCGTTCCCAGTCACGGCACGGGGCTCTTCGGCACGTCGCACGCGATCGACTTCGTTCCTCTCGGAGCGGACGGCCGACGGGCGCGGCGGTCGATCGCGAGCCTGCTCGGCACCGAGCCGGCGAACATCTTCGCGGGATTCGGTAAGCGCGTGCTCGCCCCGGTCTCGGGCCAGGTGATCGTGGCGGTCGACGGCGAAGAAGATCACGTGGCCCGCCGGTCGGCGTTCTCCCTCCTGAGCTATGCCCTCACGCAGCGCTCGCGCATCCGCCGGGGAGCGGCGGCCATCGCGGGCAATCATGTCGCGATCTCGGCGGGTTCCGCGATCGTCCTCATCGCCCATCTGCGGGCAGGCAGCATCCTCGTGCGGCGGGGCCAGCACGTCGCTGCCGGTGAGCCGATCGGGGAGTGCGGCAACTCCGGCAACAGCACCGAACCGCATGTGCACGTTCAGGTGTCGGAGTCGCTCGAGCGAGACGCGCGCGGCATCCCGCTGGTCTTCCGCCATCCGGACGGCCGCGTCCGGGTGCCGGCGAACGGAGAGATCGTCGATGCCGGATGACGGCCGCGTCAGACGTGTGCGTCGCCGAAGACGGCGCTCGCCGCTGCGGGCGGAACGTGCGGATGCGCCTGCAGGTCGACGCGCCGGACGGCGCAGGACGCGCAGCGCACGTACAGCACTGTTCCGTCGCTGGTGCGATGCCGCGACTCGACGAGCCAGGCGTGCTCATGAGCTCGGAGAGGGGCGATGCGGGGGACGGGCAGAGTGGGCGGGAAGGTCATGCACCCCAGCGTGATGTAATGCTCTTATGCATCTCAACCCTTACGGTGAGTATGCGGTGCTGCTCGCCGCGTCGCTCGCCAACGACTGGCCGGACGACCGCGACGGCATCGAGAGGCGCACGCTCGAACTCGGCATGACGCAGACCTTCCCGCCGGCATCCGATGATCATGCCCGGGTCAGGGGCGTCATCGACGACTGGCTGCGGATCGTCGACGAAGACGATCCCGACGCGCGGGCCGCGCTCCTGAACGCACAACTCGCCGCCGCCGCCGCGTTTCCGCAGCTCACGAATCACGACGGCGAAGGATGGCACCTGCACTACCGAGACGACGTGCGTTCGCTTCCGTACGTGCTGCGGGCCGTCATCAGCGTCGGGACGTCGCTGCACCTCGTGACGCGGGGGATGGGGCGCCTGGGCCGCTGCCAGGCGGCCCCGTGCACGCGCGTCGTCGCCGATGTGACGCGCAACGGCCGTCAGCGCTTCTGCTCGGTGCGCTGCGCGAATCGTGCGGCGGTGCGGCGTCATCGTGCACGGGGCGCCCGAGGCTGATCAGGCGGTCTGACCGGAGTGCTTGCCTTCGCCGATCTCCTCGACCACCTTGGCGTTGAAGGCGGGCAGGTCGTCGGGTGTGCGGCTGGAGACGAGGCCCTCGTCGACGACCACCTCCTCATCGACCCACGTCGCGCCCGCATTGAGCAGGTCGGTCCGCAGGCTCGGGTAGCTCGTCAGCGTGCGACCGTCGACGACGCCGGCTTCGATGAGGATCCAGGCGCCGTGGCAGATCACGCCGACGGGCTTGTGCTGCTCGAAGAAGGCCCGCGCGAGGTCGATCGACGGCTGGTCGAGACGGAGGTGGTCGGCGTTCACGACGCCTCCCGGAAGCACAAGCGCATCGAACTGCTCGGCCGATGCATCGCCGGCCGTCAGGTCGACCGACTGCTCATGCCCGTTCTTCCCCGTGATCTTCCCGCTCTCGGGCGCGATCATCGTGGCGCTGGCGCCCTCCGCCGTCACGGCCTCCCACGGGCTGGTCAGCTCGCTGTCTTCGAATCCGTCCGTCGCCAGGAAGGCCACTCGGCTGCCGGTGAGAGTCATCGTTCGTCCTTTCGTGGGGAGTGTCGTCCTCGGATTCCCGGGGACGACACGACCCTCCCGCCTACCGCCGCGGACGAGAAGGGGGTGGCCGGACGGGCCTCGCAGTGATACCGGCGGATCAGGGGTGGGCCCCGTGCCGTCGCTCGTCATGGCCGACGATCGCCAATTCCTTCCCATACGCTCGTATGTCGCGATGGCATGGCAGTTCCGGCATCGTACGTCGCATCTTCCGATGCTCACGCCTCTGCTGGTAATACGCTCGTGAGGAGCTGCGGTTGCACGCTCGGCACGCTTCTTGGCGTCCGTCGGCGCGAGAAGACTTCCGGTTGAATTCTGTGAGCGGTGTGAGCTCCGCGCAGGTGCAGCAGCGCTTCATCGTCGGGTCGGGGTGCGTGATCCGCTCATCTGTCTCCCCGCCCCGGTCGTGGAAGGGATGCTATCGATAGCCTCCGACACCGGGACGAGCGTCTGGCCGGGTCGGTCGAACGGGGTGGGCCCTGTGGGGATCGAACCCACAACCCGCGGATTAACGTGCCACTTCGACTTTCGCCGCCGCCGGTGGGCGTTCGTGGTCTGGACTGTCCCTTCACCCTGGCTCTCGCTGTAGGTGCCACCCGTCCAGTCTCTACACCTTCCGGACCGGGGTCCGGCTTGGCTCGGGATTGCCATCTGGTCTCCCAGGAAGGGTTCCCCGACTTTGAGTGGTGTCATCCCCGAGGTTTCCCCCGAGGCGCTCCTATTCTGTTGAAGTCCGCTGCTCTGCCAATTGAGCTAAAGGCCCGTGCTGCCAGTCTAGTGGGCACGAGAAGGGGCCGCCGATGAACACCATCACCGGCGGCCCCTTCTCCCTTCCCCGCCCCTCCCCCTCGGTGGGGGAAGGCGCTGACGGGCGTCCCTACCCGTCAGGGTGCCCCGCGCTTACTGCGCCGGGGGCATCAGGACCGTGTCGATGAGGTACACGGTCGCGTTCGCGGTCTGGACTCCACCGCAGATGACGTTGGCGTCGTTGACCATCCACTCGTCCCCGCTGCCGGTCACCTCGAGGTCGGCGCCCTGCACGGTGGTGTGCATGCCGGCGATGTCCTCGGGGGCGATCTGGCCGGGAACCACGTGGTAGGTCAGGATCGAGCTCAGCGTGGCGCTGTCGGTCTTGAGGCCCTCGATGGTCGCCGGGTCGATCTTCGCGAAGGCGTCGTCGACGGGCGCGAAGACGGTGAACTCGTCGCCGTTGAGAGTGTCGACCAGGTTGACGTCGGGGTTGAGCTGTCCGCTGACCGCCGCGACGAGGGTCTTCAACAGCGGGTTGTTCGAGGCGGCCACGGCGACCGGGTCCTTCGACATGCCCTCGACCGAGCCTGCGCCGTCCGGCACCGCCTCGGCGTACGCCGCGCAGCCGGGGCCGACGAGGTTCATCGCCGGGTCCATCGTCTCGGGCGCGGCCTCGGAGGTCTCGGGCGCCATCGGCTCGGTCGACTCCTCGGCGGTAGTGCTGCCCATCGAACAGGCGGACAGCAGGAACGCGCTCGCCAGCGTGAGGGTGACTGCTGCGGTGACCTTCTTCTTGGTGCTGAACATCTCGAGCTCCTTCAGAGACTTCGGCCACGGCCTCTCCGTGGCGTCGACATCTGTTCGGAGCCCCTGCGGCATCGGATGGGAGGAATTTCGCATCGATCGATGCGGACGGCCTTCTCCCGCGCAGAATCGGGGCGCATTCGCTCACGATCAGGTGACGGCTGCCGGGATATCGACCGTTATACGGCATGCTGGAGGGGATGGTCATCGACGGAATGGACGTGCCCGAGGACGGCACGGCGAGCGATGCGGTCGCCGAACTCCTCGTGCGCATCGCGGACGGCGACCAGCGCGCCTTCGCCGAGCTGTACGACAGCCTCTCCGCACGGGTCTTCGGACTCATCCTCCGCGTGGTGGTCAATCGCTCCCAGAGCGAGGAGGTGCTGCAGGAGGTCTTTCTCGAGATCTGGCAATCCGCTTCGCGCTTCGCTCCGAACAGAGGGCAAGGAAGAGCCTGGGTGATGACGATGGCACATCGTCGGGCCGTGGACCGGGTGCGCGCATCCCAGTCCAGTGCGGACCGTGACGTGCGGGCAGGACTGAGAGACATCGGGGTGGCGCACGACAGTGTCGCCGAGCAGGTGGAGCTCGGGATCGACGGCGGCAAGGTCGTCGAGGCGCTCACGGGTCTGCCCGAAGTGCAGCGCGAGGCGCTCGTCCTCGCGTATTACGGCGGTTACAGTCAGAACGAGATTTCGGCGCTCGTCGGAGCGCCATTGGGGACGATCAAGACACGGATGCGAGACGGACTCAGCCGTCTTCGAGCAGCCATGGGGGTGACAGCATGAACGAGCAGGAATTCGCGGAACTCGCGGCCGGTGCCGCGCTCGACGCGCTGTCGCCCGACGACGAGCGGCGCTTCCGCGACGCACTCGACCGTCATGCCGAATGGCGCGCGATCGCCGAGGCGGATGCCGAGACCGCGGTGGCCCTGTCGGCGGCCGCGGCTCCCGCGGCTCCGCCCGCCGGCATCCGCGCCGCGCTGCTCGCGCAGATCGCTGAGACGCCGCAGGAGGGCGTCGCAGCGCCCGCGCCGAACCGTCGCTGGACGCGCGTGGTGTTCGCGCTCGCCGCGTGCCTCGCTCTCCTCGTCGGTGTCGGCATCGCGGCGGTCGCCATCAACGGGCAGCTGAACCGACCGGCGTCGGTGATCGCGCTGGAGGAGATCCAGGCGTCATCGGATGCCGAGCAGGCCACGGTCGAACTGCCCGACGGCGGGTCGGCCACCGCTCACTGGTCGGCCTCGACCGGCACCGCGGTGCTCGTCACCGACGGCATCCCGGCTCCGGCCGACGGCAAGACCTACGAGCTCTGGTTCGTCCGGGGGGAGTCGGCCATTCCGGCGGGCGTCTTCGACGTCGACGACGGCCGTGCGACGGCGGCGCTCGACGGAGACATGCAGGCCGGCGACGTCATCGCCGTCACGGTGGAGCAGGCCGGAGGATCACCCACCGGGACCCCGACGAGCGACCCGTTCATCGTCATCCCGACGGCCTGAGCGCCCCCGAACGCGGGTAGCCTGGTTCGATGCCCGAGCAGCATCACCGCCCCGTCCGTCGGCCCACCAGCGCCTTCGACAACATCGTCGGCGCGCACGATCCCGCCGAGGAGACGCGGGTCGCCCATGCCACGGCATCCGCTCTGCTCACCCGCGTACGGGCGGACGAGAGCGGCGCCAGCGCCGAGCGCCTCGTCGCCTTCACCGCCGAGCACGGCATCGACGAGATCGCCGAACTGTGGGCGAAGGCGCCGTCGCGCACGCTGCCGGGAGCGCTCTGGCGGCTCTACGTTCTGCAGCTCGCCATCCACGGAGATCCGCGCACGGCCGCGCTGCTGTACGAACGCGGCCGCGT
This sequence comes from Microbacterium martis, assembly GCF_047246685.1. Classification (NCBI taxonomy): domain Bacteria; kingdom Bacillati; phylum Actinomycetota; class Actinomycetes; order Micrococcales; family Microbacteriaceae; genus Microbacterium; species Microbacterium martis. The sequence continues at coordinate 76,132 of NZ_JBFOKT010000003.1, read as the reverse complement.
CGAACTGCCCTCGGCGGATGCCGTCATCGCCGGGGCACCGGTGCCGGCCGACCCCGACGAACTGGTCGCCCTCATCGACACGATCCTCCGCGGCGCCTTCCGCGGCGACTTCGCGGTCGCGCTCGACCGCGCGGCGGCCTTCTGTCGCGTGCAGGCGTCGGGTGCCACGCACCTCGCCGACGACTACGAGGCGACGGAGCCTGCGCGGGCCAGCGAATTGACGACGCGGGCGCTGCGGCTCAGCAGCTACGGGCAGGATCTCTCGGCCGCGGCGGTGCTGTGGCGGATGGGTTCGCTGGCCTGAGGTTTCGGCCCGAGGCTTCGGCCTGCGCCCGGAAAGAAGAAGACCGGGCCGCAAGAACGCCTCTCGGCGGAAGGCCGCTCGAAGCGGCGAATATTGGAGCCCGGGGTTATGCGGCCCGGCCTGTCCATTGTAACGCGGGCGAGCGCCGGCTATTCCCGGGACCGTAGGCTCGGAGCATGGACCGCCGCTTCGCACTCATGATCGATCCCATCGCCGCCGACGAGGTCCGCTCCGATTTCCGCGACACCTTCACGGCGGTGGATGCCGCCGCACCCGCCCTGAGCGTGGGCGAGCTGAGCACGCAGCGGGGCGACGGGGTGTTCGAATCGATCGGCGTCGTCGACGGCCATGCGCAGGAGGTGGTGCCGCACCTCGAGCGGCTCGCGCACTCGGCGCGGCTGTGCGACCTCCCCGCCCCGAACCTCTCGCAGTGGCGGCAGGCCATCGAGCAGGCCGCGGCCCGGTGCGGCGAGGGCGAGGCGGTCATCAAGCTGATCCTGAGCCGTGGCGTCGAGCACGGGCCCACCCCCACCGCCTGGGTCACGGCGGCACCGGCATCCGACTTCCGCCGCGTGCGCGCCGAGGGAGTGCGGGTCGTCACCCTCGACCGGGGGTACGACCTCGGCGCCGCGGAACGTGCGCCCTGGCTGCTGCTGGGCGCGAAGACGCTGTCATACGCGGTGAACATGGCGGCGCTGCGCGAGGCGCACCGTCGTGACGCGGACGACGCGATCTTCCTCTCCACCGACGGCTACGTGCTCGAGGCGCCGACCGCCTCGCTCATCCTCCGCTTCGGCGACCGGTTCGTGACCCCGGCGCCGAACGGCGGCATCCTGCACGGCACGACGCAGCTCAGCGTCTACGAGCACCTCGCGGAGCGCGGCTTCGCGGTGGGCTACGACCGCATCGCGGCATCCGATCTGCCTCGGGCGGATGCCGCGTGGCTGGTCTCGAGCGTGCGCCTGGCGGTGGCGATCACGGCCGTCGACGGGGCCGCGCTGCCCGTCGACCGGGTGCTCACCGACGAGATGAACGCGTACCTCCTCTCGCCGCGCGAGTGAACCCGGCGGGATTCCGGATGCCGCGGCCACGGTCCGGCGTGTCGCGGGCGACTGGCGGCGACACGCCGGCATCCGTCCGGAATCCGGGTCGCGCGTGATCAGCGCTCGAGTCGCGCGACGATCGCGGCCAGCACGGTCGGCCACTCGTGCACGATGAGGGCGTAGTCGAATCTCAGGGTCTCGTAGCCGCGCGCTGCCGCCCTCGCATCGCGCCGGAGGTCCTTGTGCCGCTTCGACGTCGCCGCCGGCGTGCCCACGGCATCGTCGTGATTCGCCCGGCCGTCGGCCTCGACGATGATCCGGTCGTCGAGGAGGAAGTCGACCTCGCCGACCCCGTCGATGAGCACCTGGGTCCGCACCGCGATGCCCTCCTTGTGCAGCCGAAGGCGCACGAGCGACTCCAGGCCGCTGTCGGCGTCCGCGCGCGCGAAGGCGAGGAGCCAGCGAAGGGGTCGGGGGAGTCGTGCTCCCAGCCATCTGAGCCTCGGCGCCGGCAGGAGGCTCTGGCGAAGCGCCGACTCGAGGGCGACGAAGAAGGCCTCCTCGCCCTCGCACAGCGCCACCTGCAGCAGGACGTTCTCGACCGGCGGCAGACGGCCGACCAGCGCGGTACCGGCATCCCAGTGGATGCGAAGCGACGAGGCGCAGCCGGCGCGGGTGCATCCGTGCGCATCGCCTCGACGTCCCAGCCACACGTGGAAGGACGGCGCACGGTCGCGGACCTCGAGCACCCAGAGACCATGCAGCCGTGCGGCCGTCGTGCACGCGGGGCCGCCGCCGTGCTCCGCGGCGTGCACGAGCGCGTCCGGGGTGTCCGGCAGGGCATAGACCCCCTGCCGGATACGCCGTACCTCGCCCGCCGCGACCGCCCGTGTCAGCTCGCGCTTCGTGACCCCGGCATGGGCGAGGTCGCGCGTCCGGGCGACGGGGCCGTGCCTCGCCAGCGCTGCGTCGGCACGACGGAAGGACATCGCCCCAGCATCCGCTCGGATCGTCCTGCCCGGGGACCGTGACCCCCGTCCGGGAGAGGGACGTCGGATCTGCCGACGTGTGCAGGAACAGTCGCGCGGCCCGGATGCCGGAAGAAGGCCGGAGTGTCGGGCCTCGAAGCCCGGCGACACGCCGTGCGGATGCCGCAGCATCCGGCATCCGGCACACCCCCGAGAACGCGGCTCAGCCGAAGCGGCCGGAGACGTAGTCCTCGGTGGCCTGCACCGACGGCGTCGTGAAGATCGTGCTGGTGTCGTCGTACTCGATGAGCTTGCCGGGCTTGCCGGTGCCGGCGATGTTGAAGAACGCCGTCTTGTCGGACACGCGGCTCGCCTGCTGCATGTTGTGCGTGACGATGACCACCGTGTACTGCTGCTTGATCTCGGCGATCAGCTCCTCGATCGCGAACGTCGAGATCGGGTCGAGCGCGGAGCACGGCTCGTCCATGAGGATCACGTCGGGGGAGACGGCGATCGCACGCGCGATGCAGAGGCGCTGCTGCTGGCCGCCCGAGAGGCCCGATCCGGGCTTGTCGAGGCGGTCCTTCACCTCGTTCCACAGGTTCGCGCCGCGCAGCGAGCGCTCGACGAGGGAATCCTGGTCGCTCTTCGCCATGCGGGCGTTGTTGAGCTTCACGCCGGCGAGCACGTTCTCCTTGATCGACATGGTCGGGAACGGATTGGGGCGCTGGAACACCATGCCGACGCGGCGGCGCACGAGCACGGGATCGACATTGGCACCGTAGAGGTTCTGGCCGTCGATCAGCACCTCGCCCTCGACGCGGGCACCGGGGATGACCTCGTGCATGCGGTTGAGGGTGCGGAGGAAGGTCGACTTGCCGCAGCCGGACGGACCGATGAACGCCGTCACGGTGTTGGGCTTGATGTCGATGTTCACGCCCTCGACCGCGAGGAAGTCGCTGTAGTAGACGTTGAGGTCGTTGACTTCGATGCTCTTGGACATCTGAGAGATCCTTCTTGTTGACTCGGGAACGGGGGCCGCTCAGCGACCGCTGGTCTTCGGGGCGAACACCTTGGCGACGATGCGCGCCAGCAGGTTGAGCAGCATGACGATCACGATGAGCGTGAGCGCCGACGCCCAGGCGCGTTCGATGAACGCATCGGCGGGGATGCCGGGGTATTTGGCCTGCATGTAGGAGAACACGGGGAGTGTCGCCATCTGCCCGGCGAACATGTTGAGGTTCATGCTCGGCACGATGCCGACTGTGAGCAGCAGGGGCGCGGTCTCGCCGATGACGCGCGAGATGGCCAGCATGATGCTCGTGGTGATGCCGGCGATGGCGGTGGGGATGACGACCTTGATGATCGTGAGCCACTTCGGGACGCCGAGGGCGTACGCCGCCTCGCGCAGCTCGTTCGGGACGATGCGCAGCAGCTCCTCCGACCCGCGGACGACGACGGGGATCATCAGCACCGACAGGGCGAGTGAGCCCATGATGCCCATCCGTGTGCCGGGGCCGAGGAGGAGGGCGAAGACCGAGTAGATGAACAGACCCGCGACGATCGACGGAATTCCGGTCATGACGTCGACGAGGAACGTGATGCCCCGCGCGAGCCGGCGTCCCTCGCCGTACTCGACGAGGTAGATCGAGGTCATCAGGCCGATCGGCACCGAGATGATCGTCGCTCCGAGCGTGATGAGCACGGTGCCCCAGATGGCGTGGATCGCCCCGCCGCCTTCGCCCACGACGTTGCGCATCGAGAAGCTGAAGAACTCGCCGTCGAACCGGGTGAGGCCGTTGACGACGACGGTGTAAAGGAGGGAGACGAGCGGCAGCAGGGCGACGACGAACGCCGACGACACCAGGGCCGTCATCAGGCGGTCCATGGCGTGCCGTCTGCTCTCCGCCACAGCCGAGAGCAGATAGATCGCGGCCATGTAGAGCAGCATCCCCACGACGAGCGTCATCGCGATGTTGAAGTCGGCCGGGTCGCCGCCGATGTTCGCGAAGGTGAAGATCACGGCGGCGACGGCGAAGCATCCGGCGAGCAGCGCCCAGGGCGCCCAGGTGGGCAGATGCCCGGCCGTCGTCGACGGCGACGCCGTGGCGGGTGTGGGGCTCGGGTTCGGTGCGAGGGCGGTGGTGGTCATGTCAGTTGGCTCCCGAGAACTCGGCGCGGCGCGAGACGATCCAGCGGGCGACGAAGTTGACCGCGAAGGTCACGATGAACAGGATCAGACCGGCGGCGATGAGGGTGTTGACGCCCTCGTCGTGCGCCTCGGGGAACCGCAGGGCGATGATCGCCGGGATCGTCGTCGGGTTCTCGGGATTGATGAGGTTGAAGGTGACGATGCCCAGCGGCGACAGCACGAGAGTCACCGCCATCGTCTCGCCGAGCGCCCGACCGAGACCGAGCATCGCGCCCGAGACCATGCCGCTGCGGGCGAAGGGCAGCACGGCCATGCGGACCATCTCCCACCGGGTCGCGCCGAGGGCGAGGGCCGCCTCCTCGTGGAGGCGAGGCGTCTGCAGGAAGACCTCGCGGCAGATCGCGGTCATGATCGGCAGGATCATGACCGCGAGCACGAGGGATGCCGTCAGGATGGTCTTGCCCGTCCCCGAGGGCGTGCCCGAGAACAGCGGGATCCAGCCGAGGTTCTCGTTGAGCCACTTGTAGAACGGCACGAGCATCGGTGCGAAGGTGAGGGCGCCCCAGAGGCCGAAGACGACCGAGGGCACGGCGGCCAGCAGGTCGATGATGTAGCCGAGCACGCCGGCGAGGCGGCGCGGGGCGTAGTGCGAGATGAAGAGCGCGATGCCGATGGCGATCGGCGCGGCGATGACCAGGGCGATGAGGCTCGACCACAGGGTGCCGAAGACGAACGGCCACACCCAGGACAGGAACGACTGGCCCTCGAGGATGTGGTTGCCCGAGCTGTCGGGCGCCAGGGCGGGGATGGCCTGGAGGATCAGGAAGATCGCCACAGCGGCCAGGGTGACGAGGATGATGATGCCCGCGCCGAGCGCGGTGCCCGAGAAGACGCGGTCTCCGCGGCGGCGGAGGCCGGGGCGCGACGCGGTCGAGCGGACGGGTTCGGGGTCCGTCGTGGTGATGGTCATCGAGGCTGCTCCACGGTGCTCGAAGGGACGTGCGGGCTTTTCATGCGGGTGCCCCCGCGTGTGCCGGTCTCGTGTCGACCAGCGCACGCGGGGGCGACGGGCGCTCTCAGCTCAGGGCTGAGAGGGGGGTCATTCGGTGACGATCGCGTCGATCGCGGCGGTGACCTGCTCGCGCAGCTCGGCCGAGATCGGTGCGCTGCCGGCGGCTTCCGACGCGGCGGACTGGCCCTCCTCGGACGCCACGTACTCGAAGTACGCCTTGACGAGCGAGGCGACCTCGGCGTCGTCGTACTCGACGCAGCCGACCAGGTACGACACCAGGGCGATCGGGTACGAGCCGGCGGGTGCGGCGGCCGGGTCGACGTCGAAGGCGAGGTCGTGGTCCGAGCGGCCCTCCTCGAGCGGCGAGGCGGCCACCAGCGCCGCAGCGGCGTCGGCCGAGTAGGGCACGTACTCGCCCTCGACCTGCACGGCGACCTGGCCGAGCTCCGAGGCCTGCGACGCGTCGGCGAAGCCGATGTAGCCGACGCCGTTGGTGATGGCGTTGACCACGCCCGAGGTGCCGTCGCCGGCCTCACCGGTCTGCAGCGGCCACTCGTCGCTGGCCTCGTGGGTCCACACGTCGGGGGCGACGGCGCTGAGGTACTTGGTGAAGGTCTCCTGGGTGCCCGACGGGTCGGCGCGGTGCACGGGGACGATCGCCTGATCGGGCAGCTCGACACCCTCGTTCTGCGAGGCGATGGCCTCGTCGTTCCAGTTGGTGATCGTGCCGGCGAAGATGCCCGCGATCGTTGCGCCGTCGAGGTTCAGCTCGTCGATGCCCTCGAGGTTGAAGGCGACGGCGACGGGGGAGATGTAGACGGGGATCTCGACGATCTCGTCGGAGGCGCAGGAGCCGAAGCCGCCGGCGGCGAGCTCGTCGGCGTTGAACGCGCGGTCCGAGCCGATGAAGTTGGAGGAGCCGGCGAGGAAGTTCTCGCGGCCCGTGCCGGAGCCGGTCGCGGTGTAGTTGACGGTCGCGTCGGGGTTGGCCGTCTGGAAGGCGGCGACCCAGGCCTGCTGAGCGGCCTCCTGCGACGAGGCGCCGGTGGCCTCGATCATGCCCGAGAGCGTGGAGTCGGAGGGCGCATCGCTGGAGCCGCCGGTGCCGCCTTCGTTCGCGGCACAGCCGGCGAGCGCGAGAGCGGCGACGGCGCCGATGGCGCCGATACGTGCGATTCGGGAGATCTTCACTGTGGATCCTTCGATCTTGGAGGGGTAGGGCCCGGTGCAGGGCACACAGTGACGCTAAGTGCGGCGGTTAACGAGACTCTCCCGCGCAGGTGAACGGGAGGTGAACGCCGGGCGACTCTCTGGGGCGGCGCTGCGACGGTGTCAGACCTTGGGGACGTGGCTCTCGATGGCGATGATGCCGGAGCCGGGGTTGGTCGCCGAGAGGTGCACGACCGAGAACGCGCCGGGCACCAGATCGGCGGCACTGCTGAGGTACGAGCCCTGGATGGTCCCGGTGGCCAGAGCGATCTCCGACAGGAGTCCCGGCAGCACGGGGCCGTGGCTGCAGAGCACCGCCGGCTTGCCGGCCCGCACGCGGCGGCCGACGACGGCGCGCAGGTCGGCCGTGTCGTCCTCCCAGGCGTCCTGACTGATCCTGCCGGTCTTCGTGAGCTTGCGATCGAGGGAGCGAGCCAGGGGGCGCACCGTCTCGACGCATCGCACCGCGTCGCTCGTGACGATCTTGCGCACGCCGAAGGCGCGCAGCGGCCCCACGATCGACTCCGCCTGCCTCCGGCCGCGCTCGGTGAGCGGACGTGCCGCATCCGCGCCGTCCCACTCGGAGCGGGGGAGGGCCTTCCCGTGGCGCAGCGCGATCACGGGGAAGGTGCGCAGCACCCCGTCGTCGACGAGGTGGGTGAAGAAGTCGAGGATCTCGAGGTCGACCGGATAGCTGAGCCTGGCGCGCGCCTTCTTCACGCTCACCCACTCGATCGCCGCGATCTCGCGGTTCGGCACGAACGTCGATTCGCGGATGGCCTCGTCGGTCGCCTCGGCCGCCCAGTAGTGGACGACCTTCTGCTTGCGCGACGCGAGGTGGTACCGGCTCACCCCGACCGGAACGCCGAGAGCGACGCGGATGCCGGTCTCTTCGAGCACCTCGCGCACCGCGGTCTCGGCGAGCATCTCGCCCGGATCGACCTTGCCCTTGGGCAGCGTGACATCGCGGTACTTCGTGCGGTGGATCAGCAGGATCCGGAGCTTTCCGTCGACGAGCCGCCAGACCACGGCGCCGGCGGCGTAGACGGCCTTCTCCGTCATCGCACCGCCCGCGCGCGGCGCCGCCGCTGGATCAACCCCATGGTCTTATCCTGCAGGTCCACGAGCGGCTTGCCCGTGGCGTCTTCGGCGTGGCGCTCCCACACCCCGTCGGCGCCGAGATGCCACGAGGTGGTGCCGGCGTCCATCGCGAGGTCGAAGAACGACTGCAGCTCCTGCAGATGCGCGGGGTCGCTGACGCGCACCAGCGCCTCGACCCTCCGGTCGAGGTTGCGGTGCATCATGTCGGCGCTGCCGATGTACACCTGCGGGTCTCCGGCGTTCTCGAACGCGAAGATGCGCGAGTGCTCCAGATACCGGCCCAGGATGCTGCGCACGGTGATGTTCTCGCTGATGCCCTCGAGATCGGTGCGCAGGCTGCAGATGCCGCGCACCCAGACGTCGACCTTCACCCCTGCGGCGCTCGCACGGTACAGGGCGTCGATGATCTCCTCGTCGACCATCGAGTTCACCTTGATGCGGATGTGCGACGGCTTGCCCGCCACCGCGTTCTTGCGCTCGGCGTCGATGAGCCGGACCAGGCCCTTCCGCAGGTGCAGGGGGGCGACGAGCAGCCGCTTGAACTTCTTCTCGATCGCGTAACCGCTCAGCTCGTTGAACAGCCGGGTGAGGTCTTTGCCGACCTGCGCGTCGGCCGTGAAGAGCCCGAAGTCCTCGTAGATGCGGCTCGTCTTCGGGTTGTAGTTGCCCGTGCCGACGTGCGAGTAGTGGCGCAGCATCCCGTCTTCCTCGCGGATGACGAGCGCGAGCTTGCAGTGGGTCTTCAGTCCCACCAGGCCGTAGACGACGTGCACGCCGGCCTTCTCGAGCTTGCGCGCCCAGACGATGTTGTTGGCCTCGTCGAACCGCGCCTTGACCTCGACCAGGGCCAGCACCTGCTTGCCCGCCTCGGCCGCGTCGATCAGGGCCTGGACGATCGGGCTGTCTCCCGACGTGCGGTACAGGGTCTGCTTGATGGCGAGCACGTGGGGGTCGCGCGCGGCCTGCTCGAGGAACGCCTGCACGCTCGTCGTGAACGACTCGTAGGGGTGGTGCACCAGCACGTCGGACTTGCGGATCGCCTTGAAGATGTCGGCGCGGGTGTTCGAGCCCGTGGGCTGGAACGCGAGAGCCGTGGTCGGCAGGTGCGGCGGGTAGCGCAGGTCGGGGCGGTCGAGGCGTGACAGATCGAACAGTCCGCGCAGGTCGAGCGGTCCGGGAAGCCGGTACACCTCGAGGTCGGTGATGTCGAGTTCGCGGACGAGGAGGTCCATGGTGACCTCGTCCATGTCGTCGGTGATCTCGAGCCGGATCGGCGGACCGAAGCGGCGTCGCAGCAGCTCGGCCTCGAGCGCCTGGATGAGGTTCTCGCTCTCGTCCTCTTCGATCTCGACGTCTTCGTTGCGGGTGAGGCGGAACGCGTGGTGGTCGAGCACCTCCATGCCGGGGAAGAGGTCGCCCAGGTGGTTGGCGATCAGCTCCTCCAGGCGCAGGAAGCGCTTGATCTCGCTGTTGCCAGGGACCTCGACGAACCGCGGCAGCATGGGCGGCACCTTGAGGCGGGCGAACTCCTGGCGGCCGGTTCGGGCGTTGCGGATGCGGATCGCGAGGTTCAGCGACAACCCCGAGATGTACGGGAACGGGTGGGCGGGGTCGACCGCCAGGGGCATCAGCACCGGGAACACCTGTGCGCCGAAGTAGTCCGACAGCGCGGACCGCTCGTCGTCGGTCAGCTCGTTCCAGTCGATGATCTCGATCCCGGCGTCGGCGAGGGCGGGACGCACGAGGTCGGTCCAGGCAGCCGCGTGGCGCAGCTGCAGCGCGTGCGCCTCGCGCGAGATGTCGGCGAGCGCGTCGATGGGGGAGCGACCGATGTTGGTCGGCACCGCGAGGCCGGTCATGATGCGGCGCTTGAGGCCGGCGACGCGCACCATGAAGAACTCGTCGAGATTGCTGGCGAAGATGGCCAGGAAGTTCGCCCGCTCGAGCTCGGGCAGCGACGGATCCTCGGCGAGTTCCAGCACACGCTGATTGAAGGCCAGCCAGCTCAGCTCGCGGTCGAGGTACCGGTGGTCGGGCAGCAGGGCGTCGGGCGATTCGACGGCGTCGAAGTCGTCGTCTTCGGCGTCACCGAGACCGGCATCGGTGAGTGCGGGATCGATCATGGGGTACATCTAAGCACCGCGAGGTGACGCGCGTGTGAACGGAGCCGTCGCTAGCGCGCCGCCACCATGCTCTCGTCCTCGTAGACGTTGAAGCGGTAGCCGACGTTGCGCACGGTGCCGATGATGTGCTCCTGGTCGCCCAGCTTCGCCCGCAGCCTCCGCACATGCACGTCGACGGTGCGGGTGCCTCCGAAGTAGTCGTAGCCCCACACCTCGCTGAGCAGCTGCTCACGGGTGAACACCCGTGACGGATGCGTGGCGAGGAAGTGCAGGAGCTGGAACTCCTTGTAGGTGAGGTCCAGCGGCTTGCCGCGCAGCTTCGCCGAGTAGGACTGCTCGTCGATGGTGACGCCAGAGGCCTGCACGCGCGAAGGCTCGGCGACCTCGTCGCGGCGGGCGAGGGCGAGACGCAATCGCGCGTCGATCTCGGCGGGGCCGGCCGTCGCGAGCAGCACATCGTCGATGCCCCAGTCTCCCGACAGGGCGCTCATGCCGCCCTCGGTCACCACGAGAAGGAGCGGCGCGTCCTGACCGGTCGCGCGCAGCAGCCGGCACAGCGACTTCGCTCCGGCGAGGTCGTGACGGCCGTCGACCATGACGACGTCGTAGTCGGGTGCGTTCACCAGCTGCGCCGGCTCGGCCGGAATCGGTCGCACGCGGTGACTGAGCAGTTCGAGGGCGGGGAGGACCTGCTCCGACAGTGGAGCGTTGGTCAGAACCAGCACCAGGGCCACGCGCACTCCTCACCGGCGACGGGGAGTCGACGCCGTGCCGCCATGATACCGGCAGCCGATGCGCAACAATGGTGTCATGACCGAACCTGCCCTCGCACCGCGCAACGCCTTCGTCGGCGTCGTCGCCGTGTGGGCGGTCGCCTTCGTCGCGACGGTCGCCGTCGGGGTCTTCGTGCCGGAGGAGTGGCGCATCCCCTGGCTTCTCGTCGCCTTCGGAGCAGTGGTGCTCCTGTCGTTCGCCGTGCAGCTCTGGTACGGCCGCACGCAGGGCTTCATCTTCCGCGTGGCGGGCAGCGTCACGGGGGCGCTGCTGCTGATGGGACTCATCTCCATCGGATTCGGCCTCGCCGCCCTCCTCCCGTCCTGACCGTCCGGCCGCGAGGTAAGCTGGTGGCATGGACCTCATGGCGCTCGAAATCTTCTACATCGGCCTGCTGGGCCTCGCGAGCCTCGCTATCGTCTTCGTCTCGGCCGTGGTGCTGCGCAATCTCTTCCGCGGTCAGCGCTGACGCATCGTGCTCGAACTGCCCACCGACCTCCCCGCCGACCTCGCGCCGCTCGCGTGGCTGATCGGCGTGTGGGAGGGCACGGGGGTCATCGACTACCCGGTCGGCGACGACCGCCTGCAGGGCGAGTTCACGCACCGGGTCAGCTTCAGCCATGACGGCGGCCCCTTCCTCAACTATGCGGGAACGGCCACGTTCACCGGGGACGACCACGCGGTATCGATCCCGTTGACGGCGGAGACCGGATTCTGGCGCCTCTCCCGTCCCGCCACGGCAGCGGATGCCGGTCCCGCACTGCTTCCGCCGCAGGCCGAGACGGTCGCGCGGACGGTGCACGACGTCGAGGCCCTGCGCGCCGAGAACGGCGCTTTCCCGATCGAGGTGTCGCTCGCGCACTCCGACGGCATGCTCGAGTTCTATCTCGGCGAGATCAACGGGCCCCGCGTGGACATCGCATCCGATGCCGTGGTCCGCGCTGCGGGCACGAAGGAATACGGCGCCGCCTCGCGCATGTACGGACTGGTCGACGGTCATCTGCTGTGGGCGTGGGACATCGCGGCACTCGGCACACCGCTGCGCGCCCACGCCTCGGCGCGTCTGGCCAAGGTCTGAGGCGGCCGCGGCCGTGATCGGCAGGAGGTGAGACGCGCGTGTTCGAGAACGTCAGCGGGGCAGTGACCGGAGAGACGGGCATCGCCCACTTCGGCGATCCGTTCCGCGAGCAGCGACGGCTCGCCGCCGGAGAAGCCGTCGTCGCACTGTCGGACCGCACCGCGATCGAGGTCTCAGGACCCGAGCGTCTCGGGTGGCTCGACTCGATCACCTCGCAGTCGGTCGGCCGGCTGAGCGCCGGAGACAGCACCGAGCTGCTGGTCCTCGACCCGCAGGGCCGCGTGGAGCACGCGGCAGGAGTCGTGGACGACGGCACGGCGACGTGGCTGATCGCCGATGCCGCCGATGCCGAGGCGCTCGCCGCGTGGCTGACGCGCATGAAGTTCCGCACGCAGGCGACCGTCGAGGTGCGCGCCGACATCGTGCTGGTCGGTTTCGTCGACGGCGGCACCGCCGCGCGAGCCGTGCATGCCGCAGCATCCGCTCGCGACCGCGTCCCGCTCGTCTGGGAGGACCCGTGGCAGCACGTCGCCGTCGGCGGCCACCAGTACAGCGAGGTCGTCGATCACCCCGGTGCGTCGCTGGCATGGCGGGTCGCCCTGCTCGATGCGGATGCCGCGGGCGCGCTCGAATCGTCGCTCGAGCCCGCCGCCACCGCTGGTCTTCTCGCGGCCGAGGCTCTGCGCATCGCGGCGTGGCGCCCCCGGTGGTCGGCCGAGGTCGACGAGAGGTCGCTTCCGCATGAGTCCGATTGGCTCCGCACGGCCGTGCATCTGAACAAGGGGTGCTACCGCGGTCAGGAGACCGTCGCCAAGGTGCACAACCTCGGACACCCGCCGCGACGGCTCGCCGCCCTGCATCTCGACGGCAGCGATGCCGTGCTGCCGGCCGCGGGCGACCCCGTCTTCGCCGGAGACGACGAGGTCGGACACCTCACCTCCGTCGCCAGACACCACGAAGACGGGCCGATCGCGCTGGCGATCCTGGCTCGGCGCGCACCCGACGGCGATCTGCTGGTCCGCGCCGAGGGCGGCGACATCGCCGCCGCGCAGCAGGTCATCGTTCCTGCGGATGCCGGGGCGACGGCCGGCGTGCCGAGGCTCACGCGCCTGTCACGGCGCCCCAGCGCGCCCGATCCGCGGCACGCCGGCTGAGCCGGTAGCCGCCCCGGTCGTCGAGCGACCTTCCCCCGTCCGTTGAGCGAGGAGCGCAGCGACGAGACGAAACGCTGTGCGTCGGACGTTTCGTCGCGCTGCGCTCGCTCGACGACCGTCCTGCGGTCGTCTCGCGACGCGGTGCGATCACGCGCGCGGCGCGACGGCCGACCACGGCAGGGTCAGCTCGCCCAGCCGCCAGCGCGCGCGACCGCCGGAGACGGGCCACCCCTGATCGCGGAGGGCGGTGACGGCCGCGAGGAAGCGCTGGGTCGCCCCGAAGGTCGACAGCGCGGCTGCCCGGTCCCACTCCCGGTCGAGGTCGACGAGCAGGGCGTGCACCCGCTCGCCGGGGACGTTGCGGTGGATGAGAGCCTTGGGCAGCCGCTCGGCGACGATGCTCGGGCGCTCGAGTCCGGCGAGCCTCAGCGACAGGGTGAAGCGGGCGGGCCGTCCGTCGGACGTCAGGTCGACCCAGCTCGCGACGCGCCCGATCTCGTCGCACGTGCCCTCGACGACGAGCCCGCCGGGGGTCAGACGCGACGACATCGTCCGCCACGCCTCCGTCACGTCGGATTCGTCGTACTGCCGCAGCACGTTCATGGCGCGGATCACGGCCGGACGCCTGCCGTCGACGATCGGCACCTCGAACCCTCCGCGGCCGAACGAGACGCGGAGGTCGCTCGGGAACCCGGTGCGACCGGCGCGGACGTCGGCGAGTTGAGCCTCGGCGGTCGCCACCCGGGCCGGGTCGATCTCGAGGCCGCGCACCTCGGCATCCGGTCGCACGGCGCGCAGACGGGCGGCGAGCTCGAACGCCGTGACGCCGCTCGCCCCGTACCCGAGGTCGACGACGAGCGGATCGACCGCACGGCGGAACGCGCGGCTCGCCGCGATCCACCGGTCGTTGCGGCGCAGCCGGTTGGTGCCGGTCGTTCCGCGCGTGGGGCGGCCCAGAGGAGATGACGCCATGAGTCCATCCTCCCGCCCGCCCTCGCCCGGCGACCAATCCATCGAGGTCGACGTCGATAAACTGGCGGCATGACTGCGACGCGCACCCTGATCCTCCTCCGCCACGGCCGGAGCGAATGGAACGAACTGAATCTGTTCACCGGTTGGGTGGACGTCCGCCTCAACGAGCAGGGCCGGAAGGAGGCCCGCCGCGGCGGCGAGCTGCTGGCGGAGGCCGGCATCCTCCCCGACGTGCTGCACACCTCGCTCCTCAGCCGCGCCATCCAGACGGCCGACATCGCGCTCGACGCCGCCGATCGCCTCTGGATCCCGGTGACGCGCTCCTGGCGCCTGAACGAGCGGCACTACGGCGCGCTGCAGGGCAAGGACAAGGCCGAGACCCTCGAGCAGTTCGGACCCGAGCAGTTCCAGCTGTGGCGCCGGTCGTTCGACGTGCCGCCGCCCCCGCTCGACGACGACAGCGAGTTCAGCCAGGTGAACGACGTGCGCTACGCCGGCATCGACGGCGAGGTGCCGCGCACCGAGTCGCTCAAGCTCGTGATCGACCGGCTGCTGCCGTACTGGGAGGATGCGATCGTCCCCGACCTCGCGGCGGGCCGGACCGTCCTCGTGACGGCCCACGGCAACTCGCTGCGGGGGCTCGTCAAGCACCTCGAGGGCATCAGCGACGACGACATCGCCGAGCTCAACATCCCCACCGGCATCCCGCTGGTGTACGAGCTCGACGAGGACAACGTGCCCACCGGCCCCGGCCGCTACCTCGATCCCGAGGCCGCCGCAGCCGGCGCCGCGGCCGTCGCCGCGCAGGGCAAGAAGTAGGTCGCCGAGACCCCGCCCAAACGCCGAGACCCCCTGCTGCAGACGACTGCAGCAGGGGGTCTCGGCGTGAAGGAGGGGTCTCGGCGACTCAGGCGTGTCCGAGCTCCTGCTGGTGCTCGACGGCCAGAGCGATCTCGGCCTCGGTCACCTGCCAGTCGCCGGTGGTGAGGTAGACCATCTTCTTCGCGACGGCGACCGCGTGGTCGGCGAAGCGCTCGTGGTAGCGGCTGGCCAGCGTGGCGTCGACGGTCGCCGTGGCCTCGCCCTTCCAGTTGTCGCTGAGGACCTTCTCGAAGACGCTGGCGTGCAGCTCGTCGACGTCGTCGTCGGCATTGCGGATGATGTCGGCGAAGCGCAGATCTCCGGTGCGCAGCAGGTCGGAGAGCGTGCGGGAGATCTCGACATCGAGCTCGCCCATCTTCACGAACGTGCCCTTGAGGCCGCGCGGGATGGCGCGCTCGGGGAACCGCAGGCGGGCGAGCTGCGCGATGTGCTCGGACATGTCGCCCATCCGCTCGAGCGACGCGCTCACCCGCAGCGCCGTGACGACGATGCGGAGATCGCGTGCGACCGGCTGCTGACGGGCGAGGATCTCGATGGCCTGCTCGTCGAGCTGGATCGCCATCTCGTCGATCTTGGCGTCATCGGCGATGACCTCTTCGGCCAGCGCGACGTCGCTCGTCGCGAACGCGCGCGTCGCCTTGTCGATCGAGACCGTCACGAGATCGGCGATCTCGACCAGGCGGGCCTGAAGGTCCTCGAGGGACTGGTGGAAGACTTCGCGCATGTGAGGCGCACCCTTTCGTTCAGATCTCGGCGGAGCACGAGAACGGGCGGACCCCGCTCCCGCGCAGTCCGATGCGATTGTGTGCCCCGAAGGTTAACGGACGGTGCCCAGCACGTGAATAGTACTTCCCGCCTCCCGCCCACGGCCCGTTCACCCGCCGGTGCGGCGGCGGACGCACTCTACGCTGGTGACATGACGCTGCCCCAGCTCGCCCTGATCGCCCTCGCCGTCGGCGTGGTGATCGGGGTCGGGGCATCGCTCGTCGTGGCCTGGGCCTATCGCGCCCGCGCCCGTGTCGAGCAGGAGACCTCGCTCGCGGTGCCCGACGGCGTCAGGGCGGTGCTCGAGAGCATGGACGATGCGGCGTGCGTGGTCGACTCGTCGGGACTGGTCCTCGCCGGCAGCAGTGCGGCGAAGAGGTTCGGGATCGACGTCGGCTCCACGCTCGACAACCCTGAGCTGCGCCAGCTGATGCGCTCGGTGCGCTCCTCGGGCGGGAGCAGGACCGAGTCGATGCGCCTCACCCGAGGCGGACTCAGCCTCGATCCGCGACTCGTTTCCGCGCGAGCCAGCGTCCTGGGTGCGCGCATGGTGCTGCTCATCATCCGCGACGTGACCGAGCAGGAGCGTCTCGACCAGATGCGCCGCGACTTCGTCGCGAACACCAGCCACGAGTTGAAGACGCCGGTGGGTGCGGTGAGCCTGCTCGCCGAGGCCATCGAGTCGGCGGCCGACGACCCGGCCCAGGTGCGCATCTTCGCCGCACGCATCTCGGCCGAGGCCGGGCGGTTGGGCCAGCTCACCGGCCGCATCATGAGCCTGTCGCGACTGCAGGCCGAAGACGGTCTCGCCGAGGTCGGACCGGTGGCGATCGACGAGGTCATCGCCTCGTCCATCGAGGCGCACGTCGTGCAGGCCGACTCCGCGGGAGTCGAGTTGGCGCGCGGCGGCGATCGCGGCGTCTTCGTCCGCGGCGACGCGCAGATCCTCATCGAGGCCGTCGGCAATCTCATCGCCAACGCCATCGTCTACTCCCCGCGCGGATCCCGTGTCGGCGTCGGGGTCAAAGCCGACGACGGCGTGGTGGAGATCGCCGTGACGGATCAGGGCATCGGCATCGCCGAGGCCGATCGCGAACGCATCTTCGAGCGCTTCTACCGCGCTGATGAGGCGCGCTCGCGTCGAACCGGCGGCACCGGTCTCGGACTCGCGATCGTCAAGCACGCCACGCAGCGCCACGGCGGCGAGGTGCGCCTGTGGTCACGGCCGGGGCGGGGATCGACCTTCACGATCCGTCTGCCTCAGATCGACGCCCCCGCGCGGATCGATGCGGACAGGAAGAACAGGAAGAAACGCGAACGCCGAGCGGCCAGGGCCGCGGCATCCGGTCGCGTGCGAAAGGGAGAGACAGCATGACCCGCATCCTTCTGGTCGAAGACGAACCCGACCTCGCCGACCCGCTGGCGTATCTGCTGCGCCGCGAGGGCTACGAGGTCGAGATCGCCGAGGACGGACCCGGTGCCCTGGCCGCGTTCCGCGATCGCGGCGCCGACATCGTCCTGCTCGATCTGATGCTCCCCGGGATGCCGGGCACCGAGGTGTGCCGGCAGATCCGGTCGACGTCGGCGGTGCCGATCATCATGCTCACGGCCAAGGACTCCGAGGTCGACATCGTGGTCGGACTCGAACTCGGCGCCGACGACTACATCACCAAGCCGTACTCCTCGCGCGAGCTGCTCGCCCGCATGCGCGCTGTTCTGCGTCGGGTCGTGCAGGCCGAGGCCGAGCTCGACGAGCGTGTGCTCGACGGCGGCCGCGTCTCGCTCGACATCGACCGGCACACCGTCTCGGTCGAGGGTGCCCAGATCAACATGCCGCTCAAGGAGTTCGAGCTGCTCGAGGTGCTGATGCGCAATTCCGGTCGCGTGCTCACCCGTGGTCAGCTCATCGACCGGGTGTGGGGGAGCGACTACTTCGGCGACACGAAGACGCTCGACGTGCACATCAAGCGCATCCGCTCCCGCATCGAGGAGAACCCGAGCGAGCCCGTGATGCTGGTGACCGTGCGGGGCCTCGGGTATCGCTTCGAAGGGTGAGCCGTGAACAGGCGAGAGGCCGGCACCCCTCGGGGTGCCGGCCTCTCGCCGCGAATGTCGGGGGGCGATCAGTCCTCGGGCGCCGGGGCGGCGGTGTCGGTGGGGATCGGTGCCGGTGTCGGCGTCGTCTCCTCCGATCCGCGGGCACCGACCTCGGGCACGAGGTCGGCGTAATAGGGGAGCGACCCGTCGAGCACGGGCACCTCGCTCTTGACGCCGGTCGAGTCGCCGGACTGGAAGTGCATCTCGATCGTCGCGCCGGGCATGGTGTCGAGGTCGACGATGCGCAGCGGCTCCTCGTTCGCGCCGAGGCTCATGGTGTCGTTGGCGGGGACGGTGATCGTGAAGGAGTCGCTGCCCCCGAGGCCGATCGTGAGCGTCGCCCTCTCATTCGTGGGGTTGACGATCGCGGCGACGAAGTTGCCGACCGAGCCGTCTTCGGTGGCCACGATGAAGGCGTTCCGCACGTCGATGGGGCCGTCGGCGTCTGAGATGTTCACACCGTCGGACGCGGCGTACTCGATCTCCGTCGACTGCGGCGTGATGAACGTGCATCCCGTCGCACCGAGAAGCACGAGGGCGCTGACGGCGGCAGACGCAACAAGGCGCGATTTCACAGGTCCTCCTGGGGTCCGGCGGGGTGTCCGCACTCATTCTACGGGTATGGCGGCACCCTCCCCAGGACGCCGAGGCGCGAACCTTAGCGCATATCCCCTGTGGTATCCTTGAGGTTGCCGAAAGGACACGTTTTTATGCTTTTTGAGGTTGGCGAGACCGTCGTCTATCCGCACCATGGCGCTGCGACCATCATCGAGGTCAAGGAGCGCATCATCAAAGGTGAGACGAAGAAATATCTGAAGCTCAACGTCACGCAGGGCGACCTCGTCATCGAGGTTCCGGCGGAGAATGTCGACCTGGTCGGCGTTCGCGACGTGATCGGCAAGGAGGGCCTCGACCATGTGTTCGAGGTGCTGCGCGCCCCGTTCACGGAAGAGCCCACGAACTGGTCGCGTCGCTACAAGGCGAACCTGGAGAAGCTCGCTTCGGGCGATGTGATCAAGGTCAGCGAGGTCGTCCGCGATCTGTGGCGTCGCGATCAGGACCGCGGGCTCTCCGCGGGCGAGAAGCGGATGCTGGCCAAGGCGCGTCAGATCCTCATCTCCGAGCTCGCGCTCGCCGAGAAGACGGACGAGGACAAGGCGGGCTCCCTGCTCGACGAGGTCCTCGCCTCCTGAGACGTTCCACGAGAGGGCGGATGCTGCGCGCATCCGCCCTCTCGTCGTCTCACCCCCACGCGGTAGCGTGAGACGGTGACCCTGCTCCCCGTTCCCCACACCGCGATCATCGTCGTCGCCGCCGGTTCCGGCACGCGACTGGAGGCCGGAGCGCCGAAGGCGCTGGTCGGCATCGACGCGCATTCGATCCTCCGTCACGCACTCGACGGCGTGTTCGCCGCCGGCCCGGCCCAGGTGATCGTCGTCGCTCCGGCCGGCCACGAGGGCGATGCGCGGGCGGAGCTCGAGGCGGCCGCGGGCGAGCGCCGCGACCTCGGCAGGGTCGTGACCGGTGGCGCGACCAGACAGGAGTCGGTCGCCGCGGGGCTCGCCGCGCTGTGGGGCGACGTGACGACCGTGCTCGTCCACGACGCGGCGCGGGCGCTCACCCCGTCGGCGCAGATCGACGCCGTCATCGCCGCGGTCGATGCCGACACCGGCGTCATCCCCGCGCTGCCGGTCGTCGACACCCTCAAAAGGGTCGACGCCGACTCCGTGGTCGGGATGGTCGACCGCTCCGAGCTCGCCGCCGCGCAGACGCCCCAGGGCTTTCCGCGCGACCTCCTGGTCAGCGCGTACACCGCTGCGGAGGCGGCGCGGATCGAGTACACCGACGACGCCGCCCTCTTCGCGGCATCCGGACACCGGGTTCGCCGCATCGCCGGCTCCGAGCGGGCGTTCAAGATCACGACTCCCGCCGACCTCGAGCGTGCGCGGCACCTGCTCGCGGCGTCCGGCACCCCGGCGACCACGTCCGAGCCGGCATCCGTCACCGTGCCCGGCGCCGGGGTGCCGCGCGTCGGCATCGGCACCGACGTGCACGCGTTCGGCGGCGACG
Source organism: Microbacterium martis (assembly GCF_047246685.1). Classification (NCBI taxonomy): domain Bacteria; kingdom Bacillati; phylum Actinomycetota; class Actinomycetes; order Micrococcales; family Microbacteriaceae; genus Microbacterium; species Microbacterium martis. The sequence goes on along the minus strand of NZ_JBFOKT010000003.1, from coordinate 56,428 downwards.
GCGACCTCTGGCTCGCCGGGCTGCGGTGGCCCGGCGAGCAGCCGCTGTCGGGTCATTCCGACGGCGACGCCGTCGCGCACGCCATCGTCGACGCACTGCTGGGCGCCGCCGGAATCGGGGACATCGGCGAGCACTTCGGCACCGCGCACCCGGAGTACGCGGGCGCTCACGCCGAGGTGTTCCTCGCCCGCACGCGTGAGTTGCTGGCCGAGGCCGGCTATGCGATCGGCAACGTCTCGGTGCAGTTCCAGGGGAGCAGGCCGCGCTTCAGCACCCGCCGGCCCGAGGCCGAGGCCGCCCTGTCGACCGCGCTCGGCGGCGCTCCCGTGTCGGTTACGGCGACCACGACCGACGGGCTGGGGTTTCCCGGGCGCGGCGAGGGCATCTCGGTCACGGCCATCGCGCTCGTCGTTCCCGACGGCTCGTCGTCGCACGGCGGTCGCCCGGTCACGCCCGAGTAGGCTTGAGCGGTGACTCTCCGCCTCTACGACACCCGCGCCGCCGAGCTGCGCGACTTCGTGCCTCTCGACTCCGAGAACATCACGATGTACGTCTGCGGACCCACCGTGCAGTCCGGCCCCCACATCGGACATGTGCGGGCGGCGCTGAGTTTCGACCTGCTGCGACGATGGCTCGCGCACCGCTACGGCCGGGTCACGTTCGTGCGCAACGTCACCGACATCGACGACAAGGTTCTCGCGAACGCGACGGATGCCGAGCCCTGGTGGGCCCTCGCCTACCGGATGGAGCAGGAGTTCACCGCGGCATATGCCGGTGTCGGCATTCTCCCGCCCACGTACGAGCCGCGGGCGACGGCATCGGTCCCTCAGATGCAGGAGCTCATCGCCCGCCTGATCGAGCGCGGGCACGCCTACGCCGCACCGGACGGGTCGGGCGACGTCTACTTCGACGTCCGCTCCTGGAACGCGTACGGGTCGCTGACGCACCAGTCGATCGACGCCATGGAGGCGGCGGAGGATGCCGATCCCCGCGGCAAGCGCGCCCCCCAGGACTTCGCGCTCTGGAAGGGGGCGAAGCCGGGCGAGCCGGCCGACGCCACCTGGGAGTCGCCGTGGGGCGCGGGCCGCCCCGGCTGGCACATCGAGTGCTCGGCGATGTCGAAGCGATACCTCGGCGCCGAGTTCGACATCCACGGCGGAGGGCTCGACCTGCGCTTCCCGCATCACGAGAACGAGCTCGCGCAGTCGACCGCCGCGGGCGATGGCTTCGCCCGGTACTGGGTGCACAACGGCCTGGTCACGGTGAACGGGCAGAAGATGTCGAAGTCGCTCGGCAATTTCACCCTCGCGGCCGACGTGCTCTCGCAGCACGATCCGCTCGTCGTGCGCTACGCGCTCGCCGCCGCGCATTACCGGTCGAGTCTCGACCTCACCGAGTCGTCGTGGTCGGAGGCGGATGCCGCGCTCGGCCGCATCAGCACCTTCCTGCAGCGAGCCGCGCGAGTCGCCGGAGACGGCATCGGATTCTTCGTCTCGCAGAGCATCCCCGAGGCGTTCGCGGCGGCGATGGACGACGACCTCGGAGTGCCGCAGGCGCTCGCCGTGCTGCACGAGACGGTGCGCGCGGGCAACGCCGCGCTCGACGCGGGGGAGACGGATGCCGCGCTCGATGCGCTGCGGGCCGTGGTGGCGATGACCTCGGTCCTCGGCCTCACCCCGGCATCCGATGCGGCGTCCGACGCCGCGGCATCCGCACTCGACGCCCTCGTGCAGACGATGATCGCCCAGCGCGCCGAGGCGCGGGCGGAGAAGGACTGGGCGGCGGCCGATCGCATCCGTGACGCGATCGCCGCCGCAGGAATCACGCTGGAGGACTCTCCGGCCGGAACTCATTGGAGCATCGATGGCTAAGCCGCAGCGCCCCGGCGCGAGCAACAGCAAGAAGAAGGGCCCCACCAAGGGCACGGGCGGTCTCGGACGGAAGGCGCTCGAGGGGCGCGGTCCGACCCCCAAGGCCGAGGACCGCGCCTGGCATCCCGCCGGCAAGCGCAAGGCCGCGGCCGAGCGCTATGCGGCCGCCGGCGGCAAGGGCCGTCCGGGCGCGCGCCCGTCATCGGGCAGCAACCCGAATCGCGCGCCCAAGGCGAAGTCCGGCGACGACACCGAGAACGTCACGGGCCGCAACTCGGTGCTCGAGGCGCTCCGGGCGAAGATCCCGGCGACGGCCTTCTACATCGCGCAGCGCGTCGAGATGGACGACCGCGTCAAGGAGATGCTGTCGATCGCCACGCACCGCGGCATCCCGGTGCTCGAGGTCACGCGGCAGGAGCTCGACCGAATGGCCGGCTTCGACGGCGTGCACCAGGGCGTCGCGATCAAGGTGCCGCCCTACGAGTACGCCCACCCGCAGGATCTGCTGGAGAAGGTGATCGACCGTGGCGAGGTGCCCCTGTTCGTCGCGCTCGACGGCATCACCGACCCCCGCAATCTCGGTGCGATCATCCGCTCGGCCGCCGCCTTCGGCGGACACGGGGTCATCCTGCCGCAGCGCCGCTCGGCGGGGGTGAACTCGGCCGCCTGGAAGACGAGCGCGGGCGCGGCCGCGCGCCTCCCGGTCGCGCTGGCGACCAACCTGACCACCCAGCTCAAGGAGTTCAAGAAGCAGGGCGTCTTCGTGCTCGGCCTCGACGGAGACGGCGATGTGTCGCTGCCCGACCTCCAGCTGGCCGACCGGCCGGTCGTCATCGTCGTGGGATCCGAGGGCAAGGGACTGTCGCGCCTGGTCACCGAGACGTGCGACCAGGTGGTGTCGATCCCCATCTCGGCGGCGGCGGAGTCGCTCAATGCGGGGATCGCGACGTCTGTCGCGCTCTATCAGGTCGCCACGGTCCGCAACGCGAAGAAGGCATAGGAAGGAAGCGCATGGCTCGCATCGTCGTCATCGGAGGGACCGGATACGCCGGCCGGCACATCGTGGCGGAGGCGGTGAACCGCGAGCACGCGGTGATCGCGCTGTCGCGCACCGAACCGGAGGACCCGGTCGCCGGCGCCGCCTATCTGCAGGGCTCGGCGCTCGATCCGATCTGGCTCGCCGAGGTGCTCTCCGGCGCCGACGCGGTCGTGTCGGCGATCTCCCCGCGCGGCGACATGGAGACCCGGGCGCTCGATGCCCTGCGCAACGTCGCCGAGCAGCTGTCGGGAACCGAGACGCGACTCGGCGTGGTGGGCGGCGCCGGCGGGAGCCTGGTGGCGCCCGGCGGCCCGCGCCTGTTCGACCAGGACTTCCCCGAGGAGTACAAGCACGAGGCGCAGGTCGGCATCGACTCCCTCGCACTGCTCGAGGAGACGGATGCCGGTCTCGACTGGTTCTTCATCCATCCGGCCGAGGTGTTCGGGCCGTGGGCCGAGGGCGAGCGCACCGGCGTCTACCGCGACGGCGGCGACGTGCTGGTGCGCGACGCCGACGGGAAGTCGTTCATCTCGGGCGCGGACTTCGCCGTCGCGGTCGTCGACGAGATCGAGCAGGGCAACCACCGTCGCGAGCGGTTCACCGTCGGGTACTGAGCCCCGGTCGCCATCTCGCGCACCCAGGGTCGCGGCGCGAAAGCAACCCCCTCGTCTGCCCGCCCCTCTTCCTTCATCCTGACCATCATCGGACGCGTACAGCGGACGGACCGAGTCGGTCGGCGTCGATGGAGAGGAAGACCGGATGCTCAGGCGCAGTTCTCGTCGCGCCGTGTGCGCCCTCGCGGTGGGCGCGACGGCCGCGTCGCTCATGGGATGCAGCGTGCCGAATGCGAAGGCCCCGGATCTGCGTGAGTTCAGCGGCGCATACGAGGGGCCGCCGATCACCCTCGAGTTCTGGAACGGCTTCACGGGAGGCGACGGCCCCTACATCCGCCAGATGATCGCCGACTTCGAGGCGGAGCATCCCGACATCGACATCCGCCCCACGACCCAGGAATGGGGCGACCTCTACCAGAAGCTGCCTGCGGCGTCGTTCGCCGGAGCGGGACCCGACGTGGGAGTCATCCACGTCGAGCAGATCGGCACCATGGTCGTCCGCAACGTGATCGTGCCGCTCGACGACCTCGCGAGCGCCCTCGACCTCGACGCCGACGACTTCAGCGAGCAGGTCTGGCAGGCGGGGGAGTACGAGGGCTCGCGATACGGCATCCCGCTCGACGTGCACTCGCTCGCCATGTTCTACAACACCGAGCACTTCGAAGCGGCGGGCCTCACCGAACCGCCGACCGACGCCGAATCGTTCCGGGAGGCGCTGGACGCGCTGCAGGCAGCCGGGTACGAGAATCCCTTCTGGATGCCGTCGCTCTGGCCCGCGCACCTGATTGACCTCAGCCTGCTGTGGCAGGGCGGCGGAGAGCCGTACTCGGAAGACGGTGGAGAGGCGACCTGGGGGTCGCCGGAGGGCGTCGCAGGTCTCGAGTGGATGCGGTCGATGGTCGATGAGGGATTCAGCCCCGACTCCGTCGCCATCGACTCGCAGTACGTCGCGTTCAAGAACGGCGAGAACTCCATCACGTGGGACGGCATCTGGCAGATCAACGACCTCAAGGACTCAGGTCTCCCGTTCGCGGCGGCACCGATCCCGGCGGTGGGAGGGGAGCCGGCGATGTGGGCGAACTCGCACCAGTTCGTGCTGGGCCGCCACGCCCTGACGGATGCGGATCGCGCCGACGCGGCGAAGACGTTCATCGCCTGGATGAGCGAGAACTCGGCGGAATGGGCGGGCGCCGGCATGATCCCGGCACGCGCCTCGGTACGCGAGGAGACCATGCCGGGCAGCGTGCAGGAGCCGATCGCCGAGCAGATCGACGCCATGCGCTTCCTGCCCTCGATCCCGGGCGTCGGGGCGATCCAGGCCGACACCCTCGAGATCGCCGTGGCCACGGCGATGCTCGGGAACGCCGCGCCCGGAGCGGCCCTCGACACCGAGGCGGCACGGGCATCGGCTCAGCTGCAGGCCAACCTCGAGCGGTTCGGAGAGTGACATGGGCGCTTCACCTGTGGTCGAGACGACCCCCGAGGACAGCTCAGGGACGAGCCGTCCCTCCCGTGCCGACGCACGCCGACGCGGCGTCTCCCCGACGAGGCCGAAGCCCTACACGCCTTGGCTGTTCCTGCTGCCGTACCTGACCCTGTTCAGCGCCTTCGTCGTGCTGCCCGCCGGTCTCGGTCTCTGGATCAGCCTCCACGAGTGGGACTACACGCTGCCCGAACAGCCGTTCGTCGGGGGCGAGAACTACGGCGATCTGTTCGATTCCGGGTCGGGCACATTCGACGTGTTCTGGTCATCGATGCGCGCGACGGGCATCTTCACCCTCTTCAGCGTGCCGCTCCTGCTGGTGCTTCCCCTGCTGGTGGCCCTGCTGATGAACAGGAGGTTCCCGGGGCGGAACTTCTTCCGCGCCGTCTACTTCGCGCCCTACGTTCTGGGCGTCGCCGTCGTCGGCCTGCTGTGGCGCTACCTGCTCGACAGCAATGTCGGCCTGGTGAACTTCACCCTCGGGATCTTCGGATTGCCGAGCGACATTCCATGGACGACGGCCGTCCCCGCCGCCTGGGTGGCGCTGGTCGGGGTGACCGTGTGGTGGACGCTCGGATTCAACGCCGTGATCTACCTCGCCGCGCTGCAGGACATCTCGCCCGAACTGTACGAGGCGGCGGACGTCGACGGCGCCGGCCGCTGGCAGAAGTTCCGCAACGTCACGCTCCCGGGGCTGCGCCCGATCCTCACCTTCATCACGATCAACACGCTCATAGCCTCGGCGAACATGTTCGGCCAGTCATACATCATCACGCAGGGCGCTCCCGGACGCGAGACGCGGACCGCGATCTATCAGATCGCCGAGACCGGGCTGCGGAACTACCAGATGGGGGATGCCGCGGCGATGAGCTACGTGCTGACGATCTTCCTCCTCGTCATCAGCGTGTTCGTCTTCTGGCTCTTCCGGGAGAAGGATGCCGTGCCGCGCAGGGAAGGAGCCCGACGGTGACCACGACCGCAGACCCGCAGACCGACGGTCGATCCGACGGCACGCCGGCGCCCCGTCCGCTGACGGCCACGCGCCCGCGCACGCCTCGGCAGCGCTGGGCCCGGGCGATCCAGTACGTGCTGCTCGGCATCCTCGCGCTCATCTACCTCAGCCCGATCCTGTTCATGCTGTCGACGTCGTTCAAGACCGGCGCCGACGCCGCCGGGATCCCGCCGAGCTGGATCCCGAACCCGTTCACCACCCAGGCGTACGGATCCATCCTCACGGCGGAGGGCACGCCCGTCCTCCGCTGGTTCGCGAACAGCATGATCGCCGCCGCACTCCACTCCCTGCTCGTGGTCGTCACGGCCGCGCTCGCCGCATACCCACTGGCTCGCATGCGATTCCGCGGCCGGGGCGTCGTGTTCGCGATCGTGGTGGCGACGATCCTGATCCCGCCGGTGATCCTCGTCATCCCGAACTACCTCATCGTGTCGGGGCTGGGTTGGCTCAACACCCTCGTCGCGATCATCGTCCCCACGGCGGCATCCGCCTTCGGCGTGTTCTTCCTGCGGCAGTTCTTCCTCTCTCTCCCCGTCGAGCTCGAGGAGGCGGCGCTCATCGACGGCGCCAACCGGTGGGAGATCTTCCTGCGGGTCATCCTGCCGCTCTCGCGCCCGGCGCTGGCCACGCTCGCGCTCCTCGCGTTCCTGACCAACTGGAACGACTTCCTCTGGCCGGTCTACGTGCTCTTCACCGCCGACGTGCAGACTCTTCCCGCGGGTCTCGCGACCCTGCAGTCGGCCAATGCGGTGCGCTACGACCTCCTGATGGCCGGCGCTGTGATCGCCAGCATCCCGGTGCTGGCCCTGTTCGTCTTCCTGCAGCGCTTCATCATCGAGGGCGTCTCCCGTTCCGGGCTGAAGGGATGACGGAGGACTCGGCGCCGGCGACGCCGGCCTGGCGCGACTACTTCGCCGACCCGTTCGTCCTGCGAACCGACGACGGCATGTACGTCGCCATCGGCACGGAAGACCCTTCTCCGGCAGGCGGGCGCGTGTTCCCGATGCTCGCGTCGACCGATCTCATCGCATGGCACGATCGCGGTCGGGCGCTGGAACGACCGGATGCCGCACTGGGCGACGCATACTGGGCGCCGGAGGTCGCCCACGCCGAGGATCGGTGGTGGCTGTACTACTCGGTGGGGCATGACATCCACGGGCACCATGTCCGCGTCGCGTCGAGCGATGAGCCCTTCGGTCCGTTCGGCCGACAGCGGCTCCGTGCTCACGCCGCACGAGCGCTTCGCCATCGACGCGCATCCGTTCCTCGACGTCGACGGCACGCGCTATCTGTTCTTCGCCCGCGACGTGCTCGATCACGACCGACCGGGCACGCACCTCGCCGTGGCGCGACTCGACGGCATGCAGCGTCTCGCCGGCACGACGGTGCCGGTCCTCGCGCCCTGGGCGGACTGGCAGATCTACGAGCGCGATCGGCGGATGTACGGCGCACGGTGGGACTGGCACACCCTGGAAGGGCCGTCGGTCGTCCGCAGGCACGGACGCTACTGGATGACCTTCTCCGCGGGCGCCTGGACCGGGCCCGGCTACGCCGTGACCTGGGCCGTCGCCGACCATCCGCTCGGGCCATGGGAGCGAGCACCCGATGCGGCGGCCGCGCTGCTCGCGAGCGACGGCATCCTCCTCGGACCGGGGCACAACTCGCTGACCACCGCTCCCGACGGCGGAGACGTGATCGTGTTCCACTCGTGGAACGACGAGCGCACGCACCGGCTCATGCATCTGCGACGCATCGACTTCACACCCGACGGGCCGCGCCTCGGCGGCGCGCTGGGCGACGCGTGAGACGTCGAGCCCGCCCGATCAGACCAGATCGCGCCAGTCGATGGCATCCTCGTCGTCGCTCATCGAGAGCGACCCGGTGATCACCGGAAGGCTCATGGTCTCGGTCGGCGGCCCCATGATGGTGGCCTCGTCGCGCCGGTGACGCAGGACGTCGTTGATGTAGCTGGTGAGCACCTCGGCCAGGGGGACCGAGCGGCCCTGCGCCTGCGACAGATACCAGCGGTGCTCGAGCACCTGATGGAAGACCTCGGCGGGCTCGAGCTTCGCGCGTAGCTCGTAGGGGATCGCCCGGACGACGGGCTCGAAGACGCGGGTGAGCCACTCGTGGGCGTACATCTCCTCGTCGGCCCACTGCTTGGTCGAGCGCGCGCGGAACTCGTCGAGATCGTTGAGCAGACGCCGGGCCTGGTTCTCCTCGACGTCGAGCCCCGTGAGCCGGATCAGACGCCGCTGGTGGTGACCCGCGTCGACGACCTTCGGCTGGATCTCGACGACCGTGCCGTCTCCCGTGGTCGACATCGACATCTCGTCGATGTCGAATCCGAGGGCGTTGAGGCGCTCCACCCGTTCGGTGATGCGCCAGGTCTCCGCCGACGAGAACGACTCCTGCGCGGTGAGCTCGGCCCACAGCGAGCGATACGACGAGACGATGCCGTCGGCGATCGCCACGGCGTCGACGCCGTGCTCCAGTCGTCCGCCGGCAGCCAGGTCCATGATCTCGCCGGCGATGTTGGTGCGTGCGAGATCGAGGTCGTAGGCGCGTTGGCCGTCGGTGAGACCCTCCTCGTGGAGCTCGCCCGTCTCCGCGTCGACGAGGTACGCGGCGAACGCCCCCGCGTCGCGGCGGAACAGCGTGTTCGACAGCGACACGTCGCCCCAGTAGAACCCGATGTTGTGCAGGCGCACGAGCAGCAGCGCCAGGGCGTCGACGAGGCGGGTGGCGGTGTCGGGGCGCAGCACCCGGGTGAAGAGGGCGCGATAGGGCAGGGAGAAGCGCAGGTGCGCGGTCACCAGTGCGGCCGGCAGCGGGTCGCCCGCGGCATCCGTCCGTCCGGCGATCACGGCGACCCGGTCGACGCACGGGACGTCGAGTCGGGCGAGGTTGCCGAGCATGTCGTACTCGCGCTGGGCCATCTCGGCCGTCGTCTCTTTGACGGCGATGACACGTCCGGAGAGGTCGGCGAACCGGACGAGATGTCGGGAGAGGCCCTTCGGCAGCGACACGATGTGCTCGGACGGCCACTTCGCCAGGGAGGTCGACCAGGGGAGGGCGAGCAGTGCGGGGTCGACTTTGCTCGCGGTGATGCGCAGTGAATCCTGCATGACGCTCCCGGGCGTGATCGGCGGCGAAAAGCAGACGCGGCGCGGGTGACCCGAAGGTCGCCCGCGCCGCGTCCGGTGGAATTACGAGGCCGAGACGACCGGCTTGTCGTTGAGGCGGTCGCCCGACTCGAGGTCGAACGCGTGCACGTGACCGGCGGATGCCGCCAGGGTGACCGTCTCGCCGGCGTTCGGGTGGTTGCGGCCGTCGACGCGCGCGACCAGGTCGGTGCGCTTGCCGTTGATGTCGGTGTGACCGTAGAGGTACCCGTCAGCACCGAGCTCCTCGACCAGGTCGACCGTCACCGCGAGGCCCTTGCCGTCGGCCGGCCCGACGACGATGTCCTCCGGGCGGACGCCGACCGTGACCTGAGAGCCGTTGGCGCGGCCCACGGTGTCGCGGTCGAGCGGGACGATCTCGCTGCCGAAGCGCACGCCGCCGTCGGCGAGGTCGGCCGAGAACAGGTTCATCGCGGGCGAGCCGATGAAGCCGGCGACGAACACGTTGTTCGGCTTCTCGTACAGGTCGCGCGGCGAGCCGACCTGCTGCAGCAGGCCGTCCTTCAGCACGGCGATGCGGTCGCCCATGGTCAGAGCCTCGGTCTGGTCGTGCGTGACGTAGACCGTGGTGACGCCGAGGCGACGCTGGAGCGACGCGATCTGCGTGCGGGTCTGCACGCGGAGCTTGGCGTCGAGGTTCGACAGCGGCTCGTCCATGAGGAAGACCTGCGGCTGGCGGACGATCGCGCGACCCATCGCGACGCGCTGACGCTGACCACCCGAGAGGGCCTTCGGCTTGCGGGTCAGGTAGTCCTCGAGGTCGAGCAGCTTCGCGGCCTCGAGAACGCGGGTGGCCCGCTCCTCCTTGCCGACGCCGGCGATCTTGAGCGCGAAGCCCATGTTCTCGGCGACGGTCATGTGCGGGTACAGAGCGTAGTTCTGGAACACCATCGCGATGTCACGGTCCTTCGGGGGCACGTCGGTGACGTCGCGGTCACCGATGAGGATGCGACCCGAGTTGACCTCTTCGAGGCCGGCGAGCATGCGCAGCGAGGTGGACTTTCCGCAACCCGAGGGGCCGACCAGGACGAGGAACTCGCCGTCTCCGACCTCGAGGTTGAGCTTGTCGACTGCGGGACGGGTTCCGCCGGGGTACAGGCGGGTTGCGTCGTCGAACGTGACAGATGCCATTGTCTTTCTCCTTCACCGGCAGGTACGTGCCGGACGATCCGTTGTGATGGAAGTGGCGGAGCGAACCCGCCATGACCCCTCTTCGGGTCGGGATCAGTATGACACGAACGGCGGCACCTGGGTATTTCTCAGCCAGGCTGGTTAACATCGAAGACGGCCGTGCATCGCGGCGATCGTCGCGCGCAGCGCCGATCGGGGCCAACCCGGACCCCCCGAGACTTTCAAGAGGAACGATGTCGAGCGACGAAACGCCGAACGTCCCCACGCCTCGCAATTCGCGCGAGGCCGTGCGGGAGAAGGCTCAGCAGGTGCACGCGCAGCAGTCCCGAGCGCGCATCATGCGACGGATCATCATCGGCGCGGTCGCCGTCGTCGCCGTCGGCGCGATCGGCACGGCGATCACGCTCGCGGTGTCGGCTCAGGTGTCCAAGCCGCAGCTCACCCCGACCGGCATGCAGTCGGACGGCGTCGTCGTGAACGACGTCACCGCGGTCACGGCATCCGACGAATCCCTCACCTCTCCGACCCCGGCGCCGACCGAGGCGGGGGCGACCGAGACCCCGAGCCCGGAGCCCACAGCACCCGAGCGGGTCGAGATCCACGTGTACGTCGACTACCTGTCGCCCGACGCGGGCGAGTTCGAGCGCGCGAATTCGCGTCAGCTCGCAAGCTGGATCAACCAGGGTGCGGTGTCGGTGAGCTACCACCCGGTCGCTCTGCTCACCGCCAGCTCGAACGGCACCAAGTACTCCCTGCGCGCCGCGGCCGCCGCGGCCTGCGTGGCGACGCACTCGCCCGAGCAGTTCTACGCGTTCAACCACGACCTGCTCGACGACCAGCCGAAGGTCGGCAGCGACGGACTCTCCGACGCGCAGCTGGCCGACGTCGCCGGTGCGGTCGGCGTAGACAACGCCAAGGCCGTGCGGTCGTGCATCGTCGACGGCGACTTCGTCACCTGGGCGAAGGATGCCACCACCCGAGCCATCGACGGACCCCTCGCCGGCTCCGACGACCTCGTGCTGTCGTCGACCCCGATGATCGTCGCGAACGGCGAGGCCTACGTGGGCGCGCTCGACGACCCGGCCGAGTTCTCGCAGTTCGTCCTCACCGTCGACAACGACGCCTCGCAGAAGTCGGCGCCGGCTCCGACCCCCACTCCCACGCCGACCCCGACTCCGAGTTCCTGACCGAGCCGGCGCCATCGCTAAGCTGATGGTGTCTCGCCGACTTGGCGCAATTGGTAGCGCACCGTACTTGTAATACGGGGGTTACGGGTTCGAGTCCCGTAGTCGGCTCTCTCCGTCGTCGACATGACGTCGTCGTGAAATACCGCGGCGCCGATCGCGGTTGTCCCGAGCATGACTCGCATCGGAACCAGTGATCTCCAGGTCTTCCCGCTCGCCCTCGGCGGCAACGTCTTCGGCTGGACGGCCGACCGCGACACCTCGCACGCCGTTCTCGACGCGTTCGTCGACGGCGGCGGCGACTTCATCGACACTGCCGACTCGTACAGCTCGTGGGTTCCCGGCAACGCGGGCGGCGAGAGCGAGACCATCGTGGGCGAGTGGCTGGCATCCCGCAGGCCCTCGGGCGTCGTCGTGGCGACGAAGGTGAGTCAGCATCCCGACTTCCGCGGCCTCTCCGCACCGAACGTGCGCGCGGCCGCCGAGGCCTCCCTCCGCCGCCTGGGCGTCGACGCGATCGATCTGTACTACGCGCACTTCGACGACGAATCGGTGCCGCTCGACGAGACCGTCGCCGCGTTCGGGCAGCTGCAGGCCGACGGCCTCGTGCGTCATGTCGCCGTCTCGAACTACACCGCCGAGCGCATCCGCGAATGGATTGCGATCGCCGACCGCCTGGGCCTCGCGCGCCCGGTCGCGGTGCAGCCGCACTACAACCTCGTGCATCGCAACGTCGTGGAGGAGACCGTCGTCCCGGTCGCGCAGGAGTTCGACCTCGGCCTGGTCCCGTACTACTCGCTGGCCAGCGGCTTCCTCACCGGCAAGTATCGGTCGACGGATGCCGCCGGGCAGAAGTCGCCCCGCGCTCAGGGCGCCGCGAAGTACGCCACCGACGCCGGCCTGCGCATCATCGACGAGCTCGCCGCGATCGGCGACGCCCATGACGCGTCGATCGCCGCGGTCGCCCTGGCGTGGCTCCGGTCGCAGCCCACGGTGGTCGCGCCGATCGCGAGCGCCCGCGCCGTCGATCAGGTGCCCGACCTGCTCGCGGGCGCCCGCCTCGAGCTCGGCGCTGACGAGGTCGAGCGGCTCACCCGCGTCTCGGAATGGACTCCGGCTCAGGCCTGAGCGCGACTACCGCCGGCCGGATCGTCGGGCACGAGCCCGAGGCGATGGGCGAGGATCACGGCGTGGATGCGATCTCGTGCCTCGAGCTTCGCCAGCACCCGGCCGACGTGCGTCTTCACGGTCGACTCCCCGACGTAGAGCGTGCGTGCGATCTCGGCGTTGGTCAATCCACGTCCGATCGCGAGGAAGACGTCGTGCTCGCGATCGGTGAGGTCGGCGACCCGGGCGGCGTCGGCGGAGTCGGGACCGGCTGATGAGGCGCCGAGCCGGGGAGCGACATGCTCGAGCAGCATCCGGGTGACGCGGGGCGCGAGCACGGCATCACCCCGGTGCACCGCGCGCAGGGCGGAGATCATCTCGTGCCGCTGCGCGTCTTTCAGCAGGAACCCGCTCGCCCCGGCGCGGATCGCTCCGAACGCGTACTCGTCGAGGTCGAAGGTCGTCAGGACGAGCACCCGGGTGAGCGGGCGCTCGCGGACGATGGTCTCGGTCGCGGCGATGCCGTCGAGTCCCGGCATCCGGATGTCCATCAGCACCACGTCGGGCTCCAGCGCAGCCGCCCGGGCGACGGCCTGGCGGCCGTCGGACGCCTCACCGACCACCGCGATGTCGGGTTCGGCCTCGAGCACCATCCGGAACCCCACGCGGATGAGTTCCTGATCGTCCACGAGCAGCACCCTGATCGGCGATGTCATGAGGAGCCCTTCTCGAGCGTCTGGTCGGTCTGATCCGACGGTGTGCCGCTGCTCGGCAGCACCGCGTGCAAAATCCAGCGGCCGTCATCCTCCGGACCCGAGCGGAGACTGCCGTGCACGTGCGCCGCGCGCTCGGCCAGCCCGCGCACGCCGAAGCCCTCGCGACCGACACGACCGCTGACGCCGTCGTTGACGATGTCGATCGTGACGGTGTCGACGGTGTACGCCAGACGGACCGTGACCGACGTCGCGCGGGGCGCGTGGCGCATCGCGTTGGTGACCCCCTCTTGCACGATGCGTCCGACGGCATGCGCGACGGCGGGGGCCACCTCGGCGCTCCCCGCGACGGCGAGGGTGACCGGATACCCCGCGCGCTGCGCCGCGGCGACGGTGTCGCGCGGCGGCGTCGGCTCCAGAGGCTCCAGCGGCAGGGGCGCGTCGTCGGCGCGGAGCACGCCCAGCATCGCGCGCATCTCGGTGAGGGCGCCGCGCGCGGTCTCGGCCGCCGTCGCCGACGCCGAGCGCGCCTGGTCGCGGTCGGCCGTCGCGACCGCACCCTCCGAGAGCGCGACGATGACCGTGAGAGAGTGCGAGACGATGTCGTGCATCTCTCGCGCGATGCGGGCGCGCTCGGCGGCGGCGGCCAGCTGCGCCTGCTGATCGCGTTCGACCAGGAGCTGGCGGGAACGGTCGATGAGCGCGGCCAGGTAGCGCTTGCGGTCGCCGATGTTGACGCCCACGAGGGTGCTGATCAGACCGAGGACGACGGCGCCGAGCACGGCGTCGACTCCGGCCTGGAGCGTGATCGCGCCTCCGCCCATGAGCAGCAGCGCTGCGCCCGTCAGCGCTCCGACGCCGATGCCCCAGCCGATCCAGGCGGCGCGCGATGACCCGTAGACCGCGAGGGAGTAGCAGGCGACGAGCAGCAACGGGCTGCTTCCCGGCTGCAGCATGAAGAGGAACAGCAGCTCGACCAGGAAGGCGGCGACGAACGCCACGAGCGGTGCGCGCCGCCGCCACAGCAGGGTCGCGGCGGCGGCGACGATCGAGGCCGGGGCGAGGACCGACATCGCGCCGACGAGCGGAGGGGGAACGGTGTCGCCCACCCTGCCGCCCGCCGCGAGGCCGAGCACCAGGCAGGTGAGTGTGATCAGGATGTCGGCGACGACCGGATGCCGCGCCCAGAACCTCCGCAGCACGCCGGGCGGACGCGGAAGCCGCAGCTCCTCGTCCTCGCGGATCGAGTCGCTGCGGCTGCGCGTCCTGGTCACGGCCCGACTCTACGCGTCGCGTGTGCGCAGCACCGCCCACGCCCCGAGCAGGCCCGCCGCGACCCAGGCGCCGAGCGTGAGATAGGCGACCGGCTCGTCGAGGCCGGAACCCGGGACGATCGCGCTCTGGGCCGCAGCGACAGGCAGGTAGCCCGAGGCGTCGATCACCCACTGCCACGACTCGCCCGCGATCGCGAACATGCTCAGCGCGATCGGCAGCACGAAGAGCAGGCCGACCGTGGCGGCGATCGCCCCCGCGCCCGAGCGCAGGATGAATCCGAAGGCCACGCCGATCAGGGCGAACACCGCCATGGCGAGCGATGCGACGACGACCGGGAGGAGCGAGCCGACCGGGTTGGAGTCGTCGATGGTCTGCCCCCGTCCGGCGGCGATCGCCGTCGTGACCGCCACCGCCAGGCCGAAGATCGCCAGCGACGACACGAACAGGAAGGCGGCGAGCACGACCGCCTTGGCTGCCAGCACCGACCCGCGGACCGGATCGGCGGTCAGGGTCGAGCGGATCATGCCGGTCGAGTACTCGCCGGTCACCGAGATGGCTCCGAGGATGCCGGCCAGCAGGATGCTGAACTGGAAGGGCGCCACCGCGAGCTGCGCCGGATCGGCGCTCGCGCCCGGCATCGACTGCGCGAGGATCGCGGCGATGCCGATGGTGAAGACGGCTGTGACGGCGATCGACCACCAGGTGGCGCGGACAGTGCCGAGCTTGATCGCCTCGCCGCGCAGCGCGCCCACGAAGGTCAGTCGGTGGCGCGCGTCCGTTCGGAGCGCGGTGTCGACGGGGGCCTGGACGGTCATGAGATCTCCTTCGTCCGGTATTCGACGGCGTCGCCGGTGAGCGCGAGGTACGCGTCTTCCAGCGACCCGGTGGTCGGTGTGAGCTCGTGCAGCGGGATGCCGCGCTCGGCGGCGAGGTCGCCGATGCGCCAGGCGGGCAGGCCGGCGATGTCGAGCAGGTCGGGCGCGGAGCTCACCACCTCGACGTCGGGCCCACCGACGGCGGCCACCAGATCGGCCGCTCGCGGCGTGCGCACGCGCACGGTGTCGGTGGTCCACGACCGGACCAGTTCGGCGAGCGGGGCGTCGGCCAGCACCCTGCCGCGTCCCATCACGATGACGTGATCGGCGGTCTGGGCCATCTCGCTCATGAGGTGGCTCGAGAGCAGCACCGTGCGACCCTCGGAGGCCGCATAACGCACGAACTGCCGCACCCAGCGCACGCCCTCAGGGTCGAGGCCGTTGACCGGCTCGTCGAGGATGAGGGTGTGCGGGTCGCCGAGCAGCGCCGAGGCGATGCCGAGCCGCTGTCCCATGCCGAGGGAGAACTTGCCGGCCCGCTTGCGGGCGACGCTGCCGATGCCGGCGAGGTCGATGACCTCGTCGACGCGAGAGGCGGGGATGCCGTGGGTCGCGGCCATGGCCCGCAGGTGGTTGCGGGCGGTGCGGCCCGTGTGCACCGCCTTGGCGTCGAGCAGCACGCCCACCTCGGTGATCGGCGCGCGCAGCGCGCGGTACTCGCGACCCGAGACCAGGGCCCGGCCGGAGCTCGGGCGGTCGAGCCCGACGATCATGCGCATGGTGGTCGACTTGCCGGCGCCGTTGGGGCCGAGGAACCCGGTGACACTGCCCGGGCGAACGGTGAACGACACGTCGTCGACGGCCGTCTTGTCTCCGAACCTCTTCGTGAGGCCTTCTGCTGTGATCATGGCCTCCACGCTACGGACGACGCCCGGGCGCCGCGTCCTCCTCCGGTACCTTTCCGCCCGGCCTCGGGTCCTCCCGGCGGGGGAGGTAGGGTCGACGGGTGACCGACCGCCCCCGAATCCCGGCTCCCGCGGGGCTCGGCGGGGCGGTGGCCATCGGCGTGATGACCGCCGTCCAGGCGCGCATCAACGGCGTGCTCGGCGTGACGCTCGACGACGGCGTCGTCGCCGGGCTCGTGTCATTCGCGGTGGGCCTCGTCGCCCTCCTCGTCGCGACCGCGTGCCTCCCCTCGGCGCGTCGCGGCGTCCGACGCCTGGTCGACGGCATCCGGAGCAGGCGCATCCCGTTCTGGATGCTGCTCGGCGGCGCCTGCGGCGCCCTCACGGTGTCGACCCAGGGGCTCACGGCCGGTGTGCTGGGCGTGTCGCTCTTCACGGTCGGCGTCGTCGCCGGACAGACCCTGCACGGGCTCGTGCTCGACCGGATCGGTTTCGGCCCTGCCGGCGTCGTGGCGGTGACGCCGGGTCGGGTGGCGGGGGGAGTGCTCGCGCTCGCCGCGGTCGCGATCTCGCTCTCCGGAGACGTGCTCGCGTCCGCCCCGCTGTGGATGCTGCTGCTCCCGTTCGCCGCGGGGGTGGGGATCGCCTGGCAGGCGGCGACGAACGGGCGGCTCGCGCAGCGGGTCGCGTCGCCGATCGCCGCGACCGTGATGAGCTTCGTCGCGGGGACCCTCGTGCTGATGGCCGCGGCGGGGACGAGCGTCGCGCTGCGTGGCATCCCCCAAGCGCCTCCTGCGGAGCCCTGGCTCTACCTCGGAGGCTTCCTCGGAGCGGCCTACATCCTCCTGGGAGCGGTCATCGTGGCGCACACCGGGGTGCTTCTGATGGGCCTCGGCTCGGTGCTGGGGCAGCTCGCCACCTCGGTCGTCATCGATCTGCTCTGGCCGACGGCCGCGGGGCCGGCGCCCTGGCAGATCGTCGCGATGGTGGTGGTGGCCGTGGCATCCGTCGCGGTGGCCGTCCCCCGGCGGCCGAGGCGGCGCTGACGCCTACTTCTTTGTCTTCTTCTTCTTCGGCAGCCGGGTCACGAGCTTGCGGGCGTCGACGGCCTTGCGCCGGCCGGGCCGGCGTCCGGCCGGCTTGCCGCCGACGTACAGCCAGCCGAGGAGCTCCTCGTCCTTGCCCAGCCCGTGGGCCTTGGCGACGGCCTTGGCGCGCGTGTAGTGACCGGTGCGCCAGATGACGCCCCAGCCGGCCTCGTCGAGGAGCAGGCTCAGCATGTGCGCCACGCCCGAGGCGACGGCCTCCTGCTCCCAGCGCGGCACCTTGTCGCTCTTGCGATACGACGCGACGACCGCGATGAGCAGCGGGGCGCGCAGCGGCTTGCTCGAGGGCGACCGGTCGCCCTGCGCCTTCGCGATCGCCGCCCCGAGCACCTCGCGGTCGGCGCCGCGCAGCTCGATCAAGCGCCACGGCCGCAACGAGGAGTGGTCGGCGACCCGGCCTGCGGCGGTGACGTAGGTGAGCAGCTCCTCCCTGGTCGGGGCGGTGTCGTCGACCTTCGACCAGGAGTGACGCGCGCGGACGGCGTCGAGTGCGCTCACGGCTCGTCGGGGGTGAAGTTCATCGCGATCGAGTTCATGCAGTACCGGTCGCCGGTCGGGGTGCCGAAGCCGTCGGGGAAGACGTGCCCGAGGTGCGAGCCGCAGTTCGCGCAGCGCACCTCCGTGCGCACCATGCCGAGGCTGGTGTCCTCGATGAGCTCGACCGCCTCCGGCCGGATCGACTCGTAGAAGCTCGGCCAGCCGCATCCGGAGTCGAACTTGGTCCCGCTCTTGAAGAGCTCGGCGTCGCACGCTCCGCATGTATAGAGGCCCGAGCGGTTCTCGTCGAGAAGCTCTCCGGTCCAGGCGCGCTCGGTGGCGGCCTGTCGCAGCACCGCGTACTGCTCGTCGCCGAGCTCCCGGCGCCACTCGTCTTCGGTCTTGTCCACGCTGTACGACATGTGTCCTCCTGAGTCGCCTCCATTCTCTCCCGGATGGCACGGCACCGGGTGCGCTCGCGTCACAATGGACGGATGACGGATGCGGTGGAGCGGCGCTACGCCCGCTTCGCGCGCGAGGAGGCGCCGGGACGCAGTGCCCTCTACGCGGAGTGGGCGGTGGGGGTCGCCGGCGATCCGGAGGTGCAGCGGGTGCTGGAGCGCATTCCGGAGAACCGCCGCCAGCCGCCCCTGGTGTTCGCCGCGACCCGCCTGCTCGGCGCCGGTCTCGAGGGCTACCCGGCCTGGCGTCGCTTCCTGATGGCGCACGCCGAGGCGGTCGTCGCCGAGTGCGCGGCGCGGCAGCTGCAGACGAACGAACCGCTGCGACTGGCGGCCCTCCTCCCGGTGCTGAGCGAGATCGAGGGACCGCTGGCGCTCCTCGAGATCGGGGCGTCGGCGGGACTGTGCCTGTATCCCGACAGGTACTCGTACCGGTACCTCGATGCCGACGGCGACGTCCTCTCGGCGATCGATCCCGCCGACGGGCCGTCGTCCGTGATGCTCGAGTGCCGCGTACACGGCTCGCTTCCGCCGCTCCGGCCCCCGGAGGTCGTGTGGCGGGCCGGCATCGACCTCGCCCCCCTCGACCCTCGCGACCCGCGGGATCGGGACTGGCTGCGGGCGCTGGTGTGGCCGGGGGAGTCCGGCCGCGAGGAGCGCGTCGTCGCCGCGCTCGACGTGGCGGCATCCGATCCTCCCCGTCTCACCGCCGGAGACGCGGTGGAGGAGATCGCGGCCGTGGCGGCGGCCGCCCCGCCGGACGCGACGCTCGTCGTGACGACGCCCGGCGTGCTGGTGCACCTGCCGCGCGCTCGGCGCGAGCTGCTGATCGAGCGCATCTCGCAGCTGTCCGCACGCTGGGTCACGATCGATCCGCCGGGTCTGCTCGACGTCTGGCGGCCCGCGATCGACGAGGCGACCTGGCCGGGGTTCGTCGTCGCCCTCGACGGCGACGTGCGCGCCGCAGCCGACCCGCTCGGGCGTTGGTGGGAGTGGCGCACCGACGTTCGCGCGTATGCGTCCTAGCCTGGAGGCATGCTCGGAGACCTCACGGAGCGCGACCGCGCGATCCTCGCCCTCGAGGCGTCGTGGCCGCGTCACGGCGGCGCGAAGGAGGAGGTCATCCGCGCGCAGCTGGGCATGAGCGCCGCCCGCTACTACCAGCTGCTCGGCCGGCTCATCGAGACGGAGACCGCGCTGGAGTACGATCCGATGCTGGTGCGGCGTCTGCGTCGGATGCGCGATTCGCGCGCGGCGAGACGCAGCGCGCGCACGCCGGGATTCGTCGGCTGACTCCGGTGCCGCCCAGGTCGGCTCCACGCCGCTGACCGGATCGACAGCCACGTGACGCTAGCATCGAGGGGTGTCAAAGCCCACCCGCGATCGCTTCGATGACGTTCCCCGTTCCTCCGGACGGGTCGGGGCCCACCGAGCCGAGGCGCCGGGGATGAACGGCTGGGTCGTGCTGCTGTGGTCGTTCGTGGCCGCGCTGGTGCTGATCATCGCCGGCATCTTCGGCTCGCTGGTCGTCATGGGGCGCATCTCGCTGTTCCCTGAGTCCGCGCCCACCTCGGTGCCCACCCCGGAGGACACCGGGGTCGTCGACACCTCGATCTCGGTGATGATCCTCAACGCCACCCCCGACGAGGGCCTCGACGTGCAGATGCGCGACACCCTCATCAACAGCGGGTGGGCCGCCGGCAGCGTGTACGCGAGCGACAGCGCGAGCGAGGACTTCGCGATGACCACGGTGTACTACGTCGACGCGGAGGACGAATCGGCCGCCGTCGGCCTGGCCGGGGTGATCGGCGGTGCCGAGGTGCGGCAGAGCGACTTCTATGCGGCGCTCAACGACACGGGCTCGAAGCAGCTGACGATCGTCATCGGCCTGGATCGCTCGCCGACGGCGCCCCAGACTCCCGCCGAGACGCCCGCCTCCTGACGCACTCTCCGCGGTCTCGTCGGCGGCTTGCACTCGATGGTGTCGAGTGCCAGAATGGCGTTAGCACTCTCTCACTCTGAGTGCTAAACCCACCGTCTACGTCCAGGAGGGACGACAAAACTCATGGCAAAGATCATCGCTTTCGATGAGGAGGCCCGCCGCGGCCTCGAGCGCGGTCTCAACATCCTCGCCGACGCGGTCAAGGTGACCCTCGGCCCGCGCGGTCGCAACGTCGTGCTCGAGAAGAAGTGGGGCGCCCCCACGATCACGAACGACGGTGTGTCCATCGCCAAGGAGATCGAGCTGGACGACCCGTACGAGAAGATCGGCGCGGAGCTCGTCAAGGAGGTCGCGAAGAAGACCGACGACGTCGCCGGTGACGGAACGACCACCGCCACGGTCCTGGCCCAGGCGCTCGTCCGCGAAGGCCTGCGCAACGTCGCGGCCGGCGCCGACCCGATCTCGCTCAAGCGCGGCATCGAGAAGGCCGTCGCCGCGATCACCGAGGAGCTGCTGACCACCGCGAAGGAGATCGACTCCAAGGAGCAGATCGCCGCGACCGCGTCGATCTCGGCCGCCGACCCGGCCATCGGCGAGCTCATCGCCGAGGCGATCGACAAGGTCGGCAAGGAGGGCGTGGTCACCGTCGAGGAGTCGCAGACCTTCGGCACCGAGCTCGAGCTCACCGAGGGCATGCGCTTCGACAAGGGCTACCTGAACCCCTACTTCGTCACGGACCCGGAGCGCCAGGAGGCCGTCTTCGAGGACCCGTACATCCTCATCGCGAACCAGAAGATCTCGAACATCAAGGACCTTCTGCCCATCGTCGACAAGGTGATCCAGGACGGCAAGGAGCTCGTCATCATCGCCGAAGACGTCGAGGGCGAGGCTCTCGCGACGCTCGTGCTGAACAAGCTCAAGGGCATCTTCAAGTCGGTCGCCGTCAAGGCTCCCGGCTTCGGCGACCGCCGCAAGGCGCAGCTGCAGGACATCGCCATCCTCACCGGCGGCCAGGTCATCACCGAAGAGGTGGGCCTCAAGCTCGAGAACGCCACGCTCGACCTGCTGGGTCGTGCCCGCAAGGTCATCGTCACCAAGGACGAGACCACGATCGTCGAGGGTGCCGGCGAGGCCGACCAGATCGAGGGTCGCGTCACGCAGATCCGTCGTGAGATCGAGAACACCGACAGCGACTACGACCGCGAGAAGCTGCAGGAGCGCCTGGCGAAGCTCGCCGGCGGCGTGGCCGTCATCAAGGCGGGTGCGGCGACCGAGGTCGAGCTGAAGGAGCGCAAGCACCGCATCGAAGACGCCGTGCGCAACGCGAAGGCGGCCGTCGAGGAGGGCATCGTCCCCGGTGGTGGCGTCGCGCTCATCCAGTCGGGCACCAAGGCGCTCGACGCCCTGTCGCTCGACGGCGACGAGGCGACCGGCGCGAACATCGTGCGCGTCGCGATCGAGGCTCCGCTCAAGCAGATCGCGCTGAACGCCGGTCTCGAGCCGGGCGTCGTGGCCAACAAGGTCTCCGAGCTCCCCGCGGGCGAGGGCCTCAACGCCGCCACCGGCGAGTACGGCGACATGTTCGCACAGGGCATCATCGACCCGGCCAAGGTGACGCGCTCCGCGCTGCAGAACGCGGCGTCGATCGCCGGTCTCTTCCTCACCACGGAGGCCGTCGTCGCCGACAAGCCCGAGAAGGCCGCGGCTCCGGTCGGCGACCCGTCGGGTGGCATGGACTTCTGACGCCCCGACACCGTCGCTGAGGCCCAGCCGCAACGACGCCGTCACACAGAACGCCCCCGGCTCCGGCCGGGGGCGTTCTGTCGTACCGGCGCGGCTCAGCGGAACAGGCTGGCCGAGTAGTGATCCGCCTCGGCGTACTGCGTCGCGGCCGCGCCGAGCGATGTGCCGATCGAGTCGAGCGTCTGCTCGACGTGCAGCTGCGCGCCCTGCCACTGGTCGGCGCAGCTCTGGAACGCGGTCGACGCGCTGCCCGACCACGACGACGGCAGCTGACGCAGTTGCGCCATGAGCGTGGCCGATTCGGCTCGCAGTCGCTCCATGGTGGCGCGGGCGGCGCCGTGGGCGGCTTCGACGGCTTCGGTGTCGACGGTGAAGACCGACATGGGAACTCCTTCTCTGTTCAGGGAGTACCGAGGCTAGACAGCGGTCGCGCGGCGAATCGGCGAACGGTCGGCGCTCGGCCGACCGCTGTGCACAACCGGTCGAACGCGGCGCCCGTGCAGGGCTCCTACAGGTCGAGCGGATCGATCGGCTGCGTGTCTTCGAGGAGATGCGCCGGCGTAGCGCGCGCCGGCGCGAGCGGAAGCGTCACCGTGAAGGTCGCACCGCCGCCGGGCGTCTCCGAGACCACGACCGCCCCGTGCAGCGCCTTCACGATCGAGGCCACGATCGCCAATCCGAGACCCGAGCCCCCCGTCTCCCGAGCGCGCGAGGTGTCGGCGCGCCAGAAGCGCTCGAAGATCTGCTCCCGGATCTGCGGAGGAATGCCCTCTCCGTGATCGACGATCGCGATGCTCCCCGTACCACGGACCCGATCCGAGTCGACGACGATCTCGATGGGTCCGTCCTCCGGCGAGAAGCGGCGAGCGTTCCCGAGCAGATTGGTGACCACCTGGCGCACCTTGTTCTCCTCGCCCAGCACGATGGGCGGCGTGCGCACCGGGATGTCGGGGATCTCGGTGAAGTCGATCGCCGGCGCCTGCTCGGTCTGCCGGGGCCGTCGACGCAGTCGCGCCAGCGTGCCGCGCGAGAGGCCCCGGGGTGCGGGCGGAAGCGCCGCCGGTTCCGACGGTGGCGTCGGGACGGCCCGCGGGGGGATGGGGGCCATGGCCTCCAGCGTTCGATCGATCACCGTGACCGTGCGGCCCGGCGCTGCGGCACGCACGTCGAGGGCGGCGTCGCGGGCGATGGGCCGCAGGTCGAGCGGCTCGATCGCCGGTTCGCGCTCCTCGTCGAGGCGCGCCAGGGCGAGGAGGTCCTCGACGAGGACGCCCATCCGGATGGCCTCCTTCTCGATGCGCTCCATCGCGCGCTTCGTGTCTTCCTCGCCCTGGATCGCGCCCATGCGGTACAGCTCGGCGTACCCGCGCACGCTCACGAGGGGAGTGCGCAGCTCATGACTCGCATCGCCGATGAAGCGGCGCATGTGCTGCACCGTCCGATCGCGCTGGGCGAGCGAGCGGTCCACGCGATCGAGCATCGTGTTGATCGCGCCGTTGAGGCGGCCGACCTCGGTCGTGGGCTCGAGATCGGTCAAGCGCTGCCGGAAATCGCCCGCGGCGATCGACATGGCCGTGGCCTCGACCTGGCCGAGTCGGCGGAACGTGAGGGTGACCAGCCCGCGCGTGAGGAGCGCGGCGACCGAGATGGTGATCAGCGCGATGGTGATGTAGATGCCGAAGTACTGACTGATGATTCGGTCGACCTCGGAGAGCGGCATGGCGACGAGCTGGATGAGCAGTCCGCCCGCGTCGCCCTGGACGGTGGCCACGGCGGCCCGGTACACCGACCCGTCCTCCCCGGGAAGGTCGAAGCGTGTCTCGGCCTCGAACTGCGCCTGCTGCAGCGAATACGTCTCCGGGAACACGGGACCGTCGTCGGCCGTGCCGCCGGTGGCCGCCAGCAGCACCCCGTCGACGTCGTACACCGCGAAGGCGAAGTCGCGCGGCTGCTGCTCGCCCGGGCGGTAGACGGTGTCGCCCTCCGGCTTCTCGAAGTAGCGGTTCAACAGGTCGCCCGAGACGAGGGCGGGCAGCTGCGCGTCGATGTTGCCGACGAGCGCGGATCGCAGGATCGGCACGGTGCCCATCCCGGCGACGAGCAGGCCGAGCGCGAGCACGGCGACCGTGACACCGGTGACCTTGGCCCGCAGGCTGGTGCGCCGCCACCAGCTGGTGACCGCATCCGGCTTGTGCGCCATGCGGTCCTCCCTGATGCGTGGTCTCCGCCGGCGGGCGGGTGCCGGACGGTGCGGCCGGATCGTGCGGTCGTCAGACCGACTTGCCGACCTTGAGCATGTAGCCGAAGCCGCGCTTGGTCTGGATCAGCGCCTCATCGGTGTGCGGGTCGATCTTGCGCCGCAGGTACGAGATGTAGCTCTCCACGATGCCGGCGTCGCCGTTGAAGTCGTACTCCCACACGTGGTCGAGGATCTGCGCCTTCGACAGCACGCGGTTGGGGTTCAGCATGAGGTAGCGCAGGAGCTTGAACTCGGTGGGGCTGAGCTCGATCGGCACCTTCCCCACGTGCACGTCGTGCGTGTCCTGGTCCATCGACAGCTCGCCTGCCCGGATGACCGACTCCTCGTCGGCCTGCATCGTCCGGCGGAGGATGGCCTGTGCGCGGGCGACGATCTCGTCGAGGCTGAACGGCTTGGTGACGTAGTCGTCGCCGCCGGCGTTGAGACCTTCGATCTTGTCCTCGGTGCCGTCCTTGGCGGTCAGGAACAGGATGGGGGCGGTGAAGCCGGCGCCGCGAAGGCGCTTGGTGACGCTGAACCCGTTCATGTCGGGGAGCATGACGTCGAGGATGATCAGATCGGGCTCCTCCTCGAGCACCGCGGAGATCGTGGCGGCGCCGTTGGCCACGGTCTTCACCTGGAACCCGGCGAAGCTGAGACCCGTCGAGAGCAGGTCGCGAATGTTGGGCTCGTCGTCGACGACCAGGATGCGCGCATCAGTCATGTCCCCATTATGGTGACTCCGGCCATGGGGATGCTGACTATTGTGCGGAGCGGCGCGAGCGGGATCCTCCCGTGGTCGGATGCGCCGCACAGGCGCGGACGGCAGGATCGAGGGATGAGCACGATCGAGGACGCCACCACCGCCCCCGCATCCGTCACCGCCGGTCACGCGCCGTCGGGCGCCGAACGGACCGCGTATCACCGTCTCGCGCGCCTGCGGCCGCGGTATCGCTGGTGGACGGTCCTTCTGACGGGGCTCCTCGGCATCGCCTTCTATCTGGTCGTCCTGCTCCTGCTCATCGTGCCCGTGGTGATCGGCTCGATGCTGAACACGGAATGGGGCGTCGAACTCTCGGTGCTGCTGTCGACGATGCAGTTCTTCGACCTCGACCGACCGTGGCTGCTCGTCGCGCTGGTGCTGCCGCTGATCCTGATGATCCCGCCGCTCCTCCTCGCCTCCCGGATCGTGCAGGGCCGGGGCGTCGGACTCCTGTCGTCGGTCGTCGGCCGGCTGCGCCTCGCGTGGCTCGGCAAGACGCTCCTGCTCGCGCTCGCCGTCTTCGCCGCCTATTTCGCGGCGCTGCTGGGGTGGTCGGCGGTGACGGGAGACGCTGTCGTGCCGGACTTCTCCCACCCGGGCCTCGGCGTGATGGTGCTGCTCGTGCTCCTGCTGATCCCGTTCCAGGCGGCGGCGGAGGAGTACGTCTTCCGCGGCTACCTGATGCAGCTCGTCGGCGGCTGGCTGCGGCATCCGGCTTTCGCCATCCTGCTGCCGGTGCCGCTGTTCGTGCTCGGCCACGGGTACGACGTGTGGGGAGCGGCGAGCGTCGGCGTCTTCGCGGTGGTCGCCGGATGGCTCACCTGGCGTACCGGCGGTCTCGAGGCGGCCATCGCGCTGCACATCGTCAACAACGTCCTCATCTTCCTGTTCGGCTCGGTCGGGCTCGTCGACGCCAACGCCACCTCCGGCGGTACGGTCGATCTGGTCGCCTCGACCGCGGCGATGGTCGTCTTCGCGCTCCTCGCCGATCGGTGGGCGCGAAGGCTGGGGGTGGTGCGGACGGCGCCGCCCCGCATCGCGTCTGCGCGTCACGGCGGCGCTCGAGGCACGCACAGCCTGCCGCCGACGCTGCACGGCTGAGCGGTCCGGGGCGTCGCGCGTCAGGCCGCGATCGCGTCGGCGTCCATGATGGTGTAGCTGTAGCCCTGCTCGGCGAGGAAGCGCTGGCGGTTCTGCGCGTAGTCTTGATCGATCGTGTCGCGGGCGACCAGCGTGTAGAAGCTCGCCGTGTGACCGGACTGCTTCGGGCGCAGGAGTCGTCCGAGGCGCTGCGCCTCCTCCTGCCGCGATCCGAAGGAGCCGGAGACCTGGATCGCAACGGACGCCTCGGGGAGGTCGATCGAGAAGTTGGCCACCTTCGACACCACGAGCAGCGAGATCTCGCCCTCGCGGAAGGCGCGGTACAGCTCCTCGCGCTCGTCGACCGGGGTGGCCCCGGTGATCTGCGGCGCACCGAGCGCCTCTGACAGCGACTCCAACTGATCGAGATACTGCCCGATGACGAGGATGCGTTCGCCCTCGTGCTTCTCGATCAGCTCGCGGACCGCCTGGACCTTCGCCGGTGCGGAGGCGGCGAGGCGGTAGCGCTCGTCGTCGGTGGCCGCCGCGTACTCGAGGCGGTCGCCGGGGGGCAGGTCCACGCGCACTTCGTAGCAGACGGCGGGGGAGATGAACCCCTGCGCCTCGATCTGCTTCCAGGGGGCGTCGAACCGCTTCGGGCCGATCAGGCTGAACACGTCGCCCTCGCGGCCGTCCTCGCGCACGAGGGTCGCGGTCAGTCCGATGCGCCGCCGCGCCTGCAGGTCGGCGGTCAGCTTGAAGACCGGGGCGGGCAGCAGGTGCACCTCGTCGTAGACGATGAGGCCCCAGTCGAGGGCGTCGAGCAGCGCGAGATGGGCGTACTCGCCCTTCCGCTTGGCGGTCAGGATCTGGTACGTCGCGATCGTGACCGGCTTGACCTCTTTCGCCTGCCCCGAGTACTCGCCGATCTCCTCGGGCGTCAGGCTGGTGCGCTTGAGCAGCTCGTCGCGCCACTGCCGCGCCGACACCGTGTTCGTCACGAGGATGAGCGTCGTCGTCTTGGTCGCCGCCATCGCGCCGGCTCCGACGATGGTCTTGCCCGCGCCGCAGGGCAGCACGACCACGCCCGATCCGTCTTTGGCGAACGCGTCGACCGCGTCCTGCTGGTACGGGCGGATCTGCCAGCCGTCCTCGGCGAGCTCGATCTCGTGCGGAGTGCCGGGGGTGTACCCGGCGAGATCCTCGGCGGGCCATCCGATCTTCAGCAGCTCCTGCTTGATCTGGCCTCGCGCCCACGCGTCGACGACGTAGGTCTCGGCGTTCGGATGCCCGATGAGCAGCGGCTGGATGCGCTTGTTGTTCGCGACCTGGGTGAGCACGGCCGGATCGGACGACCGCAGCAGGAGCAGTCCTTCGTGGTCGCGCTCGATCACGAGACGGCCGTAGCGGCCGACGGTCTCGCGCAGGTCGACGGCGACCGACGGCGGCACGGGGAAGCGCGACCAGCGGTCGAGGGTCTCGAGCATGTCGTCGGCGGTGTGCCCGGCGGCGCGGGCGTTCCACAGACCCAGCCGCGTGATGCGATACGTGTGGATGTGCTCGGGGGCGCGCTCCAGCTCGGCGAAGATCGCGAGCTCGTGCCGGGCGCTCTCGGCGTCGGCATGGGCCACTTCGAGCAGCACGGTGCGATCGCTCTGGACGATCAGGGGGCCATCAGACATAGCTGACCAGTTTACCGGGCGCGGGGCACGTCGAGCTCAGGGCGCGTCGAGCTCAGGGCGCGTCGAGCTCAGGGCGCGTCGAGCTCAGGGTGCGACGATCGAGGCGGAGCGGATGCTCGACACGGGGAGCGTGCGCTCGACGTCGGCGGCGCGGTCCCGCCCGCGGAGTCTTCCTCCGCCGATCCCCGTGGCCTCGAGCACGAGCTCTCGGGTCGACCCGTCGGGCATGCCGACCGTGACGCGCAGCACAGCCCTGGCCCGGACGGCGGCCTCGAGCTCGCGATCGAGCCACGCGGCGTCGGCATCCGGCCCCTGATGCGAGCGGAGGCGCGCGATGAGCGCCGAGAGGTCCGCACCGCCTTCGGCTGCCGGCGACGGCGCAGCGGGATGCCGTTCCCGTACCGGCACCGCACCGTCGGCACCCACGAGCGTCGCCGGGTAACGGGCGTCGACGAGCGCCCAGTACACCGTCTCCCTGCTCACACGCGTGGTCAGCGAGTAGACATGGGCGGTCAGACCCAGGGGGCGGAGCGACTGATCGACCGCCATCGTCTGGAGCAGGTGGAGGTCGGTGCTCTCGATCCGGGTGCGGCCGGTCTCGTCGTCGGTCGAGATCCGCACCAGACCGTGCCGCTGCGCCGTCTGCGACACGAGGTAGCCGAGCGGCTGCGGGATGCCGGTCAGCGAGATGCCGCTCAGAAACTCCAGGATCGACTCCTCGGTCTCGCCGGCGATGAAGGCGTGCGCGACCGACTCCGGTGTGAAGCGGTAGGACGAGGCCTGAGCGGCCGACTCGCGGGTCGCGATGTCGCGCAGTCGCACGTCAAGGGCCGGCTGCAGCGGTCCGGGAGCGATGGCGGTGAGATCGTTCTGCAGGAAGATCCGGTCGACCTCCGCCGGGAGCAGCCGGGCGAGGGGAGTCGGGTCGGCGACGTCGCCCCGGCGCAGACCGGCCGTCCACTCCGGCTCGCTGCCGTCTTCGGCGATCAGCCCCAGGAGTCGTGCCTCTTCGCGCAGCGCCGCGCTCTCGTCCGGCCACGACGGGTCCCACGGGTGCGCGTGCGGCCAGGCCGGAATCGGGATCCATCCGCCGTTCGTGGTCCGGAGCCCGGACGGGAGCGTGTCGCGGAACGACGTCGCCAGCACTCTCCATCGATCGGCGACCGACGATCGCAGCCAGTCGTCGGCCGACGACGACGCGCGCAGACGGCGGTCGACGGCGGCGGCGAGCCCGGCGTGCACAGCGATGTCGAGAAGGGAGTCGACGATCTCGGTTGGCATGCCGGTCTCGGCGAGCCGGCGCTTCTCGCCTGCGCTCACCGCACCCCCTGACAGCAGGGCGAACGGGCTCTCCCGGGCGATGAGCAGCAGATCGGCGAGGACGGCCACCGTGGTGAAGGCGCGTTCGGCGGCGTGCGCCGCCGCCGGCTCGGACGCGGGGACCGGATCCGGAACGACGGCGGCGTCGGGCGTCGTGCGTCCCTCCAGCAGGGGCAGCACCGGGGGGTAGGGCGACCCGTCGGGGCGCAGCAGCGCGAGAGCGGTCAGCGCTGCGCGCTGCTCTCCGGCATCCTCTCCGGCGGCCGCGCGGAGCAGCGCCGCGGCCTCGTCGGCTGTGAGATCGGGGAGGACGCGGGCGAGCGAGGTGCTGTCGAGGAGCGATTCGGCCGCGTCGAAGAAGTCGTCCCATCCGACGTCGGGCCGGACCCGTCGCGACCGGAGGAGGTGACTCAGCTCATCGTCGCTCGCCGCGGCGAGCCAGTCGGCAAGCGGTCGTGCATGGGTGCTCATCGGCGGTGCCTCAGGAACGCGAAGCCGCGCGGCCCTTCCGGATGAAGCTCATGATCAGGAGCGTGATGATCATCACGAAGGCGAGCGGGAGGCCCCAGAACGGGATCGCCGCGACCACGGGCCACAGACCCTCCCCGAAGGCGGCTTGATCCATGCCGACGGCGGTGCCGATGATGATGGCGAAGAAGCACACGACGGATGCCGCGGCGATTCCGAGCGCGGTGAACGCGAGAAGGCGATCCAGCCGGCGGACGGGAAGCTCCGGTTCGGAGTTCTGCGTGCTCATCCGCCTCAGCCTACTCGCACGGACCCCTCCGTCCGCTCGTCTGCCGACCGGTAGGCTGGAGAGGTCGACGCGCTCGTGCGTCGATCGTTCTGCATACCGATCAGCGAGGTTCTCCCATGCCCACCGGCAAGGTCAGGTTCTACGACGAAGACAAGGGTTTCGGCTTCATCGCCAGCGATGACGGCCAGGATGTCTTCCTGCATGCCTCGGCGATGCCGGCGGGCGCGACGGTGAAGGCGGGTGCGCGCGTGGAGTTCGGTGTCGCCGACGGAAAGCGCGGGCTGCAGGCGCTCTCGGTCCGGGTGCTCGAGGCCCCGCCCAGCCTCTCGAAGGCCAAGCGCAAGCCGGCCGACGACATGGCGATCATCGTCGAAGATCTCGTGAAGCTGCTCGACGGCATCGGCGGAGACCTGCGCCGCGGTCGCTACCCCTCGTCCGGTCATGGTCGCAAGATCGCGGCCGTCCTGCGCAAGGTCGCCGATGACCTCGAAGCCTGACGCTCCCGACGAGCGTCTCCTCGACACGCACGACCTCGCGCTCGATGCGCTGCGCGAGATCACGCCCGCCGCGTCGATCGGTCCGGCGGCCGGCTACCTGCTCGAAGACGACGGGTCGGTGTCGCTGCGCTTCGAGAATCGGCTCCCGGGGTACCCGGGCTGGTACTGGACCGTCACGGTCGCCCGCGTCGACGACGAGGAGCCCACCGTGCTGGAGGTGGAGCTGCTCCCCGGAGACGGAGCGCTCCTCGCGCCCGAATGGGTTCCGTGGGCCGAGCGTCTCGCCGAGTACCGCGCGCATCAGGCGGAACTCGCCGAGCAGGCGGCCGCGGCGACGGACGGGACCGGCTCCGACGAGTCGGACGACGCCGAGATCGATGGCGACCTCGACGATGACGACGACGACCTCGACGACGACGATCTCGACGACGATGACGACCTCGATGACGACGAGGACGGCCTCGACGACGACGAGGACGACGATGATCGAGCGTCGACGATCCTCCACGCGGGAGATGTCGACGGTGTCGACATCGACGAACTCGATGTGACGGCGGACGACGAGGAGGAGTGATCCGGCTCAGGCGCCGGTGTTCTCCAGCACGTAGTCGAGCGAGCGGATGAGCTGACGCACGTCGTCGGGCTCGATCGAGACGAAGGTCGCCACGCGCAGCTGGTTCCTGCCGAGCTTGCGGTAGGGCTCCGTGTCGACGATGCCGTTCGCGCGAAGGGTCTTGGCCACCGCCGCCGCATCGATGCTCTCGTCGAAGTCGATCGTGACCACGACGGGCGAGCGGTCCGCGGCAGCGGCGACGAAGGGCGTCGCGACGCTCGAGGCCTCGGCCCAGTCGTACAGCAGGCCGGACGACTCGGCCGTGCGACCCGATGCCCAGGCGAGCCCGCCGTTGTCGAGGATCCAGCGCAGCTGAGTGTCGAGCAGATGCAGAGTGGTCAACGCCGGCGTGTTGAGCGTCTGGTTGAGACGGGAGTTGTCGACGGCGTTCTTGAGGCTGAGGAACTCCGGGATGTACCGATCGGATGCCGCGATCCGCTCGATCCGTTCGATCGCGGCGGGCGAGACGGCGGCGAACCAGAGCCCTCCGTCCGATCCGAGGTTCTTCTGTGGGGCGAAGTAGTAGACGTCCGCCTGCGCGAGATCGACGTCGATGCCGCCGGCGGCGCTCGTCGCATCGATGACCGTCAGCGCACCGGCGGCGCGCACGCGGTCCACGGGGGCGGCGACGCCCGTGGACGTCTCGTTGTGCGGCCAGGCGTAGACGTCGACGCCGTCGACGACCTCGGCGGCGATGCGGGAGCCGGGCTCCGCCTTGCGGACGTCCGGGGCTTCGAGCCACGGAGCCGCCGCCGCGGCCGCGAACTTGCCTCCGAACTCCCCGAACACGAGGTTCTGGCTGCGGCGCTCGATGAGCCCGAAGGCCGCGGCATCCCAGAACGCGGTGGAACCGCCGTTCCCGAGCAGGATCTCGTACCCCTCGGGAATCCGGAACAGGGCGGCGAACTGCTCGCGGACGCTCCCGACGAGGTTCTTCACCGGGGCCTGACGGTGCGAGGTGCCGAGGATGCTCGCGCCCGCAGTGACCAGGGCCTCGAGCTGCGCGCCGCGCACCTTCGAGGGGCCGCAGCCGAAGCGGCCGTCGGTGGGCAGGAGGTCACGGGGAATCTCGATCGCCATGCGTCGATTCTAGGGGGCCTTCGAGGGGCCGCCCCGACAGGTCGAGGGTCCGATGTCCGCCCGGGAATGTAGGCTTGCCTAAGAACCTCGGAAGGCCTGCACATGACCGATCTGATCGACACCACGGAGATGTATCTCCGCACCATCCTCGAGCTCGAGGAGGAGAACATCGTGCCGCTGCGCGCGCGCATCTCCGAGCGCCTCGGCCACTCCGGGCCGACGGTCTCGCAGACCGTGGGTCGCATGGAGCGCGACGGTCTGGTCGTCGTCTCGGAAGACCGCACGCTCGAGCTGACCGATGCCGGTCGCCGCAAGGCCGTCGACGTGATGCGCAAGCACCGCCTCGCCGAGCGCCTCCTCTCCGATGTGATCGGGCTGGACTGGGCGTTCGTCCATGAGGAGGCCTGCCGCTGGGAGCACGTGATGAGCGAGCAGGTGGAGCGCCGTCTCGTCGAGCTGCTGGGGCACCCCACCGAGTCGCCGTACGGCAACCCCATCCCGGGCCTCGACCAGCTCGGCGACCTGCCCGCGCGCACCTTCGACGAGGGCGTCATCGGACTCGTGCAGAAGCTCAACGCCGCCGGCGAGCCCATCGACGGAACCGTCCGGCGTCTCGCCGAGCCCGCCCAGGTCGACCCCGAGCTCCTCGAGCAGCTGCGCGAGGCGGGGGTCATGCCGGGCGCGCGCGGAGACTTCCGGTTCAACGAGGGCTACGTCCTCATCCAGATGGAGGGCAGGGAAGACGGACTCGAGCTTCCGGTCGAGCTCGCGTCGCACATCTTCCTGGTGGGCGAGCCGGCCTGATCGCCTCTCCGGGGATTGTCAGGTTCTCAGGGTGACATGATCGTTATCTTCCGGTAACCTCGGTCAGGTCGTCAGCGAAGAAGCCCGCTGACGGTGACCCGCGAAGATCGCCTTCCAGGCTCGTCGTCTTCACGGCAGGAACGCACAAAGTACCCCGAGCTACATTCGTGCCCGAAAGCAGAGTGCCGACGAGCCAGCGCTACCCGAAAGCGCGGAGGGCCAGGAGGACCAGTTTTGGCCGCAGACATCGAACCGCCCGCGAAGACATCTGAAGACCGAGTACCCGCCCGCCGCACCGGCGCTCGGGTGAGTGCTCGAAAGGCCGTCAAGCCTCTCCGGTCCGTCGTCATCTTCGGGGCCGTCGGTGCTCTGGTCGCCGCCGTCGCCCTCCCCGCCTACGCGGCGTCGAAGCCGGCCGAGGCCTCCGCCACGATCCAGCAGCTCGCCGCGGTCGACGCGCAGTCGCTCGTCGTCGCCTCCCAGGCGACCGCCGCTCCGCTCAGCCGAGGCACCTTCACGGCGACCACGCCGGAGGAGATCGAGAAGAAGAAGGCCGAGGCGGCAGCAGCAGCCCGGGCCGCGGCCGCCGCGACGGCGTCCGCCGGCCGCTTCAACACCGCCGGTTACGCACTCGTCGCCCCCGGGTCGGGCGAGGTGCGCTACCCGCTTCCCGGTGGCTCGTACAACCAGGGACGCAGCATCGGCGGCGGTCACAACGGCGTCGACATGCTCGCTCCGGCCGGCACCCCCATCTACGCCGCGGCCGCCGGGGTCGTCCGCGCATCGGCCGACAGCATCGGCGGCTACGGTGTGTGCGTGATGATCGACAGCGTCGTGGGCGGGGCTCGGGTGCAGACGACCTACGGCCACATGATCTACGGCTCGCGTCAGGTCGCCGCCGGTCAGACGGTGGCGGCGGGCCAGCTCATCGGCTACGTCGGCAGCACGGGTCGGTCGACCGCCAACCACCTGCACTTCGAGGTGTGGATCAACGGCGGACTCGTCGAGCCCTATGCCTGGCTCGGAGCGAACGCCGGCTGATCCCGGACACGCCCTCCGTCGTTCACCCCCCGTTTCGCCCGGCATGCAGCGGGATGGGTTAGCCTGATCCCGTTGTCGTACCGGCGGGAGAGGCTGATGGAGCGAATATCGAGCGTCCGAACCATGGATGCCCTCGATCGTCACGTCCTTCTGCATACCGCGCGGGGATGCCACGGCTCTGCCGTGTGCGAAAGGCGCTGTCTCTAGACAGCGCCTTTTCTCATTCCTGCGAGGCTCTGCCGCCCGTCCGACCTCAGGTGAGTCGAGAGTGCCGGGAAGCCGTCCCGGCGGATCGAGAGGATGACGGATGCGCACACTGGTTCTGAACGCCGGCTACGAGCCGCTCGCGATCGTGTCGTTCAAACGAGCGCTCGTGCTCGTCATGAACGACAAGGCCACCGTGATCGAACGCGTGGAGGACGACCCCGTCTGGGGGAGCCACGGCGTCTACGATCGCCCGGCCGTGATCATCCTCTCCCGCTACGTGCGCGTGCCCTCGAGCAGACGCGTCCCGGTCACCCGGCGCGGCGTGCTGCGACGCGACAACCACCGATGCGGATACTGCGGGAAAGCCGCCTCCACCATCGATCATGTGCTGCCGCGTTCGCGGGGCGGGGCCGACTCGTGGGAGAACCTGGTGGCCTGCTGCCTGCGGTGCAACAACATCAAGAGCGACCGCACGCCTCAGGAGATGCGGTGGCAGCTGCGCTTCACCCCGCGCCCTCCGCACGGGACCGCATGGACGGTGCGCGGGACCGAGCGCAGCGATCCCCGGTGGGAGCCGTACCTCGCACTGGCGGCGTGAACGGTGCCCTCGACAGGATTCGAACCTGCGACCTGCCCTTTAGGAGAGGGCTGCTCTATCCTGCTGAGCTACGAGGGCGCCCGACCAGTCTAGGCGACGGTCGCGTCAGTCCTCGCCGCGCCGCCACAGCTTCGATGGCCACCAGATGGCTCTGCCGATGTCGTAGGCGAGTGCCGGAACCAGCAGCGAGCGCACCACGAAGGTGTCGAGCAGCACGCCGAACGCGACGATGAAGGCGAGCTGAACGAGGAACAGGATGGGGATGACCGACAGCGCCGCGAAGGTCGCCGCGAGCACGAGGCCGGCCGACGTGATCACCCCGCCCGTGATCGAGAGGCCGCGGAGCACGCCCTCGCGAGTGCCGTGCGCCTGCGACTCCTCGCGGACCCGCGTCATCAGGAAGATGTTGTAGTCGATGCCCAGCGCCACCAGGAAGACGAAGCCGAACAGCGGCACGGCGGGGTCGGCTCCGGGGAACGCGAAGACGCCGTTGAAGACGACGGCGGACACCCCCATCGCCGTCGCGAACGACAACACGGTGGTGAGGATCAGCAGGACCGGCGCCAGGATCGAACGCAGCAGCAGCATCAGGATGACCAGGATCACCGCGAGGATCACCGGGATGATGAGCGTGCGGTCATGGAGGGAGGCGTCGTCGGTGTCGATCGCGGTCGCCGTGACCCCGCCGACGAGGGCATCCACGCTCCGGAGCTCTGCGCGCAGTTCGCGCACCGTCGACGCCGCGGCATCCGAGTCGGCGGCGTCGGTCAGGGTCGCCTGCAGCAGAACCCGGCCGTCGACCGTCGTCGGATCGGGTGCCGGTGTGCCGGGCGGGCCCACGGCCGTGATCCCGTCGGCTGTGACGATCGCCGTGCCGGTGGGAGAGTCGGCGGCGGTCACCGTGACGCCGTCGACGCCGTCGTTCGCGAGCAGCACGTCGGCGGCGTCCTGCAGGCGGTCCTCATCGACCACGACGTACGCGGGGCTTCCCGATCCGCCGGGGAAGTGCTCGCCCAGCGCCGCCTGTCCGTCACGGGCGTCGGACACGCCGAGCACCAGGTCGGACTGCGCGACCCCGACCGCGTTCAGCTGGGTGACCCCGGCCGCGCCGCAGAGCAGGACGAGCGTGGTGACGATCCAGATCACGCGCGGACGTCGGGTGATCAGGCCGGCGAGACGCGCCCACAGTCCGGTCGTGCGCATGCCGTGCTCGGCCTCGACGGTCTCGGGCTCGAATCTCGGGCGTCGCGGCCAGAAGACCGCTCTCCCGAACAGCAGCAGCAGTGCCGGAAGCAGCGTGAGAGCCGCCAGCATCGCGAACGCGATGCCGATGGCCGCGACCGGACCGAGTGTGCTGTTCGACTTCAGGTCGCTGAGCAGCAGGCACAGCAGGCCCGCGATGACCGTGCCGCCAGAGGCCACGATCGGCTCGAACGAGCCCTTCCACGCCGCGAGCACCGCCGCGCCCTTGTCCTGCGCCACGCGCAGCTCTTCGCGGAAGCGGGCGACGAGCAGGAGCGCGTAGTCGGTCGCGGCGCCGATGACCAGGATGAACAGGATGCCCTGCGTCTGACCGCTGAGCAGCAGGATCTCGAACTTCGCCAGCCACCAGACGACCAGCAGGGCGACGCACAGCGCGAAGAGGCTCGTGGACAGCACCACCAGCGGCAGCAGGAACGACCGGTACACCAGCACGAGGATGATGAGCACGGCCAGCAGCGCGACGCCGAGCAGCAGTCCGTCGATGCCCGCGAAGCCGGCGACGAGATCGGCGCTGAAACCGGCCGGCCCCGTGATGTGCACCGTCACGCCATCGGGGACCGCTGCCCGCAGATCGGCCCTGAGCGCCGTGACGGTGTCGGCGAGCTCGGCATCGCTCTCGATGGGGATGAAGGCCTGGACGGCTCGTCCGTCTTCCGACGGCAGCGCGGGCGACACGTCGTCGCCGATCCCTTCGAGCGACGGCGTGTCGGCGACGGCATCCGAGATGGCGGTGGTCTCAGCCTTGTCCAGCTCGGTCTCGGAGGTGAAGACGACGATCGCCGGGATCGCCTCGCTGTCGCTGAAATCGCCCAACAGCTGCTGCACCCGGGTCGCGTCCGCGGATTCGGGCAGGTAGGTGGTCTGGTCGTTTGACGACACCTCGTCGACCTTGCCGAACAGCGGACCGCCGAACGACGCGCCGGCCAGCCACACGAGGATCAGCGCGACCGGGATCAGCACGCGCCCCCAGGAGTGCCGTCGTCGACGCTCGCGGGTCGGCGGAGTCGGCGCAGCGGGCGCGGGATCGGGAAGGGACATCGAGATCCTTTCGGGCGGAGGAGCGTTCGACCGGTTCACGAGACCCACGCGACGATGAGGATCATCGTGGCGAGGAACCCGGCAACGTAGTTCAGAGCCATGAATCGTCGCCAAGCGCGGTTCGTGGTGGCGGCGGTCCCATCGCTCACGTTCGCGAACGGCGCGGCGTTGACGAGGTACGGAACGGCGAGGATCGCCGCCAGCGGACCCGGCCACGGCGTGATGAGCATGGCTGCCCCGGCCACGGTCCACAGGGCGAGCGCGAGCCGTACGGTCGCCCTGGCGCCGATGACGGTCGCGATGGACGAGATCCCGGCCTCGCGGTCGGGACCGATGTCCTGCACCGCGCCGAACGCGTGCGCCGCCATGCCCCACAGGAAGAAGGCGACGAGGGTGACCACGACCCCCGGCGAGACGTCGGCGTTCGCGAGGGCCAGTCCGACGACGGCCGGGGAGACGAAGTGCGTGCTCGACGTGACCGAGTCGAGGAACGGGCGCTCCTTGAAGCGCAGTACGGGCGCGGAGTAGGCGATCACCGCGAAGACGCTCACGGCGAGCCACAGCCATGACGCGGGGTCGCCGACGATCACGAGGTACACCAGGAAGGGGACGTTCGTCGCGGCGGCCGCCCAGAGCGTCGCCCGGTGGACCCGCGGCGCCAGCAGGGCGCCCTCGATGCCGCCCTTGCGCGGGTTCGCCAGATCGGAGGCGTAGTCGAACACGTCGTTGATCCCGTACATCGCCAGGTTGTAGGGGATGAGGAAGTAGAGCGCGCCGATCACGAGCGTCGCATCGATCTCGCGGGTGCTCAGCAGGTAGGCCGCCGCGAACGGGAACGCGGTGTTGATCCAGCTGACGGGCCGGGACGACAGGACGATCTGCGCCGCGTCGCGGCCGAGGGTGCCG
Organism: Microbacterium martis; assembly: GCF_047246685.1. NCBI lineage: Bacteria > Bacillati > Actinomycetota > Actinomycetes > Micrococcales > Microbacteriaceae > Microbacterium > Microbacterium martis. The sequence goes on along the minus strand of NZ_JBFOKT010000003.1, from coordinate 18,477 downwards.
CGGCCCGACGCGGATGCCGTCATGGCCTGCCCCCGGCGTCATCGTCGCGACCGGCCGCCCGCCGCCGCAGGCGCAGGGCCGCCCACAGCGCGGGGAGCAGCAGGGCTCCGGCGAGCGGATAGGCGAAGTCCTCGACGGGCGCGAGCCCGATGTGCACTCCGAGCAGGTGCTCCGGGGCGTAGTGGAAGAGTCCCGTCGCGATCATCACGGTGTCGAACACCGCCGTCAGCACGAACAGCGCCAGGATCGTCACGACGACGGCCACCGGGCGCGGACCCCGGCGACGGGCGACGATCGACAGCGCGGCACCCGCGATCACGGCGACGGCCAGGAAGCACCCGGCGAGGACCAGGTAGGTCATCGTCGGCCTCCTCGCGCGGCGCGCCGCGAGCGTCGGTGCGAGACCAGCCGCGCGGCGCCGGTGTAGATCACCATCGTGCACACCACCAGGAAGAGGAGGAAGACCGGCTCCTCGAGCGGCAGTTCCGGAGCGAGCACGACGCCGGTGGCGATCGCGCCCTCGCCCCGGAGGAAGATGCCTCCGGCGATTCCCGCCACATCCCACACGAGGAAGAACGCCACGCCGACGATCGTCACGACGGTCGCCGCCCACGCATCACGCCAGAAGAAGAGCCGGAAGCGCCGGTCCAGGAGCAGCATGCACCCGAGGGCGATCATCAGGGCGCCCAGGTACACGGCGCCCATCAGGCCGACGTCCTGTCCGAACGATCGGCCGTCTCGTGGATCGTGCGGTCGGCGGGCTCGGGCAACGGCCCGGCCGTGTGGTCGCCGCGGACCCGCTTCACGACGATCTCCGCACTGATCAGGCACATCGGCACGCCGACACCGGGAGCGGTGGTGCCGCCCGCGTAATACAGTCCGCGCACCCGGCGCGAGGCGTTCTGGGCGCGGAACATCGCGCTCTGCGACAGGATGTGAGCCGGCCCCAGCATCCCCCCGCGCCAGGAGTGGTAATCCGCGTGGAAGTCGGCGGGGCCGACGGTCTCGCGTACGACGATGCGATCGCGCAGGTCGGCGATGCCGGCCCAGCGCGCGATCATGTCGATGGCGGCGTCGGCCGTCTCCTCCACCTGCGGCGACCCGCTGCGATCGGGGCCGCCGTGGCCGAGCGCGACGTCGGCGGGGACGGGGATGAGCACGAACAGGTTCTCGTGGCCGGCGGGGGCGACGTCGGCATCGGTCGCGCTGGGGCGGCAGACGTAGATCGACGCCGGAGACGGGACCGAGGGGGAGGGACCGAAGATCGCGTCGAAGTTCGCATCCCAGTCGTCGGTGAAGAACAGCGAGTGATGGGGAAGCTCGGGCAGACCACTGCGGATGCCCAGCATCACGAGCACGCCGCCGGGTCCGCTCGTACGGCGCTCCCACCACGACGCCGGGTACGACTGCAGCGCGCGAGGCAGAAGAGCGGTCTCGGTGTGATGCAGGTCGGCACCGGAGACGACGATGTCGGCATTCTCGACGTGCTCGGCGCCTGCGGCGTCGATCCAGCGGACGCCCGTTGCCCGCACACCGTCGGGCCCGATATCGGTGCGGATGCCGGTGGCCTCCGCTCCGAGGACGATCCGGGCTCCGGACGCCACCGCGAGATCGCCGATGCGCTCGACGACTCGCCAGAACCCGCCCTGCGGATAACTCACACCCTGATCGAGGTCGAGAGCGCTCATCAGGTGGTACATCGCCGGGGCCGTGCGCGGGTCGGTGCCGAGGAAGACCGCGGGGTAGCCGAGGATCTGCCGGATCACCGGATGCCGGAACCGTCGCGCGGCGAACGACTGCAGTCGTGTTCCCAGCAGCGAGAAGAGGCGGGGGAGAGCGCGGAGCACCTCCGGGGCGGCGAGCGTGCGCAGGCGCGTGAACGGGTTGTAGAGGAAGTACCGCTCCGCCATCGTGCTCGCCTCGCGCGCCGAGTCGAGATAGGCGCTCAGGGCATCGCTCGACCCCGGCTCGAGCTGCTCGAAGAGCGCCGCGACCGCCCGCCGTCCGGCCGGGACCGTCACGCTCTCGGCTGCGGCATCCGCCGACCGGGGCTCGCGGAACACCCGGTATCCGGGATCGAGGCGTGTCAGGTCGAGCTGATCGCGGGTCGTGGTGCCCATCATGGCGAAGAAGTGGTCGAAGACCTCGGGCATCAGATACCACGACGGTCCCGAATCGAAGCGGAACCCGTCGCGCTGAAGCGTCCCCGCGCGCCCGCCGATGCGGTCGTTCTTCTCCAGGACGACGACCTCATGGCCGTCTCGCGCGAGCAGCCCCGCGACGGCGAGGCCCGCCACGCCCGCTCCGATCACCACGACACGGCTCATCGGTCGCGCTCCAGAGCGGTCACGACGAGGGCTCGAGCGGCGAGGGCCGCCTTGACCGGATCCGGCACGCGCACGCGTCGGCGGTAGAGCGTCTCGACCGGGGTGCGGGCGACGCGCTTCGTGAGCGCGGCGAACAGCGCGAGGGCACTGCGCACCGCCGCGCGTGCGTCCTTGGGGAGCAGCGGGATCGACCGGCGGGCCTCGTCGAGCTGTCGGTGCACGGTCGCCACCCACGCATCACGGTCGGCGTCGGTGAGCCGTTCGGTTCCTCCCAGGTAGCCGCGGTGCAGCCGGTCGGTGTCATCGGCGAGGTCGCGCAGGAAGTTCACGTTCTGGAAGGCGGCGCCGAGCTGGCGAGCTCCGCGCACGAGCACCTCTCGTTCCGCCGGCGTCCGGTCGGCCGCGCGCAGGAAGACCCGCAGGCACATGAGACCGACGACCTCCGCCGACCCGTAGACGTAGTCGGCGTGGGCGTCGGCGTCGTAGGCCGCGAAGCCGGCGTCGGCGGCGATGTCGGCGGTCATCGAGTCGAAGAAGGGCTGCGTCAGGTCTTCGCCGATCCCGCACTCGCGCGCGGTTCGGGCGAAGGCGTGCAGGATGAGATCGCTGCTGTAGCCGGTGCGCATCGAGCGGTGCGTCTCGGCGATGTACGATGCGAGCGCATCGGACTGCGCATGCGCGTCGAGGCCCGCCTCGGCGGCCACGCCGTCGACGATCTCGTCGGCGATGCGCACCATCGCGTAGATGTTGCGCACGTGCTGGCGGTGCCGCGCTCCGAGCAGGCGGGTGGCGAGGCCGAACGAGGTCGAGTACGCGCGGATGACGTCGGTCGTCGCGAGCTCGGCCGTGCGGTCGAACCGGCGCAGGGCGCCGTCGTCGGGGCGACTGCCGGTCATACGGTCCGACCTTCGATGCGCGAGGTCAGGGCGAGGATGGTGCGTCCGGCCGCGGCGGACAGGGTGCCCGCAGACTCGGCTTCGGCCAGGACCGTCGACACCGCACCGAGCTGCTCCTGGACGAGACCGCGCACGAAGCGCTCCGCGCCGCACTCGCGCAACAGGTCGCTCATCTCGCGCGCATCCGCGTCGCTGAGGTCGGTCGCCCCGAACCGCAGCTCGATTCCCGGCCAGTGCCCGGTCATGCGCGCATAGGCGATGATCGCGGTCTCCTTGCCTTCGCGGAGGTCGGAGTAGGCGTCCTTGCCGTGCGACCCCGCGTCGCCGAACACTGACAGCAGATCGTCCTGCAGCTGATAGGCGAGCCCGAGATGCCGGCCGATCGCGGTGAGCTGGTCCTCGGCGGCGGGGGAGGAGCCGGCGAGGACCGCGGCGGCGCGCAGCGGAAGCACGAAGGAGTAGGTGGCCGTCTTGTAGGAGCTCGTCGACAGGATCGTGCGCAGGTCGGGCGCGATGATGCCGTCGCTCAGCCCGATGTCGCTGTGCTCCCCGGCCACCGTCTCGAAGATGGTCTGCTCGAGCAGGGCCAGCAGTCGCGTCCGGCCGTCGTCGGTGACGTCGGCACGAGCGAATCCCAGAACGGCGGAGGCGAGCAGGAGATCGCCCATGAGGATGGCGCTCGACCGCGCCCAGTGCAGCGCCGGCTCGGCAGCATCGGTCCCGCGCCGCTCGACGAGGGAACCGATCAGGTTCGGCCGTCGACGGCGGATCAGATCGCCGTCGATGACGTCGTCGTGCAGCAGGAACGCGAAGTGCAGCAGCTCGACGTTCACCGCCACATCGACGGCCCGTTGCACCTGTGCGGCCGTGAGCCCCGACGGCGTCAGTGCGCGCAGGAGCTCGATGAGCAGCCGCGGACGGATCAGCTTGCCGCCGAGCGCATGCTCCGCGGCGGCGTGCCAGAGGGCGACGAACTCGGTGCCGTAGTGCTCGGCCGCAGCGCTCCGCTCCGAGAAGCGCTGTCGCAGCGCCTGCTCGATGCGCGTGCCGAGGTCTTCCTCCGTCGCCGTGGTCGTCACGGTTCAGACCTCCCCGAGCAGGCGCAGCTGCGGCAGCTGGTCGCGCATCCACGGGCTGAAGGCGAACGGCGCGCGCGCCACGGCGCCGAGGAGATCGTCGGGCTCGATCCACGCCCATTCCGCCACCTCGTCGGGATCCGCCGACAGCTCGCCGTCGACGCGGGCGACGTGCACCGGGCAGATCTCGTTCTCGACGATCCCGCTCGCGTCGATCGCGCGATAGCGGAAGTCGGGGAGCACGAGGCGGATGCCGGAGAGGCCGATGCCGAGCTCGTGGCGCCCGTGACGGCGCACTGCATCGGTCATGTCCTCTCCGGGGCGGGGGTGACCGCAGAAGCTGTTGGTCCACACTCCCGGCCAGGTGCGCTTGGTCAGCGCTCGCCGCGTGAGGAGGAGTCGGCCGTGCTCGTCGCGCACGTAGCAGGAGAAGGCGAGGTGCAGCGGGGTGTCGCGGGTGTGGACCTCGCTCTTGGCGAGGGTGCCGATGGCCGTGCCGTCATCGGCGAGGAGCGTCACGTCGTCCATGTCACGCCCTCCTCCGCTTTAGCTAACTTGGTAAGTAATCAAATTAGCATGAAACTCTTCGTGTGTAACATGATCGCATGGACTCGGAGTCTCGCACCACCCCGGACGGCTTGAGTCATGCCGCCATCTATGATGTCGAGGCGAGTGACCCGCGCAGCACGCTGATCGATCGCACGGGGGTTCCGGCCGAAGACCTGCCGCACATCGCCGAGGTCATGGAGGCCCTCGCCGGACTGCGCGACGCCGAGCAGCGGCTTTCCCAGGCGTCGCGCCGCTACATGCGCCTGAACGAGACCGACATGCGCGCGCTGCACTATCTGATCGTGTGCGCGAACCGCGGACTGGTCGCCACACCGAGCGGCATCGCCCACCACCTCGGCATCTCGACGGCGGCGACGACCAAGCTGCTCGACCGGCTCGAGAGCGGCGGCCACATCGTCCGGGCACCCCACCCGACCGATCGACGGGCGCTCGCCATCACGATCACGCCGCAGACGCGACACGCCGCCATGGAGACCGTCGGCCGGCAACAGGCGAAGCGGTTCTACGCCGCGGCACGACTCACGCGGCAGGAGCGCGACGTCGTCATCCGCTTCCTCGCGGACATGACCGAGGAGATCACGCTGCGCGACGAGCCCTGGTCGACGCAGACCCACCCCACGCACGGCTGAGGCGCCCCTCGCGGGACGCCTCAGGTCGGAAGAGCGGCGGATCAGTGGGCCGCGTTGTAGGCCTCGACGATGGGGGCGGGGATGCGGCCGCGCTCCGAGAGCGTGTAGCCGTTCTCGTTCGCCCACGCGCGGATCGCCGCCACCTCGGGGTTGCGTGCGGGCCGCTTGCGCGGCGCGCCCGAGCGCGCGGAGCCCGAGGTGCGCGCGGATCCGGACGAGCCGGCACGGCGTCCGGCGGAGATGTACGGTTCGAACGCCTGACGCAATTCATCGACATGTGCCGAATTCAGGTCGATCTCGTACGAGGTTCCGTTAAGCGAGAAATGCACGGTCTCGCCTTCGCCGACTTCCAGGATGCTGCCGTCGATATCGTCGACCAGCTGATGCACAATTCTTCTCGCCATGAATCGACCATACCGCCGCGACCGAAAGGCGACAAGCGCCACGCGAAACGTGTCTATGCGTGTCCGTCGTCGACGAGCTTCAATCCGACAATGCAGCCGACCAGGCCCATGAGCAGAAGAATGCGAAGCCACGACACCTCGGAGTCGCCGGTGACCATGGCCCAGATGACGGTCAGCGAGGCGCCGATCCCGACCCAGACGGCATAAGCGGTGCCGGTCGCGATATCCCTCATGGCGAATGCAAGACCGAACATCGAGAGGGCGAGGCCGACGAAGAAGACGACCGACGGCCACAGCCTGGTGAGGCCTTCCGACTTTCCGAGCGCCGTGGCCCAGACGGCCTCGAGGATTCCGGAGATAATGAGTACGATCCACGACATGATCGGGTCCTTTCGGACCAGTCTTGTCGCTCACCGGGTACTGGTCTGCCTCGTCCGGGGTCGGAGACCACCGACCACGTCCGATGCTAGTGCAACGGCCTGAGCACCCTCTGTGCAACCGGTTCTCTCGACGCGGCCGTCAGGGCAGCAGGCCGGCGCGCCGAGCGCGGGTCACGGCCGAGTGGCGCGTCGACGCGTCGAGCTTCGACATCGCGGTGCCGAGATACGCCTTGACGGTGCCCTCGCGCAGACCGAGCTGCGCGGCGATCTCCGCATTGGTCGATCCGAGGGCGGCGCAGGCGAGCACGTCGGTCTCGCGCCGCGACAGGTGCACGGTCGGCACGGGCCCCGTCGCGACCGGCTCCGCGTCACCGGCGAGCGAGAGGAGGCGCCGCTCCACCTGCGCGATCCGCGAGCGGAGCTCGGCGTCGTCGACCGCGGCGGCGATGCTGCGCAGCTCCGCGAAGCTCTCCCGCAACTCCTCGCGATGAGGCCCCGCGACACCGCCGGCATCGGAGGGAACGGAGCGCAGCCGACGCTGCACCTCGTCGCGGATGCGCAGCTCATCGGCCACGGACTGCACCACCTGCATGGCCGGAGCGGTCGTGACCCCGCCGACCTGCTCCTCGTCCCAGGCGCCCGCGTAGAGCACACCGCGCGGTCGGCCCTGAACGACGATCGGCAGTGCGAGGAGCGTCCGCAGTCCCTCACCGAGGACGAAGACGTCGTAGTCGTGCGTGATCTGCTGAGAGGAGCCGTAGTCGCTCGTCATCCGTGGGCGGAGCTCCATCATGGCGCGGCCGCCGAGACCGCGCTCGGGTCGCACGCGGAGCCCCTCGAGGGCTCGGGTGCGATTGCCGACGATGCTCGTCACGCTGACGACGCCCTCTTCGATCAGGCCGCCGAAGGCGACGGGGAAGCGCGTGCGCCTGGCGAGCTCGCGCACCGCATGGGCGACGAGTTCGTCTTCGGACTCGATGGCGACCGGTGAGCTCACGACTACCTACTTTCGGGGGTGACGGCACCGTTCCCCGTTTCGTAGCGTCGACCCTATCACTCGCGCGGTCGGGCCGTGCGGGCACCGGACATGTGGCAAGGAGGCCCCATGAGCGACCACACATCAGCAGGATCGCGCGGCGCGATCGACTACGTCGCCGTCGAGGAATCCGAGAGATTCCGCACACTGAGGCGCACGCAGAGATCCTTCATCTTCCCGCTCGCCGCGTTCTTCCTCATCTGGTACTTCGCCTATGTGCTGCTCGCCGCCTTCGCGGTGGATTTCATGGCGCAGCGCGTGTGGGGAGACATCACGGTGGGATTGCTGCTCGGTCTCGGGCAGTTCGTCACGACATTCGCCATCACCATGGCATACGTCGCGTTCGCGAACAGGAAGATCGATCCCCTCGCGACCGAGATCCGGCAGGAACTCGAGAGGGCGGAGGGCGACGCATGAACATCGTTCGCACGGCGACCGAGCCCGTCGTCATCGAGAGCAACCCGATTCTCAATATCTCGATATTCCTGGCATTCGTCGCGGTGACGCTCTTCATCGTCATCCGAGCGAGTCGGAACAACAAGACGGCAGCGGACTATTACGCCGCCGGACGCTCCTTCACAGGGCCGCAGAACGGATTCGCGATCGCCGGCGACTATCTCTCGGCGGCATCCTTCCTCGGAATCTGCGGCGCCATCGCCATCAACGGATACGACGGCTTCCTCTACTCCATCGGGTTCCTCGTCGCCTGGCTCGTGGCACTGCTCCTGGTGGCCGAGCTGATGCGCAACACCGGCAAGTTCACCATGGCCGACGTGCTGTCGTTCCGGCTGCAGCAGCGGCCGGTGCGCATGGCGGCCGCGATCACGACCCTCGCCGTGTGCTTCTTCTACCTGCTGGCGCAGATGGCCGGCGCCGGAGGACTCGTGTCGCTCCTGCTGGGCATCGACGGCAGGCTCGGGCAGTCGATCGTGATCGCCGTCGTCGGGGTGCTGATGATCGTGTATGTGCTGATCGGCGGCATGAAGGGCACGACCTGGGTGCAGATCGTGAAGGCGTTCCTGCTGATCGGCGGGGCGCTGGCGATGACCGTATGGGTGCTGGCGATCAACGGCTTCAGCCTCGACGCCCTGCTCGAGGCGGCGGTGGCCAACTCCGACAAGGGCGAAGCGATCCTCGCGCCGGGGCTCCAGTACGGCGCGAATCCGTGGGACTTCCTGTCGCTCGGCATGGCGCTCGTGCTCGGCACCGCGGGGCTCCCGCACGTCCTGATGCGGTTCTACACGGTGCCGACGGCGAAGGAGGCACGGCGATCGGTCGTCTGGGCGATCTGGCTGATCGGCGGGTTCTACCTGCTGACCCTCGTGCTCGGGTACGGTGCCGGAGCGCTGGTCGGCGCCGACGTGATCGCCGCGGCACCGGGCGGCGTCAACTCCGCCGCGCCGCTGCTCGCCCTGCAGCTCGGCGGCCCGGTCCTGCTCGGGTTCATCTCCGCCGTGGCGTTCGCGACGATCCTCGCGGTCGTCGCGGGGCTGACCATCACGGCGGCGGCCTCGTTCGCCCACGACATCTACGCGAACGTGATCCAGAAGGGGCGCAAGGATTCGGCCGGCCGGCCCGTCGAGGCCGACCCGAACGCCGAGGTGCGGGTGGCTCGCCGCACGGTCATCGTCATCGGCATCCTCGCCATCGTCGGCGGGATCGGCGCGCAGGGGCAGAACATCGCCTTCCTGGTCGCGCTCGCGTTCGCCGTCGCGGCGTCGGCGAACCTGCCCACGATCCTCTACTCGCTGTTCTGGCGGCGGTTCACCACGCGCGGCGCGGTGTGGAGCATGTACGGCGGTCTCGGCTCGGCGATCATCCTCATCGTGCTCTCGCCGGTCTTCTCCGGAACGCCGACGTCGATGATCCCGGGGATCGACATCGCCGTCTGGCCGATGAACAATCCGGGTATCGTCTCCATCCCCCTCGGCTTCCTGCTCGGGTGGCTGGGCACGATCACCAGTCGGCGCAAGGAGGACCCGCAGCTCGCGGCCGAGATGGAGGTGCGCTCGCTCACCGGCTTCGGCGCCGAGAAGGCCGTCGATCACTGACGGATCGCCGTCAGGATGCCGGACCCCGCCCGGCGCAGCACGTGGACCCGGCGGCCTACTCGCCGGGTCCACGTCGTCTTCGTCGGGTCCAGCCGATCAGCGGGACTCGAGATCGAGCAGGAATCTCTTGCGCTCGGGATGGGCGCCGTATTGGCCGACCGACCCGTCGGAGCGCACGACGCGGTGGACCGGCACGATGATCGAGAAGGGCGTCAGACGGCAGGCGGTCCCGACCGCGCGTGCGGCGCCGGGGTGCCCGGCGACCACTGCGACCTCGCCGTAGCTCATCGTCTGCCCCCACTCGATGGTGCAGATCGTCTGCAGCGCGACGCGCGTGAAGCCGTCGACCAGCCGCCAGTCCAGCCTCAGGTGGTCGTCGAAGCGGATCGGCTCGCCCTCGAAGTAGGCCGACAGAAGGGCGACGAGCTCGTCGGCCGCGCCGGGATCGGGCTCGGGCACGGCGTGCAGCTGCCGTGCGGCTCCCTCGAGGAGCCAGGGCACGGACGGGTCTTCGGATTCGGAGAGGTCGAACCGCACGATGCCCTCATCGGAGAACACCGCGAGTGCGTCGCCGAAGGGCGTCGGTGCGAAGTCGTAGCGGAAGGTCATGTGCCCATACTGTCGGCGCGCGACGGCTCGGCGGCCCCCTGACTCCGCTCACGGGGGATGATCGCTCGCCGCCGGCGTCGGGGGAGGAGTAGTCGGAACGGTCTCCGCGAAGGCGGAATTCCGGTGAAACTCGCCCGGGATACCCGGTCACCCGCTCGCGCGCGCCTAATGTGTCAGTGTGTGGCGACGTGAAGAGAGGTCTGCGGACGACGCGGTGGTCGACGCCGTGACCCTCGGCGGCGACCTCGGTGAGACCGCCACCGGCGTCGACGTCGCCCACGCCTCGGAGGCCGAGCGCACCCGGCTGCGCGCCGAGGCCGCCGACCTCGGCGGCCCCTCGCCCCTGATCAGCTTCCACGACGCGTCGGAGTCGGGGATCGACATCTCCAAGGCGCATCCCGGCAGCCTCCCGCAGTTCATCACGGGCAAGTCGACACTGCTGTCCAACCTCTTCCGCGATGAGGTCGGACTGCGCACCGCGCGCCTGGCCGCCGAGCGGATCACGGCCAAGAACACCGAATTGCGCACCGTCCGGGGCATCGAGGCGGTGCATCTCGCCGTGGGCGTCGCGCGCTGGCGCATCGGGGGCGCCGACTTCGCCGCGCCGGTCCTGCTGCGCCCGCTCGCCATCCGGCGGCATCACTCCGACTTCGAGCTCAAGCTGCAGGGCGCGTTCGAGGTCAACCCCGAACTGGTCCGCATCATGCGCGAGCACTTCGCCCTCTCGCTCGACGCGTCGGCGCTGGCCGCCCTGGCCTACGACGGCGGCATCTTCAAACCGCAACCGGTGATCGACAGTCTTCGGGCGACGACCCGCTCCATCGACACGTTCTCGGTCGAGCCCCGTCTCGTGGTCTCGACGTTCGCCGATGTCGCCGGTGCGATGTCGCGCGACGGCGGCAGCCTCGATCACGTCGTCCTCAACGCGCTCGCCGGACACGTCGACGACCGCGAGCGGGTGTCGGCGCCTCGCGCCGTGCCCCATCAGACCTCCCCGGACGACCGCGCCCCGGCATCCGACAATCTGCTCCTCGACGCCGACGCCGAGCAGGAGGCCGTGCTCGCCCGCATCGCCGCCGGGCACTCCCTGACCGTGGCGACCCTGCCGGGAACCGGTGGCACGCAGACGGTCATCAACGCTCTGGGAGAGCTGGTGCGGTCCGGCAAGCGCGTGCTGGTCGTCTCCGCGCGCCGCTCGACCCTCGACGGCGTGCGCCACCGTCTCGCCGGCATCGGACTCGACGGCCTGGCCATCTCTCCGGCGAGCGTGCGCCGCGACCTCGTGCGGGCGATCGGGCGCAACGAGAAGGCCACCGCTCCCAAGGTCAGCGAGGTCGATGACGCCCTCGTGCGCCTGCGGACGGTGCTGCGCGACTATCGTGAGGCGCTCACGGCGCCGATCGCCGGCACCGACGCCTCGGTCCTCGATGCGACCCGCCACCTCACCCGGCTCGCCTCGCTCCCGGTGCCTCCGTCGACCACCGCCCGACTCGGCGCCGATGCGCTGCGGCGACTCGCCGCCGACCGGACCGACGCCGCCGAGTCGCTCGCGCAGGCCGCCCGCCTGGGAGAGTTCCGCTTCGGGCCGAACGACTCCCCGTGGTACGGCGTCACCTTCTCGAGCACCGAGGCGGCACGCGCCGCCCACGAGCTCGCGGGCCGGTTGCACGCGCAGAGCGTTCCGGCACTGCTGGAGCGGGGATACGAGCTGATCGCGCAGACGCACATGCGCCCCTTCGCCACCCTCGACGAGCTCGGCGAGTACCTGCGCCTGCTGCAGGGCATCCGCGACACTCTCGACCGCTTCAGCCCGACCGTGTTCGAGCGCCCCCTCGGCGAGCTCATCCAGGCGCACGGTTCACGCCGCGACGCCCCGGCCCTCTCGGGAGCGAACCGTCGACGGCTGCGCCGCCTGGCGAAGGAGTACGTGCGCCCGGGCGTGCACGTGACCGAGATGCACGAGGCGCTGCTGCGCATCCAGGCGCAGCGCACCGAGTGGCAGCGCTGCGTCGAGGCCGGCATCGCGCCCGAGATCCCGCTCGGCCTCGCCGACGTCTCCGCGGCATGGCAGCGGGTCGAGGCCGAGCTGGCCGAGCTCGACGCCGCTCTCGGCCGCCGCGAACCGCTCGCCTCGTTGCCCGTGGCGCGGCTGGTGCGCACCCTCGCGGGTCTCGCCGCGAAGTCCGACGTCTTCGAGAACCTCGTCGAGCGCGCGCAGCTGCGCGACCGACTCGCGCTTCTCGGTCTCGGACCCCTCCTCGCCGAGCTGTCGGTCCGGCACGTGTCGGAGTCGCGAGTGGGCGACGAGCTCGAGTTCGCCTGGTGGCAGTCGCTGCTGGAACGCGCCCTGCAGGAGAACCGTGCGCTGCTGGGAGCGAACACGGCCGTCGTCGACCGGCTCGAACGCGACTTCCGCCTCGTCGACGAGGCGCATGCGGCGATGGCCGGGCCCCTGCTGGCGTGGCAGCTGGCCAATCAGTGGCGGATCGCCATCGTCGACGAGCCGCAGCAGTCCCAGCACCTCCGCCGGGCGCTCACCCAGCCGTCGTCCTCGACGGCCGAGATCGTCAGTGCGGCGCCGACGCTGGTCGACGTGCTCGCGCCCGTCTGGATCTCGTCGCCGTACCTCGTTCCGGAGATCCCCGACTCCGTTGAGTTCGACACCGTCCTGCTGGTCGACGCGGCGGCGATCAACCTCGCCGAGGCCGCACCGGCGATCCGTCGCGCGCGCCAGGTCGTCGCATTCGGCGATCCGATCACCCAGCGCCCGTCGCCGTTCCACATCGCGATCGATCCGCCGCAGGCGTGGGAGGCGGAGGTGCCGTTCGATGACGTCTCGGTCTTCGAGCGCCTCTCCGAACTGCTGCCGGTCATGACCCTGACCCGCAGTTACCGCGCCGGCGGCGAGGATCTCGCTGAGCTCATCAACGACGCCTTCTACGGCGGCGAGATCGTGTCGCTGCCGTGGGCGGGTTCGTACCTGGGCCGGGGGAGCCTCACCGTCGACTACGTCGAGGGCGGCACCGGCACCCCCGATCCGGTGTCGGGCGCGGTGGAGAGTCCCGACGCCGAGGTGGCTCGGGTGGTGACGCTCGTCGTCGAGCACGCGATCCACCGTCCGTCCGAATCGCTGATGGTGGTCACCGCGAGTGCGCGGCACGCGGAGCGGGTGCGGGCGGCGGTCACGTCCGCCTTCGCCGGCCGCTCCGACGTCGCCGACTTCGTCGGGCGCGACACCGCGGAGCCGTTCGCTGTGCTGACCCTCGAGGAGTCGGTCGCCGAGAGCCGGGATCGGGTGATCTTCTCGCTCGGGTTCGGCCTGACCAAGCACGGCCGGGTGCTGAGCGACTTCGGCGACCTGTCGACGCCCGACGGCGAGCGGCTGCTCACCGTGGGCATGACGCGCGCTCGTCGATCGATGGTCCTCGTCTCCTCCATCCGCCCCTCCTCCTTCGACGACGGGCGTCTCGAGCACGGCGCCGCCACCCTCATGTCGATCCTCGGTGGTCTCGCCGCGCGCAGCAGGGACGCGCGCCTCGAAGACCTCGCCGATCCGCTCACCCTCGCTCTCGCCCGTGAGCTGCGGCGGCTCGGCGCCTCGGTCGACGTCGACTACCGCGGGCTTCTCCCGCTGGTCGCCCAGCACGCCGGCAAGGCGGTGGTGATCGAGTCGGACCCCGAGTCCCGCGGGGAGTCGCTGCGAGAGACCCTGCGTCTGCGACCCCAGGTGCTCCGCCGCCTCGGCTGGCACTACGTGCGCGTGCACGCCTTCGACCTCTACAGCGACCCGGCCACGGCCGCCGGCCGCATCGCCGGGGTGCTCGGCATCTCGGAATCGGCTCCGCGGGCCGACAACGACACCCAGCCGATCGACGTCATCGACAGCGGGAATGACTGACGAGGCGGATGCCGCGTCGCCGCGCCAGCGCGTGGTGAGGGTGCCGGGCGCGCGCCGCGCCCGGCTGACGCCGGTGCCCGGAAGCGATCCGACCCCCGAGCCCGCGCACTCCGCGGACGCTCCGCCTGCTCGGCCGCGGGGAACGGCGGGGCCGAACGACGACCGCCTGGTCGACGACGTCCCGCCGCACTACTGACGTCCACCGCATGACGGGCGTCTCGCCGCACGACCGGACGCGCGTCGGCGAGGGTCGGCGTCAGCCGCGCGCGTTCCTCGCGAGGAGGTCGCGGATCTCCACCAGCAGCTCCGCCTCGGTGGCGGCGGCCGGCTCGTCGGCGGGCTCCTCGGCGCGGGTGCCCTTGCGAGCCTCGACGTGCGCCTTGAACGTGTTCATCGGGAGGACGAAGACGAAGTAGACCACGACCGCGACGGCGAGGAAGCTGATGATCGCCGAGATGAGGTCGCCGAGGGGGAAGGTGACCTCATTGCCGTAGATGTTGGTGACCGTCCACCCGAACTCCCCGGTCGAGTCCGCTTCGAAGAACAGCGACACGAGGGGCGTGATGATGCTCGAGACCACCGTGTTGACGATGGCGGTGAACGCCGAGCCGATCACGACGGCGACCGCGAGGTCGATCACGTTGCCGCGGAGGATGAAGTCCTTGAATCCTTTGAGCACGGGAACTCCCACTGAAGAGACCTCAGGTCGAGGCGGATGACGACGCGGCCGCCGGCTGGGGGCTTGTCGTCGACTCCTTCTTCGATGATGCCGAAGCATCCGCCGATCCCCCCGATTTCGCTCGCGAGTCCGTGCGGTAGAAGCCGGAGCCGTTGAAGGTCACGCCGATCGAGCCGTACTGCTTGCGCAGCATCCCGCCGCATTCGGGGCACTCGGACAGCGCGTCGTCGGAGAAGCTCTGCACGGCGTCGAACTGGTGGCCGCACGACGTGCAGGCATAGGCGTAGGTGGGCATGGCGGTCCTTGCGGGTCAGCGTCGCGTGCGCGACAGATCGAGGGTCTGCGTCGGGGTCACGATGCCGTCGACCGGCTGGTCGTGCACCTCGCGCGGCAGGGAGTCGAGTATCTCGGAATCATAGATGACGGCGTAGACGGGCGGGCACTTCTCCATCGACCCGATGGTCTTGTCGAAGTAGCCTCGGCCCCAGCCCATCCGCATCCCGTCGCGATCGACGGCGGCCGCGGGGATGATCATGAGGTCGACATCGTTGACGGCGATCGGGCCCAGCACCTCACCGGTCGGCTCGGGAAGGCCGAACAGGCCCTCGGCGATCTCGTCGTCGTCGGTGGCGACGGCCCAGTCGAGGAGCCCGTCCGAGCGGGTGATGGGCAGGAGCACGCGGATGCCGCGCCGCACCGCTCGGGTGACGAACTCGCGGGTGCCCGGTTCGGTCGTCGTGGAGAGGAAGCACGAGATGGAGCGGGCGCCGATCGCGTCGACGAGGGCGTCGAGGCGGTCGCCGATGGCCGCGGCCGCGGCCTCGCGCTGCGCGTCGGAGAGCAGCTGGCGGCGTTCTCGGAGTTCGGCGCGGAGGGCGCGCTTCGCGTGTTCGACGTCGCTCGACATGGCACCGAGTCTACGGTCGTCCTCCCCACTAGGCTGTGAGGATGGGTGAGCACACGATCAAGGCCGTTATTCCTGCCGCCGGACTGGGAACCCGATTCCTGCCCGCGACGAAGGCGATGCCGAAGGAGATGCTCCCCGTCGTCGACAAGCCCGCCATCCAGTACGTGGTCGAGGAGGCCGCGGACGCCGGGATCGACGACATCCTCATCATCATCGGACGCAACAAGAACGCCATCTCCAACCACTTCGACTCGGTTCCCGAGCTCGAGGTGAAGCTCATGGAGAAGGGCGACACCGGCCGTCTCGAGCGCGTCGTGAAGTCGAGCGACCTGGCCGACATCCACTTCGTGCGCCAGGGTGAGCCCAAGGGGCTGGGCCATGCGGTGCTCCGGGCGCAGACGCATGTCGGCGAGAGCTCGTTCGCCGTGCTGCTCGGCGACGACCTCATCGACGAGCGCGACCCGCTGCTGACCGACATGATCGCCGAGCACGAGCGCACCGGCGCCGCCGTCGTGGCGCTGATGGAGGTCGATCCGGCCAGCATCCACATGTACGGCGCGGCCGCGGTCGAGCCGATCGAGGACTCCGAGGCCGTGCGCGTGACCGGTCTCGTCGAGAAGCCCGCCCCCGAGGACGCGCCGTCGAACCTGGCGATCATCGGCCGCTATGTGCTTCCGGCATCCGTCTTCGAGATCCTCCAGCGCACCGAGCCGGGCAAGGGCGGGGAGATCCAGCTGACCGACGCCCTCCAGGAGATGGCTGCCGACACCGAGGGGCCGGGCGTCGTGGGCGTCGTCTTCGGCGGGCGGCGATACGACACCGGCGACCGCGTCGACTACATCAAGGCCATCGTGCAGCTCGCCTCGGATCGCGACGACCTGGGGGCGGAGCTGCGTCCGTGGCTGAAGGAGTTCGCGGAACGCCTCTGAGCGATCCGCGGGTGTCGGAGCGAGCCATGGAGCTGACGGCGGGGATGCGGCACGGACCGGTCGAGCTGCGGCTCGTCCGCACCAGAGATGCGCGCGCCCTGCAGCACGAGCTCCTGGCGAACAGATCGTGGCTCCAGCCGTGGGAGGCGACCGTTCCGCACGGGTCGGTCTCGTTCGACATGCGCCTCAGCATCCGTCGGCTCCTGCAGCAGTATCGCGACGGGTCGGGATTCCCCTATGTGATGGAGTACGACGGCGAGATCGCCGGCCAGCTCAACGTCTGGGGGATCTCGCGCGGCTCGCTGTGCTCGGCGACCATCGGCTACTGGGTCAGCGAGCGCTTCGCCGGCCGGGGCATCACCCCCACCGCCGTGGCCCTCGCGACGGATGCGGGGTTCGTCGAGCAGGGGCTGCACCGGATGGAGATCTGCATCAGGCCCGAGAACGCGGCGAGCCTCCGCGTGGTGCAGAAGCTCGGCTTCCGCTACGAGGGGCTGCGCCGCCGGTACATCCACATCGACGGCGACTGGCGGGACCACTACGCGTTCGCCCTGACCCGCGAAGAGGTACCGCAGGGAGTGCTCGCGCGCTGGCTCAGCGGCCAGGTACCGCCGGATGCCGCTGCCGTGCCGCCGTCGGACCGCATCCCGCTCTGAGAGCGATCGGCGGGCGGAATCGACCGCGGAGTCGACGCGACACGCTCCGCCTACCCGGCGCAACGGGCCTCAGCCCGTACCGTTGTCGGTATGGACGGGCCGGTGCTGAGCGGGGGAGTGATCGTCCTCGTCGCCGTGCTCCTGTGGATGCTGTACCTGCTTCCGTCCTGGCGCGGCCGATTCCAGTACAATGCCGCCGAGCGCAACGCCGTCCGCCTCAACCAGGCGCTGCGTGTGCTCGCCGAGACGAGCGAGACCCCGGGCGAGGTGCGCGTCGAACTGAACGCGCGAACCGCGCTCGCCCAGCAGAAGCTCGCCAAGCGGGTGCAGTCCGAACGCGAGGCCGCCGAGCTCGAGGCGCTGCGGCGAGAACTCGCGGCGACCCGCGCCGACCCGGTGCTGAGGCAGGCGCGCGCGCGACGCCGCGTCCGCGTGGTCGCCACGACGACGCTGGTGCTGGGCGTCGTCCTCGCCGGACTCGGCGTGTGGCAGATCCTCGCGACCGGCACGCAGACGCTCGCGTGGGGCGGGGGAGTGCTGGTCGTCTGCGCCGGTCTCACCCTCCAGCGGATGGCATCGGTGGCACGGCGCTCCGCGCGACGCCCGGCGGCGGCGGCCCCGGCCTCGGCACCGCGCGTGGCTCCGGAGCTCCACGACCAGGGTCGCGCCACCTGGACGCCGCGCCCGCTGCCGGAGCCCATGGTGGCGGTGGCGGGATCGCGCGCCCAGACCGCGCGCGCCGAGATCGATGCGCAGGAGGAACGCCTGAAGGCCGCCAGGGTCGCGGCGCTCAGGGAGCGAGCGGAGCGAATGGCTCCTGCCGCGCCGGCGCAGCTGCCTGCCGCCTCCTCGCCTTACGCCACGATGGGATTCGTCGACGACGCCGAGATCGAAGCGCACGTTCGCGAGCTCCTCGCGCGTCGCGCGACCGGGTGACGCGCGCGACGCGGAGGGCCCGCGCGGCGTGATAGCGTAGAAGCGTTCACGGGCCTATGGCGCAGTTGGTAGCGCGCCTCGTTCGCATCGAGGAGGTCAGGGGTTCGAATCCCCTTAGGTCCACCGAACAGGAAGCCCCCGGCTCATGCCGGGGGCTTCCTCGTTTCCCCGGCGGGCGGGCATGCGCGCTGCGCGACACGCCCGGCGGTCAGGCCGGATTTGCCGCTCTCCGCGGATCCGCGTAAGTTATTACCTGTTCGCCCCAAACGGTTGAGCGGAGGTCCTCGGACCGGCTCCCGTCAAGCATCGAACACCTCCCGAAACCGAGTCCACTCCCGAGTGTTCGCGGCGCAGGGACTGGCTCGTCTCCACGACCAGGTCGCCGTTCCGGCGAGTTGACAACGGGAGCGAGATCAGTAAGATAGAGAAGTTGCCCTTCGGGCCTGGCTGTGGTGGCTGGGTCGTGGGAGCATCCGATCCTTGAGAACTCAACA
>NZ_JBFOKT010000002.1:974562-1172226 GCF_047246685.1 Microbacterium martis | reverse complement strand
CCGGCCACTCGAACCCGAGCTTCTCCATCACCCAGACGAGCTCATTCGGCAACATCATCCCCACGGCGACACCTCCTCCGCGAACGACTATAGGAGTGCCGGCGCCGAGCTCGCGATGGGGAGAACAACCCACGGCGCGACGCTCACGGCACGGCCTCCCACTGCGCGATCCCGCTGAGCAGCGGTGCGGTCGAACCGGTGAGCACCGGCACCGAGGTGACGTCCTTGTCGATGATCGTCACCCGCGGGTTCACGGCGAGCGGAAGCGCGACGGCTGCGCGCACGATCGTCGCCTCGATCTGCGCGCGCACGTCTCTCGCCTCGTACACGTCGGTCGTCTGCGCGAGCTGGGCGATCAGCGCGTCGCGCCCCGGGTCGGCGTCGCCGGTCAGGGCGGAGCCGCCACCCGTTCCCCACTGGGCGGCGATCTGGCCGGGCGTCTGCGGCACGGCGAACCGCCCGATCACCGCGTTCCAGCTGCGCTGCGCGAGAGCCGCGGCGAAGTCGTCGGCACCGCAGTCCGCGATGTTCCATCCCGCCTCGGCGGCCGTCTCGCGCAACGCGGTGAACGCGCCCGTCGCGAACTCGCTGCCGCGGTCGTAGAGCACGCACACCGGCGCCAGCGTCGACGGGCCGACCGCCTCGCGCTCGACCACGGCCTCGTCGCCCGTGGGGCTGAGGGCCGCAGCGAAGCCGGAGTCCTCGTTGACGATGTCGTAAGCGCGCGAGCCCGGCGCGGCCAGCATCGAGGTGGTCCCCGTGAACGCCTGCGCCCAGACGCCCGCTCCGCGCTGCATCAGGGTCGTGGCGGGCACGGCATGGAGGAACGCGGCGCGCGCCTGATGCGCCGAGAACACTCCGGAGGCGTTCAGCTGCAGCGCCCACACGGTGCCGTCGTGCGTCGTGTCGACGGTGAAGTCCTTGCGTTCGAGTGCCTGGATCCGATCGCGATTCGCGGTGACGGGGGCCAGCGAGGCGATGTCGATGCTCTCCCCGACCGCCGCGATGGGGTCGTCGCCGGGCGGCACGAGATCGACGCGCGCGACCTTCGGCGTCGGCGCACCGCGGTAGGCCGCGTTCGGAACGAGCCGCACCGTCTGGCCGCCGGCTTCGGCGTCGACCCGGTCGACGCGGTACGGGCCGCTCGACAGGAGCAGGTCGGCGGGGATGCCGGTCGGGTCGGAGAACGCGAAGTCGTCGTTCCAGACCTTCGACACCTTCTCGAGCGCTGCCGCATCGCCATCGAGGATCGCCCGGATGACCGCCTGCTTCGCCTCCATGGCGTCGTCGGTGCCGAACGCACGACGGCCGACGACGTGGGCGGGGACCGGCACGGTCACGGCCTGCTGCCACCCGTACACCGGCTGCGGGAAGGAGACCTCGATCGACCGCGCGAACTCGTCGACCTCGGGAACCGCCGGGCCGGCATCCGCCTCCGCTTCCGCTTCGGCATCCGCGTCGGCTTCGGCATCCGCGTCGGTGTCGGTGTCCGCTTCGGAATCGGGGAGGAAGTATCCCGACGCTCCCGCCCAGCCCAGCAGGAGGTCGGCCGCATCGAGCGGGATGCCGTCGGACCAGGCCGGCTCGGCGAGGTCGTAGCGCACGGTGAAGGGATCGTCGCCGACGATGCCGACCGTGCCGAAACTCTCATCGGGCACGAACTCGCCGTCGACGAGGCTGCCGAAGCTCCCGCGCGTGGCGGCGGCGATGTCGATGTTGCCGGGAGTCGGGGCGACCGCGGCGTTCGTCGAGGTGAACTCCCGCGGCCACGCGACGGTGGCGTGCGAGTCGGGCACCACGGTCTCCGGCAGCGCCGGAGCGCACGCGGCGAGACTCGCGACGAGCGTCGCCGCGATCACCGCGGCGGCGACGAGGCGACGGCGCCTCATGGCGTCGCCGTCATACGAGATCGGTGCCCTCGTCGCCCTCGGCCATCTCGCGGAAGCGCTCGCTCTCCTCGCTCTCGAGCCAGGCGCGCGCGTGCTCGAGAAGCACGGCAGGCGATTCCTCGGCCTCGGCGGCCGTCGCGAACGGGCCGATCGTGTCTTCCGAGGGGCGCTCGTCGGCGCGTTCGACGGACTGGGTCGAGAGGTTGTACCAGTAGGGCTGTGATCCCATGAGCAAAGGTTCCGTTCTCCGGTCGTGTCCCCGACGATTCTATGCGGCGCGCCGGGCGCGCCCCGCACACGACAGAGGTCGCGGCACCGATCCTCCGACCGGTACCGCGACCTCTGGGAGCGCGGGGCGTTCAGCCGCCGGCGAGCTCGGCGTCCTTGTCGCGGATCGAGTCCGCCATGCGGTCGAGCGCCTGCGCCATGTCGTTGACGGCCTCGGCTGCGTCGTCGAGGGAGGCGGTCAGCTCGGAGTAGGCGGTGGAGTACGCCTCCGACGCGTTCTCGGTCTTGAATCCGTCCTGCACCAGGTCGTCGATGACGCCCTGCAGCTCCTTCAGAGTGTCGGTGACGCTGCTGCGTCCGTCACGGAGTCGCGCGGCCGCGCTCTCCATCTCGCTGTAGGTTGCCCCAAAATCATGTCCGGCCATGAGAACCGCCTCCCGAATTCTTCGTCTTCAGGCCTGTGTCGACCTCTTGAGTCGAGGTTAGCCAATGATCCCCCCACGGCAAACGGGGAGGGGTACCCATGTACCTCTACCCATCCGCCTTCTCGGGCACGAACGGCATCTGCATCGTGATCGCCCGACCCGCCTGCACGAAGATGCCGCGACCGACCGGGAAGTCCGAGCGCTTGACCCGGCCGAAGGGCGTCTTGAAGATGCCCTCGCCGTCGTACGTGTCGGGCTTGAGGACGATGCCCTGGCGACCCGACTTCCATTCGCCGAGAACGCCGATGCTGCCGCTGGCGCGGCTGATCTCGGCCTCGCCGATGAGCAGGTGGTCGCTGTTGTTCATCGCCTGCAGCAGCGCCCGCATCGGTCGGTCCGCTGGCCCGTCGGCGAGGTGCGGCATGTCTTCGATGACGATCATGATGCGCCCGCCGGGCGCCTCGCTCACCACCAGCTCGGAGAGCTCGGTCGCGAGGTCCTTCTCGTCTTCGGGTCGGATGGCGCTCTTCACCCAGGGACGGAAGTCCTTGAGCTCGGAGCGGCGGTTGCCGAAGTGGTACATCCGCACGTTCGGATCGAACCGCTCCATGGCGATCACGAGCGCCTTCAGCGCGTTCGTCCGTCCGGATGCCGGCGGGCCCGAGATCACGAACGAGCCGATGGGCTCGAACCCGTGGGGTGCGAGGGTGTCGTCGGCGACGCCGAACACCGGCATCCCGTTCACCTGCGCCGGCATGTCGCTCGCCGGGACCATCGTGGGCAGGGCGCCGATCTCGGGCAGGTCGCGCACGCCCTGGGAGCGGAGGCGGTCGCCGAGGGCGACGAGCGCCTTCGTCTGATCGACCACGTTCATCGTGCCGCCCAGCACCGCGATCTGCGCCTCGTGGCCGTCGACCACGGCGCGACCGGGTGCCGACTGCTCGTCGAGGATGTCACGCGGCGCGTTCAGCAGCATGTACTGGCTCGGGTCGCCCATGCGCAGCACCACGCGGCGGGAGATGTTCGCCGCCACGGCGCTCGGCACGGCGTTGCCGCGGTCGGCCGTGATCACGGTGTGCAGACCGAGCGTGCGGCCCTCGCCGAGGATGCGCATGAAGATGCGGTAGAACGGTCCGCGTCCCGGGGCGACCTCCCAGTCCTTCTTGAACTCCGGGTAGTTGTCGATCAGCAGCAGGATGCGCGGCATCCGCGCATCGACGAGCTCGCGGTACTCCTGGACGGATGCGGCGCTCGCCGCCGAGAACGCCGCCGCGCGGCGGTCCATCTCGCCGTCGAGGGTGCGCAGCAGGCGCTGGATGCGCTCGACGTCGGCGCCGTCGACGACCGACCCGACGTGCGGGAGGGCCGCGAGCGACCCGAGGGCTCCCGAGGCGAAGTCGAGGCAGTACACCTGCACGCGGCCCAGGTCGGGGCGCATGCCGGCGGCGGTGCCGATCGTCTTCAGCAGGGTCGACTTGCCCGAGCCCGAGGTGCCGTAGATCACCAGCGAGCCGTCGCGGTCGGGTGCGAACACCGCGGGCTGCTGCAGCTGCTTCTCGGGCACGTCGACGAGCGCGATGGGGATGCGCGTGTCGCCCTCGTTGGGCAGGTCGGCGAGATCGACGAGCGGCGACAGGTCGTCGAGCCACGGCCGGCGCGGCCGAAGCAGACGGGCGCGATCGGCAGCGTCGATGAGCGTCGACACGATGCGCTTCTGGTCGTTCGGGCCGAGGTCCTCCTCGTGCGCGTCGGAGTCGGGCAGGCGGTCGGGCTCCCACTCCGCCGTCGCCCCGAAGCGCAGCTCGGCCACCCGCACCTCCGCGGCGGCGGAGTCGTCGTCGGTGGTCCATCCGCCGGCGTAGGCCGACTGGAACGGCACCAGCCGCCCCGGGCCCGTCTTCGCGATCGCGCGGCCCGGGATCGAGGCGGGGAACGTCGCCGCGATCGGGTCGTCGACCACGTCGCGCGAGTCCGACTCGTCGGCCATGCGCAGGGCGATGCGCAGGTTGGTGTTGGCGCGCAGGTTGTCTTTGATCACGCCGGCCGGCCGCTGCGTGGCCATGATGAGGTGGATGCCGAGGGAGCGACCGCGCTGCGCGATGTCGACCACGCCGTCGACGAACTCGGGCATCTCCGACGCGAGGGCGGCGAACTCGTCGATCACCAGCACGAGGGCCGGCGGGCACTCCGGGTCCTGCCGCTTCTCGAGCTCGAGCAGATCCTTCGCCTTCTTGCGGTTGAGCAGGTGCTCGCGGTGCTGCAGCTCGGCGCGAAGGCTGGTCAGCGCGCGACGCACGAGGTGCGGGCTCAGGTCGGTCACGAGACCCACGCAGTGCGGCAGCTCGACGCAGTCGGCGAAGGCCGAGCCTCCCTTGTAGTCGACGAAGAGGAAGGTGACGCGATCGGGGCTGTGCGCGGCCGCCATCCCGAGCACCCACGCCTGCAGGAACTCCGACTTGCCGGCACCGGTCGTTCCGCCGACGAGGGCGTGCGGCCCTTGGGTGCGCAGGTCGAGCGCCATCGCATCGCTCGGGCCCTGACCGATGATCGCCCGGAGCGTGCCGGCCTTCTTCAGGCGCGGGCGCGGCGCGGGCGACCGGTCGACGATGGTGTTGTTCTGGCGCCAGCGCTCGATGACGACCTGCGGGTCCTCGGCGATCGCCGGGTCGACCAGCTGCAGGAACATCACCGAGCCGGGGATGTCGGACGAGTCGTGCACGCCGGTGCTGGCGTCGACCACCGGCGACAGTCGACGGGCGAGCATCTGCATGTAGGCGTTCGAGACTCCCTCGACGCGCACGTGCTCGAAGTTCTCGCCGTTGCGCACGAGGCCGACCTGCGCGTCCTCCAGCCCGGCGGTGACGTCGATGTAACTGCGGCAGACGGCCGGCAGCGACTCGACCGTCGGCGAGACGAACACCGCGTGCACCCCGTGGTCGGCGCCGCGCTCGAGCACATCGGTGAGGCGCCCGCGGTCGACGGGGGCGTCACCGGTCACGAACACGATCACCGAGATCGGCGGTGCGGTCTTGTGCTCTCCGGCCGCCCTGGCGACGTCGGTGCCGTAGAGCAGCGGGTTCCAGTCCTCCTTGAAGGGTCCGCGGGGCTCACCGCCCCCGCCGGATGCCGCGGCCCGCGACACGTACTCCTCGAGGGTGCTCAGCAGCGTCGCGCCCGTGGGCGCCGAGTCGGCGAGCGCCATGTTCCGGAACGGGCTGCGCTCGCTGGAGGTGTGCGGCATCCACTTGAGCCAGTCGAGCTCGGGCGTCCACGCCGAATCGGCGAAGGCGACCGCGACGACGTCGTTGGGGGCGTGCAGGCCGAAGAGCTGCACGGCGATGCCCCGCATCGTGTCGGCGACCGGGCCCTGAGGCCCCGCGATGCCGATCGACCCGGCATCCGCCAGCATCTCGAGCACGGGCACGTCGTCGACGAACGCGTAGCGCTCACGCAGGCGGTCGACGCGATCGATGAACTCGGGCAGCCCGTCGGGCGACTCCGCGGCATCCTCGATCCTGTTGCGCGCCGGCAGTCGGCAGCTGCCGAGCCGCACGCTGAGGAAGTTCCAGTGCTCGGGCCGCCGCGTCCACAGCATCGGTCCGAGCCGCATCGCGTGGTCGAAGATCTCGGCGACCGGCGGCACCTCGGCGTTGCGCGCGCGCTCCTCTTCGGGCTTGCCCTGGAAGAAGTCCTCCTCGAGCTGCTCGTACTGCCGCTCGAACAGCAGGAACTCGTGGTCCTGGCCCTTCCTGCTCTGCGCCGCCTGGTTGATGATGTTGCCGAACGCCATCAGCGGCGTCATCACGATCATCAGCAGCGATCGCGGGTTGCCGTTGAGGGCGTACAGCGCCATGCCCATGAGGATCGGGGCGATCATGATCGGCCACGGGAAGATCCGGCCGATCTTCTCGGTGGGAAGCCGGGGGATCTTGAACAGCGTGCCGGGGAAGCGCACCTCGACCCGCGGGCTGCGGTTGAACATCAGACCGCCGCCGCGCTCGATGATCGGGTCGTCGGTCGCCGTCCCGTCGAACGACCGAGCCAGTCGCAGCACGAGCGTGGTGCCGCCGATGACGAACGGCTCGCCCTCCTCGACGCGCACGCGCTGCACCGCGACGCCGTCGACCAGCACCCCGTTGGCCGAGTTCAGGTCGACGACCTCGATGTGGGCGCCGACCTCGAGTCGCGCATGCCGCTTCGAGACCATCGGGTCGGCGAGCACGACGTCGTTGCCCGCTTCGCGGCCGAGGAACACGTGCCCCGCCGCGATCGGGAACTCCTGGCCGGCCAGGGCGCCCGACGTCGCCACGAGCACGCCGACGATCTGCCGCTGGCCCGCGAACGCGTATTCCGGGCCGTAGTTGACGATGGATGCCGCGAAGCCCGAGCCGATGGGGGCCTCGCCGATGGGCACGTCGGGCTGCAGGGGGACGAGCCGCTCGCCGGTCGGGGGTGCGACGGCCAGGGTGAGCACATCGCCGTCGGACACCGGGGTCGATCGGGTCGGATCCGCTTCGGCGACGTGACGCGCCACGTCGCCGGCGGTGGCCGTGGAGTCGGTCGTGATCACGATGTCGACGGGGTCGCCCGCCGGGCGGTGCAGGGTCAGCTTCAGTCTCATGCGTCTCTCCCGGTGTTGCTGAGCTCGCCAGAGGCCATCAGCGCTTCGTCAGGTCGTGTCACTCGCGCACCACCGCCGCCACGCGGTCGCCCAGACGGATCTCGTCGCCGACGATCGTCCGCACCGGAGTGCCGGCCGTCAGACCGTACTCCGTGCCGGCGCGGACGAGTCCCGAGCCGTTCGTGGAATGGCAGTCGACGATCTCGAGACCGTCGTCGACCGGACGCACCAGCATGTGCGTCTTCGACAGCGACCGGCTGTCGTCGGCCAGGGCGACGGCGCGTGCCCCCGGGTATCCCGTCGCGTCGGGGTTGCGGCCGAGGAGGATCGACTCGGAGACCGGGATGCTCTCACCGGTGTCGAACCGCAGCCGGAACACGGGCGCTGGTTCCGGGGCGGGTGCGGGTGCGGGTGCCGGCGCCGCGGCGGGTGCGGGTGCCGGCGCGGGCGCCGGCGCCGGTTCGGGGGCGGGAGGGACCGGGGCGACGGGGGCGACCGGCGCCGGCGCCGGAGCCGGCGCCGGCTCCCCCTCCCCGGCCCGATAGCCGCCGAGCACCGGCTTGCCCGTCTCGACCGGCACCTGCCCGGCCGACAGGGGCGTTGCGAGTCCGACCACCGGGCGCTCGTGCGCCTCGTAGGGCCGCGCGATCCCGAGCACCCCCGCGCTCACCCGGCTGCCCGGCCGGTACTCGGGCTGGGCTCCGGGATTCACGGGCGTCGCGAGCGAGGGCAGTGCGGAGCGCTCCGGGGTCGGCGCGGCCTTCACGACCTTGCGGGCCACGCGCATCCGCTTCTCGTCGTACGGATTGAGTCCCTTGCGCACGTCGACGAGCCAGATGCGCGTCGCCTTGTCGTGCAGACCGCGTCCGCGGCCCTCGGGGTCGAACGTGGGGGAGACGAGCAGGAACACCGAGCCGAACAGCGGGATGACCCCGGCCGCCGCGACCAGGAGGAACCGCAGCAGCACGGCGCCGACGCGCGGACGCTCGAGCGTGCGCACGTTCACGCTGCGGATGCCGGTGACGGCCTTGCCGAGCGTCAGGCCCTTCACCCCGTGCAGGATCAGCTGCACGACGAGGAAGACCAGCGACAGCAGCAGCGAGACCGAGGCCGAGACGGCGGCGAGCACGAAGTCGGGGTGATTGAGGAAGCCGTACGGCGAGATCGCCTCCGTTGCGAGCTTGAGCAGCAGCGGCACGGCTCCGATGAGCAGGGGCAGCTGCAGCAGCATCCAGATGACCGCGTCGACCGCGGCCGCGAGAGCGCGTCGGCCGAACGGGGCGCGCAGCATCCCGAGCGCGGCCGCATAGGCAGGATCGGGGCGCCCCTCGGCGTCGAGGCCCTCGATCGTCGGCTTCTGCTCGTCGATCTCCCAGATCATGTCAGTCGACGCACCCCCGCGCGGGCTCCGAGACGCGCCCGTCGTCGCGCCGCAGCATCACGTCGATGCAGACCGTCCCGGCCGTCGCGGGAACCTGGGCGACGGGTTGCTCGGCCTGCTGCGGGTCGACCTCGCCCGAGACGTCGACGACGGTCCAGATGAACGAGTCGCCCTCCAGCGGATCCTTGTTGATCCAGGTGAAGACGATCTGATCGCCCTGCCGGGAGCCGCTGAGCTCGGTGACCTTCGGCACGAAGTCGGACAGCACGTCCTGCGGCTCGGTCGTCTCGACGGCCTCGGGCGGCGTCTCGATGCCGGCGACCAGGGCGTTCAGCCCGACGATCGCGCCGGCGACCACCGCGACGGCGGCGACCGCCGAGAGCGCGATCCAGAGGCCACGACGACTGCGAGGCGGCCTGGGTGCGGTCTGCGAGGCGACTCCCTCGTCGCCGGCCGGCGGCGACGGCGGCCCCGCCGGTGCCGGCGCCGATGGAGCGGATGCCGCGGACTGCGGCGCCACCACCAGGGGCGGGCGGACGATGGTCCGGTCATCGGAGCCGGGGAGCGGACTCGGGGCCGGCACGCGCATTTGCGTCGCCTCGTCGATAGGCTCCGCGCGGGGTGGCGGGTCGAAGCGGGGGACCTCGGGCGACGCCGGCAGCGCCGTCTTGCGCTCCGTGGTGGCGGAGGGCCGCGTGAACGCGGCGACGTCGGGGTCGATGCTGACGATCTCGCGCACGCGGGTCAGGCCGTCGCCGTCGTCGTCGAGGTCTTCCGCCGTCGGGTGATCGTCGACGATGTCGATCGGGGTGACCGAGTGCGACAGCTCGATCTGCACCTTCTGCAGCGCTCGCGCGAAGGCCACCGCGCTCGGGTAGCGGTCGTCGGGATTCTTGGCCATCGCGCGCTCGAGCACGCGCTGCAGGCTCTCGGGTGAGTCCGGCCGCCCCAGCGAGGTGAGCGCGGCGCGCTCGATGCGCTCGATGAGGTCGGCGCTGGAGTTGCGCTCTCCCGGTCGCTCGAACGGCGACCGACCGGCCAGCAGCGTGTAGAGCGTGGCGCCCAGCGCCCAGACGTCGGTGCGCGGTCCGCTCTGCGGCGGATCGGCGAACGACTCCGGCGGCGACCACGGGATCGACATGCCCGACGCCTCGCTCGTTGCTCCGGTGGTCGAGGCGATCCCGAAGTCGGTGAGCGCCGGCCGGTTGTAGGCCGTCACGAGGATGTTGGCCGGCTTGATGTCTCGGTGCAGCACGCCGGCGCGGTGCGCCGTCTCGACGGCCCCCGCCACCTGCACGCCGACACGCAGGGCCTCGGCGACCGAGAACGGCTCCTTGCGAGCGCGCATCTGCAGGTTCGGCCGCGGGCAGTACTCCATCACCAGGTAGGGACGGCCGTCGCCGGCGACCCCGGCCTGATAGATCGTGACGATGGCCGGATGCGTCGACAGCATGGCCATGACGTTCGCCTCGTCGGCGAACTCCTGCGCGGCGCCGCTGGAGATGCGGTCGGCGAGGAGCACCTTGACCGCCACCTGGCGGCGCGGCATCTGCTGCTCGTAGAGGAACACGTCGGCGAAGCCGCCGGTGCCGAGCGGCTCGAGGTAGTGGAAGCCCGGCAGATCGGGCGGCGGAGAGGGCGGTCGGCTCACGGCAGATCCTCGAAGGCGACCGTGACCCCGTCGCCGAGGTCGACGACATCACCGGAGAGGACGAGGGTCTGCTCACCGGGATGCAGCCGCACGGGATCGGCGCCGGGCCGCAGCAGGGTCGAGCCGTTGGTCGTGTGCAGGTCGATCACCACGACCGTGTCGCCCTCGGGGCGGATCTCGAGATGGCTGCGGGAGATGTCCTGCTGCGGGCTTTCGACCGCGACGAGGTGCGGCAGGTTGGCACCGCTGGCCCTGGTCGACCGCGGACGCCGGCCGATGATGACCGTGCGGTCGAGCGTGACGACCTGTCCGGTCGACACGCGGACGCGACCGGTCGACCCCGCGACCGGGATCACCGCGGTCGGCACGTCGTCACCGGCCGGGGCCTGCTGGCGCAGGGCGCGCAGGTCGGCGGCGGAGATGGTGGACCCGTCGTGGTCGCCGAGGTCGCCGCCTACCGCCGGGACGATCGGCGGGACGGGCGCGACCGGCGGGACGGGGGCGACCGGCGGGACGGGGGCGACCGGCGGGACGGGCGGGGCCGCCGGTTCGACCACGGGTTCCGCCGCGACAGCCGGTGCGGAGTGCACGGTGGCGCCCCAGAGCTGATCGAAGTCGTCGCTCGTCGGGGCCAGCGTGACCTCCGTCGGGAGTGCGGCCGCCGGCTCCGGCTCGGCCGGCTCCGGCTCGGCCGGCTCCGGCTCGGCCTCTTCGGGTGCGGCGCCGGTGTCGACGGCCTCTCCCGGTACGGCCGGGGTGTCGACGGCATCCTGTGCCTCCGCGGACGCGGCGTGACCGGACGAAGCCGACCCGACGACGGGCGCGGGACCCAGCGCGTCGGTGAGGGCGCGATCGTCGCCCGGCTCGAGCTCGGCGCTGACGGATGCTGCGCGCACCACGCCGCTCTGCACCGGCAGCGCGGCCTCTCCCTCGACGGTCTCGACGGTGATCTCGACGTGCGACGCCGCGCCGACGAACCGCTCGCTCCAGGTCGTCACCTCGGCGCCCGAGAACTCGTGCGAATCGGCTTCGGTGCTCACCCGCGCGGAGACGGCGCCGCGCAGGGCGATCCGCACGTCTCCTCCCTCCACGACCGCCGCGGCGAACGACGGCAGCGACGCGAACGCGCCCTCGCCGTTCGCGGTGAGGACGTCGACGACCGTCGCCAGGCTCTTCTGCTCCGGCATCCGCTCCCACAGACGCGTCAGCACGTCGCCGGGCACGTCGGGCGGCAGGGCGACGACGGCGCCCGGGATCACGATGACGTACCACTGTCCCGGTCGGTAGCTGGTCTGCATCAGCGAACCCCTCCTGCTGCGGCTTCTCGCGGACGTGTGTCCATGTCGACGTCGGTATCGGTCTCGAGGAGTGTTCCCGGTCGCGACGCGACCGACACCGCGTCGACGATGACCACGGTGACGTTGTCGCGCCCGCCGGCCCCGACCGCCTCGTCGACCAGCAGGTCGGCGGCGTTCTGGGGATCGGGCTCGCTCTGCAGCACCTCGCGGATCCGGGCGTCCGGCACCTCCGACGTCAGTCCGTCGGAGCACACCATGATGCGGTCCCCCAGCTCGGCCGGGAACAGCCAGTAGTCGGCGTCGCCGGTGCTGCTCGCGCCGATCGCCCGGGTGATGATGTTGCGTCGATGATCGGTCGCGGCGTCTTCGACCGTGAGCTCGCCCGACTCGATCAGCTCCTGCACCACGGAGTGATCGACGCTGATCTGCTCGAGCTCGCCGTCGGCGAGACGGTACGTGCGCGAGTCGCCGATGTTGACGGCGAGCCAGTAGCCCATGCCGTCGACCGAGGCGATCACGACACCGCTCAGGGTCGTGCCGGCGCGGCCGTTGCCCGACGTCGAGAGCTCCTCGACGCTCGCGCGCGCCCGTGACAGCGCCAGGCGCACGTCGTCGAGCTCGAGCGACGCCCGGCCGATCGAACTCGAGAACTCGGCGATCACCGCCGCACTCGCCCGCTCCCCCGCCTCGTGCCCGCCCATGCCGTCGGCGACGACGAAGACGGGTGCACTGGCGAGGTGGGCGTCTTCGTTGAGCGCACGCCGGAGTCCGGGATGCGTCGCCGACCCGGTCGAGACGATGAGCGCGGGCCTCACGCGTAGCCGCCGATCGTGACGATGCGGTCGCCGATCTCGATCGCGTCGCCCAGACGCACCGGCACCCGCTGACCGGCGGGGCACGCGATGCGCTGGCCGTCGCGGACCAGCGTCATGCCGTTCGTCGAATGCCGGTCGAGCACCCATCCGCCCGACGCCTCGGCCGCCGCCTCGAAATGCGTCTTCGACAGCGAGAGCGTCTCATCGCGCACCGGCACCACGACGGCGCCGTCTTCGGCGGCGGGGTTGCGGCCGAAGATCGTGCGGCGCGACACCGAGACCCGGGTCCCGTCGTCCCACGTGAACACCAGCCGGTGGCCGGGGATGCTGATGCGCGTCTCCTCGACGTCGTCGGGCTCGCCCGCGGGGGCAACAGGTGCGGCGGGCGACGCCGCGGCCTCAGCGGCCGGCGCGGGCGGGACGGGGGGAGCCGGAGGCATGGATGGAGCCGCGGGCGCAACGGGCGCAACCGACGCAGCGGGCACGACCGGCGCAGCAGGTGCGGCAGGCGCGGCGGGACGCGCGGCGGGAGAGCCCACCACGGTCGCGTCGAGCTCGGACACGGCATCCGTCGGCAGAGACGGCGTGGCCCGCGGCGGCGGTGCGTCCTGCGTGATGCCGGGGACGAAGGCGATGAGCGCGCCGTCGTCGCCGGGCGCCGCCGATGCGGACGGACGCGCCGGCGTCGACGGAGGCACGGGCGGGGCCGGCATCGCGGGCGCCGGGAAGGCGGGCGCCGGCGTCGCCGGAGCGGCGGCCTGATACGCGGTCGGATGCGGGATGCCGGGGATCGCCGGGGCGGCAGGGCGTCCGGCATCGGCAGTGCCCGCCGGTGTCGCGATCGACGACGTCGCGGGGGCCGCAGCCGACGCTGCCGCCGGGGTCGCGCGGGCGTCGAGCATCAGGGCGCCTGCCACCTTGTCGTGCCAGCCCTGGAACCGACCGGAGCCGTCGAACAGCGGGGTGAAATAGCCCACCACGATCGATGCGGCCAGGCCGAAGATGATGTTGCGCAGCAGCGCACGACCGAACCCCAGGGGCGCGTCGTCACGGGCCGAGACCAGCCGCAGTCCCTGGGCGCGCATGCCGATCGACCCCTTCCCCGCCTGCATGAGGGTGTAGACGACGAACCACCCCAGCAGCAGCAGCGACACGATCGGCCCGCCGACGAGAAGGGTGGTCAGAGTGCCTTCCAGGCTGCCCGCCAGCATCGCCACGATCATCAGTGCGCCGCCGAGGACGATCGTCAGACCCGCCGCGATGAGCGCATCGATGAGGTAGCCGATCGCCCGACGGGAGATCGGCGCGATCTGTGCGAACGCGGTCTGCGTCATGGGGTCTCGCTCTCGGATGCTGCGGGTGTGCGGGTGGTGCTGTTCTCGATCGTGCCAGGTTCGCGGCGCACGCGCGCGGCCGCGGACTGTCGCAGACCCTGCCATCCGGTCGAGATCGCCGAGCCGCTCAGCAGCGACCGCAGACTCAGTCGCGCCTTGACGCGCTTCCAGAAGCCGGCGTCGTCGCCGAGTCCGCCGACGATCGCGTCGACCTCGCTCCAGAACGCCTCGACGTCTTCGGGCGTCGGATCCGACGGCCCGAAGACCTCGGCATCCGCCCGCCGCGCCAGGTCGGTGACGCGCGGCACGGCCAGCGTCGCCACGACGGCGGCGGCCTCCTCCGGACGGGTGCCGCCCGGGGTGAGGCGCGCCCCGTAGTCGACGGCGCGATCGGTGAGCTCGTCCCAGCCGCCGCTGATGCGGTCGGCGGTGCGTTCCGCCGCGCGACGCGATCGGCGCTTGGCCGCCTTCCAGGCGCCGATGACGATGAACGGCGACATCAGCAGCGCCAGGATGCCCAGCGTGATCCCGCCGATGAGGAGGATGGCGCCGATGATCCCGGCGAGGTCGAGGTTCTCGTCCTCCGACTCGCGGTCGTCGGGCAGCGTCGGGGGCAGGTCGACCGGCTCCTGCGGCGGAGGCGGCGGCTGCAGCACCTGCGGCTTCGGATCGACGCGCGGCTTCGTGTTCTGGTCGTTCGGCACCTGGTCCTCGGGCGGCGTCGGGTTGAACGGCAGCCACCCGATGCCGTCGAAGTTCACCTCGACCCAGGCGTGCACGTCGTCGCCCGTGGCGGTGAAGACCGCCTGACCCTCCTGCTCCTCGTCGGGGTAGTAGCCCATGACGACCCGCACCGGGATGTCGAGCTGACCCGCGAGGAGGGCCATCGCGACGGCGTACTGCTCATCGTCGCCGATCATCTGGTCGCCGCCGACGAGCGTCGAGATGCGCTCGGCGGTGTGGCCGGCGCGCGACAGCACCTCGCCCTCGAGTCCGTGGCTGAAGAATCCGCCCTCCGACAGGAACACCTCGAGCGCCCTGACCTGCTCGATCGCCGTCTCGGCACCCGACACGGTCTCGGCGGCCAGAGTGGTGAGCTCCTCGGGAACGTTGCTGGGCTTGGGCATCGCGACGTTCCCGAAACCCACCTCGGCGAGCTGCTCGTCGGTGTAGTCGCCCGGCATCACGGCATCGACCGTGTAGTCGTCGCCGGCGCGCAACCGGGGCGTCGCCACCGCGGTCCCCGTCTCGGTGTTGACGTAGGTGCCCCGGCGCAGCTCCTCCGCCCTGTCGCCCGAGAACTCGATGTCGGACAGCTGCCCGGCCGTCGGCATCCACACGCCGTCATAGGCCTGGATCTCGATCTTGAGGGTCACCGGAACGCCCTCGGCGTCGGGGGCCATGTCGGAGCGCAGCGGGGTGAAGGCGCTCGACGACGTCGGCCCGCCGTCGGTGACGTTGTAGACCATCCCGTCGAACTGGTCCATGACGGCCGTGCGCATGCGCGCGCCCTTCGGCAGACCCTGCACGCTGAACAGGTCTTCGTCGGCGTCGTCGCGCACGTTCTTGCGGAACGACTGCAGCGGGCTGGGATAGTCGCGGATGTCGAAGGGCGGGATGATGACGTCGCGGAAGACGTGACGGCTCTCGTACGGCGTGGCGACGGCGTTGGTCGCGACACCGGCACCCGCCGCGACGACGAGCACCGCGGCACCGGCGAGCAGTCGTCGGGTGCGCATGTGCGCGGCACGCGACGGGTCGACGTCGCCGACCGATATCGCGGCGTTCTGCGGCGCCCAGAGCTGACGCAGGGCGAGCCAGGCGATCGCCACCACCGCGAACGCGATGCCCTGCACCAGCGGGAAGGCCGTCTCGGGTGTGCCCAGCGCGATCACGAGCATCAGCAGCACGCCGGCCGGGATCAGGGCCCAGGCCACCAGCGCCAGCCGCAGGGCGAGCGAGGCCGTGACGGCGGCGATCACGAGCCCGAGCAGGAACGGGACGATCAGGTGCCCGTCGGCGGCCGAGACCGGGGCGACCGTGGTCAGCATCTGCTTCCACGCCGTGACGGGTGCCACGGCGAGCTTCTGCAGCGTCTCGAGCGTGGGGACGAATCCGGCGATCGTCGTCTGCAGCAGCGCGAGCGCTCCCCCGAAGACGAAGTACGCCGCGATCACCAGTCCGGCGATGACGAGGACGCCCCAGCGACGCCAGGCCGACACCACGGCGACGGCGATGCCGATCAGCGCGCCGCCGATCGCCGCCGTCAGGAACGAGGGTCCGCCGAAGGTGGGCCAGAACCCGATCAGTCCGAGCACGACCAGCGCCAGAGTCGCCGCCGGATCGAGGATCCAGCGACGCAGCGGAAGAGCGGATGCCGTCGGCGACGCGCTCATGCGAGCACCTTCTGCAGGGCGAGCGGCACCTGGTCGAGCGCCCCGAGTGTGACGACGTCGGCGTCGCCGATGCGGCGCAGCGCTGGGGCAGTGGCCCGTGCGTCGGCGACGACGGCGAGCACGCGCGCGCCGAAGGGCAGGCGCGAGCAGGCGAGACGGAGGTCGTCGGTCGCCACGCGCGACCCGCAGACCAGCACCACGACGCTGGCGAGGGGCATCTTCGCCGCCACGATGCCGGCGAGCTCGGCGATGCCGCCGTCACGCGGCCGGCTCTCCTCGAGTGCGGCGAGCGAGTCGAGGAGCTGCTTGCCCGTTCCGGCCGGCAGCTCGCGCCCCTGCACCTGCACGTCGACGCGCTGCGAGTCGCGCAGGGCGCGCAGACCGATCGATCCTGCGGCCGAGATGGCGAGCTCGAACTCGTCTTCCTCGGCGTAGTCGCCGGCCGAGCGCGACAGGCCGATCACGAAGTGCGAGCGGCGGGTCTCCTCGTACTGCCGCATCATCATGGTGCCGGTGCGGGCGGTCGACTTCCAGTGCACGTGGCGCAGGTCGTCGCCGGGCTGGTACTCGAGCAGGGCGTGGAACGACACGTCGTCGCGCGAGAGGTCGGTGGCCGGAAGACCCTCCAGGTCGCGCAGGTATCCGAGCGACTGCCCGTCGAAGAGCACGGTGCGCGGATGCACGAAGAGGTCGACCGGCTCGTCACGCCGGTGCGCGCGCTCGAACAGGCCGAGGGGGTCGCCACGCACGACGCTGACCGGGCCCACCTTCACCACGGCGCGCTTCTGGGTCGGGATCGCGAACAGCTCCTCCGACTCCTCGCCGGGGGCCAGGCGCTGGATGCCGAACTCGCCACGGCCGGATCCGACGGGCAGGACGACGCGGGAGGGCAGGATCGCCCGGGCACCGCGATTGGCGAGGGTCAGCGCCCCGACCGCGCGCTCGCCGACGACGACGCGCGTGCGGGCGAGGTCGAGCGACACGTCGTACGCCGTGCGTCCGATGAGGAACAGCGCGCACAGGGCGACGGTGATCGCGATCACGACCGCCGCGATCGTGAACTCCGCCCAGCCGGCGATCTGGCCGAGGATCCAGAATCCGATCGCCAGTGCCATCAGCACCCACGCCAGAGGCCGGACGGCCCGGGCGATCAGTCGGAGGCGCGACAGCGCCCGCCCGCCGAGCACGACCGCGACATCACGCCATCCGGCGTCGGGTTCCGTGGTGGCGGGCGGGGCCGGAAGAGCCTCCGTCGTCATCAGGCCGCCGTTCTCGCCTGCGGAGCCGCGACGGCGTCGAGCACGCGGGCCACGACGGCGTCGCTGCTCGTGCCCGCGAACTCCGCCTCGGCGTCGAGGACGAGACGGTGCTGCCACACCGGACGAGCGAGTGCCTTGATGTCGTCGGGCAGCACGAAGTGGCGGCCGTGGGCGGCCGCCCACACCTTGGCGATGCGGATCATCGCGAGGGCGCCGCGCACCGAGACGCCGAGACGGGTGGCCGCGTCGTCACGCGTCGCCGCCGTGATCTCGGCGACGTAGCGCAGCACGGCCGGCTCGACGTGCACGGTCGAGGCGAGATCGGCCATGTCGGCGACAGCGCTCGTCGTGATGATCGCCGACAGCCCGGCCGACGGGTTGCGGTCCGACGCGCCCGCGAGGATGCTCTCGGTCGTCGCGAGGTCGGGGTAGCCGATCGACGTCTTGATGAGGAAGCGGTCGAGCTGCGCTTCAGGGAGCTTGTACGTGCCCGCCTGCTCGATCGGGTTCTGGGTCGCGATGACGAGGAACGGCCGGCCGGTCTCGTGCGTGACGCCGTCGACGGTCACCCGCGACTCCTCCATCACCTCGAGCAGCGCCGACTGCGTCTTCGGCGAGGCGCGGTTGATCTCGTCGGCCAGCACGATCGACGCGAAGATCGGGCCGCGGTGGAACTCGAACCGGTGCGACTGCTGGTCGTAGATCGTCACGCCCGTCACGTCGGAGGGCAGCAGGTCGGGCGTGAACTGGATGCGCGTGCTGGTGCCCTGCACCGTCGCCGCCAGCGCCTTCGCGAGACTCGTCTTGCCCGTGCCCGGGGCGTCTTCGAGGAGGACGTGCCCCTCGGCGAGCATCGACGACAGCACCAGGGCGACGACGTCCTTCTTGCCCTGCACGGCCTTGTCGATGTTGTCGACGAGCCGCTGGAAGGTGCCCTGGAACCAGGCGGCCTGTTCGGGGGTCATGCTCATGCGTCGTCTCTGCTTCCTCTGGGGTGGTGCCGGGTCGCGGAGGCCACTACCAGCCCCTGCGTTCGTAGTTGGTGCCGTTGATCGTGACCCACACCTCGGCGCCGCGACCGCCGTAGCCGTGGAAGCAGCCGAGCTGGACAGAGCCGTTCGACGGGATCGAGCGCGTCGAGGTCGTGAACGGGGCGTTCCCGGGCACGGTGCTGTTGCACGACACCGAGTAGGTGCCGCCGGGGAAGTCCGACGTGTTGACCACGAAGTACGCGCAGGTGCCGTCGCTGCACTGCGAGTTGCTGACCGGTGCACCCCGGGTGACCCACGCGCGCGGGGGCGGCGGCGGACCGGAACGGGCGGATGCCGAGGCTTCGTCGGTCCACTGACCTTTCTCATCCATCGCCCGCACCTGGATGCTGTGATTCTGGTCGTATCCGTGGCCGACCGTGCGGCTGTTCGACATGCCGACGTCCTCCCAGCCGCCGCCGTCGATGCGGATCTGCACACGCGTGATCGGGCGTCCGTTGTCGGAGCCGTTCGCGTTCCAGCTCAGCTCGACGCTCTGGGCGAGGCCCC
Source organism: Microbacterium martis (assembly GCF_047246685.1). Lineage (NCBI taxonomy): Bacteria > Bacillati > Actinomycetota > Actinomycetes > Micrococcales > Microbacteriaceae > Microbacterium > Microbacterium martis. The sequence goes on along the minus strand of NZ_JBFOKT010000002.1, from coordinate 1,153,391 downwards.
GCGCGCCCGCGCCGGGGGTGTGCGGCTTGCCGTACGGGTTGCCCGCTGCGGCGTTGGAGGGGGCTCCGGCGTAGTTGACGCCGTCGACCGTCGCGACCGCGCGGACCTCGACCGTGTAGTTCTGGCCGTTGGTGAGCCCTCCGAGCACGCCGTTGCCCGGCACGCCGGACCAGCCACCGCCGTTGAGGCGGTACTGGTACGAGATCTCGTTCGCGCGGGCCCCGTTGCGCGAGCCGGCGTTGTAGCTCATCGCCAGCGAGCGGTCGCCCTCGCGCACGCTCAGGCTGGTCGGCGCTCCCGGCGGGGTCACGCCTCGACGCGGTGCCGACTGCTCGCTCCACGCGCCCCAGCCCGCCTTGTTGTGCGCGCGGATGCGGTAGGTGTAGGGCGTCTCGGAGGTGGGCACCACGACCGCCTGGCTGTTCGACTGCGGTCCCGGCGTGACCGTGCGCACGACGCTGCCGCCCTCGAGCACCTGCAGCTCGTAGGCGTCGATCGCGTCGCCGTTGCGGTCGGGCGTGGCCCAGTTGACCTGCATCTGCGCCTGGTTGCCCACCGGTGCGAGCTCCTGGGTGGTGGGCGCTCCCGCAGGCAGCGGCGGACCCGCCGGCACCTCCGACGCCGACCAGCCGCTCCAGCTCGACGGCTCCGGGGCGCGGTTGTGAGCCTGCACGCGCACCTGGTAGTTCGAGCCGTTCTCCAGACCCTCCCAGGTCAGCGAGTTGCCGGTCGCCTGCTTCTGCGTCACACCCGACGGCGGCGCCGGAGAGATCTCGAGCGTGTAGCTCTCGACCGGCGAACCCGGGGTCGTCGGCGTGGTCCATGAGACCTTGAGCGACTTGTCGCCGAACACCAGCTGCGGCGGCGAGGGGGTGTCGGGGCGGGCGTCGGGACGGGCGACCTCCGACGTGCCCGACGGCAGCGACTCGCCGACGCGGTTGGTGGCGGTGACCTGGAAGGCGTACTCGACGTTGTTGGTGAGACCGTCGAGGGTGCACGTCGTCGACGAGCACTCCTTGGTGTATGAACCGCCCTGCACGGCCTTGACCGAGTACTTGGTGATCTCGGCGCCGTTGTTCGACGGTGCGGAGTACGACACCACCACGGTGCGGTCCTGCACGCTGGTGACCACCGGGGTGCCGGGAGCGGCCGGCACGTCCTGCACCGTCACGACGATCTGCCCGTTGACCTCGCGATCGGTGTCTTCCGTCGCATCCTGGATCCGGTAGCGCACGACGAACGTTCCCACGAAGCTCTTCGCGGGCGTGATCGTGACCTGGTCGGCCGTGAACGAGACCTGGCCCGACCCCGACTCCGCCACCGCCGAGACGATCTTCAGCGGCGTCTCCGGGAAGGGGTTGAAGTCGTTGGCCAGCGCGGGGACGGTGATCGTCTTGCCGGCATCCGCCTCGGAGATCGTGTCGGTGTTGGCCGCCGGCATCGCTCGCGTCGACGCCGTCACCAGCGCCGTGACCGTGCCCTCGATCGGCTCGGTGGTGCCGTCGGAGATGCGGATGGTCAGCGAGACGGCCGCCCCCTTCTTGGCGTTGGACGACGCCTCCACCATCAGGGTGTCGCCGCCTTCGATGCGTGCGGAGACGCCGTTGCCCTCACCGTCGACGAGCGAGAAGGTGTGCTTGCCCTCGTCCTCGGGGTCGGGGTCGTCGGTCAGCGCGGCGAGATCGAGCGGCGTCGCATCCTCGCCCGGCGCGACGCTGACCTGCCCCTGCGTGAACGTCGGCTGCTGGTTCTCCGGCGGGAGGACGTTGATCGGGATGCTCAGCGTCGCCTTGCGGCCCTCCGGATCATCGGGACCCGTGCCGTCGGTGACCTCGAAGGTGAGGGCGTCGGGACCGTAGTACCCGTCGGCCGACGTGTAGACGAGGGTGTTCGCGTCTTGCAGCAGATCGGCGCCGTTGGCGTTGTTGGCGCTGATCTTCGCCTTCTCGGTGATCGTGACCGAGCCGCCTCCGGCGACCGTGACGTACTCCGACAGCGGGAGCACCTTGGTCTCGCCGCTGACCACCTCGACCGGCTTCGTGCTCGTGAGCGACGGGCGCAGGCCGTCTCGCGACGGCACGAAGATGAACGCCGATGCGGTGAGTCCGTCGAGGTCGGTGAGCGTGTAGCGGATCAGCTGGAGCTGGTCGGTGACGGTGACGCGCACCTTGCCGTTCTCGAGCAGGGTGCCGCCGTCGCCGACCTCGACCTCGAGGCGCTCGGTCGTGCCGTCGGGGTCTTCGTCGTTCTTGAGGATCTCGATGTCGGCCGAGAGGCCCTCGTCTTCGAGATCCGACGGCTGGAGCCGGTCGTCGCGCGCGATCGGCGCGAGCAGTGGCACGTCGTCGTCGACCGTCACCTGGATCGTCGCGGTCGCCGTCGCCCCGCGCGCATCCGACACGGTGTACTGCAGCGACGTCTCCATCTCGCGGTCGGGCACCTTGACGAGCACGCGGTCGCCCGAGACGCGGGCGGCGATGTCGTCGGGCACGGCGAGGCCGTCTTTCACGAGCATCAGCTCGTCGCCCTCGGGGTCGGAGTCGTTCTCGAGCACCGGCACGGCGATCTCGCGGCCGGGGCGTACCACCACGGCATCCTTCACCGCGTACGGCGGCTGATTGATCTTCTCGGCGGGGGCGATGCCCACGCGGATGGTGGCGATGCCCTCTTTGCCGAGCCGGTCGCGCACGCGGTACTTGAAGACGTCGACTCCCGACGAGCCCTCGCCCGCCTCGTAGGTGAAGTAGTTCTGACCGGTCTCGGTGATGCGGCCCTTGGTGGGGCTCGAGTCGATGCCGATCAGCTCGACCGAGTCGCCGTCGACGTCGATGCCGTCGAGGGGCACCGCGATGTTGACCTCGTTGCCGGCGAGCGCGCGAGCCGTGAGATCCTGCGGGCGCGGAGCGGCGTTCGTGGTCTCGTCGATCGGCAGCACCTGGATGGTGACGTACCCGGCCGCCTTCTGCTGACGGGTGTCGGACACCTCGTAGGTCAGGTACACCGTCTTCGGCTCGGGGCCGGCCTTGAAGCGCACCGCGTCCTGCGAGACGAACGCCTCGCCGTCTTCCGGATCGGGAAGCGGTTCGACCAGGTCGGGCTCGAGGTGCATGGCGTCGTCGCTCGGGTGCGTGTCGTTGTCGAGCACGGGGATGGTGACGACGTCGCCGACGCGCACGGTGGCGGTGTCGGGGTTGGTGACCGGCGCCAGGATCTCCTCGGGTGCCGGGATCGGGATGACCACGACCTCGCCCTCGGCCGACTTCGAGCCGTTCGAGATGCGGTACTTCAGCCGCACCTCCTCTTCGAGGGCCCCCTGGTCGGTGATGCGCAGCGTCTCGTGATTCAGCACCGAGACCGAGATGCCGCTGCCGGGATCGACCACGACGGACTGCACGACGAGGATGCCGCCTGCCGGATCGGTGTCGTTGTTGAGCACGCCCAGCAGGACATCGCCGCCGCGGGGCAGGAGGGCGACGTCGCGCACCGCCACCGGGGGAAGGTCGGTCTCGGACTCGGGCATGACGTCGACGCGGACGAGGCCCTCGCCGTTCTTCGGACCGGTGGTCACCTGGTACTGCACGTAGTACACGCCCGGGCTCGCGGCGGTGAACGAGAACGTCTTGTTCGGGAAGTCGGGGAGGATGGTCGCGCCCGGGGTGTCGAGCACACGGCTCAGACGCAGCGGCTCCCGACCGGCGCTCGTGTCGTTGGTGAGCGGGGCGATCGTCACCTGCTCGCCGGCACGCGTGACGACGTGGTCGGCGTTCGTCTTCGGGTTCATCGACCCCTGCGGACGCACGTCGAGCGTGATGGTCGACGACGACTCCGCTCCGAACGAGTCGGCGACGACGACCTGCACCTCCTTGCGGCCCTGCAGGCTGGCGGTCGCCTTGTAGGTCATCTGGCCGTCCTGGCTGAAGTCGACCTCGTCGCCGTCGGCCGGGACCACGCTCTTCAAGTAGATGTCATCGCCGTCGGGATCGATCCAGTCGGGGATGATGTTGTACGAGATCGTGCCGCCGGCCTCGACGGCCAGCGCGGTCTTGCGCTTCGGCTTGGGCGCGTCGTTCTCGTCGCGGTCGCGGACGGTGAGGCTGACGACCGCGGTGTCCTTGCCGCCGCGACCGTCGTCGATCTCATAGCTGAAGCTGGCCGACCCGCTCGCCTTGTCGTCGAGCGTGATCTGCAGGGATCCGCCGTTGTTGATCGCCTGCACGGTGCCGAGCGACGGCTGCTCCTGAGCGAGGGCGGCCACCAGCACGTCGCCGTCGGCGTCGTTGTCGTTGTCGAGCACCGGGAGAAGCGTCGTGCCGCCCGGGCGCACGCCGTAGGAGTCGTCGGCGGCGACCGGCGGCGTGTTGATCTCGCTGCGCTCGGGCAGCGTGGTCTCGACCGTCTCCTCGGTCGAATCCTCCTGATCCTCCGTCTCGCCCTCCGGCGGCGTCAGGTCGTTCCAGTTGTCGACACGCTGCAGGCTCTCGTCGGCCAGCCAGGCGGCGCCGCCGACGGCGTCGTTGAGGATGATGACGTCGCGGTTCACGCGGAACGTCAGGCTCGCCGATTCCTCGGCGCCCTCGATGTCGGCGTTGACGTCGTTCCCGTCGCCGGCGCATTCGCGGAGGAACTTCGCGGAGCCTGCCCAGGCGCCGTACGTGCACCCGCGCAGCCAGACCGGCTCCGCGGCGGTGCCGTCGCCGCCGACCGAGGTCGAGGTGGCGTCGCCGCCGTCGAGCGGCACGCGCACGAGAGCGGACGGGGTCGCCACCGCGACGGCGTCGGTCGCGGCCGAGGCCTTCTGCAGCACCGCATCCGCCGCCCCCGCGATCTCGGTGCGGAAGCCGCCGGGGGTCGTGACGACGCCGGCGGCCGGGTCGAGCACGACCGGGGTCTCGCCGACGGCGGTGATGGTGGGGCGCGCGCCCGCGTCGATCTCTCCCACCGACGCCGACGACGGGTCGAGGGCGGCGCCGTCGTCGTCGACCGGCACGGTGACGACCTCGCCGTCCGCAGCGGAGACGGCGAACACCGTCCCGTCTTCGGCGACCGCGACATCGGCGTTCTCGCCCAGCTCCGCCAGCGGCTCGGCCGCCTCGATCTCGAACGACGACAGTGCCGACACGGGCACGACCCAGAGGTCGCCGGAATTGCGGTCGAGGATGGCGGCGGTGCGGTTGCCGAGCGAGACCTTCGCGGTCGACGGGATGGCGGCCGAGTCGCCCAGGGAGACGCGCGCGGGGTCGACGGCGGTGACCGTGGAGGCTCCGTCGTCGACGACCAGCACGGTGGACTCGTCTTGCAGGATGTCGTAGTTCTCGCCCGTGGTGCGCAGACCGCCGTCGAGGATCGTGGACTCGTGGTTGAAGTGACCGACCATCAGGTTCGAGGTCTTGGTGATCCAGACGCCGCCGTCGTTGAGGTCGACCTTGGTGGTCGGGAACCCCTCGTAGGCGAAGGCCATGGTGGTGATCGCGACGACCCCGACGGTCACTCCCGCGACCGATGCCACGGTCTTCGGCCGCGCTCGCATCCACGACAGCGCCTTCATGCCCGGTCCCCCCCAGGGTCGCTCTTCATCCCATCGGCACGGACCATCGGTCCCGGTGCCACTCACACATCCTAACCGCGCGGCGGAATATCACTCGATGGGGAGAGATGCCCGCCGATGCCCGCCCTCACGCGCGCCAGCATCCCTCGATGTGATCGTCGACCATGCCCGCCGACTGCATCAGGGCGTACATCGTCGTCGCCCCCACGAACCGGAACCCGCGCCGGCGCAGCTCTTTGCTCAGGGCGGTCGACTCCGCCGTGACCGCAGGGACGTCGGCGAACGAGGTCGGACGGATGCCGGATGCCGGCGGCGCGAACGACCACATCAGCGCGTCGAGCTCGCCCTCGCCCATGGTGCGGACGATGCGCGCGTTGCCGATCGTGGCCTCGATCTTGGCGCGGTTGCGGATGATCCCGGCATCCGACATCAGCCGCTCGACGTCGGCCTCGTCGAATCGGGCGACGAGCTCGGGCACGAATCCGGCGAACACCTCGCGGAACCGCGGGCGCTTGCGCAGGATCGTGATCCACGACAGCCCCGCCTGGAACCCCTCGAGGGACATCTTCTCGAACAGGGCGCGATCGCCGTGCAGCGGGGTACCCCACTCGTCGTCGTGGTAGAGGCGGTACTCGGGGTCGTCGCCGACCCAGGCGCAGCGCGCGCGCCCGTCGGGGCCCGTGATCAGAGAGGTCATGGCCCCGACGCTACCGCCGGCCGCCGACGTCAGTCGGCGAAGGTCGCCGCGTCGATCACGAACCGGTAGCGCACGTCGGAGGCCAGGACTCGCTCGTAGGCGGAGTTGATCTCGGATGCCGCGATCACCTCGACCTCGGCGGCGATGCCGTGCTCGGCGCAGAAGTCGAGCATCTCCTGGGTCTCGGCGATGCCGCCGATGTTGGAGCCGGCCAGCGACCGGCGTCCGCCGATCAGCGACATGACCTGCACGGGCAGGGGCTCGGCCGGTGCGCCGACGCAGATCATCGTGCCGCCCACGTCGAGCAGGCCCAGGTAGGCGCGCGTGTCGACCACGGCGCTGACGGTGTTCAGGATCACGTCGAACGAGCTGCGCAGCTCGCGGAACGTCTGCCGGTCGCTCGTCGCACGGTAGTCGTCGGCGCCGAGGCGCAGGCCGTCGTCCTTCTTGTTCAGGGTCTGCGAGAGCACGGTCACCTCGGCGCCCAGCGCATGCGCGATCTGCACTCCCATATGGCCGAGGCCGCCGAGCCCGACGACCGCGACGCGGGTGCCCGGGCCGACGTTCCAGTGCCGCAGCGGGGAGTACGTGGTGATGCCGGCGCAGAGCAGGGGCGCGGCCGCGTCGAGGGCGATCGCGTCGGGGATGCGCACGACGAACGCCTCGGTCACCACGACCTGCTCGGAGTAGCCGCCCTGGGTGATCGATCCGTCGCGGTCGGTGCTGCCGTAGGTGAGCACGGTGCCGCGGGTGCAGAACTGCTCGTCGCCGCGGAGACAGTTGCGGCACTCGCCGCAGGAGTTCACCATGCACCCGACGCCGACCCGGTCGCCGACCGCGTGCTTGGTGACCTCGGAGCCGACCGCCGCGACCGTTCCCGCGATCTCGTGCCCCGGGGCGAGCGGATACTGCTGCGGGCCCCAATCGCCCCGCACCGTGTGGATGTCGGAGTGGCAGATGCCTGCGAAGGCGATGTCGATCAGGATGTCGTGCGGGCCGAGCTCGCGGCGCTCGATCGTGGTCTTCTCCAGCGGAGCGGCTTCGCTCGGGGCGGCGTAGGCGTGAACGCGCGTCATGTGTCCTCTTTCGTCGGGGGGCGAAGGCGACACTAACCCACCGGCCTGAGAACCGGTCGCGATCGAGAGGTCGGAGGGGTCGGAGTGCTCAGCACTGCTTCAGGTCGCCCAGCGGTTCGCGCTTCACCTTCTTCTCGCGCACCGGCGCCTCGCCCGAGGCCTCGAGGGCGGCGTAGTAGGCGCGGGCCTCGTCCTGCCGCTGCTTCTCGACACCGCTGGCGATCGGCGCCCTGACGTGCTCGGGCTCGTAGCCGAAGGCGTCGACGAGATCGAGCGCATGCGGACGCAGTCGGGCGCACAGGCGGTCGATGTAGCTCGACACGGCCGCGGCGCGCTGATTCGAGAGACGGCCGTTGATGAGGTGCCAGGCGAGATGCTTCTCGATGAGCTGAAGGCCGAAGAGGTCGCGCAGCCAGGTGAGGACCTGCTTGGTGTCGGCATCGGTGATGCCGTGCACGGCGTCGGTGAACGCCTCCCACTGCAGCAGCTCGCCGTGAGCACGGGCCGCCTCGATGAGCTCGGCCTGGTTCTCGTTGAACAGCCGCGCGCCCAGCGCCTTGTCCTTCGCGCCCGGACGCAGTCGGCCGGCGATGTCGGAGACCATCTGCTGCACGCGGCCGGCGAGCAGATCGTGCTGCTGCTCCTCCCGCAGACCGCGCTCGACCGAGCGGGCGACCTGCCCGAGGTCGGAGACCGACTGGCCGAGCTGGCGGAGCCCTGCACCGTGGAACACCTTGCCGGCGGTCATGCCGACGGCGAACTTCGCCAGGGCCGCGGCATCCTTGCCCTTGAACTGCGCCGCGTAGTCGGTGAGCAGGCGTTTGCCGACCAGCTGCAGGAGGACGTTGTTGTCGCCCTCGAAGGTGACGTAGATGTCGAGGTCGGCGCGGAGGCCCACGAGGCGGTTCTCGAACATGAAGCCCGCCCCGCCGCAGGCCTCGCGCGCCTCCTGCAGGGTGTCGAGCGCGTGCCACGTGGACAGCGGCTTGAGCGCCGCGGCGAGGGTCTCGAGGTCTTCGCGGTCGTCGGGGGTGTCGGTCCGGCCGGAGAAGACGCCGTCGAACTTCTGCAGGAACTCGTCGTGCGCGAAGATCTGGGCGTAGGTGGTCGCGAGCCGGGGCAGCAGGCGACGCTGATGCTTGCCGTAGTCGAGGAGCACGACCTCGTCGCCGTCGGCGCCGTCGAACTGCCGACGCTGGGTCGCATAGGTGATCGCGATCTTGAGGGCGAGAGCCGATGCCCAGCTCGCCGCGCCGTCGAGCGAGACCCGCCCCTGCACCAGCGTGCCGAGCATCGTGAAGAACCGTCGGCCCGGGCTGTCGATCGCACTGGAATAGGTGCCGTCGGCCGCGACATCGCCGTAGCGGTTCAGGAGGTTCGTGCGGGGGATGCGGACGTGGTCGAACGACAGCCGGCCGTTGTCGATGCCGTTCAGGCCGCCCTTGAGCCCGTCGTCCTCGCGCCCGATGCCGGGGAGGTCGACGCCGTCATCGCCGCGCAGCGGCACGTAGAAGCAGTGCACGCCGTGGTTCACGCCGTTCGTGATGAGCTGTGCGAACACCGTCGCCGCGACGCCGTGCAGCGCGGCGTTGCCCAGGTACTCCTTCGTCGCCGCGCGGAACGGCGTGTGGATGACGAACTCCTCCGTCTCGGGATCGTAGGTCGCGGTGGTGCCGACCGCGGCGACGTCGGAGCCGTGGCCGATCTCGGTCATCGCGAAGGCCCCGGGGATCTCGAGGCTCATGATTCCGGGCAGCCACTTCTCGTGGTGCTCCCGCGTGCCCAGCTGCAGCACCGCCGAGCCGAACAGCCCCCACTGCACGCCCGACTTGATCTGGAGGCTCGGGTCGGCGACCACGAGCTCCTCGAAGCCGGCGATGTTCGCGCCGTTGTTCTCTTCGCCGCCGAGCGACTTCGGGAAGGCGCGGTGCACGGCCTTGTTCTCGACCAGCAGGTGCAGCTGACTCAGCACGCGCTCGCGGTGCTCGTCCTTGCCGAGCTCGTCTTTGCGCCAGAACGCGGAGTCCTTGATCATCTCGCGTGCCTCGCGTCGCGTGTCGGCCCACGTGCCAAGAAGGGCGTCGGTGACGAGGGCGACATCGATCTGCGGGGCGGACTCCGCGTCGACCGGCGGGCGAGGGGTCGTCGAGGGGCGGACGGCGGCGTCGACCATGAGCATTCCTCCAAGGAGAAGTCGGGATGTGTCCATGGTAGGTGTACGACAAACACGCACGAAGTGCGCTGTGAGCATCCTCCAATCGGATGCCGGGGCGTCGCTGTCAGGCGTTGTCGGCTCGCGACAGGAGTCCCTCCCCCGAAGCGCCCGGGTCAGGCGGCGGCGATGACGGCGAGCACACCCTCGCCGTAGGCCTCGCGCTTCTTGGCGCCGATGCCGGTGATGCCCTCGAGATCGTGGAGGGATGCCGGGCGGTGCTCGGCCAGCGCCCGCAGTGTCGCGTCGCCGAACACGATGTACGCCGGCACCCCCTGCTCGCGCGCGGTCTCGGCGCGCCAGGCGCGCAGCGCCTCGAAGAGGCCGCGGTCGCCGGCATCCAGAGCATCGGCAGCGCCGGCTTTGCGGGCGCGGGCGGAGGCGGAGGGTCGGCCGATCGTGTCCTTCCGGAGCGGCACCGGCGTCTCGCCGCGCAGCACCGGCGCCGCGGCTTCGCCCGGCGCCAGGGTGCCGTAGTCGCCCTGCGCGATCAGGATGCCGCGGGCGAGGAGCTGTCGGACCACGCTGCGCCAGTCCTGATCGGAGAGGTCGGCGCCGATGCCGTAGGTGGCGAGCCTGTCGTGCCCCTGCTGACGGATGCGCTCGGTCGACGCGCCGCGCAGGATGTCGATGATGTGGCCCGCACCGAACGCCTGGTTGCGCTCGCGCTTGAGCCGCACGATCGTCGAGAGCAGCTTCTGCGCGGGGATCAGCCCGTCGAAGGTCTCGGCCTTCTCGAGGCACGTGTCGCAGTTGCCGCACCCTTCGACTCTCCCGGCTCCGCCCTTTTCGCTCAGGGACCGAGCCTCCGGAAGGGATTGCCCGAAATAGCCCAGCAGGTTCTTCCGGCGGCACTCCACGGTCTCGCAGAGCGCGAGCATCGCGTCGAGGTGCTGCCCCATGCGCATCTTGAAGGTGCGGTCGCCGGGGCTCTGGTCGATCAGGCGCCGCTGCTGCACCACGTCGCCGAGGCCATATGCCATCCACGCCACCGACGGCTCGCCGTCGCGTCCGGCGCGGCCGGTCTCCTGGTAGTAGCCCTCGACCGACTTCGGCAGGTCGATGTGTGCGACGAAGCGCACATCGGGCTTGTCGATGCCCATGCCGAACGCGATGGTCGCGACCATGACGACGCCGTCTTCCCGGAGGAACCGCGACTGGTTCGCCGCGCGGACCTCGGGCGGCAGCCCCGCGTGATACGGCAGGGCGTCGATTCCCTGCGCCGAGAGGTACGTCGCGGTCTGCTCGACGGACTTGCGGCTGAGCGCATAAACGATGCCGACCGCCTCCTGCGGCTGCTCGCGGATGAAGGCGACCAGCTGTTTGCGCGGATCGACCTTCGGCACGATGCGGTACTGGATGTTGGGCCGGTCGAAGCTCGCGACGAAGTGCTTCGCGGCGTCGAGGTGCAGCCGCTCGGTGAGCTCTTTATGGGTGGCGCGGGTCGCGGTGGCGGTGAGCGCCATGCGCGGAACGCCGGGGAACCGCTCGCCCAGATCTCCGAGCGCGAGGTAGTCGGGGCGGAAGTCGTGGCCCCATTGCGACACGCAGTGCGCCTCGTCGATCGCGATGACGCTGAGGGTGCCGCGCTGCAGCAGCGCGGTCGTCGCGGGGCTCGACAGGCGCTCGGGGGCGACGTAGATGAGATCGAGCTCGCCCGACACGTAAGCGCGCTCGACCTCGCGGCGCTCGTCGATCGACTGCGTCGAGTTGAGGTAGGCGGCCTTGACGCCGTTCGCGCGCAGCGCGTCGACCTGATCGTGCATGAGCGCGATGAGCGGGCTGATGACGAGGCCCGTCCCTTCGCGCACGAGCGCAGGCACCTGATACGTGATGCTCTTGCCGCCACCGGTCGGCATGAGCACGACGGCATCCCCGCCTCCGATGACCTGCTCGACGATGGCTGCTTGATCGCCGCGGAAGTCGTCGTAGCCGAACACTGTCTGCAGCGCTTCGATCGCGGTCGGAAAGCGGCTGGGCGTGGCCTTGCGGACGGCGGGCCCTTCGACGGGCTCAGGGACCCAGGGCTTGGGCGAGACGGGCGTCGTCGGCCCGGGACCCCAGTCGAGGGGCGGCTCGAAGCCGGCGCCCTGCGGCTCCCAGTCGAGGGGCTCGGGCGGCTCGGCCGGTTCCCACCCGCCCTCCCAGTCGTCGCGGGGCGGCTCGTCGGCGAACGGCAGATCCTCGTACGGGTCACGGGGAGTCTGCGGCATCCCTCCAGCGTAACGACCCTCGCCGACACGGCGCGGGGGTCTGTGCACAGGGCCAGTCGCGACGACCGCGGGAATCCGGGCGTAAATTGGATGCAGACGCATGAAGGAGCCCCATGACCGACATCACCGTCACCCGCAACGACGATTCCTCGCGGTACGAGATCCGCTCCGACGGGGTGCTCGCCGGCTTCGCCGCATTCGACGAGCGGCCCGGCTCGATCCGCTTCCTCCACACCGAGATCGACGAAGCGTTCCAGGGGCAGGGCCTGGCCGGACGGCTCGCCCACGATGCCCTGACGGATGCCGCGGCATCCGGATCCGCCATCGTGCCGCTCTGCCCCTACGTCGCGAAGTACCTGACGACGCACGAGATCGAGGGCGCCGAGATCCGATGGCCGCGCCCTTCGACAGGCTCAGGGGCCCAAGGGCAGAGCTCAGGGAGCCAGGCGCAGGGCTCAGGGACCCAGGCGTCCGAATGATCGGCGAGCGCCGCATCGTCCTGGAACCGCGCGACGTTCCGCTCGGCGGCGTGCGCGGCATGAACGTGCTGCGCCTGCTGCCGCACCGCAATCTGCCGACCATCGGTGCGTGGTGCTTCCTCGACCGGTTCGGTCCGGCCGACACGAAGATGCGGGTGGAACCGCATCCGCACATCGGCCTGCAGACCGTGACCTGGCCGCTCGTCGGCGAGATCCGGCACCGCGACTCGCTCGGCAGCGACGTCGACCTGCGCCGCGGGCAGCTCAACCTGATGACCGCCGGCGACGGCATCTCGCATTCGGAGTATTCGATCGGAGACGGTCTGGTGCCGCTCGACGCGCTGCAGTTCTGGGTCGTGCTGCCTGACTCCGCTCGCCGCGGCGCCGCCGGCTTCGAGCAGCACACCGAGCTTCCCGGTGTTCGGCTGCCCTCCCTCGACGGAGCGGATGCCGCGGCCACGGTCGTGCTGGGCGAGTTCGCCGGCATCACCTCTCCGGCCACTGTGCACACACCCATCGTGGGCGCCGAGATCGTGCTGCCCGCCGGAGCCCGCGTGCGCCTGCCGCTGCACCCGGAGTGGGAGCACGCGCTCATGCTCGTCGAGGGCGATGCGGTGGTGGCGCAGCATCCGCTGGAGCGCAACGACATGCTCTATCTCGGCGACGAACGGGATGCTGTCGAGGTGTCGAGCGCGAACGGCGCGTTGCTGTTCCTCGTCGGCGGCGAGCCGTTCGAGAGCGAGATCGTCATGTGGTGGAACTTCGCCGGTCGCACGCACGAGGAGATCGTCGAGGCGCGAGAGGACTGGGAGGCGGCATCCGACCGCTTCGGATCGGTCGAGGGGCATGACGTGCGCATCCCGGCGCCGCCGCTGCCCGACGTGCGGCTCATGCCTCGCGGCCGCAGGATCTGACGCAGGCGCTCACCCAGTCGGCGAGGCCCTTGCCCTCGAGGTACGCCGTGGGCGTCGTCGAGCAGCGCCGAACAGTTCGGGGCGAACAGCACTGGCAATTTGCTCTCGAGCTGCGCTTCTATGTCCCAGAGCACTCGATGCTCGGCCGTCTCACGTCGGGACTCCTCGTTCCCATGCCGAACCACCGGTAGCTCCGCGACACGCGCCTGATGTCGGGCCCGTTCATTCAGCTCAGTTCACGGTCGGTGCTGGCGGCCTGTAGGCGTGCTCACGGTGTCGTGCACGCACGACGACGAGTCGGTCGGTCTCAGCGAGGTAGAACAGCACCCGATAGTCGCCTCGTCGTGCCGATCGCAGCCCCTCGAACTCCGCCTGCAACGGCTTGCACATCCGCAGTGGGTTATGAGGCAACGTGAAGACCGCGAACTCGACGATCGCCTGCGCGATCTTCGGCGGGAGCTGATCGAGATCCCTCCATGCAGAATCGGCGAACGATGTGACCCAGGTCACCGGTCACGAACCCCGTAGCGTTTCATGGTTTCGGCAGCGCTACGAAGGTCACCGCGCTCGTCCTGGCGTCGAGCACTTTCGACGCTCTCACGGCTCTCGGGCTGGGACAGCCAGAACAGCGTCTCGTAGAGGGACTCCAACGAGTCCTTGCTCACCAGCACAGCGGCCGTGTGGCCGTATCGGGTGATCTCGATGCTCTCGTGTTCACGCTCGACCTGATCGACCAGCTTCGACAGCTGATCCTTCGCTTCGCTCAGAGGGACGGTCTGCATGCCATACATGTTAGCCAGGAAGTTGGCCCGAAGGTAGCCTGCTTATGGGCCAGCGGTGCACAGGGCGCGGTCCACGGCGAGCGCGTCAACCAAAGCAACCTCTCTCGGGATCTTGCCGCCTGCGAGCCCGCCGTGGTCCCAGCTCGACTCCGATCCAGTGGTTCAGCGCCGCGGCCATATCGCGTAGTCCATCGACCCCGCCCGTCGACGAAGAGACTTGCGGGTCATCAGGGGCCGTTACAGATCCATCTTGATCAGATACTACTGCTGCGAATGCAACATCACGAAAGGCAGGATGTCTGCAGCAATTCGCGAGCACCGGATAAACCTGTGATCTGCAACTATCTCCGACTGAGGAGAACTGAAGTCGATTTGATCAGTCAAATTATCGATCTCTTCAAGAAGCGAGTCAATCTCGTCTCCGTATATCGAGGATTCGCCCAACGCGTCATGCAGTCCGCTGTCATCAAACAGCCTCGTAATGCACTCGACGTAACTTGACTGCCAGGGAGACCCAACCTCAAGCCATACTCGACTCTGAAACAATGAGCTAGCCATCTCGGCGAGCGAATAAACTACGTCTCGATGAGAAAGATAACTCATTGGAAGACCTCCGGCAAGAATGAGAATGTCGAGTAGGGGATGTGAGCCTCGGGTGAAAACTTGTCTACGGGTTTCCAAAAAGCATCCAACGCCTGACCGTTTTTCTGCCAGCGAACGTATGGACTTCTCGAATGCACATATGGACTATTCGGATTCCCTTCCATAACGCGTACGCTGTTCCCCGGATTTCTGATGTCGTAGTAGGTGATACCCGGGCCCTTCCGTGCGGGCTTGACACCCCAATTTGTTGGTATCCCCGCCGGCCTAGAAGAGAGCACGGGTTGACGTACCGGAGGCCTGGATTGCAGCGACGCCCTTGGCGCGACTACCGGAGTCATCCTGCGCCAAGTGTAGATGCCCATCGGCGTCGTGTACCGCTGCATGTTCCCAGGCATGCGTGGTGAGGACAAGTAATTGCCGCCCTGCGAGCCGCCCGCCCAAGGGCTCCACCACTTCTTTCCGGTGAGGTCGTGTCCGTTGATGGGGTCTGTGGGCCAGGAGTAGTCGTTCGCTCCGCCACCCTCGATCGGGTCGACCTGCAGGAAGCGGCCGAGGGCGGGGACATACAGCCGTGCTCCCATCTCGACCACGAGCGTCGACCCGGCGGATTCGGCGGGTTTGAGTGCGCCTTGGTGCCAGAGGGTGTTCCCGGCGACCTGGTTCGTGTCATCCGCCGCCGCAGTGCCGATCGCGAACGTCGTCGGGTCGACCGGTTGCCCGAACGGATCCCACAGGAGCAGGGCCCCATTCATGCCGTTTGCACGGGTGATGAGTCCGTGGCCGCCGAGTCCGGGGAACGACCAGGTCACCGTGCCAGCCTGGTTCGTCCACGACACCCCACCGGGAAGTCCGACACTGCGGGTGAGGTCGGTGCCGGTGGTCTGCCCCCACGCGGCATCCCCACCCGCCGCGAACAGATACCGCGTCGTGGATGCCGGAGCGGCACCGGCGGGGTCGGTGGTGCGGGCCACGATCCGCCCTGTCGCGTCCCGGAGGATGGTCACGGTCGTGCCGTCGTCGTACGTGGTCCCCACATGCCGATCCGCCGCGTCATACACGAACTGCATATCCCCGAGACGGGTCGTGTTGCCCCGGGCGTCGTACACGATCTCGGATGCCGCAACCCCGTCGGTCACGCTCGACCCCCCCGGAATCGCCCCGGTCACCGTGGAAGACAACAGCCGGTCGGCCCAGTCGTAGCAATACGCCGTCGACGTCGTCACCGCCGCCTGCCCGGGCGCGGTCCACACGTCTGTGAGCCCGGTCCGGTTGCCAGAGGCCCCGGCCGACGTGTTCGGGCCACACCCGCCCGACGAACCGAACGCATACGACAACACATGCCCCGGGATCTTCGCCGTCACCAACCGGCCACCCGCGTCATACCCGTACGTCGACGAATACGACACCGACCCGGACGCGGACGTCTGCTGCACGATCCGGCCCGACTGCGACCGCGCCACACTGTCAGACACGATCTGCCCGCCCACCGACCACTCCTGCGACACCACCCGCTGCGCCTGATCACGCCCCACCTGACTCAGCGCCGACCCCTCCGGATACGCCACCTGCGCCAACCGCTGCAACGCGTCATGCGTCACCCCCGCGAGCTGCGTGCCGTCGACCGTGACCGTCAACACCTTCCCGTCCGCGTCGTACGAGTACGCCGTCACCGACGCCACCCCACCCGCCGGAGTCGTCGAGACCTGCATCACCCGACCGGATGCGGGGTCAAACGACGGGATGCAGCAACGTAAGCGCGACCGTCAGCGCGTGCACGGCAGTGTCTCGCTAACACCGCCGTCGGCGGGTCATCGACCCAAAGCCAACCGGATCTTGGTCACGATATCGATGATCTCCGCATCCGTCGGGCCCCGCAGGCCAGATCCGGTTCCCGGGGCAGAAGTAAACGACAGCTCCTCTCCCGACTCGAGCACGATGGCTGGCCCCCCGTAGGACGTGCTCGTGGTTTCTCTCACAGAGACCTCTCGTACCGACTCGGACACGACGTCTCTCCGGTGGACGGAACCCCCTAACGCCGAGGCTGACTTATGGAAGTGCAGCTCAATGCGGTTGTCAAGAAGTAGCGCCCAACCCGGCCCGATGTGCTCAACGGCCCGACCTTCCGGCCCATTCGATTCCCCTTGGATGAAGACGAAGAACCCTGTCGCGCGACGGTCTCGCGAATCCCTGGCAGCGCGGGCAAAGTAGGATCGCCAACGAAACGCGTTGAAGACGAAGGTCGCGAGAAAAGCCGCGCCCCCGACCGCGAAGAGCACGACACTCGATATCGCAACGCCTTGCAACGTTGGCACGATCAGGAAAACGCCTCCTGCGAGAGCCGCTATGGTCGTCGCTACGTTACGGGCGAGCGTCGTTGTCGGTCCGTACGACGCGTGCACAAGTCGGTCCATAGGCTCACCCACCTCACCAATCAATTTCCGGCCGTTTCGCGGCCCCAGGCATAGATGTCAAGAACATAACGCTTCCTGTGAGTGTCCCAAATATGCCGCCCGCTAGCGTGCCCCCGACGGGACCCGCTAGAACTCCGATGACATTGCCGACTACCATCCCGGTGAATCCGAGACCGCAAAGCGCGTCAAACTCGAGGGCTATCTCACTCGTGCCTTCGGGCGTGGATCTCAACCGTTTCATCCGGCATGCTTATGGCCATAAACGGGCGCCTCAGAAAACGGGTTCGCTTCACTTGCCCCCCGCCTGAAACATACCGAGTCCCGATCTCGACAAGTCTTCGAAGGAGTTCCTCCTCTTCTTCGAGTGAACGGTCCTCATCGATCCAGGACATACCATACTCGTTATCGAGAACCAAGGAATACAGCGTCATCCCCGTACGAGAGATAGAAGCAAATCGATTGGCCGCGTTCGCCTCTAGCCGTAGACTCGCGGAGGATTGATCGAGTTCCGTAGTCGATTCGATACCAGGGATACGCGGTGCGAGCGTGTCAAGCAGCACCGCAACTTCCGGGTTCGATCGAATCATTTCCAATCACCGTACTTCCAAATAGTTGATCCGGTGCGGTTACGGGTTATTCCGCCCCTAGATCTTTCAAAATGCGCGTGCAGCGGCTGAACGCGCTGCCGCCAGTTTGGCATCTTGGCCCAGTGTCGTTGCTGCGCCCCGATCGAAACCCGAAAAGCACCACCGGATGGCGGCTTGCCTATGCGAAGTATGTTATTTCTCTGCATCGCTGTGCGCGCGACGTTTGCAACAGAAGTGAGTTTACGCGCGACCGTAGTTGCACGGACAGCTGTCGTGATCAACCTTGTAGCCACGACAGCCGCCTTGATCACGAGTCCGGCCGCCGTCCCCACTGCAGGGATGAACATGATGGCGGTAGAGACGACGTCGAGCGCGAGTAGCCAGTCGAACTCGCCCGAGAGGTCGGCGGAGTTGATGGGGTCTGGTGGCCAGACGTAGTCATTGTCGACACCACCCTCGATCGGGTCGACTTGGAGGAAGCGTCCGAGGGCGGGGACATACAACCGTGCACCCATCTCGACCACGAGCGTCGACCCAGCGGATTCTGCCGGTTTCAACGCGCCCTGGTGCCAGAGTGTGTTCCCGGCGATCTGGTTCGTGTCATCCGCCGCCGCAGTCCCGATCGCGAACGTGGTCGGGTCGACGGGTTGCCCGAACGGGTCCCACAGGAGGAGAGCGCCGTTCGTGCCACCGGTGCGGGTGATGAGCCCGTGGCCACCGATCCCGGGGAAGGACCACGTGACGGTGCCCGCTTGGTTCGTCCAGGACACCCCGCCTGGCAGACCGACACTGCGGGTGAGGTCGGCGCCGGTGGTCTGCCCCCACGCCGCGTCCCCGCCCGCCGCGAATAGGTACTTCACCGTGGATGCTGGAGCAGACCCCGCAGGGTCGGTCGTGCGGGACACAATCCGCCCCGACGCATCCCGGAGAATGGTCACGGTGGTGCCGTCGTCGTACGTGGTTCCCACATGCCGATCCGCCGCGTCATAGCTGAACTGCATATCCCCGAGGCGGGTCGTGTTGCCCCGGGCGTCGTACACGATCTCGGATGCCGCGACCCCGTCGGTCACGCTCGACGCCCCTGGGATCGCCCCCGTCACCGTGGAAGAGAGGAGCCGGTCGGCCCAGTCGTAGCAGTACGCCGTCGACGTCGTCACCGGCGCCTGCCCCGGCGCCGTCCACACATCCGTCAACCCCGTCCGGTTCCCGGAGGCCCCCGCAGACGTGTTCGGCCCGCAACCACCAGACCCCGCGAACGCATACGTCAGCTCGTGCCCGGGATCTTCGCGGACACCAACCGGCCCGCCGCGTCATACCCGTACGTCGACGAATACGACACCGACCCCTGCTGCATCACCCACCTTGGCGTTAGAGCGCATTTAGTTCGGTCAGGCGCAGCACGGCAAGGCGAGCGGTTTCGCACAGACGCTCCGACCAATCGCCGGATACCCAGATCGAATTGCGATCGAGTATCGCGCTCAGCATACGGCGCGCGTCGCGCAGGTGTGATGAGCGGAACTCCGCCGGCGCCTCGTCCATGCTGACCGCCAATGACGCGAACCACCAGCGGACGGCGGCATCTGGCGACATAGTAATGTCTTGCCGGTTCACTGTTCTTTGGCAGTACGCGAGCAGAGCCTTTATCGCCTTATCGTTGGAACCTGCGGCCTCCGCGTTACGGAGAGCCTGCACAAGCGCGCCATCCAGTCGCTCCACCCGTGCCATTGCTTGTAGTAGCGGAAGCTGCATTGCCATAGCGACTGCGCCGGCGTCCACACTGGGGCCGTCGGCGGTGCGCGCCGAGAGAGTTGAAGAGCGGCCTTCGCGCGGACCATGCACCAGTTCGGCATAGTCGCCGTTATAGAGTTCTCCGACTATGGCGGCGACATTCGATCCAGTCGATGATCCAACCAATGAGTCACGAACAAGAATGCAATGGTCGCGCGGAATGTCATTCTCCTCGACGCTAAGGGCGTACCGATGTGGCGTCCAGCAGCGGAACCAACCCCATTCGTCCGAATCAATGTTCGGGACGACGACCACCACAATGCTTCCAGCGAACTCACCCAGAGGCGAGTAACCGACTGTAACGCCATTGCATCCCTGACTAGTGCGCAATATGGACCCCCCTTCCTCGACCCGTGTAGCCAATCACGGAGTACGAACGACTCGAATAAGTGTGATAATTCCATTCCGAGGGATTGTAAGAGTTCACGCCTAGAGCGGCGCCCTCTTCCGGTATATCGGCCGAGGGCGGCTCAGCTCCGCTCGGGCGAGTGCACCCGCGCGAGGAAGCGCGCCGTTCGCGGCGACGGCCCCCGCGGGTCGAGCAGCGACACGACGACGGTGACCGCCGTCGCCAGCGGGATCGTCCACGCCGCCGGTTGCGCGAGGTACGGGGCGGCGATTCCCTCTCCGCCGATCGCCGCGTGCACGAGCAGCGCGAGCCCCGCCGAGAGGCCGCCCGACAGCATCCCTGCGACGGCTCCTCGTGCGGTGAGCCTTCGCCACCACACGCCGAGCAGCACGACCGGCGACAGGGTCGATGCAGCTACCACGAACACGACGCCCACGCTCGAGCCGAGGCCAGCCGGGGCGGTGAGCAGCGCCACCGCGAGAGGCACCAGCGCGCACAGCACGGCCGACAAGCGGAACGACCGCACGGAGCCCGAGAAGACGTCCTGGCTGATCACCCCCGCGAGCGAGACGACGAGCCCCGCGGAGGTGGCGAGGAACGCCGCGAACGCGCCCGCCACGATCAGCGCCGTGAGCAGCTCGCCGAACACGCCGGGGAACACCCGCGAGGGAAGAAGCAGCACGACCGTGTCGGCGACGCCCGGTGCCGCGAGGTCGGGCGCCTCTATGCGCGCGAGCAGCCCCATCGTGCTCGACACCGCATAGAACGCGCTCACCATCGCGATGACGATCACGGTCGTCCGCCGCGCCGACACCCCGGTCGGGCTCGTGTAGAACCGCACCAGCACATGAGGGAGTCCCATCGTCCCGAGCAGCAGGGCGAGCAGGAGGGATGCCGTCGCGTAGGCGTCGAACCCCGATGGGCCCGCCTCGGCGGGGAACACCCGCGCCGGGTCGACGTCGTGCGGACCGCCGCCGAGCGCGAACGCGATGCAGACCACCGGGACGAGGAGAGCGGTCAGCTTCAGCCAGTACTGGAACGCCTGCACGTAGGTGATGGCGCGCATGCCCCCGGCGGCCACCGCGGCGGCGACGAGCACCGCGACCGTCACGGCACCCACCCACTCGGGAACGCCGGCCACCACGAGCAGCGTGATGCCCGCGCCGTGCAGCTGCGGCACGATATAGAGCCAACCGATGACGAGCACCGCGATGCTGGTGACCCGACGAGCGGCGAGCGATTCCAGACGCGCCTCGATGAAGTCCGGGATCGTGTAGGCGCCGCTGCGCCGGAGCGGGGCGGCGACGAAGGCGAGCACGAGCAGGTATCCGGCGGCGTAGCCGATCGGGAACCAGAAACCCCGCGCACCGTCGAGCAGCACGAGTCCCGCGAGGCCGAGGAACGTTCCCGCAGAGAGGTACTCGCCGCTGATCGCCGACGCGTTCCAGACCGGACGCACCGTGCGCGAGGCGACGAAGAAGTCACCGGTGGTGCGCGACACCCGCAGCCCGTACACGCCGATGAGCAGCGTCGCCACGATGACGAGGACGACGCCCACGAGGTCCATCACCGCATTCATTCGCGATCCCGCAGCGCGCGGTAGCGGCGCTCGTTGCGCGCCGCCGTGCCCGCATAGAGCAGCGCGAACACGAGGATGATCGGATAGAACGCGTAGGCCTGCAGCAGCCACGACAGCGGCACGCCCCACAGCATCACCTCGCCGATCTGCGGGATCAGAGCGATGGCGAGCGTCAGAGCGACCACGACGATCACGAAGCCCGCGACGGTGCCGAGCGCGAGGCGCAGCTGACTGCGCATGAGCGCGCGCGCATAAACGGCATCCGCCTCGTCCACCGGCGAACCGGGAAGCGCGATGCCCCGCGTGAGCGCCGACGGCCGTCGAGCGGGCAGATCGGCGGTCACCCGCACCCGTCGGGGCGACTCGCTCACCCGGAGACCTCGCGGCGGACGAGCGCCTCGCGGACGGTCGACACGAGACGCCGGCTGACCGGAAGGGAGATCTCTCCGATCGACACCGACGGCTCCGCCCCCGACAGGCGCGCCTCGGTGACCGCCGCGACCTGCACCAGAGAGGAGCGGTGGATGCGGAGGAATCCGGCATCCGCCCACCGCTCCTCCAACTCGGAGATCGGGATGCGCACCAGGTGCCCGGCCCCGTCGCCGGTGTGCAGACGGGAGTAGTCGCCCTGCGCCCGCACCCAGCGCACGTCGCTGCGCCGCACGAACCGCACGGTCGACCCGACGGTCACCGCGAGGACCTCGTCTTCGCCGGTCGTCACCGGGTCGTCGAGCTCGAGAACGCGGTCGACGGCCTGCCGCAGCCGCTCGACCCGCACCGGCTTGAGCAGATAGTCCGCGGCGCGCAGCTCGAACGCCTCGACCGCGCGCGCTTCGTCGGCCGTGACGAAGACCACGGCCGGAGGTCGGGCGAGACCGGACAGCGCCCGGGCGAGTTCGGTGCCCGAGAGTCCGGGCATATGGATGTCGAGGAACGCGATGCGCGCCGTGCGCTCCGACAGCAGGCGCAGCGCGTCGGCGCCGGTCGCGGCGGTGAGGATGTCGTCGATGCGGTCGTCGGTGCGCAGCAGATGGACGAGTTCGTCCATCGCGGGCTTCTCGTCGTCGGCGACGAGCACGTCGATCATGCGCGCACCTCACTCGTCGTCGGGGTCGTGCAGCGGCTGCGACTTGGGCACCCGCATGCGCACCAGGGTACCCGCGCCCGTGTTCGTCTCGACGACCAGTCCGCCCTCGGCGCCGTAGAGCTGACGCAGGCGGGTGTCGACGTTGCGGAGCCCGACATGGAGCCCGTCATCGGCGGCCGTCAGCGTCGCGCGCAGCTGTTCGGGATCCATGCCGACTCCGTCGTCTTCGACCGCGATCTCGGTGTGCGTGCCGCCGTCGCGCGACAGGATGCGGATCTCGCCGCCACCCTCCCCCGGTTCGAGGCCGTGCCGCACCGCGTTCTCGACCAGGGGCTGCACCGACAGGAACGGGATCACGGTCGACAGCGTCTCGGGAGCGATCTGCAGCGTGACGCGCAGGCGGTCGCCGAAGCGCGCCCGCTCGAGCTCGAGATAGGAGTGGATGCTGCCGAGCTCGTCGGCCAGCGTCGTGAACTCGCCCTGCCGTCGGAACGAGTACCGCGTGAAGTCGGCGAACTCGAGCACCAGCTCCCTGGCACGGGCGGGATCGGTGAGGATGAACGACGCGATCGCGGTCAGCGCGTTGTAGATGAAGTGCGGAGAGATCTGGGCGCGGAGCGACCGCAGCTCGGCTTCGGCCAGCTGCGTGCGAGAGGCGTCGAGACCACCGAGTTCGACCTGGGCGGCGCACCAGTCGGCCACCTCCTCCGCGGCGCGCACCAGCGACGCACGCACGGGTGCCGAGAAGGCGACGACGACCCCCTCGATCCGTCCGTCGACCACGATCGGCGCGCCGACGGCCTCGAGGTGATCGTCGCGGTTGGCGGCGGGAAAGATCTGGCGACGACCGGATGCCCGCACCTGGCCGGCGATGCGCGTCGCCGCGGCCCCCAGTCCATCGGACGGTCCGTCGAAGGAGACGGTGTCGTCGGCCGCGACGATGGCAACGGCGGCACTGCCGAGCAGGACGCGCAGATGCCGCGCGGCTCGCACCACGTCGGTCGCCGAGAGGCCGGCGCGCAGATGCGGAGCGGCCAGACTCGCCTGGTGAAGCGCGCGGAGGGCGGCCTGCTCCGCGTCGCTGCCGAGATCGGGGGTGCGGCGCGCCAGCCGACGCGCGAGCAGCAGGAGGACGGTGAGGACGATGCCGCCGAGCGCTCCGAGGATCGCGGCCAGGACGACGTCGTTCATGGGTTCAGCCTAGGGAGTGGGCTGCGACGCTTCGACAGGCTCAGCGACCCAGTGGTGGGTCCCTGAGCCTGTCGAAGGGTGCGCGACCCAGTGGTGGGTCCCTGAGCCTGTCGAAGGGTCAGCGACCCAGTGGTGGGTCCCTGCGCCACCCAGTGGTGGGTCCCTGAGCCTGTCGAAGGGTCAGCGACCCAGTGGTGGGTCCCTGAGCCTGTCGAAGGGTCAGCGACTCAGTGGTGGGTCCCTGAGCCTGTCGAAGGGTCAGCGACCCAGTGGTGGGTCCGTGCGCCACCCAGTGGTGGGTCCCTGAGCCTGTCGAAGGGTCAGCAGCAGCGGGCACCGGGATTGCGGTCCTGATCGTCCATCTTCTTCCGCCAGAACTGGCGCTCGGTCAGCGGCTCGTCGCCCGGATGCTCGCGCCGGTGATGCGCGACGTACGTCGCGTAGGCGGTGTCGCCCATCAGCGTCGTCATGTACCAGCGGATGCCGCGGCCGGCCCGCCCCACCGCGCAGGCGAGCGTGCGCAGGGGGCCGGGGGCCGCGGCATCCGTCCTGTCCGTCATGGTCGCCGCCTCAGTGGCCCGAGGCCCTGCGGTCGTCGGCCAGGATCGGCTCCCACTGCTTCTCGAGCTCGCGCTCGGCGGCGTTCGGCAGGAACCCGGCGGGCGCGAAGCGCCGCGAGGCCACCGGAGCGTCTTCGGTGTTCTCGCCGCCGCCGTTGCGGATCGCCTTCACTGTCGCGACGACCGCCATGACGATGACGACGATCGCCAGCACGACGAAGATGATCGACAGCGTTCCCTGCACGGCCGTGTTGCGGATGACCGCCTGCAGCACCTCCGGCGCGCCGAGCGTGTCGTCGCCCGAGTTCAGCGCCTCGAGATAGCGGAAGTGGTTCGCCCAGTACCCCACCGCCGGCACCGGCGAGAAGATCTTGTACATCGACGCCGTGATCGTCACGACCGCCGTGAACGCGAGCGGCAGGCCGATGATCCAGAGCCACTTGACGTACGACCGCCCGCGCTTCGCGACGATGGCGAGCACCACGGCGAGCGCGATCGCGGCGAGCAGCTGGTTCGCGATGCCGAACAGCGGGAAGAACGTGTTGATGCCGCCGAGCGGATCCGAGACGCCGAGGATGAGGATCGCTCCCCACCCCGCCACCATGATCGCGGTGCAGATCCACACGCCCGGACGCCACGAGACGTCGCGGAACCTGGGGAACCAGGCGCCGATCGAGTCCTGCAGCATGAAGCGGGCGACGCGGGTTCCGGCATCCACCGCCGTGAGGATGAACAGCGCCTCGAACATGATCGCGAAGTGGTACCAGAACGCCATGAGCGCCTGCCCGCCGAGGGCCTGCTGCATGATGTGCGCGAGGCCGAGCGCGAGCGTCGGGGCGCCGCCGGTGCGCGACACGATCGACTCCTCGCCGACGGCCGCCGCGGTGCCCGTGAGCATGTCGGGAGTGAGGTTCACCCCCGTCAGGCCCAGGGAGTTCACGAAGGCGACGGCTCCCTCGACGGTGCCGCCGGTCGCCGCCGACGGCGCGTTCATCGCGAAGTAGATGCCCTGATCGATCGAGATCGCGGCGACGAGCGCCATGATCGCGACGAACGACTCCATGAGCATGCCGCCGTAGCCGATGAAACGGGTCTGGCGTTCCTTCTCGACGAGCTTCGGAGTGGTGCCCGAGGCGATCAGCGCATGGAACCCCGACAGGGCGCCGCAGGCGATCGTCACGAACAGGAAGGGGAAGAGGGGCCCGGCGAACACCGGACCCATGCCGTTCTCGCCGAAGATGCTGACGGCGGGGACCGAGATCTCCGGACGCACGAGCACGATCGCTCCGGCGAGCATGACGATCACGCCGATCTTCATGAAGGTCGACAGGTAGTCGCGCGGGGCGAGCAGCAGCCAGACGGGGAGCACCGCGGCGATGAAGCCGTAGATGATGATGCCCCAGGCGATCGTGGTGCGGTCGAGGTGGAAGATCGCCTGGCCCCACTCGGTGCCGGCGACCCAGCCACCGGCGATGATCGCGGCCATGAGCAGCACGAAGCCGATGATCGAGACCTCGGTGACCTTGCCCGGGCGCAGGAATCGCAGGTACACGCCCATGAAGAGGGCGATCGGGATGGTCATCGCGACCGAGAAGACGCCCCAGGGGCTCTCGCCGAGCGCATTGACGACGACGAGCGCGAGGATCGCGACGATGATCAGCATGATGAGCAGCGATGCGACGATCGCGGCGGTGCCGCCGATCTTCCCGAGCTCCTGGCGGGCCATCTGGCCGATGGTGCGGCCGCCGCGGCGCATCGAGAAGAAGAGCACGGTGTAGTCCTGCACGGCGCCGGCGAGCACGACGCCGACGATGATCCAGATCGTGCCGGGGAGGTAGCCCATCTGCGCGGCGAGCACGGGACCGACCAGCGGACCGGCGCCGGCGATGGCCGCGAAGTGGTGACCGTAGAGCACCCGGCGGTCGGTGGGAACGTAGTCCTTGCCGTCCTGCTTGACCTCGGCCGGGGTGGCCCGGCGGTCGTCGGGGCGGGTGATGTAGCGCTCGATCACCTTCGAGTAGAAGCGGTAGCCGATCAGGTAGGTGCAGACCGCGGCGAACACGAACCAGATCGCGTTGACGGTCTCGCCGCGGACGATGGCGAGCATCGTCCAGGCGACGGCCCCCAGCAGGGCGATGGCCGCCCACAGGAGGATCTTCGGCAGGGTCCAGCGGTTCGCCTTCTCGTGGTGCTCGGTGCTGAGAGCGGTGGGCGGGAGTTTCGGGTCGGTGACGATGGCGGGTTCGGTGCTGCCCGGTGCGGTCATGGGGGTCTCCTCGGGATACGCGACGTTGCGTTCCCCCACGGTAGGGAGCGGCACGCGAGACCCGGGGGCGGACGAGCGGATGCTGCGACGAGCGGCGTCTCTCACGCGACGAGCGGGGGTTTCGTCTCGCTCCGCTCGCTCAACGAGCGAAGCGAGACGAAACCGTCGACTACTCGGGCTGCTCCGTCGGCGGGGCCTCCGTCGGCGGCGCTTGCGTCGGCGGGGCCTCCGTCGGCGGCGCTTCCGTCGGCGGCGCCTCCGTCGGCGGCGCTTCCGTCGGCGGGGCCTCCGTCGGCGGGGCCTCCGTCTCCGGGGCCTCCGTCTCAGGAGCCTCCGTCTCGGGGGCCTCCGCCTCGGGCACGTCGACCGTGAGCACCGTGCGGACCGTCGACGCCCCGTACTGGACGAGGCCGAGATAGCGGGTTCCCGCGGTGAGGCCGCTCCAGCCGAGCTCGTAGCCCGTCTTCTTCCCCTTGACCCCGGCGATGGGGTTCGGCGTCGCGGTGAGCGCCCCCTCCCCGCCCGGCTGCACGTTGGCGTAGGTCATGTCCCACGTCATCGGGCCCGACGTCGAGTACACGTTCGCGACCACCATGTAGGTGCCGGCGGCGGGTGCCGGGATCGTTACCTGCTCGTCTGCCGAACCGGTCGCCGACTGCCAGCGGTCGTAGTACCGCAGGTCGTCGGCGCTCACCACGTGGTACACCGTGAGGTCGAGATCGCTGCCCTCGTCGTCGGACGAGTCGAGGTCGAAGCGGGAGAGGGTCGTGCCCTCGGGCACCTCGACGAACCACGACACGTTCTTGTTCGCATCGCCGGAGGTCTCGTCTCCCGAATGCCCCTCGACCGGGTTGTCGGCGTCGGTGAGCAGTTCGAAGGGGGTGAGACCCGACAGCGCGAGCGGCAGCGGACCGTTCAGACCGGGAGTGATCTCGACGGTGGTGCTGCCGTCGGCGCCGGTGCCGGTGACCTCTGCCGGAGCATCCGCCGTCACGGGGAACACGGCGATCGGCGAGCGCACGGTGTTCTTCTTGCTCGTCCAGGTGAGCGAACCCGTCGCCCACTGCTCGACGGGCGCGCTCGCGTTGTCGAACGTGACCGTGAAGGTCTTGGTCTGTCCCGGCTTGTCGAAGGTCAGCTGCGCCGGCGACACCTTGACGTTCACGCCGGGGACCGAGGCGGATGCCGTGAACACGCCCTTCTCGGTCGACGTCACCGATCGCGTGACGGTCTGCGCACTCGCCAGGGACCCGATCGAGATCGATGCCTGGTTGAGGTCGCTGCCGTCGATGGGCTCGATGCCGGGGAAGTCGGAGAGCCCCTTGCCGTCGAGGAACGCGGCCCAGTCCTTCACCCCGCTGAGGTACAGCAGTCCGGGTGAGAAGAACCGGCGCGGATCGACGTGTCCGGCACCCTGCTCGAACGGATTCGTGTTGGGCGAGCCGTCGGCGAGAAGGGTGTCGTACGCGGTGGTCATCATCGCCGACTTGATCTCGGCGGGCGTCGCCCGCGGACGCTCACCGAGATAGAGCGCGGCGAGGCCGGCGACGTGCGGTGACGCCATCGACGTGCCGGAGAGGATGCCGAAGGTCGGCTTCTCGCCCGGGGCGTTGTGGGTCGCCGCGAGGATCGCGACTCCGGGCGCCGACACATCCGGCTTCATGACGTCGCTGCCGTCGGCCAGCATGGGACCGCGGCTCGAGAAGCCGGCGATCTGCGGCGTCGGCGTCGTGACCCCCGTGGTGTTCTCGCCGACGAGGGTGATGGGCTTGTCCACTCCGCTCTGCACGTAGGCCAGCACGGCGGCCCGGTGCGCCGCCGCGAGGTGCACGGTCGGCACGACGTGGAAGTCGTTGTCGAGCGAGTCGGCACCGCCGGGCACGTTCACCAGGACCATGCCGATGCCACCGGCATCCTTCACCACCTGCGATTTCTCGGCTCTGGCGTTGTTCCCGCGGTCGCAGACGACGATGTGCCCGGCGATCTTCGCCGGATCGAGCGTGCCCGGGAGGCACAGCTCGGCGCCCTCGGCGCCCGCCGCCGCCGCATCCCCTGCGTAGATCGACGGTCCGGTGACCGTCTTGCCGAAGGGCACGCTCACCGAGGCGCCCGCCTGCGCGAAGCCCGGGAACTGAACGGTCCCCTCCCACGTCGGGATGGTGGAGGCGGCCACGGTCGTGTACCACGGCGACGCATGGTCGGCCGTCGACGGATCGGGGCCGTCGTTGCCGGCACTGACGGCGACGAAGACGCCCGCCGCGGCCGCGTTGAGGAACGCGAGGTCTTCCGGCGACATGACGGTCGACGCCGCCCCTCCGCCGATCGAGTAGTTGATCACGTCGACGCCGTCGGCGACGGCCTGGTCGATCGCTGCGACCAGATCGCTCAGCGCGCAGATGTCGTCGGTCGTGACGGTGACGTCGGGTCCGACGTAGCAGGCCTTGTAGGCGGCGATCTTGGCACCGGGCGCGACCCCCGAGACGGTGCCGAACTTCACGTTCTCGATCGACGCCTTCACCCCGAAGTTCCCGGCGGCGGTGCTCGCCGTGTGCGAGCCGTGGCCATCGCCGTCGCGCGGCGACAGGTAGTCGTACTGGAAGTCGAAGTCGGCCGCCTCGGCACCGGCGTAGAAGTAGCGCCCGCCGATCAGCTTCGACGAGTAGTCGCCCTTGTCCCAGTCCTGACCCTCGACCATCGCCGAGCGGAACTGGCCGCCGTCGGACTTGTCGAAGTAGACGTAGGTGCCGTCGGTGTACGGCTGGCCGCCCTTCTGGCGGTTCTGCTGCTTCTTCTGCTTCTTGAGCTTCTTCCCCTCGAACGACGGATGCTCCGGCGCGATGCCCGTGTCGATGACGCCGACGACGACGCCCTCGCCCGCCTTGTCGACGCCACCCGTCTGCTCCCAGACGCCGTCGCGACCCTTGCGGTCGTCGCCGAGCCCGAGGAAGTCGGTGGAGGTCTGGGCGTCGGGGTGGCGGATCTCGTCGGGGAAGACGCCGAGCACGTCCTTCGACGCGCGCAGCTGATCGACCTGCTCGCCGGAGAGGTCGGCGCTGAAGCCGTTGAGCGCCACCTGGTAGGTGGTGTCGGGCGTGACACCG
This sequence comes from Microbacterium martis, assembly GCF_047246685.1. Taxonomy (NCBI): domain Bacteria; kingdom Bacillati; phylum Actinomycetota; class Actinomycetes; order Micrococcales; family Microbacteriaceae; genus Microbacterium; species Microbacterium martis. Next base: position 1,123,951 of record NZ_JBFOKT010000002.1, on the reverse strand, counting down.
ACCTCGGTCGCGAGGTCTTCCTGTTCGGCCTGGAGGTGCTCGACGTAGCGCAGCGAGTCCTGCGACTGGCTCTCGAGCTGTTCGCCCTCGGCGGGCTTGGTCGCCTTGAGGCCCTTCACGTCGCCCTCGTAGCTGGCGAGCGGGTCGGACTTCATCACGACGATGTAGTGCCCTGGCGTGCCGCCGACGGGCACGGGATGCGTCACCTCCTCGACGCTCGCGTAGCCTGCGGTTGCCGTCGATGCGATGAACAGCGTGGCCAGGGTGGTGGCTGCTGCCATCCGGAGGGGTGTTCGACCCATGTGCTTCTCCCGATGATCTCGGAGCGGCTGCGTTGCCGCACCGCGGCTCAAGCTAGTCCCGGTCCGCGGGGCACGCCAGACGACCGGCGGAAACCTAGACGAAGGGCCACAGGGGCGACTTTGGTCGTATCGCGGGGTTATCCACGGCTGCGGGGCGGCGCTCCGGTTCGGCCGTCCAACTAGGCTGGACGAGTGCCGCGCACCCCCGTCCTCACCACCCGAACGCTGCTGGTCTGCGCGGCGATCGGCGTGGCGACGGGCATCCTCGGCGGGGTCGCCGGGCTGCTGACGCCGGTGGTGCTGGTGACCGCGCCGTTCGTCTACGGTCTCCTCCTCGGGTCGCATGTGCTTCCCGGCATCATCGCCCAAGAGGTGCTGCGCAAGCCGCTCGTCGCGCTCGTCGCCCACCTCGTCGCCGCGCTCGTCGCGAGCGCCTTCAACCCCGCGTGGGCCCTGCGGTTCATCGGAACCGCTCTGCTGTTCGGGCTGATCCAGGAGGGCGTGGCCGCGCTCACCCGCTATCGCGCCTGGGGCGCCTGGAGGTTCCTCCTGTCGGCGGTGGTGATCGGCGTGATCGTCGCAGCGGTGGTGTTCGTCGCGGCGCACCTCGGAACACTTCCGGCGTGGGCGCAGATCCTGTACCTGGCGATCTCGGTGCTCGGTCCGGTCGTGTGGACGCTGATCGGCCTGGCGATCGGATCGTCGCTGCGGCGCGCGGGGGTCGCACGCCGCTGACGTCGCGCCGGTCGTCGACCCCGCGCGATGGCGGATCAGGTAAGGCTCAGCTAAGTTGGTAGAGTCCGATCTGCCGACCCGGGGTTCCGCCGTGCGCCCATCCGCGCCCCTTCTCCGCGTGCGTGACCTCTCCCTCACCCACGCGGACGCGGCGCACCCGTCGCCGCGAGACGTGACCTTCGACATCCATCCGGGCGAGGTCGTGCTTCTGCTCGGCCCGTCGGGCTCGGGCAAGTCGACGCTGACGCTCGCGACGAACGGCCTGATCCCCCATGCACTCTCTGCCACGATGTCGGGCACGGTCGAAGCCGGCGGTCTCGACACCCGCGACGCTCTCACGGCCACGCTGAGCACGCGCGTCGCGATGGTGTTCCAGGACCCGGATGCGCAGATCGTCACGGGCAGCGTCTACGACGAGGTCGCGTTCGGACCCGAGAACCTGCTGCTGCCGGTGGACGAGGTGCGGGTGCGCGTCGAAGACGCGCTGCGACGGGTCGGACTGTGGGCGCGTCGCGACGACAATCCCGACCACCTCTCCGGCGGGGGTCGGCAGCGCCTCGCGATCGCGTGCGCGCTCGCGATGGGGTCGGCGCTGATCGTGCTCGACGAGCCGACCGCCAACCTCGATCCGCAGGGGATCGACGACGTCTACGCGGCACTGCGCGATGTCGTCGCCGCCGGCGACCGGGCGATCCTGCTGGTGGAGCATGATCTGGATGCCGCGATGGACCTCGTCACCCGGACGCTCGTGCTCGACCGGGAAGGCAGGGTCGCGTTCGACGGCCCGGCGGCGGAGGTAATCCGCGGTCATGCCGACGAGCTGGTCGCGATGGGGGTCTGGCTGCCCACGGCGACGCTGGCCGCGCTGCGGCTGCGGGCGCAGGGGCACGTGTTCGACCCGTTGCCGTTGACGCCGGGCGAGCTGGCGCAGGCGCTGGCAGGCGCTCCGTCGCGCTCCGCTCTCCCCGCGGATCACGGTGCCGGCGCGGGCGTGACGTCTCGCTCCGCTCGCTCGACGGAGAAGGATGCCGCGGGTGATCCGATCATCCGGGCTCGGGGACTCCGCGTGCGGCGACGACGCACGGAGATCCTGCACGGGATCGACCTCGACATCGAGGCGGGGAGCCTCACCGCGATCGTCGGAGCGAACGGCGCGGGAAAGACCACCCTGATCCAGGCGCTCGCGGGAGTCGTGCCGCCGCCGCGGGGGCACGTCCGCGTCGACGGGCTCGATCCCGGGGCGGCATCGCCGCGTGATCTGGCGTCGCACATCGGGTTCGTCTTCCAGAATCCGGAGCACCAGTTCATCGCACATACGGTGTTCGACGAACTCGCGCACGGTCTCGCCCTTCGACAGGCTCAGGGCCCCAGGGAGCGACAGGCTCAGGGACCCAGGGAACGACGGGCTCAGGGACCCAGGGAGCGACAGGCTCAGGGACTCAGGGAACGACAGGCTCAGGGACCCAGGGAACGACAGGCTCAGGGACCCAGGGAACGACAGGCTCAGGGACCCAGGGAACGACGGCTCACGGATGCGGAGATCGCGAAGCGGGTCGACGAGATGCTGGGGCGGTTCGGGCTCGAGCACAAGGCGCAGGTGCACCCGTTCCTGCTCTCCGGGGGCGAGAAGCGGCGCCTGTCGGTCGGCACCGCGCTGATCACGCGCCCGCGGGTGCTGGCGTTGGACGAGCCGACGTTCGGACAGGATCGGGCCAGGGCGTCCGAGCTCCTCGCTCTGCTGCAGGGCCTGCGGGCGGAGGGCACGACGATCGTGATCGTCACGCACGATCTGCAGCTGGTCGCCGAGCACACCACGCACACGGTGGTGCTGGCCGACGGTCGCGTGCACGCCGCGGGCGCCACGGCGGAGCTGTTCCAGGACGAGCGCGTCTTCACGGATGCCGGGCTCCGGCTTCCGCCCCTGCAGCGGGTGCTGGCATCCGCCGGTCTCGGGGTGGTGTCGTGACCGCCGCGGCATCCGGCTTCGATCCGTACGCGCGGATGACGGTCACCTCGCACCGTCAGTTCCTGTACGCCCTGAATCCCCTCGCCAAGGTCGCCGGATTCGCCCCGGCGATGGTGCTGCTCGTGTTCGTGCGCGATCTGGCGACGCCGGCCGCGTTCCTCCTCCTCGCCTACGGGATCCTCCTCGTCGGCGCCCGGACGACGGTCCGTCTTCTCGCGCTGCTGCTGATCGCCCTGCCCGTGGGGATGATCGCCGTCGGGGTCGGGTTCTCGGTGTGGGTCGATGCCTCCCTCGTCTCGGGCACCGCCCCGCTCGTGCGCCTCGGCGGCTGGACGCTCTTCGCCGGTGCGCTGGAGATCGGGTTCGCGACGGCGCTCCGCCTGGGCGCGATCGTCGCCCTGGCGCTCATCGGCGGCCTGACGACGACGGGCCCCGACCTGGTGCGTGCGAGCGTGCAGCAGCTCCGGGTGCCGTACCGGATCGGCTACACGGCGCTGGCGGCGTTCCGTTTCGTGCCGAGGTTCGGTCACGAGCTCGCGGTGATCAGGGCAGCGCACCGGGTGCGCGGCCATCACGGCGGGCGCGGGCCGTTCGCCCGGCTCGCGCGAGGCTGGGGGTACATCGTGCCCCTTCTCGCGGGGGCGATCCGGCACGCGGAGCGCGTCGCCCTGGCGATGGACGCCCGCGCGTTCGGCGCGCACCCCACCCGCACCGAACGGCATTCCGTGCCGTTCCGCACGCGTGACGTCGTCTTCACCGTGGCGAGCCTCGCGGCATCCGCTCTGATCTTCTTCCTGCTCTTCCCCTGGCAGCTCTCGTGAAAGGCGCGTGATGGCGTACAGCAAGATGGTCAAGCCCGAGTCGGCGGAGCTCCTCCACCTCACCGTGCTGCGCACGGAACGGTTGTCGGCGCATTGGGTCCGCGTCACCCTCGGCGGCGGCGAGATCGACAGGTTCCGCCCGATGGGCTTCGATCAGTGGTTCCGGCTCTTCCTGCCGATCGGCGGCGAGGCGGGGCTCGACCGGGTGCCGGCGAAGGCCAACCGGATGTTCGGGTATCTGAAGTTCCTGCGCATCCCCGACGGCGAGCGACCGGTGATGCGCAACTACACCGTGCGGGCGCATCGGCCGGCGACGGCGGATGCCGGTGCCGAGATCGACGTCGACTTCGTGCTGCACGGTTCGGCGGCCGACGGGACGGCGGGTCCGGCGTCGCGATGGGCGGAGACCTGCACCCCGGGCGAGCACGTGCTCGTCATCGACGAGGGCCTGACGTTCAACCCCCAGCGCGGCGTCGATCGTGTGCTGCTCGTGGGCGATGAGACGGCCCTCCCCGCCATCGCCTCGATCTGCGCGTCGCTTCCGGCATCCGCGACGGGGACGGCGATCATCGAGGTCCCCTCGGACGACGATGCTCTGGCGTTCCCGCATCCGTCGGGGATCGACGTCGTGTTCATCGTGCGGTCTCATGACGCTGCTCCCGGGTCGCTCGCGATGGAGGCGCTGGCTGGGATGACCTTGCCGCATGCGCCGTTCCACGCGTATGCGGCGGGCGAGCAGAGTCTCGCGTCGGGAGTCCGAAAGCATCTCGTGGGCGAGCGCGGTGTGGACAAGAACACGGTGAGCTTCTGCGGATACTGGAAGATCGGCGCCGCCTCGCCTGCGTCGAAGGCGGCGCGCGAGGCGGCTGCGGAGCCGCTCGCATGAGCGCGACGGATGCCGGAGCTCCTGCTCCCCGGACGCCCGGACGATTCCGCTTTCCCACGGCGATCCTGCTGACATGCGCCGCGCTCGGCGTCGCCGGTGGCCTGCTGCTCGCTCCCGCGAACTGGGTGTCGACGATCCTCTTCGCGGGGTTGCCGTTCGTGAGCGTGGCGCTCGCGGGGCTGTGGCTGCTGCCGTCGGTGATCGCCCTGCGCCTGCTGCGGCGACCGCTCGTCGGGCTGCTGGTCGGTCTGCTGGCGGGGCTGGTGATCGTGCCGTTCTCGGGGTACGGGTTCGGCAGCGTGGCGACGAACCTGTGGTGGGCGGCGTTCACCGAGCTTCCCTTCCTGTTCGTGATCTGGCGCTACTGGGGCACCTGGCTGCACTACCTCGGCGCCGTCATCGTCGGTGTCGTGTATCCGTTGCTGGCGTGGGCGTCGTTCGACCTCGGTTCGATGACGGTCGGCGTGCGGCTGGCGTTCTTCGCTCTCACCCTGGCGAGCTGCGTCGGTGCCACGGCTCTCGGCATCCTGATCGCCGACCGGCTTCGCCGCGCCGGTGTCGGAGCGCGCCGACAGAAGCAGGCGCGCCGCTGATCACGCCGCCATGTCGAAGCGGGCGCGACCTCCGAGCCGCGGCCTTCGCGCGGGATCGACGTATGCCGGTGGGACGAACCACACCCTCGCCGCACATCCGCCGCCATCGATACGGATCTCCCACCCGTTGTCATGGATGCGGTGATGGCACGTCTCGCACAGCAGCACCCCGTTGGACAGATCGGTCGGCCCGGCGTCTCGTCGCCACCACCGGATGTGGTGCGCTTTCGTCATCTCCGGAGGCAGTCCGCACATCGCGCAGCCGCCGTCGCGTTCGACGAGGGCCAGCCGTTGCGCCCGGGTGAACAGCCGTTTCTCGCGCCCCCAGTCGAGGATCTCGCTCTCACCGTCGAGAACCACGGGGATGACTCCACCGCCGGCCGCCATCCGTCGCGCGGCCCCCGCACTGATCGCCTGTCCGAGACCGTCAACGGTCGCCGCCCCCTTCCCCTTCTCGAGGTCGTCGAGGTTCATCCGCACGATGATCGTCGCTCCGGCGAGCGGCAGGCGGGATTCGCACCCGAGAGCATGGGAGCAGAAGGCGGCGAGCGCGTCAGCCTGCAGCATCGGCACGGTGCGGCGGTCGGCATCGGGCGAGTCGCTGTCGGGCGCGTCTTTGCGGGCGGCGAAGGCTGCCGACACGTAGCCACGCAGCGCCGTCACCACGGGAGCCGCCGTCTCGGTGTCGAGGACGGCGTTGAGGTGCACCATCCCGTCGCGCTCGAACATCGTCAGCGCTCGCTTCGCCCGCCGCTCCTCCTCTTTGGGCGGCACACCGTCGGGGTCGAGCCAAGCCTCGGCCCGATCGACGAGGCGGCGAACGTCTTCGAGCGGCAGACTCGCGGACTTCTCGGTCAGCAGCTGCTCCGCCTCTGAGATCCGCGCCACGCCTACGGCGACACGGCTCCGATCGAGCAGCCCCGTGATCAGGGCGGCCGCCTGCACACTGATGTCACCCGCGGCGAGCGCCTGACGCACGACCGGGTACTTCGCCGGGAGGGGCGCACCACGCAGGTCGGCACGCGGTGCCGTCGACTCCCCCGCCTTCACCAGCCGCGCAGCCTCGCCGGTCGACGACCCCGTCGAGGCGGCGATCAGCTTCGCGGCACTGCGGAAGCCGTGCTGCTTGGCCAGCGACTCCGCGCCCAGCTCGGGGCGGGATTCGTGCGCGATGCCGGCGGCGACGTCGGCATGCACGGCATCCAGTCTTCTCTGCACCAGACCGATCGCGGCACCCACGCCGATGAGCTGCTCACGCGAGAGCTCGGCGGCGCTTCCCGCATCCGCCCACGACGCGTCCAGTCGGGCGATCGCCTCGTGCAGAGCGGAGAGTGGGGCCATGCCCCCATTCTCCCATCGTGCGCCCCGAGTATCGAAGTTTTGTTCTAGTAGCATCCCGGTGTATCGATATGCCTGACGGACCGCCCGACCGACGACGCGCCCGACCCGCACGGCGCGCGCCCGAGACACGGGCGCCACCCGCACCACGCCAGCTCTCACTGCACGTCGTCGAACAGCCCCATCACGGCATCCCCGATCTCGACCTGCGCGAGCACCACCCGGAACGCCCGGTCGCGATCGATGAAGAAATCGGTTCCCAGCCCGCCGCTCCAGCCGTACCGGCCGACGTGCTCGCCGCGCGTCACCACCGCGCCGCCGAATCCCCAGCCGGTGCCCTCCCAGAAACCCGGGAAGAAGCTGTCATCGGTCTTGGCGGCATCCGGCACCTGGTCCGTGCGCAGCTGCTCGAGCCACTCCGGCGCGAGCACCATCCTCCCCTCGTGCACTCCCCCCGCCGCGAGCATCCGCGCGAAGGCCGCGTAGTCGGATGCCGTCGACACGAGTTCCGAATGGCTCAGGTCGAACGGTGCGGGCGCCACCTCGAACCCCGACCCGGCCGGATCCACCAGCTCGAGAGCGCCCGATGCCCCGTGCCGGTACGCGGCCGGCAGCCGATGCGCCTGTGCGACCGGCACGGTGTATCCCGTGTCGACCATCCCGAGCGGCTCGAACAGGTCGCGGCGCAGGTGATCCTCGAGGGAGCCGCCGACCACGCGCGAGAGCAGGATGCCGAGGATGCCGAACGAATGGTGATACCTCCACCCCGAACCCGGCTGGAAGGCGAGCGGCAGGCGCGCGAGTGCGTCGAGCCACTCCTTCGCGCCGAGGGCGACGGGCCACGGACCCGCCTCGGTGCCGTTCGCGGCCATCGCCTCCTGGAGCGGGCTCGGCGTCAGGATCGTGCCGTAGCCGGACATGTTCGTCAGCAGGTGCCGTGCGGTGATCGGCGACTCCGCGGGCACGACGTCATCGAGCGGAGCATCCGGCGCGCGCAGCACCGAGCGGTCGGCGAGCTCGGGAAGCCAGCGGTCGACGGGATCGTCGAGGCCGAGGCGCCCGTGCTCGACGAGCCGGAGCGTCGCGACGGCCAGGATCGGTTTCGTCATCGACTGGATGCGCACGATCGCGTCAGGAGCCAGGTCACCCGCGGCGACGACCTCGATGGAACCGTCGGGGGCACCGTCGACTCCCACGATCCCCGGGGCCGTGCCGCACGCGACGTGCTTCTCGAGGATGTCGGAGAGCTGCTCGGTCATGCGACCGATTCAACTCCGGCGGCAGGGCGGTGTCCACCGCCCTGCCGCCGGAGCGAACCGAACCGCCTCAGCGCTTGCCGGCGATCTGCCGCCCGACGATCTCGCGCATGATCTCGTTCGTGCCGCCGTAGATGCGGTGCACGCGCGCGTCGAGGAACGCACGGGCGATCGGGTACTCGGTGATGTAGCCGTAGCCGCCGTGCAGCTGCACGCCCGCGTCGAGGACCTCCCACTCGCGCTCCGTCGCCCAGAACTTGACCTTCGCCGCCTCCTCCGCCGAGAGCTTCCCCTGCGAGTACGCCCGCAGCGCGCGGTCGATGTAGGCCCAGAGGGCGTCGACGGTCGTCGCCATGTCGGCGATCTGGAACCGGCTGTTCTGGAAGTCGATGATCCGCTCGCCGAACGCCTCGCGGTCCTTCGTGTAGGCGATGGTCCAGTCGAGGGCGGCCTGCGCGGCCGCCGCACCGGCGACGCCGATCGACAGGCGCTCGAGCGGCAGGTTCATCATGAGCTGCACGAAGCCCTTGCCCTCGACCCCGCCGATGAGGTTCTCGTCGGGCACGAAGACGTCGCTGAACGAGAGCTCGGCGGTGTCGTGCCCCTGGAAGCCCATCTTGTGCAGCTTCTTGCCGTGCTCGAAGCCCTCCATGCCGTCTTCGAGCAGCACCAGGCTGAACGCGTCGGGCCGGTTGCCTTCCCCCGTCTTGACGAACGTCACGACCAGATCGGCGGTCGCGCCCGACGAGATGAACGTCTTCGCGCCGTTGACGATATAGCCGCCGTCGACCTTCTTGGCCGTGGTCTTGATGCCTCGCAGATCGGACCCGGCTCCGGGCTCCGTCATGGCGAGCGCGCCGATGACCTCGCCGGTGGCCATGCGCGGCAGCCACTTCTCCTTCTGCGCCTGCGTGCCCATGTGCACGAGGTAGGGGATCGCGAGGTCGTCCTGGATGCCGAACGCCCCGGCGAGCGATCCGGCTCCGGCGGCGATGACCTCTTCGTTGACGATCGCCCGGAAGCGATAGTCCTGCAGCATCCCGGCGCCGCCGAACTCCTCGGGCACGGAGAGTCCGATGATCCCCGCCTCGCCCGCGGCGCGCATGGTGGCGCGGTCGACCTCGCCGTCGGCATCCCACTTCTCGATCGTGGCGTTGGTGACGTGGCGCTTGACGAAATCCTTGACGAGGTCGCGGAAGGCCTCGTGATCCTCTTCGTAGATGTCGCGTTCCATGCGATCCTCCTGAACGTGTCGTGCGGCGTTGCTCCGGTGATTCTATGGCCGGAGCACGACCGAAACCCGGTCATTGTGAGAATGCATCCCACAATCGGTGACACTCGGTACCGCGATTGTCGGATGCCGCAACCCGGCCGATCCCGACGCGATCAGTGGGCGTAATCAGGGGCGGCGGGCAACCCGAAGAACTCCTCGAGCGTGTGGTATCCGCCGGCGTGGTAGGCGGCGGCGAGATCGACCCCGACGTAGCGGAGGTGCCAGGGCTCGGGCGCATAGCCGGTCACCGGTGTGCCGACGTCTTCGTAGCGGACGATGAACCCGAACTCCCACGCGTGCGCCGCCACCCAGTCGCTCTGCCCGGTGCCGCCGAAGCCGTCGAGTCCCCCGCACGCCGCATCGCACGCGACGACGTCGAGGGCGAGACCCGTCTGGTGCTCGCTATGCCCGGGCCTCGCCGAACCGGCATCCGCCTCGGCCTGCCCCTGCGACCGGACGTGCGCGTCGTACGTCGTCACCTGCAGCCCGTAAGAGCGGTAGCCGTTGTTCGCGCCGATGCGTCCGACACCGGCTGCCGCCGCGGCATCCGCCATCCGTCCCACCGCGGCGGCCACATCGGAGCGCACCTGACCCGAGGGCGTCGTCATCTGCAGCGGGACGGGTCCGAGGCCCGTGGGCGCGTAGTCGGGAGGAGTGAGCGGCAGAGCCTTGTTGACGACCACCCAGACCCGCGCCGGGTCGGTGAGCGAGATGCAGGGCGCGTTGCCCGTGACCACCGCCGCCCGGAACTCGGCCCCTCCGCCGAATCCCGCGACCGTCGCCGCATCGTCGCCGTTCGCCATCGCCTGCTGCACGACCGGGTCGGCGCACGGATCGGCAGCCGTCGTCGCTCCGTCCTTCACCGACGGCACCTGCCGCACCGCGACCGGCTCGGGCATCGCGGCGCCCTCGCTCGACGACGCCACCGGCGACGACGCGATCGAGAGCAGGATCCCGATCGCGGTCACGGCGGCACCGAGGGGCAGCGCGGGGCCGCGGATCGGAGAGCGCGGGGCCGCGTGCTGAGCGTGCGGCAGGGAGAGCATCGCTCCCATTGTCCCTCTTCGAGGCGGATGCGCGAATCGGGCCGCATCGTCGACAGAGCGTCGCGCACGCCGTGAAGGAGATCTCTCACTCTGCAGGATGCCGCGCCACATCCGCTCCTTCACGGCCGGAGATCTCCGTCGTCGCCGATCACCCGCCCGTCCGAGAGCTCGCGAGCTGCAGCACGCCGTCGACCCGCCGCGGCACGTCGACCGCGCCGTCGCGCAGCTCGGCCGGAAGCACGTCGACCGGGGCGTCCTGCCAGGCGAGCGGGCGCAGGAACCGCCGGATCGCGCTCACGCCCACCGACGTGTGCTGCACCCCGCCGGAGCGTCCGTAGGCTGGAAGCCATGAACGCACGTGCGCTCGATCCGCGGGTCTGCCCGACCTGCGGTGGAGCACTGACCTTCGAGATCCTCGACGACGAGCGGTTCCTCGTGGTGTGGTCGTGCGTGGAGTGCGGGGTGATCCGCGCGACCGAGCCGTAGGTGCTCGGCCTTCGTCCTTTTCTTCGAATCTCACTTGCCTTTCCTTCGTCCTCATGTTCGAATGAGAATATGCGGTGGCAGGGACAGAAGGTTGGCGAGACGGATGCCGCGGCGCTCCCCGGTCTCGAAGATCGATCGAGCATGCTGCGATCGGTGACGACGCCCGAGTTCGCCGGCATGACGTTCCACGAGGTGCTGTCGAAGTCGGCGCTCAACCACGTGCCCGGAGCGTCGCGCATGCCGTTCGCCTGGACGATCAACCCCTACCGCGGATGCAGTCATGCGTGCGTGTACTGCGTCTCGCCCGACACGCTCATCCTCTGCGCAGACGGGCGACAGCGTCCGTTGCGCGACCTGGAGATCGGAACGGCCATCATCGGCACTGAGCGGCAAGGCGAGTACCGACGCTACGTCCGCACCACCATCCAGGCCAAGTGGACGACTCGCAAGCGGGCCTATCGCGTCACGCTCGCCGACGGCACGGAAATCGTGGCCAGCGGCGATCACCGATTCCTCACGGATCGCGGCTGGAAGCACGTGACAGACGCGGAGAGCGGCCAGCGTCCGCATCTCACGACCAGCAATCGGCTGATGGGGTTCGGCGTGGACGGTGCGGAACTTCTCCTCGAAGGCACGGCGGTCAAGAGCGTCGCCGACCTACGGGTCATGAGCATCGAGCCGCTGCCCGGCGAGCACGACCTCCTCGACATCACGACCGGAACCGGCGATTTCATCGCCAATGGCGTCGTCAGTCACAACTGTTTCGCCCGCGGCACGCACGAGTACCTCGACCTCGACGGCGGCGCCGACTTCGACTCGCAGATCGTCGTGAAGACCAACATCGTCGAGGTGCTGCGGCGCGAGCTCCGCAAGGGAAGCTGGCAGCACGAGACCGTCGCGCTCGGCACCAACACCGACCCGTACCAGCGCGCAGAGGGCCGGTACAAGCTGATGCCCGGGATCATCGAGGCGTTGGCGGAATCGGGTACTCCGATCTCGATCCTCACCAAGGGCACGCTGATCCGCCGCGACATCCCCTTGCTCGTGAAGGCGGCGCAGCGCGTTCCCGTCGACGTCCAGATGTCGATCGCGATGTACGACGACGAGCTGCAGAAGGCCATCGAGCCCGGCGCGCCGACGACGCAGGCGCGGCTCGACACCGTGAAGGCCCTGTCGGACGCCGGGTTCCCGGTGACCGTGTTCCTGATGCCGATCATGCCGCACATGACCGACTCGGTCGACGCGATCGACACCGCGCTGAGGCGGATCAAGGATGCCGGAGCGCGGCGCGTCATCTACGGCGCACTGCACCTGCGGCCCGGCGTGAAACCCTGGTTCATGCAGTGGCTCGGCGAGGCGCGGCCCGACCTCGTGTCGTCGTACCTCGGGCTCTATCCGGGTGTCTCGGCCGAGGCGCCGAAGGGGTACCGGCAGTGGCTCGCGAAGCGCGCGCGACCGCTCATCCGGATGCACGGCCTCGACGGCCGCGACGAGAACGACTACCCGCAGCGGGGCTCGCGGTCGGGCGAGGGCCACGTCGGCTCGATCTGGCGACAGAACGAGCCGCGGGGTGGTGCGCGGGCGACGACATCCGTCACCTTCCGCACGACCGGACCGAGCAGGGAGGCAGCCGCGCAGCCGATGCTGTTCTGACGGTCGCCGTCGGCATCCGTCCGTCCCGCCGCGCCACAGCCCGTAGGCTCGAAGACTATGGCGATCGGTTCGACAATCCACACGTTCGACGTGCAACTGGCCGATACGGACCGGAACGTCTACGAGGACTACTCGCTGCGCGCAGCGCGGCATCCGTCCGAGACCGACGCCTATCTGATCACCCGTCTGCTCGCGCACGGACTCGAGTACGCCGAGGGTGTGGCCTTCGGCGGCAGCGTCTCCGACACCGAGGAGCCGGCCGTCGTGGTGCGCGATCTCACCGGTCGGATCACCGCGTGGATCGAGGTCGGCGCGCCGGATGCCGAACGCCTGCACCATGCCACGCGTCTCGCCGACCACGTGGCGGTGTACACCCATCGCGATCCGGTGAAGGTGATGGCGCCCTGGGCCGACAAGCGCATCCATCGCGGCGACGAGGTGCGGGTGTACAGCTTCGACCCGGGCTTCATCGAATCCGCCGCGTCGCTGCTCGATCGCCGGAACACCGTGACGATCACGGTCACCGAGCAGACCCTGTACCTGACTCTCAACGGCACGAGCCTGTCGACGGCGCTGCACGAGCACTCGATCGACTGACGGGTCTGCGGGACTCACCGCGTTTCGTCTCGTCGCTGCGCTCCTCGCTCAACGACCCGCGGGAAGGGGAAGGAAAGGCCCCGCCCGCGGAAACGCGAGACGGGGCCTCCGGGGCGGAACCGTCAGCTGGTGAGATCGGCCGCCGTCGGCATCCGTCCGGCGATCTCCTCGATCAGGTCGTCGTCGACGCGTGCGTTCTCGAACGGCGCCTCGATCTCGGCGCGCTCCAGCAGCTCGTTCATCCGACGCTGACGCTGACGCGTGATGAGCGTCACGACGCGACCCGAACGACCCGCGCGACCCGTGCGGCCCGAGCGGTGCAGGTACGTCTTGTACTCATCCGGCGCGTCGGCCTGGATCACGAGGTCGATGTCGTCGACGTGGATGCCGCGCGCGGCCACATCCGTTGCGACGAGCACGTTCACGCGGCCCGAGGTGAGACGCTCCAGGTTGCGCGTGCGCTTGTTCTGGTTGAGGTCTCCGTGCAGCGACACCGCCGGGATCCCGGCGTCGTCGAACTGCTCCGCCAGCATCTCGGCGTAGGCACGCGTCCGGGCGAACACGAGCGTCTTGCCCTCGCGGTCGACGAGCGACGTGAGGATCTCGGCCTTGTCGCGGTGCTCGATCACGAGCACGCGGTGCTCGATCGTGCCGGAGTCCTGATCCTCGCCGGCGACCTCGTAGACGGCGGGGTCCACGAGGAACTCGTCGACGAGGGCTGCGACCTCGCGGTCGAGCGTCGCCGAGAACAGGAGCTTCTGGCACTTCGACGAGCTCTGTGGCCCATCGCAGTGGCGCAGGATGCGCTGCACCGGCTCGACGAACCCGAGCTCGCACATGTGATCGGCTTCGTCGAGCACCGCGATGCGGCAGTCGGAGAGGTCGAGCTTGCCCTGGTTGATGAGGTCTTCGACGCGACCGGGCGTGCCGATGACGATGTCGACGCCCTTCTTGAGGGCGCCCACCTGACGACCCTGCGGCACGCCGCCGTAGATCTGCGTGGTGAAGAGCCCGACACTGCGCGCGATCGGCTGGATCGTGCGGTCGATCTGCAGCGCGAGCTCGCGCGTCGGGGCGAGGATGATCGCGCGCGGCGAACGTCCGAACTCCCGGCGCTTGCCGGCCTGCGACTGCAGCACCTTCTCGACGAGCGGTGCGCCGAACGCGATGGTCTTACCCGAGCCCGTGCGACCGCGGGCGAGCACGTCGCGCCCCTCGAGAACGGCCGGGATGCTGGCCGCCTGGATCGGGAACGGCGTCTCGGCACCCAGGTTCCTGAGCGTCTCGGTGATGTTGGAGCCGAGTCCGAGGTCGGCGAAGGTCACGTCCTGCACCTCCACCGCCTGAACCGCCTTGGCCTCGAGCCGCTCGTGCACGACGTCTTCGGTCGGCTCGAAAGCCGGCTTGCCGTTCCCGTTGTCGCGGCTCGGACGCGACTCGCGCGGCGAGCGCTGCTCGCGATCGAAGCGCGGACGCTCGGAGCGCTGGGAACGGTCGAAGCCGCGGTCGTCACGACGCGGACGGTCGGATGCTGCGCGGTCGGCGTACCGCGGACGCTCGCCGCGCTCGGAGTAACGCGGACGCTCGACGCGGTCGTCACGCCGCGGAGCGCGCTCGTCACGACGCGGAGCACGCTCATCGCGGCGGTGGGGCGCCTCGCGGCGTCCCGACTCGGCGCGGTTGCGGATGCTGCGGGCCTCGTCGCGCCCTGCGCGCTCCTGCGCTGACCAGCGCTGCTTGGGCGCGCCGCCCTCTTCGGCCGCACGGTAGCCGCGATGGCCGGGGCTGCGGCTGCCGGGGCGACGGTCGTAGCCGGAGGCTGCGGGGCGCCGCTCACCGGCATCCGCTCGTCCGCCTCGGGTGTCGCGCGCGTCGCGGCCTGCGTCGCGACCGCCGGCGTGGCGGTCGTGGAACGAGGTCTTCTTGGCGCCGTAGCGCGGCTCGAAGTTGGCGGCGGGGCGGCCGCCGCGCGGCTTCTTGTTCTTGGGCATGGGGTGTCCTTCTGAGTTCTCGCACGAGAACAGCGCTGCCGCGCACACGCGCGAGCACCCGGCATCCGATCGAGTGATCCAGCTGCGGGTCCGGACTGTCAGCGGCCGGGGCCATTCATGTGATGGTTGATTCACGTCGATCGACGCTCACCATCGGCCCCTGGGCTCACACTTCTTGCACAAGACGTCCGCGTTGCCACGCGGGTGCCCGAAGCCGACCGCACCAGTGTACCCACCACGCCTGGGAAGACGCCCGCCGCCCTACGATGGCGGTGTGAACACCGCATCCCCCACCGGCATCCAGGTCCATCTCCAGCTCGGCGAGGTGTCGGCGCAGATCGCGCAGGTCGGCGCCTCGCTGCGCTCCCTGCGCATCGGGTCGGTCGACCTGATCGCGCCGTATCCGGAAGACGCTCCCACTCCTTCGTGCTCCGGCGTGGTGCTCGTCCCGTGGCCGAATCGCGTGCGCGACGGAAAGTGGACCGACGACGGCGCGGAGCGTCAGCTCGCCATCACCGAGCCGAAGTTCGGCAACGCCAGCCACGGCCTGCTGCGGTTCACAGCGTACGAGATCACCGAGGGCGCCTCGGCCGCGACGCTGCGCGCCTGGGTCGTGCCGCAGACCGGATACCCGTACCTCCTGGAGACGAGCGTCACCTACACGCTGCGCGCCGACGGCATCGACGTCGAGCACGTCATCACGAACCACTCCGCGACGCCGGCTCCGGTCGCCGTGGGATCGCATCCGTTCCTCACGATCGGCGACGTCGCCGAGGAGGATCTCGTCCTGCGCGTCCCGGCGCGGACGGCGATCGAGACGGACGATCGGATGCTGCCGACCGGCACCCGCCCGGCCGATCCCGCGCTGCGCGACGGCGTGCGCCTCGGCGACGTGTCGCTCGACACGGGGTTCATCGACCTGGAGCGCGACGCCGACGGACTGGTGCGGCACTCGCTCACGGCCCCTGACGGCCGACGCCTCACGCTCTGGCAGGGCGAGGGCTACGAGGTCGTGCAGGTCTTCACGACCGACGAGTACCCCGGGCGTCCGCTCGCCGTCGCGATCGAGCCGATGACCGCTCCCGCCGATGCCCTCAACAGCGGAATAGGGCTGCGCCGCCTCGCGCCGGCCGAGACCTGGACGCTTCACTGGGGCATCACCCTCTCCTGACCCTGTCTCTCCCTTGCCCCCGCCCCCCTGCTCCCCGCCCCCCTGCTCCCCGCTCTTCCGCCGAGACCCCGCTTTCACGCCGAGACCCCGCCGTGCTGACGTCAGCAGGGCGGGGTCTCGGCGGTAGGGCGGGGTCTCGGCGGGCCTGAAGGGGCGCGCGGGGCTAGTCGTGGCGCTCGCGCAGCTGGCGACGCGTGAGCTGCTGCGGTGCAGGACCCTCGTCGAGAGGGTCCCCCGCGGCATCCGTCGACGCGGAACCGTCGCCGCTCTTCCGGGCGCGGCGTCGCTCCTTCGCCCCCTCAACGAGGTTGTAGAGCGTCGGCAGCACGATCAGCGTGAGCACGGTCGACGAGATGAGCCCGCCGATCACCACGATCGCCAGGGGCTGCGAGATGAATCCGCCGTGTCCGGTGATGCCCAGCGCCATCGGGGTGAGGGCGAAGATCGTCGCCAGCGCCGTCATGAGGATCGGACGCAGACGCTTCTCGCCACCGGCCCGCACGGCCTCGGCGGTCGAAAGACCCTTCTCGCGGTACTGGTTGACCAGGTCGATGAGCACGATCGCGTTGGTGACGACGATGCCGATGAGCATCAGCACACCGATCAGGGAGGCGACGCCGAGCGGAACGCCGGTGACGATCTGCAGCAGGATGGCTCCGGTCGCCGCGAAAGGCACCGAGATGAGCAGCAGCAGCGGCTGCCGCAGCGACTTGAACGTCGCCACCATCACCACGTAGACGATGAGGATCGCCGCGAGCATCGCGAGTCCGAGCTGCGAGAACGAGTCGGCCTGCTGCGAGGCGACGCCGCCGACCTCGGCCGACGCTCCGTCGGGAAGATCGACCGCGGCGAGCGCCTCGTTCACCGACTGGGTGGCGACGGCGAGGTTGTCGGATGCCGGTGGCACGGTGATCGTGGCCGTGCGCAGTCCCTGCTCGGTGGTGATCGAGGTGGGCCCTTCGCGCTGTTCGACGGTGGCGATGTCCTGCAGCGCGACGATGCCGGTGCGGGTCGGGATCGGAAGCTCCCGGAGCGCGTCGACCGTGGTCGGAGGTTCCGGGCTGGCGATGTAGACGGTCAGGGCCGTGTCGTCGATCTCGACCGAGCCGGCCTGCTGCGGCCGCATGGTGCTCGACACGATCGAGCCGACGGCGACCTCGGTGAGTCCTCGTTCGGCGGCCGCGGCCCGGTCGACGACGACCGCGATGTAGGGCAGCGAGGCGGCGAGGTTGTCGGTCACCTGTCCGATTCCGTCACGCCCGTCGAGCTCGTCGACGACCGCCGAGGTCGCGGTCTGCAGGTCGTCGGCGTTCGACGCCGACACGGTGATCTCGATGTCGCTCGAGCCGAATCCGGCCGAGGCCGCCACGGTCACCTCGCCGACGTCGTCGCCGAGATCGTCGATGGCCTTCTGCACGTCGTCGCGCAGCTTCTCCTGATCGGCGTCGCCGTCGGTGAGCACCGAGTAGGTGATGCCGGCCCCGCCCGAGAACGCGTCGCGCAGCGCCGAGCCGCTCGACCCGATCGACGCCTGCACGTGCTCGATGCCGGTCACGCCGAGCAGGGCGTCTTCGACGCTGACCGCGGCATCCGACTTCGCCTCGAGGCTGGCCGTGGGTCCGAGGTCCTGGGTGACGGTCATCGTGTTCTGGCCGGAGTCGCTGAGGAAGTTGATCTTCATCAGCGGGGCGGCTGCGAGCGTGGCGCCCAGCACGACGACGGCGAGGACGACCGTCGTCGCCGAGTGCTTCAGCGTCCAGCCGAGGATGGGGCGGTACATGCGCTGGAGCGGTGTCGGCGGGGCATCCTGGTGCTCGGGATCGATCGCGCGTCCGTGCTCGTCGAGCAGCGGCTTGCCCGGTCGCAGGAACCAGTAGGCGAGTACCGGCACGATCGTGAGGGCCACGAGCAGCGAGGCGACCATCGCGATCGTCACGGTCATAGCGAACGGGCGGAAGAGCTCGCCGACCATGTCGCCGACGAAGACGATGGGCAGGAACACCGCGACCGTCGTGATGGTCGAGGCGGTGATGGCCATGCCGACCTCGCGCACGGCCAGGCGGATCGCGTCGCCCTTGTCGGCATCGCCGACATAGTGCCGCTTGATGTTCTCGATCACGACGATGGAGTCGTCGACGACGCGACCGATCGCGATGGTGAGGGCGCCGAGGGTCAGCACGTTGAGCGAGTATCCGAACGCCTGCAGCCCGATGAAGGTGATGAGCACGGAGGTCGGGATGGAGATCGCGGTCACGAGGGTCGACCGGATCGACAGCAGGAAGACGAGGATGACGATCACGGCGAAGGCGAGGCCCAGCAGACCTTCCGTCGTGAGGGTCTCGATCGACTGCTCGATGAACGGCGCCTGGTCGAAGATGATCGTGAACTCGGCGTCGGGGAACGCGGCGCCGATCTCGTCGAGCGCGGCGATCACGCCCTTCGACACCTCGACGGTGTTGGCGGCCGGCAGTTTGGTGATGGAGATCGAGAGGGCGTCCTTGCCGTCGACGCGCGAGATCGACGTGATCGGGTCGGCCTCCTGCACGACGGTCGCGACGTCGCCGATCGTGAGCGCCGTGCCCACGAGCGGCAGCGCGGCGATCTCGTCGACCGAGGTGATCTTCGCCCCGGTCTGCACGGTGAGCGTCTCGCCGTCTTCGGTGATGTCGCCACCGGGGAACAGCGTGCCGTTCTGCTGCAGGGCCGAGCTGATCGCCTGCGAGCTCTGCCCTGCGGCGGCGAGCGCCGCCTGGTCGGGGGTGATGGTGATGCGCTGCCCGACCCCGCCGACGATCTCGGCGGCGTTGACCCCGTCGACGTCTTCGAGGTCGGGGATGGCGACCGTCTCGAGCTCGGACTGCGCGTTGTCGGCATCCTCGAATCCGGTGACGGCCACCTGGATGACCGGGAAGTCGTCGATCGAGACCGAGAGCACCTGCGGCTCGACGTCTTCGGGGAGCTGCGACGATATGCGGTTGATCGCCTGCTGGATCTTCTGCTCGGCCGTGGCGAGGTTGGTGCCGTAGGCGAACATCGCCTGCACGATCGACGCGTTCGTGCTGCTCGTCGCGGTGGTCGACTCGAGCCCTGGCACGCCCTGGATGGCCGCTTCGACGGGGGTGGAGACGTCGTTCTCGACGACCTCGGGCGACGCACCGGGGTACGTGGTCATCACCACGAGTGCCGGCAGCTCGAGCGAGGGGATGAGCTCCTGCTTCAAGCTGGTCAGCGCCAGACCGCCGAACACCGCGGAGACGATCGTGATGAGCGCGATCAGCGCCCGGTTCTTCAGGCTCAGGACGGCGAGATTCGACACGGAGGATTCCTCGGTTCAGGGTGCGGACGGCGCTGCGGTGCGACCGGGGGTGGTATCAGTCTCGGGCATGCCGAGGATGCGGGTGAGCACGGTCTCGACGAACGTGCGGTCGACGACGGTGTCGCGGACGTGGACGCTCCACATGAGGCCGTCGAGGAAGATCATCGCGGCGGTGGCGCGGTCGTGCCCGTAGGTCGGTTCGAGGAGGGAGACGATCTGCGTGGTGAGGTGGCGCGCGAGCTCGCGCAGCCGCGGGTCGTGCACCGCCGCGGTCACGACGGCGCGGTCGGCCTGCACGGCCCGGGCGTCGTCCAGGCCGTCGCTGATGAGGTCGGCGATCACGGCCGGGGTGACTCCGCGCCGCTCGAGGGCGATCCGCACCCCGTCGAGTCGTGCATCGACCTCGTCGGCGAGAGCACGCAGCGCCGCGGAGCGGAGATCGTCGAGCGTGTCGAAGTACTGCGTGGTCGCACCGAGCGGCACACCGGCGCGCGCGGCCACCATCCGGTGGGTCAGCCCGTCGGCTCCCACCTCGACGATGAGCTCCGCCGCGGCGTCGACGATCTCGCGACGCCGCGCCTGCGGGTCGCGTCGACGACGCGCGCTGTCAGCCATCGAAACCCCTCTGGACGTCCGTACATGTACTTTTGTACATTTCGCGATTGTGAGGATGCTGGGAGCGCCGCCCGCCCGCTCCGCCGACGACGGATATCAGTCGTCGCCGCGAGAGGCAAGGGGAGGGCGTGATCAGCCGATCGGGAGTACAACGGCGGTATGCAGACGATCACCTACGCCGGAGACGAGTTCCTGACGGGCGATGACATCGCCGACGCACTCCTCGCGTACGGTCGTGCGCTCGGGGATGAGAATCGCGCCGAGATCGTCGAGATCCCGGTGCGCGACGGCGAGGGCTCGATCGAGACCGCCCGCTTCCTGATCGGTCCGGCGAGCCAGATCGTGACCAGACCGTCTCACGGCGCCGATCTCGGCGACGAGATCGAGGATCCGGACCTGGTCCACCGACTGCGAGAGCTGACGCGCAACGTCGAAGCCCCGGCCGGGATGCCGCTCGACGAGGTGCCCGGCGGCGTCGAGGAGATCGAGTAGAGCGCAGAGGCGATCAGAGCGAGGAGCCGATCGCGAGCCCGGCGGCTGCTGCGAGCAGGCTGAGCAGCAGCATGCCGACGACGTCGGCGACGGATGCCGCCCGCTTACCGTCGCGCCACAGGGCGACGGCGTCGAGCATGGCCGTGCTGAAGGTCGTGTAGCCGCCGAGGAGACCCGCCCCGACGACGAACAGGGCGTCGGGCAGGGCGGTGGTGACGAGGCCGAGCGCGAGGGAGCCCGAGATGTTGACCAGCAGGATGCCCCAGGGGAATCGCCGGCCCGTCAGGCGCGCGACGCCGACATCGGCGAGGTAGCGCAGCACCGCTCCGATTCCGCCGGCGAGAGCCGCGGCGGCGAAGAGCACCGGATTCACGCGACCGCCTGCGCCGTCGAACGAGGTCGCCCCCAGCGCAGCCCGAGGGCGGCGGCGGCGAGACCGAGGACGAGACTGCCGACGACGTAGCCGACGGCGACCGACGGCGACGCCGCGAGGCCGATCGTGCCGACGGCGAAGGAGCTGTAGGTGGTGAAGCCGCCGAGGGCGCCGGAGCCCAGCATCACGCGCAGATCGCTCGATCCGGGCAGACGCGCGGCGAGCACGCCGATGAGGAGCGCGCCCAGCACGTTGGCGATGAGCACGGCGACGGGGAATCCGCCGACGTCGGGGAGCACGAGCGCCAGCGCGAGTCGAGCCGCCGTGCCGAGCGTGCCGCCCAGGGCGACGAGAAGCACGCGGCGGAGACTCACGATCGCCACTGTAGTCGAGGCGTGCCAGCGCCTCGTTCGAATGTCAAGCCGCTGGGACTCCCGGTCCGCGGGGCGTTGACTGTCCGCATGACGCCGCTCTGGAAGATCGACACCAACCTGCCCCTCGGCACGCCGTTCGAGCCGGGGGCCCGGCACGACGTCGTCGTCGTCGGCGCCGGCCTCACCGGTCTCACGACCGCGGTGATGCTGACGCGCGCCGGGCTCGATGTCGCCGTGATCGAGGCCGGGCAGGTGGCCGAGCTCGCGACCGGCGGGAACACCGGCAAGCTGTCGCTGCTTCAGGGCAAGCGTCTCGCCGAGATCCGGCGGCACCACCCCGCCGCGCTGGTGCGGGCGTACGTCGACGCGAACCGCGACGGCATGGAGTGGCTGACCGCCTTCGCCGACCACGCGGGCGTCTCCTACACCTGGCGACCCGACCATTCCTACGCACAGACACCCGACGGGCTGGCGATGGTGCGGGCGCAGCACGACGCCGCCCGCGAGGCGGGCCTGTCGACGCGGATGCTGGCGCCGGGCGACCTCGGCACGACGCCGTTCCCCGTCGCCGGCGCCGTCGTGCTCGACGACCAGGTGACCATCGACCCGGTCACGGTCTCGCGCGCGCTCGTCGACGAGTTCCTGGCTGAGGGCGGCACGCTGCACACCGGCATCCGCGCCACCGGCGCCCATGCGTTCCCGAACGCGCGCGTCGAGACCGCCGAGGGCCCGATCTTCGGCGAGCACATCGTGCTCGCCACCGGCAGCCCCATCCTCGATCGCGGCCTGTACTTCACGAAGGTGAGCGGCATGCGATCGTACTGCGTGTCGTTCCGCGTGCCCGGCGAGGTGGTCGAGAGCACCTACCTCTCCGTCGACGGCCCCACGCGATCGATCCGTCCTGTCACCGACGCCGACGGCCCCGGCGGCACGGCGCAGCTCGTCGTCGGAGGCAACGACCACCCGGTCGGACGCTCCGCGTCGGAGGCGGCGCTGGTCGACGACCTGGTCTCGTGGACGCTCGAGCACTTTCCCGGCGCCGAGGAGACGAACCGCTGGTCGGCCCAGGACTACCAGTCGCACAACCAGATCCCGTTCGTGGGCGCCATGCCGCGCGGGCTCGGGGCGATCCGCTTCGCGACCGGCTACGCCAAGTGGGGACTGTCGAACGCTCCCGCCGCCGCCCTGCGGCTCACGGCCGAGATCCTCGGCACGAACCGCGGCGACCGTCCCCGTTGGATGACCCTGCTCGGCACCCGTCTGACCGTGCCGGCCGACCTGGCGAAGGGGGCGGTCGAGGGCGCCAAGGTCGCGGCGGCCGCGACCTCGGGCTGGATCAAGGCCGAGTCGACGCCGGTCCCCGTCCCGCGGCCCGCCGAGGGCGAGGGCGTCGTCGCGAATCGGGCGGGCGTTCCGGTCGCGGTCTCGACGGTCGACGGCGTCACCCGGGCGGTGTCGGCCGTGTGCACGCACCTGGGCGGCGTTCTCGACTGGAACGACGCCGAATGCACGTGGGACTGCCCGCTGCACGCCTCGCGGTTCGCGCCCGACGGCACGCGCATCGAGGGCCCGGCTCTCAACGACCTGAAGCGTCTGCCGCGTACCCCGGAGTCGTGACGCGGTGCGGCCGGCCGCCGGTCAGTGCTCGTGCCGGAGCTGCGTGTCGTCCCAGCCCCGCTGGGCGACGTCGCAGCTTTCGCGGAACACGTACTGCGAGACGAGCTTGCGCTGGCTACTCGACCAGTCGATCGCCGGGCGGCGCTGCTCGGGCGGCACGTAGCCGAGCCGGTACACGGCCATGAGCTCGAGATCGTCGGGCACCTTCAACAGCCGGATGATCTCCTCCCAGCGCCCCGGAACCTCCATCGGGAACGAGATGAACTGGATGCCCATCCCGAGCTCGACGGTCGTGAGCCAGATGTTCTCCATCGCCGCGCCCATGCTGAAGACCGAGTAGAACGACGACAGCTGACCGGGACGGTACTCGCTGCGGTCGAGCATCACGCCGAGCAGGAGCGGCGAGCCGGCGACGAGCTTCTGGTTCTCGGAGCCGAGGGTCTTGGGCACCCCGAAGGTGTTCATCAGGGTCTGACCGCGCTTGGTGAAGACCTGGTTGGTGAAGGGCCGCAGGGGTGCGGGGAGCTTGTCGAACAGCATCCCACTGCGCTTCTCCTCCATCTCGGCCTGACTGAAGCGGAAGTACGGCTTGTAGCGCTCGAAGAACGTGCCGTTCGACATCGCCTCGGTCATGCTCTCGCCCGAGATGCGGGCGATGTGCTCGATGGTGTCGCGGTTCTCGATCACGACGAACCGCCACGGCTGGCTGTTCAGCTGGGAGGGGGCGCGACCGGCGGCTTCGAGGAGGAGCCGCTGGTGCTCCTCCGAGACCGGGTCGGGCAGGAACGGCCCGTTCGTGGTCTTGCGGCGGCGGATGGCGTCGAGCAGTTCCATGCGGTCACTTCCGGTCGGAGGGCATGCGCGAGCACACCAGGCCCGCGACGAGGAAGGGGGCGGCCGCGAGCGCGGTCAGCGGATGCCGCCGTGTCCGGGTCCCGAGGTACGGGATCGCCGCGAGCGGCACGACGGCAGGGGCGAGGGATGCCGCAGCCCGTCGACTGGCGGCCTTCGGCCGGGCCCAGAACGCGGAGCTCAGAGCGGCGGCGGTCGTGAGGCAGGTCACGATGTACAGCGCATGGTGCAGCCAGCGGTATCCGCTCGTGTCGATCGTCTTCGTCGCCACCGCGGTGCCCAGCGCGGCGTTCGCACCGTAGGCGAGCGTCGCGGCGACGAACAGCGGAGCCGCGTTCGTGCGTGTGCGACGGTGGGCCATGGCACGACACTACGCCTGCGCGCGGCATCGGCCGTCGACCTTGCGGGGGGCGCTGATCTTCGATACGGGCGGGCGCGTTTCGTCTCGCTTCGCTCGCTCAACGACCGGAAGCGGTACCGGTCGTCGAGCGAGGAGCGAAGCGACGAGACGAAACGCGCCCTGCCGCGCTTACAGGTGCGCCTCCGCGTAGACGCGAAGCGCGTCGCGGACGAACTCCGCGCCCTGCGTTCCGCCGGCCGACGTCGCGTAGTTCGCGCCGAAGCGCGGGTCTGCGACGTACATCTCACCGAGCCCGATCACATACGCCTTGACGTCTGTATCGGGTCCCTGAGCCTGTCGAAGGGCGGATGCCGGGGTGCCCGGGATGCCGGTCAGCCACTCGACGTGGCGTCGGGCGATCGCCTGCGCCTCGTCGGACGCCGGGTCGACGCCGCTCTCGGCGGCGGCGATCCAGTCGCGTCCAAGGTCGGACACGCGCTGCTGCCAGTCGGCTCGCTCGGCATCGGTCATCCCGCGCCACCAGCGATCGCCGTCAGCGTAGGCCTGATGACCCCAGCGCTGCTCGACCTCGTCCTTGTACTGCGTGTGGTCGAAGCCGTCGAACATGTTCTCTGCCATGGGGTTCTCACCTCCTCTCAATGCCGTGATGGTGGATTCGACCGACGCGATCTGCCGCGTCAGCCGGTGCTGCTCCTCGCGCAGCAGCGCGAGGTGCGTCTCGAGGGCGGATGCTTCCGCCTGGGCGCCCTGGGTCCCTGAGCCCGCGCCCTGGGTCCCTGAGCCCGCGCCCTGGGTCCCTGAGCCCGCGCCCTGGGTCCCTGAGCCTGTCGAAGGGCCGAGGATCTCGCCGATCTGCGGCAGGCCGAGGCCGAGGTCGCGCAGCAGCAGGATGCGCTGCAGCCGCACGAGCGCCGCCGAGTCGTAATGCCGGTACCCGTTCGATGCGACGCGCGACGGCGGCAGGATGCCGATGTCGTCGTAGTGCCGAAGGGTGCGGCTGGTGGTTCCCGCCAGCCGCGCGATCTCCTGGATCGACCAGTCGTCACGCTGCATCTCTTCTTCTCCTCTCCATCGTCGTGGGCGATGCTTCGACCTTAGAAGTTGACGTAGCGTCAATGTCAAGCGTCCTCGTATGACGGTATATAGCGCTCGAATGGATTGCCCCCCGGCCTTCGGCCTGCCAGCATCGACAGCAACCCAACGAAAGGAGGTGATTCATGTCCGTGATGACTGCGATCGAACCGACGCTGATGAGGCGACGTGTCGAGGATGCTCTCGACGAGGCGGTTCTCCGCTTCGACGGCTGGTGGCTCGTGCTGCTCGCCGCGCTCCTGGTGTTCGGTGTGGCGTTCCTGGCGTCCTTGGCCGCCTGGTGCTTCTTCGCCAACGGAGGCAAGCGCTTCACCGGAAGCTGGAAGTGGGGCAAGAGCGGCGTGTCCGTCTGGCTCGAGTGCGTCTGAGCATGTCGACTCCTCGGCGCGTCCGTGAGGGCGCGTCGAGGGGCTCAGAAAGGAAAGGAGCATCCATGCTGCTCGACGTCTCGGCCGTGACGTTCTCCTACGGCAGGCGCACCCCGGTGCTCCGCGACCTCTCGCTGCACATCGCGGCAGGCGAGCGCGTCGGCCTCGTCGGACCCAACGGATCCGGCAAGTCCACGCTGATCCGCGCGATCGCCGACCTCCTGCAGCTGCGCGGCGGCAGCATCCGCATCGACGGCCGCTCCCATCGGGAGAGGGCGGCGCGCGAGAGCATCGTGCACATCGCCAGCAACGACTACCTGCCGCAGTTCCTGACCGGGCGCGAGTACGTCGATCTCATGCACCGCTTCTACGGGCTCGAACCCGACGAGCAGCGCCTCGACGACCTGATGAGCCGCTATCAGCTGGCGGCGCGGCAGCACGACCTGATCGAGGACTACTCGCACGGGATGCGCAAGAAGGTGCAGGTGGTCTCAGGACTCCTGCTCGCCCGCCCGCTGACGATCGTCGACGAGACCCTGAACGGCGTCGACGTCGACGCCCTGTACGAGTTCGAGCACGATGCCGAGCGGATGCCGGAGGGCAACGCCCTTCTTCTGTGCAGCCACGACTTCCGCCTCCTCGAGGCGGTCTGCGACCGTGTCATCGTGCTGTGTCGGGGCGACATCGTGTACGACCTGCCGCTGCGGCGCGTGCGGGAGGAGTTCGGTTCGGTCGACGCCATGGTGAAGCAGGCCATCGGCGCCTCCACCCCGCGGGGGTCGTCGTCGTGACGCAGGTGTTCGCGCTGACCGGCTTCCTCTGGATGTTCCTCGTCCGCCGCGTCCTGCGCCGCGGAGCACTGCGACTGCCGGTCGTGCGGTGGACCATCGCGATCGCCGTGCTGGCGGCCTTCGCCGGCTTCTGCGTGTTCGGGATCGTCACCCTGCGGCAGCTGATCGCCGATCCCGCGCTGCTCTCTCCCCTGCTGCGCGTGGCCGGAACCGCCATTCCGATGTGGGTGCTCGCCATCTTCACCGTCGTGCGCGTCATGTTCATGAAGTCGAGCGATCTCGTCGAGCTCACCTTCTGCTTCCCCCTGACGAACCGCGCCCGCACGCTCGGGTTCATGCTGTTCGAGGCGATGCTCGTCGCCGCCGGCGTGGTCGTCATCCTCGGCGCGCTGATCGCCGGCGCGGTGTCGATCAGCGGCGTCGGCATCGTCGACGACGTCGTGACCTGCCTGCTCATGCCGACCCTCGTCTGCTATCTCCTGGCCAGCCTGTACTACCTGGCACTCGAGCGGCTCCTGCTGCACTTCCGGCTCGCACGGCTGCGGGCCTTCCTCGTGCCGGTCATCCTCGGCGCCACACTGGTCGCCCTGTCGTTCGTCGTGAGCTCGCAGGCGGAGCGCGTGCTGTTCGCGGCGACGGAGGGTGAGGGGCACGTCGCCGTACAGCTCGTGCTCGCCGACATCGCTGCAGCGCACGGACTCGTCGCCGCGACCGTCGTCTGGCTCGCGGTCGTGGCGCTGCTGATCGTGGCCGTGTGCATCGCCGCGCCGCGTCAGTTCGACCCCACCCGGCGCTTCGCCCGGGTGCCCCGGCTGCTCGGCGCGAGCGAGTTCGGCACCTATTTCACCGCACACGCGCGGGCGATCGAGACCATCACGGTGTACGGCATCGTCTTCGCCGGCTCGTACGCTCTGTTCGTCGCCGACATCCGGCTCCCTCCGTTCCTGCTCATCGCCACGACGATCCCGGCCGTCTACGCCTTCGTCGCGACGGAGCCGCTGCGCGCGTGCGCCCCGCGCCGGCACCGACCGATCGGGCTCTACCTCCTCCTGGTCGGCCCGCAGCTGCTCGCCCTCGGCCTGTGCGCCCTTCCCGTCGGCGTGCTCTCGGCACTCACCGGCATCTCCTGGAGCGAGATCGTCGTCGTCGTCGGGTTCTGCGCGTCGAACGTCGTGGTCCTCACCCTCGCGGGCATCGTCTTCCCGCCCGAGAAGGGCAACCCGTTCTCGGTGGTCGTGGGCGTCGCCGTCGCAGCGCTCGTGACGGGAACGCTCATGCTCGGCGCGAACCTTCCCGGACTCCCCGCCGCCGTCGGCGCCACCGCACTCGTCCTCCTGACCCTCACCGCCGCCCTCTTCTCCGCGGTCGCCCTGCGGAAGATCGAAAGGACCGAACGTCATGAAGTGGTTGTTTAGATTCCTCGGCAGCACGGTGGCCGCCCTCGTCGTGACCGCGGGAGCGGCCGTCGCGGTCGCCGTCTGGCTCATGTTCTCGGCCGGCTCGACGCCGGGACGACGCCTCGGCTACTTCGACGCGATCTTCGTCGAAGTCGTTCCGACGCCCCAGGGCACGACCCAACTGGGCGTCGGCATCACCGATCCGCTCCCCCTGCTCGTCACGGTCGTGGCCATCACCGTGTTCGTGCTGGCCGTGTTGGCCGTGCACGATCTGCTCGTCGCGCGCAAGAGGCAGCTGCTCGCGGACGCGGGTTGAGGTGTGGTCGGCGACCGTCCCCCGACTCGCACCATCGAGCATTCTTCTCTGGCTCGGCATGGCCGGGTGGCCGCTGCATGCGCTGTTCGCCGCGGCATCCGCCGGCGCCCTCGTCTTCGCGCAGCTCACCGGCCAGCCGGCGGTCGTCGATGCCCTCCTCGTGCTCGCACTGCACTACGTCGTCGGCGTCTGGGCCGGCTACGCCGTGCACGAGCTGGGGCACGCGGCGGCCCTCTCGCGCTCTCCGGGCGTGACGGCGCTCACGCTCGAGCGCTCGCTGCTGCGCGTGTCGGTCGTGCCGCACGGCTCGCTCAGCGGACGTGAGGCCTTCATCGGCGCCGTCTCGGGTCCGCTCAGCTGCGTGGCGATCGGAGCCGTGCTCTGGATGCTCGTCCCGCAGGTGCACCTCCACGGCTGGTACCTCATCCACGCGATCTTCCTCACACCGGTCTTCGCCGACGGCCGCGTGGCGCTGCGCTCGCTGCGACACTGGCGATCCGGGATGCGTATCCCTTGACATCGAGATATATCGTGTTATCGTTGGCAAGACACGATATATCGTGATCCCCTACGTCAGGAGAAACACATGACCGAGAAGTGGCTCATCGCCCCCGGCGAGGAACGCGTCATCGACATCGAGAACGTCACCCGGCTGAAGATCGGCCTGGTCGGCGGCCAGGTCGACGTGATCGCCCACGACGAGCCCGGCATCCGCATCGAGGTGCACGGGGTCACGACGAAAGACCTCCGCATCGAGTCGCACGACGGAGAGGTCGAGATCGACCACCCGCAGCTGGGCTGGGACAACTTCCTCGAGGTGTTCCGCAACTTCGGCTCGGGCGGCCCGCGCGCCGAGGTGAGCGTCGCGGTCCCTCGCAGCATCGCCCTGAACCTGGGTGTGGTGAGCGCCGGTGCCCTCGTCTCCGGCATCCGCAACGACACCCGTCTGAACACCGTCTCCGGCGACATCATCGTCGACACCCTCTTCGGCGACCTCAACGTCAACTCCGTCTCGGGCGACGTGCAGGTGCGCGGGCTCACCGGCTCGATCAGCGCCAACAGCGTCTCGGGCGACGTGGCCGTGACCGGCACCGTGCGCCGCGCAACCATCGACACGGTGTCGGGAGCGACGCTCGTCGATGCCGCGGGCGACGTCAACTCGATCACGATCAACACCGTCTCGGGCGGCACCACCGTCCGTCTCGACGAGTCGCTCGCCGCGAACTACGTCATCCGCTCGCTCAGCGGCCGACTGCTGATCGACGGCGTCCCGCGCAGCTCGTCAGGACCGAGCAACTACACCGGCACGACGGGCGAGCTCGCGGGTCGCTTCGTCGACCTGCGCGCCAACTCGGTCTCGGGCGGCGTCACGGTGCTCCGCCGCTCGCCCGCGACCATCACCGACGACGCCGAGTGGGAGGAAGCATGAGTCCCGCGGTCTTCTCGCACGGCGACCTGCGCCTGTACCTGCTGTCACTGCTGGCCGAGTCACCCCAGCACGGCTACGGCATCATCCAGTCGCTCACCGATCGCACCGGCGGCACCTACACCCCGAGCGCCGGCACGATCTACCCGCGCCTGGCGAAGCTCGAGGAGGAGGGGCTGGTCACCAAGACGGTCGACGGGCGCACCACGATCTACGCGATCACGGATGCCGGCCGCGCCGAGCTCGCGTCGCGCGAGAGCGACCTCGCCGGCATCGAGTCGGGTCTCGCCGATTCGGTGCGGCTCATCGCGAACGAGGTGCGCCAGAGCGTCAGAGAGGCGATGAAGAGCCTCCGCGCCGACCTGGCCACTGCCGAGCACGACGAGCGGCACGCGGCGAAGAACCGTCCGAGAGCGGCCTCCGACGACGCCCGTGTCACCAGCCGAGAAGAGCTGCATCGGGCCGATGCCGTGATCAACGCCTTCCGCGCCCGCGTGCGCACCGATCTGCGCACGCATGTGGCGAAGGGCGGCGTGCTGACGCCGTCGACGGTGAGCCAGCTCGAAGACGCCCTCGACGCTGCGGCGCACGCCGTGACGCGCGCGCTGTCGGCCTGACGCTCTGCCGCGGCACTCGCTCGACGACCGACACCCCGGTCGTCGAGCGGCGCGGTCGCGACCTACTCCTCCGGCCAGATCTCCTTCTGCTCGTCGGGCACGGGCTCGCCCAGCGGCACGACGAGGATGGGCCGATGCTGGCGATGGGCGAGGCGAGCCGCGACCGAGCCGGTGAAGAACTCGCGGATCGACTCGCCGAGGCCGCGCTTGCGCGTGCCCACGACGATCAGCTGCGCGTCGAGCCGGTTGCCGAGCTGCTTGATGGCCAGCGCCGGATCGCCCACCAGCTGGCGCGCGGTCCACGTGAGGTCGGTCTTGTCGAGAACGGCTGCGGCCGCCGACTGCACGGCCTCGAACTCGACGACGCCTGCGTCGAAGTTGATGTCGATGGGCGCGGAATGCACGTAGCCGTCGGGGTCTTCGTACGTCACGAATCGCGTGACGTCGACGTGCGCGACGACGAGCGGAACGTGCAGCAGACGGGCGTACCGCGCGGCCTCGTCGAGGACGCGGCGGTCTTGATTCGGCTGCATGCCGACGATGACGGCCCTTTGCAGCATCGCGTTCTGCGCGGCCTCGTCGGACGGAGTGGAGGTGCTGTCGGACATGAGGATCGCTCCCTTCACCAGCCGGGCCTCGGCCAGGGGGCCGTAGCCGCGTGCTATTCTGAATGCTACTCTTACCGGCCGTCAGCCGGTGTCGTGAAACGCGTCGGGCTCCTGCTGCCCGCAGCTTAACTCGTGAGGGGGTCTCGCGCATGGGCCGTGGCCGTCAGAAGGCGAAACACACCAAGATCGCCCGCGAACTCAAGGCGTACAGTCCGTCGGTGAACTACTCCGCGCTCGAGCGCGAGCTGGGTCACCCGACCGACGAAGACGCCTACGTCGACAAGTGGGCCGACGAGTACGCAGACGAAGACGAAGACGAGCTCGAAAAGGCCTGACCGCCCGCTCCGCCCGTCGTCGAACCCCCGTGCGACCCACGGGGGTTTCGTCGTGCCCATTCCGATGGATCTCTCCGCCGACGAGCCGGCCGGAGCCGGGCTCACCGCCCGTCACCAGCTCCCGTACCGGCGCTCCCACTCGTCTTCGATCGTGCGGCGTCGTCCCGCGACGACCCCCGCAGGGATCGAGACCACGAGAACGCCCGCGACGACCAGGAGCGGCACCTGCCACCCGCCCGTCGAATCGTGGAGCAGGCCCACGAGCAACGGGAACACCGCCGCGATCGCGTAGCCGATGCTCTGCACGAAGCCGCTGAGCGCGACAGCGCTCTCGGCCGTGCGGGCGCGGATGCTGAGCAGCACGAGGCTCAGCGGGAACATGATGGCCGTCAGGCCGAAGATGCACACCCACAGCGCGAGCGCCGCGGTCGGAGCGACGAGGAAGCCGCCGAGGCCGACCAAGCCGCCGACGACCGCCACGAAGAACAGAGGGCGCGTCGCCTGGTACCGCACCACCAGGATCGGCACGATCAGTGAGCACGGCAGACCGATGAGCCCGAAGACCGAAAGCAGGAACCCGGCCGTCGCCGGCGTGACTCCGCCGATGTCGACGAGCAGAGTCGGCAGCCACGCGAACGACACGTACGCCATCGTCGACGACGTGCCGAACACGAGCGCGAGCGCCCAGGCGAGCGGCAGGCGCCAGAGACGAGCGAAGGTGCGCGCGTTGGCGGGCGCCGTCGTGATCGGCCCCGTGGCCACGGCGACCGCATCCTGCAGATCGTGGCGACCATCGGTCGGATCGATCTCGACCGGGGCGGCGGTCACCGTCGTCGGCGCGGCGCGCTCGCGCAGCAGCAGCGCCACCCACGGCACCAGGGCGATCGCGGCGAACAGGCCCCACATGCCGAGCGACACCCGCCAGCCGAGCGAGTCGGCCACCGGCACCGCGACCAGAGGCGGAAGGAACGTCGACACTGCCAGCGTCGTCGAGTAGACCGTCATCATCGCGCCGATGCGGTCGGGGAAGTACTTCTTCACGAGCGGCGGCAACAGGACGTTGCCGGAGCCGACGCCCGCGAAGACGACCGCCGTCGCTGCCAGGAGCGCCACCGAATCACCGGCGAGGCCGCGCAGCAGCATCCCGACAGCGATCAGCGCGATCGCGGAGACGGCGACCCGCTCGAGGCCGAAACGACGCTCGAACAGCGGGGTGAGGAGTCCGAAGAGGGCGAAGCACACCGGCGGCGCGGCTCCGATGAGCCCTATGACCACGGGCGGCACCGGGAAATCGTCGGCGACATGGTCGATCACCGGCGACAGCGAGGCGACGGCTGACCGCAGCGAGAACGCGACGAGCACGATCCCGATCAGGGCGAGGGCGCGTCCCTGCCAGAGCGGCCTCGACGTCACGAGGTCTGCGACCCCTCCACCCACGCCAGGTACTCGTCGGAGACGGTGCCGGTGACGTACCGGCCGTCGAAGCAGCTCATGTCGAGATCGGTCAGCGCCGAGCCCTCGATGATCGCCGCCTTGAGATCGTCGACCTCCTGGTAGACGAGGTGGTCGACGCCGAGCTCCTCGGCGATCTCGGGGATCGTGCGTCCGTGCGCGATCAGCTCGTGACGGGACGGCATGTTGATGCCGTAGACGTGCGGATGCCGCACCGGCGGGGCCGCCGACGCGAAGGTCACCGAGGCGGCGCCGGCATCCCTCGCCATCTGGATGATCTCCTTCGAGGTGGTGCCGCGCACGATGGAGTCGTCGATCAGGAGCACGTTCTTGCCCTGGAACTCGGTCGACATCGCGTTGAGCTTCTGCCGCACGCTCTTCTTGCGCACCGCCTGCCCCGGCATGATGAAGGTGCGGCCGACGTAGCGGTTCTTGTAGAAACCCTCGCGGTACTCCTTGCCGAGCTTGCGCGCGACCTCCATCGCGGCAGGACGCGACGAGTCGGGGATCGGCATGACCACGTCGATCTCGTCGAGCGGCACGTGCTTCGCGATCGTGTCGGCGAGCCGGTCGCCCATGCGCAGGCGCGACTCGTACACCGAGATGCCGTTCATGACCGAGTCAGGGCGGGCGAGATAGACGTACTCGAACGCGCACGGCGCGAGCTGTACGGCTTCGGCGCACTGCCGGGAGTGCAGCTCGCCGTCGTTCGTGATGAACACCGCCTCGCCGGGCTCGATCTCGCGGACGACCTCGTAGTCGCCGTTCTCGAGCACCAGCGACTCGCTCGCGACGACCCACTCGTCCTTCGCCTGAGCGGTCTCTGAGCCAGTCGAAGGGTCGACGGTCGACGGGCGACGTCCGAGGATGAGGGGACGGATGCCGAACGGGTCGCGGAAGGCGAGCAGACCGTAGCCGGCGATCACCGCGATGACCGCGTACGCGCCTTCGATGCGCTCGTGCGTTCGCGTGACCGCCTCGAAGATGCGCTCCGCGTCGAGGTCGACGGTCGAGGTGGTGTTCTGAAGCTCGCCCGCGAGCACGTTCAGGAGCAGCTCGGTGTCGCTCGACGAGTTCAGGTGCCGGCGGTCGCGCTGGGCCATGTCGGCGGTCAACTCACGCGTGTTGGTGAGGTTTCCGTTGTGGATGAGGATGATGCCGTACGGCGCGTTCACGTAGAAAGGCTGCATCTCCTCCTCGCTCGACGCGGTGCCCTTCGTGGCGTAGCGCACGTGCCCGAGGCCGACATTGCCGAGCAGCGCGCGCATGTCGCGCGTGCGGAACGCCTCGCGCACCATGCCCTGCGCCTTGGCGTTGTGCATGACGCCGTTCGGCTCCGCCGTGGCGATGCCCGTCGCATCCTGGCCACGATGCTGCAGCAGCAGGAGAGCGTCGTAGATGTCCTGATTGACCGGGGCGGACCCCACCATTCCGACGATGCCGCACATGGACTCTTACTTCACTCCGTCCGCGTAGGCGCCCACGAGGCGCACTGCTCCGCCGTCCACGCCCTTGGCGCCCTCCTCGAAGGCGCCGGCGGGGCGCGCGCCGAAGCCGACGGCGCCGACCTGCCAGGCGGGCATGCCCTCGGCGGCGAGCGCCGCGATCGCGGCATCCTTCTTCTCCGCGGCGACGACGGCGAGGAATCCGATGCCGAGGTTCCAGGTGCCCTCGGCCGACTCCAGCGTCGACCCGGCGATGTCGCTGAGCACGCGGAAGACGGGGCTCGGCGACCACGTGCCACGGTCCACCTCGGCCCAGCTGCCCTGGGGGAGCACGCGGGCGAGATTCGCCGCGATGCCGCCGCCGGTCACGTGGCTGAGGGCATGGACGGCACCGGGGATGGTGTCGATGAGCCGCAGCAGCGGCTGGGTGTACAGGCGTGTGGGCTCGAGCAGGGCCTCGCCCCAGGTCGTGCCGAAGTCGGCTGCGGGGTCGGCGTACGAGATGCCGGCGCCGGTGATGATGTGCCGCACCAGGGAGTATCCGTTGGAGTGGAGCCCGCTCGAGGCGATGGCGAGGACGACGTCGCCGTCCTGCACCCGCTCGGCGCCGAGGATCGCGTCGGCCTCGACCACTCCGGTGGCGGCACCCGCCACGTCGTAGTCGCGGGGGCCGAGCAAGCCCGGGTGCTCGGCGGTCTCGCCGCCCACGAGGGCGGTGCCCGTGGCGGTGCAGGCCTCGGCGATGCCGCGCACGATGTCGGCGATGCGCTCCGGCACGACCTTGCCGCAGGCGATGTAGTCGGTCATGAAGAGGGGCTTCGCCCCGACCACGACGATGTCGTCGACGACCATGCCCACCAGATCTTGACCGATGGTGTCGTGCTTGTCGATGGCCTGCGCGATGGCGACCTTGGTGCCGACACCGTCGGTGCTCGTCGCCAGCAGCGGACGGCGGAAGTCGCGCAGCGCGCTCGCGTCGAACAGGCCCGCGAACCCGCCGACGCCTCCGAGCACCTCGGGCCCGTGCGTGGCGCGCACGGACGACTTCATCAGCTCGACCGCGAGGTCGCCCGCAGCGGTGTCGACGCCGGCTTCGGAATAGGGGTTGGTGGGGGAGGCAGCCACCCCTCCAGCCTACCGCCCGCGGCCCAGCCGCTCTCCCCCGCTCCCTGCCCGTCGCTGCGTCGCCTCCGCGTGCGCCCCCGGCCCGCCGGAGAGGAGGAACACGCCGGTGATTCGCCGCTCGGACCCCGGCTGTGGCCGCTGAGAGGAGGAACACGCCGGCGAATGCGGCCCGCCACCGGCGTGTTCCTCCCTTGACCGGGGGTAGGTGAGGGGTGCGGACGGGACGGGGACGCGCACGGGGCGCGGAGGCGCGGGCGGCGCGGGGGCGGGGAGCGGATGCCGGACGCGGGGCGGGGAGCGGATACCGGGCGCGGGGCGGGACGCGGGCGGTGCGGGGCGCAGGGGCCGGCGGCGCGACGGACGCCGCCCGAGAGGAGGAACACGCCGGCGAACGAGCCCGACGAGCGCGCCGCGCGTCTTTGAAGGGAGGAACACGCCGGTGAATGCGGCTCCCCGCCGGCGTGTTCCTCCCTTGAGCGGCGAAGGGGCGGGACACGGGCGGGGCGAGTGGGACGGGGTGCGGATGCGGGGCTGGGCGCGTATGCGGGGCGAGGCGGAGCGCGGGGGCGAGGGCGGGACGGCGCGGAGCGAGCGGGGCGGCGGGGCGAGTGGGACGGAGCGCGGGGGCGAGGTCGGGACGGCGCGGAGCGAGCGGGGCCGCGCGGCGAGTGGGACGGAGCGCGGGGGCGAGGTCGGGACGGCGCGGAGCGAGCGGGGCGGGGGCGAGCGCTCGGGCGGCGAGGGCTCGGGGGGCGAGGGCTCGGGGGGCGAGGGCTCGGGCGGCGGGGCCGCTCCGGCGGGCGGGCTCGGACGGGGCAGGATGCGGGCCTACGATGGGGCCATGGCCGACAAGCCGCAGTGGCTCATCCGCGAAGACGCGAGCGTTCCCGTGCTCGTGGCCCTCGCGCTGCGTCAGTCGCTCGGCATCCGTGCGCCGGAAGATCTCCCCAGCCTGCGCGAGCTCAGCGTGCGCGCGCCCGACGCCCCCGACGCCTCAGCCTCGGTCGAGAAGCAGTGGCGCGACTACTGGGACATGACGGTCGAGCCGCGGGCGCACCGGTCAGGCGTCCCGCTCGAGCTCGTCGACGGGTTCGACACCCTCGTCGCACTGCCCGCCACGGGAGCGGAGGAGTTGGCCTCCGCGATCGCGCCGCACGCGGCATCCGCTCTCCGTTATGCCCGGGTCGCGCACGATCGCTACGTCAACTCCATGAAGAGCAGTACGGGCGGCGATGCCTACCGCGCCTACGCGAGCGCCATCGCGGAGTTCGAGCGCGAGATCGGACGCCGCGCGCACTCGTTCGAACTCAACGTGCAGGTGCTGCCGTTCACTCAACGGGGCATCTGGTGGATCGGGGCGCTCACCGTCGCCGTCACCGACGGCCTGCGTCGCGACATCGTGGCCTTCGACTCGGCGATCCGCCCGGTCATCGCCGAACTGGCCTGACTCTCAGTCGTCGACGACGGTCTCGCGGTCGACATGCACGACCCGGTCGTGGCGACGCGCGATGCGCTCGAGGACCAGTCCGGCGACACCGCCCAGGGCGATGCCGATCGGCACGGTCCACAGCAGGAGGAAGCCGAAGACCTGCATCGGGGGGTAGACGACGTCGAGAGCCTGCGACTGCTCGTAGCTGCCGATCGCGGTGAGGATGCCGGCGACGATGATGCCGACGACCACGCCGATCCCCATGAGCACGCCGTACCGCGGCACGCGGCGCACGGTCGCCTCGACGGTCTGGTGGGAGTCGGTGGGGGCCATGCCTCCATTGTCCCACCGTTGCGGACTACATGGTCTCCGATTCGCGGCCTCACGGGCTCACCTGTCGGACGGAATCACGGATGCAGGACTAAAGAGGCCATATCGACCTGCATCCGTGAATCGGACCTGCATGCGTGACGGGACGGCATCCGTGAATCGGACCTGCATCCGCCATCTCGACCTGCATCCGCTATCGGGACCTGCATCCGCGACGCGAGACGACGTCGCTTCCGAGATCGTCCCGCCCCGCGTACGGCGACGCCGACGCGGGACGAAGATCACGGAGGATCGCGCTACGGCCGCAGCGGCAGCACGTCGACCAGACTCGCCCGGGTGCCCGAGGCGGCGATACGACCGGCCGTCGCGGCATCCGTCCATGCTTCGGCCCCGGTCGCCACGGCGATCCACGTCGCGGCATCCATCTCGACCACGTTCGGCGGGGTTCCGCGGGTGTGGCGGGGTCCTTGGATGACCTGCACCGCCCCGAACGGCGGAACCCGCACCTCGACGCTGCTGCCCGGAGCCTTCTCGTCGAGCAGCTGCAACAGGTATCGCACGGCGGTCGCGAGATCGGAGCGCTGCGGCGTCGCCCCGGCGGCATCGGCGGCCTGCACGGCGTCGAGCGCGGTGCGACCGGAGACGGTGTCGATCCTGCGGGGAGGCATGAGATCGAGGGTACGCCGCGGACCGGCATCCGTTCGCCTGGGTAGGAGAAGTGCGCTTCGGAAGGACGATTTCCGGCGCGGCATCCTTCGCAAGCGCACATCTCCTTCCGAGCGGTACGCGAGCACTCGCGCTCGCGCAGCGCGCGCACGCGAGCGGATGCGCCCGAGGCCTCCGGCACGGGCATAGGCTCGAGGCGATGAGCGAGACTCCCGAGACCCTGCACGGCGCGCGGGCCGAGCTGATCGCCGCGGCGCAGCGCGCAGACGGCTGGGCGGCGCCGTTCCCGCCGCTCGCGGGTGAGGCGCATCCGGCATCCGTCCTCGTGCTGTTCGGCCGACTCGACAGCACCCCCGCGCAGACCGACGAGGCCACGGTCGCCGCCGACCTCGACGTGCTGCTGCAGCGCCGTGCCGCGACCCTGTCGTCGCACCCCGGGCAGGTGTCGTTCCCCGGCGGTCGCCGGGAGGAGCAGGATGCGGATGCCGTCGCCACGGCGCTCCGCGAGGCACAGGAGGAGACCGGCCTCGACCCGGCAGGCGTCGAGGTGCTCGCGACGCTCGGCGAACTCCCCCTCGCGGCGAGCAACCACGTGGTGACGCCCGTGCTGGCCTGGTGGCGGTCGCCGTCGCGCGTCGCGGCGGTCGATCACGCCGAGACGGTGGAGGTCTTCCGCGTGCCGGTCGCACAGCTGCTCGATCCCGGCATCCGCTTCACCTCGCGTCTGCAGCGCTTCGGCCGCACCTGGCGCGGACCGGCGTTCGACGTCGACGGCACGATCGTGTGGGGCTTCACCGCCATGGTGCTCGACGCGCTGTTCGAGGCGACCGGGTGGGCGCAGGAGTGGGACCGATCGATCGAACGCCCGATCGAGCCCTGAGGCGGCGGATCGGGGCCGAAACGCCGGGCAGCGCGTCGGTAGGCTGGTCGGGTGAAGATCCTCGTCCTCGGTTCCGGTGCCCGTGAGCACGCGATCATCCTCGCTCTGCGGGCCGAGCGGGCGGAGCACGAGCTCTTCGTCGCCCCCGGGAACGCCGGGATCGCGCAGGACGCGACGCCCGTGAGCCTCGACCCGCTCGACGGCGCGGCGGTCACGGCGTTCGCCAACGAGCACGCGATCAACCTCGTGGTGATCGGCCCCGAGGCTCCCCTGGTCGCCGGCGTCGCCGATGCGCTCCGCGAGCACGGCATCCCGGTGTTCGGGCCGGGCAGGGCGGCGGCACAGCTCGAGGGGTCGAAGTCGTTCGCGAAGCGGATCATGGATGCCGCGGGCGTTCCGACCGGTCGCGCCGTGCGTGCGTCGACCACGGCCGAGGTCGAGGCGGCCTTCGACGACCTCGGCGCTCCGCACGTGGTGAAGGCCGACGGTCTCGCGGCGGGCAAGGGTGTCATCGTGACCTCCGACCGCGCCGAGGCCCTCGCTCACGCCGAGCAGTACCTCCCCGCCGGACCGGTGCTGATCGAGGAGTTCCTCTCGGGCCCCGAGGTCTCGCTCTTCTTCCTCAGCGACGGCGACACGGTGCGCGCGCTCAGCCCCGCGCAGGACTTCAAGCGCGCGCTCGACGGCGACGAGGGCCCGAACACCGGCGGCATGGGTGCGTACTCGCCCCTCCCCTGGCTCGCCGAGCGGTTCGGCAGCGAGCAGGCGTTCGTCGCCGAGGTCACGCGCGACGTCGCGCTGCCGGTGATCCGTCGGCTCGACGCCGAGGGCACCCCGTTCATCGGTCTGCTCTACGCCGGACTCATCCTCACCCCCGCCGGCGTGCGCGTGATCGAGTTCAACGCGCGCTTCGGCGACCCCGAGACCCAGGTCGTGCTCCCGCGCCTGGTCACCCCGCTGTCGGAGCTGCTCTTCGCCGCGGCATCCGGCACCCTCGAGGAGCAGGCCGAGCCCGAGTTCTCCGACGACGTCGCGATCACCGTCGTGCTCGCCAGCGAGGGGTACCCCGAGTCGCCGCAGACCGGTCGGCCGATCGAGGGACTGGCGGATGCCGCGGCCGTGGAGGGAGTGCACCTCGCGCATGCGGCGACGTCGAGCCCTGATGCGCCGGGTGGATCCCCGGTGGCATCCGGCGGGCGCGTGCTGAGCGTGGTCGCGCGCGCGTCGGACTTCCGCACGGCCCGCGAGCGCGCGTACGAGGCGATCGGGCGCATCAGCCTCGACGGCTCGCACCACCGCACCGACATCGCCGCGCGCGTCTCGGAGTAGGTGTGCGAAAGTCGGAGATCAGCACGAATCTCGGACGATTGCTGCCGAATCGTCCAAGATTCCTGCCATTCTCCGAGCCTGCGCTTGACAGAATCTACTTTCTTCAAGAAAGTTGACGGATGCCGCTCCGCTCCGACTGGTCGACCGCGTCGTGTCCGATCGCCCGCTCCGCCGATGTGCTCGCCGACCCCTGGGTGCTCCTGATCCTGCGCGAGCTGTTCTCGGGCCGCTCCCGCTTCGACGAGCTGCGCGAGGCGACCGGCGCCGCCGACTCCGTGCTCTCCCGTCGCCTCAGCGCGATGGCGGATGCCGGACTCGTCCGGCGCGACGGCGCCCCCCGGCCCGCGTACCACCTGACGGATGCCGGGCGCGAGACGCTCCCTATCCTCCACGCGTTCGCGCGTTTCTCGCGCGTCACCGATCCCGACGGGAGCTACGGCCTCGCCGTGTCGTGCGGTCGCTGCGGCGAGCCCGCGGCGTCCGTCGACTGGTGCACGCAGTGCGACGAGCCCCTCGACGCCGACTCGACCCGCTGGGCGCGGCGCAGCAGGGGCGGCGAGCCGTTCGCCCTCGCCACCGGAGCACGCGCATGACCGCCGAATCCGTCGAGGAGCCCACCGGCACCTCCGCGTCCCCGCCACGCCGTCTGCATCCGGCGTGGATCGTCGCGCTCGTCGCCCTCATCGCCCTGATCGGCGCCGCCGGCTTCCGCGCCGCCCCGGGCGTGCTCATGCTGCCGCTGCGGGACGAGTTCGGCTGGACCACCGCCGAGCTCTCGCTGGCCGTGACCGTCAACCTGCTGCTGTTCGGCCTCACCGCCCCGTTCGCCGCCGCCCTGATGCAGCGCTTCGGCATCCGTGCCGTCACCGTGACCGCGCTGTTGGTGATCGGTGCCGGCGCGGCGCTGAGCGTGTTCGTCGCGACCCCGGCCCAGCTGATCCTGACGTGGGGCGTGCTGATCGGCCTCGGCACCGGATCGATGGCGCTCGTGTTCGCCGCGACCATCACCGACACGTGGTTCGCCACCCGCCGCGGACTCGTCTCGGGCGTGCTCACGGCGGGCAGCGCCACCGGCCAGCTGATCTTCCTGCCGGTGATCGCGACGTCGGCCGAGCAGATCGGCTGGCGCGGAGCATCCCTCGTCATCGCCGGCGGCGCTCTCGCGGTCGTGCCGCTCGTGTGGATCTTCCTGCGCAACCGACCGAGCGACCTCGGCGTCGGACGCTACGGCGAGGCGGCTCCATCGGCGCCGCCCGCGCCGCGCCCGCGCGGCAACGCCTGGAGTGCGGCGCGGCTCGCGATCACGACGCTGCGCGACGCCGCCCGCACCAAGACCTTCTGGGCCCTCGCGATCGGGTTCGCGATCTGCGGCGCGACGACCAACGGGCTCATCGGCACGCACTTCATCCCGAGCGCGCACGATCACGGGATGCCGACGACCACGGCCGCAGGCCTCCTCGCCGTCGTCGGCGTCTTCGACATCGCCGGCACCGTGTTCTCGGGCTGGCTGACCGACCGGGTCAATCCCCGCATCCTGCTCGCCGCCTACTACGCGCTGCGCGGGGTGAGCCTGCTCTTCCTGCCGAGTCTTCTCTCGGCTGAGGTGCAGCCGAGCATCGTCGTGTTCATCGTGATCTACGGCCTCGACTGGGTGGCGACCGTGCCGCCGACGATCGCCCTGTGCCGCGAGGTGTTCGGCGACCGCGGGCCCCTCGTGTTCGGCTGGGTGTTCGCGGCGCATCAGGTCGGCGCCGGCATCGCTTCGGTGCTCGCCGGCATCGTGCGCGATCACACGGGCCAGTACACGGTCGCGTGGTTCGCGGCCGCCGGGCTGTGCGCCGTCGCGGCCCTGGTCAGTGCGACGATCCGACGGCACCCCGTCGCCGACGAAGAGGCGGTCCGGTCGGACGGGGCGCCGGTGGCCGAGTAGCGTCTCGTCTCGTCGCTGCGCTCCTCGCTCAACGAACGGGGCCTCGCTCAACGACCGGGGGTCGAGGCCGTCGGCTTGGGCGCTCCCCGCAGGAAGAGCGACGCGACGAGCGCGACCAGGATCACGGCTGCGGGCAGCAGGATCGCCTGCGACATCCCGGCGGCGAAGCCCTCGGCGACGGCATCCGGCAGCTTTCCGCCGGCACCGATCGACCCGGCGGATCCGTCCATGCCCGGGAGGTTCGCCTCGAGGCGCGCCTGCATGAAGGTCGCGATGGCGGCCGAGCCGATCACCGAGCCGATGGTGCGCGTCGTGTTGTAGATGCCCGCGCCGGCTCCGGCCTGGCGCATCGGGAGGCGGCGGGTCGCCGTGGTGGCCAGCGGCCCCCACATCCCGGCGCTGCCGATGCCGAGCAGGGCGGAGGGGAACAGGAACATCCAGATCGGGGTGTCCATGTTCACCAGCGAGGAGTACCAGAACAGCGCACCGGAGAAGGCGACGAGACCCGGGATCAGGATGAAGCGCGGGTCGGTGCGATCGAGGATGCGACCGGCGACCGGCGCGAGCACACCAGACAGCACCGCCATCGGGATCATCAGCAGCGCGGCCTGCGTCGGGGTCAGTCCCCGGGCGATCTGCAGGAAGAACATCAGCGGCAGCGACATGCTCGTCACCGCGAACCCGACCGCCGCGATGCCGATGTTGGCGCCCGAGAAGTTGCGGTCGCGGAACAGCTCGAGCGGCACGAGGGCCTCGCTCTTCGTCTTCGCCTGCTGCACGACGAACAGCCCGAGCACGACGATGCCGACGATGATCAGTCCCCACACCGAGATCGGTCCCCAGATCACGCCCCAGTCGTACTTCTCACCCTCCTGCAGGCCGAACACCACGAGGAAGATGGCCACGGCGCTGAGCACGACCCCGAGGATGTCGAAGCGGTGCGGATGGGTCTTGAGCTGGGGAACGAGGATCCACGCGGCGATGAAGGCGATGACGCCCACGGGAAGGTTGACGAAGAAGATCCACTCCCAGCCGAGCCCGTCGACGAGCACGCCGCCGGCGAGCGGACCGACCAGGGTCGCGACGCCGGCCGTCGCGCCCCAGAGCCCCATGGCCGCGCCCCGCCGCTCGGGCGGGAACGTGCGCGTGATCACGGCCATGGTCTGCGGCGTCATGAAGGCGGCACCGAGGCCCTGGACGGCGCGCGCCGCGATGAGCCCTTCGAGCGAGGTCGACAGCCCGCACCACAGCGATGCGAGCGTGAAGATCGCGAGACCGATCAGATAGATGTTCTTCGGCCCGAAGCGGTCGCCGAGGCGCCCGGTGATGAGCAGCGGCACGGCGTACGTCAGCAGATAGGCGCTGGTCACCCACACGACGTTGTCGAGGTTGTTGGTGTTCGGGTCGAGGGCGGCCTTGATCGCGGGGTTCGCGACGGAGACGATCGTCGTGTCGACGAGGATCATGAAGAAGCCGATCACGAGCGCCCAGAGGGCGGGCCACGGACTCTTCGGCTCGTGGCCTGCGGCGAAGGGCCCGGTGTCGGGGTTCGCGACGTGGGGGGAATCGGTCATTGCTGTGCAGCCTTTCGCTGAGCGAGATAGCGGTCGGAATCGGGGAAGGCCGTCGGGCCCCAGGGGAGGTCGTCGCCCTGAA
The DNA here is from genome assembly GCF_047246685.1 of Microbacterium martis. Lineage (NCBI taxonomy): Bacteria > Bacillati > Actinomycetota > Actinomycetes > Micrococcales > Microbacteriaceae > Microbacterium > Microbacterium martis. The sequence goes on along the minus strand of NZ_JBFOKT010000002.1, from coordinate 1,080,645 downwards.
GACGGTCGAGCAGAGCGTCCAGCCAGCGCAGCTCGGCCTCGAGCAGCACCTCCTGACGCTCGACCTCGACGAGCACCTGCGCCGGCACGCCCTTCTCGCGGGCCTTCGCCAGTCCGTCGCGGTGCCGTTCGTGATCGGCGACGAGGGCGCCGCGGCGCGTGCCGAGCCGGGCGATCACATCGGCGCGTTCGAGGTTGTGGGACTCGGCGAGAGCGACCCGGAAGTCTGCCGGACGATCGATGCGGCACAGCTCGCGCTGCACCCACGCGACCACGGCCTCGCGCCCGGCATCCGTCAGCGTGTAGGTGGTGCGTTCGGGCCTGCGACCCTCACGGTCGACGCCGACCTCGTCGATGAGCCCGGTCTTCTGCAGCCGGCCGACCGTGTGATAGAGCGTGCCGTTGGTGACGACGATCAGACGGTCGTCGTGGCGGGCGCGCAGGAGGCGCGCCATCTCGTAGGGGTGCATGTCGCCCTCGCGCAGCAGCGCGAGCACCATCACGCCCAGAGGAGTGAGGGTGTCGAGGGCGTTCTTCTTCATTGTTCCTTCTCGATTAGTCCACGTGGACTATACGCCTGCAAGTCGCCACGGGACAAGCCCGAAATCACACGCGCATCCGCTCCGCGATAATGGGGCGGGTGAGCACTCCTTCAGAAGGCACAGCGCAGACCATCCCCGGCTGGCGTCACCTCTACTCCGGCAAGGTGCGCGACCTGTACGCGTCCGACGACCCGGCCGACACGCGCATCCTCGTCGTGGCATCCGATCGGGTGAGCGCCTTCGACGTCGTCCTCTCGCCCGGCATCCCCGCCAAGGGCGCACTCCTCACCCGCCTGAGCCGCTGGTGGTTCGCGCAGCTCGCCGACGTCGCCAACCATCTCGCCGACGGCGAGATCCCGGATGCCGTCGCCGACAGGGCCATGCTCGCGCAGTCGCTCGAGATGCTGCCCGTCGAGTGCGTCGTCCGCGGGTACATCACGGGTTCGGGCTGGGCGGAGTACGTCGAGAGGGGGACCGTGTGCGGCATCCCGCTGCCGGAGGGGCTGCAGAACGGCGACCGCCTTCCGGAGCCGCTGTTCACCCCCGCCTACAAGGCGCCCATGGGCGAGCACGACGAGAACATCTCGTTCGACCGCGTGGTCGAGCTCGTGGGCGCCGAGCGTGCCGCCGAGCTGCGCGACGCCTCGCTCGCGATCTACACCCGGGCCGCCGCGATCGCCGAGGAGAAGGGGCTGATCCTCGCCGACACCAAGTTCGAGTTCGGGACCGACGGCGACGGGGTGCTGCGCCTGGCCGACGAAGTGCTCACCAGCGACTCGTCGCGCTACTGGGATGCCACCTCGTGGCGCAGCGGCGACACCCCGACCGAGCGGATGGCGAGCTTCGACAAGCAGATCGTGCGCGACTGGCTGGCGGCGAACTGGGACAAGCAGGGCGAGCCGCCCGTGCTCCCGGAAGACGTCGTCGAGCGCACCGCCGATCGCTATCGCGAGCTGATCGAGCGCCTCGGGGCCTGACGCCGCGGCTACTCGACCCGGCGCACGTCGGTGTGGACGAAGTCGTCGCCTGTGAAGAGCAGCGGTTCGTCGCGGCTGATCGCGAGCGCGTAGGAGAAGCAGTCGCCGTAGTTGAGCCTGGCCGGATGGCCCGACCCGCGGCCGTACGCCAGATGCGCTCTGCTCATCAGTCGTGACTGGCTCAGGTCGACAGGCACCACCGTGACGTCAGCATCCCTGATCACCGCTTCGATCTCGCGCACACCGGCCTCACCTGCGATTCCTCCCGCCACGATGAACGCTTCCGCGAGGGTTCCCGCTGAGATCGCCACGCGATTCTCCAAGATGTCGACCGTGAACCGCTCTCTCTCGGGCTCACCTTTGAGGATGGCGATCAACGCAGACGTGTCGACGATCACCGCGGGAGCCCATTCTCGTCGTACATCTCCTCCATGATCTCGTCGTAGGTAGGACCTATCGGAGGCAACGACCGAAAACGCGCGACGATCGCATCGATCGCCGCGCGCTTGCGCGCGACCTCCGCCTCGCGCGACTCCTCCAGCTCCGCGAGGCGGCGGCGCACGGCATCCTCGACCGCCCCAGTCTGGCTCTGACCGGTCAGCGCGGCGAGACGGCGCACGAGTTCGTGCGTTGTCTCGTTCTTGATGTTGAGGCTCATGTCTACCATTCTATCGACGTGTCTACCCTGACCGGCGAACTCAGGGAAAACTCAGGAATCGATAGGGTTGCTCCAGCACCCCCTCCCCCGACACTGAGGAGCCCGCATGGCCCTGTGGAAGCTTCACGGAAACGGCCGCACGGTCGAACCCGGCGCCGTCGTGACCCCCGAAGAACGCCTGAACTGGCCCGCGACCATCGCCATCGGCGCGCAGCACGTCGTCGCGATGTTCGGCGCGACGTTCCTCGTGCCGACGCTGACGGGATTCCCCGTGTCGACGACCCTGCTCTTCAGCGGGCTCGGAACGCTGATCTTCCTCCTGATCACGAGGAATCAGCTCCCCAGCTACCTCGGCTCGTCGTTCGCGTTCATCGCACCCATCACCGCCGCAGTCGCCGCGGGCGGCACGGGCTCGGCGCTCGCGGGCGTCGTCGCCGTCGGCATCCTCCTCGCCGTCGTGGGTCTGGTGGTGCAGTTCGCGGGTCTGCGCTGGGTCGACGCGCTCATGCCTCCGGTGGTCGCCGGCGCGATCGTCGCCCTGATCGGCTTCAACCTCGCGCCCACGGCGTGGAACAACTTCCAGCTCGATCCGGTCACGGCCACGATCACGCTCGTCGCCATCATCCTGTTCGCCGTGCTGTTCAAGGGGTTCCTCGGCCGGATCTCGATCTTCCTCGGCGTCGCGGTCGGGTTCGTCTATGCCGCCCTCACGGGGTCGTTCAGCGTGCCGAACGAGCTGCGCGGCGGCAAGACGCCGGCCGAGCTCATCGCCGACGCCCCCTGGATCGGCCTCCCGCAGTTCCAGCTGCCCGATTTCGTCGCACCCGGCACCTGGTCGACCATCGCGATGTTCCTGCCGGTCGTGCTCGTGCTCATCGCCGAGAACGTCGGCCACGTGCGCGGTGTCGCGACCATGACCGAAGATCCCTCGATCAACAAGCACACCGGCCGTGCGCTTATCGCCGACGGCGTCGCGACCACGATCGCCGGCGGCTTCGGCGGCTCGGGCACGACGACCTACGGCGAGAACATCGGCGTCATGGCCGCCACCCGCGTCTATTCGACCGCCGTCTACTGGGTCGCCGGCCTCTTCGCGATCCTGCTCGCGTTCTCGCCCAAGATCGGCGAGGTGTTCAACTCGATCCCGGCGGGCGTGCTCGGCGGCGCGACCACCGCGCTCTACGGTCTGATCGGCATCATCGGCATCAAGATCTGGGTCGACAGCAGGGTCGACTTCTCGCGCCCCGTGAATCAGTACACGGCCGCGGTGTCGCTCGTGATCGGGATCGCCGGATTCTCGATGAACCTCGGCGACTTCGCCTTCGGCGGCATCGTACTGGGCACCGTCGCCGCTCTGCTGATCTACCACGTGGGCAACCTCATCGCTCGCGCCCGCAGGACCGGCGCCGACGACCCGAAGCCGCTCGAGCCCGTGGGTCCGCTCGGCGGCGACCCCGCCTGAGTCAGGGGCGGCGGTCGGGCGCGGCGACGCGCAGCGCACCCGATGCGCGCAGCCGGAGATCGGCGGGGCGCGGCGGCAGGTCGGGCCGGAGTGGCTCCTGCGGCTCGGGCAGGCCGTACTGCCGGCGCATCCATCGCCGCGCGTCTTCGAGGGGAAAGGTGTCGCCGTACACGGCGTACTTCATGAAGATGCCCTCGAGGGTGCTGCGCAGCATGATCTCCTCGAGGGCAGGGTCGGCGGCGCCTCGTGCGCGGAACAGGGCGCGCACCGCGTCTTCCGATGCCGCGACCTGGTCGGCGTGACGCTCCTCCGACTCGGCGAACAGCCGGTGGGTGCCGGGCTGCTGCTGCAGAGCGAACACCGCGCGCTGCACGGGCAGCGCGTAGGCGGTGGCCCGCAGGGCGCCGTCGATCACCCCGGCGAGGATCTCATCGGGCGAGCCCTCGGCTCGGGCGATGCCGAACAGCGTCTCGAACCAGCGGTCGATGACGGCGGCGACGAGCTGATCCTTGCCGCCGAAGTGATAGCTGACCAGGCCCTGGGCGACTCCGGCCCGCGCGGTGATCTCGGCGACGCTCGCTCCCGACACGCCGCGCTCGCTCACGACGTCGATCGCCGCGACGAGGATCGACTCGCGGGCCCGTTCCCGCGCGCGACGGTTCTGCTCGTCGGAGCGCGCCATGCGGCATCCTCTCTCGCAGATGAGCGGTTCGGGGGGATGCGTCCAGATTAGCCACTGAACGTCTATTCAACCTATGATCGGAGTCGGAGGGATCGCGGCCGCGCGGCCACGGATCCGACCGGGGGGACGGATCCGCGGCCGCGCGTGGCACACGGCTACGCCGACGCGCGGACGACCAGCTCGGTCGGCAGGATCGTCGTGTGCGCCGGCTCGCCGTTCGCCAGCAGCGACAGCAGCACGTTGGCCATCGCCTCGCCCTGCGCGTACATGGGCTGGCGCATGGTGGTCAGCTGCGGATCGGTGCTCACCGCCACCGACGAGTCGTCGAAGCCCACCAGAGCGACGTCCTCGGGCACCCGCAGCCCCGCCGCGCGCAGCGCGGTGAGCGCTCCCCGCGCCATCAGGTCGCTGGCGACGAAGATGCCGTCGGGGCGCCCCTTCGCCAGAAGCCGGCGCGCGGCATCCGCCCCGCTCGCCTCGCTGTAATCGCCCTCCTCCTCGCCGAACGGGGCGAGGCCCGCATCCGAGAGCGCGTCGCGGAACCCCTGGACGCGGTCGTTCGACGACTCCATGGTCAGCGGACCCGAGATCGTGGCGATCCTCGTGCGGCCGATGTCGACCAGGCGGCAGGTGGCGTTCTTCGCACCGGTGACGTTGTCGACGTCGACGACGTAGTCGCCCTCGCGTCGACGCACCGGGCGCCCTCCGTAGACGACGGGCACGGCGTCGGCGATGCGGTCGATGAACGCGTCGCTCGTGTGATGCGACACGATCAGCGCGCCGTCGACGCCGCCGTTGCGCACGAAGCTGTTCATCTTGTCGCCCGGGTCGTCGCTGGCGATCAGCAGGTTGAGCAGGTAGTCCGAGCCGCCGAGCGCCCCCGTGATGCCGGCCACGATCGCGGCGAAGAAGGGGTCGCCGAAGAAACGGGTCGTGTCTTCGGGAACGATGAGCGCGATGGCATGGGTCTGGCGGGACGCCAGAGACCGGGCCGCCCGGTTGGGCACGTAGTTCAGCTCGTCGATCGCGGCGCGCACCGCGGCGAGCGCTTCCGGGCTCACCGCCGTCGACCCGTTCACGACGCGCGACACGGTCGACCGCGACACTCCCGCGGCCGAGGCCACCTCTTCGATGGTCGCTCGAGGCGACATCACCGTGCGTACTCTTCCATCGACCCATTCTGACTGGTCGCGGTGGGTGGCGCCGTCATCCGTCCCGAACGCCGGTCCTCCGGTCAGGAGGCGGCCATCTGCGCGACCGGGATGTCTTCGTCCAGAGCCCGGGCGGCGATGATGCGCGCGTACTCCCGGCCCGAGTCCTTCAGACTCCGCTCCTGCGTGTCGTAGTCGACGCGCACGATGCCGAACCGCTTGTCGTAGCCCCAGGCCCACTCGTAGTTGTCGAACATCGACCAGTAGAAGTAGCCCCGCACGTCGACACCGGCCTCGGCGGCATCGAGCACGGCGCCGAGGTGCAGCCGCAGGAACTCGGTGCGCTCCTCGTCGTGCACGCGCGTCTCGCCGTCTTCGACCACCGCGACGTCGTCGTATGCCGCACCGTTCTCGGTCATGTACAGCACGGTGCCGGCGGGCTCGGCGTACTCCGTCCAGATGCGCTGCAGCAGCCGGGTCAGCCCCTCGGGCTGAACCTCCCAGTTCTGCGCAGTGCGCGCGAGACCCCGCTCGACCGGATGGATGCCCTCGCTCGACGGGTACGGACTGCGCCCCTTCCGTGCGGTCGACGGTCCTCCCGACGGCGGCGCGGCAGCCGGCGCCGTGCCGGAGACGAGATCGCCGTGGTAATAGTTCACGCCCTGCGTGTCGATGTGCTGCGAGATCGTCTCGAGGTCGCCGTCGTGGATCGCGGCCTCGAACTCGGCCACGGCGACGGCGTCGACCGCGCGGATGTCCTCGACGATGTCGGCCGGGTACGAGCCCCGGTAGATCGGATCGAGGAACCAGCGGTTGAACTGGCCGTCGACGCGGCGGGCGGCGTCGACGTCGGCCGGGTTCTGCGGGTCTGCGGGATCGGCGACCGTGTGGTTCAGCGTGATGCCGAGGTTGAGCGAGGCGTCGCGTCGGCGCAGCTCGCCGATCGTGGCGCCGTGCGCCAGCAGCAGATGATGCGACGCGAGCAGGCCCTCGGCGACGCTCGTGTGGCCCGGTGCGTGCTCACCGCCCGTGTACGAGAGGAACGACGAGCACCACGGCTCGTTCAGCGTGGTCCACACGTCGACGCGGTCGCCGAGCGCGTCGTGCATGGTCGCCGCGTACTCCAGGAAGCGGTCGACCGTGTCGCGGTTCGTCCAGCCACCGGCATCCTGCAGCGCCTGCGGCATGTCCCAGTGGTACAGCGTCAGCCAGGGCAGGATGCCGGCGCCGAGCAGCTCGTCGACGAGGCGCTCGTAGAAGTCGACGCCCTTCGCGTTCACCGCTCCCCCGTCGGGACGCACCCGTGACCACGACGTGGAGAACCGGTACGTCTGCAGCCCCAGTCGCTTCATCAGGGCGACGTCCTGCGGATACCGGTGGTAGTGGTCGCAGGCGATGTCGCCGTGGTCTCCGTTGATCACCGCGCCGGGAACGCGCGCGAAGGCGTCCCAGATCGAGGCCGTGCGTCCGTCCTCGAAGGCCGCCCCCTCGATCTGGTACGCCGCTGTCGCGGCGCCGAAGAGGAAGTTCGCGGGGAAGGCTCGGGTCATGGATGTCATCCTTTCACCGCTCCCGCCATGATGCCACTGACCAGCTGACGCCCCGCGACGACGAAGAGCACGAGCAGAGGCAGGGTCGCCAGCACGGCACCGGCGAGCACGATCGAGTAGTCGATGTAGTAGCCCGACTGCAGCTGGCTCAGCGCCGTCTGCAGCGTGGGGTTCTGCGGCGAGAGCACGATCAGCGGCCACAGGTAGTCGGTCCACGCTGTCATGAACGTGAACAGGCCGAGGATCGCCATCGCAGGGCGCGCGGCAGGGATGCCGACCGTGAGGAACGTGCGGAACTGGTTCGCTCCGTCGACCCGCGCCGCCTCGATCAGCTCGTCGGGGATCACGTCGACGAGGTACTGGCGCATGAAGAAGACGCCGAAGGCGGTGACCAGCGTGGGCACGATGACGGCGCCGATCGTGCCCGTCCAGCCCAGTTCGCGCATCACCATGAACAGCGGGATGATGCCGAGCTGGGTCGGGATGGCCATCGTGGCGATGACGAACACCATGAGGCCGTCCCGCCCCTTGAAGCGCAGCTTCGCGAACGCGTAGCCGGCGAGGGTCGAGAAGGTCACCACGGAGAGGGTGATGATCCCGGAGATCAGGAACGAGTTGCCCAGCGCCAGCCAGAACGGGATCGCATCGAAGACCTTCGCGGCATTGGTGAGGAAGTTGCCGCCCGGGATCAGCGGCAGCGTCTCGCCACGGGTGGCGTTGGTGCCGCTGGCGACGACGAACGACCACCACAGCGGGTACACGCTGCCGATGATGAACGCCGTCAGCAGGCCGTAGGTGAGGAAGCCGGGGCGGCTGCCGATCCCGGCGGTGCCGGACGCCGCGCCGCGACGGCGACGGATCTTCTCGGGCACGCTCAGTGCCATGGTGGCGGTCATCGCACGTCCTCCTCGACGGTCGAGCGGGCGCGGCGGCGCGCCGCGCGGTTCCTGCGGTCGTCTCCGGTGGAGATCCGCCGCGAGATCAGGAAGTTGATGAGCCCGAAGGCGACGATCAACAGGAAGAGCAGGATGGCGACGGCGGACGCCTTGCCGAGGTCGAGCCGGAAGAACGCCAGCTCCCAGAGGAACAGCACCGTCGTCTGGAACTGCCGGTCACTGCCGCCGATGCCGCCGGCTGTGGAGACGTCGAACAGCTTCGGCTCGGCGAAGATCTGCAGACCGCCGATGGTCGACGTGATGATCACGAAGATGAGTGTCGGCCGGATGGTCGGGATCGTGATGGAGAAGAAGCGCCGCGCGGAGCCCGCTCCGTCCAGGGCGGCGGACTCGTACAGGTCGCGCGGCACGGACTGCATGGCGGCGAGCAGGATCAGGGCGTTGTATCCCGTCCAGCGGAAGTTCACCATCACCGCGATCGCGATGTGCGACAGGGCCGTGTCCTCCTTCCACTGCTGATCGGCGATGCCGAGGAGGTTCACGAGGTTGTTGGCCAGACCGTCGGCCTCGTTGAAGATGCTCGAGAAGATGAGCGCGACCGCGACGGGCGTCACCACGAACGGGATGAGCACGCTCATCCGCCAGAAGGTCGGCGTGCGCAGTCCCCGGTCGAGCAGATAGGCGATGAAGAGTGCCACCGCGAGCTGCGGGATCGCGGAGAGCAGGAAGATGCTCACGGTGTTGAAGATCGAGTTCCAGAACATCCCGTCGCCGAAGATCTCGACGAAGTTGCCCAGACCCACGAAGTCGCCCTCGTCCTTGAGCAGGTTCCAGTCGTGGACCGCGACCCAGACGGTGTACAGCAGGGGGAACAGCCCGACCAGCCCGAAGAGCAGGAAGAACGGGGAGATGTAGAAGTACGGGGAGGCGTTCTGATCGAACCGGGAGAGCCGGTGTCGCCAGGGGCGTCTCGGCGCGGCATCCGGAGTCTGCAGCGGGACGGATGCCGTCGCCCGACGCTCTTCGGTGAGGGTCATGGGTCTTCCTTGTCTCGAACCTGGCTTGTCGGGGGCGTGCTTCGACAGGCTCAGCAGCCCAGTGGGTCACTGAGCCCGTCGAAGCGCGCCCGGAGGACTACTGCTCGACGATGTCGTTCAGAAGCCCGATCGCCTTGTCCCAGGCGCCCTGGGTGTCGACCTCACCGAGGTCCAGGCTCTTCAGTGCGGGTCCGAAGACGTTCTCCTGGATGACGGAGTCCTGAGCGCCCTTGAACTGCGCCACGACGCCCTTGGCGCGCTCGGCGAGGATCGCGCCGGTCGGTGCGTCGTTGAAGAACTCGTTCGGCGTGGCCTCTTCGGCGAGGGTCTCCTGCGCCTTGAGGGTCGAGGGGAAGTTGCCCGCCGCGGCGGACTGCTTCACCTGCTGCTCGGGCTGCGTCAGCCAGTCGGCGAGCTCCGCCGCGGCCTCCTTGTGCTGCGACGTCTCGGGGACCGAGAGGAATGCGCCGCCCCAGTTGGCCGCTCCCCCCGGGAAGACGTCCGCGAAGTCCCAACCGGTCGAGGCGTCGCCGCCGCCGGCCTCCACGGAGCCCTTGACGTTGCCCAGCATCCAGCCCGGGCACACGAACACGGCGAAGGTGCCGTCGACGAACGACTTCCCTCCGTTCCAGTCCCAGGCCTTCTGGGCGGCCGACTGGCCGCCCTCGGTGGCCGCCCCCAGCAGCTCGAAGCGCTCCTTGAGCTCGTCGTTCCCCTCGACGTTCAGCTCGCCGTCGGCGGTGTAGTAGCCCTCGTCGAGCTGGTTGACCATGGCGTTCCAGACGAAGCCGGAGTGGTCGTACCACGCCTTGCCGGTCTTGGCCGTGTAGTCGGCGCCGACCTGGAAGAAGTTCTCCCAGTCGCCGTTCAGCAGCTCCGCCACCGACTCGCGGTCGCTCGGGAGTCCGGCCTTCTCGAGGGCGGGTCCGTTGTAGCAGATACCGCTCGGTCCGATGTCGGTGCCGTAGCCGATGACCCGGCCATCGGCGTCGGTCGCCTGCTCGTACTTCCAGTCGACCCAGTCGCCCTTGCGGTCTTCGATGCCGTAGTCGCGCAGGTCGACGAAGGTGTCCGAGACGTCCATGACGGCGCCGAGCCAGCCTTCCTCGATGGCGACGATGTCGCTGAGGCCGCTGCCCGCGGCGATCTTCGTGAAGGCATCGGTGCGGGCGTTGCCGCCGGTGTCGATGTTGGTCGCCTCGATCTTCACGTTCGGGTGCGCCTTCTCGTACTCCTCGTACAGGTCTTCGTAGCCGAAGGTGCCGAACGTGGTGACGGTCAGCGTGACATCCTCGTCGGCGCTGCCCTCTGCAGCGTCGCCGGTGCCGCCGGCGCAGCCGGCCAGCGCGAGAGCGGAGACGGATGCCACGGCGGCGGTCGCCAGGATCCGAGTGCGGGCACGTGTGTTCACAGGTCACTCCTTTGTGTGCGGGTCGTGCGTTGTGGTGTATCGGGAGTCCGTGGGAGCGCTCCCACGGACTGAGCAGTCACTCTATGGGAGCGCTCCCACGACTGTCAAGCACTCCGGGGCCGGATTCATCGATCCCGTGTCCGACCCGATCGCGCCCGTTCGGAGAAGGTGTCCGCCGCAGATAGCCTTGTCCGGTGCCCGAAGCCGCCCTGTCTCCCGCCCTCACTCGCGCCGCGTCGTTGATCCGCAGCATCCCCGACTATCCCGAGCCGGGCATCGTGTTCCGCGACATCACGCCGCTGCTCGCCGACGCCGAGGCGCTGCGCGTGACCACCGAGGCGATCGTCTCACCGTTCGCCGGGCAGTTCGATGTGGTGGCGGGCATCGAGGCGCGCGGCTTCATCCTCGCCGGAGCCGCCGCCGTCGCCGCCGGGGTCGGGCTCATCCCCATCCGCAAGGCCGGCAAGCTCCCCCGCCCCGCGGCATCCGTCGACTACGCCCTCGAATACGGCACCGCGACCATCGAGATGCACGACGATCTGCCCGTCGGCTCACGCGTGCTGCTCATCGACGACGTGCTGGCGACGGGCGGCACGCTCGCCGCCGGACGTCAGCTCGTCGAGCGCCTCGGCAGCCGGGTCGCGGGCATCTCGGTGCTGTTCGAGATCGACGGGCTCGGCGGTCGCGACACGATCGGCGACCTGCACACGGTCTTCCACGCCTGACCCCGCCCCCATCCCCCTCCGCCCCCCCGCCCCCCGGCCCCCCACCTTTCGCCGAGACCCCCGGTAAGCGTCGAGACCCCCGGGTACGGCGGTCCGCAGGGCGGGGTCTCGGCGACAAGCGGGGGTCTCGGCGAACGGGGCGGGGTGGGGGCGGGGTGGAGAGCGGGGTGCGGAGCGGGGTGGGCAGCGGCGAGCCGGTAGACTGATCGCGCCCGTCCGCCCGCGACTCCTGGAGCCGTCATGCCCACCATCGTCGTCGACGTCATGCCCAAGCCCGAGCTGCTCGACCCGCAGGGCAAGGCCGTCTCGGGCGCCTTCGCCCGCCTCGGGGTCGAGGGCTTCTCCGACGTCCGCATCGGCAAGCGCTTCGAGCTCACGGTCGAGGGCGAGGTCACCGACGCCGTGCTCGCCGAGGCCCGCCGCATCGCCGACGACGTGCTCTCCAACTCCGTGATCGAAGACGTCGTGGGCGTCGAGGTCGTCGAATGACCACGCGCATCGGCGTCATCACGTTCCCCGGCTCGCTCGACGATCGCGACGCCCAGCGCGCCGTGCGTCTGGCCGGGGCCGAGCCCGTCGCGCTGTGGCACGGCTCTCACGACCTCGAGGGCGTCGACGCGCTGGTCCTCCCCGGAGGTTTCAGCTACGGCGACTACCTGCGCGCCGGCGCGATCGCGGCGCTCTCGCCGATCATGGCCGAAGTGAAGGATGCCGCGGCCAAGGGCATGCCCGTGCTCGGCATCTGCAACGGCTTCCAGATGCTCGTCGAGGCGCACCTGCTCCCCGGCGGCCTGATCCGCAACGGGCACCAGCACTTCGTGCGCCGCGACCAGAAGCTGGTCGTCGAGAACTCCGACACCGCCTGGACCAATGCGTTCCGCACCGGCCAGGAGATCGTGATCCCGCTGAAGAACGCCGACGGCGGGTACATCGCCGACGAGCAGACCCTCGACCGCATCGAGGGCGAGGGTCTCGTGGCCTTCCGCTACGCCGGCGTCAACCCGAACGGGTCGCTGCGCGACATCGCCGGCCTCACCAACGAGGCCGGCAACGTCGTCGGGCTGATGCCGCACCCCGAGCACGCGACCGAGCCGGGCTTCGGCCCTGACACCTCGGCCGCCATGCGCTCGGGCGTCGACGGCCTCGACTTCTTCACGAGCGCGGTCGCCGCGGTCGCCCGCGTCGCCGCCTGACCCGCCGCGCCGAACGACGCCGCCGGAGGACGCCTCGGATCAGTCCGCCGGCAGGGTGAAGGGGTTGTCCGCGGCCTCCGCGAGCAGGTACCACGCGGTCGTCCCGGTGTGGAGGCTCGCGTAGTAGAGGTCGCCGAAGCCGGAGTCCAGGCCGTCGGTCGACGTCGCGACGATGCCCCTGCCGTCGCCGTTGGGTGCCTCGCGCTGCGCGAGACGGATGCTGCCGAGCAGCGCCTCCGCGGCATCCCCATCGCCCGTCGCTCCGCGCAGCCGGAGCGCCAGCGCCAGGTGTCCGCTGCCCTCGAACCAGACCTTCGAGACGTCGACGTCGCTGATCGAGGGGCCGCGGTACGGGCCGTCCGTCGCGATGAGGTTCGCGGTCGTCCAGTCCAGCGCCGCGCCGTATCGTGCGTCGCCGGTGCCGAGGTAGCTCCAGGTCTGGGCGTCGAGCGGCCGCGGGTGCGTGTTGACGGTGGTGCCGTCGAGCAGCGTGCCGGTGTCGACATGACCGTCGGCGGCCTGCATCGCCGTGACGAAGCCGGCGGCGACGGCCGACCGCTGCGCCCACACCGGGTCGCCGGTGAGCTGCGCGAGCTGGCCGAAGAATCCGGCGATGTCGCTGTTGTGCTCGGTCGACTTCCACGCGAGCGCGGTGCCGTCGTCGAGCTGCCCGCCCGTGTATCCGTAGGGGGCGCGAGCCATGTCGGCGGTGTTCGCCTGGATCCACCGGGCGGTCCGCAGCGCACCGTCGAGATATCGGGTCTCGCCCGTCGCGTCGTACAGCCGGGCGAGCGCCATGCCCACCCACGCCTGATTCCCGGTGAAGGTGCCGGGACCGGTGATCTCCACCCGCCCCTGGCGGATGCCGTGCGGCTCGTACGAGGCGCGCGTGCGGCCGTCGCCGATCGGGTCGTTCTGCTGCACGAAGAGCAGCGCGTCGCCGATGGCTCGGGCGCGGCGCAGGTCGCCGGGCAGTCCTCGGGCCGTGTAGGCGATGACCACGAGCGCGTCGTCGTAGACGAACGACGGCGTGAAGTCCCAGCCGGGGGTCGTGAAGAAGCCGCCCTGGTAGCTCCGCGGGAGGCAGCGACCGGCGCCGTCGCAGAACTCATCGACGCGGGAGTCGAGGAAGTCGTAGGCCCGGGCGACGGATGCCGCGGCGGAGGGCGCGTTCGTCTCGGCGCGGTCGCCGGAGGGCGCGGCATCGCCCGAGGCGGCGGGTGCCGCTCCCGCGAGCACGGCGGCGGCGACGAGCGCGGCGGCCAGCGCCCACGGCGCTGATCGGCGCGACGAACCGGACATGATGACCCCCCGACGGAATCCGCGCGCGGATCCGACGCGCGCGGGCGACCACGAGGTCACGACCAGAATGCTGGCATGACTCGCGGGGCGCGAGGAAGAGGCGAAAGTCTACGTTGCGCCGCCGGAGGTCGCCCTGTTATAGCAACCCGCTTCTCGGGGTGCAAGGCTTTTGCCCCGGTCGTCGGAGCCGCGCACGATGGGGCCATGCCCACCCACCCCTCCGGTCGCCCTCTCGCGACCTATGCGCCGATCGGCGACGGACGGACGGTGGCGCTCATCGGCGACGACGGGCGGATCGACTGGCTCCCTTTGCCCGACCTGACCGACCTCCCCGTGTTCGGGCGACTGCTCGACGACGAGACCGGCGGATGCTTCGAGCTCCGACCGGTCGACGAGTTCGGCACCGAACGCCGTTACATCCCGGGCACGAACGTGCTCGAGACCACCTTCATCACGCGATCCGGCCGTGTCCGAGTGACCGACGCCCTCGTGTCGGGCGTCGCCGGTCGCCTGCCCTGGGCCGAGCTCGCCCGACGCATCGACGGGATCGACGGGGAGGTGGAGATGCGGTGGCGGGTGCGGCCGGGGTCGTCGCTGCAGACCGCGTCGCCCTGGCTCGAGACCACCCCGCACGGCGACATCCTCCGCAGCGGCGAGACGGCCCTCGCGGTCGTGGGATTCGATCACGAGCCGCGCCGACCCGAGGCCAACGCATCGACGGGCCCGCTGCTCGACGGGGCGTTCGCGACGTCGCCCGGATCGCGGCATCTGCTGGCGCTGGTCGCGACCCACGACGAACCCCTGCACCTTCCCGATCCGTACAACGTCGATGACGGCATCGACCGCACCATCGGCAGCTGGCGGCACTGGTCCGACGTGTTCTCGTACGTCGGCCCCTGGGCCGAGCACGTGCAGCGCAGTGCGCTCGCCCTGAAGCTGCTGATCTACAGCCCGTCGGGCGCGATCGCCGCGGCGGCGACCACGTCGCTGCCCGAGAGCCCCGGCGGCGGCAAGAACTGGGACTACCGCCATGCCTGGGTGCGCGACCTCGCCTACACCGTGCACGCCCTCGTGCGGTTCGGCCTGCGGGAAGAGACGCAGGCGGCCCTGTCGTGGCTCCTCCGGACCATCCGGCACCACGGTCCCGACCTGCACGTCATGTACACGCTCGACGGCGCACTCGTGCCCGCCCCCCGTGAGTACGACGTCTCGGGCTGGCGCGGTATCGGCCCCGTCGTCACCGGCAACCCCGCTGGCGATCAGTTGCAGCTCGGCGTGTACGGCGACCTGATCGCCATCTGTCGCACCTACGTCGATGCCGGCAACGTGCTCGACACCGGAACCGCGCGGATGCTGGCCGACGTGGCCGACCGCACGTGCGACCTGTGGCGCAATCCCGATTCGGGCATGTGGGAGCTGCCCGAGCTGCGGCACCACACCTCGTCGAAGATGGGCTGCTGGAAGGCGCTCGACGACGCCGTCGCGCTCGCCGAGGCCGGCGCCATCCCCGGCAGCGCCGCGCGCTGGCGAGCCGAACGGGATCGCATCCGGGCCTGGATCGACGAGCACTGCTGGTCGGACGATCGCGGCGCGTACACGTTCTACGCCGGCTCGGACCGACTCGACGCCTCCGTGCTGCTGCACGCGCCGAGCGGGTTCGATCGCGGCGACCGCATGTCGTCGACCATCGACGCGCTCTCCGCGGAGCTCGGCGCCGGCCCTCTGCTGTACCGCTACAGCGGAGTGGCCGACGTCGAGAAGACCTTCGTCGCCTGCGCCTTCTGGCGCGTCGAAGCGCTGGCCTGCGTCGGGCGTCACGAGGAGGCGCTGGCACTGATGGACGAGCTGATCGGGCACGCCAACGACGTCGGGGTCTACGCCGAGATGATCGACGCCGACGACGGCTCCGCCTGGGGCAACACCCCTCAGGCGCTCAGCCATCTCGCGTTCCTCTCCGCCGCGATGACCATCCGCGACGTCGTCCCCGACGACCTGCTGCCCTGAACCCACCGACCGACCGGAAAACAAGGAAAGGACACCCCATGTCCCGCGATCAGTACACCCTCGTCAACCCCGCCGAGCTCTACTCGGACATCGAGCCGCAGAAGCAGAAGATGCCCGAGCCGGGGCTCGACGCCGATCTCACCCCGCGAGCCGACCACGGTGAGGAGAGCTACCGCGGCACCGGTCGGCTGACCGGCCGCAAGGCGCTCATCACGGGCGCCGACTCGGGGATCGGCGCCGCCACGGCGATCGCCTTCGCACGAGAGGGCGCAGACGTCGCCCTTTCGTACCTGCCGGAGGAGGAGGAGGATGCCACGCGCATCGCCGGCATCCTCCGCGAAGCCGGTGCGAACGTCGCCACGCTCCCCGGCGACCTGCGCGACCCGGAGTACTGCCGTTCCCTGGTGGCCGACGCGGTCGAGGCGCTCGGCGGCCTCGACATCCTCGTCAACAACGGGGGCAAGCAGGTCTTCCAGGAGTCGCTGACCGACATCAGCGACGAGCAGTTCGACGACACGTTCAAGACCAACGTCTATGCGATGTTCTGGATCACGAAGGCGGCGCTCCCGCACCTGTCGCCGGGTTCGACGATCATCAACACGACGTCGATCCAGGCGTACTCGCCGTCGGGCATCCTCGTCGACTACGCGTCGACCAAGGCGACCATCAACGCGTTCACGAAGGGCCTCGCCGAGCAGCTCGCCCCGAAGGGCATCCGCGTGAACGCCGTCGCCCCGGGTCCGATCTGGACCCCGCTGCAGCCGAGCGACGGTCAGCCGCAGGAGAAGATCGAGCAGTTCGGCGTAGAGACCCCGCTGGGCCGCATGGGCCAGCCCGCCGAGCTCGCTCCGGCGTACGTGTTCCTCGCCTCGCCCGAGTCGAGCTACGTCATCGGCGAGACGCTGAACGTCAACGGCGGCATGCCGACCCCGTGATCGGATGAGTGTGGGGTCGCCGGCGTCCGCTCAGGCGAGCGCCGGCGGCCACACCCCGATGATCACGGCCATGACGACCACGGTCACGAGCTCGTGGCCGATGTTGAGGGTGGTCAGCCTCGTCGAACGGCCCTCGAACGCGTCGTGGGTGATGAAGCGTGCGGCCGTGAAGCCCGCCCAGAGCGTCACGCCGGTGACGATCGCCCCCCAGAAGTACGGCCCGCCGTAGAAGTGCCACGAGATCGCGGCCGCACCGGCGAGCACCCACGCGGTGATGAAGCTCACGATCACCGTGGTGATGATGGGCCAGGCGGCGGTCGCCGCCGGCCGGTCCATGTCGACGTTCGCGAGCTTCGCCCAGCGCGTGCCGAAGACCTTCGGCGTGTACCAGACCGAGCCCACGAGCATGCTCGACGCGGTGGCCAGCAGCACCGCCCAGTAGTTGATCTCGGGAACCATCGCCGCCTCCTCGAATCGGATGCCGTCAGGCTACTCCGCGATGTGCGTCGCGCTCAGGATCGAACCGATTCGATTCCTGCGGTGGCGGGCCTGTAGCCTGGTCGCATGCCTCAGCTCGAACAGTTCGCCGCGCCCGGTTCCGAGTGGTGGCGCAGCGCCGTCATCTATCAGATCTACCCGCGGTCGTTCGCCGACGCGTCGGGCGACGGCATCGGCGACCTCCCCGGCATCACGGCCCGCCTCGACTCGCTGGCAGACCTCGGCGTCGACGCGATCTGGCTCAGCCCGTTCATGACCAGCCCGCAGCGCGACGCCGGGTACGACGTGGCGGACTATCGCGACGTCGATCCGCTCTTCGGCACCCTGGCCGACTTCGAGACCATGCTGACCGAGGCGCACGCCCGCGGCATCCGGGTGGTGATCGACCTGGTGCCGAACCACTCCTCCGCCCAGCACGCGTGGTTCCAGGCGGCTCTCAAGGCCGCGCCCGGCAGCCCGGAGCGCGCCCGCTACATCTTCCGCGACGGCAAGGGCGAGAACGGCGAACTGCCGCCCAACAACTGGGAGTCGGTCTTCGGCGGCGGCATGTGGGAGCGCGTGACCGAGGCCGACGGGACGCCCGGCCAGTGGTACCTGCACATCTTCGACCCGACGCAGCCCGACTTCGACTGGACGAACGAGGAGGTGCGCGAGGAGTTCCGCTCGATCCTGCGCTTCTGGCTCGACCGCGGGGTCGACGGCTTCCGCGTCGACGTGGCGCACGGCATGATCAAGGCCGAGGGGCTTCCCGACTACACGCCTCCTGCCGATGCCGACTCGATGGGCGGCGAGGAGGCGAACGTGCCGTACTGGGGCCAGGAGGCGGTGCACGACATCTATCGCGACTGGCACCGCGTGCTGGCGGAGTACGACGGCGACCGCGCCCTCTGCGGCGAGGCGTGGCTTCCGACGCTCAAGAAGACCGCGCTGTGGGTGCGCCCCGACGAGATGCACCAGACCTTCAACTTCCCTTACCTGAAGACCGCGTGGGACGCGGAGGAGCTCCGTGACGTCATCCGCGACTCGCTCGACGCCTTCGGCGCCGTCGGCGCGCCCAGCACCTGGGTGCTGTCGAACCACGACGTCGTGCGGCACGCCTCGCGCCTGGCACTGACGGCCGACAACCCGCAGGGCGAGGGCATCGGGCCGCTCACCCCGTACAAGCCCGACACCGCCACGGGCCTCGCCCGCGCGCGGGCGGCGACCACGGTGATGCTCGCCCTCCCCGGCTCGGCCTACCTCTATCAGGGCGAGGAGCTCGGACTGCCCGAGGCGATGGAGATCCCCGACGCGTTCCGACAGGACCCCACCTGGTTCCGCACGAACGGCGAACGCTACGGACGGGACGGATGCCGCGTGCCGCTGCCCTGGACCGCCGACGGCCCGTCGTTCGGGTTCAACGATTCGGGGGCCTCGTGGCTGCCGCAGCCGGCGCACTGGGCCGCCTACGCCCGCGACGTCGAAGCGGCCGATCCCGACTCCACGCTGTCGCTGTACAGGCGCCTGCTGACCGCGCGGCGGGAGCACGGCTTCGGCAGCGGATCGCTCATCTGGGAAGACGCGGGAGCGGATGCCGTGGCCTTCCGTCGCGGCGACGTGCACGTGGTGGCGAACCTCGGCAGAGAGCCGATCGCGCTGCCCGCCGACGCGTCGGTGATCGTCGCGAGCGGCCCGCTCGACGGCTCGTCGCTCCCGGTCGACACCGCGGTCTGGTACACCGCCCGCGAGTAGGCTCGACGCCATGACGATCGACCTCGAAGCGCTCTACATCGACCTGCACCAGCATCCGGAGCTGTCGTTCCAGGAGACGCGCACCGCCGGCATCGCCGCCGCGCATCTGCGCGATCTGGGACTCGAGGTCGACGAGGGCATCGGGGTCACGGGCGTCGTCGGCGTTCTCGCGAACGGCGCGGGTCCGGTGGTCTGGGTGCGCGCCGACATGGACGGCCTTCCCGTCGAAGAGCAGACCGGGCTGGCCTATGCGAGCACCGCGAAGGGCATCGATCCGGCGGGCACCACGGTGCCGGTCATGCACGCGTGCGGCCACGACATGCACGTCACCGCGATGACCGGTGCGGTCGAGCGGCTCGTCGCCGAGCGCGACGAGTGGTCGGGAACGCTCGTCGTGCTGATCCAGCCCGCCGAGGAGTACGGCGCCGGCGCCCGGGCCATGCTCGACGACGGCCTCCTCTCGCGCTACCCGGCGCCCGACGTCGTGCTCGGGCAGCACGTCACGCCTCTGCCGGCCGGGGTCGTCGGCGTTCGCAGCGGCACCCAGATGGCGGCATCCGACGGTCTCACCGTGACCCTGCACGGACGCGGCGGCCACGGTTCGCGTCCGCACTCGACGATCGACCCGGTCGTGATGGCCGCCGCGACCGTCATGCGCCTGCAGACCATCGCCTCGCGCGAGATCGACCCCCGCGGCGTCGGCGTCGTGACCGTCGGCTCGATCCACGCGGGCCTGAAGAACAACATCATCCCGGCGTACGCCACGCTCGAGCTCAGCCTGCGCTACCCCGACGAGGCGGCGCGCGACAAGGTGCTCGCGAGCGTCGAGCGCATCGTCCGTGCCGAGGCGATGGCCTCGGGAGCGGAGCGCGAGCCCGAGATCCGCACCGATCACACCCTGCCGGCGACGATCAACGATGCGGATGCCACGGCGCGGGCGACCGCGGCTCTGAAGCGCGCTCTCGGCGACGCATCCGTCATCGACCCCGGCATGTTCACCGGCAGCGAGGACGTGTCGTGGTTCGCGCGCGACGCCGGGGCTCCGCTGGTGTTCTGGTTCTGGGGAGGCGTCGACGCCGCTCGGTTCGCGGAGGCCGAGGCGGCCGGTCGCCTGGAGAAGGACATCCCGACCAACCACTCGCCGTTCTTCGCCCCCGAGATCCACCCGACCATCGACGTCGGCGTGACCGCGATGACGGCCGCGGCGCGGGAGTTCCTCGGCTGACTCGGCGTTCGAGCGCTCAGACCGGGGCCAGCACGCCCTGGCCCGGAACGCGGGCGTTGCGCTCGGCGGCATCCCGCGCGAGGTCGAGGGCCGTCGCGAACGGGAATCCGCGATCGAGGGCGTGCAGCAGCCCACCGAAGAACGAATCGCCGCTGCCGGCGGGGTAGCGTCCCACCGACTGCGGCGCGGGAAGCCGGTGCGGCTCTCCGTCGTGCAGGGCGGCTCCGCCGCGCACGCCGTCGGTCACGACCGCGTCGACGCCGAACCGGTCGTGCAGGGCGGCGCAGGCCGCCGCGGCGTCGGACAGATCACGGCCGAGGAGATCGGCGGCCTCGGCGCGGTTCACCTTGAGCAGGTCGCTCTCGCCGGCCAGCCGCCCGAGGGCCGCGCCCGAGGTGTCGAGCGCGACGCGCGACCCGCGCGAGCGCGCCTCGGCCAGCAGCGCCCGCAGCCCCTCGAGCGGCACGCCGCCGGGGATGCTGCCCGACAGGCCGAGCCACGCGGCGGCGGGCGCCGAGCGGACGGCGGCGGCGAACCGCGCCCACTCGAGCTCGGCGAGCGGCGCCGCCGGCTCATAGACGTCGGTGCTCGACGCGCCTCCGCCCGCTTCGACCAGGGCGAGGCACGTGCGGGTCTCGGCGGCGAGGGCGACCTCGGTCATGGCGACCCCGTCGGCGCGCAGCCTTCGGCCCACGCGCTCGCCGTTCTCGCCGCCGAGCGCCACGGTCACGTGCACGTCGGCCCCCAGCGCCCGCGCCGCGCGCGCGGCGTTGAGGGCCTTGCCGCCCGCGACCGCCGTCGTGGCGAGGGGACGGTTGATCTCGCCGTGCCGGAGGGCGTCGAGGTCGTAGGTGACGTCGAGGGCCGGCGAGAGCGCGAGGATCGCGATCATGGACGCCGCTCCCACGGGCGCACGACGCCGAGCGTGCACGGGTCGCCGTCGTCGAACACGACCAGCGCTGCGGCAGACACCTCGTCGGGCGTGTGCCACCGCACCTCGTCGCCCTCCTCGTGCCATCCCAGCTGCAGCGTGTCCGCGAGCAGCGCCGGCTCGCCGTGCGCCGGATCGGCGGCGGCACTGGTGCGCACTCGGACCAGTCGGCCGTCGATCGCCGCCGCGAGTCGCGGAAGGGTGCTCTCGGTCACCGCGGGGTCGTAGACGAGGGCGGCATCCCACCGCCGCGAGCCGAGAGCCGCGTCGAGCGCGCCGAGGTCGCGGGCATCGACGTGCACGGCCTCCACGCCGTCGGGCATCGGACGGCTCCGGCCGACGCCCGTCACCGCCGCGCCCCGCGAGACGAGGACGGATGCCGCGGGCGCGAGGATGCCGGACGCACCGACGACGAGGATCGAACCGTGCACCCGTGTGCGAGGACCCATGCGCTCCAACCTAGAACGCCTGGGGTCCGACCGCCGCGCCCGAGCGTCCCTGGAGGAAGTCGAGGTCGAGACCCTCGTCGGCCTGCGTGACGTGCTCGATGTACAGCCGCGTCCAGCCGCGCTCGCTGCCCGGCACGACGCGCGGGCGCCAGTCGGCACGGCGGCGTTCGAGCTCGTCGTCGTCGACGTGCATGTGCAGCGAGCGCCCGGCGACGTCGAGCGTGATCGTGTCGCCGGTGCGCACGAGCGCCAGCGGTCCGCCGGCGGCGGCCTCCGGCACGACGTGCAGCACGACCGTGCCGTACGAGGTGCCGCTCATCCGAGCATCCGAGATCCGCACCATGTCGGTGACGCCGGCTTCGAGGATCTTGCGCGGCAGCGCGAGGTTGCCGACCTCCGGCATCCCCGGGTAGCCCTTCGGACCGACGTTGCGGACGACGAGGATGTCGTCGGGCGTCACGTCGAGATCGGGGTCCTCGGCATCGACGAGGTAGTCCTGCAGCGAATCCCAGACGAGGGCGCGACCGGTGTGCTGCATGAGCTCGGGCGCGGCGGCCGACTGCTTGATCACCGCGCCGCGCGGCGCGAGGTTGCCCTTGAGCACCGCGATGCCCGAACCGACGGGCTTGACCGGGTTGTCGAGCGGACGGATGACCTCGCGGTCGAACACCTCGGCGCCGGCGTAGTTCTCGCCGAGCGTGGCACCGGTGACGGTGAGCGCGTCGCGGTGCAGCAGGTCGCCGAGGGTCTCGGCGAAACCGGCGGTGCCGCCCGCGTACTCGAAGTCCTCCATCAGGAAGCGCCCGCTCGGCATCAGGTCGGCGAGCACCGGGATGTCGCGCACGAGCGTGTCGAAGTCGTCGATCGTCAGCTCGACGCCGACGCGGCGGGCGAGGGCGAGCAGGTGGATGACGGCGTTGGTCGATCCGCCCAGTGCCGCGTTCGCGCGGACGCCGTTCTCGAACGCCTCGCGCGTGAGGATCTTCGACGGCCGCAGATCTTCCGCCACCATCTCCACGATGCGGCGGCCGGCGAGGTGCGCGGCGGTCGCGCGACGGGAGTCGTTAGCGGGGAGGGATGCCGTGCCGGGCAGCTGCATCCCCATGTACTCCGAGACGCACGCGAGCGTCGAGGCTGTGCCCATGGTCTGGCAATGCCCCTGGCTGCGGGCCATGCAGCCCTCCGCCTCGGTGATCGCGGTGTCGTCGATGAGGCCGGCGCGGTACGCCTCGGTGAACTTCCAGACAGACGTGCCCGAGCCGATGTCGGTGCCGCGGTGCTTGCCGTTGAGCATCGGACCGCCGGTGATGAGAAGGGCGGGAAGATCGACGGATGCGGCACCCATGAGGTACGCCGGCGTCGTCTTGTCGCATCCGGCGAGGAGCACGACGCCGTCGAGCGGGTTCGACCGCAGGGTCTCCTCGAGGTCCATCGCCATGAGGTTGCGCAGCAGCATCGCGGTCGGGCGCACGATCGGCTCGCCGGCCGAGGTCGTCGGGAACTCGAACGGCACGCCGCCCGCCTGCCAGATGCCGCGCTTGACGTGCTCGGCGAGCGCGCGCAGGTGGATGTTGCAGCTCGTCAGCTCGCTCCACGAGTTCGCGATGCCGATGATCGGCCGACCGCGGAACGAGTCGTCGGGCAGCCCCTCGCTGCGCAGCCAGGAGCGGTGCATGAATCCGGTCTTGCCCTCGGCTCCGAACCACTGCTGGCTGCGCAGGCCCTCGCCCCACTCGTGGGTGGGCACGCCGCCGCGTGCGGCGAACTCGGTGCTCTCGGCGGCGGCGGCGGCCTCTCGCTCCTCCTTGCCGAGGTTGCGCGCGCTCACGCGAACCTCGGCAGGTGCTGCGCCTGAGCGGCGATGAGGTCGTCGGTCAGGGCCGCGGCGCGGTCGGCGTCGAAGATCGCGCCGTCGGCGATCATCGCCTCGACGACCAGATCGCGATTCCCGGTGAGCGCCGCCTCGACGGCGAGGTCGACCGACGTCAGGCGGCGGGCGAGGATCGCCGTGAGGGGCTTTCCGAGGTCGGGGACGGCGATCGGGCGGATGCCGCGGGCCGTGGCGACTCCGGGGATCTCGACGGCCGACCAGTCGGGCAGCCCGGGGACGGCACCGTTGTTGACGACGTTGCAGCTGAACATCTCGCGCGAGTCGAAGGTGATGGAGCGGATGATCGCGATGAGCTGCTCCTGCTCGCCGCCGGAGCGCTCGAAGATCGACTGGTCGAGCGGCTCTTCGCCGAGCGCCTGTCGCTTCATGCCCTGGTAGCGGTTCTCGCCCCACTCGAGGATCTCGGGGAGGCTGAACGCGTCGATGCCGAGCTTCTTGCCGTAGTAGTCGCCGCTCTGGAAGCGCTCGGGGAAGAACTCCACCACGTGCCGGTCGCCCGCCGCCGCGAAGGCGCCGTACCGGTCGAAGAGCTCCCACGCGAACGGGTTGTGCCACGCCGTCGGCTTCTCGTAGAAGATGTTGCCGATGTCGGCGGGGTCGGGCGCCTCGGCCAGCTCGCGGTGCACGCGCTCGCGGATCAGCGGCCAGGCGTCCTGGCCCTTCCAGCGGAAGTCGTAGATGAAGGTCAGGTGGTTGATGCCGGCGTAGAGGGTCGAGGTCTCGTCGAAGGGCGCGTCTATGAGCTGCGCGAGCTCGCGCTGGATGTGGTGCATGCCGTGGCACAGACCGACGACGTCGAGTCCGGTCTGCTGGTGGATGGCCTGCACGTTGGCCGTCATCGGGTTCGAGTAGTTGAAGAAGAACGCGTCGGGCGCGAGGTCGGCGATGTCGTGCGCGATCTCGACGAGCACCGGGGTGGTGCGCAGCAGGCGCGAGATGCCGCCCGGCATGATCGAGTCGCCGACGGGCTGGTAGACCCCGTGCTTCTGCACGATCTCGTGGTCGAGCTGCCAGGCCGGACGACCGCCCACCCCGACGCACGTGACGATGAAGTCGGCGCCCGGGAGCACCGCGCGGCGGTCGGTGGAGCGCACCACGCGGATGCTGTCGCCGACACCGCGTGCCGCGACCATGGCTTCGGCGAGATCGGCCGCCACGTCGAGCGCCGTCGAGTCGACGTCGACGAGGCGGATCTCCCACGCCCCGAGGTCTTCGGCGCTGATGAGGTCGGCGAGCAGGCCGCGGGTGAAGACGGCGGACCCGGCCCCGATGAGGACGAGGACGCGGCGGTCGGTGGTGGTCATCGTTGAGTTCCGATTCGTGAGCGAGGCTGGGGTGTCAGGCGGTGAGCTGCGAGCGGTAGACGAAGCGGTTGCGCAGCTCGCCGATGCCCTCGACACCGGCGGTGACGGTCTCGCCGTGCTGCAGGTAGCGCGGCGGGGTGCGGAACGCTCCGGCGCCGGCGGGAGTCCCGGTGAGGATGAGGTCGCCGGGCTCGAGGGTGACCCCGTCGCTGACGAAGGCGAGGATGGTGGGCACGTCGAAGATCATCTCGGCCGTGTCGTCTTCCTGCAACAGCTCGCCGTCGACCTCGGCGTAGATGCGGTGGCCCGCGGGCTCGCCGAACTCGTCGGGCGTGACGAGCTCCGGCCCGAGCGGGGTGAAGGTGTCGAACGACTTGCCGCGCGTCCACTGCACGTCGCCGAACTGCACGTCGCGGGCCGACACGTCGTTGGCGACGGTGTAGGCCGCGACGTCGTCGAGCGTCGCCGGGGTGTCGCCGCCGCAGCGCCGGCCGATGAGCAGCGCCAGCTCGGCCTCGAAGTCGACGCCCTGGGTGAGGTGGTCCGGCACCACGACGTCTGCCGTGGGGCCGGTGATCGAGGTCGCGTACTTCGCGAACGTGAGCGGTCGCTCCGGCTGGGTGAATCCGGTCTCGGTCGTGTGATCGACGTAGTTGAGACCGACGGCGATGATCTTCCCGGCGCCGGCGACCGGAGCGAGGAGGTCGAGGTCGGCGAGGTCGACGATCGGCCAGTCGGCTCCGGACCGCCCGCTCTCGAGGGCGGCGAGGGCGTCGTCGGCGTGCGACTCCGGCGCGAGCCGGGACTGTCCGGCATCCGTGATGACGATGCGCGGCCGGCCGTCGACGAGGACTCGGGCGATTCTCATGGTTCTCCTTCGAAAGGTCGTGAAAGCAATGCTGTCACAAACACCCACAAATGAGCAAGAATAAGCAAATGCATTCAGAGATCAGCATCGTGGGCCCGGATCACGCCACCGCCGGACCTGTCTCCCTCGCCCAGGGCGTCTACGGAGCGCGCGGGAACCTCGAGCTCGTGGCCTGCGATGCGGTCGACGGCCTCTGGGTGTACTGGTTCAACGCCGACCACGAGGACGACCCGCCGGCCACCCCGGACGTGCCGCCCGGGCAGTGGAGCGCGGGGCTAGCGTTCGCCTCCGGGGCCCGGTACCTCGACGCCCAGATCGTGCAGTCGCCCCTCGGGCCTGACCACCTGGAGGTGCTGGCGCTCACGGCGGAAGGCGTGCTCGAGAGCTGGTACTGGTCCGCGGGGCCGGGGTTCCAGCGGCGCGACGCCGAGGCGGCGGCATCCGTTCGTCGCTTCCGCCTGACGCACCGCGACGGCGTCCTCCACGCTCATGTCGAGCACACAGACGGGACGGGAGCAGTCGTCGAGTCCCGGGGCGAGGACTACCCCGGTCGCGCGGGGCACGAAGTCGACCGCATCCCCGTCGTCGGCGACCCGGGCGCCCAGGAACTGCTGCGCGCCCGCGGTGTCTCCGACCTGGTCGAGGGCACGGCCCGCGCCGCGCACTCGACGCGCGACGGCGGCACGACCGAGCTCACCTGGCGCGACCTCGGCGGCAGCATCCGCCATCTCGGCATCCGCGACTGACGCGCGCCGCGACGAATCCTCGGAGAACAGCACGAACTTCGGACGAATCGCGCGATTCTCTGCGAAGTTCGTGCTGTTCTGCGAAGTTGTGCATGCGCGGATCACGCCCGATGCAGCCCCTGCGCCACGGCGCGCATGACGAGGTCTTGCACCATCGGCCACTCGTCCATCATCTGCGTGTAGCTGACCCGGATCACGTGGAACCCCATGAGCTTCAGCGCCGCGTCGTGGCGGATGTCTTCCGACCGCTGCGCGCCGACGTGGTGCGCACCGTCGATCTGCAGAACGATGCGATCGCCGATCAGGGCATCCACCCGATGGCCCGCGATCCAGATCTGCACGCGGATGGGAAGCCGCAGCCACCGCAGCCGCACCCGCAGGTAGGTCTCGAGCCCGGCATCCGCGAAGGGGACGCCTCGTCGAGCAGCCGACGTGCGTTCGCGCGGAGCGGCAGGTTCTGCAGCACCTGCCGCTCGACGAGCCCCTTGTTGAGCGCCGACTCCCAGGTCGCGAGCGCACGTTCGAAGGGCTCGCACTCGGCGACGAGGGCGAGCACGTTCTCGATCGGATCGGTGAGCACTCCGGGCGCGCGTGGGATCAGGGGCTTCGCCCAGTGCACGCGGATGCTGTCGGGCTTGCCTCCCGCCCCGCCCGGGCTGACCGCGGCGTGCACTCCGGGGTTGCGGTCATGCACCCAGAGGCCGAGTCTGCGGGCTTGGGTGACGCAGGAGAGCACGACGCCTTGGCGCGCGGCGGCGACCAGCATCGGGTCGGCGTCGGGCAGGGCGACCCAGCCGCGGCGTACACGGACGAGCCGTCCGCCGGCGATCGCCGCGGCGAACTCTGCACGGCGATGACCTCTATCTGCGACGGCACGCACCAGGGCGACGCCTCCGTTCCGGCGCACGACCACAGAGATGTCGGGTTTGTCGCGTGAAGGCATCCCGCGAGGATGCCAGGCGGTCGCGGTGCTGCGGTACCCGGCATCCGGTCGATGCAGACAACCGGCCGAATGCGCGATCCGTGCAGGAAGGGTCGCCGTGCACGAAGCTCGCAGAACGACACGGACTTCGCAGAGATAGGCCGAGACTCTGCGAAGTACGTGCTGTTCTGCGACGTTGCGGCGCGGCGCAGCGCCTCAGTTCACGCGGTGGATCATGGTGTTCGCGAACTGATAGCGGTATCCGGCGTCCTTCACCGCCCGGTCGTGGCGCGGGCTCTGGCCGTACGACGAGCCGTGCAGCCACACGAACGCGGGCGCCTCCTGACCGGTCACGGCCTCGAGGGCCGCCTTCGACTCGACCACCTCGCGGCGGATGTCCTCATCGGAGAGCACGGTGTCGAACCCCTCGTGGTGCGCGGTGTGCGGGAAGACGACGTGTTTCTTCGAGACTTCCGCGACCTCGTCCCAGCTCATGGCGATGCGGCCGCCCTTGGTGTCCTCCTCGACCAGCGAGATCCAGTGGGCGCGGGCGAAGGCCTCCTGGTGCTCGGGGTCGCAGTCGACGAACGAGGTGGCGATGGGGAACCATCCGGTCAGCCCGTACTGGTCGCACAGCGGTGCGGCGACCGAGATCGAGTTGCGGTATCCCTCGTAGAACACCGGGATGAGTCCCGGCTTGTCCTTGTGCCACGTTCCCGTGTCGAACAGCCGGTCGAGATCGTCGAGCGTCACCGGCGCGTAGTCCCGCGCGAACCCCGCCAGTTCCTTCTCGAGCTCGGCCCGAGCCCCGCGCGGCGTCGAGTGATAGTTGACGACGCGGATGAAGTGGCCGTTGGCGAGCTGCTCGCGCTGCGCGTCGAAAGAGGGCTGCGTCATGAGAGGGTTCCTTCCCCGGTGAGGACGGGATCGATCGGATCGGATGCCGCGGGAGCGGCCGGATCGGATGCCGAGGCGGAATCGGATTCCGCGATCTCGGGCGTCGCGGCGAGAGGCTCGGCACCGGGCGCGAAGTGGGTGTACGCGAGCACCTGCATCGCGGTGATGACGGCACCCTCGTCGTCGACGCGCGCGAACGGCACGAGCGCCTCGCGGTAGCGGTCGAGCACGGCGAGGAAGGCAGTCCCCTCGGCGCGCTGCGCCGCCGACCCGGCGACCGGGATCGGACCGCGCTCGTCGGCGAGGCCGAGCACCATCGGGATGCCTTCGCGCTCGAGGCGGCGATCGTGGCACGCGCGCATGAGCCCGACGATGTCGCCGGCCTCCAGCAGCGCGGCGGCGCTGGGTTCGCCGTCGTGCGACGACGGGCCCTGGACGGTTGCAGACATGGTTTCCTCCTTCTCCGGATCAGCGGAGGTCGGGTGACGGGTTCGAGATGACGTCGAGCAGGTGCGCGACCTCGGTGGCGACGGCTTCGCGGGCGGCCGTCAGAGCGCGGCGCGGGTCGACGCGATCGCCCAGCTCGGCGCGCAGGGCGCCGGTGTAGGCGATCGAGAGTTGCGTGCCGACGTTGACCTTGCGGATGCCGGCCGCCACGGCCGCGCGGATGCCGGTGTCGCCGACGCCCGACGAACCGTGCAGCACCAGCGGCACCGGCACGGCATCCGACAGGCGCGCGATCAGCTCGATGTCGAGCTCGGCGTCGCGCGTCGTCATCGCGTGCGACGAACCGACCGCCACGGCGAGCGCGTCGACGCCCGTCGCGGCGACGAACGCCGCGGCCTCGGCGGGGTCGGTGCGCACACCGGGCGCATGAGCGCCGTCTTTGCCGCCGATCTCGCCGAGCTCGGCCTCGATCCACAGCCCCCGCTCGTGCCCCCGGGTGGCGACGCGCGCGGTGGCTGCGACGTTGTCGTCGTAGGCGAGGGTCGAGGCGTCGTACATGGCCGAGGCGAAGCCGAGGTCGCCCGCCTCGAGCACGAGCTCTTCGGATTCGCAGTGGTCGAGGTGCAGCATCACGGGAACGGATGCCGCGTCGGCGAGCGCGCGGCAGGCGGCGGCGATCGGCGAGAGGGCGCCGTGGAAGCGCACCGCGTTGTGGCTGATCGAGAGCAGAACGGGGCGTCCGGCGCGTTCGGCGCCGTCGACGATCCCCTCGGCGTATTCGAGGGAGATGACGTTGAAGGCCGCGATCGAGGGCAGGCTCGCGCCCAGACCCACCGCCGCCAGAGCGGGCGGGATCAGCATGTCTCGACAGTCACCCCCGCGGTGCGCAGGCGCTCGAGCAGCTCGGCATCCGCCCCGTCGTCGACGATGAGCCGCGAGATCCCGTCGGTCGGAACGAGGCGCGCCGGTCCCCGCCGCGCCAGCTTGGAGTGGTCGGCGAGCACGATGAGCTCGCGCGCCGACGACGCCAGAGAACGGTCTGTCTGCGTCTCGGAGAGGTTCGTCCCGGTGACGCCCATCTCGGGGTCGACACCGAACGCCCCCGTGAACGCCCGGTCGATGCCGAACTCGTCGAGGCCGGCGATGGTGAGGTGGCCGAGGAGGCTCATCTCGGAGCGACGCAGCAGCCCGCCCAGCACGATGATGTCGATGTCGGGGAACTGCGACAGCCGGCTGACGACGCTGAGGCTGTTGGTGAGCACGGTGAGCCCGGGGATGCCGCCGAGGAACGGCAGCATCGCCTCGGTCGTCGTGCCGCCGGTGATGAGCACCGTCGAGTTCGGCGTGATGTGCGCCGCGGCTGCCCGGCCGATGCGCTGCTTCTCGTCGGCGTAGGCGACCTCGCGCTGCGGGCGCAGCGGCTCGACGTCGTCGTCGACCTGGGCGGCGCCGCCGTGCACGCGCTCGACGAGCTTCTTGTCCTGCAGCTCGTTGAGGTCGCGGCGCACGGTCGAGGTGCTGACCCCGAGCAGTTTCGCCATCTCGCTGACCGACCCGGCGCCGTAGGTGCGGATGTAGTTGAGCAGCTCGCGCTGACGCTTCGGCCCGATCAGGGGCTCAGTAACCGGCTGCACGGTCCACCTCATTCACCAGGGGCCGGTTCTCGGCCAGTCGGGTCAGATTCTCGACGACGAGGTCGAGTGTCTGTGCATGATACTGCGGGGCGAGGCCCGCGACGTGGGGGGTGATCAGCGCGCCGGGCTCACGCCACCAGACTGCGTCGGGGCTCAGCGGCTCCTCGTCGAAGACGTCGAGGGCGACGCCGCCCACGCGGCCGTCCCGCAGCCTTTCGAGCAGAGCCGCCTCGTCGACGATGCCGCCGCGGGCGATGTTGACCACGCAGGCGCCGGGAGGGAGCAGATCGAGCTGCGCCGGCCCGATCAGCCCGCGGGTGAGCTCGGTCAGCGGCACCACGACCACGAGGTACTCGCTGCGTCGCAGCACGTCGTCGAGGCGGTCGATCGGGAAGAGATCCGCCGGGTCGTCGGCGATCGCCTGGCGCCCGGTGTCGAACTTCTCGGCCGTCGCGACACGCGCGCCGGAGCGGCTGACCCCGAGGACATGCATCCCGAACGCGCTGGCGAGACGCGAGATCTCGCGGCCGATCCGGCCGTAGCCGATGATGCCGACGGTCGCGCCCGACAGCTGCCGCGGCGTGAGCGAGGCGAGACGCTCGGCGTTGGTCGGCCAGGTGCGGTCGGCGCGGTGGCGCTCGATGAGCGGCATCCGGTGCGCGAGCTCGAGGATCGACATCAGCGCATACTCGGCCATGGGCACCGGGGCGATGCCGCCGAGCGTCGCGATCGGCACGCCGCTCTCCCACAGCGACGAGCCGCGCACGTGGTCGACGCCCGAGGTGTCGAGCTGCACGAGCCGCAGCTTCGGCATGTCGGACGCCGCGGGCAGCCACTCGCTGGTGTGCAGCAGATCGACCTCGGCCAGCAGTTCGGCGGAGGGCGGCGCGTCGAGCGTCGTCCGGTGCACGGCGACGCCCGGCATCCGCTCTCGCAGCTCGTCGAACCAGGCGTCGGGCAGAGGCAGCGAACAGAGGTACGTGAGGCTCATTTGATGCCGCTCCGGGCGAAGCCCTGCACGAAGTAGCGCTGGAAGAAGATGAACAGCAGCACCATCGGCAGCACCGAGATCAGCGCGAGGGCCATGATCGCGTTGTAGTCGGGCGACGTCTGATTCTTGAGATAGAGCAGTCCGATCGGGAGGGTGAAGAGGGCGTTGTCGTTCAGGGCGATCAACGGCCAGGCGAAGTCGTTCCAGCTTCCCATGAGCGTGAGCAGGGTGAGCACGGCGATCAGCGGCTTGCAGAGCGGCAGCACGACCTGCAGGAAGATGCGCATGTGCCCCGCGCCGTCGATGCGCGCCGCCTCGATGATCTCGTCGGGGATGCCGATGAAGAACTGCCGCGCGAGGAAGATGCCGAAGGCGGCCGCGGCCCCGGGCAGGATCACGCCCCAGTACGTGCCGAAGATGCCCAGGGCGGAGACGAGCTTGAACTGCGCGACCATGATCGCCTGCACCGGGATCATCATCGTGGCGAGCGCCAGGATGAACACCGCATTGCGCCCGCCGAAGCGCAGCCGCGCGAAGGCGTACCCCGCGAGAAGGTTCACGAACACGGTGAGCGCGGTGACGATCGCGCCGATCACGACCGAGTTGCCGAACCAGTCGACGACGGGGACGCGGTCGAACACCTTGGTGAAGTTCTCGAGCGTGAAGGTGCTCGGCCACAGACGGAGTCCGGGCTCGAACACCTCGCCGCGGGGCGAGAACGCCACGACCAGCATCCAGTAGAGGGGGAACACGACGGCGAGCGAGACGACCGCCGCGATCAGGGTGCGCCAGACGATGCCCTTGCGCCCGGTGGCGCTCTTGCGGCGGCGGCGCTGCACCCGCTGCGCGCCGCGTTCGCCGAGGATCGCGGCATCCGCGATCTGGACGACTGTGGTGGTTTCGGCCATGATCCGTCCCTACTCCGCCAGGTCTCTCGTGCGGCTCGTCTTCCACTGGATGTAGGTGAAGATGAGCGTGATGATGAGGATGACGATGCCGATCGCGGCACCGTATCCCTGCTCCCTGATCTGGAAGCCGTTGCGATAGGCGTAGGTCACCAGCACCGAGGTCGCGTTGCCCGGTCCGCCGCCGGTCATCACGAAGATCAGGTCGAACACCTGGAACGACGCGATCACGTTCATGATGAGCAGGAAGAACGTCGAGGGGCCGACGAGCGGCACGGTCACCGACCGGAACTGCTGCCAGCGGCTGGCGCCGTCGATGCGGGCGGCCTCGTAGAGCTCGGGCGAGATCGACTGGAGGCCGGCGAGGTAGATGATCATGTTGAAGCCGAGCCGCAGCCAGATCGCCGCGATGATCACCGAGATCATCGCCGGCGTGCCCTCCGACTGCCATCCGATCGAGGGCAGTCCGATCGCCTGGAGGATCTTGTTCACCAGACCGTTGGACTCGTAGAACATGATCACCGCGATCATTCCGGATGCGACGCCGGAGATGACCATGGGCAGCACGATCGCCGTGCGGAAGAGCCCGCGCGCGGGGAGCACGGAGTTGAGCAGCACGGCGAGGCCGAGACCTCCGGCGAGCTCGATCGGCACGGTGACCACGGTGAAGAGCACGGTGTTCAGCAGGCTCTGCCAGAACACCGGGTCGGTCACGAGGTTCGCGTAGTTGTCGAGCCCGACCCACTCCGGATCGCCGAAGCCCTTCGTCTCCTGGAAGGAGAGGATAGTCGCCCAGATGATCGGGACGAACAGGAACAGCGACATCAGGACGAGGTTCGGAGCGGCGAACCCCCAGCCGACGAGAGACTCCCGCAGGCGGGCGGCCCGCTGCCCCGCCCGCGGCCGGGTCGGCGCTGCGGCGCCGGCCCGGTCGCGGGTGGAGAGAGCGGTCATTACTGTGCGGCTTCCTCGATGGCGGCCGACAACTTGCTCAGCGTGTCCTTCGTCGATTGTCCGCCGATGAACGCGGCCTCGAGCTGGTCCTGGAGCGCGGTGTTGATCGCGGCCATGGCCGGCGAGGTCAGCTGCTTCACGTCGCCCGGCTCGATCGTGGCCGCCTGGTCGACGAACACCGGCATCACGTCGGGGCGCACCTTGAAGGTGACGGCGTCGCCCTCGAGGTCGGTGCGCGTGGGGAGCTCGTTGGTGTTGGCGCAGAACTCGCTCATCGCGTCGGCCGAGACCATGAACTTCAGGAACTCGGCGGCCAGCTCGGGGTTCTTCGTGTCCTTCGTGGCGACCAGGGCGTTGCCGCCGAGGTCGGTCGCACCGCGCTCGTCGCGCGGCATCGGAATGGCCGTCCAGTCGAACTTCGCGAGCGAGTCGATGTCGGGAACGAGGAACGATCCGGCGAACGCCATGGCGACCGTGCCCTCGGTGAAGAGGTTGTCGGCGTAGACGGTGCCCTTGGTCGAGCTCGTCGGCGGCACCCACTGGTTCTCGAAGAAGCTCTTCGTGAAGTCGAGGGCCTTCTCGCCCTCGGGCGAGTCGATCGTCGCCGAGGTGCCGTCGAGGAAGGTGCCGTTCGCCTGGAACAGCCAGCTCAGCCAGCGCGGCGCGCCGCCGAGCTGCCAGTTGTAGGCGAAGGGGTACTTGTCGGCGGGCAGCGCCGACTTGAGCTGGGCGGCCACGTCGGCGAACTCGTCCCACGTCCACGCGTCGTCCTGTGTGGTCGGCAGGGAGGCGACGTCGACGCCGGCATCCGTCAGCATCTGCGTGTTGACCAGCAGCGCCGAGACGTCGGTCTGGTGCGGAACGCCGTAGGGGGCGCCGTCGAACGAGACCGCCTCCCACATCGCGGGGGTGAACTCCGAGCTCTCGTCGTCGGAGAAGTAGTCGCTCAGGTCGAGCAGCTGTCCCTGGCTGGAGTAGACGCCGAGGTTGCCGTAGTCGACGCGGAACAGATCGGGCGCCTTGCCCGACGACAGCTGTGCGTCGATGTTCGAGAACATCTGGTCGTAGGGCACGACGTTGAGCTTGATCTTGGCGCCGTCGTGCTCGGACTCGAACTGCTTGATGAGGTCTTTGAACGTGGCTTCCTCGGACTCGCTGCCCCACGTGGTGAAGGTGAGGGTGTCGTCGCCGCCCCCGTCGTTCGAGCCGCCGCCGCCCCCGAAGCCGGCGCAACCGGAGAGCACCAGTGCGCTTGCGGCGCCGAGCCCGACGATGCCGGCGAGGCGCTGATTCTTGATTCTCACGCTTGGATCTCCTTCTCGTGATGATCGCGCCCCAGCCTCGATGCTGCGTGGCGCCCTTGCTGATGCAGTATTCAACAATCGGCGGAATCCGTCAAGAACTTTCATTCCATGCTCATTTCTGATTGAATCTGCACAGATCGCCGCCACATGCGCGGCGGCGAAGACAGTCGAAGGACCATCGAGATGAACGACAAGAACGTCGCATCCGGCGCGATCACGCGGGCGGAGCTCACCAGTCAGCCCGAGATCTGGCAGCAGGCGCTCGACCTCGACGAACGTCATCGCACGCTTCTTCCCGCCGACGGCGAGAAGGTGCTCGTCGTGGGCTGCGGCACCTCCTACTACGTCGGCGACGCCTACGCCTACCTGCGCAACGACGCCGGGCTCGGGCGCACGCGTGCAGCCATCCCCAGCGAACTCGACTGGATCGACGACGACGAGCACATCGTCGTCATCTCGCGCTCGGGTACCACGGCCGACGTCGTCGAGCTGGTCGAGCGCTACCAGGGCACCCACCGCATCACCGCGATCCTCGGCGACACCGACACCGAGCTCGGCCGCCTGTGCGCCGAGCGCACCGTGCACCTCGGGTTCGCCGACGAGGTGTCGGTCGTGCAGACCCGGTTCGCGACCACCGGCCTCACCGCGCTGCGCGCCTCGATCGGCCAGGTGCCCGACACCCTCGTCGACGACGCGCGCACCGCCCTGGCGGCCGCCCTGCCCGTCGACCCCGCCGAGGTGCAGCACGTCGTCTTCCTCGGCCACCGCTGGACGAACGGCCTCGCGCAGGAGGCCGCGCTCAAAGTCCGCGAATCCGCCGGCTTCTGGACCGAGGCCTACTCCATGTGGGAGTACCAGCACGGCCCCATCTCGTGCGCCGGTCCGAACACCCTGGTCTGGTTCCTGGGCGAGGCGCCCGATGTCGTCGCCGACGACGTGCGCTCGACCGGTGCCACCGTCTACGTGAACGACCTCGACCCGCAGGCGAACCTGCCTCTCGTGCACCGCCTCGCCGTCGACCTCGCCGCCCTCCGCGGGCGCAACCCCGACACGCCCCCCTTCCTGAACCGCTCGGTCCTCGTCACCGACTGATGCCGGTCATCACGGTCGCCACGGCGGCGCACCCCGACGAACGGGCGCTCCTCGCCTCGGTGGCGGATGCCGTCGCCCATGCCCTCGCGCTCGCGCCCGGCGACGTCATCGCGATGTCGACGCCGGTGCGGCAGACCGTCGTGAACGGAGCGGATGCTGCGCCCGAGCCCTGGACGCTCATCAGCATCCACGGCTCCGACCGGGGCGCCGAGAAGACGCAGCGCGCGTTGGCGGCCGCCCGCGCCGCGGCGGCAGACTGGAGTCGTCGGCATGATCCCGCAGCCCGAGGCGGGGCCGAGCAGGAGAGGGTGTGGTGCGAATGGCTGCTGCCGCAGCATCCGTAGGTCGACTGCTCGTCGTGGGCGAGCTGTGCGTCGACCTGATCATCGACGTCGACGACGAGATCCGTTTCGGCCAGTACGAGCAGATCGTGCCGCGGACGACGCTCACCATGGGCAGCTCCTCGGCGATCACGGCGTGTGGCGCGGCCGCGCTCGGTGTCGACACCCGGCTGATCAGCGTGCGGGCGGATGACACGTTCGGTCGCTTCCTCGACGACGAGCTCGCGCGGCGCCGTGTCGACACGGCGGGTGTGCGCGTCGACGACTCGCTGCCGACCGGGGCGTCCACCCATCTCACGCGTCCCGACGGCGACCGCGCGATCCTCACGTCGATGGGATCGATCGGCACGGTGCGCGCCGCCGACGTCACCGCCGCCGACCTGGCCGGCGCCGCGCATCTGCACGTGGGCAGCTACTTCCTGCAGCACGCGCTTCACGCCGACGCGCCCGCGCTGTTCCGCGCCGCGCGGACGGCGGGGCTCACCACCTCGCTCGACGGCAACTTCGACCCGGCCGAGGAGTGGGACTGCGGCATCCTCGATCTGATGCCGCACGCCGACGTCTTCTTCGGCAACGAGGAGGAGCTGACGGGTATCACCGGTGCGGCGGACATCGACGCGGCGGTCGATCACCTGCTCGACCGCATGCCCGATGGCGCGACCGTCGTCGCGAAGCTCGGGAGTGAAGGCGCTTACGCCGCGCGGCGGGTCGACGGTCGCACCGAGCGCGTCCGCGCGGCGGTGCCGCCGGTCGACGGACCGCTCGTCGACACGGTCGGCGCGGGCGACACCCTGGCGGCGGGCTACCTCACCGCGCGCCTGTCGGGCATGCCGGGCGATGAGGCCATCGCTTTCGCGGTCGCGTGCGGCACGGCATCCACTCGCGGCGCCGGCGGGGTCGGCGCACAGCCGGACTACGCCTCCGCCGCGGCGCTCGCCGCGCACATCCCCGTCAGCTCCGACTGAGGCGGCCGCTCCGAGGTATCCGGGCGGAAGGCCGTCAGCCGCCGATCGCGTTCATGCCGCGCGCCGGCTGCAGGAACGTCGGGTCGTCGATCGCGTGGCCGGGCAGTTTGCCGTGCACGCAGGAGCGCAGCATCCCCGCTATGGTGTCGGCACGCTGTCCGGGCACGGATCCCTCCGCCCGCATCACCCCGATCAGGTCGTACTCGGTGTTCGAGAACAGGCAGTTGCGCAGCTGTCCGTCGGCCGTGAGCCGCAGCCGGTCGCAGGCCCCGCAGAATGGAGCGGTCACCGACGCGATCACTCCGACCTCGTGCGGGCCCCCGTCGATCCGCCACTTCTCGGCGGGCGCCCCGCCGCGACCGGGCACGGGGTCGAGCCGCCACCGCTCCCCCAGCGCCGCGAGGATCTCCTCGCGGGTGACCATGGTCGCGCGGTCCCAGGTGTGTCCGGCATCCAGCGGCATCTGCTCGATGAAGCGCAGCTGGGCCCCGACCTCCATCGCGAACGCCACGAGATCGGCGAGCTCGTCGTCGTTCACGCCCCGCATCGCCACGGCGTTGAGCTTGAGAGGACGGAGGTCGGATGCCGCCGCCGCGGCGATGCCCTCGAAGACGTCGTCGAGGCGGTCGCGTCGGGTGAGGTCGGCGAAGCGCTGGCGGTCGACGGTGTCGATGCTGATGTTGAGCCGGGTGAGACCGGCATCGATCAGCGCAGGCAGCTTCGCGGCGAGGCCGATGCCGTTGGTCGTCATCGCGACCTCGACCGGCCCGTCCTTGGCCTCGATGCGGGCGATCCGGCGCACGACGTCGACGATGTCGGCGCGCAGCAGCGGCTCTCCGCCGGTGAGTCGGAACGTGCGGATGCCGAGGCGTGCCGCGACCTCGGCGACCTCGACGATCTCATCGGTGGAGAGGATGCTGGTGCGCGCCAGCCACTCGTTGCCCTGCTCGGGCATGCAATAGGTGCAGCGCAGCGAGCACCGGTCGGTCAGCGAGATGCGCAGGTCGCGGTGCACGCGGCCGTGGGTGTCGACGAGGCCGTCGGGAGTGGTCGCGGTTCCCGGTGGAGGAGCGGCGTCGGGCGCTCGGACGCCGATGACAACCGGCACGGCCGTCATCGCGTCCCCTCGCTCCCCGTCATCCTCCGAGACTAACCCGCGGGTCGAAGGCGGGGACCGTGCGGGCGGGAATCAGCCTGATCCGAAGTACCAATTGTTGGTAAACTCATAGCATGGCTCAGAACACGTCGATCAGTTTGGACGAGCACTTCTCCGGCTTCCTCTCCCGGGAGGTCGCGTCCGGGCGATACCGCTCCGCGAGCGAAGTCGTTCGAGCGGGGCTCCGATTGCTGGAAGATCAGGAGACTCAGTTGGCTGCCCTGCGCGCTTCGCTCATCGCCGGAGAGAACAGCGGCGAGGCGGAGCCGTTCGACTTCGACGCATTCATCGCGTCGAAGAAGCTGTGAAGTCGTACCGGCTCACCCCGGCGGCCCAGCGCGACCTTTCCGGGATCTGGGACTTCACCGAACAGCGCTGGAACGCCGAACAAGCCGAGGTGTACGTCAACGAGCTTCGAGCAGCTATCGAGCGGATAGCTGCGGACCCAGACCGCGGGCACGCGTGCGATGAGATCCGCGAAGGGTACCGCCGTTATCGCATCGGCAGTCATCTCTTGTTCTATACCGAATCCGAGCATTCCGTGGATGTCGTTCGCATCCTGCATCAGCGAATGGATCCGACAAGGCATCTCTAGCGCACGGCGACGAAGCGCACGACAGCCGGGTCGATGCGCAGCTGCACCGGATCGCCAGGCGCGAGACCCGCCGCATCGGCCAGCGACACGTCGACCTCGCACACCTCGGTGTGCACCCGCACCCCGGCGAGCGTCGCCTCGAGGCGTGCGATCCGGGTGCGCCAGGTGTCGGCATCCGACGATGCAGGGTCGACGATCCGCACCTCCTGCGGGCGGAAGACCGCCGCAAGGCGCGCACCGTCCCGCGCCCGCGGAGCCCCGATCGCAGGCGTCAGCCGCAGCTCGCCGCTCCGCCAGCCGCCGTCACTCGCGACCCCGATCAGGCGATTGACCCCGGCGATCGAGGCGACGAAGCCGGATGCCGGCGCCGCGAGCACCTCGCGCACCCGGCCGCTCTGCGTCACTCGACCCGACTCCAGCACGATCAGCCGATCGGCCAGCGCCACGGCATCGGCCGCATCGTGGGTGACCGCGACCGTGGTGGTGCCGGCGAGCTGGTCGCGCAGCATCCGCCGGATCTCTCCCGCGGTCTCCGGATCGAGGGCGACGAGCGGCTCATCGAGCAGCACGACCTGCGGAGAGGCCGCGAGCGCGCGCGCCACGGCCACACGCTGCCCTTCGCCGCCGGAGAGCTCGCGCGGCATCCGATCCCCCGCGCCCGGCAAGCCGACACGCATCAGCCACTCGTCCGCGGAGTCACGCGCCGTGCGCGCCCCGACTCCCGAGGCCCGAGGTCCGAACGCGACGTTCTCTCGCACGGACAGGTGCGGGAACAGCCGCGCATCCTGACCGAGCAGCACGACGCCGCGCTTCATCGGATCGGTCTTCACTCGGGGCGCGACACGGTCGACGACGCGCCCCCCGACCGCGATCTCGCCTGCCGTCAGCGGCTCGAGCCCGGCGAGCGCCTGCAGCAGCGTGGACTTGCCCGCGCCGCTCGGCCCCATCACCGCGACGGTCTCGCCGGGCGCCACCTCGAGCGAGGCGTCGACCGCGAAGTGCTCACGCGCGACGACGACATGCGCGCGCAGGCCGCTCACCGCGCCGCCCCCGGTCGCCAGCCGCGCACCAGCAGCAGCACGGCGATGGCGGTCGCGAGCAGCAGAAGCGCGAGCGCGACGGCCGCCCCCTGCGTGACACCGGCGCCGTTGAAGGCGGTGTAGATCGCCAACGGCATGGTCTGGGTGACGCCGGGCCGGTTGCCGGCGAACAGAGCCGTCGCACCGAACTCGCCGATCGCCCGCGCGAAGCACAGCACCACCCCGGCGACGATTCCCGGCGCGGCGAGCGGCACGGTGATGCGGCGGAGGATCGTCCAGCGGCTCGCCCCCAGCGCGGCCGCGGCGCGCTCGAAGTCGACCCCGGAGGTGCGCACGGCCCCCTCGACGGCCAGCACCAGGAACGGCAGGGCCACGAAGGTCTGGGCGAGCACGACCGCCGGTGTGCTGAACGACAGCCCGAGGCCGCCGAGCCACCCCGCCCGACCGAACAGGTACAGCAGCGCCACACCGCCGACCATAGGCGGGAGCACGAGCGGAACGGTGACCGCCGCCCGGAGCACCGCCGCCGGACGCGGCCCGCAGCGTGCGATGAAGAGCGCGAGCGGCACCCCCACGGCGATGCACAGCAGGGTGGCGACCAGGCCCGTGCCGAGCGACAGTCCCAGGGCGGCGAGCGCCGCATCCGACGTGACATCGGCCAGGAACGTCGACCAGTCGACCCGCGCGACGAGGGCCGTCAGCGGCAGAAGCAGGAAGCCCAGGCCGATCAGCGCGGGGACGGCGAGCGCGCGCGGCGCGTACCCGCGTCCGTCGGCCCGCTTCACGGCGCTCCGAAGCCGAAGTCCGACAGGATCGCCTGCCCCGCGCTCGACAGCACGAAGGCGACGAAGGCGTCGGCGGCAGCCGGATTGCGGGAATCGGTGAGAGTCGCGATCGGGTACCGGTTGACGACCTCGTCGGCGCCCTCGGCAACGATCGCCTCGACATCGTCGCGCCCGATGACGTCGGTCGCGTAGACGAGTCCCGCGTCGGCCTCGTTCGCTGCGACCTTGGTCAGCACGGCCGTCACGTTCTGCTCGAGGCTCGCGGCGTCCACGTCGACACCGGCGGTGGAGAGGAGTTCGTCGGATGCCGCGCCGCAGGGCACCTCCGGAGCGCAGAGCACCGTGGTGACGTCGGCGAGGTCGGCGAGCGACTCGACGCCCGCGGGATCGCCTGCGGGCACGGCGATGACGAGCGTGTTCGAGGCGAACAGGGCCGGGTCGGGCGCAGCATCCAGCGCCTTCTGCATGTTCGCCTCGTCGGCCGAGGCGAACACGTCGGCCGGCGCACCC
The DNA here is from genome assembly GCF_047246685.1 of Microbacterium martis. Lineage (NCBI taxonomy): Bacteria > Bacillati > Actinomycetota > Actinomycetes > Micrococcales > Microbacteriaceae > Microbacterium > Microbacterium martis. Next base: position 1,039,940 of record NZ_JBFOKT010000002.1, on the reverse strand, counting down.
TCGAGGATCTGCGTGACCAGCGTCGACGAGCCGTCGTACACCGGACGCACGGTCACCCCCGGATGCTCGGCGGTGAACTGCTCCGCGATGGCATCGAAAGCGCCGGCCAGCGACGCGGCGGCGTAGACCGTGATCTCGCCGCTCGGGTCGCCCGTCGCGTCGGCTCCCGTGGGCGCCGACGACGGGGCGGGTGCTGAGGCGCACCCGGCGAGGGCGAGGACGGATGCCGCCAGCAGCGCGACCGCGGAGCGGCGGACGGCGCGAGCCATGTCAGCCCCTCGCGATCTCGACGACGACCTGGGTCGCCTTGACGGATGCCGTCGCGAGCGAGCCGACCTCGAGTCGCAGGTCGCGCGCGGCCTCGGCCGACATGAGCGAGACCACCCGATGCGGGCCCGACTGCAGGTCGACCTGCGCCATGAGCCCGTCGATCTGCACCCGGGTCACGATGCCCACGAACCGGTTGCGGGCGCTGGTGCGCAGGTCGTCGGCGGCGGTCGCCTCGTCCGCGAGGGCGACGGCCCGCGCGGCCAGCGCGTCGCCCGGGATCTCGGCCGGCACGGCATCCGTCGTGGGCAGGATCCCCTGGTCGATCCAGCGTCGGACGGTGTCGTCGCTCACCCCGAGCAACTGCGCGGCTCGCGCGATGCGGTACGTCTGCATAGCAGCGAAACTACCGCATCTGCGGGACGATGGGGTTGAAAAGCCCGCAACTGCGCCGAAACCGCGCGTCGTGACTTCTCACGCCGAGGGCCGCACGCCGTGCGAGCGCGCGCCTCAAACGCGGAAGGCCTCGGCCGCGGGGCGCGGCTCGCGACCCGGCGGCTGCGTCGGCCGCGGGCCGGCCGCGGGCGCCTCGGGGATGCCGAGGGTCACCGGCCCACCCGCCTCGAGCGCGACCTCGTCGCCGTAGTGGCGGATCGTGACCGAAGGACCGTCGCTGAGGACGTACGTCGCCTTCGTCTCGGTGACCTCGACCCGGAGCGTGTGCCCGTGGACGCGCACCCCGAAGGCCAGCCGCCGCACCCGCGCGGGCAGGCGCGGGGCGAACAGCATCCCCTGCTCGGTCTCGCGCATGCCGCCGAACCCGGCGGTGATCGCGATCCACACCCCGGCGAGCGCCGCCATGTGCAGCCCCTCCTCGGTGTCTCCCTGGACGTCGTCGAGGTCGAGGGTCGCCGCCTCGGCGAGGTAGTCGTAGGCCAGGTCGAGCTGACCGACCTCGGCGGCGACGACCGCCTGCGCCGCCGACGACAGCGACGAATCGCGCACCGTCACGGTTTCGTAGTACGCGAAGGCGCGCTCCTTCTGCTCGAGGGTGAAGTCCTCGTGGGAGATGAAGAGCGCGAGCACGAGGTCGGCCTGCTTCACGACCTGCTTGCGATACAGATCGAAGTACGGGAAGTGATCGTGCAGCGGGTACTGGTCGCCGCGCGTGTGCGCGAAGTCCCACACCTCCTGGTGGGTGAACCCGGCCGACTGCGGATGCACACCCCGCTTCTCGTCGAACGGCACGGTCATCCGATCGGCCGCGCGCGTCCAGACCTCCATCTCGCCCTCGTCCACTCCCAGCACGCGCGCGACATCCGGATGCCGCCGCGCCGCGGTCACAGCACCGCGGAGGTTCCGCTGGGCCGAGAGGTTGGTGAACACGTTGTCGTTCGCGATGGCCGAGTACTCGTCGGGGCCCGTGACGCCGTGGATGTGGAAGTCGCCCGCCTCGTCCCAGAACCCGAGCGAGGCCCACAGGCGAGCCGTCTCGACGAGGATCTCGAGTCCTGCCTCGCGTTCGAAGTCCTGATCGCCCGTCGCCCGCACGTAGTGCAGCACCGCACCCGCGATGTCGGCGTTGACGTGGAAGGCGGCCGTGCTGGCCGGCCAGTACCCCGAGCTCTCGCGGCCGTCGATCGTGCGCCAGGGGAAGGCGGCGCCGTCGAAGTGGAGGTGACGCGCCCGCTCGCGGGCGTGGTCGAGCGTGGAGTGCCGCCAGCGCAGCGCCTGCTCGGCGGCGTGCGGCGCCGTCGAGGTGAGCACCGGCAGCACGAACGTCTCGAAGTCCCAGAACGTGTGGCCCTCGTACCCCGACCCGGTCAGGCCCTTGCCGGGGACCGACCGGAGTTCGGCGCGCACCGACGCCTGGAACACCTGGAACAGCGCGTATCGCACCGCCTGTTGCAGGCGGGGTTCGCCGTCGACCTCGACGTCTGCGCAGCGCCAGTAGTCGTCGAGTCGCGCTCGCTGATCGGCGACGATGCCCTCCCATCCGGCGCGCTTCGCGTCGGACACGGCGACCTCGGCGCGATCGCGCAGAGCGGATGCCGTCGTGGAGCCCGACCACTCGTGTCCGACGAACTTGACGATCTCGACGTGCTCGCCGGGCGCGAGCCGCACCCGCACGGTCGTCCGCGCCAGGTCGTGCGCCGCCTCGGTCGTCACGGAGGGCTCCGCCGATCCCGATGCGGTGACCTGGTGGTCCATGCTGACGGCGACGGTGAGCCCGCTCTCGCGCGTGCGGTGGACCAGGGTGGCGGTGCCGCGCAGCACGGTGGCGTCGACGCCGACGAGCGGCCGACGCAGCAGCTCCTGCACGCGCGGGTCGTCGTGGGTGATCGGCAGCGGCTCGTTCGGGACCACCTCCGACTGCACGCTGACCGTGATCGCGGCGTCGACGGCGTGCACGCGGTAGCGCACAGCGGCGATCGACCGATGGCTGAACGAGACCAGGCGGGTCGATTCGATGCGCGCGCGGCGATTCGCGGGCGACACCCACTCCACCTCGCGGTGCAGGGTTCCGTCGCGGAAGTCGAGCACTCGGCGGTGCGAAACCAGCTCACCGTGCTCGATGTCGAACGGCTCGTCGTCGACCGTGAGCCGGATGACCTGGCCGTTCGGCACGTTGATGACCGTCTGGCCCGACTCGGGGTACCCGTAGCCGTCTTCGGCATAGGGCATCGGATGCTCCTCGAACACCCCGTTCAGGTAGCTCCCGGCGACGCCGCGCGGGTCGCCCTCGTCGAGATTGCCCCGCCACCCGACGTGTCCGTTCGACAGGCCGAACACCGATTCCTCGTGCGCGAGCCGTGCAGTGTCGACCCCCTCGAGCGCGAGGCTCCACGGTGCGACGTCGAAGCTTCCCGTGTCAGTCATGCTGGCCCTTCCGACGGCATCCGTTCGATCGAGGCTATCGGTCGAATCGATGAGAGCGGTGAGCCCTCCCGAGGCGGCTCGTCAGCGCACGGCGAAGCGGGCGGTCGACTGGAAGAGGTCGGCCGCGCGCTCGGTGTCGGACAGCGCCGAGCCGATCGCCACGGCGGATGCGCCCGCCTGCAGGAACGTCGAGGCGTTGTCGATGGTGATGCCGCCCGTGGCGACGAACGACACGTCGGGGAACGGCGCCTTCATCGCGGTGATCCACTCGGCCCCCAGCTGGGCGGCCGGGAAGGCCTTCACCCAGCGCAGCCCGAAGCGGCGCGCCTGATGCACGTCGGTTCCGCTCCCGACGCCGGGGAGGTGGGGAAGTCCGGCGTCGAGCGAGGCGCGGGCGACGTCGGCATCCCACCCGGGGCTCACGGTGAAGCGGGCCCCGGCGTCGGCGGCGTCGGCGACCCCCTCGACGTCCAGGATCGTTCCCGCTCCCACGGTGCGCCCCTCTTCGGCGGCGGCCTCGACCAGCGCACCGAGGGTCTCGAGGTCGGCGGCGGACTGCACCGGCACCTCGACGCAGGTGACGCCGAGCGACCAGGCGAGCCGGCTCAGCTCCAGGGTGCGCGCCGGTCCCATGCCGCGGAGGATGGCCATCACGGGTACCGCGGCGAAGAGCTCGTCGAATCCCGACGCGTGCTCAGGCATCGACCGCGCCCGTCTCGAGCGACTCCAGCATCCCCTGGGTGTGCACGTGGCTGCGGATGCTCTCGACCGCCCGCTCTCCGTCGCCGCCGTCGAGCGTGTCGGCGAGGGCGGCGATGATGCCGTCGTGCTCTTCGACCGCGCGGGGCCAGTTCGCCGCCATGCCGTTGATCACGGCGCGGTAGCGACGGACCTTGATCAGCAGGTCCTCCACGGATTCGACGATCGTGTCGAACGACGACGCGCGGGCGATCGCGAGGTGGAAACGCGCGTTCAGGTCGGACAGCTCGACGACGTCGGGGGAGTCGAGGCCGCGCCGCATCGTCTCGTTGATCTCGCGCAGCTCGCCGATCACGTTCTCATCGAGGTTCTCGAGCGCGAGGCGCATCGCGAGCGACTCGACCTTCTCGCGGAGCAGGTATATTCCGCGGATCTCGTGGAAGGGCAGCGGAGCGACCCGCGGCCCCGAGTGCGCCGTGGTCACCACGAGCCCCGCCCCCTCCAGGCTCGACAGCGCCTCACGGATCGGGATCTTGCTCACACCCATCTCGCGAGCGAGCTCGTCGAGGACGAGGCGGTCGTCGGGGAGGAGCTCGCCGTCGATGATGGCGCGCGCCAGGCGCTGACGGATCTGCGTCGCCTTGGTGTCGACGACCAGCGGGCTGTGCGTGAACGAGGCCATCGAACGCCTTCCTTCTGCGGTCGGTCCGATCGGATCGGATGCTGTCATTCAAGCAGGGTTTGACACATTTCGCATTTCGTATATCGTAGTCGTCATCCCACTCGTCAAGGAGGACCCCGTGGCCGTCGCACCGCCCCTGATCGCCCCGCCGCGCTCCGCATCGCGCGCCGCAGCCCGGCGATCGACGCGCAGCCTCTTCCCGCTGCTTCTGATCGCCCCCGCGGCGACGCTTCTGGCGGCCGTGCTGATCTACCCGCTCGTCGCCGCGCTCGTCGACGGCCTCTTCGACAGCAACCTCCTCTACCCCGACAAGACGTTCGTCGGCCTCGACAACGTCGCGAGGGCGTTCAGCGGGCAGTTCTGGCCGCTCCTGCTGACCACCCTGACGTTCGCCGTCCCGGCCACCGTGCTCCCTTTCGCGGTGGGCCTGCTCGCGGCGCTCGGCCTGAACCAGCGCATGCGCGGTCGCGCGGTGCTGCGATCGCTGCTCCTCTTCCCCTGGGTACTGCCCGGCGTCGTGGTCTCGTTCCTGTGGCTCTGGATCTTCGACGCGAACTACGGCGTCCTCAACGGGGTGCTCCGCAGCCTCGGGGCCATCGGCGAGAACATCGGGTGGCTCGACTCCGGCGCAGGAGCGATGACGGCCGTGATCGTCGCCCGTACGTGGGCGTCGTTCCCCTGGATGATGGTGATGCTCCTCGCCGCTCTGCAGTCGTTCCCGGGCGACACCTACGAGGCGGCGCGCGTCGACGGGGCCAACTCCTGGCAGCGCTTCCGCTACATCACGGTGCCCGGCCTCCTGCCCGTGGCATCCGTCGTCGTGCTGCTGGAGTTCATCTGGAACTTCCAGCAGTTCGATCTGCTCTACGTCCTCACAGGCGGTGGACCCGCCGGTGCGACGACGACCTTCTCGCTGGCCGTGTACGAGACGGCGTTCAAGGGCTTCGACCTCGGCATGGCGGGCGCCCTCGGGCTGCTCTGGATGCTGATCCTGCTCCCCGTCGTCCTGCTCTACCTGCGCCGAATGGAAAGCGACAGCTGATGTCCCAGACCCTCACATCCCCGAACCCGGCGGAGACGATGACCGAGATCACGATGACGGATGCCGCGGACGCGCGCGCACCGCGCAGCCGACGTCGCACCGACCCGACGGGCGAGTCGCGCCCGGTGCGGTGGGGACGACGCCTCACCCTCACGCTCGTCACCCTCTTCGCGCTCCTGCCCATCTACTGGATGGTGCTGACGAGCCTGCGCTCCCCCGACGAGGTGTTCTCCTTCCCGCCGAACTTCCTGCCGACGAGCATCACGTTCGACGCGTTCGAGGCGATCTTCTCCGACGGGCGACTGCTGCACTACCTCGGCAACAGCATGCTCGTCGCATCGGTCACCGCCGTGGGCAGCGTCTTCGTGGGCATGTACTGCGCCTACTCCTTCTCGAAGTTCCGCTATCGCGGCCGGCGCTCGTTCATGTTCCTGCTGCTCGTCTCGCAGCTCTTCCCCCAGATCCTGCTGCTGATCACCATCTACGGACTGTTCAGCGCGATGGGGCTGCTCAACTCCTACCTCGCCCTCGTGATCTCGTTCACCACGTTCACGCTGCCGCTGTGCGTCTGGATGATGAAGGGCATCTTCGACAACATCCCCGACGAGATCATCGAGGCCGCCAAGGTCGACGGCGCCGGTCAGGGCACGATCATCCACCGCATCCTGCTGCCGTTGATCGCGCCCGGCATGATCGCCGCCGGCCTCTTCGCCTTCATCCGCGGCTGGAACGACTTCGTGTTCGCCCTCACGCTCTCGGGCGAGGCGACGCGCACTCTCCCGCCCGGACTCGTCAACACCTACCTCAGCGAGTTCAGCAACCGGTGGCCCGAACTCATGGCCGCCTCGCTCATCGCCTCGATCCCCGTCATCGTCATCTTCCTGGCCCTCCAGCGCTACTTCGTCGCCGGCCTCAGCTCCGGGGCCATCAAAGGCTAACCCGTCCCCCGCACCTCCCTCCGCACGTCCCGCACCCTCGAAAGGAACACCCATGCCCGACCACCTCCGTCGACCCGCCGCGCGCCGGCGCTCGACCCGCATCACCGCCGCGCTCGGCCTCGGCATGGCCGCCGTGCTGGCGCTCAGCGCCTGCGCCGGCGGCGCCGACAAGCCCGCCGGCGCGAGCACTCCCGAAGCCCTCGAAGACTTCACCTTCACGAGCTGGAACTACGGCGAAGACGCCCAGAAGGCTCTCATCGAAGAGGAGGTCGCGGGCTTCACCGACGCCGAGGGCATCACCGCCGACCTCGTCTCGTATCCGTTCGCGGAGTACCGCAACCAGATCCTGCTGCGTTCCCGCGACGGCTCCACGACCGGCGCCGCCCAGCTCGACATCGCCGACATCCAGTCGCTCGCCCGCCTCGGGGTCCTCGAAGACCTGTCGCCGTACGTCGAGGCCGGCGGATACACCGATGCCGCCCTCGCCAATGGAAAGGTCGACGACAAGCAGTACGGCCTGCCCTGGTACACCGGGTCGATCGGCCTCATCTCGAACACCGCACTCCTCGAGAAGGCCGGGATCACCGAGACCCCGAAGACCGTCGACGAGTTCGAGGAGGCGCTGAAGGCCGTCAAGGGCCTCGGCGGCGACATCGTGCCCTACGCTCTCGCGACGAAGCCCGAGACCATCAAGGACTTCATCCCGTGGCTCAAGACGTTCGGGTCGAAGGTCGTCGACGGCGACGAGATCTCGGTCAACGACAAGGGCGCCGTGGAGGCGCTCACCTGGATCACGTCGCTCGTCGACGAGGGTCTGGTCAGCCTCAACATCGGCCGCCCCGAGGCGCGCACGCTGTACAGCCAGGGCAAGACCGCGTTCTTCGACGACGCGAACCAGGTGCGCGGCACGATCGCCTCGCAGGCCGCCGACCCGACGCTGCTCGACAGCACGCTCCCCATCTCCCGCCCCGTGGTCAAGGCCGGCGACGAGCCGCAGGCGCTCGCCTGGGGCGGATTGCTGGTGGTCTTCAAGGAAGGACCGGCGGCGACGGCATCCGAATTCGCCGCCTACCTCTCCTCCGATGTCGACACGGCCCTGAACCGCTTCGAGAAGATCGGCTCGGTCCCGACCACCACCAAGGCGCTGGAGGACCCGATCTTCACCGACGACGCCTACGCCTCGACCTGGCAGGAGCAGATCACCGACGGCGCGAGCCCCAACCCGCTGTGGGTGTTCCCGGAGTACGCGCAGATGGAGGCGAAGCTCGCCGAGCAGATCCAGGCGGCGCTCATCGGCCAGAAGAGCCCGAAGGACGCCCTCGACGAGGCCGACAAGGCCATGCAGGAGCTGGTGAAGTAATCATGTCCTCTCTCGACACCCTCGATGTGACCGTTCCGGCGGATGCCGGAGCGCTGCGGATCGCCTCGGTCGAAGCGATCCCGCTGTTCGCTTCGTTCTCGCGGCTCTCCGCCAGCGGCGAGGTGCCCTCGTGGCTCCTCCAGCCGGCGGCCAGCCATCGCACGCTCGAGCGCAAGGGGCAGTACTCCACGCTCATCCGGGTGCGGACGGACGACGGCATCGAGGGTGTCGGGGAGTGCTACGGCCTGCCGGCGCCGAAGGTCACGGCGCAGATCGTGCGCGACATCATCGCCCCGCTGATCATCGGAGAGGATGCCACGGCGACGGATCGCCTCTGGTCGCGGGTGTTCTCGTCGATGAGCGGCGGCGGCCAGGTGCGCGGATACTTCCTCGAGGCGATGAGCGGTGTCGACATGGCCCTCTGGGACCTCAAGGGCAAGGCACTCGGCATGCCCGTGCACGCCCTGCTGGGCGGTCCGCACCGCTCGCGCGTCGACGTCTACGCGAGCCCGGTGCCGATGCTCGACACCCCGAACGACTCGGCCGACTACGCCCGGTCGTTCGTGGATGCCGGATTCGCGGCCGTCAAACTCAAGCTCGGCCGCGGCCGCCGCACCGACCTCGCGCACGCCGAGGCTGTGCGCGAGGCGATCGGCGAGCAGCGCCAGCTGCTCGTCGACCTGAACTGCGCCTACACCGCCGATCGCGCCGTCGACGTCGTGCGCGGTCTGGTCGATCTCGGCATCACGTGGATCGAGGAGCCCGTCGCGGTCGACGACGTGGAGGGGTACCGCCGCGTCCGCCAGGCCATGCCCGTCTCGCTCGTGAACGGCGAGACCCTCTTCACCCGCTGGGACCTGCGACCGTTCCTGGTCGGCGGGGCCGTCGACGTGGTCATGCCCAACCTCGCCCGTGCCGGCGGGATCACCGAGGCGCGCAAGCTCGCGGCGCTGTGCGAGACGTTCCACGTCGACATCGCCCCGCACGGCGTCGGCTCGGCCGTCGGACTCGCCGCGGCGCTGCAGCTGTCGGCCGCGATCCCCAACTTCCGCATCTACGAGTACAACCGGCTCCCGAACCCGCTGCGCGATGCGCTCACGGTCGATCCGTTCGACTTCGACGGGCCGAGCCTCGGGGTGCCGACCGCTCCGGGTCTGGGGATCGAGCTCGACTGGGACGCGGTGGACGCGTTCCGCGCCGAGTAGGGTTCTGGCATGTCGCCGAGCCCGTCACCCTCGCGCACCGTGGCCGTCGTCGTCGGCGGCGGCGGCGAGATCGGCCGCGCGATCGCGGCCAGGCTCGCCGGTCGCCACCGCATCGTGCTCCTCGACCGCGATGCCGACCGCCTCCGGTCGGCCGCCGAGGCGCTGCCCGCCGATACCCTGATCGGAGAAGTGGATGCCGCCGCCGAGGGCGCCGTCGAGGCCGCTCTCCGCGACATCGCCGCAGACGAACCGATCGCCGTCTTCGCGATCGCCGTCGGGACGACCGAAGGCGGCTCGCTCGCCGCTCTGGATCGCGCCGCCTGGTCGCGGGTCGTGGATTCGAACCTGTCCTCCGTGTTCCAGAGCCTTCGCGCCGCGATCACCGCGTTCGAAGAGCAACAGTCGGGAGGCGCCGTGTGCGTGGTCGGTTCCGTGCACGCCGACGCTCCGGTTCCCGGCTACCCCGCTTACGCGGCGGCGAAGGCCGGGGTCGCCGCCCTCACCCGTCAGACCGCCGCCGAGTACGGGCACCGTGGCATCCGGGTGAATTCGGTCACGCCCGGGTGGACGCGCACGCGGCACACGACCGGCCGCATCGCCGACGGTGACCTCGACGCGCTTCTCGATGCCACACCGCTGCGCGAGCTCGCCGAACCGCAGGACATCGCGGCGGCCGTGGCGTTCCTGCTGGGTGACGAAGCCCGCCGCATCACGGGTGCCGACATCGTGGTCGACGGCGGCGCCTCGCTTCTCGGCGCCGCGGCCGTGCTGCGCTCCGGATCGAGGAGCCTGCTCGGTCTGTGACGCAGGCCGCTACATGCCGAAGGAGTCGTGGTGCTCGCCGCCGCCGTCGCGCTCCTCAGGCGCGATCTCCGGGGGATCGATGAGCTTCGCGATCTCGCGGTTCATCTGCCTCACGGCCTCGTCGTTGTCCGGCTCCGCCATCGTGCTCGATGTCGTCTCGATCATCATCGATATGCTCGCGTTGAGGAGAAAGGTCGCCTCGACCTCATTGCCGTGGTCGTCGATTCCGCGCAGGGTCACCACGTCACTGGCCTTCGCGTTCCCCAAGACACTGGCGTACTCGACCAGCGTGTCGGCGGCGTCGTCGCCGAGGAAGTGGGACTTGTCGCCGTAGGTCACGTGTTTCATGCCCCCACATTCGGCTCCGATGCGCCGGGTGCACACGGCCCTTGACAGGTCGACATCCAAGGGGATGACAACGCGGAATATCGGTCTGGTGTCCAGCGCCTCCCGGGCCTACCGTGAGACATGGGCACTCTGCGATATGACACCTCCTCACCCCCGATCCGAGTGGACGACCGCGAGCTCGCGCACCTCCGGATCGTGATGGGCACAAAGCTGCGGCGGCTCGAGAGCTTCATGATGACGTGGCATCCGGCCGACGGCGATCCCGCGCGGACGTGCAGCGCGTGGATCCATCCGGCGATCCCCCTGCAGTTCCACTTCGACGCCGAGAGCATCCCGAAGGTCGAGCCCGCGCATGTCGCCGAACTGATCGACCGCGTGAACGCCACCGGCGACCTGATCGTCACCGTGTCGTCCGGCTGAGCGGAATCGAGCACCACCATGGGAACGTTCATCTACGAAAGCAGCGTCAGGACCGAGATCGAGGATCGGGCGCTCTGGCACCTGCAGCTCGTGATCACGGCGAAACTGCGGCGCGGGGAGCCGTTCAGCTTCTCGTGGAAAGAAGACATGAGCATCGGCGGCGGCCGCGTGACCGTGTGGATCAGTTCTCACAGCGCACTGGTGTTCAAGTACCAGACGAGCCGTCGACCAGCCATCAGCCGGCACTGGATCGACGCGCTCGCCTACACCGCTAACGCGCCGACGGGGCTCTACCTCGTGCCCGAGCCGGCGCACGCGCTCGACGACGACGACAAAGCCGCCCTGGGGTAGGTCTGGCGATCGCTCCACGGCCGAGCGCGCCGTGGCTGCCATACGCTGAACGCATGCATCCCCTCGTCGCGCCGGCCCCTGCCCTCGAGCCCGCCGAACTCGTCCGCACCGCCCGCCATGCGGTGCTCGCGGGCATCGGGGAAGAGGGCCAGCGCCGTCTCCGCGCCGCCTGCGTCGCGGTGGTCGGCGCCGGCGGGCTCGGCTCTCCGGTGCTGCTCGCGCTGGCCGCCGCTGGAGTCGGGCGGATCACGGTGATCGACGACGATGTCGTGGAACTCACGAACCTCCAGCGCCAGCTGATGCACCGCGTCGACGACGTGGGCACGAAGAAGACGGTGTCGGCCGAGCGCGCGATCCTCGCGCTCTCGCCGGCCACCGTGGTCGCACCGCTGGCCGAGCGGCTCGACGCCGCGACCGCCGGTCGCCTCCTCGCCGGCGCCGACGTCGTGGTCGACACGAGCGACTCCTTCGCCACGCGCCGCGACGTCGCCGCCGCCTGCGAGGCCCGCGGGGTGCCGCTCGTCTGGGGCGCCGTGCAGGAGTGGCACGCGCAGGCGACGGTCTTCTGGTCGTCTCCTCCCACGGGCTCGCCCGTGGTGCTGGCCGATCTCTTCCCGCCGGGCACCGAGGGCGAGCCGCCGAGCTGCGCCCAGGTCGGCGTGCTCGGATCGCTCTGCGTGCAGGTGGGCGGCGTGCTCGCGAGCGAGGTGATCAAGCTCGTGACCGGGGCCGGGGAACCCCTCGTCGGACGGCTGGCCGTGATCGACGCGCTCACCGCTCGGCAGCACGAGATCGCGGTCCGTCCGGCCGCGGAGGCGCGCGGATGAGCGCCCTGCGCACCGTCGAGGACCAGGTCGACCGCGTTCTCGCCGTGGTGACCGTTCTCGAGGCCGAGGCCCGACCGGCGACGGATGCCGCGGGTCGCACCCTCGCCTCCCCCGCGGTCGCCGCGCACGACATCCCCCTGTTCGACAACTCCGCGATGGACGGGTTCGCGGTGCGGGCGGCCGACGTCGCCGCCGCATCCGATGATCACCCGGTCGTCCTGCGCGTGGTCGCCGATCTCCCGGCCGGTTCGTCGGCGGATCCCGCGCTCGCCTCCGGGGAGGCGGCGCGCATCATGACCGGCTCGCCCACGCCGGGCGACGCCGACGCGATCGTGCCGTTCGAAGACACGGCGGGCGGCCTCGCCGATTCCCTCGGCGAGGTGCGTGTGCTGCGGGCTCCCGCGAAGCCCGGCGCCTTCGTGCGTCGGCGCGGTGGCGACCTGCGCGCCGGCGACGTCGTCGTCGCGGCAGGCGAGCGCCTCGGCGCGTTCGGCGTCGCCGCCGCGGTGGCCGCGGGCGTCACGGAGGTGACGGTGACCAGAAGGCCCCGCGTGGCGGTCGTGTCGACCGGAAGCGAGCTGCGGGCGCCCGGCGACGCCCCGGAGCGCGGCCGCATCCCCGATTCGAACGGGCCGCTGCTGACGCAGCTGGTGACGGATGCCGACGCCGAGGTGGTTCTCGTCGCGCGGGTGCCCGACGAACCCGACGCGGTGCGCGCCGTCACGGCCGAGGCGGTCGCCCGCGGTGCCGACGCGATCGTCTTCACGGGAGGGGTGAGTGCCGGAGCGTACGAGCCCGTGCGCGGGGCGTTCGACGGCGACGGCGAGGTGGAGTTCGTCGGCGTGGCGATGCAGCCGGGCAAGCCGCAGGCGTTCGGCCGGCTCGACTCGGGGGCTCTCGTGTTCGGTCTGCCGGGGAATCCGGTGAGCGTCGCGGTGTCGTTCGAGGTGTTCGTGCGTCCGGCCCTGCTCGCGATGCAGGGGCGCACCGAGATCGGACGCCCCCTGCTGCGTCTCACCGCCGAGACGGCGTGGACGACGCCCCCCGGCCGGCGCCAGTACCTGCCGGCCGTGGTCGACTCCATCGCCGGCACCGTGCGACCGGCCACCGCGGGCGGCTCGGGCTCGCACCTCGCCGGAGGCCTCGCCCGTGCTCGCGCGTTCGCGATCGTGCCCGCCGAGGTCGCCGCCGTGGCTGTGGGCGACGTGATCGATGTCATGCTGGTCGGATGAGCTTCCCCCACCTGGACTCGGCCGGTCGCGCCCACATGGTCGACGTGACGGCGAAGCAGCCGACCGTCCGCACCGCCACCGCCCGCGGATTCGTGCGCTGCAGCGCCGAGGTGGTCGCCGCCCTGCGCGACGGCACGGCACCCAAGGGCGATGTGCTCGCGGTGGCCCGCATCGCCGGCATCCAGGCGGCCAAGGCGACGCCCGCGCTCCTCCCCCTCGCCCACGTCATCGGCGTGCATCGGGCGAGCGTCGACCTCGACATCGTCGATGACGGCGTGCGCATCGAGGCGACCGTCGGCACGGCCGACCGCACCGGTGTCGAGATGGAGGCCCTCACCGCGGTGTCGGTGACCGCCCTCGCCGTCGTCGACATGATCAAGGGCATCGACCGCGCGGTGGTCATCGAAGACGTGCGGATCGTCGCGAAGTCGGGCGGGCGATCCGGCGACTGGGTGCGCCCGGGCGAGGACGAGCCCGGAGTCGGGCGATGACCCGCGTGCGGTACTTCGCCGCGGCTGCGGAGGCTGCCGGCACCGACGCCGAGGAGCGCGACGAGAGCACGCTGGTCGCACTGCGGGCGGCCGTGGTGGCGCAGCATCCGGCCCTCTCCGACATCCTGCCGCGCTGCGCCGTCATGGTCGACGGCGTGCGCGCCGACGACGACCGCTCCCTCGACGACGCCCAGCTCATCGACGTGCTCCCGCCGTTCGCCGGCGGCTGAGCCGGGGCGGCCACGATTCGTCGGTCATGAACACATCTGCAGGCAGAATCGGGGCTTCTCGACCTGCAGATGTGAGATCTGCCTGCAGATGAACGGGCGCCGAGACTCCGCTCAGCCGCCGATGCCCTTCCACGACGACGACCCGTCGGATTCGAGCTGGCGCTTCCACACGGGCAGCTCGCGCTTGATGTCTTCGATCACGGCGCGGCACACCTCGAACGCCTGGGCCCGATGCTCGGAGGCGACCGCGATCACCACGGCCGCATCCCCGACCTCGAGCCGTCCGATCCGGTGACTGACCGCCACCACGGCAGACGCCCCGCCCCCCGCCTGCTCGGCGATCCGCCTCAGCGTGACCTCGGCATCCGGGTGCGCGCTGTACTCGAGGCCGACCACCGGCGTCTCGGCATCGGGATCGTTGTCGCGCACGCGACCGATGAACGTGGTCACGCCGCCGAGCCGCGGATCCTCCACCGCGCGCAGGTGAGCGTCGAGGTCGAGCGGCTCGTCGCTGATCGCCGCCAGCCGCACGTCGTTCACGTGTGGTCTCCGCCCTCGACCTGATCGAGCACGTGCCCGGCGACGCCGAGCACGACGGGAAGACCGGATGCCACGGCCCGCGGCGATCCCGGAAGGTTGACGACCAGGGCGCCGTACGGGTCGACGATGCCGGCGACGCCGCGGGACACCACCGACAGCGGCGTGTCGGCGAGACCGGTGCGACGGAGCTCCTCGGCGATGCCCGGAAGCTCGCGCGTGATCACCCGGCGCGTGCCCTCCGGGGTCTCGTCGCGCGGACCGATCCCGGTGCCGCCGGTCGTCACGATCAGTCGGATGCCGCGCGCGAGGGCGCGGCGCAGCGCCTCGGCCACCGAGTCGGCGCCGTCGGCGACGACCTCGGCGTCGGGGCAGTGCCAGCCGGCGTCGCGCAGGAGGCCGGTGGCGAGCGGACCGCCGCGGTCTTCGCGCTGCCCCGCGAACGAGCGATCGGAGACGGTGATCACGTGCGCGGGGAGCGGTGTCATGCGTCCACCCTAGGGGCGCGGGGGCGGGAGCGCACCGCGATCAGGTGACCCGGATGAGCGAGCGCTGCCAGCCCGACGAGCCGTCCGGCGCGATCGGAGCGCGCTCCTCGATCTGCAGTTCGCCCTTCTTGTTCACCGCCCGCACGGCGACGTAGTGCGTGCCGGGCGTCGCATCCCATTCCATGTACCACTGCACCCACGTGTCGTCGTTGATGGGCGTCGACATGGTGACCGGCATCCACTCGCCGTTGTCGATGCTCACCTCGACCCGCTCGATGCCGACCGACTGCGCCCAGGCGACGCCGGCGATCGGGATGCGTCCGGCGTCGACGGCGGCACCGAGCTTCGGGGTGTCGACGCGCGACGAGAACTTGATGGGCGCCTCGGCGCTGTATCCGCGCGGCGTCCAGTACGCCTCGTCCTCGGCGAAGGTGGTGACCTTCAACTCGGCCAGCCACTTCGTCGCCGAGACGTAGCCGTAGAGCCCGGGGACGACCATGCGCACGGGGAAGCCGTGCTCGAGCGGCAGCGGCTCGCCGTTCATGCCGACGGCGAGGATGGCGTCGAGACCGTCGTCGGTCAGCGCCGACAACGGAGTGCTGGCGGTGTATCCGTCGACGCTGCGGGACAGCACCATGTCGGCCCCTGACTTCACGCCCGCCTTCTTCAACACGTCGCGCAGCGGCACACCGAGCCACATCGCGTTGCCCACGAGCTCGCCGCCGACCTCGTTCGACACGCAGGTGAGGGTGATGGCGTACTCATCGAGTCCCATGTCGAGCAGGTCCTGGAAGCTCATCTCGACGCGCTGGTCGACCATCCCGTCGATCACGAGCCGCCACGTCTCGGGGTCGATCGTCGGAACGGTCAGCGCCGTGTCGACGCGGTAGAAGTCCTTGTTCGGGGTGAAGAGCGAGCTCAGGCCCTCGATGTCGAACTCCGCCCCCTCGGGCACGGTGACCGTCGTCTTCGGCGACGGCAGCCGGAGCGCGCTGCGGATCGACTCGACCGAGCCGACCGCCATGGTCACCGCCCGGGAGGCGACGCCGACGACGAGCGCGGATGCTCCCGCGATGGCCGCGAGCGCGAAGAAGCGGCGACGGCCGATGCCCGTCGGCGCGGCCGGGTTCTCGGGGAGGTCGGCCGCCGCGGCGGCATCCGTCCGTGTCTCGAGAGCGGAGGCCCGCCAGGAGTGCAACCGCCGGATGAGGAGGGTCACGATCACCGACCCGGCGACCGTGCCGAGCACCGGCGGAAGGAAGGCCAGCGGCGTGACGCCGGCGCGGGTGACGATCGCGGCCGTCGAGAGCACTCCGGCGACGACCAGGGCGATGACGCCGAGCGGCGCTCGCACCAGCTGCAGGACTCCGGCGATCGCCGAGGCGATGACGACGGCGAGGCCGAGTCCGACGAGCAGCGCGATCTTGTCGTACTCGCCGAACGTCGAGATCGCGAACTCCTTGAACGGCTGCGGCACGATGTCGATCACGAAGCCGCCGACCGCGAGGATGGGGCTCGCGGTGCGCGCGAAGATCAGGGCGAACAGCTCGGCGACGGCGAGGAACACCGCTCCGCTGATCACGCCCGTGAGCGCGGCCCACGCGATGAATCGTCTCCCGCTGCGGCACCCTGGCATGATCGTCTCCTGTTCCACCGTGAGTGTGGTCGGAGGTTGTTCGGAGGCGCGGGGTGATCGGATCGGATGCGGCCCTCAGCTGCCGATAACCTTATCAAGCGCCGATCCGCTTGATAAGGTTATCAGCATGCGAGATGCACTCGACAATCCTTTCAGCCCGGGTTCCGACACGATCCCGGAGGTGTGGGCCGGACGCACCGCGCAGTTGAGCGACTGGCGAGATGTCGTGCGCCCTCGTCGGCTGGCCGGTCTGCCCGAACGGGGCCGCACGATCCTCGGGGAGCCCGGCCTCGGCAAGTCCACGCTCGTGCGACGCATCGCTCAGGAGGCTTCCCGCGTCGGCGACTGGGTCACGCCGCAGCTGCGCATCCCCGCCGGCGCCGACCCGCTGAAGCTCATCGCCGAAGCGGTGCTAAAGCTCGCGGATGACGCCGGTCTCGCCTCTTCTCGGGAGAAGCGCATCGGCGACGCGATCACGCGGGTCGAGGCCGTGGCCATCTCGGGCATCTCGCTCACCCTTCGCGGAGCCGACGGACGCGAGCCCTACGCCGCACTCACGGAACTGCTGGTCGAAGTCGGTGTCGCCGCGATCGCGAACGGCAGGGTCATGATCTTGATCCATATCGATGAGGTGCAGAACGTCACCGATGAGAAGGCACTGTCTCAGTTGCTCATCGCGCTCGGAGACGCTCTCACCCACGAGGTCGAGGTCGAGGTGCCCGGTGGTGCGCGGGTCAGCCGATCGCTGCCGATCGCGGTGTATCTGACCGGACTCCCCGACTTCGAGGACATGACCGGAGCCCGCAAGGGCGCCACCTTCGCCCGCCGCTTCAAGACCACCACGCTCTCGGCCATCGACGACGAAGACCTCGCGGAGGCCCTGCAGGAGTTCGTCCTCGAGGGGTGGGAGGTCGCCGACGGCGACGGTGGCTCCGCGCGCATCCGGATGGAACCCGCCGCGGCCGCTCGCATCGTCGAGGTCTGCCGGGGCGAGCCGTTCCTGTTCCAGCTCGCCGGCGAACAGGCCTGGTATGCCGGAACGACTCCGACGATCACAGCGGACCAGGTGCGCCGCGGCTGGCGCGGCGCACAGCGCGAGGCGACTGCGCATGTCGAGCGCATTCTCGAACGCCTTCCGGCTCGCGAGCGCCAGCTTCTGCAGGTGATGGCGGAGCTCCCCGCCCCCGATCGCACGCTCACCCGCATCGCGGAGGCGATGGGCTTCGCCAGGGTCACGGATGCCGGGCCCACGGCCCAGCGCCTCGACACGGTGCGCGGCATCATCGACCGCGGCAAGCCGTACACGTTCCGGCACCGCGCCGTGGAGGCCTACCTGACCAGCGACTGGCCGAACATCTGAGGTCGGAGGGAGGCCCAGCTTGCAGGCGGAACGCACGGATTGCAGGCAGTATCAACCCTTCTCGACCTGCAGATGTGAAAATCGCCTACAGAGCGCGCGGCGGCATCCAGGCTCTGCGCCGGCCTTGCTCGCCACTGGCGCGCGACACTGACGAGTCATACGATCCAGGGAGTTGGTTCCGCCGAGGGAGGCCTTCCATGACGCAGCACACGCTCGAATCAACGGAGGTCGACCTCGTGTACGACGTCCACGGACCACTGCCGACGTCCGACGGTCGCCCGCCGCTGCTCATGGTCGGTCAACCGATGGATGCCAGCGGCTTCCAGGCGCAGGTCGCGCTGTTCACCGACCGCACGGTCGTCACGTACGACCCGCGCGGCCTGGGGCGCAGCATCCGAAAAGACGGTGGGGTCACGAACGAGCCAGAGGTCCAGGCCGAAGACCTGCACGCCCTCATCGAGGCGCTCGATGCCGGGCCCGTCGACATGCTCGCCAGCAGCGGCGGCGCGGTGAGCGCGCTCGCTCTGGTCACCGCGCACCCGCACGATGTGGCGACGCTGGTCGCGCACGAACCGCCGATCGACGCGGTGCTGCCCGACGCCGACGCCGTCCACCGTGCCCGCATGGCCTACACGAAGATCTACGAGGAGAAGGGCTGGGGCGCCGGCATGGCCGCCTTCATCGCCCTCACCTCGTGGGAGGGCGAGCTCACCGACGAGTACTTCGCTCAACCGGCTCCCGACCCCGCCGCGTTCGGGATGCCGGCCGAAGACGACGGTGCGCGCGACGACCCGCTCCTCTCGGACCGCTCCTGGGCCGTGTGCCTCTACCGACCGGATCTCGACGCGCTGAGAGCATCGCCGACCCGGATCGTCGTCGCGGTCGGCGAGGAGTCGATGAAGGTCTACACCGGTCGCACGGCGCTCGCGCTCGCCGCGCAGCTCGGCCAGGAGCCGACGGTCTTCCCGAGTCATCACGGCGGCTTCATGGGAGGCGAGTTCGGCTACGCCGGTCAGCCCGAGGCGTTCGCCGCCCGCCTCCGCGACGTGCTCGATCCGGGTCGCTGAGCTCGTCGAAGCGTCCGGGGCGGCCCTTCGACAGGCTCAGGGACCCAGGTGCGACGGCCGAGTCTGGGTCGCTGAGCTCGTCGAAGCGTCCGGGGCGGCCCTTCGACAGGCTCAGGGACCCAGGCGGGGCGGCCCTTCGACAGGCTCAGGGACCCAGGTGCGACAGGCTCAGGGACCCAGCTTCGACAGGCTCAGGGACCCAGGCGCGACGGCCGAGTCTGGGTCGCTGAGCTCGTCGAAGCGTCCCGGGCGGCCCTTCGACAGGCTCAGGGACCCAGGCCGGGCGGCCCTTCGACAGGCTCAGGGACCCAGGTGGGGCGGCCGAGTCTGGGTCGCTGAGCTCGTCGAAGCGTCCCGGGCGGCCCTTCGACAGGCTCAGGGACCCAGGCGGGGCGGCCCTTCGACAGGCTCAGGGACCCAGGTGCGACAGTCTCAGGGACCCAGGTGCGACGAGCCAGGGACCCAGGTCAGACGCCGACGACACGCGGGGGCGGCGGGGCCAGCGACCGGCGGGGGATGCCGTGCGCCTCGCGGTGCAGCCGCTCCATGCGCGTGTCGAGCTCGGCGGCGGCGGCCGCGGCATCCGTCAGGCTCTCGACGAGGTGCGACGGCACCTGCGTGGAGAACTTGTAGTAGATCTTGTGCTCGAGGCTGGCCCAGAAGTCCATCGCGATCGTGCGGAACTGCACCTCGACGGGCACCGACAGGGCCCCGGTCGACAGGAAGACCGGGACCTCGATGATGGCGTGGAGACTCTTGTAGCCGTTGTCCTTCGGCTCGGCGATGTAGTCCTTCACCACGCGCACCGTGACGTCGTCCTGCTGGGTGAGCAGGTCGAAGAGCCGGTACACGTCGGCGACGAAGCTGCAGGTGACCCGCACGCCCGCGATGTCGGTGATCTCGGTGCGGATGCGGTCGAAGTCGGGCTCCTCGATGCCTTTCCGGGCGATCTTCTCGACGATGCTGTCGGGCGTCTTCAGCCGGCTCTTCACGTGTTCGATCGGGTTGTACGCATGATCGTGGGTGAACTCGTCGCGCAGGATCGAGATCTTCGTCTCGACCTCCCGCATCCCGAATTCGTACTCGCGGAGGAAGCGCTGGAACTCGTCGCGCAGTTCGCGCGTCTTGCGGATGGAGTCTTCGCTGACCTGGAGGTCCGTCATGACCTCGACGTTACGCGTTCGTGATCGGAATGGGCTGAGGAAGACGCCGGACGACGATGAGGCCCCGTCCCGGATGAGCGGGACCGGGCCTCATCGCCGCAGCGCAGCGGGGGATCAGCGCGGCGAGATCTTCACGTTGTCCACAGCCAGCCATTTGCCACCGGGCCCATCGGCCCAGAAGCCGTACCGCACGGTCTTCGTCGACACGGTGAAGTCGACCGTCACGGTCGTCCATCCCGCGGCCGCCGTGTTGAGACTGACGTGCTGCTCGGAGCCGCCGTGGTTCTTCACGAAGGCGTAGGCGGCGTTGAAGCCCGCGCTCGACTTCACGTCGAACTGCAGACGGTAGTCGCCGTTCGCCACCGAGACCTGCTGAGCGAGCGACGAGGTGAAAGCGGTGCTCGCCTGCATCTTCAGCTGCCGGTTGTTCGGCGCACCGAGGTCCTGCACCTTCGCCGCGCCGGCGGTCCCGCCCACCTTCCACTGCGGGATGTCACCACCGATGTCGAAGGCGGCTCCCTGGTCGAACCGGCCGTTCGCCACCGGGTTCCACGACAGGGTGCCGGCGTCGGCATCGACCCAGACATCGGTCGCCCCGTGCAGGGTCGGCGTTCCGGCATCGAACGTCACCGGATACCAGGCGTTGCGACCGACCCCGGGAGGCGCCGGGTCCTTGCCGGGTCCGTAGAACTGCGAGTAGCGATCGCCGTTGTAGAGGTACGACGTGGTGCCGTCGTCGCCGACGACGGGGAAGATCTGGGCGAACTGCGTTCCGAACGACTTCACCGGGTGCGAGCTGTCGACGGGCAGCGGGTTGGTCGGCAGCTTCTTCCAGGTCGAGCTCTGCCAGTCGGTGACGTCGGTGCTCGTCCGGTAGTACGTGTCGGTCGCGTCCCACCAGTACTTGCCCGACGCGAACATGTAGTAGGTCGACCCGATCTTGGTGATCGACGGAGCCTCGTGCGAGGCGGCGCTGTCGTCGTCGACGTTCGGCTCGATCGTCAGCCAGTCATCCGAGAGCGGTGCCACACGCACACCCTCGGCGTTGCGCGACTCGGCGGTGTCGGCCACGTAGACCATGTAGGCATCGGCCCCGTCGACGAACAGGGTGCCGTCGCCCCGTGTGACTCCGTCGGGGTCGGCGGTGGTGACGTCGACGTACTGACGCCCCTGGTACTCGAAGTCGCCGTCGATCCCGTTCGACGCCTCGAAGAACGCGACCGCGTTGCCCAGACCCTTGTTCGCCGAGTTCTTGCGGTTGCCGTTGACCTCGGCGGTCAGGATGAACCGCCCGTCGGGATGCTGCACGAGCTGCGGTCGACCCAGCCACCGTCCTACGGCGAGGTCGGACTCGGGGTCGCCGCCGACGATGCCGCTCTGGCTGTCGGGCACGTCCTTCACGCCGTCGTCGTTCAGGTCGTCATCCCACTGGGTGACCAGCGCCCGCACGAACGTCCAGTTCTCGAGGTCGGTGGAGCTGTAGAGGTTGATCGACTTCGGTGGCGACGTCGGCGCGGAGCCCTGGGGGTCCATGCCGATGCCGACCCAGTAGTAGGTGTCGCCGACGCGGAGGACGTTGCCGCCCTGCGCCTTGATCTGATTGCCGGCGGTGTCGCTCCAGACGGTGTCGTTCGCGATGTGGTCGGACGGCGCCGCGGCGGTCGCGGGGACCCCCACGACGATGAGACCTGCCGCGAGGCCGGCAGACGCGACGAACGCCGCAGCGATGCGACGCGCGGATGATCGGTGGTCCATGAAACTCCTTCGTTCCGGTGGCGGGTGATTCGGAACGATGGTGCCGGACAGAGATCATGCTTGCAAAGCTTTTTCCGAAGATTGTAGCCAAAGGTATACATCCGCAAATAGTGTGCATCACTGATCGGCCGGTGCTCCGACCAAGACCTGCTGTTCCGCGCCCGTAAGGATTCCGTGAGGGATGCCGCACCAACCGTAGGAAATGCGTGAGGATGGCGTGAGGATGCCGGGAGGGGGCGTAGTGTCGCCGGACGTGTCAGACGAAAAACAGGGGACCGCGGAGGCACCGCCGCGCGTCAAGCGCATCCTCATCGGCGACCCGCTGACGAGCGAGCAGGTCGAGGATCAGCTGCTTCCGAAGAAGATGGCTCTGCCGATCTTCGCCTCGGACGCGCTGAGTTCGGTCGCCTACGCGCCGCAGGAACTCGTGATGATCCTCCTGATCGGAGGCCTCGCGTTCCTGTCGTTCACCCCGCTTGTGGCGGCAGCCGTGGTCGTGCTGCTGATCGTCGTCGTGCTCAGTTACCGCCAGCTCATCAAGGCCTACCCGTCCGGCGGTGGCGACTACGAGGTGGCGTCGAAGAACCTCGGCGAGATCCCGGGCGTGATCGTGGCATCCGCGCTGCTGGTCGACTACGTGCTGACGGTGGCCGTGTCGGTCGCCTCGGGGGTCGACAACATCATCTCCGCCCTCCCCGGCCTCGACCCCTGGCGGGTCGAGCTGGCCGTCGGCTTCGTGATCCTCATCATCGTCGTGAACCTGCGCGGCGTGCGCGAGGCCTCCCTGGTCTTCGCCATCCCGACCTACGTCTTCATCGGCTCCGTCGGCTTCATGATCGTCACGGGGCTCGTGCGCACCTTCCTCGGCGACGCGCCGGTGGCCTCCAGCGCCGAGTTCGCCGTGCACGCCGAGGACCTCAGCCAGGCGGCCGTGATCCTCCTCATCCTGCGCGCGTTCTCGAGCGGATGCTCCGCCCTCACCGGCGTCGAGGCCGTGTCGAACGGGGTGCCCGCCTTCCGCACCCCGAAGGTGCGCAACGCCCAGTCGACCCTCGTGCTCATGGGCTCGATCGCGATCTGCCTCTTCGCGGGCCTCACCGCACTGGCTCTCGTCGCGGGCGTGCACTACGCCGAGAACCCGTGCGATCTCGTCGGCTTCGACTGCACCACGCCCCAACCCAGCCTGATGGCGCAGATCGCCGCGGCGACGTTCGGCGGCGGCAGCATCCTGTTCTTCATCGTGCAGGCGGCGACCGCCTGCGTCCTGCTGCTGGCCGCCAACACGGCGTTCAACGGCTTCCCGCTGCTCGGCGCCGTCCTCGCGCGTGACGGGTACGCCCCGAAGTCGCTGAACACCCGCGGCGACCGGCTCGTCTTCTCGAACGGAATGATCCTGCTCGGCATCGCGGCGATCGCGGTGCTGGTGATCTTCCAGGCCCGGCTCACGACTCTGATCCAGCTCTACATCATCGGCGTGTTCGTCTCGTTCTCGCTGGGTCAGATCGGCATGGTGCGGCACTGGCGGCGCGTGCTGCGTTCACCGGCCGAGAAGCGGCCGGGCGACGGCGTGGCCAGCACGGTCCCTGAGCCTGTCGAAGGGTCCGATCGCCGCTCGGCGCGGGTCGGACTCGCGATCAACTCCGCCGGCGCCATCCTCACCGTGCTGGTGCTCGTGATCGTGACGATCACCAAGTTCACGCACGGCGCCTACCTGGTGTTCTTCGCCATCCCGATCCTCGCGTTCCTCATGCTCGGGGTGA
Source organism: Microbacterium martis (assembly GCF_047246685.1). Lineage (NCBI taxonomy): Bacteria > Bacillati > Actinomycetota > Actinomycetes > Micrococcales > Microbacteriaceae > Microbacterium > Microbacterium martis. The sequence continues at coordinate 1,016,398 of NZ_JBFOKT010000002.1, read as the reverse complement.
AGCGGTACTACCGCGATGTCGAGCATGAGATCGCGATCGACGACACGACGCATTTCGGAGCATCCGGCGACGTCGCCATCGTGCTCGTGAGCCACCTGCAGAAGCCCGTCGTGAAAGCGGTCGACTACGCCGTCGCCGCGAAGCACGGCAAGACCGTCGCCGTGCACGTGGCGGTCGATGCGGATGCTGCGGCGAGACTGCAGAAGGAGTGGGCCGACCACCTCATGCCGATCCCGCTGATCATCCTCGAGTCGCCCTACCGTTCCTTCGCGCAGCCCGTCGCGCAGTACATCACGCAGTACCGCGCCAAGAACGGATCGTCGGTGGTCACCGTCTACCTGCCGCAGTACATCGTCGGCCACTGGTGGGAGTCGTTCCTGCACAACCGTCGCGCCCGCCGCATCGCGAGCCAGCTGATGCTCGTGCACGGCGTCTCGGTGACGCTCGTGCCCTGGCTGCTCGACTCGTCGGAGCTCATCTACGGGCGTCGCTCGCGTCCGCTTCCCGGTCAGGAGCGCGCCGGTCGGCCGGTGGTCGTGCAGGGTCGGCGGGCGCACCGTCCGGCCGGTCCGCCTCAGGACTGAGCCGGGGTCACAGCCCGTCGTCCCAGCGCCAGTGCTCCTGCCAGCGCCAGTCGATGGGGTCGGAGACGCGCTGGTAACGGATGTCGGTCGAAAGGCGCATACGCCCCTCGGTGTCGGTGTTGTCGAGACCCGCGTGGATGATGTGGGCGGAGTGGACCATGACGTCGCCGGCGGCGTAGTCGGCGAGCAGCCAGCGGGAATCGTACTCCTCCGCCAGCGCGGGAAGGTCGGCCGTGATCGATGCCGCCGGACGCTTGAGCTTTCCGGCGGCCTCATCGGCGAGCACCCGGTGGTGGCTGCGCTCGAGGTAGGCGAGACCGCCGCGCTCGATCGGCGTGTCGCCGAGGGGGATCCACATCGAGAGCACCCGGTCGCTGCCCTCACGGAGGTACACGAGGTCGTAGTGCGCCTGCGTGGCGGTGCCGATGCCCGCCTCGCCGGGCACGGTGTGGCGGATGATCTTGCGCCGGTGCAGGTGCACCTCGTCCTCGAACAGCCAGGCGAAGAAGTCCCTGATGGCGGGGGCGGCGCAGAGCGCCTGGTACTCGTCACCGGGGACGATCTCGTCGTACAGGATGCGCCGATAGGCGCCGCGGTCGATCGACCCCGAGCCGGCGATGCCATCGCGCGGGTCGGCATCGGGGGCGGTCACACCCGCTGCGGCGAGCGCCGCGAAGTAGTAGCGCCGGAACTCCCACACGACCTCGGGGTCGAGATGGTTCGTCAGGTACAGGTACCCGTCACGACGGAGGCGCGTCCACAACGCGTCGCGGTCGCCGCGCTCGCTCATGGGCGTCGGCTCGAGGCGGCCCAGCCGAGCTGGACTTTCGTCGAGGACGTAGCCGTTGGATTCGTACATGACATCTATCTTGAACGGCGGATTCTTCGTAGGGAATGGAGTCTCGGGAGACGACGATTGGACTTTCGCGCCGTCTGCGGAGGCGTGTCACGCCGCCGCCGCCGACCTCTCGTAGCGATCACGCAGCAGCCGCATCATCCACCGGTTCATCTCTGTCGGGTCACCGAGAGGTCGGCCGGTGCGCGGGTCCGGGGTGGCGTAGTCGACGGGCCCGAACTCCGCGAGGAAGGTCGGCCGGCGACCCAGATCCTGCAGCCTCTCCACCACGCGGTCCCAGCACTCGAGATGCCTGTCCAGCGCCGCCGCCCACCGAGCCGACTCGGGGTCGTCGATCTGCGGCGATTGCGCATGTCCGAAGCGCGCGTGCACGTGGTCCGCGCGCTCGACGGCGAGATCGACCGCCGCCTGCTGGTCATGGAGCAGCGACTCGGCGACGACGACCCAGTGCGATAGGTCGAGGGTGATGCGCAGGTCGGGATGCCTGTGCAGGAGTCTCGCCGATTCGTGCGCCGACGGCAGCATCCGCGCACGATGGGTCTCGACGAGCACGTCGAGACCGGTACGAGATCGCGCGGCGACGATCTCTTCGGCGAGGTGATCGAGCTGGTGTCCGGCCCAATGATCCCTTCCGGCGTGGAGCGTCACGTGCAGCGGGTCCAGTCCGGAATCGGCGATCGCCGATAGATGGGAGGAGAGCTGCAGCCGTTGTGCGGGGAGCTGCCCCTCTCCCCCGGATGCGAGGAGCGATACTGCGGCCCCGGTCGCCGCGACGGCGCGCGCGAGCTCACGCTGGCCCGCGGCATCCGCCGGCCACCACACCTCGACGCCGTCGTAGCCCGCCGTCTGCGCCGTGTCGATGAGCGCCGCCACGGGCCCGGGCTCGACCCAGTCGTTCATCAGCACGATCGGATGCTTGGTCATCGGCGCCTCCTCGGTCACGCTGACCAGCCTGAACCGGGCCAGGACGATCGTCCATGGATTCTGCGCCGCGACGGTTGGATTCTCGCGATCCTGCCGAGGCCGCGTGGCGATCAGCGTGTCACTCGCGCATGGTGATGGCGATGACCGAGTCGAGTAGGTTCGGGAGCCGATAGGTGAACGAGTCCTCGGGACCGAGCGCCACGAACGCCTGCCCCGGATAGGCGTGCACCACCCATTCCGAGGCGAGGCGCAGCTCGGTCCCGTCGTGGAGCCAGCGCAGCGACACGATGGAATCGTTCGGGATGCCGACCAGATGCAACGGACCGATCGGAGGCTCCATCACATGCGCGTACACCGTGCCACCGGCCTTCGTGTAGCGCCCCCAATCCGGCTTCGGCAGCTCGGCGGGTCCGGCGCCGTAGATGCTCTCGCCGTGCAGCCGCAGCCATTCGCCGACCTCCGCGAAGTCCTCGACGCTCTGCACCGGCCACTCGCCGAGGGCGTTCGGACCGACGTTGAGGAGCAGGTTGCCTCCCTTGCTGACGCACTCGACGAGTTTTCGCACGACCTGGGCGGGGGACTTGAAATCCGTGTCGCCGGGAACGTATCCCCAGTGGTTGTTGTGGGTGACGCATGCTTCCCACGGCACCGCATCGCCGGCGGCATTCCGCACCCCTTCCGCGGGGATGATCATCTCGGGACTCACGAAGTCGCCCGCCCAGACCTCCGGTCGATCCGTGACGAGGCTTCCGAAGCCGCCACCGCTCGTCTCGAGACGGTTGTTCACCGTGATCCCGGGCTGCAGCTCGCGAACGAGATGAGCTCGCCCTGGAAGCCGCTGGTCGTGACGTCGTACACCTCGACCGCCCGAAGGGCGGAGGACTGACGACGGATCTGCGGCGGCAGGGCGCGTGCGCGGCTCTCGGCGAGAGTCGCGGCCCAGAACTCGTCGAAGTCCGCGGGCTCGGCGACGGTCGGGCGGTAGGAGTGCAACTCCTCCGCAGTGAGGTCGAATCGGGGCATGAAGTTCTCCCTTGCAGAACGACCTGGCCCGGATGGAAAAGGGTGTGCCGAAGTCGCGCATATGCAACCCTCCGGTGCGACTGGATGATCGTCCATGGATTTTCGGGACGAGGTGTTGGATTCTTCGCCCGCGAGGAACACACTTGGACGATCATGGAGAATTGGGCCGCCTACACCCGTCCGCCGCAGATGATCGCGGATCTCTCCGTCGCATGCTCCGGAGCCGGCGAGTTCTCCGGGCACGCCGAGGGATTCCGCGGTCGACGCCTGCGCACGCATGCGGCAGTAGTGGTGAGCGAGGGCAGCGGCTGGTTCTCGAGCGCGGCGACCGGGAATGTCGCGTTGACCGCCCCCGTGCTGATGTGGTTGCGCCCGGGGGTCGAGCACGGCTACGGTCCGACCGTCGGGGGCTGGAAGGAGCATTGGATCCTCTACTCCGGATCCACGACGCGCCTGTTCGACGAGGTGGCCGCGCGGGCCCGCGCATTGCCGATCCGAGCTCTCGACGCGCTGCCCGGAGCCCTCGGCGATGTCTTCGCGCGTTTGCGGATCGCCCTCGCCGGAAGCGACATCCTCGACGCCCTGCGAGCATCCGCAGTCTGCTACGAATGGCTCACCGAGCTCTCATCCGCCTCGCCTGACCAGGACGCTCCCGATCTGATCGATGCGTTCACGCGCGATTGCGCCGATCTGGTGCCGATGGCATCGCGAGCGCGACGGCTCGGCGTCGATCTGCCGACGCTTCGCGCCGCCACGATCGCAGCGACCGGACTCACCCCTTTGCAGCTGCTGATCGAAGCGCGGCTCTCGCGGGCGCAATCCCTCCTGGCCGAGACCGACCTCGACATGAGCGCGATCGCCTCCCGTGTCGGATTCGACGACCCCGCCTACTTCTCCCGGCAGTTCGCGCGGCGTCGGGGGCTGTCGCCGACGGCGTTCCGACAGGAGCAGCGGCGGGCATCGGGGGAGGTGCCGCCGCTCTCGGACGCGTAGACCTCGCTCGGACCGGAGCTCAGAGGGACAGATGCAGCCGCAGCCCCTCGTCGATCGCCGCCATCAGCTCTGCCGGGACCCATCCCACCGGACGCACGATGCGGGCCGTCGCGATCGTGCGCACCTGCTCGCATTGCGCTTTCGAGTCTCGGTCGAGCCCGGTGAGGGATGCCGGCAGCAGCACCTGGAACGGCAGCACGCTCGCGACGTTCGAGGTCACGGGCACGACCGTGACGGTGGCTCCAGAGCGACGGACGGCCACGCTGTTGGCGGTGTTGTTGCTGACGATCACGGCAGGCCGGGTCTTGCGGGTGTCAGACCCGACGCCGGGATCGAATGAGACGAGGACGACCTGCCCCCGCCGCAGCAGGGTCGCCGTGTCCTTCCTCACGCCGAGGCCAGACCGTCGGATGCCGCGCTGTCCCACTCCTTGTCATACGACTCGTCGAATGCCTGCGCGTAGGCGTCCGCCAGCCGGCTCTCGCGCAGCATCCGAACGGCATCCTGCACTGCGGCGGAACGCGACGCGTATCTGCCGCTGAGCTGCTCGGTATCCAGAAAGGCGACGTCGCTCTCGCTGAGGCTCAGGCTCACCTTCATCGCGCTCATGAAGCAATGCTACCTCGGTAGCAACGGTATTCGTACCCGATCGTGCAGTCCGTGTCGATGTCGGACATCTCGCGCGACGCGCTGACCGGGCTGCGGGAGGCGGTCCGATCTCGGCTGTGGGTCGGCCGCTGATCAGCCCGCCACGAGAGCGAGCACGAGCGCGGCGGCGGCGACGGTCGGCACCGCGACGGCCGCACCCCAGAGCATGAATCTCGGCCAGCTGATCGTCACGCCGAGGGCGGCGACGCGGTGGTGCCAGAGCAGCGTCGCGAGCGAGGCCCAGGGCGTGACGAGCGGTCCGAGGTTCACCCCGATCAGCAGCGCCATCAGCGCGACCGGGTCGGATGCCGCGGATTCGAGGATCAGGTACGCGGGCAGGTTGTTCACGCCGTTGGCGGCGAGAGCACCCGTGGCGGCCAGCTGCAGCAGTTCGATCGGGCCGTGGCCGCCCGGCGCCGAGGCGGTGAGGAAGGTCAGGATGCCGTTCGCGTGCGCGGTCTGCACCAGCACGAAAAGCGCGGTCGCGAGGCCGATCGCCTGCCAGGGCACGAGCGTGACCCGCAGCACGTGAGGTCGTCTCACGGCGAAGAGCGCCACGAGCAGCACGGCGGCGGCCGTCGCCGGAATCCACACGTCGTGGGTGAGCGCGAGCAGAGGCATGAGCGCGAGCAGGATGCCGGAGGATCCCCAGAACAGGACCCGGTCGGACGGGTGCGCGGCCGACGGCATCCGATACCCGCCGAACAGCGCGCGGCGGTACGCGATCGTGAGCAGGGCGACCGGCACGAGGATGCCGACGAGCGTGGGCGCCCAGCTGAGCGCGACGAAGGATGCCGGCGAATCGCCGATCGCGGGCGCCGCGAGCAGGTTCGTCAGATTCGAGACGGGCAGGGCGAGGGATGCCGTGTTCGCGAGCCACACGGTCGCCAGCGCGAACGGCAGTGGTGAGACGCCGATGCTCTGCGCGAGCACGACGACGACGGGCGTCACGATCACGGCCGTCGTGTCGAGCGAGAGGAACACCGTGCTCACGATCGCGAGCAGCACCACGAACGCCCAGAGCGCGACGACGCGGCCTCGTCCCGCGCGGGCGAGGCGCTGGGCGACCACGTCGAACACCGCCGCGTCGCGGGCCAGCTCGGCCACGATCGTGATGGCCACGACGAAGCCGAGGACCGGGACGATGCGCGCGCCGAGCGCCTCGGCATCCGGGGCGGGGAGGACGCCGGTGACGAGGCAGATCAGGGCGACGGCGACGAGTACCACGACGATGATGGTGCCCGGCCCCAGCCGGCGTCGCGTCACGGTCACTTCGAGAGTGTACGACCCATGAGCATCCCGCATGCATTCGGGCTCGGGCCGTAGGGAGAGCGTGAGGATCGCCGATGCGTCCTGCGGGGAGGAGTTGTATCGACTCTCGTGCTCGACATCATCTACATCGCGCTGACTCTCGCGCTGTTCGCCCTGGTCGCCCTCGTCGCGAAGGCGGTGGAGCGGCGATGATCGTCTTCGAGATCGCCGCGGCCGCGCTCGCCGTCGCCGCCGTCGTCTACCTCGTCGTGGCCCTCGTCGCCCCGGAGAAGTTCTGATGAGCGCCGACATCTGGTTCGGCGTCCTGCAGGCCGCGGTGCTGATCGTCGCGATCGTGCTGCTCTACCGCCCGCTCGGCGACTACATGGCGCGCGTCTTCTCCACGCCGCACGACCTGCGGGTCGAGCGCGGACTGTACCGCGTGATCGGGGTCGACCCGGCATCCGAGCAGACGTGGCGCGCGTATGCCCGCAGCGTCATCGTCTTCTCGGCGGTGGGCCTGCTGCTCGTCTACGCCCTGCAGCGTCTGCAGGCGTTCCTCCCCGAATCGCTGGGCCTGCCCGCAGTGCCCGAAGGGCTCGCGTTCAACACCGCCGCCTCGTTCGTCGCCAACACGAACTGGCAGTCGTACTCGCCCGAGCAGACGATGGGCTACACGGTGCAGCTCGCGGGTCTGACCGTGCAGAACTTCGTGTCGGCCGCGGTCGGTCTCGCGGTCGCGGTCGCGCTCATTCGCGGGTCCGCCCGGCGGGATTCGACGACGATCGGCAACTTCTGGGTCGACCTGATCCGCGCACTGGGGCGCATTCTGCTGCCTCTGGCGCTCATCGGCGCGATCGCGCTGCTCGCCGGCGGCGTGATCCAGAACTTCGCCGGATTCACCGACGTCACCACCGTCTCAGGCGGCACGCAGACCCTCCCCGGCGGCCCCGTCGCCTCACAGGAGGCCATCAAGCTGCTCGGCACCAACGGCGGCGGCTTCTTCAACGCCAACTCCGCGCATCCGTTCGAGAACCCCACCGGATTCACCAACCTGCTGCAAGTCGTGCTCATCCTCATGATCCCGTTCGCGTTGCCGCGCACATTCGGACGGATGCTGGGCGACGACCGGCAGGGCTTCGCGATCGCCGCCGTCATGGGCACGATCTTCCTCGTCTCGACGGTCGCCCTCTCGGCGCTCGAGCTCGCCGGACGCGGCACCGCCCCCGAACTCGCCGGCGCGGCGATGGAAGGCAAGGAGGTGCGCTTCGGCATCCTCGGATCCACACTGTTCGGCAGCGCGAGCACGCTCACGTCGACCGGTGCGGTGAACTCGATGCACGACTCGTACACCGCACTCGGCGGCATGATGCCGATGCTCAACATGATGCTCGGCGAGGTCGCCCCCGGCGGCGTCGGATCGGGACTGTACGGGATGCTGGTGCTCGCCGTGATCGCGGTGTTCGTCGGCGGCCTGCTCGTGGGCCGCACCCCCGAGTACCTCGGCAAGCGCGTCGGGCCGCGCGAGATCACGCTCTCGAGTCTGTACATCCTCGTGACGCCGATCCTCGTGCTGCTCGGCACGGCGCTGAGCTTCGCGATCCCCGGCATCCGGGGAGACGTCGAATCGACCAGCATCCTGAACCCCGGCGTGCACGGCATGAGCGAGGTGCTCTACGCCTTCACCTCGGCAGCGAACAACAACGGCTCCGCTTTCGCCGGCCTGACCGCGAACACGCCCTGGTTCAACACGGCCCTCGGCGTCGCGATGCTTCTCGGACGGTTCCTCCCGATCGTGCTCGTGCTCGCCCTCGCCGGATCGTTCGCCGCCCAGCAGCGCGTGCCCGAGACGACGGGCACCCTGCCCACCCACCGACCCCAGTTCGTCGGACTCCTCACCGCCGTGGCGGTCGTCATCACGGCACTCACCTACTTCCCCGTGCTCGCACTGGGACCCCTCGCCGAAGGACTGATCTGATCATGGACTCCCACGTTTCACACGTTTCGTCTCGCTCCGCTCGCTCAACGCCCGGGGACGGTACCGACGTTTCGTCTCGCTCCGCTCGCTCAACGACCGGGGACGGCTTCCGGTCGCCCCGCGAAGAGCGCAGCGACGAGACGAAACGCCCCGCACCCCGCTCGTTCGGATGGGCGCAGCTCACGCAGGCGCTCCCCGGCGCGCTGCGCAAGCTCAACCCCGCCGCCCTCGCGCGCAACCCCGTCATGCTGCTCGTCTGGGTCGGCGCCGCCTTCACCACCGTGCTCGCGATCGCCGAGCCGTTCCTCGGCGGACCCGCCGACTCCGGCGGCATCCCCGTACCCGGGCCGTTCACCTGGGGCATCGCGATCTGGCTGTGGCTGACCGTGCTCTTCGCGAACGTCGCCGAGTCGGTTGCCGAAGGTCGCGGCAAGGCACAGGCGGCGACCCTGCGCACGACTCGCACGAGCACGATGGCGCGCCGGGTCGTGGGCCCTTCGACGCTGGACTGGGTCGCTGAGCCTGTCGAAGCGGCGCGGGTCGTGGGCCCTTCGACAGGCTCAGGGACCCAGTCAGCGCGGGTCGTGGGCCCTTCGACAGGCTCGGGGACCCGTCCAGCGTGGGTCGTGGGCCCTTCGACAGGCTCGGGGACCCGGTCAGCGTCGCGCATCGAGACCGTCGAGGTGTCGTCGGCGGAGCTGCAGCGCGACGACATCGTGATCGTCACGGCGGGCGAGCTGATCCCCGGCGACGGCGACGTCATCGCCGGCATCGCGACCGTCGACGAATCGGCCATCACCGGCGAGAGCGCACCGGTGATCCGCGAGTCCGGCGGCGACCGCTCGGCGGTCACGGGCGGAACCCGCGTGCTCTCCGACCGCATCGTAGTGCGCATCACCTCGAAGCCCGGCGAGACATTCGTCGACCGCATGATCGCGCTGGTCGAAGGCGCCAGCCGCCAGCGCACCCCGAACGAGATCGCCCTCAACATCCTGCTCGCGAGCCTGTCGATCGTGTTCGTCGTGGTCGTGCTCGCCCTCAACCCGATCGCGTCGTACGCGGCATCCCCCGTCAGCATCCCCGTGCTCATCGCGCTGCTCGTGTGCCTCATCCCGACCACGATCGGCGCCCTGCTGTCGGCCATCGGCATCGCCGGCATGGACCGGCTCGTGCAGCGCAACGTGCTCGCGATGTCGGGCCGAGCGGTCGAGGCCGCGGGCGACGTGACCACCCTGCTTCTCGACAAGACCGGCACCATCACCTACGGCAACCGGCGCGCGCACGAGGTTCTGCCGCTCACCGGCGTCGATGCCGACGACCTTCTGCGGATGGCGGCGCTGTCGTCGCTCGCAGACCCCACGCCCGAGGGCGCCTCGATCGTCGCGCTCGCCGAGAGCCGCGGCATCCAGGTCGAGCAGCCGGCGGATGCCGTCGTCGTGCCCTTCACAGCGCAGACGCGCATGTCGGGACTCGACCTCGCCGACGGCACCCAGATCCGCAAGGGGGCGGGCTCCGCCGTAGCGGCGTGGCTGGGGTGGGGTCCTTCGACGGGCTCAGGGGCCCAGGGCCCTTCGACAGGCTCAGGGACCCAGGGCCCTTCGACAGGCTCAGGGACCCAGGCGGCCCGGGAGCTCACGGACCTGACGGATGCCGTCGCCCAGAGCGGCGGCACGCCGCTCGTCGTCGCGGTGAAAGCGGCACCCGCGAGGGCACACCTGTCGGGAGAAATCACGGATGCCGGAGGAAACGCCGACGAATCGACCGACATCCGTCCGATCTCCCTGCAAGTGTCCACGCAGACGGCGACCGACCGCGTCCTCGGGGTGGTGCACCTCAAGGACGTCGTGAAAGACGGCCTGCGCGAGCGGTTCGATGAGCTGCGCCGCATGGGCATCCGCACGGTCATGGTCACGGGAGACAACCCGCTCACCGCCGCCGCGATCGCGAAGGAGGCCGGCGTCGACGACGTCCTCGCCGAGGCGACGCCCGAGCAGAAGCTCGAGCTGATCAGGCGTGAGCAGGAGGGCGGCCGCCTCGTCGCGATGACCGGCGACGGCACGAACGACGCCCCCGCGCTGGCGCAGGCCGACGTGGGCGTGGCGATGAACACCGGCACCTCGGCCGCGAAGGAGGCCGGCAACATGGTCGACCTCGACTCCGACCCGACCAAGCTCATCGACATCGTCCGCATCGGGAAGCAGCTGCTCATCACCCGCGGAGCGCTCACCACGTTCTCGCTCGCGAACGACATCGCCAAGTACTTCGCGATCATCCCGGCGATGTTCATGGGGGTCTTCCCCGGTCTCGCCGTGCTGAACGTCATGCAGCTGCACTCGCCGGCATCCGCCGTCACGAGCGCGATCATCTTCAACGCCCTCGTGATCGTGTTCCTCATCCCGCTCGCGCTGCGAGGCGTGCGATACCGACCGGCGAGCGCCGCGCAGATCCTCCAACGCAACCTCCTCGTCTACGGGCTCGGGGGCGTGATCGCGCCGTTCGTCGGCATCAAGCTCATCGACCTCGCCGTCAGCCTCATCCCCGGCTTCTGACGCTTCGACAGGCTCAGCGACCCAGGTCGGGTCCCTGAGCCCGACCCAGGTCAGGTCCCTGAGCCCGACCCAGGTCGGGTCCCTGAGCCCGACCCAGGTCAGGTCCCTGAGCCTGTCGAAGGGCCCACCTCGCACGTCGAAAGGATCCATAGATGTCTTCCACCCGCTCCGCCGTCCGCACCACGGGCGTCGCCGTCCGCACGATGCTCCTTCTCACCCTCGTGCTCGGCATCGGCTACACGCTGCTCGTCACGGGGATCGGCCAACTGCTGCTCCCCCACCAGGCGAACGGCTCGCCTCTTCCCGACGACCGGGGCAGCGCATTGATCGGGCAGTCGACGACGGATGCCGCCGGCGAGGCGCTCGCGCAGTACTTCCAGTCCCGCCCCTCCGCCGCCGGCGACGGCTACGACGGGACGAGCTCGGGCGGCAGCAACCTCGGCCCCGAGAACACCGACCTCGTCGCCGCGATCGAGGAGCGCCGCGCCGTGATCGCCGAGCGCGAGGGCGTGAGCGCGGATGCCGTCCCGGCCGACGCCGTGACGGCATCCGGTTCCGGTCTCGATCCGCACATCAGCGTCGACTATGCGCTGCTGCAGGTGCCGCGCGTCGCCGAAGCGCGGGGGATGTCGGCGGACGAGGTGCGCGACCTCGTGGAGTCTAGGATTCAAGGGCGGGATCTGGGATTCCTCGGCGAGGAGCGCATCAACGTCGCCGAGCTCAATCTCGCGCTCGACGAGCGGGAGGGCGAATGACGGCATCCGGCACGCGCGGCAGACTCCGCGTTCTGCTCGGCGCCGCCCCCGGCGTGGGCAAGACCTACGAGATGCTCGCCGAAGGACGCCGTCTGCTCGACGAGGGCCACGACGTCGTGATCGCCCTGGTCGAGACGCACGACCGTGCCGCGACCGCGGCGCAGGCCGTCGGCATCCCCGAGATCCCCCGCCGCACCGATGTGCACCGCGGCGTGCTGCTCAGCGAGATGGATCCGGATGCCGTGCTCGCCCGGCATCCGGAGATCGCCCTCGTCGACGAGCTCGCCCACACCAACGCCCCGGGGTCCGCGAATGCGAAGCGGTGGCAGGACGTCGCGGTGCTGCTCGACGCCGGCATCGACGTCGTCACCACCGTGAACGTGCAGCACATCGAATCGCTGAACGCGGTGGTCGAGAAGATCACCGGCATCGCGCAGCGGGAGACGATTCCGGATGCCGTGGTGCGGGCGGCCGACGAGATCGAGGTCGTCGACCTGGCGCCGCAGTCGCTGCGCGACCGCCTCTCGGCGGGACTGATCTACCCGGCCGAGCGCATCGACGCCGCACTGTCGAACTACTTCCGGCTCGGCAATCTCACCGCGCTGCGCGAACTGGCACTGCTGTGGCTCGCCGACGAGGTCGACTCGGCCCTGCGCAGCTACCGCGCCGATCATGGCATCGAGGGCACCTGGCAGGCACGCGAGCGCGTGGTCGTGGCGCTCACCGGCGGTGCCGAGGGCGAGACGCTGCTGCGCCGGGGTGCCCGCATCGCTGCCCGCTCGGCCGGCGGCGAACTGCTCGCCGTGCACGTCGCCGCGCAGGACGGACTCCGCGACGAGACGCCGGGCGCGCTCGCGGCCCAGCGCTCGCTGGTCGAGTCGCTCGGCGGCACGTTCCACCAGATCATCGGCGACGACATCCCCGGCACGCTGGTCGAGTTCGCCCAGGGCGCCGATGCGACGCAGCTCGTGATCGGCGTGAGCCGCCGCGGTCGCATCGCCGCCGCGCTGACCGGCCCCGGAATCGGCTCGGAGGTCATCCGCCGCTCGGGCGACATCGACGTGCACATCGTCACGCACGCCGCGGCGGGCAACCGCGTGCGCCTCCCCCGCATCACCGGCGGCGCACTGGGATGGCGGCGGCAGGTGCTCGGTTTCGCGGTCGCACTCGTGTTCGGGCCGCTGCTGTCGTGGATCATGTTCACGTTCCGCAGTCCCGAATCGATCACGGCCGAGGTGCTCGCCTACCAGCTGCTCGTCGTCGTGGTGGCGCTCGTCGGCGGCGTGCGCCCCGCCGTGTTCGCCGCGGTGCTCTCGGGCATCACCCTCGACTTCCTGTTCGTCGCGCCGCTGTTCACCATCACCGTCGCGCATCCGCTGCACGTGCTCGCCCTCGCGCTGTACGTCGTGATCGCCGTGCTCGTGAGCATCATCGTCGACCAGGCCGCCCGTCGCGCCCGCACCGCGCAGCGCGCCGCCGCCGAAGCCGAGCTGCTCGCCGCCGTCGCCGGGAACGTGCTGCGCGGCGACAACGCGCTGATCGCGCTCGTCAGCCGCACCCGCGAGGCGTTCGGGCTGGCCGGCGTGCGTCTGCTCACACCCGACGGTCAGGTGCTCGCGAGCGACGGGGAGCCCGTGCCCGACGGGCGCACCACCCGCATCGACGTGGGCGGGGCGTCGCCGGCGATCCTCGAACTGAGCGGCGAACCCCTCGACAGCCCCGCTCGACGCCTCCTCGACGCGATCGTCGCGCAGCTCGCCGCCGCGATCGAGCACACCGACCTGCGCGCCACGGCTCGAGAGGCGGTCGCACTGGCCGAGACCGACCAGGTGCGCACGGCCCTGCTGTCGGCGGTCAGCCACGACCTGCGGCGTCCGCTCGCCTCGGCGGTCGCCGCGATCGGCGGCCTCCGCGGAGCCCACGCGCTGTCGGCATCCGATCGTGAGGAGCTTCTGGCGACCGCCGACGAGAGTCTCGCGACCCTGTCGACGTTGGTCACCGATCTGCTCGACGTGAGCCGGGTGCAGGCGGGCGTGCTGGCCGTTTCCCTCCTGCGACTCGACGTCGCCGGCCCGGTGCTCGCCGCCGTCGACGAGCTCGGCCTGGGCCCCGACGACGTGGAGCTGGCGCTCGACCCCGACCTGCCCGCGGTCGCGGCCGATCCCGTGCTGCTGCAGCGCGTGCTCGTCAACGTCGTCGCCAACGCCCACCGCCATGCACCCGACGACGACCGGGTGATCGTGTCGACGAGCGCGATCGGCGACCACGCCGAGATCCGGGTCATCGATCGCGGCTCCGGCGTGCCGGTCGAGAAGCGCGACGCGATCTTCCAGCCCTTCCAGCGTCTCGGCGACACCGACAACACGACGGGGCTCGGGCTCGGGCTCGCGCTGTCACGAGGATTCGCCGAGGGCATGGGCGGTAGCCTGACACCCGAGGACACCCCGGGTGGGGGACTCACGATGGTCATCTCACTGCCGCTCGCCGGCGCCGACACGGGGGGCACGGAGTGAAGCTGCTCATCGCCGACGACGACCCGCAGATGGTGCGGGCGCTGCGCATCACACTGGCGGCGCACGGCTACGAGGTCGTTGTCGCGTCGGACGGCGCGGCGGCCGTGGCGGCAGCCGCGCAGGCGCACCCCGACCTCATCATGCTCGACCTCGGCATGCCGCGGCTCGACGGCATCGAGGTCATCCAGGCGCTGCGCGGATGGACGAGTGTGCCCATCATCGTCGTCTCCGGGCGCACCGGATCGGCCGACAAGGTCGAGGCGCTCGACGCCGGCGCCGACGACTTCGTCACCAAGCCGTTCCAGGTCGACGAGCTGCTCGCGCGGCTGCGCGCCCTGTCGCGCCGCGCCACTCCCGCGGGCGAGTCGACCGTCGCGTTCGCAGACGTCGTGGTCGACCTCGCGACCAAGACCGTGACGCGCTCCGGCTCGCGGGTGCACCTCACGCCGACCGAGTGGCGGATGCTGGAGCATCTCGCCCGGCATCCCGGCGCCCTCGTCACCCGACAGGACCTCCTGAAGGAGATCTGGGGAAGCGAGCAGGTCTCCGACTCGGGCTATCTCCGGCTGTACATGTCACAGCTGCGCAAGAAGCTCGAGCGAGAGCCCGGGTCGCCCGCGCACCTGCTGACCGAGTCGGGCATGGGCTACCGGCTGGTACTGGGTCCCTGAGCCTGGGTCCCTGAGCCTGTCGAAGGGCCCCTGGGTCCCTGAGCCTGTCGAAGGGCCCCTGGGTCCCTGAGCCTGTCGAAGGGCCCCAGGGTCCCTGAGCCTGTCGAAGGGCCCGTGATCACCCGCGCCGTCGACGGAGCACGGCGACGATCCCGGCGATGACGAGCAGCACGGCGACGACGACGGCGGCGACCGCGGTCGGGGTGCTCTGCGGTTCTCCCGAGATGCGGCCGACGGCCAGCCAGCCGAGACCCCACGCCGTCGCCAGTGCGGGCGCGATCCGTCCGGTGAACCAGGCGGTGCTCACCCCGATGACCAGCACGACGACGAGCACCGCGACGGCCCAGACATCGGCCTGATCCGCCCAGCTCGCCGGGGCGATCCGCGTCAGCCATGCGGCGGCGTTCGCGACCGTGGCGATGGTCACCCATCCGAAGTGCAGGCCGTTCGCCCCGTCGGTGACGATGCGGTCGACGAGGTTCTTCGCGGGCATCCGCCCCAGCAGCACGACGATGCGCGCGAGCACGGCGAGCAGCAGCGAGATGACGACCACCGTCAGCCACAGCGTCAGGTACCGCGCCGTCACGAGCCACAGGCCGTTCAGCACCAGGGATGCGGCGATCCATCCGCCGACGGCTCGCTGCCGAGCATCCGCCCGCTGCGCCGGCAGCGCCTGCCACACCGTGTGGGCGAGCAGGCCGAGATAGATCAGCGACCAGATCGAGAAGGCGGGTCCGGCCGGGGCCAGGTACGACCCCTGCGCCGAGAGAGCGCCGTCCTGCAGCTCGTCGACGGACTCTCCGCCGAAAGCCCCGGCCCCGAAGGCGGCGGCGATCAGCATGAAGGATGCCGCGGCGATGACCACGGCCTGGCGGGCGATGTCGTGCGTCCGGGATTCCATGGGTCGGACTCTAGCATCGAATCGCTAACCAAGTAAGAGATCTACCTGGCTTACGAACTGCCCGCTACGAATGTCGGGAGTTTTCACGGATGCCGGACGACACGCCGCCCTCCCGCCCGGCATCCGTCCGTTCGCCCGACAAATGTCTCGCCGAGCCCGGGCCGGCATCCGTCCGTTCGCCCGACAGGTGTGTCGCGCCGCAACGGGCCGCGCCGTACCCGGGCCGAGCTCAGGACCCGGCGACGGCGGCGGCGATCAGCACCTCGGCCGCGCTCCGCGCCTGCACAGCCACCTGCGGGTCGGCCGAGATGGCCGCGGTGCTCTGCGCGCCCTCGGCGAGCAGGGACAGCTGCGCGGCGAGGAGCGGAGGCGCTCCGATTCCGGCGACCAGACCCGCCATGTACTCCTGGAACGACGCCTTGTGCGTGCGCACCACCTCGGCGACCTCGGGATTCGTGCCGCCGAGCTCGCCGAAGGCGTTGATGAAAGCGCAGCCACGGAAACCGTCGGTGCAGAACCAGTCCTCGAGGTACGCGTACACCGTCAGCAGACGCGCGCGCGGGTCGCCGCCGGCATCCGCCACCGCGGCCGACAGGCCGTTCTCCCACTCCGTGTGCTTTCGGGCGAGCACCGCGGCCACGATGTCGTTCTTGGCCGGGAACAGCGCGTAGAGGCGCCGCAGCGACACGCCGGCCGCGGCGCGCAGCTCGTCCATGCCGACGGCGGCGTACCCCTTGCGGTAGTAGAGCTCCTCCGCGGCGGAGAGGATGCGCTCGCGAGCCTCTTCTTCGGTCATGTCCACGAGTGTACTTGACACGAGAACGAACGTTCTCTAGATTGAACACATCGAGCGAGAACGATCGTTCTCACCGGGACCGAAAGGATCAGGATCATGGGATACATCACCGTCGGGAACGAGAACAGCACCCCGATCGAGCTCTACTACGAAGACCAGGGGTCGGGGCAGCCCGTCGTCCTGATCCACGGCTACCCGCTCGACGGACACAGCTGGGAGCGCCAGACCCGCGAGCTCCTCGACCAGGGCTACCGCGTCATCACCTACGACCGCCGCGGCTTCGGCGGCTCCTCCAAGGTGAACGCCGGCTACGACTACGACACGTTCGCCGCCGACCTCAACACCGTGCTCGAGACGCTCGACCTGCGCGACGTGGTGCTCGTCGGCTTCTCGATGGGCACCGGCGAGCTCGCCCGCTACGTCGCGAAGTACGGGCACGAGCGCGTCGCGAAGCTCGCCTTCCTCGCCTCGCTCGAGCCGTTCCTCGTGCAGCGCGACGACAACCCCGAGGGCGTCCCGCAGGACGTGTTCGACGGAATCGAGGCCGCCGCCAAGGGCGACCGCTTCGCGTGGTTCACCCAGTTCTACAACGACTTCTACAACCTCGACGAGAACCTCGGCTCGCGCATCAGCCAGGAGGCCGTCACCGGCAGCTGGAACGTCGCGATCGGCAGTGCTCCCGTCGCCGCCTACGCCGTGGTGCCCGCGTGGATCGAGGACTTCCGCGGCGACGTCGAGGCCGTGGCCGCGGCCGGCAAGCCGACCCTGATCCTGCACGGCACGAAGGACAACATCCTGCCCATCGACGCCACCGCGCGCCGGTTCCGTCAGGCTGTTCCGGATGCCGAGTACGTCGAGGTGGAGGGCGCCCCGCACGGTCTGCTCTGGACCCACGCGGATGAGGTCAACGCCGCGCTGAAGGGATTCCTCGCGAAGTAGCGGCGGCGGGCGCGCGTCGAGCGCTGTACGCCTCAGAAGGTCTTGTACGTCTGACAAGGACGGATTCGCCGAATCCGACCTTGTCAGGCGTACTTGTCTTGCGGGGCGCTCGCTCAGCAGCGAACCCGAGGCACGCGCTCAGCCGCGCATGGCGACGCCGCGGCGCCAGTACCCCATGAAAGCGACCTGCGAGCGGTCGATGCCGAGGTCTTTCACCAGGTGCCGGCGCAGCGTCGTCACGACACCGCTCTCCCCCGCGATCCAGAAGTACCGCTCCGGCCGGGCGTCGGTGACGGCGATCTCCTCGCCGAGCCCGGAGTAGTCGGGGGTCTCCCAGAGCAGGTCCTCGGTCTCGACGTCCTTCACGCTGATCTCGTCGGACGCGTCCGCGTCACCGAGGTGCGCGAGCACCGCCGGGATGACCTCGAGTCCGTGCAGCTGCCCCTCGGCGCGCGGCAGCCAGCGCACCTCGACGCCCTCCGGCGCATCGATCGCGAGCGCGTCATCGGCCGACGGCACCTCGAGGAAGGCGATGCCGCGCAGGTCGCGGGGCGCGTCTTCGAGGATGCGCGCGATCGCCGGCGCTGCGGTCTCGTCGCCGACGAGCACCACCGATCGCGCGTCGCCCGGGGCGTACTCCGCACCGCCGTGCTCGACGACCCCGCGGCGCGGACCGACGAGGAACAGCTCCTGCCCCACCTCGGCGGTGCTCGCCCAGCGAGAGGCGGGGCCGCTGAGGCCGGGGGCGAGGTGCAGCACGAAGTCGATGTCGACCTCGGTGTCGCCCGAGACCGGATCGACCCGCAGCTCGCGCACCGAATACGTGCGCATGGACCCGCGCTCCTCTTCGGGCACGGCGAGATACGACCCCCACCAGTCGTCGGTGTCGCGATCGAGCGGGGGCAGGATGCCGGATGCCGGCGGGAAGACGAGCTTGACCCGCGAGTCGAAGACCTGGCCGGGCGTGCAGAACTCGAACAGCTCGTCGCCGCCGAAGGTCACGCGGGCGAAATTGGGCGACACGCGCGACACGGCGCGCACCCGGGCGCGGGTGAGGATGTAGGTCGGACGCTCGGTGGTGGTCTGCTCAGCGGACATGATGCCTTCCGATCGGTGTGACCATCGGCTTGCCGGAGACCGGGTCGGTGGTGATCTGGTTGGGGAGGCCGAAGACCTCTTCGACGATGTCGGCGGTGATGACGTCGTGCGGCGCACCCGTGGCGTGCACGCGACCCTCCTTCATGGCCACGAGCTCGTCGGCGTACCGCGCGGCCATGTTGAGGTCGTGCAGCACCATGACGATGGTCGTGCCGCGCGACACGCTCAGGTCGGTCAGCAGGTCGAGCACCTCGATCTGATGGGCGACGTCGAGGAACGTGGTGGGCTCGTCGAGCAGCAGGATGTCGGTCTCCTGCGCGAGCGCCATGGCGATCCATACGCGTTGACGCTGGCCGCCCGACAGCTCGTCGACGCTGCGGTCGGCGAGCTCGGTGACCCCGGTGGCGTCGAGCGCGTCGGCGACGACCTCGTAGTCGTGGGCGCTCCACCGCGCGAGCGCCTTCTGATGCGGGTGTCGGCCGCGGCCGACCAGGTCGGCCACGGCGATGCCCTCGGGGGCGATGGGCGACTGCGGCAGCAGCCCGAGAATGCGGGCGACCTCTTTCGTCGGACGGGCGTGCACCGACTTGCCGTCGAGCACGACCTGTCCGGCGCTGGGCGACAGCAGCCGCGCGAGGGAGCGGAGCAGCGTCGACTTGCCGCATCCGTTCGCTCCCACGATGGTGGTGATCTTGCCCGGGGCGACGGTGAGATCGAGCCCGTCGATGATGGTGCGATCGCCGTAGGCGAGCGTCACCCCTTCGGCCGACAGGCTGTGCGAGACGGTCATAGCGAACCCCCGGAGCGGTTGGTGCGGATGAGCAGGTAGATCAGATACGGCGCGCCCAGCACGCCGGTGACGACACCGACGGGGTACCGCGCGCCGAGGGCGAACTGGGCGATCAGGTCGCCGGCGAGCACGAGCGCCGCGCCGACGAGCGCGCTCGGCAGCAGCAGGGTGGCACCCGGCCCGGTGATCCGCGCCGCGATGGGTCCGGCCATGAAGGCGACGAACGCGATCGGGCCGGTAGCGGCGGTGGCGAAGGCGAGGAGGGCGACCGCACCGAGGATGAAGAGCAGGCGCGTCCACGTGACCCGCACCCCGAGGCCGGCGGCGGAGTCGTCGCCGAGCTGCATCGCCCCCAGCGCCCGGCCCTGCGACAGCATCAGCGGGATGATGACCGCGGCGGCGACCGCCATCGGCAGCACCCGCTCCCACGAGGCGTTGTTCAGACTGCCCGTGAGCCACTGCATCGCGGTCTGGATGTCCCAGTTCGGCGCACGCGACAGCAGGTACGAGATGACGCTCTGCAGCATGGCGGAGATGCCGATGCCGATGAGGATGAGTCGCGTGCCGGCGAAGCCGCCGCGGATCGAGAGCAGATAGATCACGAGCGCGGTGACCACGGCGCCCAGCAGCGCGAAGACCGACACCACGGGCCCGTTGAGCGAGAGCACGATGATGCCGAAGACGGCCGCGGCTCCGGCGCCGTTCGAGATGCCGATGATGTCGGGCGAGGCCAGCGGATTGCGCAGCAGGGTCTGGAAGCTCACGCCGGCGATCCCGAACGCGAGACCGGTGAGCACCGCGAGCACCGCCCTCGGCAGCCGGAGCTCACCGACCGTGAACGACGCACCGGGGACGGTCTCGCCGAGGATCACCCGGACGACCTCGACGGGAGTGTAGAAGGTGTTGCCGACCATCAGAGCCACGGCGAACAGGGCGAAGACGAGAACGGCGAGCGCGATGGTCGCCACGGCATGGCGACGGTGCCGCGCGCGGCGCCCGGCGATGACGGCGGCGACCCGGTCGGACGCCGACTGGTTCGAGCGGTCGAGGGTGTGCAGGGTGGCGGTCACAGGTCACGCACCTTCTGGCGACGGACGATCCAGATGAAGAACGGGGCGCCGATGATCGCCGTGATGATGCCGACCTGGATCTCCTCCGACGACGGGGCGATCACCCGTCCGACGATGTCGCTCGCGACGAGGAGCGCCGCGCCGGCCATCGCCGAGAACGGCAGCAGCCACCGATGGTCGGTGCCGACGAGCATCCGGCAGACGTGCGGGATGACGAGGCCGACGAAGCCGATCGGGCCGGCGATGGCCGTCGCCGCCCCGGCGAGGATCACCGCGCCGAGGGCCGACAGCAGCCGCGTGCGGAATACGTGCTCGCCGAGGCCCTTCGCCATGTCGTCGCCGAGGGCGAGCGAGTTCATGCCCCGCGCGCAGAGCAGGCAGATCAGGGCGCCGACGCCCAGGACCGGGGCGGTGATCGCGATGCGCGGCCACTCCGCTCCGCCGACGCCGCCGATCTGCCACGACTGGAAGGTCTGCAGCAGGTCGACCCGCGGCAGCATGACGGCGCCGATCAGCGAGGCGAACGCGGCGGAGGTCGCCGCGCCGGCGAGGGCCAGCTTCAGCGGTGTCGCCCCGCCGCGTCCGAGCGATCCGACGGCGTACACGAAGGTGGCGGCGATCCCGGCCCCGACGATGGCGAGGGCCATCTGCCCGAACGGGTTCACCAGCCCGACGAAGGCGATGCCCATGACCACCGCGAGGGAGGCGCCGTTCGAGACGCCCAGGATGCCGGGGTCGGCGACCGGATTGCGCGTGACGGCCTGCATCGTCGCACCGGAGAGGGCGAGCGCCGCTCCCACCAGCACCGCGAGCACCGTGCGCGGAACACGCTTGACGATGGCGGCCTGCGCGATCGTGTCGTCGTGCCCGGCGAGCGCGGCGAGGATGTCGTCGATGGAGACGGCGCGCACGCCGAACGACACCGACAGGATGCTGAGGAGCACGAGCAGCCCCACTCCTGCGGCCAGCCAGAGCGTGCGCACCAGCACCGGGCGCCGCAGGTCTGCGGCGCCCGGTGCGATGGTGGTGGCTGTCATGGTCGGGATCGCTCCGCGGTGGCGGAGGCGCGGGTCACTTCGAGAGCGGCTCGGCGAGGATCGCGAGGTAGTCGGTGAGACCCCACGGGATCGACAGCGGCGACGGGTTGGCGGATGCCGCGACCGGCGTGGCGTCGGGCAGGATGGCGATGCGGCCCTCGGCGATCGCGGGGATCTTCGACAGCAGCGGGTCGGCCTGCAGCAGCGGGATGATCGACTCGTCGCCGTAGGTCGCGACCACGTCGACGTCGTCGAACTTCTGGGCCTCCTCGGAGCTGACCGTCAGGTAGAACTGGTCGCTCTCGGCGTTCTCCTCGACGATCGAGGGGAACGGCAGACCCAGGTCGTGGATGTAGCCGGGCCGCGTGTCGATCGCGGTGTAATAGCCGATCTGGCTCAGGTCGGCCTGGTCGATGTAGGCGAACAGCACCTTCTTGTCCTTGAGGACGCTGTTCTCCTCGAGTGCGGCGTCGGCGTCGGCGTGCAGGTCATCGATCAGGGCCTGGCCCTCCTCCTCGAGGCCGAGGGCCTTCGAGTTCATCTCGACCATGTCGTCGACCGACGTGGCCCAGGCGAGACCGGGCTGGGCGATGACCGGGGCGATCTTCGAGAGCGTGTCGTACTCCTCCTGGGTCAGGCCCGAGTAGGACGCGAGGATGACGTCGGGGGCCGTGTCGGCGACGGCCTCGTAGTCGATGCCGTCGGTCTCGTCGAACAGGACCGGCTCGTCGGCGCCGAGCTCGTCGAGCTTCTCCTCCACCCAGGGGAGGATGCCGTTGTCGTCGTCGTCGCCCCACGTCGCCTTGCTCATGCCGACCGGCACGATGCCGAGGGCCAGCGGCACCTCGTGGTTCGCCCACGCGAGCGTCGCGACCCGCTCGGGCTTCTCCGTGATCGTGGTCTCGCCGTAGACGTGCTCGACGGTGACGGGGAACGCGTCGTCCGAGGCGGGGTTGCCGCCCGACGACGCGGTGGACTCCGGAGCGGTGGACGAGCAGGCGGCGAGGCCGACGGCGAGCACGGCCGCGGCGCCGATGGCCAGAAGACGAGAGGTGCGCACAGGCGTTCCCTTTCGGGTTCGGGGTGAGAGGGTCGGCGCGGAATCCGCTGCCGAGGCTTTGGTAAGCCTCGCCTAATCTAGCAGAGACTTAGGCATGCCTCAGTTCGTGTGTCCGGACCGGGTCTTCACCGGATGCCGGCACACGAAAAACCGGCCGGGCCCCGAGGGGTCCGGCCGGTTCAGGAAGTCAGAGCGCGCTCAGAGAACGCGGATGTTCGCCGCCTGCATGCCCTTGGGGCCACGCTCAGCGTCGAATTCGACCTTCTGGTTCTCGCGGAGCTCCTTGAAACCGGAGCCGGCGATAGCCGAGTAGTGGGCGAAAAGGTCGTCCGAGCCGTCATCGGGAGCGATGAAGCCGAAGCCCTTTTCCGCGTTGAACCATTTCACAGTGCCAGTGGCCATGTGTTTTCTACTTTCTGTGTTCTCGGCCGTTCGCACGGCCTGCGCCGCGTCGGAACATCCGACACGCGCGCCTGCTCACGGTACCACGGCCGGCAGACGGGAAGCCGGGGCGGTCGGATGCCGCAGAGCCGCGGGCACGCCGAAGGGCCCGGATGCCGCCGCAGCGGCATCCGGGCCCCGTGGAGTCGTCGCCCGATCAGGCGTCGACGTCGCCTCGCCAGGCGCCGGTCTCGACGCCGCGGCTCTCGATGAACTCCTTGAAGTTCTTCAGGTCCTTCTTCACGGCGTGCGATCCCGCGCCGACGAGAGAGCCGACCTTCTCGAGCAGACCCTCGGGCTCCCAGTCGATCTGCACCGTGATCCTGGTCGACGTCTCGGTGAGCTTGTGGAACGTCACGGCTCCGGCGTGCTCGGTCTCGCCGCCGGTGCTGTTCCACGCGACGCGCTCATCCGGGTGCTGCTCGGTGATCTCCGCGTCGAACTCGCGCGTGGCGCCCCCGACGTTCACCTTCCAGTGCGTGTGGGTGTCGTCGATCTGCGTGATGGACTCGACCTCGTCGAGGAACTCCGAGAAGCTCTCGAACTGCGTCCACTGGTTGTAGG
Source organism: Microbacterium martis (assembly GCF_047246685.1). Taxonomy (NCBI): domain Bacteria; kingdom Bacillati; phylum Actinomycetota; class Actinomycetes; order Micrococcales; family Microbacteriaceae; genus Microbacterium; species Microbacterium martis. Next base: position 992,957 of record NZ_JBFOKT010000002.1, on the reverse strand, counting down.
CGGCGCGGACGGGAACGTCGACGTCGATGGTCTCGATGATCTGCACCATGGGATGCTCCTCACTTGTCAGTCGTTCGTGTGCCCCCATTCCAGTCGTGGAGGGCGGGGTTGGGCGACGGGGTTGACATGCGAGCCGCCGTCGTCCACTGTGCGCGTCGCGAGGACGACCCGCGCGCACAGCATCCGCGGGACTACCGTGGATCACATGCGCCTCCCCGCCGCGATCCGCGCCTCGCAGCGCTCGCCGCTGCTGCAGGTCGTCAAGTCGGCCGCGGCGACCATCGCCGCGTGGCTCATCGCCGGCTGGGTGTTCCCCTCGCAGTTGCCCGTCTTCGCCGCGATCGCCGCGCTGCTGGTGGTGCAGCCGAGCGTCAACCAGTCGCTGTCGAAGGCGCTCGAGCGCAGCATCGGCGTCATCGCCGGAGTGGTCATCGCCGTCGGGCTCGGACTGCTCTTCGGCCGGTCGAGCTGGGTCGTGCTGCTCGCCATCGTCGTCGCCATGCTCATCGCCTGGGTCTTCCGCACCTCTCCGGGCACCGGCAACCAGATCGCCATCTCGGCCATGCTCGTGCTGGCGCTGGGTTCCACCAGTGCGGAGTACGCCCTCGCGCGGATCGTCGAGACGCTCATCGGGGTCGTCATCGGCATCGTCGTCAACGCCCTCATCGTCCCGCCCGTGCTCGTGGCGCCGGCGCGACGCGACCTGGGACTGCTCGGCCGCGAACTGGCGGCCAGCCTCGACCGCCTGGCCGATGCGCTGTCGGCGCCGCAGACACCGGCGATGCGCCAGGAACTCATGGTCGAGGTGCGCCTGCTGCGGCCGATGAAGGATGCCGCCGAGGCGTCGATCGCGGCCGGCGAGGAATCGCTCACGCTGAACCCGCGCCGGTCGGCGCACCGTGCCGAACTGCAGGAGATGCGCGCGCTGGTCGATCGGCTCGCGCCGATCGTGACGCAGACGATCGGCATGACCCGCGCCTTCTTCGACCGCTACGACGACTCGATCAGCGACGAGCCGGCGGTGGCGGCGATCGCCGAGCAGCTGCGGCGGGCGGGACACGACGTGCGGCTGGCCGTGCAGATCGCCGACGTGGCTCCGGAACCCGAGACCCTCACCTCGGCGATCCCGGCGCTGACCGCTCCCCTGCTGGTGGCGCGGGCCCCGTCGTCGCAGCACTGGGTGTTGATCGGTTCGCTCCTGGAGGATCTGCGTCGCATCCGTGGCGGGTTGCTCGATGCGGAGTGAATCGCCCGCGCCACGGCGCGGCCATTGACAGGCAAGTGCTCACTTGCCTATGGTGAGCGGGTGACAGACGTCTACAAGGCGATCGCCGACGCGACGCGACGCGCGCTCCTCGACGAGCTCGTGCAGCGTGACGGACAGACGCTGTTCGAGCTCTGCTCGCGCCTCGCGGTGACCCACGATCTGACGCCCACCCGTCAGGCCGTGTCGCAGCATCTCGACGTGCTCGAGCAGGCCGGTCTCGTGCGCACCGAGCGCCGAGGCAGATACAAGTTCCACACCATCGACACCACCCCGCTGCTCGGTATCGCCGAGCGGTGGCCCCAGAGAGAGGACCCCTCATGAAGCTCCAGACCGTCAGCATCTTCGTCGACGACCAGCAGCGCGCCGTCGACTTCTACACCTCGCGACTCGGCTTCGCGGTGACCGCCGACGTGCCCATGGGCGACCATCGGTGGCTCACGGTCGTCGACCCGGCACAGCCCGACGGAACGCAGATCTCGCTCGAACCCAAGGACCACCCGGCCGCGCGCGCCTTCACCGACGCCCTCATCGCCGACGGACTGCCCTACTGCACGCTGGGAGTGACCGACGTGCAGGCGGAGTACGACCGGCTCGTCGGACTCGGCGAGACCTTCACGCAGCCGCCCACCGCGCTCGGTCCCGTGATCGTCGCGGTGCTCGACGACACCTGCGGCAACCTGCTCCAGCTCGCACAGTGGGCCGGCGACGCAGAGTCGGCATGAGCGTCGCCCTCGCCGAGGCGCTCGACAGGCTCGCCGCGCTCGAGGGCTGAGATCCGAGGGGTGCGTCCGGGCGGAGCTGTCGACCATCGCCGTGGGGGATGATCGAAGGATGCTCCTCGATCCCGCCCGCCTGTCCGACGGCTCCGACCCGGATGCCGTGTACCTGGCATTCGTCGAGTGGGCGGAGTCGACCGGCATCCGCCTGTACCCCGCGCAGGACGAGGCCGTCATCGAGATCGTCTCGGGCGACAACCTCATCCTCTCGACGCCGACCGGCACCGGGAAGTCGCTGGTCGCGGTCGCCGCGCACTTCGCCGCCCTCGTCGCGGGCGTGCGCAGCTACTACACCGCCCCCATCAAGGCGCTCGTCAGCGAGAAGTTCTTCGCCCTGGTCGACGTGTTCGGAGCCGAGAACGTCGGCATGGTCACCGGCGACTCGTCGGTGAACCCCGACGCCCCGATCATCTGCTGCACCGCCGAGATCCTCGCGAACGTCGCGCTGCGTCAGGGGCCCGACACGGACATCGGCCAGGTCGTCATGGACGAGTTCCACTTCTACGCCGACCCCGAGCGCGGATGGGCGTGGCAGGTGCCGCTGCTCGAGCTGCGCCAGGCGCAGTTCGTGCTGATGTCGGCCACGCTCGGCGACGTCTCCGAACTCGCCGCCGACCTCACGCGGCGCACCGGGCGGCGAACCGCATCGGTCACCGGCGTCGAACGCCCCGTGCCGCTGCACTTCTTCTACGAGACGACGCCGATCCACGAGACGATCGACGATCTGCTGAACACCGGACAGGCGCCGATCTACGTGGTGCACTTCTCGCAGGCTGCGGCGATGGAGCGGGCGCAGGCGCTGTCGAGCACGAAGGTCGCCACGCGCGAGCAGCGCGACCAGATCGCCGAGCTCATCGGCGGGTTCCGGTTCACGACGGCGTTCGGCAAGACCCTCTCACGATTCCTGCGGGCGGGCATCGGCGTGCACCACGCGGGCATGCTGCCGAAGTATCGCCGTCTGGTCGAGCAGCTCGCGCAGCGGGGACTGCTTCGCGTCATCTGCGGCACCGACACGCTCGGCGTCGGCATCAACGTGCCGATCCGCACGGTGCTGCTCACCGCGCTGACCAAGTTCGACGGCAAGCGCATGCGGCAGCTCAACGCGCGCGAGTTCCACCAGATCGCGGGCCGCGCCGGTCGCGCGGGCTTCGACACCGCCGGCACCGTGGTGGTGCAGGCGCCCGAGCACGAGACCGAGAACCTCGCAGCGATCCGCAAGGCGGGCGACGACCCCAAGAAGAAGCGGAAGATCATCCGCAAGAAGGCGCCCGACGGATTCGTGTCGTGGGGAGAGCCGTCGTTCCGCAAGCTCATCGACGCCGAACCCGAGACGCTGACCTCGCACATGCAGATCACCAGCGCCATGATGCTGAACGTGATCGCTCGCGGGGGCGACGTGTTCGGGAATATGCGCGCCTTGGTATACGACAACCACGAGCCCCGCGCGCGACAGCGGCAGCTGGCGCTCCGGGCCCTCGGCATCTACCGCACCCTCCTCGAATCCGGAGTCGTCGAGCGCGTCCCGGTCGCGCAGCCCCCGGTCGTCGAGCGAGCGCAGCCCCCGGTCGTCGAGCGAGCGCAGCGAGACGAAACGCCCACCGCATACGACATCCGCCTCACAGTCGACCTGCAGCCGAACTTCGCGCTGAACCAGCCGCTCTCGCCGTTCGCGCTGGCGGCGTTCGACCTGCTCGACCCGGGCCCTTCGACAGGCTCAGGGACCCAGGTGGACCCAGGCTCAGGGACCCAGGCGGGTCCCGGCCCTTCGACAGGCTCAGGGACCCAGGTGGACCCAGGCTCAGGGACCCAGGTGGACCCAGGCTCAGGGACCCAGGTGGACCCAGGCTCAGGGACCCAGGCGGGTCCCGGCTCAGGGACCCGCGGACCGGGGACGGGCTCGTACGCCCTCGACATGATCTCGATCGTGGAGTCGACGCTCGACGACCCGCGGGCGATCCTCGGTCAGCAGGAGTTCCTCGCCCGTGGGGAGGCCGTCGCGGCGATGAAGCGGGAGGGCATCGACTACGACGAGCGGATGGAGCTGCTCGAGCAGATCACCTACCCGAAGCCGCTCGATGAGCTGCTGACCGCCGCCTTCGAGACCTTCAGCGCCACCCAGCCCTGGATCCGCGACTTCGAGCTGCACCCGAAGTCGGTCGTGCGCGACATGTACGAGCGGGCCATGTCGTTCGGGGAGTATGTCGCCTTCTACAAGATCGCCCGCTCGGAAGGGGTCGTGCTCCGCTACCTGTCCGACGCCTACCGCGCCGCTTCGCAGACGATCCCCGAGGAGCTCAAGGACGACGACCTGCGCGACCTCATCGAGTGGCTCGGCGAGCTGGTGCGCCAGGTCGACTCCAGCCTGCTCGATGAGTGGGAGGAGCTGGTGGCCGGCGTGCCGCACGCTCCGGACGACGAGCCGATCGTCCCGCCCGCCCCGAAGCGCCTCACGAGCAACACCCGCGCGTTCCGGGTTCTGGTGCGCAACGAGCTGTTCCGCCGTGTGCAGCTCGCCGCCCGGGAAGACATCGACGCGCTCGGCGACCTCGACCCGGAGTTCGGCGCCGACGCCTGGTCACAGGCGCTCGACGGGTACTTCGCCGAGCACGACGAGATCCTCACCGGAGCGGATGCGCGCAGCTCGAAGCTGCTCCTCCTCACCGAGGGCGCCACCGAGTGGACGGCTCGGCAGATCTTCGACGACCCCGCCGGCGACCACGACTGGGGCATCTCCGCGACGGTCGACCTCGCAGCATCCGACGATGACGGCGAGGCCGTCGTGACCGTCACGGGTGTCGACCGGCTCTAGCCGCCCATCCGGCCGCGCGACGGGCGACGCTGTCGCACGATGGCCTCAGGGGCGCATCCTCGGGTCCTCGGTCGCGTCGGCGTACATGGTCGGGCAGCCGTTCGCTGCGGCATCCGGTCGCAGTTCGTAGTGCCACGACTCGTTGGCGTACGTCTGGCAGAGCCCGTAGCGCCATCCGTGCTGGGCGAGCCAGTCGAGGGCGGGCAGGGGCCCGAGATCGACCGCATCGCCCGTCACGTGCGCCGACGTCTCGGCCGACGCCACCCAGCGGGCCGCCTCGGCCTCGGAGCCGTACTGAACGACCGCATCCCGACGCATCCTCTCCTGCAGCTCCGCCGAACGCCACCCGCTGTTGACGAGGAGTCGGATGCCGTCGCCGGCCGCGTCGTGCGCCGCGCGCTGCAGCGCGTCGAGCAGCGCGGGATCGAGATGGGCGATCGCAGCGCGGTCGGTGTCGAAGACGGTCGGCTGATCGCCGTCGCGGATCGTGCCGTCGGCATCCCGCTGCACCGGTTCGCCGAGGTCGGGCGGGATGAGCGCGACCGGCGAAGGCCCCTCGGCCGAGACCTCGGCGAAGGCGACGAGCAGCGACTGCTGCGCGGCCAGGACGACCATCACGGAGACGACCAGGGCGACCGGCGCGAAGACGATCAGCCGTCGGCGACGCGCGTTTCGCGCCGACGGGATGCGGTGGGGGTTCATGCCTCCAGTGAAGGAGCGCGCCGGTTGCGAGACCGTATGCGCTTCCTCATACGTTTTCGATACACGCCGGTGCGTAGGATCTGGACACATGGGAGCCGAGCCGTGCGCGTGCTGATCGTCGAGGACGAGCCCTATCTCGCCGAGGCGGTGCGCGACGGTCTGAGACTCGAGGCGATCGCCGCCGACATCGCGGGCGACGGCGACACGGCGCTCGAGCTCCTGGCCGTCAACGGCTACGACCTCGCCGTGCTCGATCGCGACGTGCCCGGAACATCGGGCGACGACATCGCCCGCTCGATCGTCGCCTCCGGCAGCGGCATCCCGATCCTCATGCTCACCGCCGCCGACCGACTCGATGACAAGGCGAGCGGGTTCGAGATCGGCGCCGACGACTATCTCACCAAACCGTTCGAGCTGCGCGAGCTCGTGCTGCGGCTGCGCGCCCTCGACCGCCGGCGGCAGCGCGCCCGGCCGCCCGTGCTCGAGGTCGCCGGTCTGCGGCTCGATCCGTTCCGACGAGAGGTCTTCCGCGACGGCCGCTACGTCGCTCTGACCCGCAAGCAGTTCGCGGTGCTCGAAGTGCTCGTCGACGCGGCCGGCGGAGTGGTGAGCGCCGAGGAGCTGCTGGAGCGCGCCTGGGACGAGAACGCCGACCCCTTCACCAACGCGGTGCGCATCACGGTTTCGTCGCTGCGCAAACGTCTGGGCGAGCCGGGGCTCATCGTCACCGTGCCGGGAGTCGGCTACCGCATCGCGGCAGATGACGATGCCTGACCGGGTCGTGCGCCCGCGCGGCATGACCGCCCGCTGGAAGCTGACGCTGAGCTACGCGGGAGTCGTGATCGTCACCGGTGCCGTCCTGCTCGCGACGGTCGGCCTCTTCCTCCTGAGGTACGTCCCCGACGGGCAGATCGTCGCCGACCTCTTCGTGCCGAACCGCTCCGACCTGCTGCGCGCCTTCGCCCCGGTGGCGACCATGGCTCTGGTCGTGCTGATCGCCGTCGGACTCGGCGGCGGCTGGCTGCTCGCGGGACGGATGCTGGCGCCGCTCGACCGCATCGGCGATGCCGCCCGGCTGGCCGCCCAGGGCTCGTTGTCGCACCGGGTGACCCTCGACGGGCCGCGCGACGAGTTCCGCGACCTCGCCGACGTCTTCGACTCGATGCTCGAGCGGCTGGAAGCGCACGTCGCCGAGCAGCAGCGGTTCGCGGCGAACGCGTCGCACGAACTGCGCACTCCTCTGGCGACGACCCAGGCGCTGCTCGACGTCGCCGCGGGTGATCCCGATCGTGACGTCGACGCGCTCGTGGCGCGTCTGCGAGAGGTCAATACGCGCGCGATCGAGCTCACCGAGGCGCTGCTGCTGCTGAGCCGTGCCGACGGACGCTCCCTTCCGCGCGAGGTCGTCGACCTGTCGCTCATCGCCGAGGAGGCGGTCGAAGAGCTCCTGCCGCTCGCGGATCGACGCGGCATCCGTCTTGAGATCGGGGGCGTCGCCGCGCACGTGGTCGGATCGCCGGCGCTCCTGCAGCAGCTGGTCGCGAACCTCGTGCTCAACGCGATCGTGCACAACCGCCCCTCCGGCGGCGCGGTCGCCGTGCGCACGCACGCGCTGCCGGCTGCCGCGGCGCTCGTGGTCGAGAACACCGGCGAGACGCTGTCCGCCCCTCGGGTGGCTGCCTTCACGGAGCCGTTCCAGCGCGGCGCGGAGCGCACCCGCGGCGACGATCACGCCGGTGTCGGGCTCGGCCTCGCGATCGCCGAGCGCATCACGCGAGCCCACGGCGGAACCCTCGTCCTGACGCCGCGCCCGGAGGGTGGGCTGAACGCCACGGTGTGGCTGCCGTATCCGGTGCCGCGCGGCTGACCGCGGAGTACGGCACAACTGTCGGACGGAATCACACCTGCAGGTCGAAACGACCGGATATCTCCTGCAGGTGTCCAACGGCCCGACGGGTGTGGCCGTGGTCGGGCGGCACCCGCGCGGGGTTGTGGATAACTCGAACGGATGCTGCCGCCGCCGGGCTACCGTATGCCGGTGATGTCGAACAGCTCGTGCTCCGTCGCCCTCCTGGTCGTCGTGGTGACCGCCCTCGTCGGATGCGCGCCGGCACCCGCGCCATCACCGACGGCGTCCCCGGTGTTCGCCTCGGAGGAAGAGGCATTCGCCGCTGCGGAAGAGGTGTACCGGGAGTACAACGATGCGGGAAATGCACGCATCGCCGGCAAGGACTCACCTGACCCCCAGGACTACCTCATCGGCGAGGCCCTCGAAGCCGACATCGACGGCGAGCGCTATCTGGAAGAGCAGGGGCTGCGATTGACGGGGAGTAGCGGCGTCGCGACCTTCCGCGGCTTGGACTTCTCTCAGGTCGAGGGCACAGTGCGCCTCTCTGCCATCGTGTGTCTCAACGTGTCAGGCATCCGCTTGCTCGACGCGAGCGACAACGATGTGACTCCGGCGGAACGCCCCGACATCGTGGCCCAAACCGTGGAGCTCATCGAGGTCGAGACGGATCTGCGAATCTCGGCTGAGGCGGAAGCGAGCCCGGACCAATGCTAAGCCGCCGCGGTCGTCTCATCATCGCTCTGGCAACCCTCGTCCTTGCTTCAACCGGTTCTCTGCCGGGCCTCACCTCAATGGGCTGCTCGAAGCAGTTCGTACAGGCAGGTCTCTGCGGCTCGACCGACGGCAGCACGCTCACGGTCTCCGGCCAGCGCTCCTCACCACCCGGTTCGTATGGGGCGCCCTCGAACGGTGCCGGAGGGCCGCGACACCCCGGCGCCCCGGCATCCGACCCCGGCCCCAGCGAGTACGAACGCTGCCTTGCGGACGTCGGACGAGCCCGCGTATGCCTCCTTCCCCCGGCATCCGAGCGCGATGACCCGCCGCCCGCGCCGGGCCCTCCGTCCGTGACCATCACCGACCTGGCGAGCTTCGCGCCGGCATCTGCGGCCCCCGTCGGAGAGCCCTCGAACCTCGGCGTCGTGGGTCTTCCGACGAACCTCGTGGCCGCGGCATCCGTCCATGTCCGCGACGGTACGCTGTTCGGCGCTCCGCTGCGGGCGCGCTTCACGCCGGTCGGCTTCGACTTCGACTACGGAGACGGCTCGGCCGCCGCGCTCCGCACCGGCGGCGCCACCTGGGAGGCTCTCGGCCGAGCGCAGTTCACTCCGACGACCACCAGCCACGTCTACCGTGAGCGCGGCACGTACGACGTCCGCGTGACCGTGCGATACACCGCCGAGATCGACCCCGGCACCGGATGGATTCCTCTGGACGGCGAGCTCGCCGTCGCCGGGCCGCCCCGGTCCATCCGCATCTTGGAGGCGCACACCGGCCTCGTCGGCTACACGTGCGAGGAACGCCCGAGCGGTCCGGGATGCTGACCGGTGCACCGGCCCCGCTCACCGCCCGAGCGCGGCCGTCGACGCACGGGGGATGAGCGTCGGCAGCGCACGGGTGAGGGTTCCCGCCGGTCCGCCCAGCAGGTCGAGAGCGCTCGTGGCGATCTGATCGAACGCCGTGCGCACCGACGTCAGGGGCACGGGGAGCATGGCGGCGAGCGGGATGTCGTTGTACCCGACCACCGAGACGTCGCGCCCCACGGTCAGTCCGGCAGCGGATGCCGCCGCCACGACACCGATCGCCAGGTTGTCGTTCGCCGCGAAGATCGCGGTCGGACGGGATGCCGGGTCTGCGAGCAGCGAGCGCCCGGCGATGTTCCCCGACTCGATGCCGTAACCGGTGGAGATCACCCGTTCCTCCGGCAGCTCGAGACCCGCCTCGGCGAGAGCGCGACGCGCGCCCGCGAGGCGATCCCGGGCGCTGGAGGTGAACCAGGGTCCCGTGATCACGGCGATCTCCCGGTGCCCGAGGTCGACGAGGTGCCGCGCCGCGAAGTACCCGCCGGCCTCGTCGTCGCCGAGCGCCGAAGGGCTCACGCCGTCGGTGCGCAGTACGAGCGCGTGCGGAACCCCCCGCTGGCGCAGCGAGGCCGGGAGCGTGTCGTCGAGGCGGGCGGTCGCGAGCACGAGTCCGTCGACGTTGCGGTCGAGCAGCGTCTCGGTCGCCCGCTTCTCCTCCGCGGGGTCATCACCGCAGGTCGCGACGACCGCGAAGGATCCCCGGGCCCGTGCCGTGCGCTCGATCGCCTCGAACATCAGCGCCATGACGTGGTCGGTGAGCCGTGGCACGAGCACGCCGATCGTGCCCGTCGCCCCGCGGCGCAGTCCGGACGCGAACATGTTGCGGCGGTAGCCGAGCTCGTCGGCGACGCGGCGCACCTTCTCGGCGGTCGACGACCGCGACGGCGGGGTCCGGTCGTCGAGCACGCGGCTGACCGTCGAGATGCTCACGCCGGATGCCGCGGCGACATCCTTCAGCGTCACGACGTGTCGCTCGTGCTGCTCGTCCACGGCATCCTCCTCGATGACTCCGAATCCCGGGTGTTGACAATCCTCGGCACCTCCGAGCATACTTGCAAACGTTCCCGCGAACGTTCCCAACATCTCGAAGCCGAGAAGCACCAGCGAAGAAGCTCCAAGAAAGGACCGATCATGACCCTCGACCTCCGCGGCCTCAACCCCGCCCCCGTCACCCCGTTCACCGAGGACGGCGCCGTCGACTACGACGCCATCCAGCGCCTCGGCTCCTGGCTCGGTTCGATCGACGGGGTCAAGAGCCTCGTCGTGCTCGGTCACGCCGGAGAGGGCACGTTCCTCACCGAAGAGGAGCAGCTCGACGTCATCCGCGCCTTCGTCGCTTCGACCGACGGACGCGTCCCGGTCATCGCCGGGATCACCAAGGAGGGCAACAAGACCGCCGCCCTCGAAGCCAAGGCCGCGGTCGACGCGGGCGCCGCCGCCGGACTCGTGTACCCGTCGCACGGCTGGCTGCGCTTCGGCTACCAGCAGGGCGCACCGCAGTCGCGCTACCGCGAGATCTACGAGGAGTCGGGCCTGCCGCTCATCCTCTTCCAGTACCCCGACAACACGAAGGCCACCTACGACCTCGACACGCAGCTCGAGATCGCCGGGCAGGAGGGCGTTTTCGCCACCAAGAACGGCGTCCGCAACATGCGCCGCTGGTACACCGAGATCCCCGCCCTCCGCGCCGCCTACCCCGAGCTGCAGATCCTCTCCTGCCACGACGAGTACCTGCTGCCGACCATGTTCGACGTCGACGGCCTGCTCGTCGGCTACGGCAACGTCGCCCCCGAGGCTCTGGTCGAGCTCATCGAGGCCGGCAAGGCGCGCGACTACGCGGCGGCCCACGCCATCCACGAGCGCCTGCTGCCGGTGACGCAGAACGTGTACCATCGCGGGTCCCACATGGAGGGCACGGTGGCTCTGAAGTGGGGCCTCGTGCAGCGCGGCATCCTCGATCACGCCACCGTCCGCACGCCGCTCCTTCCCCTGGCCGACGGCGCGGAGGGTGAGATCGCTGCGGCCTTCGCCCTCGCGGGCCTCGGAAAGGTCGCCGTCCCCGCGTGACGGCTCCGCGGGGCGGTCGACGGAGACCGCCCCGCCCCTCCCTGCAGTCAACGACGACTCGAAGGACACGACCATGAACGACCGCACGACCACGCGTCACGCCTCGACCACGCCCGGCACTGGCTACGGGCGGGTCTCCACTGAGACGATGAAGAACATCGTCACCTCACGCAAGCAGCGGCGCCCTCTCTGGCAGCACCTGGCCCTCATCGGCCCGGCGTTCGTCGCGGGCGCCTGGCAGTTCGGCCCCGGCAACCTCACCACCGCGGTGCAGGCGGGCAGCGGCTACCAGTACGCCCTGATCTGGGTGATCGTGGTGTCGACGATCCTGATGATCTTCCTCACCGACATGGCCGTGCGTCTGGGCATCAAGTCGCCGACCTCGCTCATCTCGTCGATCAAGGAGCACCTCGGCGGCTGGGTCGGCGTGCTCGCCGGCATCGGCGTCTTCCTGATCACCCTGTGCTTCTCGGTCGGCAACGCGGTCGGCTCGGGACTCGGACTGTCGATGCTGTTCGGCGGCAGCCCGATCATGTGGACCGTCATCTGCACCGCCGCCGTCGCCACGCTGCTGCTCCTGCGCAATGTCTACCGGGTGGTCGAGAAGGTGCTCGTCGTCATCGTCGCGCTGATGGCGATCGCCTTCATCGCCTCGGCGTTCATCTCGAACCCCGACTGGGCCGCCGCCGGCTCCGGACTCCTGCCGACCTTCCCCGGGGGTGCGTGGCTGCTGATCGTCGCGCTGGTCGGCACGAACTTCTCGATCAACGCCGCGTTCTACACCGCATACGGCACGAAGGAGCGCGGACGCACCGAGGCCGACTACCGCGACGTCACCGTCGTCGACACGATTCCCGGCATCGTCGCCCCCGGCATCATGACCGCGCTCGTGATCGTGGTGGCGGCATCCGTCCTGGGCCGGACCGGAGAGGCGGCGCCCACGATCGTGGCGCTCGCCGGCATCTTCGAGCCGCTCGCCGGCCCCGTCGGCTCGACGATCTTCGCGCTCGGATTCTTCGGCGCCGCGTTCTCGTCGATGATCGCGAACGCGACGGCCGGGGGAACGATGCTGTCCGACGGACTCGGTCGCGGGGCCTCGTCGAGCTCGCTGACCGCGAAGCTCGTGAGTGCCGGCATCCTCGCCTTCGGCATCCTGGTGACGATCACCTTCCAGGAGTCGCCGGTTCAGCTCATCGTCATCGCTCAGGCGCTGACCGTGTTCGTCGCGCCGGTGCTCGCCGCGCTGATCATCATCATGGCGAATCGCGTGAGGCTGATGGGCGACATGCGCAACACCTGGTGGCAGAACGCCGCGGGGATCGTCGGCCTGGTGGCGGTTCTCGCCCTGTCGGTGCGACTGTTCCTCACCCTGATCGGGTAGGCGCCGGGAAGCCCGAGCGATTCTGCGGCCGTCGCTACCCTCCGCGTTCAGTCGCAGAAGTTCGGGCCAGAGGCGAGTATGCAGGTTGAGATCACAGATGCAGGTCAGGAACGGGATTCCAGACCTGCATCTGTGATTTCGACCTGCAAACCGAGCAGCGAGCGCCTGCCGGACGGATGCCGGGCCGGGCGGATGCCGGGCCGGACGGATGCCCCCGGGCGGATGCCGGGGGCCGGATGCCGGGGGACGGATGCCGGGGGCGGAGCCGGCTCAGGCGACGCGGGGTGCTCGCAGCGCCGCGACCTCGCGGCCATAGGCGCGCGCGTCGGTCTCGGCGGCTTCCTTGAGCTCCTGCGCGGTGTCGGTGAAGGCGTCGAGGGCCGGGTTCACTCCCACGAGCGTGAACGGACGCTGCACGACCCGCAGGTCGAGCCCCCAGACGTCTTCGAGCACGCGGCGCAGCCATCCGGTCGAGTGGTCCCAACCCTCCTTGGGCGTGCCGGGGGCGTAGTTGCCGCCGAGCACGGTGACAAGGGTCGCCGGCTTGCCCCGAAGAGCCGTGCCCTGCGGGTCGATGCGCGGGTCGGTGTAGGCCAGGTCGAACCAGGTCTTGAAGTGCTGCGAGACGCCGTAGTTGTACAGCGGCACGGCGAACAGCAGAGCGTCGGCGCCGATGAGCTCGTCGGCGAAGGTCGTCGCGAGCGCCCGTGCCTCGACCTGCGCCGGCGTGCGCTGGGTCTCGTCGACGAACCCGCCGGTGACGGCATCCGCCCATGCCGTGGTAGGCACCGGATCGGCCGCGAGATCGCGGCGCGTGACGGGCGAGTCGGGGTGCGATGCCGTCCACTCGGCTTCGACGAGGTCGGCGAGCGAGCGGCTGGCAGAAGACGCGGGAAGGATGCTGGCATCCAGACGGAACAGGGACATGACTGACCTCTCGTTTTCGTAGTCGCTAGGTTTTTCTTAGCAACACTGATTAACGTAGCACGAGTAGGATGGGGTCATGCCCGAGGTCGACGAAGAGCTGCATGTGTGCGACGCCGCCGTCACACTGGCCTTCAGCGTGCTCGGGAAACGGTGGAACGGCATGATCGTCGCATCGCTCGGCGGCGGGCCGACGACCTTCGTCAGTCTGCGCCGGGCGGTGTCGGGCATCAGCGACACCGTGCTGTCGGACCGTCTGGCCGAACTCGCCGAGACCGGACTCGTGGAGCGCACCGTCGACGCGGGTCCCCCCGTCACCGTCTCGTACGCCCTCACCGCGAGCGGACAGGGTCTGCTGCCGATCCTCGATCAGCTGGGCACCTGGGCCTCGGCCAACCTCGAGCGCCGCTGAGCCGCGACGGTCCGGCATCCGCGGTCCGGCATCCGAGGTCCGGCATCGACGGTCCGGCATCTGCGGTCCGGCATCCGCGGCGAACCGATGCCGCGAAGCTGCGCCCTTCCCTCGTGTCTGCGTGGAGTGTCGGACGCGTCCGGCTATGCTCGGCGCGGGGTCTGGGGATGCGCTCGCGCGCGCGATCGATTCCCCGACAGAAAGGCTCCACCGCTGATGACCGGCCCCACCGTGATGGCCCCGCCGACCCCGCCCCCGCTGCCTCGGCGACGTCGGCGGGTCGGGCCGACGATCACCGTCGCCATCGTGCTGCTGGTCGGAGCAGCCGCCGTCGTGGTCGTCCCCGGGATCGTGACCGAGCTCACGCCGACGGTGTCCGACGAGGATCGGCGGATGCGGGTGTCCGACGGGAAGAGCGAGGCCTGGATCGTGGTGCCGGCCGGCTGGTCGTGGACCCCTGCCTTCGGCGACGAGTCCGGCGGCGTCGTGGGCAGTCCCGACCGCGCCATGACGGTCGACTTCTCGCTCTCGTCGACGACCGACCCGCGCACGGCGATCGAGGAGGTCGCTCCCGGACCGGTCGGAGACATCAACCGGGAGATCCTGGCGGACGGCGCGGCGACCGAGGAGGTCGCCTACGCCCGGGTGGACGACCGAGACGTCGTGGTCGGCGCCATCACCGAGGGCCCCGTCGTGCTGACCTTCGTCTCGACGCCGTCGCCCGCGTACGACGCGGAGCTCGCTCGTCTGCTTGCCGACATCGAGGTGACTCGGTGAGTCGCACGCGGGCCTCCCGCCTCATCCCGATCCTCGCCGCCGTCCTGGGAGCAGCCCTCGCCGTCACCGCGTGCGCGCCGGAGCCCGTGGCGGGATGGCAGCCGCGCGAGTGGGCCGACTCCGGCAGCGTCGTCGACACGCCCGTGGCGGCCGAGCCCGGTCAGGCGCCCGTGTTCGACCTGCGCCTGCGCAACGACGACGTGGGGATCGACGCACGCTGGGCGACGCTGCCGGGAGCATCCGACTTCAACGCCGCCGTCGAGAACGTCGTACGCCAGGCGGTGCAGGCGCAGGCCACGGCGAGCGGACAGGCGTACCGCCCCCAGGCGCATCCCGTCGGCGCGGGCCTGGCTGAGCGGGGATGCACACCCGGCTCGACGACCGCCTCGGTCGACGAGGTCCTCGGCGACCGCAAGGGCACCGTCGTCGTCTGCGAGATCGTGCTCGCCCGCGGTTCGGTGCTCGGCGAGCGGCTGCGCATGATCACCGCCCAGCCCGACGGATCGGTCACCGACACCGCCACGACGGTCTACACCGACATCGCCACCGGCGCCGTGGCGACCGGCGCCGACCTGTTCTCCGACCCCTCCGCGCTCTGGCCCGCCTACATCGAGGCGCTCCGCCGTGACGTCGGCAGCCTCAGCCTGCTCCCGGTCGCCGAGCCGACCGACGCGCAGCTGGAGGTGTTCCTCGATGCGCTTGATCACGCCGACCTCGTCGACGGCGAGATCCTCATCCCCGTTCCGGCCGACCTCAGCGCCCGCGAACTCGACGGCCTGGCGGGGTGGCGGGAGCGATCGCCGCAGCATCCGCTCTCCGTCGCGCTGGATGCGTCTCGTGCGTCGGAGTCCCTCAGCCCGCTCGCCCAGACGATCGCCGCCGCCGACGGGGTGTTCACGGGGCAGGCGTCCGCCGGCGCGGGCGCCGAGCACGTCCCGTGCGATCTGGTGCCCTGCATGGCCATGACCCTCGACGACGGGCCGTCCGACCTGACGCCGCAGTTCCTCGACGTGCTGCGCGATCAGCACTCCGCCGCGACGTTCTTCATGCTCGGGCAGAACGCGCAGTCGTTCCCCGACACCGTGCGCCGCGTCGCCGCCGAGGGGCACGAGATCGCCAACCACACCTGGAACCACCCCTACCTGACCCAGCTGACGCGCGCCGACATCGAGTCGCAGCTCGGCCGCACCGCCGCACTCCTCCGCGAGCTGTCGGGGCAGCCGGTGAACATGTTCCGACCCCCCGGCGGATTCGTCGACGCGAACGTCGTCGCCATCGCGGCGCAGCCGGCGATCCTGTGGAGCGTCGACACGCGCGACTGGGCGCACCCCGCCGACGGCGACCTCACCCGCTACGCGATCGAGACACCCGACGTGTCGACCATCCTGCTCATGCACGACATCCAGGCCGGGTCGGCGCGCGTGTTCGGCGACGTCGTCGCCGGCCTCCGCGACCGCGGCCTCACGCTCGTCACCGTGAGCGCGCTCTTCGGCGGCGTCGTGCCGGGCGGCGTCGTGCGGCACGGTCCGCTGAGCTGACTCGTCGCCGTCGGTCGCGTGGGCGCCGCGGGGCGCCTCACGCCTCACCAGGGGCTGGGCTCGTAGTCCTTCAGGAAGACGCCGTGGATGTCTTCGCCGGCCTCGCCGCGCACGATCGGGTCGTACACACGGGCGGCGCCGTCGACGAGGTCGAGCGGGGCGTGGAAGCCCTCCTCCGCCAGCCGCACCTTCGTGTAGTGCGGGCGCTCGTCGGTGATCCAGCCGGTGTCGACGGCGGTCATCAGGATGCCGTCGGTCTCGAGCATCTCCCCCGCGCTCGTGCGCGTGAGCATGTTGAGCGCGGCCTTCGCCATGTTCGTGTGCGGGTGACCGGGGCCCTTGTAGCGGCGGGAGAACTGCCCCTCCATCGCCGAGACGTTCACGACGTAGGTGCGGCGCGCAGGCGACGCCGCCATCGACGCGCGCAGGCGGCTGATGAGCAGGAAGGGCGCCGTCGTGTTCGCGAGCTGCACCTCGAGCATCTCGAGCGGATCGACCTGGTCGACCGACTGCACCCAGCTGTTCACGCGGTTCACGTCGGGCACGAGACCTCCGGCGTCGATCGCCGTGCCGTCGGCGTGCTTCTCGAGCGACGACGATCCGGGGGCCATCGCGAGGCGCGCGAGGTCTTCGGCCGTGAGCGCCTGGCCGCCCTGCTCGGCGACGGTGCCGCCGAGAGCGGCGACCGAGAGGAGCGGATGCGCGTCGACCGACGCCTGCAGCGCCTGCGGATGAGGATCTACGGTATGCCCGAAGGTCTCCATCTCGGGCAGCGGACCGTCGGGGAGCGGCTGCAGCTCGGCATCCGCCAGCAGCGAATACGCACCCGGCGAGCGCCGCACGGTCTGCGCGGCGTTGTTGATGAGGATGTCGAGGGGTCCTTGCGCGGCGACCGAGTCGGCGAGCCCGATCACCTGGGCGGGGTCGCGCAGGTCGATGCCGACGACGCGCAGGCGGTGCAGCCAGTCGGCGGCATCCGGAAGGGCGGAGAAGCGCCGCACGGCATCCCGCGGGAAACGCGTCGTGATGGTGGTGTGCGCGCCGTCGCGCAGCAGCCGCAGCGCGATGTGCATGCCGATCTTCGCGCGGCCGCCGGTGAGCAGGGCGCGCTTGCCGGTGAGATCGGCGCGGGCGTTGCGCTTGCCGTGGCTGAAGCGGGCGCAGTCGGGGCAGAGCTGGTGGTAGAACGCGTCGACCAGCGTGTACGGCTGCTTGCAGATGTAGCAGTTGCGCGGTTTGAGCAGCTCGCCCGCGATCGGCGCGTCGACGACGCTCGAGGCGAGGTCGTTGCCGCGTGTCTCGTCGTCGATGCGATCCGGCGCGCCGGTGGCGGTGCGGGCGACGACGGCCTTGTCGGCCTCGGCGATCGCATCGCGGATCTGCTTGCGACGCACCCGCTTGACGTCTTTGAACATCGCGGCGGTCGCCTGACGCACGGCGATGAAGTCGGGATGCTCGTTGTCGATCGTGTGCAGCTCGCGGAGCACCCGCAGTGTCGTGGCGAGGTCGGCGGGGTCGATGCCCGGCTGCTGCGCTGGGGCTGTGAGCCGTTCCGCAGGGTCGGCTGGCCGTTCTCCTAGGTCCCTGAGCTGTTCCCCTAGGTCCCTGAGCTGTTCCCCTGGGTCGGCTGGCCGTTCTCCTGGGTCCGTGAGCCGTTCTCCTGGGTCCCTGAGCTCGTCGAAGGGTCCAAGAGCGTCGGTCATTGGGCTGATTCTACGCGACGGCCCGCCGCACACGTCGCCCGCTCGGGGCGCAGAATGTCTCCATGGACTCCACCGACCCCCACGTACTCGGACCCGGACTGCTGCCGACCCCGTTCACAGCCGAGGAGATCCGCGCGGCGACCGGATCGGGAAAGCTGATCCGGCTGCTCCTGGAGGGCCCGGACGGTCCCCTCGGCGAGCACGTCAACCGGTTCCGCGACACGGATGCCGAGGGCGCGACTCTCGACCGCTGGGCGGCCGCCGACCCCCGCGCGGTCGTGTCGCATCGGGTGACGTGGGCCGAGCTGCAGGGGCACGCGGCCTTCGATGCCGGCACGACGAGCGTGTCGACGGTGTCGCTCTCGTCGCCGCTGGGCGATCTCACCTGCCGACGGTATGACACGCACGACGGCGTCTTCTGGTTCTCGATCGACCACCCCGGCATGCCGGTGCAGTACGAGTCCGACGGCATGCGCACCATCGTGCTGAGCATGGAGCAGATCTGAGCCGGCGCCCGCCCGGCCGATGCCGTTCGAGCGCCCCGAACGGAGATGTACACCCCAGAAGGACGGATGCCGCGCACCAGACCTTCCCAAGCGCACATCTCCTT
>NZ_JBFOKT010000002.1:949739-974462 GCF_047246685.1 Microbacterium martis | reverse complement strand
CGAGCGCCCCGAACGGAGATGTACACCCCAGAAGGACGGATGCCGCGCACCAGACCTTCCCAAGCGCACATCTCCTTCCCAAGCGCACATCTCATCCTGACGCGCACACGCGAGCGCCCCGAACGGAGATGTGCACCCCAGAAGGACGGATGCCGCGCACCAGACCTTCCCAAGCGCACATCTCCTTCCGAAGCGCACATCTCATCCTGACGCGCACACGCGAGCGCCCCGAACGGAGATGTACACCCCAGAAGGACGGATGCCGCGCACCAGACCTTCCCAAGCGCACATCTCCTTCCGAAGCGCACATCTCCCTCCCAAGCGCACCCCTCCGTCCCAAGCGCACACCCTCCGCAAGGGCGGAGGATCGGAGATCGGGCTTGGTCGAAGGTCCGCTGCTCAACGTCGGTGGCCCGGCGTAGGGTCGCACCATGAGCAGCACAGCATCCGCCGCACGTCACGGAGTGATCCCCTCCTACCTCCTGGCCCGTCTGGCCGAATCGGGCCGGTTCCCCAAGGCGGCCGCAGCCGCGCGGCAGACGCTGACGGCCGGCCGGCCCCCCTTCCGCGCGCGGCTCGACCTGTCGATCGACGAGAACGGCGACCTGGTCGCCCAGCTGTCCGATGCGCCGAACCGCACGATCAGCGACGCCGGCAACACCCAGCAGCTCCCGGGGGCCGTGGTGCGCAGCGAAGACGACGGCCCGGTCGACGACGTCGCGGTCAATGAAGCGTTCGACGGGCTCGGGGCGACCTTCGAGATGCTGTTGGCGGCGTTCGGCCGCAATTCGCTCGACGACGCGGGCGCTCCGCTCGACGCGACCGTGCACTACGGCGTCGACTACGACAACGCCTTCTGGGACGGCGCCCGCATGGTGTTCGGCGACGGCGACGGCGAGGTGTTCCAGGGATTCACCGCGTCGACCACGGTCATCGGACACGAGCTCGCCCACGGCGTGGTGCAGCACACCGCCGACCTCGAGTACCAGGGCCAGCCCGGCGCTCTCAACGAATCGATCGCCGACGTTTTCGGCGCGCTGACGGAACAGTACGCGCTCGGGCAGACGGCAGATCAGGCGACCTGGCTCATCGGCGCCGAGATCTTCACGGATGCCGTCGAGGGCAGCGCCCTGCGTTCGATGATCGAGCCGGGCACGGCCTACGACGACGATGAGCTCGGCAGAGATCCGCAACCTGCGCACATGAGCGGTTACGTGCGCACGACCGAAGACAACGGCGGCGTGCACATCAACTCCGGCATCCCCAATCGTGCCTTCGCCCTGTTCGCGATCGACCTCGGCGGGAACGCCTGGGAGCGCGCGGGCACGGTCTGGTACCGCGCGCTCACCGGCGGGCTCTCGGCGACCGCGACCTTCACCGAGTTCGCCGACGCCACCGTCGCCGCCGCGGCCGAGATCGATGACGAGACCGCTGCAGCCGCTCGACGCGCGTGGACCACCGTGGGAGTCTATGGGGATGAGCGAGTCCCCTCCTCCGACTGACGTCCGCGTGGTGATCGCCGTGGTCCGCTCCGGTGGCATCGCCGGCATGCGTCGACAGTGGCGGGTGGAGGCCGACGCGCCCGACGCCGACGACTGGATCTCCCTGATCGAGAACTGCCCCTGGGATCAGCAGGCGGATGCCGCCACCGGCGCCGACCGCTTCGTCTGGAGCATCCGCGCGCGCACGCCGTCGGAGCGGCGGGAACGAGACCTCAGCGATGAGGAGATCGACGGCCCCTGGCGCACCCTGGTCGACGCCGTGCGCGAGGCCTCGCGGCGCGACGGCCGCTGACCGCGATCCGATCGATCTTCACGGCTCGCTCGCCATGCCGAGGGCGACAATGGACGCATGGGACTTTTCCAGCAGCGCAAGGACGACGAAGAGAACCAGTGGGCGGGTCTGCCGTCGGAGCCACTCGAACGCGGCGCCTCCGACGTGCTCGACGCCCCGCCGCCCGTCGACCCGATGACGATCGGACTGGGCGCCGAGGTGAACTCGGTCGTCTTCCCGGTCGCCCCTCCTCCCCCAGCCGCCTTCTCGATCGAGAATCGCGAGCCGAACGCCTCCGACCCCGAGCCGGACTCCTCCGACCACCCCCGCGACGAAGCCTGACCGCCGCCGCGAGGGCGGCCGACGATGGGCCGTCGCCGATGTCCGTCGCCGGTCGCGGCTACGGTGGAGGGATGACGATCATCGCCGCGGCAGACGGCTCCGCCCTGGGGAATCCGGGCCCGAACGGGTGGGCCTGGTACATCGACGACGACAACTGGGCGGCCGGCGGATCGGCGCACGGCACCAACAACCAGGGCGAGCTGCAGGCGGTGCTCGAACTGCTGACGGCGACGGCCGGCACCGACGAGAAGCTGCACATCTGGTGCGACAGCCGGTACGTGATCGACTCCGTGACGAAATGGATGCCGAACTGGAAGCGCAGGGGCTGGCGCAAGTCCGACGGCGGACCGGTGCTCAACCGCGACCTGCTGGAGGGCATCGACGCGGCCATGCGCGGACGCGAGGTGCAGTTCTCCTGGGTCAAGGGTCACGCCGGCGACGAGCTGAACGAAGCAGCCGACGAGCGCGCCAACGCAGCCGCTCAGGCGTACAAGAACGGCCAGGAGCCGCGCCGCGGTCCCGGGTTCACGAGAGCGAGCGGCGCGGGAGCCGCCGTCGCGGCATCCGCTCCCATCGCGGCATCCGCACCCGTCGCGGCATCCGCTCCCGTCGCTTCGCCGGCCCCCGCATCCGCGGCATCCGCCCCCGCCGCGGCATCCGCTCCTTCGCCGATCGCCACGGCATCCGTCGCCGAGCCGCTCTGGGCCGAGGCCTCCGACCTGCTCGACGGGCTCGACGAGCGAACCTCCAACCCCATCGAGGTGCGCCTCGCGCTGTCGGGCGACGAGCACGCGCGGCTGCTCGACCGCGCCGAAGCGCAGGGCGTGACCCTCGAAGAGGCCCTCCGCCGCCTGATCTGAACGGGCGACGCGGCACCGAGCGGGCCCGCCTCCGATCGTCCGTAGACTCGGCTGATGGGAGGCACGGTGACGCAGCGGTGAGGGCGCGCAGCGTGTTCGGGCTGCTGCGGCTGGGCGCGGCGGCGATCTGCCTGGTCGCCCTTATCCATCGGCTGAGCTGGGGCCTCGCGTCGAACACCATCGCCAGCGAGAACTTCTTCGCCTACCTCACGAACCAGTCGAACATCGCGTTCGTCGTGCTGCTCGTGGTCGGCGGAGTCATCGCGCTCCGACGCGCGCAGGATCCGCGGTGGCTGACGATCGCCTTCGCGCTCGTGCTCTCGTGGACCATCACCGCAGGCATCGTGTTCGCCGTGATGGTGTGGCAGGGCGGTGAGCGGGGCATCCGCATCGACGTGCCCTGGTCGGATCAGATCCTGCACTTCTGGCTGCCGGCCTGCACCATCGCCGCCTGGGCGCTCGCGCCCGGACACCGGTCGGTCCCGTGGCGCGTCGTGCCGCTCACCCTCGCGTATCCCCTGGCCTGGGGTGCGTTCACGATGTGGCGCGGGCCGCTGATCGGCTGGTACCCGTACTACTTCCTCGATCCGCGGCAGGTGAGCGGACCGGTGGAGTTCCTCACCTTCTCGGGCATCGCCCTGATCGTCTTCGCCGCGGTCGCCGCGGTGCTGGTGCTGATCAGCCGGATGCCGACGCGCAGGCGCTGGCGCGACGATCAGTCGGCGGGGGCGTAGACGGCGAGCGACTGCAGCGCCGCCTCGAGAGCCGCGGTGTCGTCGAGCGCGGCGAAGTCGGCCGCCGCCTCACCGCCGACGACGCCGACCAGGATGTTCTCTCCCGTCGCCGGACGGAGATTGATCCAGGTGCGGATGCCGACGTCGGCGCCCACCGTGTGCCAGACGGCCGCCTCCGACTCCCAGAACGGCTCGTCGAAGCGGAGCCACATCGTCTCGATGTCGCCCATGCCGAGGCCGGTGATCGCACTGCGGTTGACGAACGGCAGCGGCGGATCGAACTCGATGTCCTGCTCCTGCAGCACGCCGAGCGGCACGCTCACCACGACCCGATCGAACGACAGGGCCTCACCCGTGCCGAGACGGATGCTGACGCCCGACTCGTCGTGCGCGATCCTGCTGACCGCGGTCGAGAGCGAGACCCGCACCCCGTCGAGCGCGTCTTCGACGAGGGGCAGGAGACTGTCGCGCGCGCCCTGCACGGCGGCCGGGGGAAGAGGCGGGGGGAACCAGCTGGAGAGCTCTGCGGCATCCGCCCCCGCCGTCGTCGAGAGGAGCGCCAGCAGGGCCGCGAGCGACGGGTCGGCGGGGTCGCTGCCCGCTTCGACGAGGGCGTCGGCGAGCGAGATGTCGACCGGGCCCGCCTGCGCCGCGGCGATCGCGTCGGCGAGCGGCTGATCGTCGACCGGCTCGACCTCGCCCTCCGGCCCGTGCCACTGGTCGCCCGCGAGGTCGATCACGCCGATCTCCTGGCCCTCGAGCCGGCTGAGGAGGTCGGCGTCGGGTTCGGAGAACAGCCAGGCTCCGAGCTGCACCGGCATCGGCCACGCGTCGTCGGTGATGCTGTGCACCCGGCCGCCGATGCGGTCGCGGGCCTCGAACACCGTCACCTCGAGGCCGGCGTCGGCGAGGCGCGCCGCCGCGGTGGCACCGGCGAGTCCGGCGCCGACGACCGCCACCCGTTCGCCGGGCTCCGCCGGATCGGCGAGTTCATCGGCCGCGCGGGCACCCGACCGGATCGCCCCGCGCATCGTTCCGGGATCGTCGGGATCGGTCGCCTCTCCCGCGAAGAAGAGGCGGTCGCCGACCGGACGCGCGAGCTGGGTGCGGGTCTCGGCGAGGACGCCGACCGGGACGAAGCTGACCGCGCCGTACGCGAACGGGTCGGTGGCCCAGGTGCTGCGCAACCGTGCGGCGGGCTCGGGAATGCCGGGCTGCGGCTGGGGTTCGCGCGTCGGCGTGGGGCTCGGGCTCGGCTTCGGATCGGGCGTGCACGAGGCGAGCAGCACCGAGACGGCGCCCGCGCCGGCGCCGAGGAGCAGAGTGCGGCGCGTGATCCTCATCGTGTCGCCACTTTATCCCGCCGGGCGCGGAACCGGCCGATCCGCGTACGGATCGGCCGGTTCTTCAGGAGCTGAACGCGGTCAGACGGCGAGCAGCTCCTTCTCGAGCCGCGCGTACGACGCCTCCATGCCGTCGGCCATGCCGGTGGCGAGGATCATGTCGCGCGTCTCCTTGTCGGGGTACTCGATGTACAGGGTGATGAGGGTCGCGCCGTCCTCCTCGTAGAGGTTGAGGTCGTTGAGCGTCTCGACCGGCATGCCGATCATGCGCTCGGTCTGCACCGAGCGGCGCGGCGCGTCGATGACGAGCGCCTCCCCCTCGAAGCCGAACGGCTCCCCTTCGGTGTCGCCCACCGGCGCCCACGAGGTGCGGTACGCCTGCCCAACCTCGGTCGCCACGACGCACTCGGTCATCTCCCACCCGTCGGGGCCGAGCAGCCACTGCTTCATCAGCTCGGGCTCATTGTGGGCGCGCCAGACCAGCTCGCGCGGCCCCTCGACGAGGCGGGTGATGCGCACGTGGGTGTCGTCGAGCTTCTCGACGTTCGTGCCCTTGCCCTGGGCGTAGTCGCGCAGGCTCTGCAGCACGGTGTCGAGCTGCGACATGGCGAGCTTGATGCCCTCGACCTGGCCCATCTCGACCACCTGCTCGATCGCGTCGACCGAGGCGAAGTGGCTGGTCGTGGTCATCCGCGTGCCCTCGGCGGTGGGCTCGAACGCGAAGGTCATCCGCTGCGCCGGGAAGCCCTCCAGCGGCTGCCCGTTCTCGTCGACGAACGTGTCGAGCACCTCGAAGCCGCGGGGCTCGTCGATGCGGAGGAACTCCCACGAGCCCGACGACGTCTCGCCGCGCGGTCCGTTCATCGTGTAGACGGCCCGTCCGCCCACGGTGTGGTCCCAGGCGGTGAACGTCGCCGGCCATCCGGGAGGGCCCCAGAAGCGCTCGAGCTGCCGCGGGTCGCTGTACGCGCTCCACACGCGCTCGACGGGTGCCGCGAAGTCGGCGACGACCGTCATGGTCAGGTTCTCGGTGTCGGTGATCACATCGGTGACAGGCATGTCAGTCTCTTTCCTCAGATCGGTCGGTGTTCTCGGTGTCGGTGTTCGTGGGCTGGGTCCCTGAGCTTCCGCTCTGGGTCCCTGAGCTTCCGCCCTGGGTCCCTGAGCTTCCGCCCTGGGTCCCTGAGCTTCCGCCCTGGGTCCCTGAGCTTGTCGAAGGGCCGGCCAGCAGGTCGTCGAGCCGAGCGATGCGCGACCGCCACAGCTCTTCGTATCGGGCGAGGAGCGCCCTGGCGCGGGCGATCATCTCGGGGTTCGCGCGGACGAGCCGCTCGCGTCCCTCGGCGCGCTTGACGATGAGGTTCGCCGCCTCGAGCACGGACACGTGCTTCTGCACCGCCGCGAACGACATCTGGTATTCGGAGGCGAGGGTCGAGACGGACTGCTCCCGCTCGATCGTCCGGCGCAGGATGTCACGCCGGGTCGACGTCGCCAATGCGTGGAACACACGGTCGACCTCCGCTTCACTGAGTTCTCTTTGTACAACCATTTGGTTGTAGGTTAGACCTGGGCGGATGGCGTGTCAAGAGGATGTTGTCATTTGCATCTTTAGATCGGAGTAACCGTCGCTTTACACCGGATTACCCACGGTGAAATCGGAGTGATTCCGATGTAAAGCGGAGTGTCGCGCCAACGACGAGGACTGGCAGCGCAACCCTGACAGCAGGCGACAACGATGTGCCTACTCGGGCACTCCGCCTCCGTTTGGAGTGGTGATGAAGCCAGTCGAGATCGCACGGTTGATCGCTCGACGACGGTTCTCGAAGGACTCAGAACTGCACTGGGTGCCGCGGGACCACAGTTCCCCAGCTGGTTGCGCCGATGGCACCACGTTCGCTCGGGTCGATCGGAGCCTCGGTCGCTTGGATTGGTCCGTCATCGATCCCATGAAGGTCCGGGTCTCCAAGGGAGCGAGCCACTTCTTCACAGGGAGCCAGTACTTCTGGAGCCGTACCCGCACCCATGTGTGGTGTGAATCCCAGTTCGAGCGCGACGAACTCATGTGGCTGGATTTCGGCGGTCAGGTACAGAAGGTGTGGTCGCAGCCCTTCGGCGTAGTGTTCGGCATACGGTCCCCGCTGGCGGGGCATTGGCACGTGCCCGACTTCTTGTTGCAGTTGTCGGACGGCTCCTATGCCCTCCGAGACGTCAAACCGCTAGATCGCATCGATGACTACGCCCAACTGCAGTTCGATGAGACGGCCCGGGTGTCCGCGGCGCTTGGTTGGCCCTACGAAGTGAATAGGCCTGACTTTCGTTCCTATTGGGAGGCTTGTCCAGCAGCTGCTGGGTGGGCTGATTCGAGGTCAGCGTAGTACGCGTTCTCGACCTCGAGTGGGGTGCGCACGTCGAGCTCGCCGTGAAGACAGGCGTTGTTCCACCACCAGACGTATTCAAGGGTCGCGAGTTCGACCTGCTCAACCGTCCGCCAGGGGCCTTGTTGGCGGATGAGCTCGGTCTTGTAGAGGTTATTCACGGCTTCCGCCATCGCGTTATCAAACGAGTCGCCGACCGTTCCCGTCGAAGGGACGGCGCCGAGCTCGACGATCCGGTCGGTGTAGACCATCGCGGTGTAGTTCGACCCGTGGTCTGCGTGATGGATCAGCCCGTCGAGGCGTCCACCGACGTTCCACGCGGCCATGTCGAGGGCCTGCATCGGGAGAATCTCCGACCGCAGCGTCGACGCAACGTTCCAGCCGACGATGCGTCTCGAGTAGACGTCCGTGACGAACGCGACGTAAGCGAAACCCGGACCACGTCACGACGTAGGTCACGTCGCAGACCCAGAGCCGCCGCGGCGCGGGTGCGGTGAACCGCCGGTTCACGAGATCGCTCGGCAGGACCGCCGTCTTGTCGGAGCGGGTGGTGAACACTCTCTTCGACTTCCGGACGCCGCGCACCCCGGCGAGACGCATGAGGCGTTCGGTCTGGTCGCGACCGACTTCCCAGCCATTCCGGCGCATCAGCGGTGCATCTTCCGGCGCCCGTTGACGCCGTAGTTCTCCGCATGCAGCCGGGCGACCTCCGGGACGAGGAGTTCGTCTTTCAGCTGTCGTGCCGATGGTGCACGACCGACCGCGGCGCGATACCCGCGGGAGGTCAGAAACCCCTGCACTGCCGGGCGCAACATCCGACAGATGAGCTCGACCCCGAAACGATCCCGGTACTCGGTGATGAACCGGATCATCTCAGTCAGGGACGGTCGAGCTCCTTCGCGAAAAACACACTCGCAGCCTTGAGGATCTCGTTCGCCTTCCGCAGCTCCGAAACCTTCTTCTGCAGCCGCTTGATCTCCGCCGCCGCATCGGTAGTGACTCCGGGCTTCACCCCAGCGTCGACCTCGTGCCGCCGCTGCCAGAGCCGCAGCGTCTCCGGGCTCATCCCGAGCAGCCCGGCCACATGCCGGACTGCACTCATCATCGTCGGGTGTGACGGCCGCTTCTCCGCGAGCATCCGCAGCGCCCGCTCACGCATCTCCGGCGAGTACTTCTTGTTCATCGTGTTCCATCCTTGCTTGAAGAACGGAACGAAAGTCAGGCCGATTCATCTCGCCGACCCTCCTTTTACGAGCCAGCCACGCAGCTCGGAGCGGACCTCGTCAAGGAACCACCGCCAGTCAGCCGTCGTCGAGACCGGTTTCTCGTTGTACTTCATTTGAATGACGCCGTAGCCATCCCATCTCGCGCCCGCCCCGACCGGGAAGTCGACGAGGCCGTCGAACGTGGCGTCGCGCTTCGCGTCCCGACCAGATCCGAACGGCCTGACACCATTACCCAGTTCCGCCTTCGCGAGCGCCTGAAGCATGTGCTCGAACTGTTGTCAGCCCATTCGGTTGAGGTTGTAGTGGCCCACGAAGTCCTCCCGGGTCAACGTCGACGCCGAACAGGCGCACGAGAGACATTCTGTCGTGTCGGACCCACGCGCGCTGACCCGAGCAAGCGAACAACCGCGCGCTCAACCCGCGACGCCCGCTAGTGTGCTCCTCAAAGCGGATAGCCGGGGGCGCGATGACGGATCAGATCAACCCAGAGGAGCTATGGGCGATTGGGGGAGGATCACCAACTCGCCAGTCACTGTTTGAGAGCGACCTCGCTGGATTCTCGCTCCTCCGCAGCCCGACGTCGCCGGCATGGCGGCGACCCCAGCTCGGCGCGCTCGCGGCCGTCGCTAGCCACTGGACACTCGCGCCGGCGGAACGGCTTCTCATCTCCCTGCCCACCGGCTCCGGAAAGACTGGCGTGGCGACCGCCCTTCCTCACATCGCACGATCCCGCAGGGTCCTCGTCGTCGCACCGGGCGTGGAGCTGCGCAAGCAACTCGCGGAGGCATTTCGACATCAGCACGATCTCATCCGGGTTGGCGCCATCGATCAATCCTGTCCGCGCCCCATCGTCCAGGAGGTCACGGGCCGGAATGTCGACTGGGAACGGCTCGCTGCTTGCGACGTCGTTGTTTCACTGCCGAACTCGATCAGCCCACAACACATGCCTATCGAGAATCTCCCCGACCCGGATTTCTTCGACCTTCTGATCTTTGATGAAGCGCATCACACGCCTGCCACAACCTGGCGTAAAATCCTCGAGCACTTCCCGCGCGCACGCGCCGTTCTCCTGACAGCAACGCCTCGCCGAGCAGACGGCAAGCTTCTGCCCGGGACCCACGCCTACCATTTCCCGCTTCGAGCGGCGATTGACGACGGTCTCTTCAACAGCATCCGCCCCGTGATCCTTGAGTCGCCGGCCCCGCTCACCGATGCCTCGAAGGACGCACAGATCGCCGATGCCGTCGTGCAGACGCTGGGTCGCGAAGAGCATCGAAGCAGTGTTGCCCTAATACGAGCGGGCACTGTCCACCGCGCCAGCCTTCTGCAGAGCACGTACAAGGATCGCGGACTGCACACCGAGATCCTTATCGGAACGACCCCTCAAGGCGAACGCGACTCGATGCTTGCGCGATGGCGAGCGGGGGAGCTTCGAGCCTTGATCGCAGTCGACATGTTGGGGGAAGGGATAGACGTTCCTCGGCTGCGCGTCGTCGGCTACCACGACAAACACAAGTCCGTGCCGGCGACCATGCAGTTCATCGGTCGGCTTGCTCGATCCAGCGCCGATTACCCGCAAGAGTCCGTCCTGGTCACGGTGCACGATGAGGACGTGTACCCAGCACTGCAAGGGGCTCTACGCGAGCTGTACGTCGAGGACGCCGACTGGGTGCAGATCCTTCCGACATTGATCGACGACGATGTTCAACGCGAGCAGCAAGATCGAGCGTATCTGTCTGCGTTTGATGACGCTCCGGTCACATTCGCGCTGCGGTCGGTTCGACCGCTGGCCCGGGCCAGCATGTATGAAGTGCCGCTGGGTATTGACTGGGCACCAGACTTCAAGGACGGGGTCCCCGAGGAGCTGCGCACGGGCGAACGCTTCATCGGCCGGGAGATCGTCTACTCGGGGCTCAACGAGCTCGGAACGCAGCTGATACTCCTCACAGCGGAACCCAACCAACCCAAGTGGTATGCGGGGCCCGAACTCCGACGAGACATATACGACCTGGCCATCGTGAGCTGGATCCGCAGCACGGATACCCGCCGAGCCCACCTTCTCTTCGTGAACGCTCAAGACACCGGGCTCTCCAACGCCGTCCGCGACACGCTGGATCCGACCGGGGTGCTCCGGAACGGGAACCCGGCCTTCCTGCAAGCCGCCTTCGACTCGCTCGAGCGCCTTTCCGTGTCCTCTGTGGGGGTGAGGAACACGTTCGCCGCTGTTCCCGGCACCCCCGCGTACTCGACGTTCGCCGGCAGCGGTATCGATCGGGGACTCCGAGAAGCCGACACAAATGCCCGCTCGCTCGGACACGCGATGGCCCAAGTGAAGGTCGCGTCCGGTGCATCGGCAACAGCCGGTCTCGCCGCCGAGAAGGCCAAGTACTGGGAGACTCGCTACCTGGGTTTGCGTGAATACGATCTGTTCGCGGCGGAACTTGCGGGGCGGTACTGGTTCCCCCGAGTCACCGAGTCCGGGCCACTACTCCCGAACGTCTCCAAAGGCGCGCGCACGGACGCATTTCCCTCGCACCCTATCGCGGCAGAGATGAGCCCAGCACTGTTCGGTGCCGCCTGGACGCTGCCGGACGGCCGCCCGTTGGAAATCCTGGAGCTCGGCATAAGTTCGGTCGACACACAAGACTCCACGCAGCTGCACTTGTGCCTCGTCGACCCTATCGACCCGGAACTGGAGATCTGGGTCGGGCGACAATCTGTCGACGGACGATTCGTCTCTGTCCGAGGCGACGAGACACTTCATCGAGGCACGGGTCACTCGGCAGAGCTCGCGGAACTATTCGATACGCATCCGCCACTGATCTACTTCCTCGACGGAACTACAGTAAGTGGCGGCACGACATTCCCCGCCACTCGCACCGAGCGCTATCTTCCCAACATCCAATTGATCGAGACCGACTGGACCGGTGTCGATCTGATGAAAGAAACACGTCGAAATGGTGGCGACCGGTCGATCCATCACTGGGTCGAGGTCCATCTCATGAATCGCCCCATTGGGAACGACGTTCGGCAACGGTGGGTGTTCCACAACGACGGTGGCGGAGAAATTGCCGACCACGTCGTTATCGAACGATCCCACGCGGGGCGTCTTCGAATCGAGCTGTGGCATTCGAAGCCGTCCAGCTACGACACACCAGGTGTGCGAGTGAAAGACCTCGAAGTCGTAGCCCAGCAGGCTGCGAAAAGCCGACGACACATCACTGATCGGGGGCTGTGGCACCGTATCGCACGCCGTTTGGAAGGAGCAGAAGCCCCGCCGCTCACCCTGCTGGCCGGCAACCTCGACGACATACGAGCGTTGTGCGGACTGATCGAGTCGAGAATGGACGAATCCATTGCCGATACCCCACCAGTGCTTGAGTCCAGGATCGTCGTCGTCCAACCCGGGCTCAGTGCCGGTCAGCTCCGTCAGCGACTCGCATCCGACGCTGACGATATCGGCGCAGGCCAGGTCCGGGAGTTCCTCACGTTCTTGCACAACGCCGTCGGCGGGTTGAGTGAAGTCGAGCTGTACTGCTCAACCTGAGCAGCGCTGTCCCATCAGCGCCATCGCTCGCCTTCGAGGATGTCTTCAATCCGGTGTGGGCTACCGCCTCGGACGAGCCACTGAATCGGGGTCTGCCCCTCTTCACCGTGCGCGAGCTCCTTTTTCGCTACCGTCATAAACCCTTGCACGCTCGCAGGATGCCCATCGTCGAGAAAAGCGTGCACAACGCGCGCGAGATGCGGGAGGAGGTGATCGGATGTGTCGTCGGTGAACTGCCAGCGCGGGTACACCAAGATGCCCATCGCATCGAAAGCGAACAGAGCACCTCCACGGCGGAACTTCCGCACCTCGTCGCGACTGACTCCGAGCCGCGCAGCCACTTCCGATTCTCCGTTACTTGCTGCGATCGCCTCCAGTGAGGTGCGCTGTTCTGATTCCCGCAACTCCCCCGCGCGACGCGATCTTCGGTTTCTGCGAACTGCTCTGGTGTAAAGGCACCGGATTCAACTAGATATGCACGTTGTAGAGGGGTAAGTCCGGGCGAATATGGGCGCACTCGTCGAAGTAACTGCTCCGCTTTGCGTCGCAGCACGGTCTCGATCTCGCGCCCGACATCATCGGACGCGATCGTCCCCAGCAGCTGGTCGACGGCATCATCGATCGTCAGAGGTCGAACATGGTTCACCATCGTGCACCTCCCTGCTCGTGATGCGGGAAAGACGATACGAGCTACCGCGACTGTATCCCCGAGCGTGCCGGGCCAACGTGCTGATCGTACGAGTACGGAGCGCTCCCACGTAGAGCGTCTAGCGTTCGGCCGTCGTTGACTGCCATCCGCGCGGATCGTGACACGCGGCGCCCGCAGATCGGAGGAACGTCGATGCTGCGAGACCATCTGCGGGCGATCGCCTAGAGGGGCGGCACCCCCGTCTCGAGAACTCGCCAACTCCGTCGCGAAGTCTGTGACTCCAGCCGCGCGCAGCGGCTCATCGCCGCGATCGCCATGACCCCTCTCCGCTCATCCTCGGTCGCGCCGGACTCACGCTCGAGGTTCAGATGCTACGCAAACGAAGGATCGACGTAGCGCCGCATGAGTCGCACTGTCCTGAGTCAGGACGACTCGCGAAGCTCCCTGGAGCGGCGCTGATAAGGTCCGCTCCATGAGCGATGAACATCAGCCGAAACCCCACAATGCTGTGGCGACGCGCCTTGAGTACGGCCGACACATCCCGCACTGGCCTGACATGAAGCTGTTGCGCGCGAAAGGACAGTTCCACGAACTCCTGAACCGTTGGGACATGTGGATGTCTGCCCAACACGTCTACGCGGTCCCCACATTCTCCGCAGACCGGCTGTCTGCCGAGCTGCACCTCGTCGTGGAGATGGAACCGCCGGTCGAGGAATGGTCTCTCATCCTCGGGGACGTAGTGCACAACCTCGTTAGCTCGCTCGACTCCCTCGCCTGGGCGATCTGCACCCTCGACGGCGCCACCCCGGCCTCGCCAAATCGAGTGTACTTCCCGGCCGATGAGAAGGAATCCGTTTGGAAAGGTCGCGTAAAGGATCTGAACACGATGCCGCCCGAGATCCTCGAACGAATTCGGGCGATCCAACCATGGACCCTGCCCGATCCACGTCGCTCGGTTCTGCACATCATCAAAGCGCTCAACAACGAAGACAAGCACCGCCAACTTGTGAGGCTAGAGAGCAGCGTCCGCAGCGTCGCGAGCCCCAAGCTCACTGACGGGACCTGGACTGACTTCTTGATCACGCCGAGCACCGATGACCAGTCATTAACGACCGGCAAGCATCTCGGCACTATCGTCGCAGCCCAACCGTTCCCCGACGATCCGCACTTCGACCGGCTGGAGATCTCCCCACGCATGAAAGTCGTCGTGAGCGGGCTAACCTGGGAACTCAGTTCACTCTTGCACCTGGCCGTCGAACTCGTCCGGGACTGCATCAGCTGGGTTCAGGCAGGCGAAACTCGTCCACCTCTCCTGCTAAACGTGGAACTGGCGAATGTTCCCGGTGACCCCACGCGCGTGATCACCCAGAACTACTACATCGACGAGCAAGACCGAGAGCGCGCGATGAACAGTCCTGCAGACGCCAACTCGTCCGGGACGCCTTGAAGGCGTCTCACATCACCTGCTGACTGCCGCTCGTACACCCCCGCTCACGCACTGCCGAGTTCACGTGCGCGTCGCTCGTTCGTGCGAGAAACGATCTCGTCGGTCACCGACGTTCTCTCCGGGTCCTCGTCGAGATGGACGAGACGCAGATCAAGGTCGACCGGGTTGCCCGCGCTCGCCGATACGTGGACCTTCATCATCGGAAGTGCACCGATGTCCATCGCAGACTTGACCAGTTGGTGGAAGGTTTCTGAGTGCGTCTCAGGAAGATAGCCCGCGACAGTGCGTTCACGACCCACGAGGAGGTCTATCCGAACCGCGTGGACGATGCGTGGGTTGTGAGGTTCGGCGACGAGCAGCGCTATCAAGTCGCTGTCCTCACCATTTTCTTCCCAGGTTTGGAGCGCGCTTCGCACCTGCTCCTGCTGTGCGCTGGACTGGACGACATGGATGTCGGCGCCACCAGTCAGCCCCATCGCCTGGTTCGGCACCAAGGGCGCGTATGCCCACTCACCTAGAGGCGCCATAGGTTCACCCTGGAACTCGAACGCGTGGATACGTGCGTCAGCCTCCACGCCACGAAGGGGAGCGGTGTCAGAGACAAGAGCAGCGGCGAACGCATCCCAGATCTCAGCGGAAATCCGCCCACGGACCCCCACAGTGAATCCGTTGGCAAGTGCCCAGGTTCGCACGACACTCGGAGAGGTCTCTCGGTTCGAGGGTTCGACCCTAGGGGCGGACTTCTCCAACGAGGCGCCGGACCGACGTCCCGCAGTCGTCCCGAGGCGAACTTCGACGGGAATTGTGGGCTGGAGATGCGCGAGGAGGATCGCGAAAGTATCGGGATGCACAATGCGTGTTCCGATTTCGCGCGCCTTGGCGAGCTTGGTGCCAACCATCGTCCCATCGGTGACCAGCATCGCCGTGAACCGGGAAACGTTATTCATGACCCGAACACCAAGCTCGGAAGCACGTCCTTCCAGCCGCGCGCGTTGCCGGTCGTCGCATCCGGTGAAGGCTACTTTATCGCCGACGCGCAGGGGCACCCCGAGACTCCAGTCGCCAGGGAGCGGACTCAGGTCCGCGCTCATTCTCGCGGCGCGCGCCGCGGATGCATGGGCAATCAGTTCATTGACCATTGCTCGAGATACCTCAAGCGCGTCGCAGAGGGTGAACAGCTCTTCGCGTTCAGCCGTGGAAACGTGCCCGTCATCGACAGCCCTGTGGGCGAGTGCAAGGATGAACGCTCTATGCGCGGAATGGAGATCGACATCGTCGAGCCCATAGACGCTGATCAGCTCTCCGAGATCGCCCGCTTCTTCGTCACTGATCTGGCCGTCCTCGAGCGCGTCAAGGAGTGTCTCGAGATACACAACGGCGCCGTCGGGAGCGCCTTCTTCGAGGGCCTCGAAGAGACTGAGGTCAGTCATCTGCCGAAGCAGCGGCGGTTGTGTCGGCCTGGCTGGCGTGATCCTCCTCGGACGGGGCCCCAAATCGCGAGATTGTGTCACGACTGCGCTACCGGGTGCGCGCGAAGGTCCCGAGGGCCAACGGACGCTTCGCGCGTCGTCGCGCAGAGCCTCCAGAGCCTGATTCTGATGACGCGGTGCCCGGGTGAGATAGTGGCGAAGAAGCCCTGCCGTTGCGCGTGCATCGCCCAGCGCAGAGTGGGCGCTCTCGAGAGTCACGCCAGCGGCCCAGCAGCAGTCCACCAATCGGCGCCGATCCAGCTCAGGAAAATACTCACGGCTGCGATCTAGCGTGCAAAACGCAGGAAGCCGCGGCGTATCCCAACCCGCGCGCTGGAACTCCGCTTGTAAGAATGCAAGGTCGAACTTCGCATTGTGCGCCGCAATCGGAACGCCAGCGATGTAGGGAATGAGCTGCGGGGCGACATCCCGAAAAAATGGAGCGGTCATAACATCGGCGTCTGTGATCCCATGGATGTGAGTCGCGCCGACGGAACCTTCAGGATTGAACCGAGTCGACCACTCGTCGAGGACGTTACCCTCTCCGTCGATACGCACCACCGCGAGTTCAACCACGCGGTCGCGGCGCGGCGAGAGTCCGGTCGTCTCCACATCGACAACCGCGAGAAGAGGCATGCGTCTTTGAGTTGACCCCTGGGAGGCATCCGCGTTGGTGAGCCCTGCGGGTGCCGCTCGCTTGCCGAACACCCAGTCAAGAAAACCCATGTACCGTGATCCGATCCCTCGAGCACCGTCGCGAAACGGGACCCGAAGTCGGCCAGGACCCAGCTCACATCCTGCCGGATGCCGGCGACATTCCGCACTCGCCCCGACCCGCGCTGTCTCCACCCGCACTCATCCGCTGCATGTCTGGCTGCTCGATCAGGTGGCAGACCACAACGCCAGCCGCAACCGTCGCCGCGATGTGGAGCCTCAACCACACGTGCGTTCCCTATCGACGCAGTTCACAGAATGTCACCCCATGCTCGTACGATGACATCACCGAGAAGAACTCGTCGCGGGACGCCGATTCACGCTTTACATCGGAGTTAGTCCGATTTCATCGCGTTCCCGACAATGTCGATTCCGGATGCGCCGATCAGAGTCGGTCGAGTTGCTGCATGAAGTCGTCGGCCATGTCCAGCTGCTCCCTGAGCCTCTGGCGCCGCAGCTGGGCACCTTCGCGGATGTCATCGAATCGGGCGCGCAGCGCGTGATCACCGCGTGCGGCGGTCAGCGCGTCGACGACGTCGAGAAGCTCACGCATCTCGTCGAGCGTGTACCCCAGGGGTTTCATCCGTCGGATGAGCAGGATGCGCTCGACGTCCTTCTCGGTGTAGAGGCGGAAGCCGCCGTCCGTGCGGGCCGACGGCTGCACCAGACCGACGTCGTCCCAGTGCCGGAGCGTGCGGAACGACAATGACGTGCGCTCGGTCACCTCCCCGATGCGCATGGTTCTCTCGTCGTCCACTCGACCGCCTCCTGCGGATTGCCGCGCAACACTCACGTCACGTTAGAGTCGGATCGGGCGCGGCTCTCGCGTCCGACATCCTTCATCTTCTCGCGCCGGGCTGACCGGCGTCTGCCCAGCGTCGCGCTCCCGACCTTCTCCCCGCTCTCACGAGAGAGCCCGACACCCGGAGGGCCCATGACCGCCGTCACACCCATCGGCGACGCCGCCTCGCGATACCGCATCGAACCCACCGTCCTGCAGGCGCTGCGCAGCCCTCGTCTCCTCACCCGCGAAGCTCTCGCCGGCCTCGTCGTCGCGATCGCGCTGATCCCCGAGGCGATCGCGTTCTCGATCATCGCCGGCGTGGATCCGCGACTCGGCCTGTTCTCGTCGTTCGTCATGGCCGTCGCGATCTCGTTCCTCGGCGGACGGCCGGCCATGATCACCGCGGCCACCGGAGCGGTCGCCCTCGTGATCGCCCCCGTCGCCCGCGAGCACGGCATGGACTACTTCATCGCGACCGTGCTGCTGGCCGGGCTCATCCAGATCGTGCTCGCCGTTCTGGGCGTCGCGAAGCTCATGCGCTTCATCCCCCGGTCAGTGATGGTCGGCTTCGTCAACGCGCTGGCGATCCTCATCTTCACGTCGCAGCTCCCTCACCTCTTCGGCGACAGCATCCCCTGGCTGGTGTACCCGCTGGTCGCCGTCGGCCTCGTCATCGTGTTCGTGATGCCGCGGTTCACGAAGGTCATCCCCGCACCGCTCGTGGCAATCATCCTGCTCACCGCCGCGGTCGCCGTGTTCGGCTGGAACGTGCCGAACGTCGGAGATCAAGGCGAGCTGCCCCGCAGCCTGCCCGAGCTCTTCATCCCGAACGTGCCGCTGACGTTCGAGACCCTGCAGATCATCGCGCCCTACGCCCTCGCGATGGCCGTCGTCGGCCTGCTCGAGTCGCTCATGACCGCCAAGCTCGTCGACGACATCACCGACACGCACTCGCGCAAGACCCGTGAGGCGTGGGGACAGGGAGCCGCGAACATCCTCTCCGGCGCCTTCGGCGGCATGGGCGGGTGCGCCATGATCGGCCAGACGATGATCAATGTGAAGGCGTCCGGTGCACGGACCCGCATCTCCACCTTCCTGGCGGGCGTGTTCCTGCTGATCCTCGTCCTGGTGCTCGGCGAGGTCGTCGCGGTCATCCCGATGGCCGCACTGGTCGCGGTGATGATCCTCGTGTCGGTCGCGACGTTCGACTGGCACAGCATCCGCCCTTCGACCCTGCGTCGGATGCCGAAGAGCGAGACCGCCGTCATGCTCATCACCGTCGTCGTCACCGTGTGGACCCACAACCTCGCGATCGGCGTCGTGCTCGGCGTGATCGCCGCGATGGTCATGTTCGCCCGTCGGGTCGCGCACTTCGTCAGCGTCACGCGCACGGTGGACGAGGCCGGCGCGCACTACGCGGTCGACGGGGAGCTGTTCTTCGCCTCGAGCAACGACCTGACCACGCAGTTCGAGTACGCCGACGACCCCGACACCGTCGTCATCGACATGAGCCGCTCCCACGTGTGGGATGCCTCGACGGTCGCCGCACTCGACGCGATCGTCACGAAGTACGAGCACCACGGCAAGACCGTCACGATCCAAGGACTCAACGACACCGCCGCCGCGTTCCACGGCCGGCTGTCCGGCACCCTCGGCAGCGGCCACTGACCGGAGTTTCGAGCGGTGGATCGATTCGCCGCTCGCAGCCCTGAAGCCGGTGTCAACGGCTCAGCGCATCAGCCGGAGCTCCGAAGCGTCGAGAATCCGAGAATCGGCCCTGGTGGCCGTCAGCGGCGCCGCGCCGGAGGCAGGTCGACGGGGCCGGTGACGGAGAGCTCGTCCTCCCAGACCTCGATGCCCCGCACCCCGGGCAGGCGGGCCCTGGTGAAGACCGGGTCGAGTCCCTCGCGGCGCTGCTGCGTGTAGTCCTTGAGCAGGCGGAAGGCGACTCCCGAGAGCAGGGCGATGGCGACCAGGTTGACGATCGCCATGAAGCCCATCGCACCGTCGGCGAAGTTCCAGACGACGTCGGCCGAGACGAGCGATCCGACGAACACTGCGGCGATCGCGAACAGACGGTAGCCGAGCAGGGCGGCCGGCTTCGACGTGATGAACTCGATGTTCGTCTGTCCGTAGTAGTAGTTGCCGAGGATCGAGCTGAACGCGAGCAGGAAGATGATCACGATGAGGAGGACGTTCGACCAGCTGCCCAGCGCGTCGACGACCGCCCCCTGCGTGAGACCGATGCCGCGTTCGGCTCCGGCGAGATCGGGCACCGAGACCAGGATGATGAACGCGGTGATGGAGCAGACCAGGAAGGTGTCGAAGTAGACGCCCAGCGTCTGCACGAGCCCCTGCTTGACCGGATGCGTCACCGCGGCACTCGCGCCCGCGTTGGGCGCCGAGCCGAGTCCCGCCTCGTTCGAGAACATGCCCCGCTTGACGCCGGTGAGGATGATGTATCCGAGAGCCGCACCGACGATCTCGTTCGGGCCGAAGGCCTGCGTGAAGATCAGGGCGAACACCTCCGGGAGCCGGTCGATGTGGATGGCGACGATCACGAGTCCGAGGAGGAGATAGAGCAGCGCCATGACGGGGACGAGCGTCTGGGTGACCGAGGCGATGCGTCGCACGCCGCCGAAGACGACCAGTCCCATGAGCACCGCCAGGGCCACTCCGACGACCCACGGGAGCCACGCGATGGGCTCGCCGCCGAAGCTGCCCGCGATCGTGGCCTGGATGGTGTTCGCCTGCAACGAGCTGAACGCGATCGGGAAGCAGATGATGAGGATGACGGCGAACAGCACGCCCATCCACCGGGCTCCGAGTCCGCGCTGCATGTAGAACGCGGGCCCGCCGAGGAACCCGTCCTTGTCGCGCGTCTTGTAGAGCTGCGCCAGGGACGACTCGATGAACGACGACGCCCCGCCGATGAACGCCATCAGCCACATCCAGAAGATCGCTCCGGGACCGCCGATCGCGATGGCCGTCCCGACGCCGGCGATGTTGCCGACCCCGACGCGCGAGGCCGCGGAGATCGTGAACGCCTGGAACGCCGAGACCGATTGCGGCTCGCCGTCCGCGGTGCGGGGGGTGCGATCCCGCAGCGTCCGGAACATCTCGGGGATCAACCGGAACTGCACGACGCCGGAGCGGATCGTGAAGTACAGGCCGAGGAGGACGACGATCGGCAGGACGATCCACGTCCACAGATTGTCGCCCCAGGTCAGCAGCCACTCGTTCACAGCATCCATCCGGACAGTATGGCGAACGGGGGTCGCCATGGCCAACCACCCGCGTCGGTCGAGCCTGATGACCGCGCTCGCATCGGCCACCAGACCTGTCAGCGGTGAGAACACCGAGTTCACGGCATCGTCCGAGGGCGAGGATTGGTCTCGTCATCTCCACCTGACGAGACGCGACGGGCGTTGGTCCTGCGTCACCCAGGCGAAAGGCGCGCCGAACCTCGCGTCGTTCGATGGCGCGCAGGTCTTGCCGCCGGCGCCTCCCGGCTTCTCCGGACGCGCCGCATTCGACGACGCAACGTACGTCGACCTGGGCGGTTCCCCGCTGACGAACAGCATCCCCGTGCGGCAGCTCAGGATGCTCGACCGCGAGCCCGGATGGTCGACCTCGGTGCATGCCGCCTGGGTGCTCCCTCCGACGCTCGAAGTGGTGCCTTCCCTCCAGACGTACACGGTCACCGCACGAGGGCGGATCGCCTACGGGGATGCGGCGACGAGCGTCATCGTCGACTACGACGAGGACGGATGGGTGACGACCTACGACGGACTCGCCAGGCGCCTCGCCTCGGACGGTGAGCCCACGGACAGGTGACAGACCTGACCTCGCCGCCCCGGATGCCGGACGCGGACGTGCCCGCCACCTCGCGGTGACGGGCACGTCGCGCGGGGGAAGGGCTCAGCCGAGTCGGTCGAGCCTCATGGTGGCCGTGGCGCTGTGCGCGGCCATGCCTTCGGAGTCGGAGATGACCTGCACGGCGTTCGCGAGCTCGGGCGTGGCCTCGCGCGTGATGCGCTGGTAGGTGAGCGGCTTCAGGAAGCGCGAGACCGACAGGCCCGCGCTGTGCTTGGCTCCACCGGCGGTGGGCAGCACGTGGTTGGTGCCGGCCATGCCCTTGTCGGAGTAGGCGACCGTGCTCCACGGACCGATGAAGAGCGAGCCGTAGTTGCGGAGGTTCTCGTGGTACCAGTCGTCGTCGGCGGTGAGCAGCTCGAGATGCTCGGGGGCCAGGTCGTCCATCAGGGCGGCGGCGGTCTCGCGGTCCTTCGCGACCGTCACGACTCCGTAGTCGCGCCACGCCGGTCCGGCGATCTCGGCGGTCGCCAGCGTCTCGAGCTGCCGGTCGATCGCCTCGATCACGGCCTTGCCGTGCTCCTCCGAGGTGGTGACGAGCGCGGCCGGCGAGTTCGGGCCGTGCTCGGCCTGACCCAGCAGATCGGCGGCGACCAGCTCGGGGTCGGCGGTCTCGTCGGAGATGACCGCGACCTCGCTCGGGCCGGCGAGCAGGTCGATCGCGACCGTGCCGAAGAGCTGACGCTTGGCCTCGGCGACGAACGCATTGCCCGCGCCCACGAGCATGTCGACGGGCAGTTCGCCGAGCAGTCCGTAAGCCATCGCGGCGAGCGCCTGGACACCGCCGATCACGAACACGCGGTCGACCCCGGAGAGGTGGGCCGCGTAGACGACGGCGTCGTTGGCGCCGCCGTCGGGCTGCGGCGGGGTGCACGCGATCACGGTGGGCACGCCCGCCGCCTTGGCGACACCCACGGTCATGAAGGCGCTCGCGGTCAGCGGGAAGCGGCCGGCGGGAAGGTAGGCGCCGACGCGCGAGACGGGAATGTACTTGGCGCCCGTCACGATGCCGGGCACGAACTCGGTCTCGAAGTCGGTGAGGTGCTCGCGCGACGCGCGGGCGAAGGCCTGCGTGCGAGCGGCGCCCAGCTCGATCGCCTCGCGCAGCGCCGGGTCGAGCCGCTCACCGCTCGAGGCGATCTGCTCGGGCGTCAGTTCGAGCGAACCGCCCTGGTAGTTGTCGAGCTTGCGGGCGTAGTCGAGCACGGCGTCCATGCCGCGCTCCCGGATGTCGGCGAGCATGGTCGTGACCGTCTCGATGACGGCCGGGTCTCGCTGCGCGGCGGGGGCGTCGACCAGCGGCGTCTTGAGGTGGTGGAAGGCGCCGTCGAGGCGGGAGAGCACAGGAGTGGAGTAACGCATGCTGGAAGGCTAGATCGACAGCATCCATTCGACAAGCCTGATGGTCCTTGACCATTCATCGGGTTTACCATTGGCTGTGACCATCACCCAGCTGACCGCGTTCCTGGCGGCCCTCGAGCACGGCTCGTTCACCGCCGCCGCCTCTCATCTCGAGATGACGCAGGCGTCGGTCTCCGAGCTCGTCGCGCGCCTCGAACGCGAACTCGGCGTCACGCTGTTCACCCGCGGCAGCCGCCGACTCGTGCCCACCGAAGCCGCCGTCGAGCTCCGCCCGCACGCGACCCAGGCGGTGAGCGCCGTGCAGAACGGCATCGACACCATCCACGCGCTCACCTCGCTCGACCGCGGAACGGTCACCTTCGGGGTGCTCCGCAACGCCGCGTACTACGCGCTCGCCGACCTGGCGGAGACCTTCCACCACCGCCACCCGAACGTGCGGCTGCGCCTCGTCGGCATCAACTCCGCGCACGTCGCCCGGTCGATCGCCACCGGCGAGCTCGAGGCCGGGCTGCTCGTGCTCCCGGTCGACGAGGAGGGCCTCGAAGTGCGCCCGCTCTTCCGTGACGAGGTTCTCTACGCCTCGGCCACCCGGCCTCTCGACGCCGGCCCCGTGACCGTCGAGGAGGTCGTCGACGCGAAGCTCGTCCTGTACGACGCGTTCGCCGGGTGGGACGACCCGACGAGACGCCAGCTGCTGGAACGCGCCCGGCTGCGCGGCCTCACCCTCGAACCCGCCGTCGAGGTCGAGAATGTCGAGACGGCGTTGAGCCTCGTCGCCGCGGGAGCCGCCGACACCATCGTGTCGCGGTCGATCACCGAGGCCGAGGGCTTCGCCGCCGGCATCCGCACCTTCCCGTTCGCCGAGCCCATGCACGA
Source organism: Microbacterium martis (assembly GCF_047246685.1). NCBI lineage: Bacteria > Bacillati > Actinomycetota > Actinomycetes > Micrococcales > Microbacteriaceae > Microbacterium > Microbacterium martis. The sequence goes on along the minus strand of NZ_JBFOKT010000002.1, from coordinate 951,085 downwards.
CACGATCGCCCTCGTGCAGCGCGAGGGAATGCTGCTGTCGCCGGCGACGCAGCGGCTCGCGGAACTGGCCGAGCGGATGCTGCGCGAGAGGCTGCCGGAGCACCAGGGCCGGATCGCGCTCGGCTGACGCCGGCCCTTCGACAGGCTCAGGGACCCAGGGGGCGGGGCCCTTCGACAGGCTCAGGGACCCACGTCCGTTGGGTTGCTGAGCTTGTCGAAGCACCGGGGCGGGGCCCTTCGACAGGCTCAGGGACCCACGTCCGTTGGGTTGCTGAGCTTGTCGAAGCACCGGGGCGGGGCCCTTCGACAGGCCCAGGGACCCACACCGGAAGGCGGGCGGTCAGTAGAGGTCGGCGCGACGGTCGTCGAAGAGGTGATTGTGAGGGGGCAGCGACTTCTCGCGGATGGCCGCGAGCGAGAGCACCGCGGTCGCGCCCATCACGGCCCGGAACGCGACGATCCAGCCCTGTTCGTCGATGATGGCGGTGCCGTCGGTCCAGTCCACCCCGCGCTCGGAGCCCCATCGGTCGGCGATGACGACCGGCAGCCGTGAGGAGCGGGCCGAGGCCATGGCCTGGATCAGCTCGGGGGCGTGTTCGCCCTCGGGCCGCGGCACGAGGGGCCAGTTGACCGGCAGCGCGAGGACGTCGGCGCCGGCGAGCGCCAACCGACGCGGAACCTCGGGGAACTCGTTGTCGTAGCAGATGGCCACACCGAGCCGCCCGAACGAGGTGTCGACGACGAGGCCCGCCTGCGTCCCGTGATCGAACACGAGCTTCTCGGTTCCCCACAGGTGCGACTTGCGGTAGTCGGCCAGGCGCCCGTCGCGCGTCAGCACGGCTGCCGTATTGAACAGCTGCGCCCCGGCGAGTTCGGCGTACCCGACGACGACCACGGCATCCTCGGGGATGACCTCCTGCACCGCCGCCCATCGGGGGTCGTCGGCGGTCAGTCCGACCTGCTCCGCCTCGTCCCTGTCGGTGAAGACGTACCCGCTGGTGGCCAGCTCGGGCAGCACGATGAGCCGGGCCTCACGCCGGGCCGCGGCGATGATCGCGTCGCGGATGCGGCGGAGGTTGCCCTCCAGGTCTCCGATCACGACCTCGGGCGACAGGGCGGCGACGCGCAGGTCGTCGACATCGGCAGGCATGGCTTCCATACTCCCCTCGGAGACGCCGGAGCGGGGGGGGGCCGGCGCCCCCCCCCCCCCCCCGGGGGCGGGGGGGGGGGGGGGGGGGGGCCGCCCCCCCCCGCGCCGCGGGGGGGGGGGGGGGGGGGGGGGCGGCGGGGGGGGGGGGGGGGGCGGCCCCCCCCCCCCCCCCCGGGGGGGGGGGGGGGGCGGGGGG
>NZ_JBFOKT010000002.1:798467-949729 GCF_047246685.1 Microbacterium martis | reverse complement strand
GCGAGGGGCCTTCCGCCCCTCGCGCTCCGCCGGTCTCAGTCGTCTTCGGTGGCGGTGACCATCACGCCGAGCGGCGCGAGGTAGCCGTTGGGGTCGATCGTCCAGTCGGCGGCCGCAGCCGCCTCGACGACCTCGGGGGCCCACTCGAGGTAGACGCGGTCGTCGCCGCCGTTGATCACGAGCACCGTGCCGGAACCGGTCTCGTCGCCCTCGACGCAGCGGTACTCGCGCCAGGCGCCCTCGGGGACCGAGAAGGTGTCGCCGGCGCCCAGGTTCACGGTCGTCGACGGGTCGCCGTTGAGGGTGACCTCCCACCGGCCGGTCTTGAACAGCAGGGCCTGCGTCTTGTCGTGACGGTGACGCAGCACGCCCTGACCGGGCTCGGCCTTCACCCATGCGAGGTTGAACGAGTGGGGCTCGTGCACGTTGGGCACCTGGCGGCGGTTCTCGCTCATGCCGTAGCCGATCACCGTGGCGAGCTCGACCCGACCGCCGTCGACGGCCGCGCACAGCAGCGCTGCCGACGAGTAGGTGCGGTCGCCCGGCTGGATGACGCGCGAGCGCATGTCCTCGACCGTGTACGTGGTGAGCTCGTCGATGTAGTGCTGCTTCATCGGCTTGATGAGCGGCACGTCGTCGGGCAGCACGTCGCCGGCGACGGTGTCGATGAGCTTGTTGTCGGCGGTGAGGTGCAGCCCGTACGACTCCGCCTCACGGAGGACCGACGGCCCCCAGATGATGCCGCCGTTGTCGTCGCGCCCGAGAACGGTGTAGAGGATGCCGTCGTCCGGACCCTCGTTCGTGAAGCCGCGGAAGATCCAGGTGGGGATCGTGACGATGTCGCCGTCGTGGCTGATGTACTCGCCCTGCTTGCCGTCGACGCCCCAGCGGAGGCGGAACTCGCCACCGAGGTTGATGAACACCTCGGCCGTGAAGTGCAGGTGCAGGTTGTTCGAGATGCCCTTCGGCATGCCCGCGGCACCGGTGTTGAACCCGTGGTTCTCCTCGAGGTTCACGTACTGGTTCGCGTTCTGCGAGACACCGGCGCCGATGAAGGAGTAGTTCTCCTTCTGATCGGACCCCGGCGTGCGGCAGTCGATGAATGCCGAGTTGCAGGGCACCCAGTCGGAGCGACGGATGGTCCGGCGCTCGATCTCGTTCGCGTCGACGATGACGTCGGTCCTGTCGACGATGGCGTTGCTCATTTCTTCTTCTCCTTGGTGATCGGGGGATCGATCAGTAGATGTTGCTGGGGCCGACCGGCTCGTCGCCGCGCATGCCGGCGATCTGGGCCCGCAGGGCGATGTCGTCCCACAGACGGACCTCCTTGACGAGGGCGCCGTTGTGGAAGGTGAACTGCGAGATGCCGAGCACGTCGACGGGCTTGCCGGTGAGCGGGCCGTAGTTCGGCTTGCCGTTGTAGAGGCCGGTGAACTTCCACGTCACGGCGACGCGGAGACCCGCGTAGCGCACGTCGTAGTTGGTCTGGATGTCGCGGATCTCGAACTGCCCGCCCGGGAACGCCTCCAGGAAGTGCAGCAGTGCGCGGCGGTAGCCCTCGGGGCGGATGACGACCTTGTTGCCCACCGTCTGGAGCACCAGATCGCGGTGGAAGTACTTCTCGACCTTCTGCAGGTCGCGCTCGTTCCAGACCGTCTGGATCATGTCGATGACGGTCTCGACCTCGGAGCGGTAGTCGTCGGGCCGCTCGCCCGAGTCGCCCTTCGCGATGACGTCGGGCTGCGCCGGCTCGGTCCACGACCCGGTGTAGCCGCGGAAGGCCTGTGCACGGGCGAGCTCGTCGAGGTCGGCACCGGTCTCGAGGGCGCCGGCGAGGGAGTCGCGGACGACCCACTCCTCGACCATGCGGCCCCGGCGGTAGAGGCAGTTCGCGATGGTGTAGCTGTGCGCCGACGACTGCAGGTGGCCCGAGAGCACGAGGTGCGAGCTGAGGAAGGCGTCGTCGCCGCGCGCCTCCCAGATCACGTCGGCGGCCTGACCGGTGCGGTCAGGGGTCGACGAGATGCGCATGAGCGTTCCCTCGATGACCTCGTCGCGCGTCGTGGAGGTGCCGTACGCGCCGTGGACGATGGAGTCCGGCTCGTAGTTCTCGCGGATGTAGTGGATCGAGCGATCCACCCAGATGAGGTCGGTGACTTCACGGATGAAGTCGTCGGGGTCCTTGTACGGCAGGTAGGCCACCGGGTCGAGAGACACGCGTTTCACTCCTTAGACAGACGAGTCCGCGGTTCATCGATGATCGCGGGCTTCCTTCGTCAGTGTATGCGTATGCACAGATGAGTGCAAGGCGCACTTCGACGACACACGGGTGTCGGGACGGATGCCGCGTCAGCGCGCCGGCGCGTCGGCCAGGGTGCGGCGCGGGACGAACACCGAGGCGAAGCGGGTGTTCTCGATCGGGGCCGACCGGTCCTCGATGCGCCGCACCACGAGATCGGCGGCGGCCTCGGCCATGCCGGTGATGTCGTAGCCGACCGTGGCGAGATCGATGATGGGCCACGACGCCTCGGGGAGGTCGTCGAAGCCCACGACCGAAAGATCGTCGGGAACGCGGAGACCGGCTCGGTGCGCGGCGTTGAGCACGCCGTACGCGACGACGTCGTTGCCGCAGAACAGCAGGGTCGGGCGGTCGTCTCCGGCGAGGAGCGACGCGGCGGCCGCCTCACCCTCGTCGGCGCTGTAGGGCACCCGCCGGGTGTCGTCTTCGGCGAGGGCGATGCCGTGCGCGAGCAGGGCCGCGCGCAGCGCCGACTCCCGCGCCTGCGCGGTGCTGGTGTTGCTCGGGCCCAGCACGGCGCCGAACCGGCGGTGCCCGAGCGCGACGGCGGCGTCGACCGCTTCGCGGTACCCGGGGACGGGATCCACCACCGTGGCATCCGCCTCGATCAGCGCCCCCGTGCGGTTGAAGTACACGAACGGGAGCCCGCGATCGCGCAGGCGCAGCGGGGCCGCCGACTCGACCGTCGTGGTCGCGAGGATCAGGCCGTCGAGGCCGTTGGCGAGCAGGCGCTCGACGATCGTGTCGTTGTCGGCGGTCTCGGTGTGCAGCATGAGCTGATAGCCGAGCCGTTCGAGCTCGCGGTGCACCGGCGCGATGATGTGCGAGTAGAACTGGTTGTCGAGGTCGGTCAGCAGCAGTCCGATGCGGCGCGTGCGGCCCGACGACAGGGCCCGACCGGCCTCGCTGGGCACGTAGCCGAGCAGCTGGGCCGCTTCGCGGACCCGCGTCTTCGTGGCATCCGACACCCGCGAATCGTCGCGCAGGGCCCGGGAGACGGTGGGCTGGGACACTCCCGCCAGTCGCGCGACGTCCCGACTCGTGACGACCATCGGCGGCCCTCCCCTCGACCGGACGATCCTAGCGCCCTTGACGCCTCCGTGCATACGCGGTCATAATCGGAGCATACGTATGCAACGAAAGGATGGGCCATGCCCCTGCATCTGAAGTCCGCGCCGACGAAGACGTTCGCGGACACCGCGCAGCAGGACGTCGCCGAACGGGTCCGGGGGATCATCGGCGACATCCGCGAGAACGGCGACGCGGCCGTGCGGCGCTACGCCGAGCAGTTCGACAACTGGAGCCCCGAGTCGTACCGCCTCTCCGACGCCGAGATCGACGAGATCATCGGCACGCTCCCCGCCCAGGTCATCGAGGACATCGAGTTCGTGCAGTCGCAGGTGCGCCGGTTCGCCCAGGCGCAGCGCGACTCGCTCGTCGACATCGAGGTCGAGACGCTCCCCGGCGTCTTCCTCGGACAGAAGCACGTTCCGGTGCAGGCCGCCGGCGCCTACATCCCGGGCGGCAAGTACCCGCTGACGGCATCCGCCCACATGACCATCATCACGGCGAAGGTCGCCGGCGTCCCGCGCGTCGTCGCCTGCACCCCGCCGATCCGCGGCGAGATCCCCGCCGCCACGGTCGCCGCCATGAAGATGGCCGGCGCCGACGAGATCTACATCCTCGGCGGTGTGCAGGCCGTGGCCGCCATGGCCGTCGGCACCGACACGATCGCCCCCGTCAACATGATCGCCGGCCCGGGCAACGCCTACGTCGCCGAGGCCAAGCGCCAGCTGTTCGGCGAGGTCGGCATCGACCTGTTCGCCGGGCCCACCGAGATCCTCATCGTCGCCGACGAGCACGCCGACCCGTTCTTCACCGCCGTCGACCTGCTCTCCCAGGCCGAGCACGGCCCCGACTCCCCCGCCGTCCTCGTGACGACCTCGCAGAAGCTCGGCGAGGAGGTCATCGACTGGATCGAGAAGATCCTCCCCGGCATGTCGACGCGCGACTACGCCGGCCCCGCCTGGCGCGACTGGGGTCAGGTCATCGTGGCCGACGACCTCGACGAGGCCTACCGCATCGCCGACGACTTCGCGTTCGAGCACGTGCAGATCTTCACGCAGAACCCGCGTGAGGCGCTCACGAAGATGCACGACTACGGCGCGCTGTTCCTCGGCGAGAACACCTGCGTGTCGTACGGCGACAAGGTCATCGGCACCAACCACGTCCTTCCGACCCTCGGTGCGGCCCGCTACACCGGCGGCCTCTGGGTGGGCAAGTACCTGCGCACCGTCACCTACCAGGAGATCCAGAACGCCGACTCCTCGGCCGAGCTGGGAGCGGTGTGCGGCCGCGCCGCCCGCGTCGAGCTGTTCGAAGGCCACGCGCGCTCGGGCGACGCCCGCGCCTGGCGTCACGCCGGCACCGGGTTCGCCTGGATCGACGAGAGCCACGCGGCGGTCGGCGCAGACGCGCGATGACCGACCTCACGGGCCGGGTGGCCGTGGTCACCGGCGGCGGCAGCGGACTCGGGGCGGCCATCGCCCGCGCGCTGCACGCCGCCGGCGCCGAGGTCGTCGTGGTCGGGCGCGACGAGCAGAAGCTCGCCGCCGTGGCATCCGGTCTCGGCGAACGCGCCCGCGGCATCGCGTGCGATGTGTCGGATGCCGCCTCCGTCGACGCCCTGCGCGATGCTCTGGCCGACACGGAGGTGTCGATCCTCGTCAACAACGCGGGCATCCCCGGACCGGTCGCCGCCCTCACCGACATCGACGTGGACGCCTGGGACGAGGTGTTCGACGTGAACGTGCGCGGCACCTTCCTGCTCTGCAGGGCGCTGCTGCCGGGCATGATCGAGCGCGGCGACGGCGACGTCATCAACATCGCCTCGGTGTCGGGCAAGCGCCCGCTCGCCCATCGCACGCCGTACTGCGCCTCGAAGATGGCCGTCATCGGCCTCACGTCGACGCTGGCGTTCGAGGTCGGCCCCGCGGGTGTGCGCGTGAACTCGCTCTCGCCGGGCCCGGTGCAGGGTCCGCGCATGGAGCGGAACTTCCGGCTCGAGGCCGAGAGGTCGGGCACGTCGGTCGACGACGCCGAGCAGGTGTTCGTCTCGCGTGCGGCGCTCGGTCGGATGATCACCGAAGACGAGGTCGGCACCGCCGTCGTGGCGATGCTCGGGATGCCGGGCATGGTCGGCGCCGACGTCGATCTCTCCGCCGGTATGGTCGCCTGATGACGTCTCTGCGTGCGCGGGCGAACGCCGGCGAGAAGCTCATCGGCGCCCTGCTGCGGATGCCGTCCGAAGAGCTCGTCGAGATGCTCGCGGTGGCCGAGTTCGACTTCGTGCTCATCGACTGCGAGCACGGTCCCGCCGACATCGTGGCGCTGCGCAACCATATCGCCCTCGCGGCCGTGCACGACGTGCCGGCGATCGTGCGGGTGGGCGAGAACGACCGCGGACAGATCCTGCGCGTGCTCGACCAGGGCGCCGAGGGCATCCTCGCCCCCCACCTCGACACGGCGGCGGATGCCGCAGCGCTCGTCGACGCGTCGCTGTATCCGCCGGTCGGCAGTCGTGGGTTCGCGACCTACAGCCGGGCGGGGCGCTTCGGCGAGGTCGCCCCGGCGGATCACCTCGCCCGGTACCTCGAGAACACGCTCGTGCTCGGCATGATCGAGTCGCCGGGCGGGGTCGCCGCTGTCGACGAGATCGTGGCGACGCCCCGGCTCGACGGCATCCTGGTGGGTCCGGCGGATCTCGCCGCCAGCTCGGGCCCGGACGACATGCCCGTGCCCGACGCGATCGCCGCCGTGCACTCCGCCCTCGCTGCGTCAGGCTCGCTGCGGATGGACATCGTCGGCACGCGCGCCGCTGCCGAGGCATCCTTCGCCGCCGGTGCCGACCTCGTGGTCTACAACCTCGCCTCGTCGCTCATGCGGCACCTGCGCGACCTGGCCTCGCCCGAGCGCTGACCCGCGGCATCCGCGTACGGATCCGCAGCGTCCGCTCGCGCGGAATGGTCCGCTCGCGCGGAATGAAGGAGATCTCGCGGAATGAAGGGCGCTTTTCCGGCATCCGCCCTTCATTCTGGGAGATCTCCTGCAGAACGCGTGGCGTGACCCCTCAGCGCCGCGCGGCTCCGGCGGCGGCATCCGTGAGTTGACCCTGCCACGACCGCAGCAGCGAGGCGAACGCGCGCGGCCGCTGGAGCGGCAGCAGGTGCCCGGCGTCGAGTGTCACGAGCCGGGCGTCGCGCATCCGCGTGACGATCTCGGTGTGGAAGTGCGGCGGCGTGATCTCGTCGTCGAGCCCCGACACGACGAGCGTCGGCGTCGGCAGCTCGGGCAGGCGGGCGAGCAGGTCGGTGCGGGTCAGCTGCATCCGCAGCTGCGCGCGCAGCACCTCCGCACCGGTGTCGTCGCCCATGCGCAGCGTGCGCTCGGCCAGCGCGGGATGCTCACGGGCCACCGTGGCCCCGAGCAACGGATCGAGGATGCTGTTCTGCAGCGCGCGCGGCGACGTTCCGCGGTCGAGCTCGGCCAGCCACTCGCGCCAGCCCTCGCGCTGACTCTGCGTCGGCGCCTTGGCGTTGGTCGACACAAGGCACAGACCGGCGACCCGCTCGGGAGCGGTCAGCGCGAGCGACATCGCGACGATCGCGCCGAGCGAGTGTCCGACCAGGACGAAGCGCTCGGGCAGCGTCGCGAGCAGAGCGTCGACCTGGGCCGACATGGTGGGGCGATCCAGCACCGGCTGGATCGCCCCGGTCGGGCTCGCGCCGGTCCAGAGGTCCGCCGTGCAGTTCATGCCCGGCAGGAGGACCGACGGCGACATGTCAGCCCTTCACGGCGCCGTCGCTGAGGCCGGCGACGAGATACTTTTGGGCGATGAACGCGATCACGAACACCGGGATGGTGAGGAGCATCGACGCGGCACCCGCCTGCTGCAGCATGGGCAGCGTCTGCCCGAGCTGCGTGGCGATGAACACCGGAACCGTCTTCGACGACGTGTCGGTGAGCACCAGCGCGGTCAGGTACTCCTGGAACGCGAACAGGAACACGAAGATGCCGGCGGTGAGGATGCCGGGCCCCATCAGCGGGATCATGACGCGGCGCAGCATCCCGATCCTCGTGCAGCCGTCGATCATCGCCGCCTCGTCGAGTTCCCGCGGGATCTCGGCGAAGAAGTTGCGCAGCAGCCAGATCGTGAAGGGCTGGTTGATCGCGACCAGGGCGATGGCGAGGGCGAACGTCGTGTCGTAGATGCCCAGCGCCCGGCTGATGTCGTACATCGGGAGGACGACCGAGAAGCGGGGCAGTGCGCGGAAGATCAGCGCGAGCACCAGCAGGATCGCCGACACGTAGCTCGGGAAGCGCGACAGGGCATAGGCCGCCGGGATGCCGATGACCAGGGCGATGACGGTCGAGACCACGGCGACCACGAGCGTGTTGACCAGGTAGTCGGCGAAGTACGTCGTCTGCCACAGGTCGACGAAGGCCTGCAGTGTGGGCTGATAGTCCCACAGCACGGGCGGGTTGGAGAAGGCGACATCGGTCGGCTTGGTCACCGAGAGCGTCATCCAGATGAAGGGGCTCAGCATCACGATGCAGAGCAGGCCGAGCAGAAGGCCGGTGACGACGGGCGGACGGCCTGGGCCGCCGCGGCGGCGGCGCTTCGGTGCGTCGCCGGTGACGATGGCCCGTGTGGACAGTTCTGCGGAGGTGAGACTCATCGTTCGGCCTTCGCTTCCTTGAAGATGCCCCGGATGAACGGGATCAGCATGATGAGGATCAGGAGGATGGTCAGGACGTTGATGGCGCTGCCCAGGCCGAGGTTCTCGGCGCCGTCGGCGAACGCCACCGAGTAGACGTAGAGCATGATCGACTCGTTGCCGATGTTCTGGGCCTGCGGTGACAGCGGGATCAGGTTGTCGAACATGCGCAGGACGTCCATGATCGTGATCAGGGTGACGAACCCGAGCACGCCGCGGATCGTCGGGATGATCACGCTGATGTGCGTCTGGAACGCGTTGGCGCCGTCGATCTTGGCGGCTTCCTTCAGCTCGTTCGGCACACCCTGCAGGCCTGCGAGGATGATGAGCATCGCGAACGGCAGCATGTGCCAGACCGTGTTCGCGATCACGAGGATCGCGTTCGGGACCTGGTCGGTGAACCAGAGCACCTGCGTGCCCCCGAAGAAGGCGATCAGGCGGTTGACGACGCCGCCGAAGTTGTCGTCGAACAGCCACGAGAAGGCGACCGCGCCGACGAGGTTCGGCAGCACGTACGAGACGAGCATGATGCCGAGCACCAGCGGACGCGACGTGGTGATGCGGTTGATGCCGGTGGCGATGATGTAACCGAACACCAGCAGGATGACGGTGGTGACGACGGTGACGGTCACCGTGAAGAGCACCGCCTTGTGGAAGCGCGGATCGGTCAATGCGTCGGTGAAGTTCTCGAGCCCGACGAAGGTTCCGGGGCTGCCGTAGCGGACCTGCTCGAAGCCCCACTGCACCGTGCGCACCAGCGGGAGCACCAGCAGTGCGCCCATCACCAGCAGGCTCGGGAAGAAGAGCAGCCAGAATTCGCGTGCCTTCATTTGCGTCCTCCCTTGGACGGACTGTGGCCTGAACTCGCGCTCAGGCCACAGTCATGACGTCGGTCGGTGGTCAGCCGGCGATCTTCTCGCCCGCGGTCTGCATCTGCGCGAGTCCCTCGTCGACCGAGACCTGGCCGTTGAGGATCGAGACCAGGATCGGACGGATCTCGTTGGTGATGTCGGCGATGATCGGCGACACGATCGGCGGCATGGCGCTGGCGATCGAGTCGTTGGCGGCGGCACCGTACGGCGAGTTCTCCTCGGTGACCATGCCCTCGCGCGCGGGGTAGGCGGCGGGGACGGAGGCCTTCGAGGCGTCTTCGCTGACGGCGGAGGCCATCATCTGGAACAGCATGTCGTGGTCGAGCTTCGTGTTGAAGGGGATCGACCAGCCGTCGATGGAGAGACGGTTGTAGGAGTACTCCGCATCGGCGGTCACCTTCGGCGCACCCGCGAACCCGAACGAGTCGGACAGCTTGGAGTTCGCCGGCAGGGTCAGGTCGAACATGCGACCCGAGAACATGATCGACATGGCCGCGGTGCCGTTGAACATCTGCTGCTGCACCTTGGGCTGGTCGAAGGTGGTGACCTGCGGGTCCATGTAGGGCTTGAGCGCGAGCATCGCCTCGACGGCCTGCTTGGCCTCGGGGGTGTCGAGCGTGACCTCGCCGTCGGCGGTGACGAAGTCGGCGCCGAGGGAGTTCATCGCACCCTCGAATCCGGTCGTCACGTCGGCGGTGGCGAGCCACGGCAGCGCGATCGGGTACTCCATGAGGCCGGCGCCCTTGATCGCCTCGGCGGCGTCGATCATCTCGTCGAACGTGGTCGGGACCTCGAGGCCGAGGTCGTCGAAGATGTCGGTGCGGTAGGCCATGACGAACATCTGGGCCTGCATGGGGATGGCGTAGATCTCGCCGTCGTACGACATGCCCTCGACCATCGACTCGCTGATCTCGTCGAGACCGTAGTCGTCGGCGTACTTGTCCCAGAGGTCGTTGAGGGGGACGAGCTTCTCCTCCTCGCCGAAGCCGGGGATGACGAAGCCGTAGGTCTCGATGATGTCGTAGGTGCCGGTGTCGCCGGCGAGGGTGGCGGTCGTCTTGGTGACCTGTCCGCCGAAGTCGATCGGGTCGTGCTTCAGCGTGACGTCGTCGGTCGAGCAGCTCGACACCATCGTGTCGGTGAACGGGTCGATCGCCGAGGAGTTGTAGGCGAGGACGTTGACCGTCGTCTTGCCTTCGGGTGCTGTGTAGTCGCACGACACCGTCGTGGAGTTCTCATTGTCAGTGCGGGAGCCCGCGCCGCAGCTGGTGAGGGCGACGATGCCCACGGCTGCAAGGGCGAGTACCGGCAGTGCTCGATGCTGTGTGTGTCCCATACGGGTGATGGTATACGTATGCACCTTACTTAGGGAAGCCTATGTTCGCGGAATGTCTGCTCCGTGAATACGTATACGAATCATGCGCTCATCGCCTGCAGATGCTGACTACGCGGCAGCTTCGCGGTGATCCGGTGGTTGGTGAGGTCGAGACCGCCCGACGAGTTCGCCGCGGTCATCATCGCGGTGAGCAGCTCACGGTCCAGCGGCATGTCGTCGGCGACGTCGAAGCGCAGCGGGATCGACGCGTGCAGCCAGAGCGTCTCGCTCGCCTGGCTCGTCTTCGGCACGGTGAGCGCGAAGGACTCGCCCCGCCTCAGCTTGGTGACGGCCACCGTGCGCACATGGGCCAGCAGCCGGTCGTCCATCTCGATCGGCACCGCGGTGCTGGCGTAGTTCAGGCTTCCCATGACTTCCCCCTCACGAAGAATCGGACGAGGATTAGATTACTAGTCTAACTAGCTAAAAGCCAGTCGGGTGGTCAGGGAAGGTCGTCGATCTCCTCGACGAGGCGGTAGAGGAAGCGCGCGACGTGAGACGCCTGCTCGTCGGTGAACTCGGCGGCGAGCGCCTGGATCCGGTCGGAGAGCTCGTCGGACGGGGAGTGCAGGTCGCGCAGCGACGGGCGCAGCACCTTCGAGCGCGCATCGGCGGGATGCGTCGCGACGATGATCTGACCGCGCTCCTGCAGCCGCTTGATGAGCGTGGTGATGGCCGCTGTGCTCACGCCGAGGTGGGCGGCCAGACCGCCCGGTGTCACGGGCGCGTCGGCGGGTGCCTGGGCGATGAAGCGCATCGCGGCCCGGTCGGTGTCGTTCGGAGCACGCACGGCGAGGAGCCGACGCGTCAGCTGGGCCTCCGCCCGGCGGAGGTCTTCGACTCCGCGGACGAGGTCGGGGACGTCGGTGCGCGTGCGTGTGCTCATGGCGTTCCCCTCCCCTTCCATCCCTCCATGCTACTCGACGACCGTATTACGAGACAGGCGAGGAATCGACGGGATGCGCCTCCGCTCCCGCGGAATGCGATGATGGAGGGACGTCTGCCGTCGGGAAGGATGCCATGGCTGAAGCAGAGGCACTCGAGAATGCCGGATTCATCTCATATACCGGCATGCTCGATCGCTTGCAGCAGCGCTTCCCCGACATCCCCTCCTGGCGTATCGCCCAGGTGATCGCCGCCGAGAACGAGGCCGTCACCGGCGGCGCGCTGCAGATCGTCCCGATCGAGGTCGAAGCGGGCGCGAACGAGATGCTGGAGCGCGAGGTCGCCCGCTCGCAGGAGAGCGGCGAGGTGGCGTGATGGAGCGCAGGGAAGAGGAGTTCTCGCGCTCCGGCTACTGGTACCCCGAGGGGCAGAGCGTCAGCACGGTCGACGTGCTCAACATGCTGCGCCGCTACCGCGCGGCCGAGACCGCGATGCGGGCGCGCACCCGGGCATCCATGGGCATGAACGAGACCGACCTGATGGCGCTCCGCTTCCTGCTGCGCGAGCAGAAGGCCGGGCGCATCGTGCGACCGATCGACATCGCCCGCATGCTCGACATCTCCACGGCCTCGACGACGACGCTCATCGACCGCCTCGAGAAGGGCGGTCACGCCCGGCGCGAGCCGCATCCCACCGATCGGCGCGCGGGGGTCGTCGTCCCGACCGTGCACAGCGACGACGAGGTCAAGGCCACCCTCGGTGCGATGCACCGGCGGATGCTGGCGCTCGTCGACGAACTCACCGATCAGGAGCGGGCCGTGGTGACCCGCTTCCTCGCCGGGATGACGTCGGCCATCGAGGAGGCCTCCGATCTCGATCAGGAGCTCCGCGACGTCATCCGTTCGCACGAGGAGGACGCGGGCGGGGCCTGAACCTCTTCGGCCGGACGGGCGGCGATCGACAGCCCATCCTTCCACGCCGGCGACGACGTACCGGCGCGCGCGATCAGAGCCCTTCGGCGATCTCCTTGATCGCGGCGAGACGGCGATCCCACTCTCGGCCGATGGCGTCGAGCCGGGCGGCGGTCGCGGCGAGTTCGCTGCCGATCACGCGGAAGCGCACCTCGCGTCCGACCGGGACGGGCTCGACGAGCCCGACCTCCTGCAGCACGGAGAGGTGCTTCGCGATCGCCTGTCTGCTCACGGGCAGGCGCCCGGCGAGGGCCGAGGCCGACGCGTCGCCCTCACCGAGAGCGGTGAGGATGCTCCATCGCGTCTCGTCGGCGAGCGCGGCGAGCACGGGCACCAGCGTCGGGGCGGTCACGCGTCGCCTCCGACGGCCCTCTCGACGAAGGCGACGAGCTTGTCGAGCTCGGCGTCCCAGCCCGTGCGGTGGCTCTCGAGGTTCGCCAGCGGCGCCGAGGTGCGCTCGAATCCGGTCTCGACCACGGTCAGGAGGGTGCCGTCGTCGATCGGCTCGAGAGTGAAGGTGAAGACCGTCGAGGTCGCCACGTCGAGCACCGGCCGGCGAAAGCCCGCGGCGTCGTCGTTGCCCCAGCGAAAGGCGATCCGGTGCGGCTCGTCATGCTCCTCGACGCGCAGCGGGATGGCGTCGTCGTCCGGGAAGGTCATGCGCCCCGTGGCGCCGGCGCCGGTCCCGTCGAGCTCGGCCCGGCCGAACCAGCGCGAGATCTGCTCGGGTTCGCTGACGGCACGCCACACCTTCGCGACGGGCGCGGCGATGCGGATGCTGCGGCGCACCGAGAACGACTCCTCGTCGACGACGGAGCCGGGGTTCGCGGTCGTGTTCTCCATGGTGGTCCTCTCCGCGGGCGGTTCCGCTCGCTTCTGCAATTCAAGAGTTGCACACCGGTAGCCGGTACGCAACCCCCGAGTTGCACGCGCTACCCGGGTGTCGGCGGGGCGGCCTACGCTCGACCCATGACCGAGCTCACCCAGCCCACCGGCCGCGAAGAGGCCCTCCGGGCGGTCCCGCGCGCCGACGGCACCGCGCCGCGCGCGCTCGTGCTGGGGGCCACCGGTTACATCGGCGGACGCCTCGTGCCGCGCCTGCAGAACGCCGGGTACCGGGTGCGGGTGCTGGCGCGCGACGCCGCGCGCGCGGCATCCTTCCGGTGGGGATCCGACTGCGAGATCGTCGAGGGCGCGGCCGAGGAGGCCGACGCCGTCGCCGCAGCGGTCGACGACGTCGACGTCGTGTACTACCTGATCCACTCGATGACCGCCGGGAGGGGATTCGAAGAGAGCGATCGCCGCGCGGCGACGACCGTGGCCGATGCCGCGGCGCGCGCCGGCGTGCATCGCATCGTGTACCTGGGCGGGCTGCATCCCGACCACGTGCGCCTGTCGCCGCACTTGCGCTCGCGCGTCGAGGTGGGCGAGACGTTCCTGCACTCGGGCGTGCCGACGCTCGTGCTGCAGGCCGGCGTCGTGATCGGGTCGGGCTCGGCCTCGTTCGAGATGATCCGCCACCTGACCGACGTGCTGCCGTACATGCCGGCGCCGAAGTGGGTGCGCAACCGGATCCAGCCGATCGCCGTGCGCGACGTGCTGCACTATCTGCTGGGGGCGGCGCGGGTCGATGAGAGCGTGAACCGCGCCGTCGACATCGGCGGTCCCGACGTGCTGCGCTACGGCCAGATGATGAACGGCTACGCGGTCGAGGCCGGCCTTCCGCAGCGGGCGATCGCCGCTCTGCCGGTGCTCACCCCGGGGCTCGCCTCGCACTGGGTCAATCTCGTGACCCCGGTGCCGCGCGCGATCGCCCGGCCCCTCGTCGCGTCGCTGCAGAACGAGTGCGTCGTGAAGGACCACGCCGTCGACGAGCTGATCCCGCCGCCCGACGGCGGGCTGACCCCGTACCGCCGATCCGTGGCGCTCGCACTCGGACGCCTCGACGCCGACACCATCGAGACCAGCTGGCAGGACGCCGAGGTCTCGGGCGCGCCCAGCGACCCGCTGCCGAGCGACCCCGACTGGGCCGGGCGCACGGTGTTCACCGATGCACGCTCGCTCGAGACGACGGCATCCGTCGACGACCTGTGGCGGGTGATCATCGGCATCGGCGGCGAGAACGGCTGGTACTCGTCACCGTTCCTCTGGGCGGTGCGGGGCTGGATGGACCGACTGGTCGGCGGCGTGGGGCTCCGCCGCGGCCGACGCAGTCGCAGCGCGGCCCGGGTCGGCGATGCGATCGACTTCTGGCGCGTCGAGGCGGTCACCGAGCCGGGCGCCGACGGGTCGGGGCTGCTGCGCCTGCGTGCAGAGATGAAGGTGCCCGGCGCGGCGTGGCTCGAGCTGCGCGCGATCGCCGTCGATCAGGGCGCGCGCTACGAGCAGCGGGCGGTGTTCTTCCCGCGCGGGCTGAGCGGACGGCTCTACTGGCTGGCCGTGCTGCCCTTCCACGGGTTCATCTTCGCCGGCATGGCGGCGCGGATCACCTCCGCCGCCGAGGGCGACGTCCCGGCCTGACGAGGGTGCACGCGCGTCAGCGTCGGCTGACGCGCGCGAACAGCGAGTGCAGCAGCGGCAGGACCGAGACGCAGATCAGCGTGATGCCCAGCGGGGGCAGCGGGGCGACCAGCAGCGCCCCGCCGACCAGCATCGCGGCGAACAGCACGCCCGACGCGATGCGGCGAGCGATGCCTTCGAGGCGGTCGAGACGGCGCTCGAGGCGCGAGGTGTCGAACGAGACGGTGCCGTCGTCGATGCGCGTGATGATGTCGTCGATGCGGCGCGGCAGACGCATCGTCACCGCAGCCGTCGCCATCGCCTGCCGCGCCATGTCCTGCATCAGGGTGCCCGACTCGTCGCGCAGCAGCCGACCCGCGTAGGGCTCGGCGGCATCCCACACGTTGAACGCGGGGTCGAGACCGCTGCACATGCCCGAGGTCAGCGAGACCGCGCGGATCAGCAGCAGCATGTTCTCGGGCAGCTGGAGCGGCAGCGAGCGCACCATGTCGCCGAACTCGTCGGCGAAGTCGCGGAACTCACGGGGGTCGACCGTGCTGAGCTCGGCGAAGCCCATGCCGCCGAACCGGGCGAACAGGGCGGTCAGCGCGCGCTCGAGCTCGGCGGTGTCGGCCGAAGGGAGCAGAACGCCGATCTCCTGCGCGGCGGCGACGAGTCCGCGGCTGTCGCGGGCGGTCACGGCGATGAGCAGCATCCGAAGGCCGTCGCGGAGGCTGTCGGGAACGTCGGCCATCATGCCGAAGTCGATGAACGTCAGCCGGAAGCCCGGTTCCCGGGTCGAAGGGACGGGCGTCACGAAGATGTTCCCTGGATGCGGGTCGGCGTGCACGAAGCGGTGCGTGAACACCTGGTCGAACATGACCTCGGCGAAGACGTCGGCGACCCGCGACGGGTCGATGCCCGCGGCGCGCAGCGCGGCCGTGTCGTTGATCTTGATCGCGGTGACGTCCGACAGCGTCAGCACCTTGCGCGTCGACCGCTCCCACACGATCTCGGGCGCCCCGACGCGCGGATCTCCGGCGAAGTTCTCGCGGAAGCGCTCCGCGCTCGCGGCCTCGTGGAGGTAGTCGATCTCCTCGAGGCTGGTCTGCGCGAACTCCTCGACGAGCGCGGGCGCATCGACCCGGTCGGCCACCAGCCGCACCCGCATCGCCCACCGCGCGACCCGGCGGAGAGCGGCGAGGTCGACCGCGACGATCTGGTCGATGCCGGGCCGCTGCACCTTCACGACGACCTCGTCGAGCCCGGTGTCGGCGGCATCCGTCTCCGACAGCCGGGCGCGATGCGCCTGACCGAGGGATGCCGCGGCCACCGGATTCTCGTCGAACCAGGCGTAGGCGCGCGTGAGAGGCATGCCGAGCTCGGCCTCGGCGACGGCGCGGATGCCGGCGAAGGGGACGGCGGGCACCTCGTCCTGAAGCCCTTCGAGCTCGGCCGTGATCTCGGGCGGGAGCACGTCGAGACGCGACGACATGAACTGCCCGACCTTGATCATCAGCCCGCCGAGCTCCACGGCGAGGACGTGGAACCGGCGGGCGAACCTCTGCATGCGCGGCCCGCGGGTGCGCTCGGCGACCGACGACAGGCCGAACCGCGGCAGCACGAGCTCGTACCACCAGACGGCGGCGAACTCGCGAGCGGCGAAGTTGAGGATGCGACGGTACCGGGCGCGGTGCACGCCCTGCGCTGCGGCATCCGTCATGCGCCGTTCCCTTCGATCAGCACGGTCCCTCGATCAGCATGGGTGCCGGGCCGGCCGTCAGTCCTGGGCGAGGATCGTGTACAGCTTACGGCGGGCCTCGTCGAGCACCTCGATGGTCTGGCGCACCTGCTCGGGCGAGCCGCTGCGCCCGACCTGGGCGGCCGCGGCGGCGAGGTCGACGCCGGCCTTCGGCAGCGCGTGGAAGCGGGCGTTGTCGCGCGATCCCTCGTCGCCCTTCGACGACGAGACCCAGGGGGCCGGGGTCTCCGACGACTCGGCGGCGACCGCTCGTCCCGCCTCGGTGAGCGAGTAGGTCTTGCGGCCGTTCTGCTCGTCGGCGGTGAGGAGTCCCTCGTCGGCCAGCAGCTGCAGGGTCGGGTAGACCGAACCGGCGCTGGGCTTCCACGATCCGCCGCTGCGCTCGGCGATCTCGTTGATGATCTGGTAGCCGTGCATCGGCTGCTCGGCGAGCAGCGACAGCACCGCGGATCGGACGTCGCCGCGGGCCATGCGCGAACCGCCGCTCGGACGCTGCTCGAACGACTTGCGCAGCTGATCCATGGCCTCGAAGATCGCGCTGGCCGGGCCGTTTGCACCGCCGAAGAGACTGCCGAGGGTGGGGCCGCCGTCGCTGCCGGTTCCGCCGAAGGGGAATGCGTTGGTGTTCATGATGCCTCCTGGAATGGGATCGAACGATATCCAACGATATATCGTTCAGCCTGAGCGTGCGGTGCGAGTCTTGCCGGATCGAACGATAAACGATAGATTATCGTTGTTCTTCGATGAAGGAGTGGATGCATGAACAGAATGACGATCATCGTGCTGCGGGTCGTGATCGCGATCGCGCTGGTGGGGTCGGTGGGAGTGCAGGCGCTCATCGCCCCACTGCTGTGGCTCGACCTCGCGGCCGAGGAGCTGTGGGGGCGCATCTTCCTCGTCGGCGTCGTCGTGCTCGGCGTCGGAACCCTGCAGGTCTTCGGGGTCTGCGTGTGGATGCTGCTCACCAAGGTGCGCCGCGGGTCGATCTTCTCGGAGTCGTCGTTCCGGTACGTCGACGTGATCATCGGCGCGATCCTCTTCGCCGCCGTGCTGGCCCTGGCGCTGGCCATCGTGCTGGTACCCGGATCGACGGCGCCGGGCATCGTCGGACTCGTGTGCGGCGCGTCGCTGGTGCTCGGCGGGATGGCGCTGCTCGTGGTCGTGATGAAGGCGCTGCTGCGCCAGGCGATCGATCGCGACGCCGAGGCGAAGACGCTGCGCTCCGAACTCGACAACGAGGTGATCTGATGCCCGTGGTCGTCGACATCGACGTGATGATGGCCCGCCGCAAGATGAGCGTGGGCGAGCTCGCCGAGCGGATCGGGATCACGCCGACCAACCTCGCGGTGCTCAAGAACGGCCGGGCGAAGGCCGTGCGCTTCACCACTCTCGACGCGCTGTGCGAGGCGCTCGACTGCCAGCCCGGCGATCTGCTGCGGTGGGAGGCGGCGGGGCCGGCGGCCGGGATTGACGCCGGGACTGACGCCGGATGACACGACGAAGGCCGGCCGGGGAAACACCCCGACCGGCCCTCGCGCGGGTCAGCTTCCTGCTCGGAAGTCGATGGAGTCGATCACCGAGACGGTGTCGCTGCCGATGTTGCTCGACACGACCTGCACGGCGCGCACCTTGGCCTCCGGGTCGATCGCGTCCTTCGCGCCCTGGCCGAGGTACTTCTTGGCGTACTGCTTCACGAGAGCGGTCACGTCGATATTGATCGGCGTCGTGACGCCCTCCTCGATGTACTGCGGCGCGGCGATGGTGACGCGGCATCCGTCGGCGTAGGGAACCTGCTTCTCCTTCTTCTTGAAGCCGACCGTGATGGTCTCCATGCTCTCGCACTTGTTCCACCACAGCACGCCGTCCTTCGGCTTGGCGCCGGCGGTCGACCAGTCGTTCGGGTTGTAGTGCACGACCGAGATGAGGTGGGTGCGCTCCGACCAGCGGCCGACGAGCGAGTCGCCCGGCTTCCAGTTCGGGTCGTAGTCGGGGTTCGGTGCCACCCAGATGATGTCGGTGGTCAGGATCGAGCGCTGCTCGGTCGCGCAGCCGTAGTCCTCGGCGTCGCCGCCGCCGGTCACGTTGGCGTTGTAGGTGACGGTGAGGTTCTCGTCGAGGCCCGGCATCCGCTTGAGCGCGCTCGGCGGGTAGTCGTACGAGATGGTGTTCTCGCGCAGCAGGCAGACCTTGTCGGCCGGGAGATTGCGGGCGTTGTTGTGCAGCGCGATCTGCAGCGACTCACCGGGGGATCCGTCGGTGATGCCCACGTCGAAGCCCGGGTTCTTCTTCCACTCGGTGCGGTGGTCCCAGCCCCAGGTGTTGATGCGCCAGGCCGGGCACGTGGGGCCCCATGCGCCGACGTAGCCCATGTACTTCGGGAAGCCGTCGGCACCCACCTCGGTGGTCGGCCAGCAGTTCGGGTTCGGGTCCTGACGGCCCTGGGCGTCGATCTCGTCACAGCCCGACGTGTCGCGCCAGGTGAAGGAGGGGATGTCGTGGGGCTCGGTGATCACGCTGAAACAGCGCGACGTGGGGCCCGGGTCCCACAGCACCGACTCGCTGCCGTTCGTGGTGAGCACGGGTGCGTCGGCGGCATCCGGAGCATCGGTGGCGGGAGCATCGGGGGTTTCCGGAGCTGCGGTCTCGGGTGCGTCGGTGGTCGCGTCGTCGGGCGCATCCGTCTCGGGCGCGGCCGTCTCGGGTGCGGCGGTTTCGGGCGCAGCATCCGGAGCGTCGGACGGCTGAACGGATGCCGTCGGCTCGGGGATCGTCTGGGCGTTCGCCATGGAAAGGGGGGTGGCGAGCGCCCCGACGGCGAGGATCGCCGTCGCCAGTGCCAGCGCGTGCCGGCGTCGTCGGTGGGTCATGTCGTGCTCCTTCTTCTTCGAGGGGGCGAGAACCGCATCTCGACGACGCGAAATCTGTTCTCGGGGGTGACTTGATGTTATCGATGCCATATGGAGGAGGCAAGGGTTTGCTGCGAATTCGGCATCGCTGGTTCTTTGTCGTGGTTATCGATGCCAGTCTCACGGCGCCGGGCACCAGGCAAGGAGAAGTGCACCTGAGAAGGATGCTGCGCGCGAATCCGTCCTTCTCAAGCGCACATCTTCTTCCGAAGCGCACACCTCCTTCCGGAGCACACACCTGCCGCCGGGGGCCGGCGCACGCCGAGCACCAGGCACGGAGAAGTACGCCTGAGAAGGATGCTGCGCCTCAATCCGTCCTTCCGAAGCGCACATCGCCTTCCGAAGCGCACGCCGGCGCACCCGGCGGCACCCCGAACGCCCGCGCCCTGCGGGTCAGGCGCGCGGGGCGGTGCTGCCGCGCACGATGAGCTCGAGCGCGGGCGGAGCCATGTCGGCGCCGGAGTCGGGCTCGTTCAGCGCCTCGAGCAGCGACCGCACCGAGCGGCGACCGAGATGTGCGAAGGGCTGGGCGACCGTGGTGAGCGGGGGCACGGAGTACTCCGCGAGAGGGATGTCGTCGACGCCGACGACCGACACGTCGTCGGGCACCCGGCGTCCGGCTTCGTGCAGCGCGCGGAGCACCCCGAACGCCATGTCATCGCTGGCCGCGAAGACGGCCGTCGCGGTGGGGATGCGTCCGAGCACCTGTCCGCTGTCGTAGCCCGACCGGGCCGACCAGTCGCCGTGCAGCACGGGCGGCACCTCGCGGTCGGCGGCGACGAGCGCGTCGCGCCAGCCCTGGGTGCGCCCGCTCGTGTCGTGCCACCCGCCCGGTCCGGCGACGTGCCAGACGGTGTCGTGACCGAGCCCGAGCAGGTGCTCGGTGGCGAGCCGGCCCACCTCGACCTGGTCGAGCGTGACGATGTCGGGTCCGGCGCGCAGCAACCCGTCGACGGTGACACAGGGGATCGTGTGCGTGAGGCGGTCGAGCCGGTCGTGCGCGTTCGAGACCTGCACGGCGATGATGACACCCTCGACGCCCTGGTCGATCGCGCGCGAGATCGCGTCGGCCACCGCGGCCGGGTCGGCGGACTCGGCCGTGCCCGTGGTGACCGTGTAGCCGGCGCGCAGCGCCTCGGCCTCGACCCCGTCGGCGAACGCGGCGCGCGAGTACGAGCTGACGCGCAGCTGGATCAGCCCGAGAAGCCGGCTCCGGCCGGACGACAGCGCGCGGGCGGCGTTGTTGCGGCGGTACTCGAGCGCGTTGACGGCATCCATCACCCGGCTGCGGGTCTCTTCGCTCACGTGCGGGTGATCGCGCAGCACGCGCGAGACCGTCTGCGACGACACGCCCGCCAGCCGAGCGACGTCGATCATGCCGGGAGGGCGCGAGTGCTCGGACTCCTTCGCGATCTGCGACACGTGGCTCCCTGCTCTCGCCTGCGTGCGTCCCGGCCGACGCCCCTCCACCGACGATACTCCCCCGGCCATGCCGACCCTCATCCTTTGAGACCCGAGAACGCGATGCCGTCGATCACCCGACGCTGCATGAGGAGGAAGAAGACGAAGATCGGGATCTGCGCCATCAGGGCGGCGGCCAGCATCGACGGGTACTCCGAGCCGTACTCACCCGTGAACGAGGCCAGGCCCACCGCGAGCGGCATCGCGTCTTGACTGTTCACGATGATGAGCGGCCAGAGCAGCGCCGACCAGGTGCCGAGCACGGTGAGGATCGCGAGGGCGCTGAGACCGGGCGACGCGAGCGGCAGCATGATGCGCCAGAACGTCTGCCACGGGTTCGCGCCGTCGAGACGCGCCGCCTCTTCGAGCTCGTCGGGCAGGCCGAGGAAGAACTGCCGCATGAGGAAGATGCCGAACGCGCTCACGATGCCGGGCACCACGATGCCGGGGATGGTGTTGAGCCAGCCGAGCGCCTGGATGGTCTGGTACTGCGGCAGCAGCAGCAGGGTTCCGGGCACCATGAGCATCGACAGGATCAGGCCGAAGATGAATCCGCGTCCGCGGAAGCGCATGCGCGCGAAGACGTATCCGCCGAGCGCGGCGATGGCGACGGTCGCGACGGTGTTCGCCACCGTGATGACGACGGTGTTGCCCATCTGCCGGAAGAACGGCATCCGCTCGAAGACGGCGATGAAGTTGTCGAAGTCCCACGACGTCGGCCACAGGGTCGGCGGCACCGAGGTGACCTGCGTGTTCGTCATGAACGACGCGAGCACCTGGTAGACGAACGGGAAGACCATGGCGATCGCGCCGACGGCGAGCACCAGGTGCACGATCGCGAGCCGCACGTGCGTGGCGAACGGCCGACGACGGCGACGGCGGACGAGGTCGGGGGCGGCCAGCTCAGACATAGTGCACCCACTTCTTCTGGAGGCGGAACTGCACGGCCGTGAGCGCGGCGATGATCGCGATGATCACCACGCCGATCGCGGCGGCGTATCCCTTGTCGTTGTTGATGAACCCCTCGGAGTAGAAGAAGTAGACGAGGGTGCGCGCCTGCAGGGCGTTGGGGCCGGTGCCGAGCATCACGAAGATGAGGTCGAAGACCTGGATGCCGCCGATCATCGTCAGCACCGAGATGAAGAACGTCGTCGGGGTCAGCAGCGGGAGCGTCAGCGAGAAGAACTGGCGGATGGGGCCGGCGCCGTCGATCTCGGCGGCCTCGTAGACCTCGCGCGGGATGCTCTGCAGCGCCGCACCGAAGATGAGGAGGTTCAGGCCGAGCGAGAACCAGACGCCGACGATGCCGATCGCGATGACCGAGACGACCGGTTGCGACAGCCAGAACGGACCCTGGATGCCGATGAGGCTGAGACCGTAGTTGATGAACCCGAACTCACCGCTGTACAGCATCCGCCAGACGATGGCGACGGCGACCGGCATCGTGATGACGGGCAGGAAGTAGATCGCCTGGTAGAAGCGACGGCCGCGGAGGCCGGAGGTGTTGATCAGCGCGGCGAGACCGATGGCCAGCGGCACGTTGAGGAACGCGACGAGCGTGTACAGCGCGGTGTTGCCGAGCGCCTGCAGCAGGTCGGGCCGGGTGAACAGCCGCACGTAGTTGTCGAGGCCGGTCCACTCCGCCTGGCCGAGGAACGACCAGCTCGTGAAGCTGAACCACACGGTGCGCAGCAGGGGCCACAGGAAGAAGACGGCGAGGGGGACGAGCACGGGGGTGAGGAACACCCAGGGCCAGATTCCGTCGGTCCTGCTGCTGCGCCGGCGGCGCGCCTTCTGCCCCGCCGGGCGGGTGACTGCCGCCACCCGCCCGGGGAGTTCCGTGGTGATCGCCATGGCTCAGCGCTTCTCCTTGGCGAGCGCCTCGTCCATGGCGGCGGCGAGTTCCTTCGCCGCCTGCTCGACCGGCTTCTCGCCCTTCCACGCCGGGGTCAGGTACTCGACCTCGAGCTGGTTCCAGGTCGCGGTGTTCAGCGACACGGGGTACGGCGCGGCGTGCGCGGCCTGGTCGACGAAGAGCTGCAGATCCCAGTTCGGGAACGCCTTCGTGAACGAGTCGGCGGCCGACGTGCGGGCCGGGATGCCGAGGCCGGCCTCACCGAAGATCTCGGAGGCCTCCTGCCCGGTGAGGAACGAGCGGAACTTCTGCGCGGCCTCGAGGTTCTTCGAGTTCGCCGCCACGGCGTTCGCCGCTCCCTGGATGGTGGTCACGAGGTCGGACGGACCCTGGGGCAGCGGGGCCACCTTCACGGAGTCGACGATCTCGGAGTCCTTCAGATTGTTGGCCTGCCAGCCGCCCGACCAGAGCATGGCGAGCTTGCCGCTCGTGAAGTACTGCAGCGCCTGGCTCTCGGCGAGCTGGTCGACGGTGGGCGCGGCGCCCTCGGCGATCAGGTCGGTCCAGATCTTGAGGCCCTCGATGGTCTTGGGGTCGCCGTAGCCCGAGGTGGTTCCGTCTTCCGAGATGACCTCGCCGCCCTCTTCCACGATCGTGTTGTAGTAGGTCTCCTGTGCCGCGCCGGGGACGGATGCTGCGCCGTACACGCCCTCGCCCTTCAGCGCCTTCGCGATGTCCTTCGCGGCGGTGGTGAAGTCGTCGAGCGTCCAGCCGGCGGCGGGCGGCGTGACGCCCGCGCGCTCGAAGATGTCGGCGTTGTACCAGACTCCGATGGTGTGGTACGTCTGCGGGGCGGCGAGCACCTTGTCGTCGTAGGTGTAGCTCTTCACGAGCGCCTCGGGGAACTCCTTCGGGTCGTAGTCGTCGGAGACCGGAGCCAGGGTGTCGTTCGACGCGTAGAGCTGGAAGTTCGGCTCGTTGATCCAGAACACGTCGGGCAGCGAGCCGCTCGACGCCTGCGTCTGCAGCTTCGTCCAGTACTGGTCCCACGGCACGGCGGTGACCTCGACGTCGATCTCGGGGTGCTCCTTCTGGAACGCCTCGATGAGCTTGTCGTAGGGCTCCTTGGAGTTGGTGTCCCAGATCATGTAGCTCAGCGACGCGCTGCCGCCGTCGCCGGAGGCCGACGATCCGCATCCCGTGAGCGTCGCAAGGGCCGCCGCGGCCGTCAAGGTCGCTGCTGCCGCAACGGTCAGTCTTCTGTTCACTGTGTCTCCTTCGATGCAGGGAAGTTCACGGCCGACGCCGAATGGTGACCAGAGTATGTGATCGGTGACATATTGCCAAGCCCTATTTTTCCTATGAATCAGTCACGTGCCGTGCGGGTTGTCGGGTTAAGCTGTCATCGATAACATTCCCGTGTATCGTTCCCGCCGCTCGGGCGGGTGCACGCCGACAGAGGAGTCGCCCGTATGACCGTCCCCGCTCCCCTGCTCACCGTCGAGGGCGATGCGCTCCTCCGCGATGGGCGCCCGCATCGCATCCTCGCCGGCTCGATGCACTACTTCCGGGTGCACCCCGACCTGTGGCAGGACCGGCTGCGCCGCCTCGCGGCGATGGGCATGAACACGGTCGACACGTACGTCGCCTGGAACTTCCACCGCCAGCTGCACTCCGACCCGCACGACTTCGGCGGGGCGCGCGACATCGGCCGTTTCGTGCGCCTCGCGCAGGCGGAGGGGCTCGACGTGATCGTGCGACCCGGGCCGTACATCTGCGCCGAGTGGGACAACGGCGGGTTCCCGGCGTGGGTGACCGCGCAGACCGGCCCCCGGGTGCGCAGCCTCGAGCCCGCCTACCTCGACGTGGTCGCGGAGTGGTTCGACCACCTGCTGCCGGAGCTCGTGCCGTTGCAGGCGGCGTTCGGCGGGCCCATCGTCGCCTTCCAGATCGAGAACGAGTACGGCAGCTTCGGCGACGACACCGGATATCTCGAATGGATGCGCGAAGCGATGGGCGAGCGGGGCGTGTCGGAGCTGATGTACACGGCCGACGGTCCGACGCACCTCATGTTCGACGGCGGCACGCTCCCCGGCGTTCTCGCGGCGGCGACGTTCGGCACGAACCCCGATCACGCGGTGGCGCTGCTGCGCGAGCGCGGCCGGGTCGAGCCGTTCCTCTGCGCGGAGTTCTGGGACGGCTGGTTCGATCACTGGGGCAAGGGGCACAACACGCGGTCGGTCGACAGCGCCGCCCACACGCTGCGCGGCATCCTCGAGCACGGATCGGTCAGCGTGTACATGGCGCACGGCGGAACGAACTTCGGTCTGTGGTCGGGCGCCAATGAAGACGACGGCGTGCTCTCGCCCACCGTGACCAGCTACGACTCCGACGCCCCGGTCGGCGAGGACGGCCGTCTCACAGGCAAGTTCCACGCCTTCCGCGAGCTGTTCGGACAGTACGGGGGCGACATCTCGGCCGCTCTGCCGCCCGCGCCCGCCGTGGTCGCGCCGCAGCGCATCGAGCTCACCCCGGGGAGCGACCTGCTGGCGGCCGCGGCATCCGTCTCTCCCGCCGTCCGGCGGGCGGAGACCCGCTCGTTCGACGAGCTCTCGCTGGCCTCGGGGCTGATGCTCTACCGGTCGCGGCCGGTGCTGCCGCCCGAGGAGACCACGCTGACGATCACCGGACTGCACGATCGCGCTCTCGTGTTCGTCGACGGGGTGCTGCTCGGCGTCTCGACCGACGAGACGGCGGTGCTCCCCATCACCGGTGCCGGTCGCGCGGTGGATCTCGAGATCGTCGTCGAGAACGAGGGGCGCATCAACTACGGCCCGATGCTCGGGCAGGGCAAGGGCATTCTCGGGCATGTGCGCGTCGAGCGCCGCAAGGTGCACGGGTGGGAGATGCATCCGCTGCCGCTGGATCGGTGGGGGGCGAGCGAGCTCGACCTGCTGGTGCGGCCGGAGGCGCAGGGCGTGCCGGTGGTCGAGGATCGGAGCGGCCGACCGCGTTTCTCGAGCGGGTCGTTCGAGCTGCCCGAGGCGGCCGACGCGCATCTCGCCCTTCCCGGCGCGGAGCGTGGATTCGTGTGGATCAACGGGTTCCTGCTCGGGCGGTATCGGGCCGAAGGCCCGCAGGAGACCCTGTACATCCCGGCGCCGCTGCTGCGCGCCGACCGGAACACCGTCGTGGTGCTCGACCTGGCCGGAACGGCATCCGTCGCCGAGCTGCGCGACACGCCGTCGCTGGGCGCGCCGGTCGAGTTCGCCGGATACTGACGTCGAGCCCCCACGAGCACGAGAGGCAGCCATGAAGAGCGGATCGCACGGAACAGCGACACGAACCCGACCCCTGCGGGTGGCCGCGGTGGGGCTCGGCGCGCGCAGCGGGATCGCCGCGCACGTCGCCTCGGCGCCGGATGCGGCGGAGGTCGTCGCCCTCGTCGACGTCACCGACGAGGGGCGCGATCGGGGGCGGATGCTGCACCCGACGGCATCCGTCCATTCCTCGGTGGCGGAGCTGATCGCAGCCCAGACGGGCGATCGGCGGATCGACGCCGCGATCGTGACCACCCCCGACGACACGCATGAGGAGGTCGCGGTCGCGCTGCTGCGCGCCGGGATCGCCGTGTACCTCGAGAAGCCGCTGGCGATCAGCGTCGAGGGGGCCGACCGCATTCTCACGGCGGCGGCCGAGACGGGGACCGGGCTGTACGTCGGGCACAACTATCGCCATTCGAGCGTCGTGCAGACGATGCGCAGCGTCATCGAGCGCGGTGAGATCGGCGAGGTGCGGGCGGTGTGGGTGCGGCATTTCGTCGGCAACGGCGGCGACTACTACTTCAAGGACTGGCACGCCGATCGCACGCGCACCAACTCGCTGCTGCTGCAGAAGGGCAGTCACGACATCGATGTGATCCACTACCTCGCGTCGGGGTACACGCGGCGGGTCGTGGGCATGGGCGAGCTGATGCTGTACGGCGGGATCGCCGATCGGCATTCGGGATCGTCGCGGTCGATGCCGGAGTGGTTCTCGATGGACAATTGGCCGCCGGCGGCTCACACCGGGCTCAACCCGGTGGTCGACGTCGAAGACGTGTCGATGATGCTGATGACGCTCGACAACGGGGTGCTGGCCAGTTACCAGCAGTGTCACTTCACGCCCGATTACTGGCGGAACTACACCGTGATCGGCACGGAGGGTCGGCTGGAGAACGTCGGCGACACGGCCGGCGGCGTGGTCAAGGTGTGGAATCGCCGACACGAGTGGCAGATGGCCGGTGATGTGGAGTACCCGATCGGTGGCGACGCGAGCGGTCACGTGGATGCCGACGTACTGACGATCGCCGAGTTCCTCGCCCACGTGGCTCGCGGTGTGCCGACGGTGGTGAGTCCGATCGCCGCGCGCGAGGCCGTGGCAGCGGGGGCGATGGCGGCCGCCTCTCTGCGCGACGGTTCGGTTCCGCGCGACGTTCCGCCCCTCGATCCCGGCGTGGAGGGGTATTTCTCGCGAATCGGTCGCTGAATTCGGGTCGCTGAGTCTCGATCGCTGAGCCTCGGTCGCCGGGTCTGGGTCGCTGAGTCGGGACTATCCGTGGGCCGCTGAGTTCGGGCCGCAGTGCCGCACTGCGATCGTGATCTCCTGGGCGCGCTTCGACGGGCTCAGCGACCCAGGGGACCTTGCCCGCCCGCCGCACCGATCCGGCGCCGCGAATCGTCACGCCGCGATGTCGAACCGTGCCCGCCCGCCGAGGCGCGGAGGTCGCTCGAGGTCGACGTATCGCGGAGGGATGAACCACACCCGCGCGCTGACGCCCGCGCCGTCGATCTCGATCTCCCAGCCGTTGTCGTGAATGCGGTGGTGACACGTCTCGCAGAGCAGCACTCCGTTCGACAGGTCGGTCGGCCCGCTGTCTCGTTGCCACCATCGGATGTGATGGGCTTTCGTCATCGAGGGCGGCAGTCCGCACATCGCGCATCCGCCGTCGCGTTCGACGAGGGCCATGCGTTGCGCTCGGGTGAAGAGCCGCCGTTCGCGCCCCCAGTCGAGGATCTCGCTCTCACCGCCCAGAACCCAGGGGATGACTCCGGCACCGGCCGCCATTCGCCGCGCGGCTCCGGCGCTCACGGTGTGATCGAGTCCGTCGATCGTCGCCGATCCGCAGCCGGACTGCAGGTCGTCGAGGGTCATGCGCACGACCACGGTCGCGCCGGCCAGGGGAACCTCTCGGCTCTCGCATCCGATCACGTGCGTGCAGAACACCGTGAGGGCATCGGCCTGGATCATCGGCACGGAGCGTCGATCTGCGTCGGAGGCCTCGGACGCGGGCGCCTCTTTCCGGGCGGCGAACGCCGCGCTGACGAATCCGCGGATCGCAGTGACCACCGGGGCGGCCGACTCGATGTCGAGTCGCGCGTTGAGGTGCAGCATGCCATCGCGCTCGAACATCGTCAGCGATCGAGCCGCACGGCGCTCTTCGTCACGCGGCTCGGCGCCGTCGGGGTCGAGCCAGGCCTCCGCGCGCACGAGCAGACGACGCACGTCGTCGAGGGAGAGCCCGACGGCGGCCTCGACGAGCGCCTGCTCCCCCTGTTCGATCCGGGCGGGGCCGGCGGCGACCCGGGATCGCTCGAGCAGGGATGTGATCAGCCCCGCCGCCTGCGCACTCAGGTCGCCCGCGGCGAGGGCCGCGCCGACGTGCGCGTATCGCGCCGGGAGCGGCGCCCCGACCAGGTCGGCGCGTGGAGCCGTCGCCTCCCCCACCGCGACCAGCCGGATCGCCTCGGCCGTTGAGACGCCCGTCGTCGCGGCGATGAGCTTCGCCGGCGTGCGGAACCCGTGCTGCTTCGCGAGTCCGTCGGGACCGAGCTCCGCCCGGGATTCGCGAGCGATCCCGGCCGCGACCGCCACGTGCAGAGCGCCGAGGCGTCGCTGCAGCATCCCGATCGCGTCGTTCACCGCGAGCAGCTGCTCGCGGGAGAGGACCGCGATGTCATCAGCATCCGACCAGGCGGAATCGAGGCGAGCCATCGCCTCGTGCATGCCGGTCAGTTGAGCCATGCCTCGATTCTACGCGGCGTGGGAGTCGAGTTTCGAATATTTGTTCGATAGGGTATCGGGATGCCGGTATGCCGCGCGAACAGCGCGACTGGCCAGGCACCGCAGCGGCTCGATGACCGCGACCCGCACCCACCCGCCGTCACGCGCCGCCGGCGAAAGCTCCCCCCGCGCAACGCACCGCGCCTGACCCGCGAGCCACCCGCCACCACCCGCTCCGTCACTCTCGCGACAGCACGATCCCCGCCCGGTCGAGCTCGTCGAAGTCGACGGGAACGTGTCCGCCCTCCCGGTTCGACACGACGAAGCGGCGGCCCGTCGCGGTCGGAGGGTCCCAGTCCTCGATGATGATCGGGCGGCGACCCGAACCCGCCCATCGCGCGTCGATCGCGGCGGCGATGTGCTCCGAGATGTTCATCAGGCTGGTTCCGGCGTTGTCCGACACGATGACCACCGTGTCGCCGTTGGTCAGCTGCCAGGCCTCGGTCCGGTACCGCTGCCGGCCGAACTCGCCGCTGAGCGCCGGCGCCAGGAACTCGACACCGAGCAGCCGGGGTCGGCGGCCGAGCGCTCCACGCTCCGGGTCGACGATGGTGACGGGTTCGGATGCCGCGGGGCCGGCGGCCTCCGACGCCGAACTCGCGGCGACCGTGGGGTCGGCGGCGGGCGTCGGGTCGACGCGCCAGCCCAGATCGGCGAGGTCGAGCATCGCGAGGCCCATCGTCACCGAGTCGGCGTGCCCCAGCGTCGCACCCTCGGCGTCGACGACCTCCCAGAGCGCCCCGGAGCCCGCCCGCAGAGTGCCCGCCGCAGCACCGGTCTCCTTCCAGACCACGTCGTGCCGGCGGGGCCTTCCGATGACCAGATGCGCGCGCAGCCTGCCGTGCACCGTCACCCCGGGCTGGGTGGCGACAACACGGCCCGAGGGGGCGGATGCCGCGTTCACGGCCGGCGCGCCTGACGCCGTCCCTGCCGCAGATGCCCCGCCCGAAACCGTCCCGCCCGAACCCGTCCCGCCCGAACCCGTCCCGCCCGAGACAGCCCAGCCCGAGGCCGCCCCACCCGAGACCGCCCCGCCCGCAGATGCCTCGGGCGCAGCATCCGATCCCCTCGTCCGGCGAGACGGGAGATTGAGGATCGCCAGCACGACCAGCACCACCGCCAGGACGAAGATCAGCCAGAGCCACGACGGGCGGAACACGACGTCGAGAGTCAGATCCTTCTGCAGTTGGATGAGCACGAGCAGCAGTGCCCAGATCGCCGCCGCGATGCCACCGAGCAGGAACATCCAGAACCTCTTCACCCTCGAATGCTAGGGGAGGGCGGCACGGCGCACCCGCACCCGACACCGAACGATCACGACGACGTGGCAATGGGGGAGCCCCCTGCTAGCGTCCCGAACAACACGCGACGCACCGAAGGAGAGCACCCATGAGACCGCTGCGATACGCCATCAACGTGACCCTCGACGGAAGCGTGCATCACGAGGCCGGACTCCCTCCCGACGAGGAGTTCATGCGGTTCTGGACGGCCGAGATGGAACGAGCGGATGCCGAGATCTACGGTCGCGTGACGTACGAGATGATGCGTGCGGCCTGGCGCCGGCCGGACGACGGGGTGTGGCCCGAGTGGATGAGCGAGGCGGAGATCCCGTTCGCGGAGGCGATCGATCGCACGAAGAAGTACGTCGTGTCGAGCACGCTCACCGATGTCGACTGGAATGCCGAGCTGATCCGCGACGATCCGGGCGAGGCGGTCCGGCGGCTGAAGGAGCAGCCCGGCCGTGGCCTGTCGGTCGGCGGCGTGACCCTGCCCACCGCGCTGGCCGAGCTCGGGCTCATCGACGAGTACACGTTCGTCGTGCATCCCGTCGTCGCCGGACACGGACCCCGCCTGCTCGACGGGCTCTCCGAACGGATGCCGCTCGAGCTCGTCGACCGGGCGGAGTTCCGCTCGGGCCTGGTGGTGCAGCGATATCGGCCGGGCGTCAGGCGCGCGGATCCCCCGGGGTGAACTGCACCCGCCGCACTACCGCCCGAGGATCGCCGCCACGAGCGTGCGTCGCAGCCAGGCGCGCAGCTCGTCAGGCGTGTACCCGCGGCGCCCGACGAGAAGATCGAAGGTCTCGGGGCTGGCGATCGCCCAGGCGGTGTCGACCGCTGCATCGCGGCTGAGCCCGGGCGCCAGTGCGTCGGTGGGGATGTCGCCGATGATCCGGGTGAAGAGCCCGTGCCGCAGGCGCTGCAGGTCGTTCCAGTCGTCGGCGATCTCGGGGTCGACCGCGGCGGCGTCGCGGTAGAGGGTCCATCCGGTCGATGCGCGGTCGGCGATCTCGGTGAAGAGGTCAGCCAGCTCCTCCAGGCGCTGCCGAGGTGTGAGGTCGTCGGTGAATCGTGCGGCGGCATCCTCGGGCGAGGCCGCTCCCCCGGCGAGGGTGCGCTCCATGTACCCGCGCAGGAGCGCGCGCTTGCTGCCCCAGGCGGAATAGAGGGTCTGCACCGAGACGCCTGCGGCGGCGGCGAGCCGGGTAACCGTGGTCGCGACGTAGCCGTGCGCGGTGAACTCGACCTCGGCCGCTTCGAGCACCCGGTTGCGCGTGTCGTGCCGCAGCGCGTCGCCGACCCGCTTCTGACGACTGCGTGAGTCGTTCTCCGGAATTCTCTCGCCGGTCATGGACACCAGCGTACTCCATGTTCTAGAGTGACGTTCCAGAGCATTGGAACGCCACTCCAAACCACAAGTCTCGAGGACCGCCATGAACACGACTGCCACCGACACGCCCTGGAAGCGCCCGGGCCGGGCGGCCTACGTCCGCGCGCGGATGCGTGCGCTGCGGCATCCGCCCGTCTCGGTCTATCCGATGTCGGACGACGTCGTCAAAGAGGCGGATGTTCCGGTGCGGATGCCCGACGGCGTCACGCTGCGGCTCAACCTCTTCCGTCCCGCGCAGGCGGAGGGCCCGCTGCCGGTGCTGCTGTCGGCGCATCCGTACGGCAAGGATGCGGTGCCGAAGCGGAAGCGCGGCGGGCGGTGGTCGGTCAACCCGCAGTTCCGCATCATGAATCAGCCGGAGCCGCTGCGCATCTCGGATCAGACCAGCTGGGAGGCGCCCGACCCGGTGTGGTGGGCACAGCAGGGCTATGCCGTGATCAACCTCGACACCCGCGGCGGCGGGCATTCCGAGGGGCGCGGCGACCTGCTGTCGGATCAGAAGGCCGACGACATCGCTCAGGTGATCGCGTGGGCGGCCGCGCAGCCGTGGTCGTCGGGCCGGGTCGGGATGCTGGGGGTGTCGTATCTCGCGCTGTCGCAGTACAAGGTGGCGGCGCTGCAGCCGCCCGCGCTGAAGGCGATCTGCCCGTGGGAAGGTTTCACCGACGCGTATCGCGACTTCTTCACTCCCGGCGGCGTCGTCGAAGACGGGTTCGCGCGCATCTGGCTCTTCATGACGAAGCGCGTGGCCCGCCTGAACTCCGACTTCGCGGCCGAGCGGCGTCGGCATCCGCTTCGCGACGAGTGGTGGGACGCGATCACGCCCGACCTGTCGAGGATCACGGTGCCGATCCTGGAGTGCACGAGCTTCTCCGACGCGAACCTGCACAGCGTCGGGTCGATGCGCGCCTTCCAGAAGGTCGCGTCCACCGAACGGCACGCCTTTGCGCACCGCGGCCCCAAGTGGGCCACCTTCTACGGAGACGACGCGCGCCGGCACCAGCTCGCGTTCTTCGACCGGCACCTGCGCGGGAAAGACGTGCCGGTGCTGCCCGCCGTGCGGCTGGAGGTGAGGGATCGTCGCGACCGGGTGGTCGAGGTGCGCGACGAGAACGAGTGGCCGCTCGCCCGCACCGAGTGGCGGGCGTTGCATCTCGGACCGCGCGGAACGCTGAGTGCGGAGTCGCCCGCCGAGCCGGGCAGCGTCACGTTCGGTCTGAAGACGGATGCTGCCGCGTTCGAGCACCGCTTCGACGAAGACACCGAGCTCACCGGGCCGATGACCCTGCGGCTGCAGGTGTCGACGTCGGGATGCGGCGATCCGCGCCTGTTCGTAGGAGTGGAGAAGTGGGCGGATGGGGCGCCCGTGCCGTTCGAGGGCTCGTACGGATACGGCCGCGACCGCGTCGCCCAGGGGCGGCTGCGGTTGGCGCTGCGGGAGCTCGATCGTGGGGTGAGCGATCCGCATCAGCCGGAGCACACGTTCCGCACGCTCGAGCCGGTGCGCCACGGCGAGCGGATGGAGGTCGTGATTCCGCTGAGCCCGTCGGCGACGCTGTTCCGGGCGGGCGAGAGTCTGCGGCTGCTGATCGCCGGGCGGTATCTGGAACCGCGGAATCCGTGGTTCGGGCACTTCCCGACACGGTATCGCGGGAGTCGGAGTGGGAAGGCGACGGTGGAATGGGGAGTCGCGGGCGGGTCGGTGCTCGAGGTGCCGGTGGTGCCGCGTTGAGCAGCGTGGGTCGCTGAGCCTGTCGAAGCGCGCCGGCCCGCAACCTCCCGAACCTGGGTCGCTGAGCCTGTCGAAGCGCGCCGGCCCGCAACCTCCCGAACCTGGGTCGCTGAGCCTGTCGAAGCGTGCCGTCCCGCAACCTCCCGAACCTGGGTCGCTGAGCCTGTCGAAGCGTCGGTGAGGAAGGCGTCAGCGGCGGCGACGCGTCAGTGCGTCGTTGAGGTCGCGCTGGTCGCGCTCGCGTCTCGCAGGTGGGCCAGCCTGCTCGCCGCTGCGGCGTAGGCCTCGGGGCCCGGGAGCAGCGGCGCGGGAATGCGGATGACCTGATACCCCAAGAGCGGCGCGACGAGGTCGCGGAGCAGGTCGTTGTACGCGCGCTGGCGCGCCCTGCCCTGCGTTCCCGGAAAGCCTTTCGCCGTCTTCGACGCACGGTACCTGTCTGCCTTCGGGCTCCAGGTCGCGCAGAGAGCTCGATACTCGTCGGAGGTCTCGGTCGGCAGCTGGTTCAGCGTGAGAAGCCGGAACGACGTGAAGTGCTGGAGTTCGTCGACCTCGACCACGGTCTTGCTCTCGAGGTGCACGAGGTCGCTCGGGAGGGTGCCGAGCCGCTTCGAGCGTTGCTCGACCTCATCCCCGCCCAGCGCATCGAACGCCCGCTGCAGAGCCGGAAGAGCGGATGCCGCCGCCGCAGGAAGCGCGAAGTGACCGTGGGTGTTCAGCCAGTCGACGCGCGGCATCGGGGTCAGGCGGATGCCGTCCTCGGCCGCGGCCGCTGCGACGGCTCGCTCGACGTCGCCGACCGGCATCAGGCCTCGTCGTCGTTGTGCACGTCGAAGTGCTGGGCGAGTCGATAGAGAGTGAACTCCTGCCGCAGTTTGCACGCGCTGTTCTGGTTCGCGAACAACCCTTTCTCCCAATAGGCGTCGGCCTGTGGGACGGTGCGAATCCATTCCACGGGAACGACCCATTCGTTGTCGTCGTCGGTAGTCGCGTCTCCGTGCGTGTACGACCCCGCGAGCTTTTGCGTCGCCAATCGCTCGGGGAGACCGTCGACCGAGACGAGCGCGTCGTTGAATCGCACGGCTGGTCCGACGACCCGACCGACACCGACGTAGCCGGTCTGCGGGATGTTGACCCACACGCGGGCGCCCTCGGTCAGCGCGCGGATGGTCTGGGTATAGAACTTACCGCCGCCGGCGGAGACGAAACCGAACCGGCGCGCGTCGTCCCAGGCGCGGTCTCCGCCGAATGACACATACCAGTCGAGGCCATTCCACGTCGCGCGTTTCGAGGTCGACTTGGCGAGGCTGCTCGTCGCTCCGTCGTCGGATGCTGCGAGCCACGACCGCGCGAGATACCGCCGGTCGTCGTCTTCGATGTACGTGAAGAACACGGCGTTGAT
This sequence comes from Microbacterium martis, assembly GCF_047246685.1. Taxonomy (NCBI): domain Bacteria; kingdom Bacillati; phylum Actinomycetota; class Actinomycetes; order Micrococcales; family Microbacteriaceae; genus Microbacterium; species Microbacterium martis. The sequence goes on along the minus strand of NZ_JBFOKT010000002.1, from coordinate 915,161 downwards.
CGGGACGCCGAAGCTCCGCAGGTAAGTGACGATCCTCTCGGAACTGGAATCGAGTGCAGATGCCACGACGGTGAGCTGCAGCTCGCCATTGAGTTCGTCCGGCGGGGCGACACCGAACACTTCCTCGAATGACGCCTCGAACGGTTGCCCCAGGTACTTCTCGGCGATGTCGATGACGTCATCCCGAGAGAGGGTCGACACCCACGAGCCATAATCGAGGACCTGGGCCACGACCTCTCGCGGCGTGCGGTCGCGCTTCAGTTCCAGAACGTGCAGATTGCCTTCGGCGTCGATCGCCAGCAGGTCCAACCGCTTGCCGAAGGGTGTGATGACCTCGCTGCCGATGACGAGCACGGTCGTTCCGAGCAGCGACGGGTCCTGGCGGAGGAACTGGTGCAGGTCATTCTCGGAGGGGAGCGCTGCTGCGGTGAGCGGTTTGGGCCGCTGGCCGTCGATGCGCCACATTCTCATTTCCACGGCCATCGGTTGGGCTCCCTCCGGGAATGTATGGACGCGGCTCACTCTATTGGGCAAGTGGTGAGTGCGGCGCCCTGGCGATCGTGTTCAGCTCTCAGTTCTTGCAGCTGATCGATGTGCCTTGGCTGGTGTATCCGCTGGTGGCGCTCGAGATCATCGTGATGATCGTTATGCCGCGGATCACCAAGATCGTGCGGGCGCCGCTCATCTCAGTCCTGATCGTGACCGGAGTCGTGCTGGCGTTCGCGATCACCGTGCCGACCGTCGGCGATCAGGGCGAGCTGCCGCGGAGCCTGCCTTCACTCTTCGTGCCGAACATCCCCTGGACGTGGGAGACGTTCACGATCATCGCGCCGTTCGCGCTCGGGGTGGCGCTGGTCGGGCTGATGGAGTCGCTGCTCACCGCGGAGCTCGTCGACGAGATCACCGACACCCGCTCGAACAAGACGCGGGAGTCGTGGGGCCGAGGTGTCGCGAACGTGCTGTCGGGAAATCTTCGGCGGCATGGGCGGATGCGCGCTGACTGACCTTGCGGAGTTATCCCTCTCCGACCTCTTGACCTTCACGCTCGCATCCAACGCGAGTTCGCCCACCGCGGGGTCTCTAGAACGGGGGCTATCCAAGGCGAGGCCGGAGGGGGCTTGGCGCTTGCGGTCCAGGGCGGTACCTTGCCACCGCCCTGGACAAAGGCCTACGGCCTGATCGACGCTCAGGGGAGGCTGGTCTAGGTGAAGACCCGCACGCTTCCCATGGGTGATCAACGATATCTTCCAGTTCCACAGCCGCGACTTCCACATCGCCGTGTGCATCCGATTCGATTGCGCCTAACGAGCTTAAGTGGGCTCGCGAGTTCGACAACTCAGAGCTGCGCTCGCTAGTGAATCCTCACGCGCAGGGCCCTCGCCTGCCGATGGGCGAGCACGTGCGAATGATCGAGATGTCACGCCTGCGTTTCGAGCCGCATACGACGCACTGCGCGAGCAGATATGAGCGTCTTGCCGCGCCCGGTTGAGACGACGCGAGGTGGCTTTAGCCCGGCAATAGCGGGACCGGATCAGCGGTACACAGACTCGAGTTGATATGCGAGCCGGGTCGCGTCTGGCCAACCCGCCGCTACGAAAGTGTCCAGCACCTCGATGAGTGCACCGCGCGCGGCGTCATCGGTTTGGAAGATGCTCCGATGCTCGGCGAGGTAGCGCTGCGCGACCCCGACCATGAAGGACGCTCCAATTCGATCGTACTGATAGCCGCCCGCACGCCCAAGGGAAAGAACCTCAGCCATCTTGCAGAGGATCATCGACGGCTCGACAGGCGCCGAGTAGTCGAGCACTTGGAGGATGTGATGAATGATCGACGGGTGGGGCATCGCCGTTAGCGCGTCCAACAGATCTGCGGCGTCGTCGAAGAAGGCGCGGTCTGGTAGACGCCGCTCCCCGTCTCGGCCACCGTACGCCCCCGACGCGAAGTAGACGTCCGAACTGATCGCGTCTGCGACATGCCAGAGGGAGCTGCTGAGCGCAGCAGACGCGCCGGGGTCTGGGGAGTTTACAATCGCTTCGACCAGTGTCTTCACGTGAGCGATGGCGGCCAGAGCCATGGTGAAGCCGCGCTGACGGATCGCGCGCGCAGCCACGCCGTCTGCTGCCAAAGCGGCCCGGAGGTAGTCCTGCATCGCGCCTGCCACCGACGCGTCCTCCGACTCGGCAAGCCACTGAAGCACAACATCCCTGAACGTATCGTCGTTGCGCCAGAGCCACCGCCAGACGACAACTCCGACGCAAACCTCGCGGACGGGTTTTCCTCGAGCCCCGAGATCGACAGAATCTTCGTAGCGGGCCACCAACCGCTCCAGGAGCAGACTCGGCCGGTCGACCATCTGTGCCTCGAGCCGCACGACCAGGGTTCGAACCGCGCCCGAGTCGTCGCGTGCCAGGGCGTCGATCAGATCCCAGGTGAATGGCGAATCGTCGCCGGCGAGCTCGTACAGGCCTCGGGCGATAGCGAAGCGAACGGCGACTGCATAGTCACCCGTGAGCTCTAAGACCGCCCGCGATAGACGCTCTCGATGTGCCCCTTGGTGGATCATATGCATCATCGCGACTACAGCCGCGACGCGGCCAGAATCGGACAACGCGGGTGTGGCATCGAAGGTTTCGAGGTCGACAAGAGCCGAGTCGTCGGCCGTTGTTGCGACAGAGATGGCGATCTCGCCTAGTTCTTCGAGCGCTGACGGATCCAATGCCAGCGGTAGCGTTGACCTGCATATTGGCTCGAGGGCGCGACCAATCTCGTTGCGCGCCCAGTCAGTCAATCGGGTCGGCACTCTTTGCCGCTGAGCTTCGAGGACCGCTTTGGCCGCTCGAACGTGGCGCCACCCATCTAGGGCACGTTCCACTTCCATGGGTGTCGGTTGATTCCGAATTGCCCTTACAGGCTGCAACGCCGAGATTACTAGCGAATGCTCAGGGTGTGCGGGGTCAACGCCGTTCTCGCGAAGTCGCCAGTCTTCATACGAATCCTCGGCAGGTGCGGTGTTGTAAGTCCGTGAGTCAGAATCCGACTCCTCCATGACTATCGCAGCGCGCTTATCTCGCGCCTCCTGCGTTATGAGAGCCTCGGCAGGAAGCGCCGTGAGCAACCGCGCTCCCATGATCTGCTCACGGGATCCGCTCGCACTTGTACTGAGCGACAAGACCGCGACTTCGATGTCCGCGCGGGCTTCGGCGGGAAGGCTGGCGAAGCCGAGGCGGAGTGCTTGGCGAATGGGCTGTCCCAGTCCGCGCGATAGCAGAGCCCCGCGCGCTTCGAACAGTGGACTTAGACCAGCAAGCCGCGCTCCGTCAGGCCTTGCAGCCGATATCAGAGTCCTCCATATGGCCGCGGGGGCGGCGAGACCTCGCACGTGGTCGAGTACTCGAACGAACGGGTCGTTCGTCAGCGAAGACGATGTCGCCAACTGATCAGCGAGCCACCGGCCAAACGACGCGAGAAGCTTCGACTCACTGTCGTACTCGCTGTCCATCGTCCAATAGCGGTTGCTCTCGATTACCTGCACCTCCACGCCGTTCCATGGGATAACGATCGACTCATCACCTCCTCCTAGGCGGCTGGAGTACATACGCAGAATCGCCGAAAGTGCCGCGATCGCCTCGCGCTCGGCTACCGCGATGAAGTGTTCGTAGTTCTGTGCGAGCAAGTAGTGAGCGGATTCGTAGTCCTGTCGTCGATTCGACGTCAGTCCGAGGATGCCTTGGGAGAGCGATGTTGCGTCCTGAGACGTTTCTTCGTGCTCGAACGCGGCTACGTAGATGTCTCGCACGAGTTGAGGGGCGGTATCCGCAAGTCGAACGATCCCGTGCGCGAGAGCGGGCATCTCGAAGTAGCCGAGGTCAGCGAGCCGCTGGGGCTCGATGATCTGGCGGATCAATTCGTCGCTACCGTCGCGATCGGACTCAAATGTCGCGACGAGGGCAGCGATCGCCACGTGCAAATAGAACCGCTCATTCCGCCCCGTAGCGGCGCACCAGCGAAACAAGGCGCGCGCCGCACTCCCGATGAACCCGGCGACCTCCGCGTCACTAATCACGGGAGACTGGCTCAGATCGTGCACGAGCGCTCTGACCACGGGAGCGACATCATCATCGAGTCGGCGCGATAGGTCAGCGCAGAGCTCCCCCCACACCCTGGCCGCGCCCACGTCCAGCTCGGTCTCCGACGCCAGGTGAGCACCGACAAGATGACGCACGATAGCGAGTGCGTCGAGCCTCTGGTCGTCGAGGAGGGACATCAGAGCAATCCAATCGCTTTGGCCGCTGATTAGACGAGCGGCGACCGCGGGGCTGATGGTTTTGGCGACCTCGGGTACTGCCTCCCTCGCCAGATCGAGCGTCGCTTGCCAGAAGGCCCCCCGTTCGAGATCGAGTGACCACAAATACTCGAAGAACATGTCGAAGCTCGGCCGCGCAACGAGTAAGCCACGCGCGTTGTCTTGGACGATCAGTTCGGCGACGTTGTGGCTGTATCGGATCACCACGCGCGAGAGTGCGTAGTCGAAGAGAACATGATGCGCGAAACCAATGCCGACATCCGGCCCACGCGCTCCCGCTACCTCAACGAGCACGCCGTCCCTCAGGAGCCTCGTCACCGCGTCCATGTGACCGGCGTCGATCGTGAACCTGTCCACGGCGAGGGTTCCTGTACGTAGCGCCAAGTCGCAGAGGAATTTGAGGGCGAGTTCGTTGCTGCCGGCGACCCGCGCATCCTTGCGAATACGCCAATCCCAGTACGCCCCCAGAAGCTTCGAGGTCGTATCTACCGCGTAGTCTGGCAGGCTGTCGTCGCCTGCGAGTTGAGCAAATATCCAGAGGCAGAATGGATTACGGAGCAACTGCCGCAGGGTTATGCCCGCAGACGCGATCGCCGCTGCAAGCTGCGGCGCGGACGCCACCACCTGTCCGAGTTCTGTGTCCGATAGCGGTGGCACAAGGAAGTGGCGCGTGCGGCTGAGACCGGGAACTTGATAGCGTTCATCCGCCGATGCCGGTTGCCCCGAGAAGAGGTGAGCGAGCACGGCATTCGACCGGAGGTCGAAACTACGAATCGAGGCGATCACGTGAAACCTGCCTCGGTGGTCGATCACGTCCCTCATGAGGTCAAAGAGGGCGTCCTGGGTACGAGATCCGCGTCCAGCGTCAAGGGCGTCGATGACGAGATACCCCGGGCGATTACCGAACCAATGGGCGAGCACATCGCTTAGGTCGTGGTCGAGCCCGAGCTCCACGCGAAGCTCGCTCGCCGTGCTGCCGGCGACCGCGTCAGCTGCGATGAACACTACGTCCGCGGAGGTCATCCGCGCGGAGATCAGCTGTGCCAATACCCCGGACTTGCCTGCGCCGGGCTCGCCGGTGATCAGAAGCGAAGCACTAGCCGAGGCGTCATAAAGTTCCGCCTCGAAGTCGCGGGTGATGTTGACGGACGCCCGATTGTCACCAGGAAGACTCCGGAAGCGATTCAGGCGAGATATCCCGGAGGCGGTGATCGACTGAAGCCGCCCTATGTCCGCTCGGTAATCGGGAAGCGAGCCGAGCTGGAAGCCATGACTCGACAGCCGATCCGCGAGCCATGCCGACGTCATGCCGGTTTGAAGGATTGCGGTCTCGCTGGCGGCCGCGACTACGTCTTGCCAGGCCGCGCGGGCATGGGACGGCTCTGCCAGTATCGCGCGAAGATGGCCCTCGGCTTCAAGAGTTGCGGGTTCGTCAGGGCCAGTGTCCACCGTCGTGACGTAAAGCTTCTTCAGAAGGCTGAGCATGTCGTGCTCGTCCGCCCCACCTTGCGCCGACTCTGCCCATACCGCGTTCAAGTGGCCGAGGACAACTCCCCGTACGGCCCTTTCCCGTGCGTTGCGACACGTGGTCGCTTCATCGATGCTCTGCTCGCGGCGCATGCGTTCAAGCACTCGTGGCAGGTCATGCTTCACGCCTGCGCTGCTCTCCGACGACACAACGAGCACGAACCGGTCAGTCGTTTCGGCAGTGGCGGATTGCCGCACGAACTGATCGAGCGCCTTGCGTAGCGGCGTGCCTACAGAACGTCCGGCGTCCACGCGATGCTTGACCTGGATGAACGCGTGATCGCCACGGTCATTCTCCACCCGAATGTCATCGACCGCGGTCGCGGTTTCCAGGTAGATCCGCTCAATCGTCGAATTTTGCGGCCAGTCCCAGAGCACGGCAGCGTCGCCGCCCGTCAGCGCGCGTATCGCGAGCCACGCGGCCACCCTTGATTGATACTCCGCTCCGAGCACCATAGCGGCTCCGCCGCTACGACCTTCTGGCATGTTTTCTCTACTCACTGTGCATGATGCCAACGGATGGATGTGGATCGCGAAACGATAGTGCCGCCACCGATCGCACCCATGTTGGCATCACTCTGAGCTACGCATGCCAACCGCTCCAATCCTGGATCACATGATCGCAACCACCGCCCAGACCCGCGCGCGTAGCGAGTGGCAGAAACGTCTGCGAGCAGGCCGGACAGGAGGAAAGGGGTGCTGGCCCATTTCTTGCAGCGCGAGCAATTGTCGAGCGATGCCTGACCGCCGTTCGTCTCGACCCGTGCGGTGACCGAACACTGTTGCCGGCGAGTTCACGCCTTGAGACTTCGTCAAGGATGATTTTGTCGCTGACGGCGTGATTCGAGCGATGGAGGCAGCGATTCCTCTAAAGTTTGGGGACCAGCGCCAAGGAGCCCCTGTGACGTCCTACTCTCTGCTGTCGCTCGGCGACATCATGATGCATCAGATCACGCGCGCTTCGCGCGAGGCACCGTTTGAGCTGACCCTCACCGAGGAGCCAGTGGAACTGACCGCGCAGAATCGCGAATTCCTTACTAGCCGTCTCGTTGACGCACTGCGTTCGCGCGACCTGCCGATCGTGCGAGACACAGCGGTGGACAGCACGACTCCTTCGTGCGTCTTGGGCATTTGGCAAGACCCAGAAACGCTTGTCGAGCGATCTCGGTCGATGGCGGACGAGCTGCAGTCTAAGCAACCAGGCACATCTCTTCCTGGGCTGCTGGTGGTGGCAGTCGGCACGCTCGGGCAAGACGACGTCATTGTGGTGGCGAAGATCGAGCACCAAGCCGCGATCCGCATCGAAACGCAGACCAACGCCGCCGGTCATCAAGTGTTCCGCTTGGAGCGGCTGAAGGATCTGGTCTTCGGGGACGGTGCTCGCGTGTACAAGGTGGCTGTCTTCTCGCGAGCTGCCTCGTCTACTGGCCAACTGTCCGGCGATCTCGCCGACGTTCAGAACCGCGGTGGGCTGGCCAACTACTTCTTGAGCGCATTCCTCGGCATGAAGCTGCGGGAAGAACCGTCGGTGCTGACGGAACAGTTCTTGACCCGAATGACCAATGCGATCAACGACAGCTCGCTGAGCCCGGAGGACAAGCTCAATGTCCAGTCAGCATTGGTTACCCAGCTCGCCTCCAACTCAAGTCAGGTCAGCGGACACACCTTTGTCCGCGACCATGTCCCTACTGGACATCAAGCGGAGTTGTCGCACCTTGCCTCCACCGCGAAGGTTCCGATGTCCCAATTTCCGAAAGACACTGTTCAAGTCGCCACGAGGTTGAGACGACTTCGCTTGGACTACTCGGACGACATCGTCGTGATCGCTCCCCCGGAAGCCGTTGGTGATGGGAAGCGCGTCCAGGTGTCTCAGTCCGACGCGAATGGAAGTGACACCATCACGATCACCGGCGGTCGTCTCGGGAACGTGCGCAGCAATGGCAGCCGCTGACGAACCACGCGCAGTGTTTGAGGCCTATAGGGCCAATGAAGCTGCTTACCTCGCTGCGCGGGACGAGTTGGAGCGACGGATCCGTGAAGCGCTCACCGCTGTCGGCATCCGACCTTCAATGATCGTGAGCCGCGCCAAGGACGCCGTCGAACTGTACAAGAAGCAGAGGCGCAAAGCGTACGTGGACTTCTGGGCTACGTGCCCAGATGTCATTGGCGTGCGGGTCGTAGTGTCGGTTGCGGGTGACAAGATAGCCGCACAGCAGGCGCTGGAGGCGAGCGATGATCTCGAAGTGTTCAAGGTCGAAGATCAAGCGCAGGATGCCGACCCAAACCTGCTCGCCTACCACGGCCTGCACGTCCACGTGCGAGCACACGACCTGGTCGGCGCCGATGGGGCCGCGATTCGCTGCGAAGTCCAGATACGGACGCTTGCTGAACATGCCTGGGCCGAGACGGAGCATCGCTACCTCTACAAGAAGAGTGACGGCATTCCGAAGGGCGTGAGACGCATCTTCCGTCGGCTTCTAGTCCTGGTGGAGTTGTTCGATGAGGAGTTGCAGAAGGGAGTGGAGCTAGTGAAAAAAAGTCCCGCCTTCGCGCGCCACAACTTTCTCCGATCGCTCGAGCAACGGTTCGCGGGGATGACCACGGAAGTTGGAGACGAGCGCCTCACAAAAGACGTCCTGGAGACGCTCGCCCGGAACGGCTACGACGATGTTGTGGTCTTGAACGAATTGGTTGCGACGTATCTTGACGCTCACGAGGACGACGCCCGTAAGATCTTGGAGCTTCATGGCGCGAACAGTGATGGATTCGACCCCGATGATGCCTGGATACTGACGCAGCCAGAGTCGATCCTTCTGCTTGCGCTGCTAGATCAGGACGAGTACCAACTAGCTGCCGCGCTCCAAGGTGAGGACCTTTCGCACTACGTAGAGCCGCTTGCCCGGTGGGCGGATCACCCCGGCTTCTTCCGAGCCTAGGCCACCTCTTGACCGACACTCTAGGTTGGGCGGGCTCCTCGTAGCCCGTTTGCCCAGCCGCCCCCTGATGGCGACGACCCCAGAACGAGCCCTACACTGCGGCGTACGGTCTGCGGAGCGGGTCGCCCCCGCAGACCCATGACGCCCCTCGACGTCGCGCCGACGGCGAATGGCCGCGTTGCGCTTGCGGCAGGCCCAGCTTCTTTCGCCATACGCCACGGCCAGCAGCACGACTGACCAATCGTCTCCCACTCTCGCCCATGCGTGCTCACCAGGGCAGTGGCTGAACCATATGACTCTCGATGGACCCGGATGAATGAGACAGCAGTGACCGCTCCGGAAGTCGCCAAGCTCCTGAATTGCTCGTTGGACCTCGGTGTACCGATTCGGACCGTCCATCGCATCAGGTGGGCTCTACATCCCCCGCCCGCCCCCAGCAATCGGCGCCCCCACTACCGGCCCCGTCTCCATGGCCGCCTCCCGGTTCCGCGCCGCCCGCCGCACCTCCGCCTGGGCCGCGCGCACCGCATCCTGCATCGTCAACTCCGGTGTTTCGCGCTGCATCGATCCGGCTAGTGACTCGAGGGCCGCGGCATCCGTCCGCGCGACGACCGCGACGTTGCTCAGCCGCCCGCGCGTGAGACCGACGTAGAGCCCCGCAGCATCCACATCCGGACCGACCACCGACGCGTCGGCGGTGTCGCCCTGCACGCCGTGCGCGGTGGACGCGTGCGCGAGCTGCAGGTGCTCGCGAGCGTATTCGGTGACACGCGCGCCATCTCGCTGCTGTCACCCACAGAGACAAGATCGACGAAGGTCTCACCGATGCCACGCACGATCCACTGCGCGCGATTCTCGACTCCCGTGAGCCGGTCGTTGCGACGGGTCTGGACGGTGTCGCCGACGAGGATGCGCTGCTGCCCGATTCCCCACGCGGCGACGCGGACGTCGAGCTCGCCTTGATCGACGCGCCGCTGCTGGATCGCGTCGTTGATCGCATCCGCCTCAGCATTTGCGCCAGATACCAGCGTCACTCGCTTGCCGCTGCGTGCCATTCGAAGTACGCGTCGATCATCCGCTCACGCGCCGCGTCGTGATGTTGGACCCGGTCGACGTGACCCCGTTCGGCAAGCTCGTCCGCAACCGCAACCGCCAGCGCACGCTCGCGATCACCCGCATCCCGGAGTCGCAGCGTGAGCGCCGCGTATTCGTGATCGCGGAGCCTGTGCACTGTGTCGAGCTCGACCGCCGCGTTCGCGTGCCGGATCGCAGAACCCATCGCGCCCGCATGCCCGACCGGCAACGCCTGATGCGTGTCACCCTCGAACGCCAGCCCAAAACCCTGCTCGATCGCGAGCTCGACGAGGACGTTCGCCGTCTGCAGGTCGACGATGCCTGCTTCGTCGACGACGACCCGATCGCGAGAACGCAACACGTACTGGGTTGGTCCGCCATATGCGGCGCCCCTGCTGGGATCGACTTCTCCCACTCGAAGCCCGGTCCACACCTTCGCGCCGGCCCTGTCGAGGCCCCATCGGTAGCCATGATCCCAAAGCAAGGCATGAATGCTGGATGCCGCGGCCCCGAGCTCGCGAGACGCCACCGATGCCGCTTTCAGTGTGGGGGCAACAATGAGCAGTCGCCGCCGTTGCGACGCGAGCGCCGCGAACGCCGCGCGCAGCTTCGTCGTCTTTCCCGCGCCGGCGGGCCCGGTCACCGTCACGAGCCCGTCCGTGCCAGCGATGGCGCACGCGGCAACGCGTTGCGACGCATCCAGTGCCGACCGATCGTCGTTCGGTGCGAGCCGGTGCAACTCGCCCGGGAGGAGCGAGCGCCCGGGTCGGGCGAGCACGTCCAGTCGGCCGGCGAGACGCACCTTGGCGCGTACGGGCTCGGTCGCCATGAACGCCTTGACGTGCGCCGGTGGATCGTCCGCGACGAGCCGGTAGACGCCAGTCGTGGCACGCTCAGTGATCTCGGCGAGCACGCCGTCGAGCCGGTCGCGTTCCGCAGCGACGCCCGTGCGCGAGAGCGCGCGTATTGCACCCGGGCGGATGTCGAGAATGCTGAACCTCCCGCCGCATGATGTGGACCGTTCGTCCGCGTCGTCGACCGCTTGTGCCGCGAGCAGATCCAGGTCGAGGCATGGAGGTTTGTGGCAGCGACTGGAACCGGTGCGCGAGGGGTGGTGAGACTCGGATCGATCGCTGCGATCTCGTCGCGGACGCGCGCCTCCCACCACGCCTCATCTAGGTCGGCCGGCTTGTTCGGACGCGACACAGCCCAAGCGCGGCGATCGATCTGCTGCAGCACCTCCACGGTGGGCGCAGATCCTCCGTGCGCGGCCGACCACTCCGTGATCAGTCGCGCGCGGTTAGTTTCGATTTGCGCCGACCGACGCGAGACTGGTCGGACGTGGCCGGCGAGTTCGGCGAGTTCGCCGGCGTGGTCGAGCGTGTACCCATGCCGGGCGAGGGCGGCGAGCCACGCGGGATCGGTTCGGGCCGCGAGCTCGCCTTCCGCGCTCACGACGGTGTGCAGCTTCATCGCTACACGCAAGTCGAGGTTCGACCACTTGCCGTCCGCGCCGAGCACCTTGATGTTCAGCCAGAGGTGACGGTGGATGTGCGGGTCGAGCGCGCGCGAGCGCCGATGCTGCAGCTCGACGACCTCGATGCGGGTGATCTCCTCGCGGATAAGCTCTCCGTGCCCGCGCCGCGCGTTGAGCTCCGTCTGCCACGTGAGCAGGATGCGTTCACGCAGCCGGTCTTGGAGAGCCTCGAACGCGGTCGCGAGTTCGGGATGCAGCAGCGCGGCGATGCTGTACGACTTCGGGTGGTTGAGCGTTCCGTCGAGCAGCAGGTCGGCGTCGGGGCTCAGCCGCTGATGGCCGCGCTCCTCCCCAGTGACCGTGTCGTGTCCAGTGAGCCAGACAGGAAGGCCTCCGGCGCTGAGTTGGTGGGTCGTGATGACGCCGTTCTCGACGACGAACCGCGAGACGGTCGAGCCGGAGGCGGCACTATACGCTTCGAGCGCGTCAACGCCGGGGGAGTGCTGAAGGTGAGCGTCGCAGGTGCCCGCGAGCGCGTAGCCGATCGCCTGTCGAACACCTTGGGATTCGACGCCTCGCTTCCACCGCTCAAGGCCTCCACGCATGGCGCCAGGATTGGGTGGGTTTTGCTCATCATCCAGGGATTTTTCGATGTTGTAGCTACGCGTGGGGGAGTGTGTCTAAAGGGTGTCGCTCACCCGGGTGCTGCGTACATCGTTGGGCTCTTCGTGATCGGCTTGGTTCGCAGGGTGCTTGGAACGAGATCATTCTTCTGATTGATTGAGTGCGTGTGGCGAATCGCGAGTCACGCTTGATGGAAGCTCGACTGCCGTCTGGCAGGATGGTGGAAAGGTGCTGGGGTGCACCATCCGGGAGGGATTCAGTGTCAGACGTCAGCGCAGCGCTGTCCAACCCCGTCCTCAACTCCGCGTACGACGAGCCAGGTCGCCATTTCGAAATGGGCCCGAGCGGTCCGACCGGCAACGTGGTCGACACTCGTCGCCCCAGCGAGTTCTTTATCCCGATCCCGAAACCCAAGCGGGGCGCCGGAAAGGTCAAGGCAGCGCCGCAGCCGACGCTGGACTTCTCGAACCTCACCGACGAGCGGGTGGAGCGGAACGACAAGATCGACCAGCTCCGCGATGCGCTACGCGACTGGCGTCGCCAGAGTTATCCCGGTGTCACCGCCATCAGCCGCAAGCTCCTCCTGCACTGGTCCGACTCCGCTCGCGAAGACCGCATCCTCTTCGCCCAGCGCGAGGCGGCTGAGACCGCGATCTATCTCGCGGAAGTCGTTGGGCGGGACAAGTATGACCGCTCGAGCTTGGCGGGCATCGACTGGCGAGGCACGCTCGCCGCCGCGAATGCAGAGCATAACTCGAACCTTCCGCGCGTGGCCCTGAAGATGGCGACCGGCGCCGGCAAGACGATCGTTATGGCGATGCTCATCGCATGGCACACGCTGAACAAAGTGAACTCGCCGCAGGACTCACGCTTCGTGAAGCGGTTCCTCATCGTCGCCCCGGGTATTACGATCAAGGACCGCCTGCGTGTCCTTCAGCCGACCGAGCCACGCGACGCCAACTACTTCGACTTGCGCGGGATCGTGCCGCAAGACCTGCGCGCTCAACTCAACCGGGCCGAAGTCCACATCATCAACTACCACCAGTTCATGCCGCGCACGACCAGTGCGGGTAAGGGCATCAGTGCGAACACGCGCAAGCTCCTTCTGGCCGGCAAGCCCGATCAGGGCGCCTTCACAGAAACTCCGCAGATGGTCGTCACGAGGGTCCTCGACAAGCTCGGCCGGGACAAGGGCGAAATCGTCGTCTTCAACGACGAGGCCCACCACTGCTACCAGCCGAAGGATCTGGACGAGAAGTTTGACGCCGACACCAAGGAGGCGAACGAAGATGCCCGCGTGTGGTTCAAGGGACTCATCGACATCCGTCGGTACGGCAACAGGAGCAAGGACGGGATCAAGACGGTCTACGACCTGTCCGCGACGCCGTTCTACTTGAAGGGCTCCGGCTATGGCGAGGGTTCGATCTTCCCATGGGTCGTCAGCGACTTCGGTCTGATGGATGCGATCGAGTCGGGGATCGTGAAGGTCCCGCGTCTGCCGGTCGACGACAACGCTCAGGCGAATCTCGTCACATACCTCCATCTCTACGACCAGGTCAAGGATGACCCGTCGTGGCCGAAGCGGGTCTCGCTGGCCGCATTGCCGGCGCCGGGTTCGTGGAGCATGCCCGCGGTGCTCGAGGGCGGCATCCGTTCCCTCTACAAGTCGTATGAGGTGGCTTACCGCGATTGGGAGGAACGCCTCAAGCCACTCGAAGAGCCGCCGCCCGTGATGATTGTCGTAACTCCGAACACGCTGGTCTCGAAGCTGGTCTACGACTGGATCGCCGGATACGAGGTCAGAGAGGGTGACGAGACGCGCCACATCAAGGGCAACCTGCCTCTATTCAGCAATATCGAAAACGATCAGCACATAGCGATCCCGCGCACGATCGTCGTGGATTCAAAGCAGCTCGAGTCCGGTGAGGCGATGAAGGATGACTTCAAGAATGCCGCCGCCGCCGAGATTGATGCCTTCAAGCAGGCGTACCGCAGGTCCAATCCGGGCGCCGATGTCGGCAAACTCGATGACTCCGACCTGCTGCGTGAGGTCATGAACACCGTTGGCAAGAAGGGCAAGCTCGGAGAGGACGTGCGTTGCGTTGTCTCCGTGGCCATGCTCACAGAGGGCTGGGACGCCAACACGGTTACGCATATTCTCGGCGTGCGCGCGTTCGGCTCGCAGTTGCTGTGCGAACAGGTCGTCGGTCGAGGCCTGCGCCGCCGCTCGTACGCACCGGATCCCGAGACAGGGCGGTTCCCGCCTGAGTACGCGAACATCTACGGCATCCCGTTCTCTTTCATCCCGAGCGATAAGCCAGTCGACCCGCCCAAGCAGCCGGAGCCGAGCCTCCGTGTCAAGGCGCTAGAGGAGCGCGCTCACTTGGCTATCGACTTCCCCGTCCTGTCGGGGTACAGGGTCGAACTGCCGGACGCGCCGCTCATCTTCGATCTCGACTCGGCCGACCCCCTGATCATCAGCGGTTCGACGGTACCAAGCTGGGTCGAGGCCGCGGGCATTGTTGGCGAGACGGAACGGATCGAGGGCATCCGCGAAGCGCGAGAGCAGGAGGTGGTCTTCGGCATAGCCAAGCGCACTCTCGGCTTCCTCTTCCCGAATCCTGAGGACCGTCGACCCTGGCTCTTCCCGCAGCTCGTCGACTTCGCGCGAGAATGGATGCGCGCTAAAGTGCACGTCGAGGTCGGGTACACCCCGGGATTCCTTACGCTTGCAGAGCCTCAGCAACTCGCGGCCGAGGCGATCGGTCACGCGATCGCGCGCCTCGACGATGAAGCGCGTCGACCTTTGATGCGGCCGATCTTCGGCTTTGGTGAGATTGTTCACAGCACCGACGCGGTATGGTTTGACACCCGTAAGAAGGTGTTCGAGACAACTAACTCGCACGTCTCTCACGTAACCCTCGATGGCAAGGATGGGAACACGTGGGAGAGGAGGATCGCCCAGGTATGCGAGACGCTCGTCCACGAGGGTTTTCTGACGAGCTATGTCAAGAATGATCACCTCGGCTTCGAGGTGCCGTACGTGCACCAGGGGCGCAGCCACCGATACCTGCCCGACTTCTTGCTGCGCATTGCTCCGGTCGAGGGAGAGGACT
Organism: Microbacterium martis; assembly: GCF_047246685.1. NCBI lineage: Bacteria > Bacillati > Actinomycetota > Actinomycetes > Micrococcales > Microbacteriaceae > Microbacterium > Microbacterium martis. The sequence goes on along the minus strand of NZ_JBFOKT010000002.1, from coordinate 900,104 downwards.
TCCCTCGAACTCTCATCGTCGAGGTATCGGGCAGCCAGAAGAGCCCCGGCCCTACGAAGGCGAAGGCCAACACGACGCGCGACATGTGGTGCACCGCGGTGAACAACCACGGAGCCTTCGGACGCTGGGGCTACTTGGAACTTGGCAAGGCTGGCGTCGATGACGCCGAGCACGTACTGCGCCAGGCGATCGCAGATCACATCGCGGACCGCCCGATCATCGGCGACCCCGATCTTCTTTCCCGCTTCATTTTCGAGGGAGTCTGATGGCCCGCCCCCGCCTGCCCAAGCGTCCGACCCAGGTTACCGCTTACGATCACGATGACAGACGGCGCAACATCCCGACCGCGGATGCCGCGGCGACCTTCTACGACGAGACGAAGGAAGCACTTCCGCCCCAGCGTTATCCACGCAACGCCGACCTCGATCCTCAGCTCGTGTGGAAGGGGAAGGATGGGCAGGACGGCGAAGACCTCGTCGTTGATGCTCCGCCGATCTACATCCAGGAGAAGATAGCTCCTCAGGCGCTCATCGAGCACCTGAGGAAGCAGTCGCAGGCCACTCCTTCCGACGAGTTCCCGAGCCTCTTCGATTTCGACGACTTCGATGAACTGGATGAACTGAGTGCGGTTGAGTTTTACCAGCACGAGGAGTCCTGGAAGAACCGGATGATCCTCGGCGACAGCCTGCAGGTCATGTGTTCACTCGCCGAGCGCGAGTCGCTCCGCGGCAAGGTTCAGATGATCTATATTGACCCGCCATACGGCATCAAGTTCGGGTCGAACTGGCAGGTGCGTACCTCCAAGCGCGACGTGAAGGACGGCAAGATCGATGACGCGGCGCGTGAAGCCGAACAGATCAAAGCGTTCCGCGATACATGGGAGCTCGGAATTCATTCCTACCTCAGCTATCTCCGTGACCGCCTCGTCGTTGCGCGGGACCTTCTCACAGAGAGTGGCAGCGTGTTCGTTCAAATTGGAGACGAAAATGCGCACCTCGTGCGCAGTCTGCTGGACGAGGTATTCGGGCGAGACGCATTCGTTTCTCAGATTGCGTTTAGCAAGACCGGCGGATTCTCTGGGGACGAAATCGACGGCGTCTACGACATGATCCTGTGGTACGGCAAGAGCACAGACGCGAAGAAGCGCAAGTACAGACAGCTGTATGACGCCAAAATCTACGGGAGCCAAGGCACCACCGGCTACACGTGGGTTGAACTGGAGGACGGGTCACTTCGCCCAATGACCCCGGCTGAAAAACGCGCCGGCAGCGTCGAAGGCGGTCGCATCCTCGATGGCACTCCCCTGGTGAGTTCTGGCGCGCCAGGCGATGGTGGCTTCGATATTGAGTTTGAAGGAAGAACGCACCGGCTACCTGCGAGCTCTCATTGGAAGACCAATAGGCAAGGCATCGAGAAGCTTCGAGCAGCGGGGCGCCTCGTTCGGCTTGGACAGACCTTGGAATACAAGCGATACTTGGACGATTTCCCCTACCTCGGGTTCACCAACCTCTGGCTAGGGCTTGGCGAGCGCGGGTTCTCCGGAAAGCCCATCTACGTTGTCCAGACGGACACGACGGTGATCGAACGCTGCATGCTCATGTGCACAGACCCCGGCGACCTGGTCATTGACCCAACGTGCGGATCGGGAACGACCGCCCAGGTCGCCGAGCAATGGGGACGCCGCTGGATCACAATCGATACCTCGCGCGTCGCGCTCACGCTTGCTCGCCAACGAGTAATGGGCGCGAGATTCCCTTACTACGTTACAGCCGACAGCGACGACGGCCGACGCATTCAGGGACTCGCTCCTGCGGTGACACGCGGCGACCTTCGACAGGGCTTTGTCTACAAGAAGGTCCAACACATCACTCTGAAGTCGATCGCGAACAACCCTGACATCCAGGAAGGTATGAACTCCCATGAAATCCGGGAGGCGATTCAGCGGCATTCAGATTTCGAACTGCTTTACGACAAGCCTGAGGAGGACAGAACACGGGTGCGGGTTTCGGGGCCATTCACTATGGAATCGCTCTCCCCGCACCGGAGCGTCTCCTTCGACGAGGCGGACGCTCTTCGCCCTGGCGTCACCGACGCTGACACGCCGTCGTTCGAGCAGTCGATACTCGCGAACCTTCGCGCGGCAGGTATCCAGAACGGCCGCAAGTCTGAACGCCTCGTCTTTGAGTCGATTGACTCACATCCGGGTGCATTCGTGCAGGCAATCGGCGCGCAGAAGGAGTCGGGCGATCGACTCGCGATTGCGCTGGGGCCTCAATACGGGACGGTGTCTGCATCATTCATTAAGAACGCCGCCCGCGAGGCCGTCGAAGCTGGCGCACCGATTGTCGCTGTGCTGGGATTCGCCTTTGATCCCCAGCTTGGCGTCGAGACTGACGAAGAGGGCTTTGCAGTTGTTGCCGGGATTCGAGACCTCGGCCGCGTCAAAGTGCTCGTCGTGCGCATGAACGTCGATCTGTTGATGGGTGAGGAGCTCAAGAAGACCGGTTCGGGCAACCTCTTCACGGTGTTCGGTGAACCCGACCTCACGCTACGGGCCGTCGGGTCGCAGTGGCAAGTTGAGGTACGTGGCATCGACGTATACGACCCGACGTCGGGAGAGGTGCGGTCGAAATCCACCAAGGAGATCGCGCTCTGGATGATCGACACCGATTACGACGGAGAAAGCTTCTTCGTGCGGCACGCGTACTTCCTCGGCGACAACGACCCTTTCAAGTCATTGAAGACGGCACTCAAGGCCGAGATCGACTCCGATGCCTGGGCAACGCTCAACCGCGCGACTTCAGTTCCGTTCAATACCCCTTCCACCGGCAAGATCGCGCTAAAGGTAATTAACGACTACGGCGACGAGGTGATGAAGGTTCTCGATGTCGCCAACGAGTAGCGACACGCGCGCGGCGCCCCAATCTCTCCCCCACCCCGGGACCAAGATGATGCCGCGCTGCCGGGGACCTCGTGCCCTTCCGCACCTAACCAAGAGCTCGCACCTTGGCTGGGCTTGGGGTCCGCAGAGGCAAACTCAATTGGCCTCGTGCGCCTAGCGCAGCGCGATGTCGGCGGGCCTCGATAGGCTCGACTCGATGAACACCTATACCCCTGCCCAGCAAGCCGCGATAGACGAGCTGACGGCGCCTCTTCAGCTCATTGCCTGTGCCGGCTCAGGGAAGACGCAGGTAATTTCGCAGCGGATCTCGCGAATCCTCGGGACCCCCGGGGCGCGGCCGGGAAATGTGATCGCATTCACATTCACGGAGAAGGCGGCGGCAGAGCTCAAGGATCGCATCCACAAGATTGTTCGAGACGAGCACGGCGAGGTGACCGGGCTAGCGGAGATGTACATCGGAACGATGCACGGTTACGCGCTGAACCTCCTGCAGAGGTATGTGCCGGAGGCATTCAAGTACGGCGTTCTGACCGATATCACTCAGCGGCTACTGATCGACCGCGAATCCGTGAAGTCGGGGTTGACGACGTGCCCGACCACGGCGCCGAGCCGTGCGACGCTCTGGCGATACTTAGACTCCAAACTCTACATGCAGGTACTCGCCATCCTGCAGGAAGATGATGTCGACTTCGACCGCGTCCCCGATGGCGTCGCCGACAGCCTTCGCTCGTACGCTGACCTGCTGTCCCGTCGCAAGTACTTCGACTACACGGCGATGATCGCAACCGCCGTCGCATTCCTCGAGTCCGACCCGCATGACCCCGACCTCTCGACCACAGAACTCGAATTGCTGCGGCACATTCGCGAAGACGTCCAGTATGTGGTGGTCGACGAGTACCAGGATGTGAACCCGCTACAGGAGCGACTCATCGCTGGCCTCGTACGCTGGGGGGCGAACCTCTGCGTTGTCGGCGATGACGACCAGACGATCTACCAGTGGCGCGGCTCAGAAGTGTCCAACATTCTCACCTTCGCCAATCGTCACGAGGATGTACGCAAGATCGGGCTGACGGACAACTTCCGCTCATCCAAGGGCATCGTGCGGCTGGGGCGGATGATCGCCGAGTGGCTGCCGGCCGACGAGCGGTTGCCAAAGGCGATGGAGTACGCGTCTCACCAGGTCTGGGAGGCAGGCGATTTGCTGGCGCTCGAATTCGGCGATCCCGACGAGGAGGCACGCTGGATCGCCGACAGGGTCGAGGCCTTGCGGGGGATGCCTTTCAGAGACTCACCAGACGCGAATCCGCGTGGGCTCTCCTGGTCGGACTGTGCTGCGCTGTTTCGGACGGTCAAGGATGCTGAGTCGCTTGTCGACGAGCTGCGCCGGCGCGGCATTCCTTACATCATCAAGGGGCTCGCGCGCCTTTTCGATGCGCCAGAGATCGCGGCGCTCGTAGGCATGTTTCGATTCATGCTCCGCGAGATCGATGAGGCTGCACTGAGCGCTCTCTTCGACGATGCGGATCTCCTCGGCTCACCCGCGCTGCTCGCGCGGGGCATCCGGATCCTCCAGGAAGGCGCGGACTTCGAAAGGGGTGATAGATGGGGCACCTACAACATCCAGCGCTTGTATCTCGACGTGGTAGAAGCAATGGACATCCGTGAGGCCACAATCCCCGGATCTCCCGCGCGCGCTGAGTTGGTGATGTACCAGCTCGGCAAGTTCTCGCAAGTGATCTCCGACTTCGAAGCGATCAACTTCGCTTCCGAGCCACGTCGTAAGTACGAGACCTTCTTGCGTTTCATCACGGACGAACGCCAAGCGCCCGCCTACTACGAGGAGGCGGACGAGGATGCGGGCTTCGCCACACCGGATGCCGTCACCATCACGACTGTGCATCGAGCCAAGGGGATGCAGTGGCCAGCGGTGTTCGTGCCATGTCTGCGGAAGAACCGGTTCCCCATCCGCGCGAGCGGCGGACTCAACGCATTTCACGTTATCCCGGTCGAGGCGGTGCCGAATGGGTCGAGGTACCGTGGCGGGCTCTCGGAGGAGACCCGACTTTTCTATGTCGCGGCAACCCGCGCACAGAAGTATCTGTACCTCTCGTGGGCACCGATCGCCACCAACCAGCAGGCACGTCGGCAATCCGACTTCTTTCGCGACGCGTCCGGATCCGACTGGGTGCTGACTGCGGACCGGGGTCTGCCGCAGCTCGAGCGACTTGCGCCCACACCAAAGACGGAAACGCCCGCTATCTCGATCTCGTTCTCGGAGCTGAAGTATCTCCTCGAGTGCCCATACCAGTTCAAGCTGCGGTTCATGTACGGGTTCAATCCCCCTATCCATGAAGCGCTGGGATACGGCAAGGGCCTGCACGACGCCCTTGCTGAGATGCATAAGAGAGCTCTTGCCGGAGACCTCCCGACGAAGGCCGAGGCAGAAGACCTCGTGGAGCGGCACCTGCACACACCGTACGCGTATCCCGCATTGCGCGACCAGTTGCGCCATGCCGCGGTGAAGGCACTAAGGAACTATTTCGACGAGCACGGGGACGATCTCACCCGAACGGTGCACTCGGAGAAGCAGATTGAGGTGGTCGTCGCGCCCGGGGTCACGGTTGACGGCCGCGTGGATCTCATCAAGCGGCTCGAGACCGATGAGGTGTCGATCGTGGACTTCAAGTCGACCGAGGACGCACAGAAGACCGCGACGACTCGTGATCAGCTCAGCGTCTACGCCCTCGGGTACCGTGAGCTGACCGGCAAGTCGGCCGACCGCATCCAAGTTCTCAACCTCGATGAGAAGGGCGACCACCTCAACGAAGCCGTCGACGCAGAACTCCTTGGCTCGATCAAGGCGAAGATCGAGGCTGTCGCCGCGGACATTCGCGCGGACCAGTTCGCATGTGGGCACGACCACTCGAGGGACACTGCCTACAATGACCTGGCTTGGCTCACGACGGGGGCTCCTGTCTCAGTCGAGTAGCCATACGGCGCGAACTTGTTTCCATCGGGCCTGACGCGCTTTCTCGGACACTTTGATGATGACAAGCCGGTCGTCATCGTCGAGTCCCACCGTGGCGGAATCGGTGGAACCTATGCTGGCTCACGCACGCTGGAGGCGAGAAGCTATCAGTGTTGTCGGCGACCGTCGAAAGTGTGCCGGCAGTAGTATCGAGAGGCACAGCAGTGCGGAAACAGATCAGCCTGGTGGGTGCCGTGATCGTGCAAGACGGGACCGTGCTGTGCGCCAAACGTGGTCCGTTGGGCCGTCTCGCCGGCCATTGGGAGTTTCCGGGCGGCAAGATCGAGCCCGGGGAGACAGCCCGGACAGCTCTCGAGCGCGAGATCGCTGAGGAGCTCGAATGCACTGTCGAGGTGAACGACGAGCTGACGACAACGACACACGAGTACGACTTCGGCGTGGCGAAACTGACAACCTTTTGGTGTCAGCTGGTTGAGGGCCAACCGCGATTGACTGAGCACGCGGAGGTGCGCTGGTGTCGACCCAACGAGCTCGAGGCGCTCGACTGGGCTCCCGCCGATATCCCTGCTATGGCAATGATCGTCGCCTGCGCAAGCATCGGAGAGCTAGGGCCGAAGCAGCTCGAATGAGTCCCCGTCACGCGAGGGTGATACCGAGGTTCGCCGTCAGCTCCCGTAGGTCTGCCTCGGCACGGCCAGGAAGAAGAATCATCGGCGTGACTTGAGCTTCGAACGTACGGGCGTTGTGCGTGTAATCCAGTATCTGACCAATCGCCATGCGGACATACTCACGCCCCGTGGATTTCTTGGCCTCAACAACCCATCCCTCGGCCTGGACGTACATGTCCGGCTCGATGATCGCACCCGCGACAGGGAGCTTCAGCCTGCTGGGCGGCGTGCCCCTCTGGGTGAGCCAACGTCCGAAGTCTGCCTGGAGTTGGAACTCCTGGCGCGAGACAACGCGATCGCCGGGCGGGAGCTGAGTAGCGTCCACAATCACGTTGACGCCTGAAGCGTCTGGCGGGTCCCACCGGGCGATCTGAGGCTTGAGCAGTCGAAGCTGACCCGGGTTGGGAGCGAGCAACGTCGGGTCTACGTCCAAGGGCACGAGGTTGAAGACGATCGCGCGCCGACCATTGCCGTCGGCTCCTGGTATCTCGTGGAACGAGCAGAGTGGAGCGCCCGTCGTGAATGCTCCGACGTAGGTCGCATACGTAGGCTGAGCGTTGAACACACGAATGGTGCGCCCCTCATCAGCGGTGTTTAGGAGGGCCTTGTTCCCGCGTGTGAACTCCTGGTCGCCAGATTGACCCTCGCCTGTATACGCGAAGCTTCCGTCTGACTGCAACCCTTCGTGATCGACGAGAACGCGGTGATGATCGCGTACGAGATCCACGTCGGCACGCCAAAGACGCACGAGAAGCGCTCGGTGCCTTACCCCGCGCGGCTCGCTCCAATGATCGAGCAGGCGTGCGCCGGCGAGGGACCGGAAGGGCTGCTGTTCGGCGACCGCATCAACCACATGCGCAACTCAGGCGCACAGAGATGGTTTGCGAACGCGGTCCGCCATGTGCAGGCTGCGAACCCATCGATCCCAAGGCTGACGCCTCACGACCTCCGCCGCATCGCTCGCGATCAACTCGGGCGCAAACGTGAAGGCTGTGCAGCGGATGCTCGGCCACGCGTCGGCCGCGATGACGCTGGACACCTACGCCGACCTCTTCGACGACGATCTGGATGCCGTCGCATCACGCCTCAACGACGCATTGCCGCTCGTGGCACTGCCGTCAGGTCCGCAGACCCGCTACGCCCGACCGACGTAACGCCGGAGAGCAGACTGCTCAACTTTTCGACGAGGCACAGGGACGCCCGAAGTGCTTGATTTCGTCGTCCTCAGGCGTCGAACGACGCTCCGTGAGGGGCGTCGAATCTGCCTCGTTTCGGCTCACACGTTTCTCAGATGCGGCCAGAAAGCGGCCGAAAAGGCATTCTCACTGGTCTGATCACAGGAGAAACAGTCGGTCAGGGCTAAAAAAGACTGTGCCATGTGAACGAGCCCGGAAATGCTGCAGCCCACCTTCGAGATCCCGCAGACCAGCTGGGGCATTTCAAGCCGTCCGGCGCACAGCTCGCTGATGCTCGAAAGCGTGCCTCCTCGCCGAGTTCACTCCTACCGGTCCGCCCCCACCTCCGCATTGATCCCATCCCGCGATCCCACAACCTCCGCCGCCGGCACAGCATCCGCCAACCGGATCCGCTCGTCCTCACTCAACTGAATCTCCGCCGCCCCCGCGTTCTCGGCCAACTTGTCGCGTCTTCGCGTGCCCGGAATCGGCACCATACCCTCCGACAGCACCCACGCCAGCGCGACCTGCGCGACCGTCGCACCGCGCTCCCGTGCCACAGCTTCCACCCGCTCCACCAACCGACGGTTCGCCGCGAACGCCTCGGGCTGGAAGCGCGGCAGCCCTCGCCGAGCATCCTCCGGCGCCAGCTCGTCCAGCGAACGGATTCCCGAGGTCAGCGTCCCGCGCCCGAGCGGAGAGAACGCCACGACGCCGATGCCGAGCTCGTCGGCGGTCGCTTTCTCGTCGTTGTGCAGCATGTCGCGGGCGAAGAGCGAGAACTCCGACTGCACCGCCGCGATCGGATGCACCGCCTGCGCCCGCCGCAGCGTGGGAGCCGACGCCTCGGACAGCCCGATGTGCCGCACCTTGCCGTCGCGCACGAGGTCGGCCAGCCCACCGACGCTCTCCTCGATCGGCACCTGCGGATCGACCCGGTGCAGGTAGTAGAGGTCGATGACGTCCATCCCGAGGTGCCGCAGCGACCGCTCGCACGCCCGTCGGATGTATTCCGGAGTGCCGTTGCGTCCGCGGATGGTGCCGTCGTCGTCCATCTCGGTCGACGCCTTTGTAGCGATCGTGATCTCGTCGCGCCGCGAGCCGAGCGCGCGTCCGATGAGCTTTTCGTTCTCGAACGGACCGTACGCCTCCGCGGTGTCGATGAACGTCACCCCGATGTCGACCGCGTGCTGCAGGGTGGCGATCGCCTCCGCCTCGTCGGTCGGACCGTAGAAGGCGCTCATGCCCATCGCTCCGAGTCCGATCGATGAGACGGTGAGCCCGTCGCCGAGTGCCGACTACTTCATTAGTCTTCCACTCTTGCGCGAGCCTTCCGCTCGCGCGACGCGGTGACCTCGGGGTACACGTCGATTTCGGTGTCCAATGCCTCGAGATGCCGGCGCGTGCGCTCCATCTCAATGAGTACAAGCTCGCGATGCGCCTGCAGGATGCTGATCCGCTCGCTCTTCGTGCCGGAGGGCGCGAGAAGGAGAGCAGCCGTGGCGTAGCCAAATATATTGCTTTTGTCCCCATATGGGTACTTAGATAGCCGAAAGAGCGATGCACGCCGAAGAGTCAGTCGGCTTCTTGGTGATCGAAGTCTTTCGCACTGGTGATCTGCGGCGGTGTCTCGTCGAACAGGAAAGAGGAATCGCATGCCATCTCCCAACAGTCATCCCACCGCACGCCCGAGCACGTTCGCACGATATGGCCGGCGCACGGTCGCGAGCGCAGCCGTCACGGCCGCAATCATCGTGGGAAGTCTGCTGGCGGGGCCTTCCGCTAACGCCGACGAGTCCAGCGACGGAGTTACGGAGCAGGAAGTCACCGCAGAGGGCGTCGCAGACCTGATCAATGCGGTCGCGCCGACGACTGTGCTCGCCGCTCCCGGTGACGTCGCAAACGGCTCGCTGAACACCGTGGCCGGCGACACCGAGTCTCAGATTCCTCTCGACGCCACCGAGCCCATCCTCGTCGAGTCGACGCCGAACAACGAGACGCTGTCCGCATCCATCCGGTTGCCTGATGAGATGCCGATCGGCGCCGGTACCGTCACCAGCGACGGTACCGTCGTCTACCCGGCCACCGATGGCTCCGGTGACGCGGTTGCCGTCCAGAACCTCGAGGACGGATCCACCCGGATCCAGACCGTGATCGCTGACAGCTCGAGCCCACACGAGTTCGGCTACCGAATGGACGGCTATCAGCCCTTCATGAGCGACACCGGTGAAGTCATCTTCCTCGACAGCAGTGACAACTACGTCCCGATCGCGGCGCCCTGGGCCGTCGATGCCACGGGCGCGCCTGTGCAGACCACTTACACGATCCGGGGTGATGAGCTTGTCCAGGTCGTGACGCCGGATGCGTCCACCGTCTACCCCGTCGTCGCCGACCCGAGCTGGATGTGGCAAGGACCCGCGTGGGGTATGAAACTCAACCGGTCTGAGACATCCCGCGTGCGTGACTACGCCGCAGCCGTCGGCATGTGCGTCATCTTTTCGAAGAGCGTCTCTATCGGCTGCGCGGCGTTCGGATCCTACATTCAAGTGCAGGCCAACATCGCAGAGGGCGACAAGCCGAAGACTTGCCTGTTCTTCACGGCACTCCCCGTGCCCGGTGTGATTTGGCGCGTGCCCTGCTGAGCCCCGCAGTCACAGGAAGGTGACGAGCATGCCAGACCTCAACGAGACTCTCGTCTACGTCTTGACCGGCGCCCTGGCGGTGAGCGCCGGGATCGCCATGGGAGTCCAAACAAAAGCTCTCCGGTGGGCGGGCTTCTCGGCCGCGATTCTGATCACCGGCGTCGTCGTCATAACGGGATTCACGATCGGCGCAGCGGCCCCCTGGATGGGGCCCATATTCGCCGTGATCGCAGCATTGACGTCTGTGCTCATCGCTGCGGCCTCACGCCGTGATGAACCAGGCTTCCAGGGCGAGTCGTATTGGCGCCGAGTTGTCTTGGTGCTCTCGCCCCGGTACACGAAGAGCGCTACCTAGCAGTTCTTCCCAGTGAGGTTGTGAATGCGGCCAGCGGAGACTATTCCCCACCGACCTCATCCACAAGCTCCACCGCATTCCCCCACACCCAGCAGCGGAACCGCTGATCGCCGGCGCGGAACTCGATGCCCGCCGCCTTGGGTGTGGACCGCACGAGGACAGCATCCACCCGGATCGATTCCGGACCGAACCGCACCCACGCCCGCACGCGACGCTGCAGTCGATACGGATACACGGTGAGGGGTTGGTCGGCGATCGCGAGCTCGCGGTCGGTCAACGACTGCAGCGGTCCGTGCTTCGCTGCGACGACGATCGACTGCGCCTGCGACCGCAGGTCGTAGTGCGCCGCCAGCGACGGACCGGGGTTCCCCATGCCGGCATCCCTTCTCCGGCCGAGGTCGTCAGCCTACGGCCAGGCACCGACGGACCCGGCGGCGGCGATCATCGCCGAGGATCCGACGAACCCCCGTCACCCGAAGCTCCCCCACTCGCTCACGGTCGCCGTCGCCGCGTCCCAGCGGCGCAAGCCCACCGCCCGTCCGTGGATCTCTCCGTCCACGTGTTCGAGCGCTCCGGCGAGATCGACGAGGCGCAGACGGCGGGCGAGGGTCACGTGCGGGGTCCACTCGCCCGGCGTGGTGTGCGGGGCGTCGTCTCCTCGTCCTGCAGCGGCGTGCACGCCCGCGTGGAGGTCGAGCAGTTCGGCGGTCGGAACGACGCTGCGGGCCAGCACGCGGCGCTCGCCCCCACCGAAGAGCAGCGGAGAGCTCAGCGTGACCCTGAACGAAGGACGCTCGAGAAGGGCGCGCGCATCGAAGGCCGGCAGATCGTGCCGCACGAGAAGCGTCACATGGGGGCGGTTGCTCGCCGACACGTGCGAGGCGAGGCTCGACATCCCGTTCGCGGCGAGCGCGTTCCACTCGGCGCGGACGGCCGCCTCGGTCTCCGAATCGAGGAGCAGCTCGATCGACGTGATGGGGCGCTTGAGTTCACGACCTGGCACGCACCGATTATCGCCCGACCCCGCCTGCTCTACCGAACGGGCCTCTGCATTCCGGCATCCGACCCGTATCGTTCGTCGAATGCGCGCGTGTCTCGGCGCACGCGCGCGAACTCGATGGCCGCGAGCAGCACGCCCACGGTGAAGACCACCGCGCCGATCCATCGCCAGACTGCGCTGTCGTCGACGATCAGAGTCAACACCCAGAAGGTACCGATCACGACTGAAGACACGAGCATGTAGATCGCGTAGGAGCGCCGGCGACGCAGCGCCATGCGCTGCTGGATCAGCGACGACGAGGGCGCCTCGGTCGGCTCGGTCATGAGGGCAGTGTAGTCACCGACTCGAGGCACGTCGGCTTCGAGTTCGATCGCTCGCATGCGGCCTCGTGCTGTATGCGGCCTCTTGCTGGAGGCGGCCCCTTGCTGGATCAGAAATGCCGGTGGCAGGGCTCGCGCACAGGCATTTCTGATCCAGCTCGATTCAGAAGAGGCGTACACTGATCCATAACGAGACGCATCGTTGCGAAACGGCGCCGAATCAGACGAGCAAGGAGACCCCCATGGCCCTCACCGCACACTCCACCATCGGCGACTGGATGAACGACCCGACCGGCGGCCCGCTCATCCGCGGCCTCTTCGAGCAGACGGGCGCCGATCCCGCACTCCTCACACCCGTGCTCGGTCTGCCGCTGCAGCAGCTCGTCGCGATGAGTCAGGGCCAGCTGCCGCAGTCGGTCATCGACGATCTGGTACGCGCTGCGAACGACGGTGAGATTCCGGATGCCGCCGACGACGGCTCGTGGACCGAGACCCCCACCACCGGACGCTTCGCCGGCAAGACCGTGATCGTCACGGGCGCAGCATCCGGGATCGGCAAGGCCACGGCATCCCGCATCGCCCGTGAAGGCGGACGCGTCATCGCCGCCGACATCTCCGCCGAGAAGCTCGACGCGCTGAAGTCCGAGCAGCCCCACATCGTCACGGTCGCCGGCGACCTCACCCAGCAGGACGCGATCGACGCCGTCATCGCCGCCGCGGGCGACACCATCGACGGCCTCGCGAACGTCGCCGGCATCAACGACGACTTCTCCCCCGCGGGCGAGACGACGGATGCCGTGTGGGACCGCGTCATCGCCATCAACCTCACCGCCCCGTTCAAGCTCATGCGCGCGGTGCTGCCGATCATGGAGAAGGCCGGACGCGGCGCGATCCTCAACGTCTCCAGCGAGGCCGGCCTGCGCGGCAACGCCTCGGGCAACGCCTACACGGCGAGCAAGCACGGCATCATCGGCGTCACGAAGTCCGCGGCGTTCATGTACGGGCCGAAAGGTATCCGGGTGAACAGCGTCGCTCCCGGCGGGGTGGCCACCGGCATCCCGATGCCGCCGAACATGTCGGAGTACGGTTCGGGTCGCCTCGCCCCGTTCCAGCAGGCCATCCCCACCGTCGCGACGGCCGAGCACCTCGCCGCGTCGATCACGTTCCTGCTGTCGGACGACTCGGTAAACATCAACGGCGCCGTGCTGCCTTCGGATGGGGGATGGTCGGTGCAGTAGGTCCGACGCTCGGTGCGTGATCCGCCGAATCGATCGGCGGATCACGCCCAGCGAGGCAGGTCGCACTTTCAACTTGCGGTAAATTTCCTTCGCGTCACGGTTGCCGCTCTCTGCGCGCAGCGCGCAATTTCGACAATCGAGTCGTGGCCGCTGAGCCGGCCAGGAACGCGAGCAGACCGATCAACAGGTACGCAGGAAGGGCATCGCCAGTTGGGCTGTCCATGTTGCCCAACCAGCCAAACCATGCCAGCACACCGAACCATCCCAAAGCGGGGATCAGAGCCAGGGCTACACCTAGCCTCTGTCCGACACATCCGGCCAGAGCACCCCAAAGGAGAAGCGCGACGACGACGATGATGTAGGCCAACACACTGCCTGCCTAGCAGTCCCTCACCCACGGCCACCACACGCCCGCTGGCCCCCCGACACCTACGACGTAATGCACCGAGATGCACTTGTTGCCCACCAGCTGCGTCGCCCCAATCGCGGCGACTGTGGTGCAAGCCACCTGGAGTAGTTTCGCGAAAGGCACCGGCGACTTGCTCAGGACTCCGGCGCAGGCTGCGTATCCCCCGATCGCGGTGCGACTCTCCGCCTTGTTCAGGTGCACCTGAATGTAGGGGCCGAAGAACTGCACCGTGGGATCGGCGACCACCGGGAATGTCGCGCCCGTCGTGTTCACGACCTGCGTGAGAGTGGAACCAGAGATCTCATAGTGGGTATCGAGGGACCGCCCGGCGGCATCGACGGCCCATGGCGATTCGATGCCAGCGATGAATCCATCAGCATCGGAAACAGAGACCGATCCATCATCGAGGAGCAACAGCTGGGTACCGCTGCCAAACGTCCATTCAGGGCTTCGCGCCGACTGTTCGGCGATCACGGCTGAGAATCGGGTCGCTCCCTCTTCGGGCAAACTCACGGCGTAGGTAACGGACTCCTCTACCGCGACCGCGTATTGGTCGATCGGCGAGGTTTCAGCGTGCGATGAGACGCCCAGGGTCACCTCCAGGTCGACGGCGTCCAGCGACACGAAAGTGCCATCCTCCTCGCTTTCAAGCGTTGGAGGGGCGACGGTGGACGGCGACGGAGCCCCCACGGCGATCACCTCGGCGTCACTGATCACGTCCGCGAGGTCGTCGAGCGGGGACGCCGCGCTGGCATGAGCGACCGCGGGAGCAAGAGCGACAGTCAGGGCGAGCGTCCCCGCTGTGCAAGCGATTCGACTTCTAGCTTGTGTTTTCATGCGGGCTACATTCGCATGCGTTTGACTACTAATGTGATATTTTGCATAAATCGCGCGTAGGGTGAGCGAGGGTGTAAGGCGGCCGGCTCATATGTCTCTGATTACCCTTGACCCATGAAGAAGCTCCCTGCACTCGCGGCGCTGGCCGTCGGCATCCTGCTGCTGTCCGGATGCTCCGAGCAGGTGTCAAAGCTCACGGCGTGCGGCTCGGTCACGTCGCTCGCCGTGCAGGTGAGCGGCGCGATCGGCTCTCTCACCTCCCCGACTCCCGAGGCTGCGCAGGCGGCACTCGACGAGGTCCGCGGAGTGGTCGAAGACATACGTCAGGTCGGGGGTCCGGACGAGTTCGTTACCCTCCGCGACGCATGGACCACCAGCATCGACGGCGTCATCGCCGAGGGCGAGAACACGCTCGCCGGGAACCCCGGGAACATGGATGCCGCGGTGACCGACCTGCGCACCACGACCGAGGCGATCGTCGGCTACTGCACGCCGTAGTCTCGCGACGTCTCATCTCAGGCGACTTCGTCGTCCTCGCTCAGCGACCGGCTACGTCGCAATTCCCCGCAGCAGCCGCGTGACCGTCTCGTCGACGCGACCCTCGCTGAGCGGCTGCCCGATGAGCGCCGCGTACGACGCCATCGCGATGAGCTGATCGGCGATGGCGTCGGCATCCACATCGGTTCGGATCTCTCCCGCCACCTGTCCGCTGTCGATGCGCTCCGTCACCCACGACCGGATCGGAGCCGCCAGCCGTTCGTTGAGCGCGATTCCGAGCTCGTGGTCGGTGGCCGTCACCGCGATGAGCGCCCGGGCGAGGGCGACGCCCTCATCGCTGGCGAGTCCGGCCGACATCGCCGAGAACCATGCGTGAAGGTCGGCCCGGATGTCGTCGGTGATCGGCACCTCGACGTCGGCTCCAGGCAGGTCGCCCTCGAGCAGCGCCTCGCCGAGGATCGCCGCCTTCGACGGCCACCAGCGGTAGATCGTCTGC
Organism: Microbacterium martis; assembly: GCF_047246685.1. Taxonomy (NCBI): domain Bacteria; kingdom Bacillati; phylum Actinomycetota; class Actinomycetes; order Micrococcales; family Microbacteriaceae; genus Microbacterium; species Microbacterium martis. The sequence continues at coordinate 884,575 of NZ_JBFOKT010000002.1, read as the reverse complement.
TTGGCGACGCCCGCCGACTCGGCGAGTCCCTCGATCGTCACAGCCTCATACGCGCCGGCGACGACGGCAGCGCGCATCGCGTCGAGCACGGACCGGCGCGCGGCTTCACTTCGGGGGCGAGGCATAGGACAAGGCTACTGACGGATGCCGTGGCGCTGCGTCTCGCGGGATCGCGGAGGCTCTGGTCCAAGGCCGAAGCGCCTGACATTGCTACTGTCCGTCGCCGCTCCCGCCGGCGCAATCGACGTCGCTCGCGATCGGCACACAGACCTAGCGTGGGCCCGGATCACAGGAGCGGGAGCAGCTCCTCCCGCACCCAGCCGCGCAGGCCGGTCGGTGTCGTCGTGACGACGGTCCGCTCCTGCTCGGGGACGAACCCCACGCGCATGCCGGTCGACATGCCGAGCACGGCATGCGCCATCGCCTCCGGCATCCCGGCGCCTCGCAGCGCACCGAGCATCTCGTCGTCTGTCACCCGAGAGACCTCGACGTCCCGCCCCAACTCCGACGACAGGATCGCGGCGACCTGCGCCCAGCTGAGATCCTCGGGGCCGTGCACGGCCTGCACGCGGCGTCCGCTCCATTCGCGATTCAGCAGAGTGAGCGCTGCGACCTCGGCGATGTCACGCGGAGCGACCCACGCCATCGGCGCGTCCACCGGCAGCACGGTCGTCAGCCGCCCCGCGCGCAGCGAGTCGAGGTCGAGCAGCAGGTTCGCGAAGAAGTACCCGCACCGCAGATGCGTGATGTCGATGTCGAGCGCATCGAGCGCGACCTCGGTCGCGGCGAGTCCGTCGATCTCGCCCACGCCGTGCCGCTTCTCAGCGCCGACGCTGCTCTGGAAGACGACCCGCCCGATGCCGTTCTCCTGCACGGCGCGCACGACGGCATCCGTCGCGCGCGCGTAGTCGCCGAGCGGGTCGGCGGACATCACCGACGGATCCACCCAGTACAGCGCGTCGACGCCCCGCGTCGCAGCGGCGACCTGCGCGGCATCCTGCGAGTCCGCCTGCGCGACGTCAACGAACGGTTCCAGCTCTGCGGGGATGTTCTCGGGGTTCCTCGCCAGCAGCAGGGGTCGGATGCCAGCGCGCGCCAGCGTCCGCGTCAGGTGCCGACCCACGTTGCCGGTGGGGTTGGTGACTGCGATTCGCATAATCGTCCTCTCGTCGTGTTCCGCCACGGTACGACGAGATGCGGCCTGATTTCGGCCGCATCCTCAGCGATCATGGATTCGTGGAATCCCCATCGTCGCGCACCTTGCATCTGCTGTCGCTGCTGCAGACCGGCGGCGAGTGGAGCGTGCCCGACCTCGCCGAGCGCCTCGACGCCAGCGCCCGCACGGTGCGCCGCGATGCGCAGCGGCTGCGCGACCTCGGCTACGACGTGCGATCGCGGCCTGGACCCGGAGCGGCGTATCGACTGCATCCCGGCACGAAGATCCCGCCCCTGCTGCTCGATGCCGACGAGGTCGCCACCATCATCACCGGGTTGCTCGTGCTCGAGACGTGGACGCCCGGCGACCCCGCGGCATCCGTCGCTCGCACCAAGCTCGAGCAAGTCCTGTCTCCGACGTTACGGCGCCGGGCCGCCGCGACGGCGCTGTCGACGCAGATCCTGCAGGGCGATCCGGCGCCGGTCGACTTCGCCCTCGTCGGCACGCTGGCGGATGCCGTCGCCGCCGGCGCCCGCGTCGCCCTCGCCTACACCGACCAGCACGGACGCGAGACGCAGCGCACGGTCGAGCCGTACCGGCACTTCCTGCGCGACGGTCACTGGTATGTCGTCGCCTACGACATCGACCGCGACGACTGGCGGCTCTTCCGGCTCGATCGGATGCGGTCGGCGCGCGCTCTCGCGGGAGTGCACGCCGGCCGCGAGTTCCCGTTCGCGTCGATCGAGAGCTGGTTGACGAGCGACTTCGGACGGAGGGTGTAAGGGCGTCGGGGGTGTTCCGTCACGCTTTGCTCGCTCGACGACCGGGGAAGTTCGCTCGCTCAACGACCGGGCGGAAGGTGCGCAGCAGCCGGTGACTTCTGCTCGCGGCTCAGGCAGCGTGGTGGCATGCGCGCGGAATTCGTCCTGGCGAAGCGCGCATCTCCTTCTGTGGCGCACAGCGTCGGTGCCCGGAAGCATCCTGCCCGGACGCGTGCGCTGACCACGGTCGCCGCACTGCCCCGGGGACACGCGCGAGGACGCGTGCGCTTCGGCAGGACTTGTGCACTTCGACAGGACGGATACGCGGAATTCGTCCTTGCGAAGCGCACATCTCGTGCTGTGGGGCACATCGTCGGTGCCCTGGAAGCACCCGCGAGGACGCGTGCGCTTCGGCAGGACTTGTGCACTTCGACAGGACGGATACGCCGAATTCATCCTTGCGAAGCGCACATCTCCTGCTGTGGCTCAGCACCGCGCTTCCCCTGGGCGCCATGCCGCATCACCGCCATCGGAGACGCGGTGCACGCCATGCCGCCGACCGGTGGCCGCGCCGGGTCGACCGCCATCCGCTCGGCCGGTGCTCTCGCGGACGCCCTGATCGCCGAGGCCGACATCGAGGCCGCCGTCGCGCGGTATCAGTCGCGCGTGGACGAGTGGGCGCGTCCCGCCATCCTCGAGTCGCTCGGGCCGGTGCGCGTGATCACAACCCTGCGGCATCCGCTCCTACAGCTCGTCGCGGGGCCGGCTCTCGGGATCGCCGGCGCGGTCGGGTCGGCGGTGTATCGGCGGCGGATGCATGCGGCTCTGAGGCGATGATCGGTCGAGGCGCAAGGGCCTGTCGCGGCATCCGTCCGGCGCTCTAGCGTCACCCACATGTTGAAGATCGCATCGATCGTCATGCGCGTGAACGACCTGCCGGCGCAGTCGCGCTTCTGGAAGGCGGCCCTCGACTACGTCGAACGCGACCCGGCATCCGACGACTGGGTCGTGCTCAAACCGCGCGACGCGGAGGCACCCTGCATCGCGCTCGACGCCCACCACTCGGAACGGGTGCTGCCGCCGCGCATCCACCTCGACATCTACGCCGACGACCAGGCGGCCGAGGTGCGCCGCCTGGCCAGGCTCGGCGCCCGCGAGGTGCACTGGGACGGCCGTCCGGCCGACGCCGACTACATCATCATGGAAGACCCCGAGGGCAACCGCTTCTGCGTCGTCGATCGGCCCGACTGGTCCGGCTGGCGCGGGGGCGGCCCGGCCACCCCGTGAGCGCTCAGAGCGGGCCGAGCACCCGTGCCGGATCCGCATCCAGCGCGAGAGCGTCGAGCACCGACAGCAGTTGCCGCTCCTCGTAGCGGAAGTGGCTCTCCATGATCGCGGCGATGCCCTCGAGGTGCTCGGCCAGTTCGTCCGCCGTCGCCGCCGACGCGACGGCCTGCTCGAGCCCACCGATCAGGTGACCGATCATCGAGTGGTCCTGCTCGAGCTTCCGCAGCGTCTCGCTCAGCTCGGGATGCGACGCGGCGATCGCCGGGAACAGCTCACGGTCCTCCCCCTCATGGTGTGCGGTCAGCGCGGTGCAGAATCCGTGACAGAACAACAGCAGCTCGCGTCCCGGCCGCTCACCCGCGGCGACCGCCCCTTGCGTGATCGCGAGCGCCTCGCGCAGCCGTCGATGCACGCCCCGCAGTTCGTCACCCCAAGCGACGAGCCGTGCCTTCTCGCCGTCCGTCACGCGACCCCCGCCTCACCCTGCTGCGCAGCCACGTGACCTCGTCCGTCACGGTCGCGCTGCGCCAGCATCCGCACCAGGGTGCCGATCACCGCGATCGCGAGGGCGATGAGCGGCGGCATCCACACTTCGGCGAGCGCCATCGGGAACACCTGCGCCGACACGTTCGCCATCTCGACGACGTCGCCCTGCAGCACCCGCATGCCGAGCCCCGCCTGGATCGCGGTGAACAACGCCGGCATCATCCAGAGGGCGAGCAGCGACACGATCCAGACGATGATCCGTCGAGCCGGACGCACCCCGCACCACACCAGGGCGGCGCCCACGATGAGGGCCGGCAGCACGTTCACCAGCGTCGGGAGGAACGGCGGCGGGAACACCTCGCCCGTGAACGCGATGAACCACCGGGCGACCCAGCTCGCGAACGGCACGGCGGCGAGCGCGACGCCCAGGGCGGCCACGGCGACCGATGGACGCGAGGTCATCCACAGCCCGAGCTGCGCGAGTGCGGCCGCCACGATCGTGCCGCCCAGCATGCCCGCGACGTACAGCACGGCGCGGCTGTCGCCCCCGACCCCGAGTCCGTGACCTATGGCGAGGACCGCGAATCCCTGCACGACCGCGACCAGGTGCACGATCGCGACCCCGAGGGATGTCGGCCGCACCGGCAGTTCCCGCCGCCGCGCGACGACGCGAACGGCGACGCCTGCGAAGACGCCGCCCAGCAGGACGAGGGAGAACAGCAGCGTCGCGGAGTACTGGCTCAGCGGCAGCAGCACGAACGGCATGTCGTCGGGCATCGTCGGCGAGGCCCAGAGGTTCTGGAGGGGGAGGATGCCGCCGCCGACGACCCAGGGCAGGAGTCCCAGGATGCCGCCGCCGACCCCGATCAGCAGAGAGGTGCGGCGGTCGCGGGACGGCGGGGTCGGAACAGCGGAGGCGTCGGTCACACGCGCCACCCTGGCACAGGATGCCGCCGCCGCGCGTGTGACGCCCCGGCGGCGCGCTGAGGAGGGGCGGGGGGCGCGCTGGGGAGGGGGCGGTGCGGGACACGTTGGGTGTGAGGAGTCACGACACGCCGTAAGGGTGGGCGGCATGCGGCGTGTTGTGACTCCCCACGCAAAGCGGTGGACAGCATATCGGTTCGTCCTCGTATGTGTGCTTTGCTGAGTCAAGAAGAGACGAAGTCCGGCCGGTGATGGTCGGGAAAGGAGCATCATGTTCGACATCGCATACGGCGACCTCGATTTCTGGGCGCACCTCGCCGGCTACACCTTCGGCGGAATCGTCGCGGCCGTCGGCATCCTCATCTACGAAGCCCGGAGGGTGCCCAAGCAGCGGCAGAACGAGCATCCCGGCTGAGCGCGAGCCGCCGACCGCACCCGGGTCTCACCGCCAGAAGTTCGAGAGCTCGTCGGCGAGCCGTCGGCCCTGTTCGAACCCGACCTGCGCCGCGCGCGGACGCATCGATCCGTCCATGGCGTTCGCGCCGAACAGATGCGCGGCGTCCGCCTCGGGCCCGACGACCTGCACTCGACTCCCGCCGGCGCGCAGCTCGTCGATCTGAGTCGCGAGGTTCAGGCCCCACCCCTCCGGAGTGAACGACTCCCCGCCGAAAGGAGCCAGCACCAGCACCCGCGCGAAGCCGGATGCGAGGTCGGCGTTCTCGTTGCGCCGATAGCCGCCGTCGATGAAGTCGCGCTCGCCGATGCGGTACGCGAATCCACTCGAGCAGCTCGCGGCGACGGCATCCGCCAGATCGACGCCGCTCTCGCGATCGAACACCACGGGCGTCGCCGTGCGCGCATCGACCGCTGTGAGAAGCACGGCACGGTCCGGCCAGGCCGGCGACGGCAGGCGAGATACCACCGTGGCTCGCCACCGCTGGCCTGTCGACGGGTCCATGCTCGCGCGGCGCTCGAGAGCCGCGTCGGACAAGCGGCGCCGCAGGTCGGCCGCATCCGTCGAGGCCGCGATGAGGCGGTGCATCCGTTCGAGATGATCGATCACCGGTCGGTTCGACGGGTGCCCGTCCGTCGAACCAGAACGAGCGGATGCTGCGCCCGACGAGGAGACCTGCCTCGACCCGCCACCCGGTGCGCCCGCGCGCTCCGGACGGTCGGACGCGCGGGCCGGAATCGGACGACTCGGCGGCGGCACCAGACTCGCGGCGTACAGCTCGCCGATGTCGGCGCCGGTCAACTGAGCCGCCGCGGTCGCACCGGCAGAGGTGCCGACGATCAGGTCGGCATCGGTCACGTCGAGTCCGGCGTCGAGCAGCCCGGCCGCGATGCCGATCAGCCACGCGTTGCCCGTCGAGCCACCTCCACCGAGAACGAGCGCGCGCTCACCGGAAGGCGGGCGCCGGTCGGTCGCGTCGACAGGATCGGTCGCGCCGCGCCGGTCGGTCGCGTCGACGGGATCGGACGCGCCGGATGACGGCGACGGAGCCGCAAATGAAGAACCAGCAGAGAAAGAGGAAGAGTTTACGGGAGTCGCCTTTCGCGAAATGCCTGTTCGGCGCTCCCGGGCGACTACCTCTGTCGCGAGATCGTGGGCTGCAGGGGAGCGCCCGTGACGAATGCTGCGTACATGGGTCTCACCTCCTGCGGTCGGAACACGATCGCGACGACCGTACCACGGGTGCACTCGTCGGGGCAGTGCGCTCCTCACTCGACGAACGAGACGAACGGGCCGGAACAGGGGACTCAGGCGTCGCCGGACTCGGCGTGGCGGCTGCCCGCCTCGAGCACGTCGCCGGCGGGAAGCTCCTGATGCCCGCCGAACTGCAGCCGCATGGCCGAGAGCACCTGGTTGGCGAAGTGGTCCTCACCGCGCGAAGCGAAGCGCTCGAACAGCGACGCCGCCAGCACCGGAACGGGAACGCCGACGTCGACCGCCGCCTTCACCGTCCACCGCCCTTCGCCCGAGTCCGACACGCGTCCCGCGAGGCCGTCGAGCGACGGGTTCTCGGTGAGCGCGGCGGCCGTCAGGTCGAGCAGCCACGACGAGACGACCGACCCGCGGCGCCAGAGCTCCGACACCTTCGCGGTGTCGATCGGGAACTGGTAGAACTGCGGCTCCTCCAACGGCGCGATCTCGGCGGAGTGCTGCGCCTCGCGAATGCCGGCATCCGCGTTGTGCAGCAGGTTGAGCCCCTCGGCGAGCGCCGCCATGATGCCGTACTCGATGCCGTTGTGCACCATCTTCACGAAGTGCCCGGCGCCCGACGGACCGCAGTGCAGGTATCCCTGTTCCTCAGGCGCGAGGTCGCCCTCGCGTCCCGGCGTCCGTCCGATCTCGCCCGCGCCGGGGGCGATGGTGCGGAAGATCGGCTCGAGGCGCTGCACCGCCTCGTCGGGTCCGCCGATCATGAGGCAGTAGCCGCGCTCGAGCCCGAACACGCCGCCGCTCGTGCCGACATCGATGTAGTCGATGCCCGCCTCGCGCAGCGCAGCCGCGCGACGCACGTCGTCGCGGTAGTTCGAGTTGCCGCCGTCGATGAGGGCGTCGCCGGGCTCGAGCACCGCCGCGACCTGCTCGGCCACGGCTCCGGTGAGCGACGCGGGCACCATCATCCAGACCGACCGCGGGGCCTCCAGCTTCGCGGCCAGATCGGCCACGCTGTCGGCCCCGACCGCTCCCTCGGCGACCAGTGCCTGCACGGCATCCGTGTTCACGTCGTAGACGACGCACTCATGCCCATCGCGCATCACGCGGCGAACGATGTTCGCACCCATCCGTCCGAGTCCGATCATCGCCAGTTGCATCGCAGTCCCTCCGGAAGTGTTCGCGGTCGGCCGACGGCCGTCGGCCTCGAACCCGTGCTCGAGCCCGATGTTACGCCCCCGGTCATCACCGACGTCATCGGATCGCCTCCCCCGCGCGCCCCACGGCCGCGCGCACCAGAGCGGCGTTGTTCGGCGCGACCTGCCCGTCGGGCAGCAGGATGCCGTCTTCGAGGCCGACCCGCGCATCGAGCCCCCTCTCGACCGCGAGATCGAAGGCCGGCCACATCGACCGCTCCTCGCCGTGCAGCAGGATGCGCATGCCGGGCTCCTCGCGCTCGACGTGCGCCACGAGACCCTCGGCGTGGGCGCGCACGGTCTCAGCCGCCTCGTCGGGCAGCTCGACCAGCACGCGCAGGCAGTGGCCGCGGTGCGACGAGCGCCGCCACGCCTCGAGGCCCGACGCATCCCAGATGCCGGCCTCGACGCCGATGCCGCGATCGTGCAGCAGAGCCGCCACCGCATCGGCACCGGCCTCATGCCAGTTCACCGAGGCGAAGTCTGGTAGCTCGGTCCAGCCCGCGATCCGGGCGAGCCGTCGCTCGACATCGGGTTCGGTCCAGGCGCCCGTCGTCACGCCCACGGGAACGTCGGGGCACGCGGCGCGCAACGCCCGAAGCCACCGCGACACGTCGTCGGCGTGCACGCTGTCGCGCCCCGCGGCATCCTTCGGGTGCACGTGCACCGCCTGCGCACCCGCAGCGACGGCACCGGCCGCCTCTTCCGCCATCACCGCGGGATCGAGACTCAACCACGGATGCTGCGCCACGTCGCGCGCGCCGTTGACGCACGCCTGCAGCAGCATCCCCTCGCCGGCGCGGGACGCGTGCCCGAGCGCCGACCCGGGCTGGGGCCCGGGCGCGGGCGCGGATGCGGGACCCGGTGCGGATGACGCCTGCATCACCAGATCAGGTCGCGCGGGTGGGCGTCGTGCGGGTTCTCATCGACCGACGGCCCCTCCTCGGTGCGGACCGTGTGCTCGACCTGCCGCGCGACTGCCGCCCCGCGGCCGACCTTCACCGCCTCCTCCCGGGTGAGGAAGCTGGCACCCAGGGTGCGCGACTCCCCCTCGATGCGGTTGAACCAGATCCCGTCGCGCTGAAAAGTCTCGATGTCTCCTGCGGCCATGGCCGTACCCCTTCCGTCCACCCTCATTCCTACGGGAGGCCACCGACGGCGAAGAGGCCCTTGACACGCCGTGCCGCGCAGGCCGGTTCCTCGCGTCGAGGCGGCATCCATGGATTTCGCGCCGCGTCAAGGCCGCTGACGAAGGAATCTCCGCCGAATACGTTCTGACCATGCACCCGAATGCACCGACGAGGAGCCAGCGATGACGATCGAGGTCGTCTCCCCGACTGCGGCCCTGCTCGACGGACGCTATCTGCTTGAAGAGCCCGTGGGCCGCGGCGGCATGGCGACCGTCTACCGCGCCGAAGACACCCACCTCGGCCGCACCGTGGCGATCAAGATGATCCACAACGACGAGGGACCGGTCGATCCGATCGAGCGCGCGCACAACGAGAAGGCGGTGCTCGCGTCGCTCAGCCACCCCTCTCTCGTGGCGCTGTTCGACGCCCAGCTCGAGCCGCGGCGACCGCAGTACCTGGTGATGGAGTTCATCGACGGACCGACCCTCGCCGACCGCATGGCCGACGGCCCCCTGCCCGCGCGGACCGTCGCGCGCATCACCCGCGACCTGGCCGAGGGCCTCGCCGTGGCGCACGCGGCAGGCATCGTGCACCGCGACGTCAAGCCGTCGAACGTGCTGCTCACGAAGCCGCGCGACCGCGTCGCCGACCCGGGTCGCGCCAAGCTCGCCGACTTCGGGATCGCGTGCACGCTCGATCAGTCGCGGCTGACCTCGCCCGGCATCGTGCTCGGCACGCTGACCTACATCGCTCCCGAGCAGCTGCGCGGGCAGGAGCCCGGCACCGCGTGCGACATCTTCTCGCTCGGGCTCGTGGTGCTCGAGGCGCTGACCGGAGAGCGCGGGTACTCGTCGCTCGTGTCGGGCCGTGCGGCCGCCGTGGCCCGGCTGATGGGTCCGCCGATGATCCCCGACGGGGTCGACCCCGCGTGGCGCGATCTGCTCGAGCGGATGACGAGACTGGAACCGGCCCAGCGGCCCACCGCAGCCGAGGTCGCCCGCCTCGCCCGACGCCTCGAACGAGGCGGAGCCGCAGAGCGACGGATGCCGGCGCCCGCGGTCGTGTCGACCGATCCGGTTCCGGCGGCGGCGTCGGTCGCGGTGGTGTCGGGGGGTGAGGCGCTGCCGAGCGACGGCGTGGCTCGCGCGGTCACCGCGGTGACGGCGATCCTGCCGGGGCCGGTCGGCCGAGGCCGAAGGAGAAGGCGCGGCACCGCGGCCGGACACGCATCGACCGACGCCGGACGAGTCCGGCGGTGGATCGTGGCCGGAGGGGCGATGGCCGTCGTCGCAGCCGCGACCCTCTCCGCGGGGGCGATGCTGCTGTCTCCCGCATCGAGCGACTCGGGGCGAACGGCGGCCGTGAGTGCCGTGCGCACGGCACTGGAGCCCGAGGTCGCGCCCGAGGCGACGATGAGCGATGCGCCGGTGAACGAGGTCGAGGCGGTGACCGTCGACGACCCGGCGATCGAGGTCGACGCGGTCGAGCCGGGTGTGGCCGACCCGGGGAACGGTGCGCCACCCGTCGATGAACCGGCTGACGGCGCCGATGATCCCCCCAAGGGCAAGGGGAACGACAACGGCAACGGCAACAACGGGAACGGCAACAACGAGAACGGCAACGGGAACGGCAACAACAACGGGAACGGGAACGGGAACGGCGGCGCGGGCTGACCCCACGAGCGCGTCGAGCCCGTCACACCGCGGCGAATTGCTCGCCGGGTTTCACCTGGTTCCGCGAATGCTCGACCTCTCGGATGAGCTTCTTCTTCACGAACTCGTCCGGAGGAACCCGGTCGCCCAGGCGGCGGCGATCGCGACCACGGCGATCCCCATCCCCGTGAACACCGCGAACGACGGGCCCCGCTGCTCGAGCGCGATGCCGCCCGCGAGCGAGCCGAAGGCGATCCCCGCGTTCACGGCAGACGCGGGCAGTGATGCGGCGAGGGGAGCGCCGCGACCCGCCAGCGTCACCACGCGATGCTGGATCGACGGGGCCGTGCCCATCCCGAGCGCGCCGATGCCGAGCACGGCGAGGCCGACCGCCCACGGGCTTGCGCCGAAGGCGAGCATCACGCCCAGCGCGATCAGCACCCCGATCGCCCCGACGACGAGCATGCGCGACGCGTTCTGATCGGCGAAGCGGCCGCCGAGCGCCGATCCGAGGGTCGTCGAGACGCCGTAGACGAGCAGGTACACCGTCACCAGCGGGCCGGTGACGCCCGTGACCGCGTCGAGGAACGGCACGAGATAGGTGATGGCGGCCAGCATGGCGGCGAAGGTGAGAAAGCTGACGCTCAGCACGGCGAGCACGCGCGGCGCGAACGCGGAGCGCGCCTGGCCGAGGGCGCCGCTGCCGGAACCGGTGGGCACCGACGGCAGCACGACGACGAGCAGGGCCAGCACGGCCGCGGCGACGACGACCACCGTGAGGAACGATCCGCGCCATCCCGCGGCCTGGCCGAGCAGGGTGCCCAGCGGAAGGCCGAGCGCACTCGACGTCGCGAAGCCGGAGATCACGACGGCCATCGCCCGCCCGGAGCGCTCGGGCGCCACGATCGACGTCGCGGTCACCATGGCCGCAGCGATGAAGAGCCCCTGCACGGCGCCGATCACGACCCGCGCGGCGAGGAAGACGGGGTAGTCGGCGACGAGCGCCGGAAGGAGGCTCGCGAGGAGGAAGACGGATGCCGCGGCCAGCAGCACCGACCGCCGGTCGAACCGCGTGGTGAGGAAGGTGAGCAGCGGTCCGCCCAGCGCGAGGCCGAGCGCGTTCGCCGTGACGAGGGCTCCGGCGGCGGCGAGCGAGACCGACAGGTCGTCGGCGATGAGGTCGATCATCCCGACGACGAGCATCTCGGCGCAGCCCATCACGAACGCCCCGGTGAACAGCACGGCGAGCACGACGCCGGGGCGGACGCGGGTCGGGACTGTGGTCGTGGTCGGGGTCGTCATGTTGTCTCCTGCTCGCTATGTGCAATTACAGAGTTGCACATGTGCGGCTCCGATGCAACTCACGAGTTGCATCAGGGACCGGCTGGTCGCGGCCGCACGTCCATGAGGCGCACGCACGTGCGCCCAGCTTCCGCGAGGGGTCACAACGCGCCGCAACCCATAGCGGAACGGTGTTGCGCTGAGAGGAACGCCTCGATAGCATGGCCGGACCGACGAGAAGGAGCTGGCATGAATGACCTGTTGATCCGCAACGTCCAGGTGGTCCGGCCCGACCACGACGATACGGTCATCGCCGACATCGCCGTGAAGGACGGGAAGATCGTCGAGGTCGCCGCCGATCTCGATCCGGCCGGGGCCTCGCGGGTCATCGACGGGCGAGGGCGGACGGCCTTCCCCGGCGCGGTCGACGCGCACCAGCACTGGGGCATCTACAACCCGCTCGACATCGACACGCGCAGCGAGTCGCGCGCGGCGGCGCAGGGCGGTGTCACGACCGGCATCTCCTACATGCGCACGGGCCAGTACTACCTCAACCGCGGTGGCTCCTACGCCGACTTCTTCCCCGAGGTGCGGGCGCTGACCGAAGGTCGCTCGACCATCGACTACGCGTTCCACCTCGCGCCGATGACCGCCGAGCACATCGACGAGATCGACGACCTCGTGACCGAGCACGGCGTCTCGTCGTTCAAGATCTTCATGTTCTACGGCTCGCACGGACTGCACGGACGCTCGTCCGATCAGAGCTCGTTCCTGATGACGCCGCCCGACGAGCGCTACGACTACGCGCACTTCGAGTTCGTCATGCGCGGCGTGCAGCGCGCCCGCGAGGCGCATCCCGAGCTGGCCGATCAGATCTCCCTGTCGCTGCACTGCGAGACGGCCGAGATCATGGCCGCGTACACGAAGATCGTCGAGGGCGGCGACCTGACCGGCCTCGAGGCGTACTCCGCCTCGCGTCCGCCCCACTCCGAGGGCCTGGCCATCACGATCGCCAGCTACCTGGCGCACGAGACCGACCTCGCCAACATCAACCTGCTGCACCTGACGAGCGCCAAGGCGCTGGATGCCGCGATGCGCATGGCCGCGACGTTCCCCCACATCGACTTCCGCCGCGAGGTCACGATCGCGCACCTCCTCGCCGACGTGACGACCGCGCCTCTGGGGGCGAAGGTCAACCCGCCCATCCGTCCGCGCGAAGACGTCGAGGAGCTGTGGAACCACGTGCTCGCGGGCAACATCGACTGGGTGGTCTCCGACCACGCCTGCTGCCGCGACGAGATGAAGTTCGGTGAGGATCGCGACGACGTCTTCCTCGCGAAGTCGGGCTTCGGCGGCGCCGAGTACCTGCTTCCCGGTCTGGTGTCGGAGGGCCTGCGTCGCGGACTCTCGCTGCCCGCGATCGCCCGCATGACCAGCCGCACCCCGGCCGAGCGCTACGGCCTCGGAGCGCGCAAGGGCCTGCTCGCTCCGGGCTACGACGCCGACATCGCCCTCGTCGACCTCGACTCGCCCTGGACGGTGCACGCCGAGGATTCGGAATCGAGCCAGGAGTACTCGGCCCTCGAAGGGTTCGAGATGACGGCCCGGGTCACCGACGTGCTGCTGCGCGGCGAGGAGATCCTCGTCGACGGTGCGATCGTGGGCGACCCGCGGGGCGAGTACCTGCACCGCCCGCTGAGCTGACCGGAGAGACGATGCCCGGGAGAGCGGCTGCGGCCGCGCCCGGGCATCGTCGCGTCCCGCCCAGGCGGAAAGAGGAACGACTCGCGGTCAGCGCCTCGGGCGGAAAGAGGATCGGCTCGCGGTCAGCGCACCGGCGGCACGATGCCGGCGATGACGAGGTCGTTCCACACCCGCTGCGCACGGATGCCGTCGCCTCCGACCGTGAACACGTCGACGTAGCGCACGTCGGCGAAATCGGCGCCGTCGAGACCCACCCCGTACAGCCGGCCGATGCTCGTCACGGTCCACGCCCCGTCGGCATCCGTCGCCACCGCGTACTCGTCGCGCCGCTTGCGCACCCAGGCGTACTGCGCGCGACTCGCTGCGACGAGCTCGTCGAGCGAGGAGTACACGACCGGGCCGGGGAACTCGATGCGGGGGATGCCGGGGGCCCAGAGCGCACTCGCCGAGGCGAGATCGCGGTCTTCGCAGAACTGCAGGTACCGGTCGACGAGGTCGGCCGCATCCTCCGACGTCGTGATCATCGGGTCGTCATCCTGCGACCGCTGTCGCGAGGGCGGGCGACGACGCGGCGGTGCGCAGCACGCCGCTCGCGGCGACCACGTCGAGTCGGTCCGACAGCGTCGACAGCAGCGTCGCCACCGCCTCGGGCGCGAGGGCGCGCTGCGCGTTGGTCGAGAACTTCACCGCGAGCTCGTCGTCGCTCAGCGGGTCGGCGGGACCACCGCGGTTCACGAGAACCTTCTCCACGACCGTGTCGCCCGCCGCGGTGGTGACCCGCAGCACGCACGGGAACTGGAACGGGTAGATCGCGTCGCACTCGGGCGACCCGACGACCTCGACCTTCGCCATGAGCGCGCGGCGCTCGGCATCCTGCGCCAGCTCGTCGGTGTAGTCGCCGAGACCCGCCCCGAGACCCTCGCCGCCGAACACGCCGACGGTCACCGCGAAAGGGCCCGAGAACTGCGCCTGATAGCCCGTCTCGGGACTCTGCTTGACCGCCAGCGGTTCGCCGATCGTGCGGACCGTGGGCGTCGCCACCTCGAGCGTCACCGCCGTGACGTCGGAGGGACGGATGCCGCGCTCGCGCACGCGCCGCGCCGCGTCGACCGCGGTGTGGGTGAAGTGGTTGGCGGGGTACGGCTTGAAGAAGATGCCGGGCACGGCCCACTCCTCGCCGAGTCCGTCGGTCACCGCGGCGAGGTCGACCCGCCCGTGCAGGAAGCCCTCGAACAGGCCGAAGCGGCCCTCGAGCGCGGTCGGAGGTCCGGTGAAACCGTGTCGCACCAGCTCGGCCGCGGTCGCACCGGCGTGCGCGGCCCACCCGCAGTGCATGCGCTTGACGGTGCCGCCGGTGCGGTTGGCCTCGATCACGCCCGACGCCATCGACGCCGCCACACCGATGACGTCGGTGAGCCGGTCGGCGTCGAATCCGTGCAGCATGCCCGCGGCGACGGCCGCGCCGATCGTGCCGCAGATCGAGGTGGCGTGCTGCCCATGCTCGAAGTAGATCGAGTTGTTGCTCTCGCGGTCGTAGCCGGCCATGCCGAGCCGCACGGTCACCTCGATGCCCGCCGCGACCGCGTCGAGCACGGCATCGCCTTCGGCGCCCACCGACTCCGCGACGGCGAGCGCGGCGGGGACCACGCCGGCCGACGGATGCAGGACGCTGGGCAGATGCGTGTCGTCGTAGTCGAGCGAGTGCGCGAGCACTCCGTTCGCGAAGGCCGCCCAGGCCGCCGGTACGCGCGCGGGCGCCCCCACGACGCTCGCCTGAGCGGCGCCGCCCTGCTCGGCGACGAACCGCAGGGCGGCCTGGCTCGTGGGCAGACGCAGCGCGGCGAGCTGCAGCCCGACGATGTCGATGATGCGCTGCCGGGCGCTGCGGCGCACGTCGTCGGGAGCTCCGCCGACCCGCACCTCGTGCGCGAAGGACGCGATCCGGCGGGTGACGTCGGCGCTCATGCCGCCGCCACGATCGCGAGCGGACGCACGGGCGAGCCCGTCGCCCCGACGAACTCGAGGGGCGAGACCACGAACACGAACGACCGGTGGCCGGATTCGGCGAGGCGCTGCAGGTTCATCGTCTCGATGATGTTGATGCCGTGCTCGACCAGCAGCACCCGGTGCGCGGGCAGCACCGCGTGCCCCTTGCCCGGGGCGATCTGCTCGAAGGCGATCGTGTCGGCCCCGACGGCGCTCGGTCGGCGCGCGGCGAGCCATTCCGCTCCGGCCTCTCCGACACCGGGCACACCCGAGTCGCGACCGATGTAGCGCTCGCGGTCGTCCCAGTTCCGGTCCCATCCCGAACGGACGAGGATGACGTCGCCTTCGCGCGGCTCGACGCCCTGGACGGCCACGGCCCGATCGAGGTCGTCGGGCGTGATCTCGTATCCCGGATCGCACTGCTCCACGCCCCGCGCCGACGGGATGTCGAGCAGGATGCCGGGCGTCACGAGCGGCCGCACCGTGTCGATGCCGAGCTGCGAGAAGCGTCCGCCGGAGACGGCGTCTTCGACCGGCACGCCGCCGTACAGCTCGCCGCAGTGCGACACGTGGGCGAGGGCGTCCATGTGCGTGCCGACGTGCGTTCCCATGCTGATGAAGTCGTTGGCGGCTGATCCTCCGTCGGGGCGGACCATGTCGCCGTGCCGCCGCTGCAGGGCGTGCGTGTAGGCCGGGTGGTTCGGCGACTGCGGCATCCCCGGCACGAAGGGACGACCGAGGTCGAAGATCTCGGTTCCGCGGCGGACGGTGTCGATGAGAGCGGTGGTCATCAGGGGGTGCTCCTCCTTGCGAGCAGCGCGCGGTGCCGCGCGACGATGGCGGGGTCGACGAATTCCCCCTGGAACGTCGTGGCTCCCGCCCCGGCGGCGAGCGCGTCGTCGGCCGCGGCGACGATGGCCTGGGCGACGGCGAGCTCTTCGGGGGAGGGCGAGAAGGCGTCGTGCGCGGCGGGGATCTGCCGCGGGTGGATGAGCGACTTCCCGAAGAAGCCGAGGGCCCGGGCCGACCGGGCCTCGCGCGCCACGGCATCCGTATCGTGCACGGCGGTGGTCACGCTGTCGATCGGGGCGAGCAGGCCCTGTGCGCGCGCCACCAGCACCAGGTGCGACCGCACGTGCAGGGTGGCCGTCGCATCGCCCCCGTCGGCGCCGATGTCGGCCAGGAAGTCGCTCGATCCGAATGCGATGCCGCTGACCCGCGCCGAGGCGGCCGCCGTGTCGGCGATGGCGAGCGCACCACGCGCCGATTCGACGAGGAGGGTCAGCGCGACCGAGCCCGGAGGCATGCCGCGCTGCTCCTCGACGGCCGTGATGGCGTCGTCGAGCCGGCGGATGTCGTCGGGATGCTCGGCCTTGGGCACCCGGAGCGCCTCGACCCCGGGCCACACGGCGGCGGCGAGATCATCGTGCGGCACCTCTCCCGCGATCGTGTTGATCCGCACGTGCACGCGGGTCTCGTCGGCCACGGCGGCTGAGGCGTACCGGGCGACGTGCTCGCGGGCCGACGCCTTGGCGTCGGGCGCCACGGCATCCTCCAGGTCGAGGACGATCGCGTCGGCACCGGAGTGCCGCGCCTTCTCGAAGCGATGGGGATCGGAGCCGGCCACGTAGAGGTAGCTGCGGTGGCTCCGGCGATCAGCGGACAACGCCGCGGCTCCTCAGCGCGTCGCGGTCCTCGGCGGCGATGTCGAGCTCGGCGAGGATGTCGTCGGTGTCCTGTCCGTGATCGCGCCCGGCGAAGCGGATGCCGCCCGGCGTCTCCGACAGGCGGAACAGCACGTTGTGCTGCAGCACGTCGCCGAGGTGGGGGTGCGCGACGCGCACGAGCGTGTCGCGGCTCTGCACCTGCGGATCGTCGACGATCTCCTTGGCCGAGTAGACGGCGGCGATCGCGGCTCCGGCGTCGGTGAACGCCTCGAGCACGGCGTCGCGATCGCGCTGCGCGATCCACCCGCCCACGTACTCGTCGAGCAGGTCGGCGTGCTGCGCGCGCGAGGAGCCGCGTGCGAACCACGGCTCGTCGATCACCTCGGCGTGGCCGACCAGGGTCAGCACACGGCGCGCGACGCTGTCGGCGCTGGTCGAGACGGCGAGCCAGTGCCCGTCGCGGCTGCGGTAGAGGTTGCGAGGAGCGTTGTTCGTCGAGCGGTTGCCCTGTCGCACCGGCACGACCCCGGTCTTGTCGTAGACGCTCGGCGCGGGACCGACCGCGGTGAGGATCGGCTCGAGCAGGCTGAGGTCGATCATCTGCCCGTCGCCGCCGTTCGCGTCGCGGTGGTACAGCGCCATGAGCACGGCCGAGACGGCCGCCATCCCGGCGATCGAGTCGGCAAGGCCGAAGGCCGGCAGCGTGGGCGGGGCGTCGGGCTGGCCGGTCATGTGGGCGAATCCGCTCATCGCCTCGATGAGCGTGCCGAACGCCGGTCGCGAGGCGTAGGGCCCCTCCTGACCGAACCCGGTCACCCGCAGCATGATGAGACGGGGGTTGAGGGCGTGCAGCTCGTCCCACCCCAGACCCCAGCGCTCGAGCGTGCCCGGGCGGAAGTTCTCGACCAGCACGTCGGCCGTGCGCACGAGGCGGCGGAAGACGTCGGCGCCCTGCGCGTCGCGCAGGTCGAGCGCGAGGGTGCGCTTGTTGCGGGCGACCTCGGTCCACCACAGCCCGACGCCGTCGACGGATTCGCCGTGCCCGCGCATGGCGTCGGGCCGCTCGGGGTGCTCGATCTTGATCACGTCGGCGCCGAAGTCGCCCAGGATCTGGCTCGCGAGGGGCGCGGCGAGGATGGTGGCGCAGTCGAGCACCCGCAGGCCCTCCAGTGGTCCGTGCGTCGTCGCCATGTGTCGCCCTCTCATTCGTTCCGCTGAGAGAAACGGTATTCCATTTTGCTTGCGGTCGTCAATCCGTCATGGCAAGTTAGATGTCGGCGGCCCCGTCAGGCGCCGTCGACGGACAGAGGGGAGTGCACCTCGGTGACCATCCGAAACGAACCGCAGCCGACGCACCGCACGGCCGTGATCGCCATCGACCTCCAGAGCGAGTTCATCGGCGCCGATGCGCTGTTCCCCGTCCCCGACGGGGAACGCCTCGTCGCCGAAGCCGTTCCCTTCCTCTCGCGGATGCGCGAGCTCGGAATCCCGGTGATCTTCACCGCGTTCGCCGTCCCCGACGCGCGGCCGCTCGGCCGCAGCACGGCGCGCTTCGGGAATCCGCGTGCTCATCGGTACCCTGACGCCGCGCTGTTGCCCGGGCTCGACATCGACGAGCGCGACAT
The DNA here is from genome assembly GCF_047246685.1 of Microbacterium martis. Classification (NCBI taxonomy): domain Bacteria; kingdom Bacillati; phylum Actinomycetota; class Actinomycetes; order Micrococcales; family Microbacteriaceae; genus Microbacterium; species Microbacterium martis. Next base: position 866,057 of record NZ_JBFOKT010000002.1, on the reverse strand, counting down.
CGTGATCGAGAAGAGCCGCCAGAGCGCGTTCGTCGGCACCGGCCTCGACCTCCTGCTGCGCAGGCTCGGCGCCGACCACCTCGTCATCCTCGGGGTCACCACGCACTCGTGCTGCCTCGCGACGGCGATCGATGCGGCGGCCCTCGACTTCGACGTGACGGTCCTCTCCGACCTCACGGCGTGCCCTCCCGTACCGGCGAAAGACGGGCTGCCGCCGATGACGGCCGACGAGGCCCACACCGCGGCGCTTCAACTCGTCGCCTACAGCAGCGCCCAGGTGGCGACCTCGGCCGACGTCCTCGACGCGCTGCGACCGGAGCTCGCCCGGTGAGCGGCGCACGGGCACGCGTGGCCGCCCTGGGTGCGGTGTACTCCGACCCCGCGGCGCTGCGCGCCCTGCAGGAGGAGCGCTTCGCCGCGCAGCTCGATCGGCTGCGCACCCGGCATCCGCGCTACCGCGAGATGCTGCAGGGCGCCGAGGTGGCGTCGCTGGACGACTTCGCGCGCATCGCTCCGACCGGCAAGTCCGATCTGGCGTCCGACCCCGAGGCGTATCGGCTCGACGCCGCCGACCCGTCCGACATCCTGTGGGACATCGCCTACACGTCAGGATCGACCTCGGCTCCCACGCCGATCTTCCAGACCGCGCGCGACTTCCGCGCCATCCTCACCGCGCAGCTGCACATGGCCGCGATCCGCGGGATGAGCGCCGACGACCGCATCGCGAACCTCTTCCCGCTGACCACCCAGCCGCACGGCGCGTGGACCCGGGCGAACCACGCCGCGGCGGCACTCGGATGCGAGCTCGTCGTCGGCCTCGGCGGCGCGGCCGCCGACGACTATCCGGTCACGCGGCGCACGACCGAGATCGTGCGGATGCTGGAGCGCACACAGCCGACCGTGCTCTGGGGCGTGCCGAGCTACCTCGCGCGCATCCTCGAGGCGGCGCGCAGCGCCGACGTGCCGCTCACCGGCATCCGCATGTTCGCCGCCTCCGGCGAAGCGTGCCCTCCCGCCCTCCAGGCGCAGCTCACGCAGCTCGCCGCCGAGGTCGGGTCGCCGGATGCCGTCGTCTCGAACAGCTTCGGCGCGTCGGAGCTGCAGTGCGGTCTCGTGGAGTGCGTGCCGGGCACGGGCTTCCACAACCCGGCGCCCGATCAGTTCTTCTTCGAGACGATCGACGACGACGGGGCACCCACGTCCGACGGAGAGCCCGGGCGGCTCGCCCTCACCCACCTCGACCGACGCGGCACCGCCTTCCTGCGCTACGTGCTCGGCGACGTCGTCGAGTACACGATCGAACCGTGTCCGGAGTGCGGCTGGGCCGGCGGACGCGTCGTCGCCCACCATCGCCGCGAGGGCAGCATGGTCAAGGTGCGCGGCAACCTGTTCGACGTCACCGTCCTGGGCGCGGCGGTCGGCGCCGTCGACGGCGTGCGCGAGCACCAGGCGGTCGTGCGCACGGCATCCGACGGCATGGACGAGCTCGTCTTGCGGGTCGTCGAGACGGCCGACGGCGCGCTCGATGCGGATGCCGTGCAGCGGGCCGTGCGCGCCGCGATCCGCGTCACCCCGCGCGTGGAACGCGTCGCCCTGTTCGACATCCACGGCGCCACCGGCTCACTGAAACCCCGCAGATTCGTCGACGAAAGGTCGTCCTGACATGTCCGAAACCCGGAAGACGCCGCGCATCGACGCGGTCTGCAACCTGTACACCCCCGAGGTCGTCTCGTCGCGGCCGTCATGGTCGACGAGCTTCCTCGGCGGCAAGATCGGAGCCGGCGAAGGCACCCTCGGCGGGCTCTCGGTCGAGCAGCACATCGACATGATGGACGAGGCCGGCGTGGATCGGGCCTTCCTGATCGCCCCGAAGATGGGACGGGTGGGATTGCCGACGAGCTGGCGGCTCGATCCCGCCGCCGTGATCGATGCGGTGCAGAAGTACCCCGACCGGTTCTCGGGGCTCGCCGGGATCGACCCGACCGAGGGCGTGCGCGGCACCCGCGAGCTCGAGATGCTGGTCAAGGAGTACGGCTTCATCGGTGCGCACATCTATCCGCACTGGTTCGAGCTCGCACCCGACCACCGCCGCTACTACCCCTTCTACGCCAAGGCGATCGAGCTCGACATCCCGGTGCAGATGCAGGTCGGCCACTGCCTGCGCTACTCCGACGAGGCGCCGCTGCCCAGCGTCGGCCGACCGATGACCCTCGACACCATCGCGTGCGAACTGCCCGAGGCGAAGCTCGTCGGCATCCACGTGGGCTGGCCGTGGACGGAGGAGATGATCGCGGTGGCCTACAAGCATCCGAACGTCTACATCGGGACCGACGCCTACGCGCCGAAGCACCTCGACCCGAAGCTCATCCACTACATCAACACGTTCGGCCGCGAGAAGGTGCTGTTCGGCACCGACTTCCCGGTGATCCGCCCGCAGCGCGCGATCGAGGAGTTCGAGGCGATGGACCTGCGGCCCGAATCGCTCGACGCACTGCTCGGCGGCAACGCGGCCCGCCTGTACGGACTCGACGCATGACCGCGCGACGCGCCTACGCCGACGTCGCGCACGGGCAGATCCACGTCGTCACCGCGGGCGACAGCGGCCCGTGGGTGGTGCTGCTGCACGAGAGTCCGTTGTCGTGGCGCGTCTACGAGCCCGCGATCGAGCCGCTGGCGCAGCACTTCCGCGTCATGCTGCCCGACACCCCGGGCTACGGCGGGTCGACGCCGGGAGAGCGGTCGTGGGAGGTGCCCGACTACGCGGCCGCCCTGCTCGTCGCGGTGCGACAGACGGTGGGCGACGAGCCCTTCATCGTGCTGGGCTGTCACACGGGGGCCTCGATCGCCCTCGAGGTCGCCCGCCAGGCCGAGGGCCAGGCGCGGGGAGCGGTCTTCCTCGGTCTGCCCGCCTACGACCCCGAGACCCGGGCCGACCGGCTCGCCCACTGGGCGCCCGACAAGGCGGTCTCCCCCGACGGGTCGCACCTCGCCGACATGTGGGACCGCTACACCCGCATCTGGGACGCCCCGCCCCTCGCGGCGAAGAACCGGGCGGTGCTCGACGCACTCGGCGCGCTGGAGCACTACAACTGGGGCTACAACGCGACCTTCCGCTACGACCCGGTGCCGGCCCTCGTCGCCCTCGGCATCCCCGTCCTGTTCCTCACCGCCGAGCACGACGCCCTCGCCGACGCCGATCGCCGGTGCGCGGAGATGATCGGGGCGCGGCTGGCGAAGCTGCCGGGCCTCCCGGGCCAGATCGGCGTGCGCGCGCCCCAGCGCCTGGCGGACGAGCTCCACGCCTTCGCGGCGACGCTCGACGCCTGACGCCGCCCGCGGGCGACGGCTCAGAGGGGCATCGTCGCCCCGAAGCGTCCGGCGCCGAGCCGGCTCAGCGGGTCGACCGTCTGCGGGTCGATGCGCAGACGACCCTTGCGGTCCTGCCCGACCGCCTCGTCGCTCACCCAGGCGAGCTCCGCCCGCGCGATCACGAGGATCTGGGCTCCCGGCTCGTCGGTGAGCTCGACGCGCCGCGTGACGGTGCAGCCGAAGGCGACCGGGCTCTCCGCGAGACGCGGCAGCGGGAACTCCCACGACGCGTCGAGGGCGTCGTCGACCGACGGGTCGTCGAGCTCGCTCTCGTCATTCGGCAGCGGCGCCGCCGATGCCTGCACACCGGCGTGCTGGCGGCGGCCCGGGATGTGCACGACCAGCGGGGCGCCGATCATCGCGTTCGCATCGGTGTCCTTCACACGCCCCCCGAGCCGGTTGCCCACGCTGAACGCGAGGAGCGCCGGGTCGGAGGCGATGGCCGTGAAGAACGAGAACGGTGCGAGGTTCAGCCGCCCGGTTCCGGCATCCGCACTGAGCACCCAGGCGATCGGCCGGGGCACGACGGTCTGCGTGAGCAGGTGATAGGCGGCGACCTCGTTCAGCGAGGAGAAGGGGATCAGCATGGGATGACCGACGACCGGGTGCCTCGTCGTCGACGGGGCGCCCGGTCTTCTCGAGAGGTCAGTCCTCCGGCGCCCAGGACTCGGCCAGGTCCAGCACTTCCTGACGGTCGAAGTCGTTCATCTGCGCGACGTACTTGTCGGTCCAGACCTTCTCCAGATCGACCTCCTGCTCGAGGTTGCCGCTGGCGATGGCGAAGTCCTGCACGCCCTGCAGCACGTCGGGCTCGATGACGCCGAAGTCGCCCCACTCGAGGGGATCGCCCTCTTCGGGCATCACACTGGCGATCCAGGCCGAGAACGTGCGGGTGTCGTTCTCGATGTTCTCCTCGGGGTCGCCGGACTCGGGCAGCTTCTCGGGGTAGTACTCGTAGCCGATGCGGACGGCGGCCTCGGGGTTCGCGTACGAGAACAGCAGGCCCTTGTAGATGGCGCGGGCCGCACGGGCGAGCACGTCGCTGTCGCTGTTGATGACGTCAGCGCTGGCGGTGAGCGCGATCGAGGGCATCTCGTCGAACAGCGCGGGGTTGTCGAAGTACCGGAACTCCGCCCCGCCGTTCTCCAGCGCCGCGTACATCTCGGTGTACAGCGCCAGCGCGTCGATGTCGCCGTTGTCGAGGGCGGCGAGCGCCGGAGCACCCGCGCCGACCGGCACGAAGGTCACGTCGGAGTCGGGGTCGAGCCCGTTCTCCGACATCCATGCGCGGGCGAAGGCGTTCGACTCGGATGCCAGGGAGATGATGCCGACCGTCTTGCCCGCGAAGTCCTCGGGGTCTTCGATGTCGGAGTCGGCTCCGACCGCGAGCACCCAGGGGTAGTTCTGGGCGATCGCGCCGTATCCCTGCACGGGCACCCCGGTGTTGACCGCGGCCATGATCGAGACGACGCCGGCGTTGGTGTAGTCGGCCGAACCCGATGCGACGACCTGGATCGCGGCGGTCGAGCCGTCGGCGAGCTCCTGGGTGACGGTGAGTCCTTCTTCTTCGAAGAAGCCCAGCTCGTCGGGCACGGCCCACATGCCGATCTGGGTGGAACCGGGCACGGCCGCCGCGCCGACGTAGACGAGTTCGGCTTCTTCTCCGGCGCCGGAGTCCCCGCCCCCGCTGTCGCCGCCTTCCGCCGCCGCGCACCCGGTGAGGAGCAGCGCCGATGCTGCCAGGGCTCCTAGTGCTGTTCTGAACTTCATGTTTCCTCCAGGGGTACGGTGTTCCACTGAACGGTACGTTCCCGACTCAAGATAGGTCGACCCCGGGGCAGTGTCAACAGTCGCATCCAGATGTTGCCTGCCTGTAACACGCGAAAGAACGTGCGTCGGCGCACGCCGCATCACCGCCGGAGAAAGGCGGTGCGCAGAGACCGAGGCGTCGCCCGGTCGGATCGTCAGTAGATGTCGCCGCGGAAGCCGATGTCCTGCGAGATCGACGCGGCGGCGCTGTGGATGCGACCCGAGTAATCGGCCACCGCTTCCGGCGTGAACCGGTCGGCGGGTCCGCAGACCGATGCCGAGCCCCAGACCGAACCGTCGGCGAGACGGATGGCACAGGCGACGGATGCCGCGCCGAGCTGGCGCTCGCCCCGCGAGTAGGCGTAGCCGCGCTCGCGCACCTCGGCGACCTGGTCGAGCACGCGGGCGGTGTCGATGGCCGGCTCGGCGGCGGTGCCCTCGTCGAGGATCGAGTGCACCTCGTCGTCGTCGAGTGCGCCGAGGATCGCGAGCGACGATGCGCCGCGGTAGAGCGGGAACTGCGACCCGATGCGGATCGACATGTGGATCTCGCGCGGGGAGAGCTGCTGCCTGACGTAGGTGCGGTGATGGCCGATGCGCGCCGAGAGCGTCGCCGTCTCGTGGGTCTCCTCCACCACCCGCTGCAGGTACGACGCGGCGATCTCGGGCACGTTCATCCGCTCGAGCGCGGCGAGGCCGACGACGAGCGCGCCCGAGCCCAGTCCGTAGCGCTGACTGCCGTCGTCGTACGAGAAGAAGTCGCGGGCGACGAGGGTGCGCACGATCCGATGCACGACCGCCTTGGACATGCCCGTCTCGCGGGCGAGCTGCGAGATGCCCATGTCGGGCTCGCCGTGAGAGGCCATCGTGGAGATGATCTGCAGTGCCCGGTCGACGCCGGTGCTCACCGTCTCGACGCCGTTCGCTTCCTTCGGCAACGGATCCCCCTCTTCTTGCTCCGCCGGGTACCGGCGGCTAGCCCAGCAGGATACTACCGGGGAGCTCCGTGCTAGCGTTCGCTATACAGGAACAGTATTCCGAATACTAGCCGACTCCCCGCGAGAGGTCCGCTTCATGACGACATACACGCCCGCCCTCCGACCTGTGCACGACGCCGCCGACGCGGCGTTCGACCGCAACATCGAAGAGCTCCGAGCCCTGTGCCGCATCCCGAGTCGCCGCTGGCAGCCCGAGGCGATGCAGGAGGCGAGCGAGTTCCTGGTGCAGAGCCTGCGTGCGCACGGGGCCGAGGCGCGCAGCATCCCGTGGGCCGACAGCCACCCCTACGTGCTCGGCCGCATCGAGGCCGCCGAGGGCGCGCCCGTACTGCTGCACTACAACCACTACGACGTCGAGATCGAGCCCGCCGGCGACGACCGCGACCTCGAGCATCCGCCGTTCGCCGCCGAGATCCACGACGGCAAGCTCTACGCGCGCGGCGTGGCCGACGACAAGGCCGCCCTGCTGTCGCGGGTGCACGCCGCCCGGGCATTCGCGGATGCCGGCCTCCCGCTCCCGACCACCGTGGTCTTCCTGCACGAGGGCAAGGAGAGCCTGCACAGCCCCGGGCTCGCGAGCTTCGCGGCGGCGCACGCCGACGAGCTGCGCTCCGATGCGACGCTGTGGGAGAACTCCTGGTTCGACGACAGCGGACGGCTGCTGCTGAAGCTCAGCGAGAAGGGTCTGGTCTACGTGCGGCTCACCGTGCGCAGGCTGCGCCGCGACGGCAGCTCGCAGAACTCGAGCGTGCTCCCCCACGCCGCACTGCGCCTGGCGCACTGCCTGGCGTCGCTGCAGGACGCGCAGGGACGGGTGCCGCTGCCGGGATTCGCCGACGACGTGCGCGGCGTCGACGACGAGACGCTCGGCCTCATCGACGAGGCCGAGTTCGACGCCGAGCGCCTGGGCGAGATGATGGGGCTCGACCCGACGGCGTTCGGCGACGACGCCCCGCGATCGCTGCGGCTGAAGCCGACGCTCACGATCACCGGCATCGAGTCGGGCAGCCCGGTCGACTCCGTGACGCTGCGGCTGCCCGCCGCGGCATCCGCCACCCTCGAGTTCCGGCTCGTCCCCGGTCAGTCGTCGGAAGCCGTGCTCGACGCCCTGCGCGCGCATCTCGCGGCGCAGGGCTTCGACGACGTCGAGATCGAGGTGATGGGAACCACCGAACCGCATGCGACCGATCATCGCGATCCCTTCGTCGAGCTCGTCGCCGCCGCGGGTGAGCGGGCCTTCGGCATCCGTCCCGCCATCGAGCCGCTCACGCCGCTCGTGGGCAACCAGGCCGCCCTCGCCGGTCCGCCGATCGTGGGCATCGGCGTGGGGCGGGCGTGGGGTGCATCCGACCCCAATCAGCACGTGCGCCTGGAGGACTACCGTCACGCGGTGCACCACGTCATCGAGATCATGGGAGCGCTCGGCTCGACCGGTTCGTCTATTGACGCCTCCGGGAGCACCGTCTAGTCTCGCAATACAGGAACGCCGTTCCTCTGAACGGAATGGTCGCTCAGCCGAAGGGAAATCAGCATGGCGCAGACTGCCACGAAGAACGCGGCGAGCGAGGTCGATCCCAGCCGCTGGATCGTCGTCGACGATGCCACCAAGGTCTACACCACCCGCACCGGCGAGAAGGTCCAGGCGCTGACCGAGGTGTCGCTCACGGTGCAGCGCGGCGAGTTCGTCAGCCTCGTCGGCCCGTCCGGATGCGGCAAGACCACGCTGCTCAAGATCCTCGCCGGCCTCATCCCGCACTCCTCCGGATCGGTCTCGATCGCCGGCAAGACGGTCAAGGGCCCCATGCGCGAGACGGGACTCGTCTTCCAGGCGCCCACCCTGTTGCCGTGGCGCACCATCCTCGAGAACGTCATGCTGCCGGTCGAGGTGCAGCGGCTCGACCGCAGCGTCTACCGCAAGCGCGCGATGGACCTGCTCGAGATGGTCGGCCTCGACGGGTTCGAGAAGAAGTATCCGTCGGAGCTGAGCGGCGGGATGCAGCAGCGGGCCGGCATCTGCCGCGCCCTGGTGAGCGACCCGGAGGTGCTCCTGATGGACGAGCCCTTCGGAGCACTCGACGCCATGACGCGCGAGTACATGAACGTCGAGCTGCTGAAGATCTGGAAGGAGTCGGGCAAGACGATCGTCTTCGTCACCCACTCGATCCCGGAGGCCGTGTTCCTCTCCGACCGCGTCGTCGTCATGTCGCCGCGCCCGGGCAAGATCGAGGAGATCCTCGACGACGACCTCCCGCGTCCGCGCGCACTGCAGATGATGAACTCCCCCGAAGCCGGCGTCTACACCAGCCGCATCCGCACGTATTTCAACGCCGAAGGAGCGATCGATTGACCACCTCGACTCGCACGCTGGCCGTGCCGGAACTCTCCGCTGAGCCGTCTCGCGGCGCCAGCCTGAGAGGACGACTCAAGGAGAAGCCCGAGTACGTCCTCGTCCCGCTGATCTTCATCGTCGGCGTCGCGCTGTGGGAGGGCCTGACCGCCCTCCTCAAGGTGCCCGCCTACATCCTCCCGCCGCCCAGCGCGATCGTGCGGGCGCTCATCGGCCACGTGCAGACCAACACCTTCTGGGAGAACCTCGGCGTGACGCTGCAGGAGATCGGGATCGGCTACCTCATCGCCGTGATCATCGCCTTCGCGCTCGGCATCCTGATCTCCCAGGTGAGGATCATCGAGAAGGCGATCCTCCCCTACGTCGTCGCGTTCGAGACGATCCCCAAGATCGCCCTCGCCCCGCTGTTCCTCATCTGGTTCGGCTTCGGGCTGCTGTCGAAGATCGTGATGACGGCGTTCATCTCCTTCTTCCCCATCCTCATCAACGTGATCGAGGGTCTGCGATCGGTCGACCAGGACAAGCTCGAGATGATGCGCTCGCTCGGCGCGTCGAAGTACCAGATCTTCCTCAAGCTCCGCCTGCCGAACGCGGCGCCGTTCATCTTCGCCGGCCTCGACCTCGGCATCATCTTCGCGGTGATCGGCGCGGTGGTCGGCGAGTTCGTCGGCGCCAAGGCCGGCCTCGGCTACCAGATGCTGCAGTACAACTACGACTTCAACGTCGCGAGCATGTTCGCGATGCTGATCGTGCTGTCGCTGCTCGGCATCATCGGCCACACGATCATCCGCCTGCTCAAGCGCAAGTTCGCGTTCTGGGCGGCACCGAGCGGGCACTGACACCGCGATGACGCAGCACGACCTCATCATCGTCGGCGCGGGCACGTCGGGCATGGCCGCCGCCATCGCGGCCGGCGAGGCGGGAGCACGGGTCGCACTGCTCGATGCGGCGCCGGAGTGGGGCGGCACCCTGCACGTCGCATCCGGCTGGTTGAGCGGTGCCGGAACGGCGATCCAGCGGGCGCACGGAATCGACGACACCCCGGCCGCGCACCTCGACGACCTGATGCGCATCTCGAAGGGCACCATCGACCCGGTCCTCGCCGGCAAAGCCGTGCAGCTGATGCCGGGAGCCGTCGACTGGCTGATGGAGCGCGGCTTCGCGCTCGCGCCCGAGTGCCCCCTCTACGGCTTCAACCACGAGCCCTACACCGAGCGCCGCTATTACGTCGGCACCGACTGGGCGCGGTCGATCCTCGCGGTGCTCGACGCGCAGCTGCGTCCGCTCGTCGATGCCGGCCGGGTCGACTTCCGGCCCGGGCATCGGGTGACCGCGCTGCTGCGGGAGGGGTCGCGCGTGGTCGGAGTCCGCGTCTCGCACGCCGACGGCGAGAGCGAGCTGACGGCCGCGCACACGATCATCGCCAGCGGCGGCTACAACGCGAACCCCGAGCTCTTCGAGCGCATCTCGGGACGCACGCTCTACGCCGACGACGCGTATCGCCGGTCGCAGGGCGACGGGCACCTCATGGTGCAGGCGGTGGGCGGACGGCTGCGCGGCGCCGAGAACTTCTGGAGCTCGTTCGGCGCCGTCCTCGACGGATACGACTACCCCTCGGCGACGCTGTGCCGGCCCGAGCACCGCCCCGAGGTGCGCGACCCGTGGGAGATCACGGTGAATCGCCGGGGAGAGCGGTTCGTCGCCGAAGACGAGCCGAGCGTCGACGCCCGCGAGAGCGCCCTGCTGGCGCAGCCCGAGCAGATCCGGCACATCGTGTTCGACGAGGCGATCCTGCGCGACGCCCCGCCGCTCATCCCGGGCTGGACCGCCGACGACATCCGGGCCCGGTGCGGGCAGCATCCGATGTTCCACTCCGCGGCGACGATCGACGAGCTGGCCGCGAAGATCGACGTCCCGGCCGACTCCCTGCGCGACACGATCGCCGCGTACAACGAGAATCTCGACGGCGAAGACCCCCTCGGCCGCATCGTGCGCCCGCGGCCGATCGCGCAGGCCGCGTATCACGCGATCACCGTGCACGCCACCTCGGTCACGAGCGCGGCCGGCATCGCGGTCGACGAGCAGCTGCGCGTGCTCGACGGCGACGGAGAGCCCATCGAGGGTCTGTACGCCATGGGCGAGAGCCTCGGATCCGGGATGCTCCAGGGCCAGGCCTTCTGCGGCGGGATGCTGGCCACGCCGGCCCTCGCCTTCGGCATGGCGCTGGGCCGCGAGCTCGCGCCCGCCTCCTGACCCGCTCACGCCGCGCGCCCCATGCACGCTCGCACCGGCTCGGGCGCGGGCGGGTGCCGGCACGGGAGAGCCAGCCCGGGCGCGCCGGTAGACTGAAGGCGCCCCGCCGGCCCCTTCCTTTGGAGTGCGCGTGACCACCGCCCCTGCACCTGTCCACAAGCACGTCCCTGACTCGGTCGAGAACGCGATCGCGACGCCCGAGAAGGAGCAGCCGTACGGCGCCCTCGGCCTCAAGGACGACGAGTACACACGCATCAAGGAGATCCTCGGCCGCCGCCCCACCTCGGGCGAGCTGGCGATGTACTCCGTCATGTGGTCGGAGCACTGCTCGTACAAGTCGTCGAAGAACTACCTGCGCCGCTTCGGCCAGAAGGTCTCCGACGAGATGAAGGAACGCCTCATGGTCGGCATGGGCCAGAACGCCGGCGTCATCGACGTCGGTGAGGGCTGGGCCGTCACGTTCAAGGCCGAGAGCCACAACCACCCGTCGTTCATCGAGCCGTTCCAGGGTGCGGCGACCGGCGTCGGCGGCATCGTCCGCGACATCATCTCGATGGGCGCCCGCCCCGTCGCGGTCATGGACGCCCTGCGCTTCGGTGCGATCGACCACCCCGACACCGCCCGCGTCGTGCACGGCGTGACCAGCGGCATCAGCTTCTACGGCAACTGCCTCGGCCTGCCGAACATCGGCGGCGAGACCGTCTTCGACTCGGTCTACCAAGCCAACCCGCTGGTCAACGCGCTCGCAGTCGGCGTGCTCCGCCACGAGGACCTCAAGCTCGCCAACGCGACCGGCGTCGGCAACAAGGTCGTGCTCTTCGGCGCCCGCACCGGCGGCGACGGCATCGGCGGCGCCAGCATCCTCGCCTCCGACACCTTCGATGCTTCGACAGGCTCAGCAACCCAGGACGGCGCCGGCGCCGCCAAACCGAAGAAGCGCCCCGCGGTGCAGGTCGGCGACCCGTTCGCCGAGAAGGTGCTCATCGAGTGCTGCCTCGAGCTGTACCGCGGCGAGCTCGTCGAGGCCATCCAAGACCTCGGCGCGGCCGGCATCTCGTGCGCGACCTCCGAGCTCGCGGCCAACGGCAACAGCGGCATGCACGTCTCGCTCGACAACGTGCTGCTGCGCGACCCGTCGCTCACCGCCGAAGAGATCCTCATGTCGGAGTCGCAGGAGCGCATGATGGCGATCGTCGCGCCCGAGAAGCTCGACGCGTTCATGGCCGTCGTGAACAAGTGGGAGGTCGAGACCTCCGTGCTCGGCGAGGTCACCGGCGACGGACGCCTCATCATCGACTGGCAGGGCGAGCGCATCGTCGACGTCGACCCCTCGACCGTCGCCGTCGACGGCCCGGTCTACGATCGCCCGGTCGCCTACCCGACGTGGATCGACGCGCTGCAGGCGGATGCCGCCGAGAACCTGCCCCGCTCGAACGACCCGGCCGAGCTGCGCGAGCAGTTCCTGAATCTCGTCGCGAGCCCGAACCTCGCCGACACCCGCTGGATCACGAACCAGTACGACTACTACGTGCTCGGCAACACGGCCCTCGCGTTCCCCGACGACGCCGGCATGATCCGCGTCGACGAGGAGTCGGGCCTCGGCTTCTCGATCGCGACCGACGCGAACGGCCGCTACTGCCAGCTCGACCCGTACGCGGGCGCGCAGCTCGCGCTCGCCGAGGCCTACCGCAACGTCGCCGTCACCGGCGCCGTCCCCACCGCGATCACCGACTGCCTGAACTTCGGCTCGCCCGAGAACCCCGAGGTCATGTGGCAGTTCGGGCAGACGGTCGACGGTCTCGCCGACGGATGCTACGAGCTCGGCACTCCGGTCACCGGCGGTAACGTCTCGTTCTACAACCAGACGGGCGACGTGCCGATCCACCCGACCCCGCTCGTCGGCGTGCTCGGCATCATCGACGACGTCTCGCGCCGCATCCCGTCGGGGTGGCAGGACGAGGGGCAGAATATCTACCTGCTCGGCACCACGCAGACCGAGCTCTCGGGCTCGGCGTGGGCCGAGGTCGTGCACCAGCACCTGGGCGGACGCCCCCCGAAGGTCGACCTCGCGGGCGAGAAGCGCCTCGCCGGTCTGCTCGCCGCGGCCCGCGACGAGTGGCTGATCTCGTCGGCGCACGACCTGTCCGAGGGCGGGCTCGCGCAGGCGCTCGCCGAGGGCGTCATGCGCTTCGGCGTCGGCGCCCGCGTCTGGCTGAACGAGATCATCGAACGGGACGGCGTCGACGCGGCATCCGCTCTGTTCTCCGAGTCGACCGGTCGCGTGATCGTGACGGTTCCCCGCGAGGACGACGTGAAGTTCCGCGGGCTGTGCGAGGGTCGCGGCTATCCGGTGCTGCGCATCGGCGTGACCGACAGCGAGCCGCAGCTCGAGGTGCAAGGCGTCTTCACGGTGTCGGCCGCCGAGCTGCGCGAGCGCTCGCAGGCCACGCTCCCCTCGTACTTCGGCCCGACCGTGACCGAGCCCGCGACCCCCGGTCGTTGAGCGGCACTTCGACTCGCTGCGCTCGCTCAGTGCGGGTCTTCACGAAAGGGAACGGATGAGTGAACTGAGCAGGCCCGACGACGACTACGGCGACCTCGGCGAGAAGCGCAATCGCCGACTGCGCATCGTCGCCTGGACCGTGATCGTCGCGCTCATCCTCGGCGGCGGCGGCGCCACGGTGTTCACGCTGCTCCTGGGCTGACCGCGCGCGAGCACGAACGTCGCAGAACGACGCGAAAGTCGCAGCAATCGGCCGGATCTCTGCGGCGTTCGTGCTGTTCTGCGACCTTCACGCGTGGGATGCACACGGGATTCCCCGGCCGTCGAGGGAGCGCGGCGGGACGACAGGCCTCCACCCAGCATGAAGGGCGCGCGCTACAGGCTCGACGACCGGGGGTGGGATGGAGCGACCCTCCCCAGCGTCGCCGGGTCGACTGTAGTTCGGCTCTCCGGCGCGTACCAGGGGCAGAACTACCCATCGAAGAGGTAGCGGATGAGTCCGACCATCGACGACGCGTCGGGCGCCCCGTGGCCGAGCGTCTCCACGATGATCGCGCCCAGGATCGCCCGGCCGATCTGTTCGATCGGCGCGTCGGCGGGCAGCTGCCCGTCTCGGATGCCGGCGCGCAGGCGATCGTTGAGATGCCGTTCCACGCCCAGACTGTCTCCGAGGTGGGCGCCGACCCCGACGTCTTCGGTCGCCGCGGCGACGAGCGACCGCAGCAGCGCACCGCCGTGCGGTGCCTCGAGGATGGAGAGCACCGATCGCAGCCAGGCTTCGACGTCGGCGGCGAGGTCGCCGGTGTCGGAGACGACGAAGTCGACGGGGATGAGCCGCCCGTCGGCCAGGCAGTCGCCGATGAGCGCGCCCCGCGAGGGCCACCACCGGTAGATGGTCTGCTTGCCGACGCCCGCTTCCTTGGCGATGCCTTCGATCGTGAGGCGGTCGTATCCCTGGTTGTGGAAGAGGCGCGCGGTGGCGTCGAGGATCGCCTCCCGCGCGGCAGCGCTGCGGACGGGGCCGCTCCGATGCTCGTTCACCACCCGCTCAGGATAACCACAGTTCTTTAGACGAGACGTACCGTATGCTCAACCTCGACTGAGGGAGATGACGTGGCTTCGCTGTTGTACCGTCTGGGTTCGTTCGCCGCTCGCAGGGCGTGGGCGGTGATCGTGTCGTGGATCGTGATCCTCGGAATCGGCGTCGGCGCCTTCCTCACCCTCGGCGGCACGTTGAGCAACAGCTTCGACATCCCCGGAACGGCGTCGGGCGCCGTCACCGACGAGCTCGCCGAGAAGCTGCCCGACACCGCCGGCGGCACCGGCACCGTCGTCTACCGCACGACCGACGGCTCGCCCTTCACCGACGAGCAGAAGAAGGCCATCTCCGAGCTGGCCGCGAGCGCCGAAGACCTCGACGGCGTGGCGTCCGTCGTCGACCCGTTCGACGCCCAGCAGCAGCAGGCCGATCAGGCGCAGCAGCTCGCCGACGGCGAGGCGCAGATCACCGACGGCCGCAGCCAGCTGGATGCCGGACAGGCGCAGCTCGACCAGGGCCGCACCCAGCTGCAGGCAGGGCTCGACCAGCTCGCCGCGGCACGCGCGCAGGCCGAGTCGGCGGGCGCCCCCGTCGAGCAGCTCGCCGCCCTCGACGCGCAGCAGGCCGCGCTGAACGCGCAGCTGGCCGAGCTCGAGGCGCAGCAGGCGACGATCGAGTCGTCGCGCGCCGAGCTCGAGGCCAACGCCGAACAGGTCGATCTCGGGTCTCGCCTGCTCGACCTGGCCGGCGGCATCGGCGTGGTGTCCGACGACGAGTCGACCGCGATCGTCAACATCTCTTTCGTCGACCCGCGCCTGGAGCTGTCGGAAGAGGTCAAGCACGCGGCGATCGAGCACTTCGAGTCCGAGCCGATCGACGGGCTCGAGGTCGACTTCGGCACCGACATCGCCCAGGGCGTTCCCGAGATCTTCGGCATCGGCGAAGCCGTCGGGCTCGCCTTCGCGGCGATCGTCCTGATCGTCATGCTGGGCTCGCTCGTCGCGGCGGCGCTCCCCATCGTCACGGCCGTCGTGGGCGTCGGCGTCGGCGTCACGGCATCCCTCGCCTTCTCGGGCGTCGTCGACATGGCCTCCGTCACGCCGGTGCTCGGCGTC
The DNA here is from genome assembly GCF_047246685.1 of Microbacterium martis. NCBI lineage: Bacteria > Bacillati > Actinomycetota > Actinomycetes > Micrococcales > Microbacteriaceae > Microbacterium > Microbacterium martis. Next base: position 850,624 of record NZ_JBFOKT010000002.1, on the reverse strand, counting down.
ATGCTCGGTCTCGCCGTGGGCATCGACTACTCGCTCTTCATCGTCAACCGTCACCGCAAGCAGCTGCTCGCCGGCGTTCCGGTGCGGGAATCGATCGGACTCGCCACCGGCACGTCGGGCACCGCCGTCGTCTTCGCGGGGTCGACCGTGATCGTCGCCCTGCTCGCCCTCAACGTCACGGGCGTGCCGTTCCTCGGTCTCATGGGAACGGTCGGTGCCGTGTGCGTCGCCGTCGCCGTGCTCGTCGCCGTCACGCTGGCACCCGCCATCCTCGGCCTCGTCGGCACCCGACTTCTGCGCCGCACGGTGCGCGCCACCATCGGGCAGGAGCATGCGGCGGGCAAGCCCGTGAAGCGCATGTCGACCCTTCGCGCGGTGGTGACCGCCGTCGTCAGCGTGGTCGCCCTGCTGATCATCGCCATCCCGTCGATGTCGATGCGGCTCGGGCTGCCCGACGGTTCCAGCGAACCGAGCGACTCGACCAGCTACCGCGCCTACCAGGCGGTCGACGAGCAGTTCGGCGAGGGCGCCAACGGACCGCTGCTGGTCACCGCCACCCTGCCCGACGCGATCTCCGACGACGACCTCCTGGCCACCCAGGTCGCCGTCGCCGAGACCATCGCCGAACAGGACGACGTCGCCGCGGTCGCGCCGATCGCGGCATCCGACGACAACACGCTGCTCGCCTTCCAGGTGCTCCCGGAGGAGGGACCGAACAGCGCCTCCACCGAGAAGCTCGTGCAGGATCTCCGCTCGCTGCCCGAGATCGGCGACGGGATCGAACTCGGCGTGGCCGGGCAGGCCGCGATCAACATCGACATCTCCGAGGCGCTGGCGGGCGTGCTGCCGCTCTACCTCACCGTGGTGGTCGGGCTCTCGCTGCTGATCATGATCGTGGTGTTCCGCTCGCTGCTCGTGCCGCTCATCGCCACGGGAGGATTCGTGCTGTCGCTCTTCGCGACCTACGGGCTCATCGTCGCGGTGTTCCAGTTCGGATGGGGCGCCGACCTCATCGGGCTCCACAGCACGGGCCCGATCCTCAGCTTCCTGCCGGTGATCCTCGTCGGCATCCTGTTCGGCCTCGCGATGGACTACCAGCTGTTCCTCGCGTCGGGCATGCGCGAGGCGTTCGTGCACGGAGCCAGCGCACGGGATGCCGTCGCGCAGGGATTCCGCGCCGGCCGCTCGGTCGTCATCGCCGCCGCGCTCATCATGGTGTCGGTGTTCGGCGGGTTCATCTTCTCGGAGTCGACCATCATCCGCTCCATCGGGTTCGGCCTCGCGTTCGGCGTGCTGCTCGACGCGTTCGTCGTGCGGATGCTGCTCATGCCGGCGCTCATGCACCTGCTCGGGCGCTCGGCGTGGTGGCTGCCGCGGTGGCTCGACCGCATCATCCCGAACGTCGACATGGAGGGCGCCGCGCTCGAGCGCGACCACCCCGGCATGCAGGCCGTGGCCGTGCCCACCGGGGATGCCGGCGGAGATGACGCGACGCCGGCGACCCGTGCCGAGCGGAGGCCCCCACGGACCCGCGCCGAGCGGAAGGCCCGCGAGCGCGGTTGAGCCCGTGTGGGTCGCTGAGCCTGTCGAAGCGCCCACCCGCGTGGGTCGCTGAGCCTGTCGAAGCGCCCACCCCGCGTGGGTCGCTGAGCCTGTCGAAGCGCCCCACCCGCGTGGGTCGCTGAGCCTGTCGAAGCGCTCGCCCGCGTGGGTCGCTGAGCCTGTCGAAGCGCCCCGCCCGCCCGGGTCGCTGAGCCTGTCGAAGCGCCTCGCCCGCCCGTAGGGTGACGTCATGGACGATGACGGCGGTCTGCGGGCGCTGCTGACGGCGATGCGGGCACAGGCGCGGAAGCGGGTCGAGGCGACCTCGGGTGTGCTCGCCGAGCTCACCCGCGACCGTGCGGGCTCGAACGACGACGACGAGCACGACCCCGAAGGGGTGACCCTGTCGTCGGAGTGGTCGCGACTGACCGGGCTCGCCGAGGCCGCGGCATCCGAACTCCAGCAGATCGACGACGCGCTCGCCCGCATGGACGCCGGCACCTACGGCGTGTGCGCGAACTGCGGCAAGCCCATCCCGACCGCGCGGCTCGAGGTTCGTCCGTTCGCCGTGCACTGCGTCGGGTGCGCCGAGAGGCTCGGCGGCTGAGCCGCGGGCGACCGGCCCGACGCGCCTCGCGCGGAGTGGCATCCGAGGCGACACTGCCCGACGAGATCGGGATGCACCGCGTGGCGTTCGCGGCGGCACTCACAGGGCCGAGAAACCCGCCACCGAGCACAGGGTGCCGACGGCGAGCAGGACGGGCGCCGCGAGGATGCCGCACCAGAAGCTCCGGGCCGCCGTCTCGTCCTCCACGAGTGCGGCGATCACGGCGGCCGCGGTGACCAGCACACCGGCGACCGCATAGATCGGCTGCGCGAAGACCCACGCCAGGGGTACGAAATGGATGCCGACGACAGCCAGCACGAGCGGGGGGATGAGGTCTTTCCGCCGGCGCTTCGTCGCCCAGATCGCCAGCGCCACGATGGCGATCACCTCGACCCAGAAGATCACGATGTACCAGATCAGCGCCGGACCGCCTGTCGCGATCGCCGTCGGCGACGACCACTCGCGGATGGCGCGCGGCAGGCTCACTCCGGCGAGCGCCGCACCGCCGACGCTGAGCACGGCGAGCACGATGCGCCACACCACGCCCTTCGGCGGTCGTTCCTGCGCCCAGCCCGCCCAGACGAAGGATGCGACGCCGAAGATGGCACCGGTCATCAGGAGGTCGCGCGGGAAGTCGCCGATGATCATGCCGACAGGCTAGATCGCCCGCCGCATCCGCCGCATCCGCTACATCCGCCGCATCCGCGCGGTCACTCCCGCAGGAGAACAGCACGAACATCGGAGGGGTTCGCCGTATCGCTGCGAAGTTCGTGTCGTTCTGCGAGATTCGTGTCGGCCCGCGCCCGACTCCCAAGCAGGACATGGTTCGATAGACCAAACCCCGAGGAGCCCCGATGACCAGCGACACCCCGATCGTGGTGATGGGCGTGTCGGGAGTCGGGAAGACGACGGTCGGCCTCGCGCTCGCCCGCCGACTGGGCGCCGAGTTCGTCGATGCCGACGACCTGCACGGTCCGGCGAACGTCGCGAAGATGAGCGCCGGCGTCCCGCTCACCGACGATGACCGGTGGCCGTGGCTCGATCGGGTCGGCACCGTGCTCGCGACCACGCCCGGCGCGGTCGTCGCGTGCTCGGCGTTGAAGCGCAGCTATCGCGATCGCCTGCGCCGCAGCGCCCCGACCACCCTCTTCGTGCACCTCGATGCCGCGCCCGCCCGTGTGGCCCTGCAGGCCGAGGAGCGCGACGGGCACTTCATGCCGTCGACCCTGCTGCAGTCGCAGATCGCCACCCTCGAGCCGCTCGGCCCCGACGAGGTCGGCTTCGCCGTGGCGGTGGATGCCGGCCCCGACACGTTGGTCGACCGGATCGTGCGACGACTGGCAGGTGAGCGGGAGCACCGCGAGAAGTAGGCTGAACGCATCATGGACCAGTTCATCCAGGGCTTCTGGACCTTTGCGGGCACCTACTGGTGGCTCGTGTTCCCTCTCATGGGGATGGCCGGCGGCGCGGCGAAGGCGTGGGAGCGCAATTCCAAGCGCCGTCACGAGCGCCGCCTCGAGACGCTCCGGATGAAGGCGCAGCTGAAGACCGCCGAGATCGAGGCGCGTGCGCTCAACCAGCAGGGCAGGCGCCGCGCACCGGCGGTCGCGCCGACGACGGCATCCGTGGCTCCCGACGATCTGCTGGTGCGGCTGTTCGCCGAGCACGACGAGATCACCGCGCGCTGGCTCGACTACGAGCTCGACGTCGCGAAGCTCATCGCCTTCCCCGCGATGAGCGACGGCCGCCAGCCGCTGACCGCCGCGTTCCTGCGAGCGAAGAAGACCGCGGATGCTCTGCGTCCGGCATCCGCCGAGGCCAAGGTCTCGGAGCACCAGGTCGCCGAGTATCTGCAGGCGGTCGGCGACTACGCCGTCGCGTTCGAGATCGCCGAGAAGGATGCCCGCCGCCTGCGCGACTCGACCTTCACCGAACCGGAGCGCAAGCGCCTGGAGCGGGCGCAGCAGCTGCTGAAGGTCGCGGTCGACGAGTCGGCCACGCAGGCCGAGCGCAATGTCGCGTACAAGCGGGTGCGCGAAGAGCTCGACGGGCTGATCCTGCTCTCCGACGACGCCGTCACGGTGCTCGAGAAGCAGGTCGCGAGAGAGCTGCCGCAGCGGCCCGCCGGGTCGGAGCCGCAGCCGACGCCGGTCGCCGAGCCGCTGCGCCCGGCCGCTCCGCCGGTGCCCGGGCGGGAGGGCGCATGACCCCCGAGAACATCACCGGTCCCGTCGCCCACCACGCCGAGACCCCCGTCTGGTGGCCCGGATGGGGCGGACTCCGGTGGACCGACGGCCACGCGGGCGACCTGCTCACGCTGCGCGACGACGGCGTGACCCGTCAGCACATCGACGACGAATACCTGGCCTTCGCGCGTCCGCGGATCGGCGGCGGCCTGGTCGCGGTCGGCGCGCGCACCGTGTACCTCGCCGATGACGTCGACGGAGAAACGCGGCCGGTCGTTCACCTCGTCGACGATCCCTCGGTGCGGATGAACGACGGATGCTGCGACCCGCGCGGCCGCCTGCTCACGGGGTCGACGGCCGAGGATTCGACGCCCGACGCGGGGAGCCTGCTGCGGGTCGACGCCGAGCTCGCGGTGACGACGGTGCTTCCGCGCGCCACCTCGTCGAACGGCATCGCGTTCTCGCCCGACGGCCGCCGCGCCTACTATGACGACACCGCCACGCAGCGCACCGACGTGTTCGACGTCGTCGACGGCGAGCTGCGCGGGCGACGCGCCTTCGCGAAGGTGCCCGAAGAGGTCGGCTCGCCCGACGGTCTCACCGTCGCCGCCGACGGGAGCGTCTGGGTGGCGATCTGGGGCGGCAGCGCCGTGCACGGTTACGACGCCGGCGGCGCGCTCATCGCGTCGATCACCCTGCCGGTGCCGCAGGTGAGCGCCTGCACGTTCGGTGGAGACGACCTCGAGACGCTGTTCATCACGACCTCGGCGGAGGGCCTTCCCGCCGACCACGGCACCGAGGCCGGGTCGGTGTTCGCCGTCCGCCCGGGCGTGCGCGGTCTTCCCGTGCTGCCGTTCGCGGGCTGACAGCGCCGATGCCCCGCATGGTCGTCATCACCGGAGCATCCGACGGGATCGGCGCCGCCGCCGCCCGCCAGCTCGCCGGCTCAGGGCACCGCCTGCTGCTCGTCGGCCGGTCGGTCGAGAAGACGGCGGCGATCGCCCGCGAGACGGGTGCCGAGCACTTCACCGCCGACTTCGCGCGACTCGACGAGGTGCGCGCGCTCGCGACGCGCATCGCCGAGACCGTCGGCGACCAGGGCATCGACGTGCTGGCCAACAACGCGGGAGGCATCTTCGGCGACCGCACCCCCACCGCCGACGGGTTCGAGAAGACGATCCAGGTCAATCACCTGGCCCCGTTCCTGCTCACGAACCTGCTACTGCCGCAGTTGCTGCAGGCGGATGCCGCGGTCGTCAACACCTCGAGCGTGGGGCACCGCCTGTTCGGCCGCATCGACGTCGACGACCTCGACAACCGGCGCAGGTACAGCGCGAACAAGGCCTACGGCGACGCGAAGCTCGCCAACATCCTCTTCACGAAGAGCCTGCACGCGAAGTTCCACGCGCAGGGGCTGAGCGCCGTCGCGTTCCACCCCGGAGTCGTTCGCACGAACTTCGCAGCCGAGACGTCGAGCGTCATGCGGCTGCTCTACCGCACGCCGCTGCGTCGCCTGCTCACGGTGAGCTCCGACACGGGCGGCGAGACGCTGCGGTGGTTCATCGAGGGCACGCCCGGCGAGACCTGGTTCTCGGGCGCCTACTACGACGAACGCGAGCTGAGCACGCGGGTGAACCCGCAGGTCGACGACGCCGACCTCGCCGAGGCGCTGTGGCGACGGAGCGCCGAGCTCGTCGGGATCGGCTGAGGGGTCGGCCCTTCGACAGGCTCAGGGACCCAGGGGGACAGGATCCGGACCCACCCCGGGCCCTTCGACAGGCTCAGGGACCCAGGGGGACAGGATCAGGACCCCCTCCGGGGCCCTTCGACAGGCTCAGGGACCCAGGGGGACAGGATCAGGACCCCCCCGGGGCCCTTCGACAGGCTCAGGGACCCAGGCGGGGGAGGCTCAGGGACCCAGGGGACTGGCGAGCCTTCTGTCACTTTCCTTGCGATAGCTGGCGTCCGCGCCACTGGAGGCGCCTCGCGCGCCTGCCGAGACTGAGAGGGCCGCTGCGCGCGGCATCCCGACAGCCAGCAGATCCCGCAGGAGGAGACAAGATGACAGAGACCATGAGAGCCGTCGTGCTGACCGGATTCGGAGATGCCGACGTCTTCGAGCTGCGCGACGTCACCGTTCCCGATGTCGGCCCCCGCCAGGCGAGGGTTCGCGTGCACGCCACGGCCGTCAATCCGCTCGACTATCAGATCCGCCGCGGCGACTACGCCGACCAGGTGCCGCTGCCCTCGATCATCGGACACGACGTCTCGGGTGTCGTCGAGGCCGTCGGGTCGCACGTGACCGAGTTCGCGGTCGGAGACGAGGTCTGGTACACGCCGCAGATCTTCGGAGGCCCGGGGTCGTACGCCGAGCGCCACGTGGCCGATGTCGAGATCGTCGCCCGCAAGCCCGGGAACATCACGCACCTCGAGGCGGCGAGCCTCACCCTCGTCGGCGGAACGGTGTGGGAGGCCCTCGTGACCCGGGCGGGCGTGACGGTGGGCGAGACGGTCCTCGTGCACGGCGGCGCCGGCGGGGTGGGCTCGATCGCGATCCAGGTGGCGAAGGCGATGGGGGCACGCGTGATCACGACCGCGAGGGCCGAGAACCACGACTTCGTGCGCGCGCTCGGGGCGGATGCCGCCATCGATCCCGCCGCGGGCGACGGGGTCGACGCCGTCGCCGAGATCACTGACGGCCGGGGAGCCGATGTCGTCTTCGACACGATCGGCGGTGACACCCTCAGCCGGAGCCCGCTGATGCTGGCGGACGGCGGGCGCGTCGTCAGCATCGTCGACATCGCCGAGCCGCAGAACCTCATCGAGGCCTGGGGCAGGAACGCCGCCTACCACTTCGTCTTCACCCGGCAGAACCGCAACAAGCTCGACGCGCTCACAGCCCTGGTCGAGCGCGGCCTGCTCCGACCGGTCGTCGGCGCGACCCTGCCGCTTGCTCGCATGTCCGACGCCCACGATCTCCTCGAGAACCGGAGGTCGTTCGCCCTCCGGGGCAAGGTCGCGATCGACGTGGCGGGCGAGACCACGCTCCTTCCCGCGCGCGTCTAGGCGCGGGCGGGTGCTTCCGGTGAGCCGGCGAAGGTGGCTCGATAGTGCGACGGCGCGACGCCCAGCATCCGGCGGAAGTGCAGACGCAGGTTCGCGCCGGTTCCCAGGCCGACGCGGTCGGCGACCTGGTCGATCGGGAGCCTGGTGCTCTCCAGCAGCTCGCGAGCCGTGTCGATGCGGGCGCGCAGGACCCACTGCAGCGGAGTGGTGCCCGTCTCCTCGGTGAAGCGGCGAAGGAAGGTCCGCGGCGACATGCGCGCGTGGGCGGCGAGAGCGGCGATCGAGAGCGGCTGGCCGAGCCGGGAGAGCGCCCACTCCCGCGTCGCGGCCAGGTTCTCGCCGCGGGCGGCGGTACGGGTCTTCGGCAGGTACTGGGCCTGGCCGCCGGGGCGGTAGGGAGCGGTGACGAGGTCGCGGGCGATGTCGTTCGCGGCGCCGACGCCGAGGTCGCGACGGACGATGTGCAGGCAGAGATCGAGGCCCGCGGCCGCTCCCGCCGACGTGAGGATCGCCCCTTCATCGACGAACAGGACGTTGGGTTCGACCCGGATCAGCGGATGCTGCGCCGCGAGCTTCTCCGCCGCATCCCAGTGCGTGGTGGCACGCAGCCCGTCGAGGAGCCCCGCGTCGGCCAGGGCGAAGGCGCCGTAGCAGATCGACGCGATGCGGGTGCCCCGGGATGCCGCGGCGCGAAGCGCCTCGACCACCTCGGTCGGAATCGGTCGACCGGCCGGTGCATACCCCGGCACGATGATCGTGTCGGCCTCGGCGAGCGCGTCGAGCCCCCGGGAGACCGCGTAACCGAAATCGCCGTGGCCCGACACCGTCCCGACCTCGACGCCGCAGGCCGACACCCGGTACGGGAAGCCGGTCTCGGGGTGGAACACCTCCGACGCGATCCCGACATCGAGGGGGAGCGCGCCGGCGAGCACCAGCACCACGACGTGATGTTCGTTCGGCATCCCTCTCCTTCCCCCGGCTCTCGATCCTTTCACGTCGGCGCGCGCCGCCGCCGCGGCATCCGCTTCCCCGGCATCCGTCACCGCGGCCGGTCTGACAACCGCAGGTCGGAAAGACAGTTGCAGGTCGAACCGGGATGATCTGACCTGCAACTGTGGTCTCGACCTGCAAACCGGCGTAGGAAGGCGGCCGCTGGACCGCCGACGACCGTGGACACGGCATCCGCCCCCGCGGCATCCGCCCCCGCGGCATCCGTCACGTGAGGATGCCGCCGATCGGACAACCGCAGGTCGGAAAGACAGTTGCAGGTCGAAACGGGATCATTCGACCTGCAACTGTGATCTCGACCTGCAAACCGACGGGTGTGGCCGACAAGACCGGGCGGCGGGCCGACGGGCGACCGACGGGCGACCGACGGCCGGCTCACCCGCGCCGAACCCTGGACACGTCGCCGACACGGGGTCATGCTGAATCCATGACCGCTTTCCAGACCACGCACGCGTTCAGCGGCTTCAGCGTCGACTCGATCGACGCCGCCCGCTCCTTCTACCGCGACACCCTCGGCATGGAGGTCACCGACAACGCCATGGGTTTCCTCGAGCTCCATCTGCCGCAGGGAGGGTCGATCCTCATCTACTCGAAGCCCGACCACTCGCCGGCGAGCTTCACGATCCTGAACTTCCCCGTCGACGACGTCGAGGCGGCGGTCGACGAGCTCAACGCCCGCGGCGTGGTGACGAAGATCTACGACGACCCCGACCTCGGCACCGACGACAAGGGCATCTCGCACGCGAGCCCCGGCACCGGACCCGACATCGCCTGGTTCCGCGACCCCGCCGGCAACGTGCTGTCGGTGCTGGCCGGGTGACCGCGGAAGGCATTCCCGAGCAGCCGGTCGGCGATCACGACCGCGCCGCGCTCCGCCAGTTCCTGCTGGGGCTGGCGCAGGGCATGAACGCGTCAGCCGAGTCCGTCGGTCGCATCCGCGAGATCCTGACCGAGATCACGGCGGCATACGGCGGTGACGACACGGACTTCGTCGTGCTGCCGACCCTCATCCTGGTCGAGACCGGGAAGGGCGCCGACGGACGCGTCGCGATCAGCTCGGAGACGAACGTGTCGTTCCGTCTCGATCAGGTCGCGGCGCTGTTCGAGCTCGTCGAGCAGGCGCGGGCGGGTTCCATCGCCCCGCTGGACGGCATCCGTCGGCTGAACGAGATCGGCGCGATGCGCCCGCGCTTCGGATGGGCCACGCGCACCCTCGGGCACGCGCTGCTCACCACCGGACTCGCGCTCCTCCTCGCACCCACCTGGCAGGGAGCGATCGTCGCCTTCGTCCTCGGCGCGGGCATCGGACTCCTCAAGCTCGTGCGGTCGCCGACCCTGCAGCTCGTGCTGCCCGTCGCCGCGGCCTTCGTGTGCGCCGCATCCGTCTTCCTTCTCGCCGAGGTGGTCGAGATCGGCGACCCGCTGCGCCTGCTCATCGCTCCCCTGGTCACGTTCCTCCCCGGGGGACTGCTCACCACGGCCACCGTCGAACTGGCCGCCGGTCAGATGATCTCGGGCGCCTCGCGCCTGGTCTACGGCTTCGTGCAGCTCGGGCTGCTCGCGTTCGGCATCCTCGCCGCCGGCACGGTCATCGGCGTCGGCTCGAAGTCCTACGGACCGATCGAGGCATCATCCTTCCTGCCGTGGTGGGTCGCGCTCATCGGTCTGATCGTCTTCGCCCTGGGAAACTACCTGCACTTCTCCGCCCCGGCGTCGACGTTCCTGTGGGTGCTGATCGCGCTGGTGGTCGCCTATGCGGGGCAGTGGGCGGGCACCGAGTTCATCGGTCCCATGGTGGGCGGCTTCGTCGGCGCCGTCGCGATGACCCTCGTGGTGTTCTGGATCGCCGGGCTGCGCCACGGGGCACCGTCGCAGCTGACCTTCCTCCCGGCGTTCTGGCTGCTCGTGCCCGGTGCGACGGGCCTCGTGGGACTGACGGATGCCGTCGCCACCGGCAGCGGGCTCGCCACTTTCACGGCCGCGCTCGTCTCGGTCATGTCGATCGCCCTCGGGGTCCTCATCGGCACCGCGCTCTTCCGCGTCGCGCGCCACGGCGCGGAGGAGATCGTGCAGTTCGCGGTCGCCGCGCCCACGCCGGAGGACGGTGAGGCCGGGGCCGAGGGTCGACGGAGCCTTCCCTCGTGGGTGCGCCCCCGCCGCCGCGACCGCCGCCCCTGAGGTGGGCTACCGCCGTGCCGCCAGCCACTCGGTCTGCCGCAGCCACTGCACCATCTGCCCGCCCTCGTGGGCGTTGAACTCGTAGACCTCGATCTCGGCATCGGTGGAGCCGCAGTGGTTGAAGGCCGCGAAGACGCTCGACGGCAGCACGACCGGATCCATCAGCCCGACCGAGAACAGGACCGGTGCCGTGATGCGGCGGGCGAAGTTCACACCGTCGAAGTACGACAGCGTCTCGAACACCCGGTCGACCCGGTCGCGGTGCACCGAGAGGTAGCGGCTGATCTCGACGAAGGGGTTGTCGGGGGTGAGCGGCACCGACCGACGGAAATGGCAGAGGAACGGCACGTCGGGCATCGTCGCGGCGACGGCCGGATGCAGCGCCGCGACCGCCAGGCTGATGCCGCCGCCCTGGCTCGCGCCGGTCACCGCGATGCGGCGCGCATCGACCGCCTCCAGCCGGGTCACCGCGTCGATCAGCAGGACGGCGTCGGTGAAGACGCGCCGGTAGTAGTACGTGTCGGGATGCCGGATGCCCCGCGTCATGAATCCGGGAGTCGACCCGTCGGATCCGTGCGGGTCGGCCGTGTCCCCGCCGGATCCCCATCCGCTCCCCTGACCGCGGGTGTCCATGAGCACGTGCACGTAGCCCGCCGCCGCCCACTGCAGACGCTCGCCCGGAAGGCCGCGACCGCCGCCGTAGCCGACGTACTCGACCACGGCCGGGCGCGGTCCGCCCTCGCGGGGGCGCGTGATCCAAGCGCGGACCGGCTCGCCGCCGAAGCCGGTGAAAGTGAGGTCTTCGACGATCAGCTGATCGATCGGCGTGATCGCCGCCTCGATCCGGGCCGGAGCCGCGAGCCCGCGGGATTCCGCGAGCGTGCGCTCCCAGAACGCGTCGAAGTCCGCGGGTTCTGCGACGTCGGGGCGGAAGGTGCGGAGCTGCTCGAGGGAGAGGTCTGTGAGTGCCACGGCGTCACCCTAGCCGATCCGCGGGCCGGTGCTCGGGTCAGGGGGTGATGACGGCGCGGCCCGAGATGCGGCCCTCGGCGAGCGCGGCGAACGCCTCCTGCGCCTGGTCGAGGGAGAACCTCCGGGTGACCAGGCGGCGCAGATCGACCCCGCCGTCGGCGGCGAGGGCGACGACGCGCGGCAGCTCCTCCCTCGTCCGGGCGCCGAACGAGCCGACGATGCTCTGCCCGCGACGCACCACCGGAGTGATGGGCACGGCAGCCGTGGCCGCACCGGCGGCGATGCCGACAGCGACCATCCGGCCGCCTTCGGCGAGCGACGCGACCGCCAGTTCGAACGTCTCGGGGCGGCCCAGCGCCTCGAACGACACGTCGACGCCGCCCGGAACGGCGGCGCGGATGGCGGCGAGGGCGTCTTCCCTGGTCGAGTTCACGACGATGTCGGCACCGAGCGCCCGCGCCGCCTCGAGCTTGTCGTCGTCGACGTCGACCGCGATGATCGGCGACGCGCCGAGTCCGGCCGCGACCTGGATGATGCTGGAGCCGACGCCGCCGACGGCCACGACGGCCACCGAGTCGTCGCTCGAGAGACCGCCCTTCGACGCGGCGCCGTAGGCGGTGAACACCGCGCAGCCGAGGATCGCGGCCTCTTCGAGCGGAACCTCCGGCGGCAGGGGGGCGAGGGCGGCGACGGGCACCACCGCGTACTCGGCCAGCCCCGACATGGAGTACATCGAGATGCGTGAGCCGTCGGCGCGACGCAGGCGCGACGTGCCGTCGAGCAGGTTGCCGTGCACGCGGTTCTGCTCGAAGAACACGGGACACAGGTCGTCGCGTCCGCGTCGGCACTGCCGGCACGTGCCGCAGGGCATGATGAACGCGCCCACGACCGGCATCCCGATCTCGAGGCCGCTGTCGTCCAGCCCGCCGCCGAGTTCGACGACGATGCCGCTGACCTCGTGCCCGAGCACGGCGGGCGCGGGGAACGGCACCTCGCCCTTCAGCAGGTGCAGGTCGGTGTGGCAGACGCCGCAGGCGACCACCTTGATGAGCACTTCCCGGTCCAGCGGTCGCGGGACCGGCACCTCTTCGAGGACGAGCGGGCGTCCCACGCCCTCCCAGATCGCCGCACGCATGGTCGCGGGCAGGGGTTCGACGTCGTGATTCACGGAGCTTCCTTTCGCAGTCAGAGACCGATGAGCAGCAGGATGCCGCGCACGAGCACCGTGCCGGCGCCGACGAGCGCGAGGGCGACGAGCAGGCTGCGGGCGACCCGCGGCGTCACCACGCGGCTGAGCAGCTCGCCGATCACCATCCCGGCCAGGCAGGCGGCGGCGACGGCGACCCACATCCAGATGTCGAGACCCGGGATGCCGCCGGGCGAGAGCCAGAGCTTCGCCGCGAGCGACATGCTGCCGATGGTGAGGAACACCGGCTGCATCGTCGCGGCGAACGACCGATGGTCCCAGCGGGTCAGCACGCCGTAGATGCCCAGCGGCGGTCCGCCCACCCCGGCGGTGACGTTCATCACCCCGCTGAGCGCGCCCGCGGCGACCAAGGGCGGCACGTGGTCGGGCGACAGCCGCGACCGCACCACCAGCGACGAGATGAGCCCGGCGATGATGAGCGCGCCCACCAGGATGTCGAGCCAGGCGACGGGGAGCACGATCAGGAGCAGGGCGCCGGGGATGATGCCGAGGATGGCGGACGCGGCCAGAATCGCCCATCGCCGCCATTCGACCTGCGCGAGCGACCGCACGGTGAGGGCGGCCGAGACGACGACGCCGCAGACGTTCACGAGGAACACGCCGCTGATCGGGTCGAGCAGCAGCACGAAGAAGGGCGAGGCGACCAGCGCGAATCCCAGACCGGTGATCCGCTGCATGCCCGCCCCCACGACCATGATCGCGAGGAGCGTGGCGAAGACGGTCAACTCCATGCGATGTAACGGGTCTCCTGGAACTCCTCCATGCCGACGGAGGAGCCCTCCCGCCCGATCCCCGAGAGCTTGGAGCCGCCCATGGGCGCGAACGCCACCGACGGCACGGCGTCGTTGACGCCCAGGATGCCGGCGTCGATGCGGTCGGTCAGCGACCAGACCCGCCCGGCGTCGCGCGTCCAGGCGTAGGCGGCGAGGCCCATCGGGGTGTCGTTCGCCATCGCCACGGCCTCGTCGTCGGACCGGAACGACCAGACGCCGGCGACAGGGCCGAAGATCTCCTCGCGGAAGATGCGCGCGTCGGTCGGGGCGTCGGCGATCAGCGCGGGCCGCACGAACGAGCCCTCGGCGGGCACGTCGTCGCGCTCGGTGACACGTCGTCCTCCGCGCTCGAGAGCGTCGGTCACGAAGGCGCCGATCTCGGCGGCGCGCGCCCCGGAGATGACCGGACCGAGGTCGGGGATGCCGGCGCCGTCGCGGTCGGGTCCGAGACCGTGGCCGAGCTCGAGCGCGTCGAAGGACCGGGCGAGCCGCTCGGTGAACTCCTCCGCGACGTCCTCGTGGACGAGGAAGCGGTTGGCTCCGACGCACGACTGACCCGTGTTGCGCAGGCGCGCGATGACGGCGCCGTCGAGCGCGGCATCCAGGTCGGCGTCGGAGAAGACGAGGAAGGGAGCGTTGCCGCCGAGCTCGAGCAGGGGCCGCACGATGCCCTCGGAGGCCTGGGCCATCACACTGCGTCCGACCTCGGTCGATCCGGTGAAGCTCACCACCCGGGTGGCCGGGTGCGCGATCAGCGCCGACGTCACCTCGCGGCCCGGGCCGTGCACGAGGTTGAGCACGCCCGCCGGGACGCCGACATCGTGCAGCACCTCGATGAGCCCGGTCGCCGCGAGGGGCGCCTGCTCCGAGACGCGCGCGACGACCGTGCAGCCTGCGGCCAGCATGGCGGCGAGCTTGCGCGCCTGGATCGAGACCGGGAAGTTCCACGGCGTGAGCGAGAGCGCGACCCCCGCCGGGCGGTGGACGGTGAGGTGACGGCGACCGCTGCGCTCACCCTCCATGGTCGAACCCCCGCCGCGGCGCGCCTCCTCGGCGAACCAGCGCAGGTACTCCCCCGAGAACGCCAGCTCGCCCTCGGCCTCGGGCAGGCGCTTGCCCGCCTCCCGCGCCAGCGTCTCGGCGAGGTCGGCCGATCGCTCGGCGAGCAGGTCGGCGGCCTCGCGCAGCAGGTCGGCACGGTACCGGGGCGTGGTCGCCGACCACGACTCGAAGGCCGCCGCCGCCGCATCGGCCGCGCGGCCGGCCGCCGCGGCATCCGCCCAGGCCACCCGTCCGACGGTCGTGCCGTCCGCAGGGTCGATCACGTCGCGGAAGACGTCGGTCGCCTCTCGGCGGCCGGCGATGAGGGAGAGGGCCTCGGAGTGCATGGTCATCCTTTGCTCGCCCCCGCGGTGATGCCGGCGACGAAGTACCGCTGGAGGAAGATGTACGCCACGACCACCGGCATCGACGCGATGATGACGCCGGCGAACATCGCCGGGTAGTTGGTCTGGAACTCGCCCTGGAAGCCGAGGAGCGCGAGGGGGAGCGTCTCGTAGGCGTCGTCCTGGATGAACAGCAGCGGGAACAGGAGGTCGTTCCAGATGATGACGAACAGGAAGATCGCGGTCGCCGCGAGCGAGGGAGCGGAGAGCGGGATGACGATCGAGCGGTAGGTGCGCCACGGCCCCGACCCGTCGATCGAGCTCGCCTCGTACAGCTCACGCGGGAGCGTCTTCATGAACCCGCCGAGGATGAAGACCGTGATGGGCAGCGAGTGCACCACCTCGATCAGGATCAGGCCGACGAGCGAGTTGAGCAGACCCATCGATCCGAACATCACGTAGAGCGGCACCATGATCGCCTGCGCGGGGATCGACATGCCCAGCACGAGCACGCCGAAGATGAGCCACCCCCGCCAGCCCGGGATGCGCGCCACCCCGTAGGCGGCCAGGCTGCCGATGAACAGCGCCAGCACCAGCGAGACCGCGGTGACGATGACGCTGTTGACGAAGGGCGTGCCCAGGTCGGCCGTGCCGAACAGCGTCTCGTAGTTGGCGAGCGACGGCGACGACGGCAGCGAGAACGGTGCGGAGAACAGCTCCTGACTCGACTTGAAGCTGCCGAAGACGACCACGGTCAGCGGGACGATGATGAGGACCGAGTAGATGAGGAGGATGCCCCATCGGGAGACCTTGGCGATCATGATTCCCTCAGCTCTGAGCCTGCGTGACCTTGAGCACGCGACGCTGCACGAACACCACGACGCCGATCAGGGCCATGAAGATGATCGATTCCGCAGCGGCGTAGCCGTACTGGAAGTTCGCGAAGGAGGTGTAGATGCGGGTGGACAGGATGTCGAGGGCCGTCTGCGGCGGATTGCCGACCAGACCCAGCACGAGATCGAACGCCTTGAAGGCCTGGATGGTGGTGTAGGCCACGACGATCGTCATCGCGGGGGCGATGAGCGGCCACGTGATCGACCGGAACTGCTGCCAGCGGCTCGCGCCGTCGACCTCGGCCGCCTCGTACAGCTCGCGCGGGATGTTCTGCAGCCCGGCGATGAACACGACCATCATCTGCCCGGAGTGGAACCACACCTGGGTGACGGCCAGCCAGATGATGGCGGTGTTCGCGTCGCCGAGGTAGCTGCCCTCCATCCCGCCCAGCCCGACGGCGCGGAGGGCGCTGTTGGCGAGTCCGAAGCTCGGGTCGTAGACGAACTTCCAGATGAAGCCCACCGACACCGAGGAGAGGATGGTCGGGAAGAAGTACAGCGCCCGCAGCACGACCGAGCCGCGCGAGTTGCGCACGAGCAGGAGCGCGAGCACGAGCGCGAACAGCGTCTGGAAGATGACGACGATCAGCAGGAACCGCAGGTTGTTGCCCAGGGCGTTCCCGAAGAGGCTGTCCTGGGTGAACGCGCGAACGAAGTTGCCGACGCCCACGTAGTCGAAGTCGGCGGAGTAGCCGTCCCAGTTCGTGACCGAGTACTGGAACGACTGCGCCAGCGGCAGCAGGAAGAAGAACGTGATCAGCGCCAGCGCCGGTACGGGGAACAGGAAGAGTCTCCAGTCCACCCGCATCGGGCTGCGCCTGCGTGTGCGAGTCATGTGCCCTGCTGCTGGTCGATGATCTGCTGAGCGGCCTCGGCCGCCTGCTCGGGAGAGGTGCCGGCCGCGACCTTGACGCACGACTCCCACACCGCGTTCGCCATGTCGAGGTTGGTGAACTGGTAGCGCGGGGCGAGGGCGATCTTCTTGTCGAGGAACGCGGCTGCCTTGGCGAGGTCGGGGTTGGTGTACTCGACGCCGGCGACCGTGACGAACTGGGCCGTCTCGTTGGCGTAGAACTCCGCCGACTCCTTGCGGCTGAGGAACTCGACCCAGGCGAGTGCCGCGGGCTGCACCTTGCTGGCCGCGTTGACGCCCAGCATGAAGGTGGCGTTGTAGACGCCCTCCCACTTGCCCTCCCCCTTCGGGGCGGGGTTGGGGAAGATCATGTCCATGTCGAAGGTGCTGCCGAGGCCGCGCACCGTCGCCAGGCTGTAGGAGCCGGTGGCGAGCATCGCCGCCTGACCGCTGGCGAAGAGCTGCTGCGACGACTCGTAGCTGGTGCCGGTGAAGTTCGACTGGAAGAACGGCGCGAGCTGCTGGTACTTCTCGAGCACCTTCAGGAACCAGTCGTCGGTGACCTTGAGCTTGCCCTCCTGCACCTGGGTGAACATGTCGTCGGACGGCGCGTCGTGCAGCACGAGGCTGTTCACCAGCTGTGCGGCGTTGCCCTGGTCGCCGCCGGGCCAGGAGATGGGGGTGACCCCCGAGCTCTTGAGCTTGTCGCAGGCGTCGAGGAATGCGTCCCAGTCGGCGGGGGCGATGTCGGCCTTCGCCTTGTCGAACAGGTCGACGTTGGCGACGGGCATCAGCAGAACCGTCTGGTACGGGATGGCCAGCTGCTTGCCGTCGGCCTGCCCCGCCTCGATGAGGTCTGCCGTGTACGACTTCGGCGCCTTCGTGCCCGACAGGTCGGTGAGGATCTCGGCGTCGACGAAGCTCTTGAACTGCGATCCGCGGAAGCTGGTGAGGGCGTCGCCGCTGGCGCCGTTGCGCACCCGCTGCAGGGCCTGTCGGGAGTAGTCGTTCGACGCGGTGATGTCCTGCACCACGGTGACGTCGGCGTACTCCTTCTGGAACCGCGCGATGAGCTCGTCGAACGCCGCCTGGTCCTCGCCGCGCCAGTGGGCGAACGAGACCTCGCCCTTGGGCGTGCCGGATGCCGGCGGGGTCGGTCCGGCGGCCGGCGCGCTGCCGCCGCCGGGGCGGGTGCCGGGACCGGCGCAGGAGGCGAGCAGGAGGCCGGCACCGGCCATTCCCGCCAACTGCAGGATGTTGCGCCGGGTCATGCCGTTCTCGGGCTGGACCGTCATTTCTGTTCCTCTCGTCGTTGAGCTGACACACCGTGAGCCACGCGGTCGAGTGATCGTAACACCGGATCGTCGGCTGTGGCAAGAGGTCTGACCACTGACCTCAAAATATCTAGGAAGCGAGGCGATCACGCCTCGGTGGAGCCCGCGGATTCCGTCGCGTTTGCGCGCATCGCCGTGCGGTACGCCGCACGGATGTGACGACGGGCCGCGGCACGGGCACCGGCCTCGTCGCCCGTCTTCAGGGCGTGCAGGATGGCCTCGTGATCGAGGCGCGACTTCTCGAGCCGGCCCTGCACGTGGATGGTCGTGCGCAGGCCCTCACGGATGAGGTCGTTGAGCACGCCGAGCGTCTGATCGAGGAACGGGTTCTCGGCCGCCGCCGCGATGCGCATGTGGAACTGCACGTCGAGGTCTTGCAGCGCCGTCCAGTCCTTGACCGGCTCGTCGGCCTTCGCGTTCAGCGCCCGCAGCGTCTCCTCGACGGCTTCGAGGGCCTCCTCGTTGCCGATCTTGGCCGCCCATCCCGCCGCCGGCACCTCGAGCGCCTCGCGCATGTCGTAGAGATGGTTCACCGTCAGCATGGCCTCGTCGAGGCCTTTGCGCAGACCCTCGTACAACGGCGGCCGCTGGATGAAGACGCCCTGGCCCCGTCGCACGGCGAGGTAGCCGCGCGCCTCGAGGAACTTCACGCCCTCGCGGACCGACGGGCGCGAGACGCCGAGCAGCTCGGCCAGCTCACGCTCCGACGGCAGCCGGTCCTCGGGCTTGAGGGCCTCGGTCTCGATGAACCGCAGGATCTCATCGGCCACGCGCTCCGGCACGCTCGAACGATCCCCGACGGCTCTCCAGCTCACCATGCCCGCGTCTCCCCTTCCGCTCCGCTCGGCGATCGGGTCGCCGGCGCAGTGATGATCATCCTATTGTCCGGTCGATCGTCTGCCCCGGGAGGCTCGACGATCATGTCGAGGAGGAACCCGTCGCCGTGCGCATCCGCGTCACCGCCGGCGCGCAGCGCGCTGAACTCGTCGGGACCCCATTCGAGACGGAACGCCCCGATGCGCCACGACGCGCCGTCCGGCGCCGGCGCCGAGGCGCCGAACGCCGACCACGGGATGCCGAGCACGGCATCCCAGCCGCACACGTCTCGCCCCGCGTCGCGACGGATCCGTGCGTCGGTGACCCAGCCGGGGCAACTCCACGAATCGTCGTACCGCTGTGCCGCGCCGCCCGGGTCGTGCACGCGCAGATCGCGCACGGTGCCGATCGGACTCACCTGGAACTCGTACAGGCACGCATCGCCCGGCGGTCGCAGGTAGATCTCGACGGCCTGCTCCTGCCACACCTTGTCCTTGTAGCGTGACAGGGTGGCGCGGATGTCGACCGCGTCGGCCGTGAAGCGCGCCCAGAGATGCTCCGGCGTCACGGCGACCTGCACCAGGGTGGGCATCCGCGGGGCGGCCCCCGATCGTGCGTCGACCAGCGACCGTCCGGGATGGTCCGCCCATCGCGGATCGTCCCAGCCGGTCGGCCCGGTCTCCCACGTCGGGAGGGGGAGGGCCGCTCCCGCGGATGCCTGCTCGGTCACGCTCCCGCGACCGCCTTCGCCTCGGCGACCGTCTCGCGCCAGTCGACGTCGGCGAACTCGGCGCGGGTCACGAGGCGGTTCTCCGCCACGGCGATCTGAGCGGCGTAGCAGGTGAGCATGTTCTCCAGGCCCGTGCGCCAGTTCGTGTAGGGCTCCACACCGTCGAGCACCATCGCGCTGAACGCGTCGTGCATCTCGTAGTAGCCGTAGTGGTGCTGATCGTCCAGCGGGCTGGTGGTCGGCACGACCGTGCGGGTGCCCTCGTCGGTCTCGACGTCGAACTGCTCGAACGTGCCGCGGATCGTGCCCTTGTCACCGACGAGCAGGAAGTCGTCGGAGTGCGTGAGAGCGCGACGGAAGTACGTGAACGTGTGCGCCGCCCGGAAGCCCGGGAAGTCGATGATCAGCACCCCGTTGTCCTCGAACTCGAAGTCGTCGGGGAACGTCTCGCGACCGCCGAAGCCGGCCATCGCCTGCCAGGGCAGCTCGCCGCTGAGCCGGTAGATCATGTCGAGCCAGTGCACGCCCTCCTTGATCATCGAGCCGTCGACCTCGGCGTACTTCTTGCGGTGCACGGGCCGCCAGGGGCCGCGGTGGTAGTCGAAGCGGATCTGGCGCGGCGATCCGATCTCGCCCGAGGCGATGATCTCGCGGATCGCGTTCGCGAAGCCGCTGTAGCTGAGCTGGAACCCGAGCATGTAGTGGTTCGGATGCTGCCGCGCCGCCTCCGCGATCGCGAAGGCCTCGTCCATCGTGCGAGCCATCGGCTTGGTCGACAGCACGTACTTGCCGGCCTCGAGGGCCTTGATGGCATAGGGCGCGTGCAGCACGTCGGGAAGCACGAGCACGACGGCGTCGACGTCGTCGCGGGCCAGCACCTGCTCGAAGTCGGAGAGGTAGTCGACATCGGCGAAGCCGGGGGCATTGCGCGACGCCTTCACCCAGTCCTTGTGGTGCTGGAACACCGCGGCGCTCGCATCCACCGTCTCGATGTCCTCCTCGCCGGTGAGCCAGTGCCACGGCCGGGGGTTGGTGTCGCAGACGGCGACGAGGGTGTAGCGGGGGTGGTGGAGGACGGTGTAGACGTCTTCCAGGCCTTGGACGAGTCCGACGATCGCGACGCGGACGGTGTTGCTCGACATGATTTCCTTTCGGTGGTGCGTGGGTTCGGTTCAGGATTCGGCGGCCGACGCGGTCTGCGTCTGCGGGTCGCTGCGGGGGAGGATGCTGCGCCCGCCGTCGCAGCGGATGATCTCGCCCACGATGAAGCCGGCCGCCGGCGACGCGAGGAACGCGATCACGGCCGCGACCTCATCGGGCGCGCCGAAGCGGTCGAGCAGGCTCGTTCCCGGCGGCGCGACGTCGGGAGAGACCCACGCGGCGATGGCGCCGGGCTCGACGGCGTTGACCCGGATGCCGCGGGCGGCGAAGTCGATGGCCATCGAGCGCGTCAGCGTGGCGACGGCCGCCTTCGAGGCGGCGTAGGCCGCCCAGCCGGCGATGGGACGTTCGCGCTGCAGGGCCGTGAGGTTGACGATCGCGCCGCCGCGCGGCATCCGCTTCACGGCCTGACGGGTGCAGCGGACCACGCCGAGCACGTTGACCTGGAGAACGTCGTCCCACTGCTCGTCGGTGAGCTCGCCGACCTCTCCGCGATGGTCGTAGCGGGCGGCGTTGTTGACCAGCACGTCGACGCCGCCCCATGCCTCGTCGATCGCGGCGAAGGCCTCGTCGACGGCCGCGCCGTCGACGAGATCGACCGGCAGCCCCAGGTGACCCGAGCCGGCGAGCGAGGCGACGACCTCGCGCACCCGGTCGGCATCGCGGTCGAGCACGGCGACACGGTGGCCGTCGGCGGCGAACCGCAGGGCCGTGGCGCGTCCGATGCCGGCGCCCGCGCCGGTGACGACGATGCGGTCAGCCACGTCGGCTCCCGTCGTGACGCACGCTGAAGGTGCGGTTGAGGTGCGCCTCGGCGAGAAGGTCGGGGATCCGGCGCCGCGCGCCGCCCTGCCGCACGTCGGCCGTGCCCGTGCAGAGCCACCAGTAGAGCATCGTCTGTCCTTCCGCGAGAAAGTCCCACGTGTAATAGGCGCGGGCCGTGGCCTGCAGGGCGAGCTCGATCGTGCCGGCGCCGTCGGGCAGGTCGACCACGACCTCCCAGGCCTGCGCCACGAGCATGTTCGTCTGCGGGTCGTGCCACGTGCGCGTGGTGCGCAGGGAGAGCCCGTCGCCGGTGACGTCCCAGGTGCGATCGCCGAGGGTGACCTGCGCCCAGGCCGAGCCGAGAGACGGTCGTGCGAGCAGCGCCACGCTGAGGCCGTCTCCCGAGGCGGTGTACCAGCACACACCTCCCCCGGCGAGGAGCCGGACCGGGTCGTGGACGAGTCCGAGGTGGATGTGCCGTTCGTGCACCGCATGCGCGTCGCGCACCGCCACGCGGCGGCCGGGAAGCACGAGCGCCCCCGAGGCGCTGCCCGAGGCGATCCACCACCGGTTCGCACGGACGTCGAGGCCCTCGGCCGGGTCGGTGAACCACATCGGCTCGGCATCGAGGTCGATGCGGAGGTCGGCCTCCACGCCCGCGTGCGTCCCCGTGATGCCGAAGGTCGGCGGGGCGGCGCGGTAGCTGCGGTGCGGTGTGGTCCAGATCACCGCGTCGGGCGCGGCATCCGTCTCGGCCGTCACCGCGACCTGCGACCAGTCGTACTGGTCACGGGCGTCCCACCCGATGGCGATGAAGTCGTTGTCGCCGAGCTCGGCCTCAGCCCCGGCGGGCGCCTCGACGAACAGCGTCTGGTCGAGGGCGAACGACCCGGGGCGGTACGAGGCACCGGCGACGCCGTGCACGAGGTAGGGCGAGCTCCAGAAGAGATAGTCGGTGTCGCCGTCGCGGCCGCGGATGCTCCAGCCGTTGTTCTCCCAGAGCTGCTTCTCGCCGCCGACGCGGGCGCGGTGGTCGAGGTACTCGGATGCGGGGAAGTCGCTGCGCTCGATCATGCGCGGCCCTCCTTCGACGAGGCGGGGGCGCCGTCGGCCAGGTGGGCGGTGACCGCGTCGGCCAGCGTCAGCGGCGACACGTCGGGCCAGCGACCCAGCCGCTCGTGCACGCGGGAGCAGATGCGGGCGAGACGGTCGGGGGCGTCGCCCGCGACGGCCTCGGCCGCGGCCGCGACCTCGGCGCCGATCGCCTCGACGGCCTGCTCGCTCTCGACGAGGAACGCGTCGACGGCGTCGCCGTGGAAGCGCGGCTCGTGCGCGGCATCCATCGTCTGCAGGTCGAGGGCACGCAGCGCGCGGATCGTCGCGCGGTACGCCGGCACGTCGGTGTAGTGGGGCGGGAGCAGTCGGCCTTCGCCGTCGATGACGCCCCAGCCCATGACCGCGTCGCCGACGAAGGCGTGGGCGCGCGCCGCCGACACCGCGACGACGTGCCCGTCGGAGTGCCCGGGCGCCGGCACGACGCTCCAGCGCTCGCCGTCGCCGAGGTCGAGCTCGGTCACCGCGGTGAGGCGCACATCGGCCGCGACGGCCGACCCCGCCCGGGCGCGCAGCTGGGCGATGCGCTCCGCTTCGAGGTCGACACCGGCGTCGCCGAAGCGGTCGTACCGCTCGGCGACCAGCACGTCGAGGTCGTCCATCAGGCGCGCGTCGAGCGCGTGGGCGATCGTGACCAGCTGCGGAACCGCTCGCCGCAGCTCGGCGATGCCCCCGAAGTGATCGACGTCGGCGTGCGTGACGACGGCGAGGTTGCGGGGTGGCGGCACCAGATCGCGGGCCGCGAGAGCCGGAAGGATGGCGTCGGTCGGCGTTCCGGAGATGCCGGCGTCGACCCACAGCCACGCATCGCTTCCGCACACGATGGCCGTGCGCACCGGCTTCACGCGGCCGATCCGCCCCTCGACGATGAGGATCTCGGCGTGCATCAGGCGTCCCGCCGGTACCGTTCGAGCAGGTCGAGGTCGACGTCGACGCCGAGACCCGGACCCTCGGGCAGGTGGATGCCGCCGCCGTCGCGGCGCGGGCTCTCGACCAGCAGGTCGGACTCGTTGAGGTCGTAGGCCAGCGCGCAGGGGAACTCGAGCTCGGGCAGCGCCGCGGCCACGTGCAGGTGGGCGGCCTCGGAGACGCCGAGGGGCACGCGCTCGCCGAGCGTCATGCGGGCGCCGAACGAGCGCGCGATCGCCGCGATCTCCATGACCGGCGCGATGCCACCGCACTTGCCGATGTAGGCGTGGAGCACGTCGGCGCCCCCTCCCGAGAGCAGCACCCGCGCCTCGGGCGCGGAGACGAACCCCTCGTCGGAGATGATCGGCACGGGCGAGGCGTCGACCACGCGGGCGTTGGACTCGACGTCCCAGAACGCGCACGGCTGCTCCACGGCCTCGAGGCCGTAGGGCGCGTAGCGGTCGATCGCGGCCACCGCCTCGGGCGCGGCCCACGCCTGATTGGCGTCGAGGCGGATGCGGATGCGGTCGTCGACCACGTCGCGGATGGCGCGCAGGCGGGCCTCGTCGGCGCGCGGATCGGCGCCGACACGCACCTTGAGCAGCTCGTAGCCGGCCTCGACGTAGTGCCGGGCGAGATCGGCCGACTGCTCGGGGCTGCCGACACCGACGTTCTTGACCGTGGGGATGCGCTCTCGACGGATGCCGCCGAGAAGCTGCGCGACGGGAAGCCCGAGGTGCTTGCCCTGCAGATCGAAGAACGCCATCTCGATCGCGGCACGCAGCGGGTTCCAGTGCCAGAGGCGTTCGATGGCCAGCATCTCCTGCCGGTCGATCGCCCGATGCAGGCCCTCGATGTCGAAGATGTCGCGCCCGACGACCACGCCCTCCAGCTGATCCTCGACGACCTGGTGCATCGAGCGCACACGGGTCACGCACTCGCCCCAGCCGTAGCTGCCGTCGCGCGTCGTCACCCGCACGAGCGAGAACCACGACGACTGGTCGGAGTCGCCGCGCTGCAGCGCGAAGACCCCGCGACGCGGCACCCGGACCGGGAACACCTCGATGCTCTCGACGAGCACGGCTCCGTGCGACATCAGCTGTGCTCCTTCGATGCATGCCCGACGAGGGCTTCGAGGTCGGGGACGCCGAGGTCAGCGAGGACGGCGGCGAGGTCGCGCAGCTCGTCGTCAAACAGGCCGGTCTGAGGCGCGGCCAGCGTGGGGGTGGCGATGCCCTGCAGAGCCAACGCGCCCTTCGCGCCGGCGGGGAACGGGCCTCGACGCAGCGCGAGGATGAGCTTCGTGAGACGGGCCTGGGAACGGCGTGCCGTCGAGAGGTCGCCGGCGCGCACCGCGGCGACGAGCTCCACGACCCACGACGGCGCGACCGAGGCGGCCAGGGTGATCCCTCCGGCGGCTCCGAGCAGGATGCTGGGCAGCACCAGCGAGTCGGTGCCCACGTAGGTGTGCCACGGACGGTCGGTCTCGTCGCGCAGGGCGATGATCTGCTGGAGGTATTCGAGGTCGCGGTTCGAGTCCTTGACGCCCGACAGGGCGCCGGATCGGGCGAGATGGGCGACCGTGGCCGGCTCGAGACGCACGCCCGTGAACGCGGGGATGTGGTAGCCGAGCACGGGCTGGCGGGCGACCGAGGCGACATCCTCGTAGAGGGCGATGACGCCGCGCTGGTCGATCGTGCCATAGGAGGGGGGAGCGACCAGGACCCCGGCGATCGGGAGGCGTCCGAGCCGCTCGACCGTGGCACGCGTCTGCGGCGCGTCGGTGGCGGCGACGCCCACGATCACGGGCACGCGGCCTGCGGCCGCCTCGAGACCGACCTCGACCGCCCGCTCGCGCACGTCTGCGCCGAGCGAGGCGACCTCGCCCGACGAGCCGAGGAGGAGGAGCCCGTCGACGCCGCTGCCGACGGCGCGGTCGATGACGGCCCGGAGGGCTGCGTCGTCGAGCCGCCGATCGAGCGTCAGGGGAGTCGGCAGGGCGGGGATGACCCCGCTCGGCAGGGCGGACGGGTTCGCTGGTGTGGGGGTCGACAGTGACACACGGCGATGCTAGCATCGCCATCACACGTTGGCAAGAGGTCAGACCACTGACCAGACGGCCGGAGGACCGAAGGAGTTCTGTGGTGGCTGATCCCGGAAGAGTTGCGCGCGCGATCCTGTCGATCGACGCGGGCACGACGGGCACCCGCGCCGCCTGGGTCGGCCAGGACGGCGTCGTCCGCGACATCGCCTACCGCCGCCTGAGCATCGAGCCCGGGCCCCGCGGTGTCGTCGAGCAGAACGCGATGTCGATCCTCACCCACACGATCGATGCGGCACGCTCCGCAATCGCCGCCGCCCGGCAGGCGGGATCGGCGATCGACGCCGTCGCCCTCTCGACGCAGCGGGCGACGGCCGTGCTGTGGGACGAACGCACGGGTCTGCCGCTCGCACCCGCCGTCAGCTGGCAGGACACGCGCTTCGCGGGGCGCCTCGGCGGCTTCGCGCCCGAGTGGGACGACAGACTGCGCGCCTCGGTCGGCCGCGGCGTCGGCATCCGTTCGCCCTTCCTCTGGGCCGCCGACGTGCTCGCGCGCGATCCGGAGGTCGCGCGATGCCACGCCGCGGGCGCGCTGCGGCTGGGCACGATCGAGACCTGGCTGCTGAACCGCCTCGCCGCCGACGGCACCCACGTCGCGACCGCATCGATGGCCGCGGCCACGGGCGGGTACGTGCTCTCCGAGCACCGCTACGCCCACGACTGGATCGCTGCGCTGGGCTGCCCGGACGACATCCTCCCCGAGCTCCGCGAAGACGTCTCGCACCTCGCCACCACCGCACCCGCGGTTCTCGGCATCGCCGTGCCGATCCTCGCCGCGGTCGGCGACCAGCTCGCCGGCGGCATCGGCCTCGGGGCGATCCGCCGCGGCCAGGTGCTGTGCGTGCACGGCACGGGCAGCTTCGTCGACGTGCTCGTCGGCAGCACTCCCCCGGCGCCGGCGATCGGACCGGTGACGTCGATCGTCACCGCGCGCCGCGATGGCGTGTCGTCGTTCGCCCTCGAGTCGTTCACCGCCAACACCGGCTCCGCCCTGGAATGGCTCTGCCGCGGCATCGGACTCTTCGACGCGCCGGCCGACGTCTCACGCCTGGCGCAGCAGGCGGACGGCCCCTCCGACACCTGGTTCGTGCCGAGCCTCACCGGACTGCGCGCGCCCGAGGAGGCCGACGCGCGCGCGTCGTTCACCGGGCTCGGCCTCGGAACCACTCGCGCCGACCTCGCCCGCGCGGTGCTCGAGGGCATCGCGCACTCCGTGACCACGACGGTCGAGCAGACCGCGACCGCCGCCGCGACCACCGTCGACGAGGTCATCGTGGGCGGCGGGCTCTCGGCCAGCGATCCCTTCCTGCAGCTCCAGGCCGACGCGACCGGCATCCCCCTCCTGCGGCCGCCCGGGGCGAAGGCCGCGTCGCTGCGCGGTGCCGCCTTCCTCGCCGGGTCGGGGCTGCTCTGGGAAGACCTCGACGCGGCGGTCGCGACCATTCCCGCGCCCGACGTCTTCGTGCCGTCGACGTCGGCGGACGAACGTGCCGTGCGCCGACGCGAGTGGGCGCACGTGATCGATGCGGAACTGATGCTGGCGAGAAGTCGCCGAACGATGAGAGAGGAACAGCAGTGAATCTGCTCCCGATGAGAAGACCGGATGCCGTGAAGGCCGCCATGGCGGTGGAACCGCGTCTGCACCGCAGGTCAGAGGCGATCGCGCAGCTGCAGGACGGCCCGTTCGACGTGGTCGTCGTCGGCGGAGGGATCACCGGCGCCTACGCCGCCCTCGACGCGGCGCTGCGCGGCTACCGCGTCGCCCTGCTCGAGAAGGACGACTTCGCGTCGGGCACGTCGTCGAAGTCGTCGAAGATGATCCACGGCGGGCTGCGCTACATCGAGCAGGGCAACCTGCCGCTCGTGCGGCATTCGCTGCTCGAACGCCAGCGCCTGCGCAAGAACGCCGCCCACCTGGTGCAGCGGCTGCCGTTCCTCTTCCCGGTGCTGTCGAGCGACGGCGTGTTCGACCCGCGGCTCGCGAAGGGCTTCGAGGCGCTGCTGTGGAGCTACGACCTGGCCGGCGGCTGGCGGGAGGGGGTGCTGCACCAGAAGCTGACCCCGCAGGAGGTGCTCTCGCACTGCCCGACCTTCCGCGCCGACGCGCTGAAGAGCGGGCTGATGTACTTCGACGCGCGCGCCGACGACGCGCGGCTGACCCTCACGGTCGCGCGCACGGCCGCGTTCCACGGCGCGGTCGTGCTCAACGGCGCGAAGGTGACCGAGGTGGTGCGCACCGGGCGCCGGGTCGCCGGCGTGCGCGTCGAAGCCGACGGCGCCGACATCCGCGTCGACGCGCGCGCAGTGGTCGTGGCGACCGGATCGTGGCTGCGGGAATGGACGGGCGCGGCCGACGACGTCGAGACGCCGAACATCCGCCCCGCGAAGGGCGTGCACATCGTCGTGCCGTGGCTCAAGATCCGCAACGACTGCACCATCACGATCCCGGTGCCCGGGCGCGCGCGCCGCGCCACGATCACCCGATGGGGCGACACGGCCTACCTCGGCACCACCGACGAGGACTACTCCGGCGACCTCGACGACGTGCACTGCACGCGCGAGGAGCGCGACTTCCTGCTCGAGGGCGCGGCATCGGCGCTCGACACCGACCTGACGCCCGACGACGTGCTGGGCAGCATCGCCGGCACGCGGCCGCTCGTCGCCCCTCCCGGCGGCGCCACCCGCGAGGTGAAGCGCAACCACGAG
The DNA here is from genome assembly GCF_047246685.1 of Microbacterium martis. Classification (NCBI taxonomy): domain Bacteria; kingdom Bacillati; phylum Actinomycetota; class Actinomycetes; order Micrococcales; family Microbacteriaceae; genus Microbacterium; species Microbacterium martis. The sequence goes on along the minus strand of NZ_JBFOKT010000002.1, from coordinate 822,319 downwards.
ATCCGCGTCGACCCCGACGGGCTGGTCACGGTCGTGGGCGGCAAGCTCACCACGGCCCGCCACATGGCGGAGCAGACGATCGACGCCGCCCAGAAGGTGCTCGGCACCACGCGACGCTGTCGCACGAAAGACGCGCCGCTGCTCGGAGCAGCGGGATACGACCCGCAGTCCATCACCGCGACCGGCGGGCTGCAGGCCCACCTCGGCGAGCGCTACGGCACCCAGGCGGCGGTCGTCTCGACCCTCCTCGCGTCGGAGCCGGCCCTGCAGGAGCCGTTGATCGACGGACTGCCGTACCGGGCCGGCGAGGTCGTCTTCTCGGCGCGCTACGAGTTCGCGCGCTCGATCGACGACGTGCTCTCGCGGCGCACGCGGGCACGGCTCGCTGCCCGCGACGCCTCGGGCGGTGCCGCGCGCCGCGTCGGCGAGCTGCTGCAGCGCGAACTGGGCTTCGACGACGCCGAGCTCGAGCGCCAGATCGACCACTACCTCACCACCATCGCCCGCGAGCGCGACGTCCTGACCGGCGTCGCGGAAGGAGCACACCAATGATCAGCCGAGAAGCCATCGTCCGCGGATACAACCGGGGCAACTACACCGTGGGCGCCCCGACCGTGCCGCACTGGGTCGCGCGCCTGAGCCCCGACGCCGCGGCATCCGAGGCCGGCACCGGACTGCAGACCGACGTGGTGAGCGTCTCGGCCGAGACGGTGGAGCGCCTGGGCGAGACGTCCGACGAGGTGCTCGTCGCCCGCGACGACGTGATCGCCGCCACCCGCGACTGGTGGGCGCGCACGATGATCGCCGAGACCGCCGGCGACCCGGGCACCCCGGAGGGCGTCATCGTGCGGGTGTCGACCGTCGAGCAGGTGCAGGGCGTGCTGCGCATCGCCTCGGCCGAGGGCATCCCGGTGACCGTCTCGGCGGGGCGCAGCAACGTGACCGGCGCCGCCCTGCCGCTGCGGGGCGGCATCGTGCTCGACGTGTGCGGGCTCGACCGCTTCCTCGGCTTCGACGAGACGAGTCAGATCGTCGAGGTCGAGGCCGGCATGTTCGGCGACCTGTTCGAGAAGCGCATCCAGGAGGACCACGGCATGACCACGGGCCATTGGCCCTCGTCGTTCGCGATCAGCACCGTCGGCGGCTGGGTGGCGTGCCGCGGTGCCGGTCAGCTCTCCACGCGCTACGGGAAGATCGAAGACATGGTCTTCGGCCTCGACGTGGTGCTCGCCGACGGCACGCTCATCACCGTGGGCGATGCGGGGCGCGCCGCGGTGGGCCCCGACCTGATGCAGCTCTTCGTCGGCTCCGAGGGGACGCTCGGCGTCATCGTGCGGGTGCGGCTCAAGCTCCACCGCCTGCCCGAGTACGCCCGCGCCGTCGCCTACGGTTTCGGCAGCTTCGCCGAGGGGCTCGACGCCTGCCGCCGCATCCTGCAGGCCGGAGCGACGCCGGCGGCGCTCCGCCTGTACGACGAGCTCGAGAGCGGCGTGCAGTTCGGGCTTCCCGAGACCAACGTCCTGCTGATCGCCGACGAAGGACCCACCGGGCTGGTCGACGCGGGCCTCGACATCGCCCGCGAGGAGTGCGAGCGGGTCGGTGGGGCGCCGCTCGACGGCGAAGCGATCTTCGAGCGGTGGCTCGACACCCGGTACCTCACGGGCAAGAGCTCCGAGGGCTTCACGCCCGGACCGGGATTCGTGTCGGACACGCTCGAGATGATCGGCCGCTGGCGCGACCTCCCGGCGATCTACGACGAGGTCGTCGCGGCGCTCTCGTCGGTGCCGGGCACACTCGCCGGGTCGGCGCACCAGTCGCACGCGTACGTCGACAGCGCCTGCCTCTACTTCTCGCTCCGCGGCGACGTCGACCCCGCTCGTCGGGCCGACTGGTACCGCCAGGCGTGGGATGCCGCGAACGCCGTGCTGCTGCGCCATGACGCCACCCTCAGCCACCACCACGGCGTCGGCCTGCTGCGTGGCCCGTACATGCGCGAGTCGCTCGGGGCCGGATACGCTGTGCTCGAACAGGTCAAGAAGAGCCTGGACCCGCAGAACATCCTCAACCCCGGAAAGCTGGGCCTGCCGCTGTGACCGATCCGCTGCTCGTCATCGCCCGCTACGTCGCCCGCGTCGGCGAGGCCGACACGGTGCGTGCCCTGCTGGCCGAGCTCGCGACCGCGAGCCGCTCGGAGGAGGGCAATGTCTCGTACGAGGCGACCCAGGACGTGCTCGCCCCGGAGCGGTTCGTGATCGTCGAGGTGTACGTCGACGACGACGCCTTCGCCGCCCATCGCGCCTCGGAGCACTTCCAGCGCCTCGGCTTCGGCGAGATCATCCCGCGCCTCGAGTCGCGCGTCGTGCAGACGTTCTCGGGCGCGACGCGCGCGTAGCGCGCAGAGACCTGTTCGCGCCTGGCTCCCCTGGCCCTGTCCCGGCCGGAGTCAGGCGCGGACAGCATCCGTCAGCGGGGCGCGCTCGCCCTGCGTCAGACGTTGCGCGCGACGATGCACGATCTCGGCCTGCACGGCGATCATGACCGCCACGATCAGCAGCACCTGCGCGAAGCTCGACCCGGTCGGGATGCCGGAGAGCTGGGCGAAGACCGTGATCGCGATCTTCACGAGGATCATCCCGACGAACAGCGACACCGTCAGCCAGGTTCCCTGGCGCAGTGCTCGACCGTTCTCGTCTGTCCAGACCCGGGTGAGCAGCCCGCGGGCCACTCCCACCACCGCGCTGAGAGCGATGCCGATCGCCAGGACGAGCCAGCCGCGAGAGTCGCCGGGCAGCACCCACCCCGTCAGGGCCACGCTCATCAGACCGATCGCTCCGTACAGGAGCGCCATCGTGAAGCGCCCGGGACCACCCGCAGGGCCGACACGGGTCTGCCGGTAGATCGCGAAGCCGACCATGCCGGCGAGGAAGACGAGCTGAACGGCATTCATGACTTCTCCTAATTAAGAAACGAAACTGTTTCTTAAAGGAAAGCACGGTCAGGTAGGATACGCAAGTGGATCTTATTTCGGAGCCCGGCCGACCGAGCCGACCCAGCCGTCGTCGCGGCGATGAACTCGAAGCGGCACTGTTGTCCGCGGCGTGGGAGCAGCTGCTCGAAGCCGGGTACAGCGGCTTCACGTTCGACGCCGTCGCCGAGCGGGCGAGCACGAGCAAGCCCGTGCTCTATCGGCGCTGGCCCACCCGGCAGGACCTCCTCGCTGCCACCCTCGCCCGGCAGGGCAAGGAGAGCGCACTCACCGTGCCGGAGACCGGAAGCCTGCGCGGCGATCTGATCGCCCTGCTCGAGCAGGCGAACGCGCGACCCGAGCGCTACCTCGCGATGTTCAGCGTGGTCGCCGGCGGATTCGCCGCAGAGGGGATGCGCCCTGAGGACATCCGCGATCAGTTCCTCGCGCAGACCCCGTCGACCGTGGATCGGATCCTCGCCGACGCGCGTCGCCGAGGCGAGCTCTCGGATGGGCCCGTCGCCACCTCGGTGCGAGACGTGCTCTTCGACCTCTTCCGGATGCGTCTCTTCCTCGCCTCCGCTCCCCTGCCGCACACCGATCTGGTGTCGCTCGTCGACGACATCTACCTGCCGCTGCTCACGGCCTGATCCGGGCCCTGCCCGGCTCGAGCGCCGCCTCATCGGACCCTGAGCGCAGCATCCGCTTCCCGCTCGGCCTGAAGGAGATCACACGGTCTGCAGGAGCCGTTCCGGGTATTAATCCTTCAGAGCGTGCGATCTCTTTCGCAGTGCGTGCGCGACCTCAGTATTCGGTGTTGCTAAGTACCGGTACCTAGTGTTACTTTGTACTGGTACCCAGCAACACTGAGTACCGAACATCAGGAAGGGAGCGTCATGGGCAAGCAGATGACCGAGATGCTCAAAGGCACTCTGGAGGGCATCGTGCTGGCCCTCCTCGCCGAGCAGCCGGCCTACGGATACGAGATCACCGCGCGACTGCGCGATCACGGGTTCACCGACATCGCCGAGGGCACGATCTATGCACTCCTCGTGCGGATCGAGCAGAAGAAGCTCGTCGACGTCGAGAAGGTCCCGAGCGAGAAGGGCCCGCCCCGCAAGGTGTACTCGCTCAACGAAGCGGGCACCCAGGAGCTCGAGGACTTCTGGAGCACCTGGAGCTTCCTCAAGACGCACATCGAACAGCTGAACACCCGTAACGCACACGACAAGGAGAACTGACATGGCCGCGAAATGGATCGAAGCGCTCACCGGATCGCTCGAGCAGAAGAAGCAGTACAAGCAGGCGAAGGCCCGCATCGAGGCGCTGCCCGAGCCCTACCGCCAGGTGGCCGAGGCGCAGCACCGCTACACGATGTACTACGGGGGCATCACCGACGGCGACACCCTCGTGCAGATCTTCCTCGACCTCGCCGACCTGTGGGAGCGCGCCGCGATCGACCGCACCCCCATCGGCGACATCGTCGGAGACGACCCCGTCGAATTCGCCGAGACCTACGCCGAGGCGTACGGCGGCACCCAGTGGGTCGACAAGGAACGCGCCCGCCTGAACAAGGCGGTCGCAGATGCGAGGAAGAAGGAGGAATCATGACGGATGCAGCCATCTCGGTGCGCGGCATCGAGAAGTCGTACAAAGACCTCCCCGTCCTGCGCGGAGTCGACTTCGAGGTCGAGAAGGGGTCGATCTTCGCGCTCCTCGGCTCGAACGGCGCCGGCAAGACCACCATGGTGCGCATCCTCTCGACGTTGCTCCGAGCGGATGCCGGCACCGCCGCCGTGCAGGGATTCGACGTCGCCGCCGAGCCCCTGCGGGTGCGCGAATCGATCAGCCTGACCGGTCAGTTCGCCGCGGTCGACGAGATCCTGACCGGACGCGAGAACCTCGTGCTCGTCGCCAAGCTGCGCCACCTGCCCGAACCCGGAAAGGTCGCCGACGACCTGCTCGCGACGTTCCGTCTGACGGATGCCGGAGCACGCAAAGTTGGCACGTACTCCGGCGGAATGCGGCGCCGGCTCGATATCGCGATGAGCCTGGTCGGCGACCCCGAGGTGATCTACCTCGACGAGCCCACCACCGGACTCGACCCCGAGGCCCGCATCGAGGTGTGGACCGTCGTCAAGGAGCTCGCGAACACGGGAACGACCGTGCTGCTCACCACGCAGTACCTCGACGAGGCGGAGCAGCTGGCCGACCGCATCGGGATCCTGCACGAGGGCCGCATCATCGCGAACGGCACGCTCGCCGAGCTGAAGGCCCTGCTGCCTCCCGCGAAGGTCGAGTACGTCGAGAAGCAGCCCACCCTCGAGGAGATCTTCCTCACCCTGATCGGCCCGTCCCCTTCAACAGGCTCAGGCCCTTCGACAGGCTCAGGGGCCCAGGACGGCTGGGTCGCTGAGCCTGTCGAAGCGCCCCAGAACATGGAGAACCGCTCATGAGCACGCACTTCGCCGCGGACACCGCGACACTCACCGGCCGCTCGATGCGGCACATCTTCCGCAGCCCCGACACGATCATCACCACGGCGGTCACCCCGATCGCGCTGATGCTCCTGTTCGTGTACGTCTTCGGAGGGGCGCTGCGCACCAGCACCGGCTCCGAGAACTACGTGAACTACCTGCTGCCCGGCATCCTGCTGATCGCGATCGCATCCGGCATCGCCTACACGGCGTTCCGGCTGTTCACCGACATGCAGTCAGGCATCTTCGAGCGGTTCCACTCCATGCCGATCGCGCGGTCCAGCGTCCTCTGGGCGCACGTGCTGACGTCGCTCACCGCGAACGCCATCACCCTCGCGATCATCTTCGCGGTCGGGTTCCTGATGGGATTCCGCACCGGAGCGGGTGTGCTCGCGTGGCTCGGCGCCATCGGCATCCTGCTGCTGTTCACCCTGGCCCTGACGTGGCTGGCGATCATCGCCGGACTCAGCGCGAAGACGGTCGACGGAGCGAGCGCGTTCTCGTACCCGCTGATCTTCCTGCCGTTCATCAGCTCGGCGTTCGTGCCCACCGACACGATGCCGGGACCGGTGCGCTGGTTCGCCGAGAACCAGCCCGTCACGTCGATCGTGAACACGCTCCAGGCGCTGTTCGCCGAGCAGCCCGTCGGCGACGACATCTGGATCGCGCTCGCCTGGTGCGTCGGCATCCTGGTCGTGGCCTACGTGCTCGCGATCATCTCGTATCGGAAGAAGGTCAGCTGATCGACGTCGAGCGGAACGGAACGCTCCGTCCGGGGTTCGCACCCCGGGCGGGGCGTTTCGCTGCGCTCGGCGCCTGATCGCTTTCGAATCGGGTCAGCCTCCTCTACCGCGTGACGGTGTAGCCGCTGGACTCGGCGGCTGCGGTCGCCTGGGCGCCGAGATCCTCGAGCTGCGGGCCGAGGTCATCCAACCGGATGCTGACGAGGGGCTGCTTCCCGACGGCCTGCATCCGGATGCGGAGGGCTATGAACGCATGGGCCAACGGTTCGGGATGCTGTCGCGCGATCTCCTGCGCGGCTCGGGAGACCTCTGATCGTTTTCGAATCGCGCAGGCGGGGTCACCGGAGGGCGAGGGGCCCCAGGACCGGTCGGCGGCCGGTGCGCACCCAGCGCACACGCTCGGCCCGGCGCTCCGCGCGCGTCGCGAAGCGGTAGCGGTACGACACGACCCGCACCCGGCGCGGCGGCGCGCCGTCGAACGGATCGACACGCAGGAGCGCGAGCGTCGGCTCATCCGCCTCGAGCAGTCGCAGCAGGAAGACCGTGAACCAGTCGTCGAGCGAACGCCCCAGCGGCAGGAACCACATCAGCCAGTCGAGCCGCAGGTGGTATGGGGCGAACTGCCGCGGCATCCGTCTCACGTCGCCGGGCTTGCCCTTGAACTCGTACTCCGCCCAGTCGTCGCCGTCGTCGGACGCCGATCCCTCCACGACGAGCTCGATGCGCTCCTTCGTCACCGTGCCGAACGCGCCGTAGGCGTTGGCGAGCTGCCAGCGGTTGAAGCTCGCGTTCATCAGCTGCCGCCGGGCGAACAGGTTGCGCAGCGCCGGCCAGCTCAGCGCCGCGACCAGGATGCCGACGGCGGCGGTGATCACGAACCAGTACAGCGGGATGCCGGGCCAGGGCGCGCCGGCATCCGTTCTCTCCGCCGGCGGCGAGCCGACACCCGGGAGCGCGACCGCCGAGAACGCGATCACGATCGTCGCCCAGTTCAGCCAGGCGAAGTTGCCGGTCACCACGAGCCAGACCTGCGTGGCGATGACGATCGCGGCGGCGACGGTGCCGATGATCAGCGGCCCTTCGACGAGCTCAGGGGGCCAGTCGCGGGGGATCCAGATCGACAGCAGCGGAACGAACAGGAAGAACGGCACGACGAGCTGCGCGAAGTGATTGCCGACCACCTCGAGCCGGTGGAACCAGCGCGGCAGCAGGTGCGCCTGCCGGCTGAGCGGCCCGGGCATCGGCTGCGTCTCGTGGTGATACGTCATCGCGGTCAGGTCGCGCCACTCGCGCCCGCCGCGGATCTTGATCATGCCGGCGCCGAACTCCAACCGGAACACCAGCCACCAGAACAGCACGATGACGACCGTCGGCGGCGGCTGATCGTTCGACCCCAGGAACGCCGCCAGGAACCCGCACTCGAGCAGCAGCATCTCCCACCCGAACGAGTAGAACGTCTGCCCGATGCTGACGATCGACATGTAGCCGAGCCAGAGGAGGAGGAAGGCGATCATCGGCACCCACGGGGCTGCGAGCTGAGGGATGCCGGCCACCAGCAGCGCCGCGACCGCGATGCCGCACCAGCACAGGGCGACGAGGCGGCGGTCGGTGTAGCGGATACGGAGGAACAGGGACGGATGCAGCAGCCGACGCCGCTCCTTCTTCTGCATGATCCACGCGAGAAGGTCGGGGGCCGGGAGGAGTCCGTGCTCGCCGAGGAGCGGGCGGAACTGGTTCAGGGTCGACACGAAGGCGACGAGGTACAGCGCCGCGATGCCGCGCTGCAGCACCTCGCGGGCGAACCCGTAGTCGACCGCCGCGAACCCGTCCATGCGGTCAGGCTACGTCCGGCTTCTCCGGCGTCGAAGGGGGTTGCGCCCCGCACGCTGTGCAGGAGATCTCCCGCAACGAAGGACGGATTCTCGCAGCGGCTCCTTCGTTACGCGTGATCTCCTTCGGAAGCGTCGACAGCGATGGGCGGGATCCGCAGTGGATCCCCGCCCATCGCGCGTCAGGCAGTGAGGATCAGGTCAGTCGACGACCCAGTCGAAGTCCGAGCCGTGCTCCTCGAGCCACGCGTCGACGGCATCCGCTTCCTGACCCTCGCCGTACTCGTTCACGACCAGATCCTCGAGCGAGCCGTACTGCTCGTCATCCAGCACGATCTGCGAGATGAGGTCGGCCGCCTCGGGGAACTCGTCGGCGAAGCCCTTCGTGCCGAGGAAGTGCAGCCCTTCGGCCTCGCCCATGGCGCCCTTCGGGTCTTCGAGGTCTTTCACCGGGAACGCGTCGTTGGCCCAGAACGGTCGCCACAGCGTCACCACGATGTCTTCCTGCTTCTCGGTCGCCGACTTCAGCTCGGTGAGCATCGCCGCGGTCGACGAGGTCACGAGTTCGTACTCGCCGTCGAGACCGTACTCGGGCAGCATCTTCTGGGTCTGCGCGGTGAGTCCGGCACCCGGCTCGATGCCGTAGATCCGACCGAGGTCGGCATCCGCCAGGTCGTCGATCGTCTCGAGCTCGGAGTACTCGGGCACGGCGATCGTGAGCCGCGCGTTGTCGTAGTACGTGCCGAGATCGTCGATCGACTCGCCGTACGTCTCCATGTACTCGGCGTGCGTGACCTCGGGCCACGCCGACGGGAACACGTCGACGTCGCCCTGGGCGATACCGGTGTACAGCGGCCCTGCCTCGGTGAGCGTCTTCATCTCGACGTCGTACCCGATCTTCTGCAGCTGATCCTGCAGCAGATACGCCGTGCTCAGACCGTCGGTCCACGAGGGCAGGAAGCCGAGGGTGATGGTGCCCTTGGCTCCACCGCCGCCGCCACCGCCACCGCTGCCTCCGCCGAGCTCGATCGTGCCGCCGGCGCCGTCCGACGCGCAGCCCGAGAGGGCGAGGACGCCCGCGGCACCGATGGCCGCGAGGGTGGTGATCGTGCGCTTACGCATTCTGGAGCTCCTTCTCGTCGACGGGCGCCTCGGTGCTCGAGACGGGGGCGGATGCCGCGGCGACGGCATCCGTCTCACGCCGGCCACGACCGGTGCGCAGCAGGGCGAGCAGCGATGCCGGATGCTGACCGAGGGTTCCGAGAGCCGCGGTGACGCGGTCGAGGAAGACCGCGATGAGGACGACGCCGAGTCCGGCCTCGACGCCCTTCGCGATGTTCACGGTCGAGATCGCCTCGACGACCATCTTGCCGAGCCCGTCGGCTCCGGCCATGCCGGCGATGACCGCCATCGACAGGGCGAGCATGATCACCTGATTGATGCCGGCGAGGATCGTGGGCATGGCGAGGGGCAGCTGGATGCCGCGCAGGATCTGCGCGGGTGTCGCACCGAAGGCCTGACCTGCCTCGACCGTCTCGGCGTCGACGCCACGGATGCCGAGCTCGGTCAGACGCACACCCGGAGGAAGCGCGAAGATGACCGTGGCCACGAGACCCGGGACGACGCCGATGCTGAAGAACACGATCGCCGGAATCAGGTACACGAAGGCGGGCATCGTCTGCATGAAGTCGAGCACGGGCTTGAGCACGGCGCGCACCGTGGCGTTGCGAGCCGACCAGATGCCGAGCGGCACCGCGATGACCACCGCCACGAGGGCGGCGACCAGCACGAGCGCGAGCGTCTGCATCGCGGGAACCCAGAGACCCATCGCGACGATGAGCGCGAACGAGATGACGGTGCCGACGGCGAGCTGCCACGAGCGCACGAGCCAGGCGACGAGCGCGGCGAGCGCGATCACCACGAAGAAGTACGGCAGGAGCAGCAGCGACGTGAGGCCGTCGACGAGGAACGTCACGACGAACGACACGACATCGAGCAGTCCGTCGAGGTTCGTCCTGATCCAGTCGACGCCGCCCTCGACCCAGCTGCCGAGCGGGATGCGGAAGCCGTCCATCAGCGGGCTCCCTTCGTCAGCGTCGTTTCGTCTCGGTGCAGCGCTCCGCGCTCGACGACCGGGGAAGCCTGAGACCCTGAGTACGGGTCCTGGGTCCCTGAGCCTGTCGAAGGGGCGGTCCAGCCGTCGTCGAGCACGGCGTCGATCTCGGCCTGCGGCATGGGCAGCAGCGGCAGGGTGAGCTCGCCGGTCGCACCCGGGCCGGGGCCGAGCGCGGCGAGCAGGGTGATGCGGGGGATGACGCCGGTGAGCCGTCCCTCGCCGTCGACCACGGCGAGCGGCACCGGCGACTCGACCGACGGCACGAACAGGTTCATGAGCACCTCGTCTTCGCGCACGCTCTGCGGCACGGGCTTGATGATGTCGCGCAGTGTGGGAGTTCCACGGCGCACCAGCTTCACGGCATCCCGATCGGTGACGATGCCGACGAGCTTGCGATCGCGGCCCACGACATAGGTGGCCGACATGTAGCTGTCGCGCATCTGGCGCAGGGCCGTGCGGGGTCCTGCGGTCTCGGCGACCACGGGGCGCGGGCGCTCCATCACGTTCGCTGCGGTCAGCACGCGGGCGCGGTCGACGTCTTGCACGAACTGCTCGACGTAGTCGTTCGCGGGGTCCATGAGGATGTCTTCGGGCGTGCCGATCTGCACGATGCGGCCGTCGCGCATCACGGCGATCCGGTCGCCGAGGAACATGGCCTCGTTCAGGTCGTGGGTGATGAACACGATGGTCTTCTGGAGCTTCTGCTGCAGTTCGAGCAGCTGCTCCTGCATCTCGCGGCGGATGAGCGGGTCGAGCGCGCTGAAGGCCTCGTCCATGAGCAGGATGTCGCTGTCGGCCGCGAGCGCGCGGGCGATGCCGACGCGCTGCTGCATGCCGCCGGAGAGTTCCGACGGCATCTTGTCGCCGAGGCCGTCGAGTCCGACGAGCGTCAGGATCTCGTCGGCCTTCGCCAGGCGCTCGGCCTTGGCTGTGCCCTTCAGCTCCAACGGGTAGGCGACGTTGGCGGCGACGGTGCGGTGCGGCAGCAGGGCGAAGTGCTGGAACACCATCGAGATGCGGTCGCGGCGAATCTCGCGCAGACGAGAGCCGGGGATGCCGGTGATCGGGTCGCCGGCCACGGTGACGGTGCCGTCGGTCGCGGGATGCAGGCCGTTCAGCATCCGGATGATGGTGGACTTGCCCGAGCCGGACAGTCCCATGATGACGAAGATCTCCCCGCGGTTGACGGTGAAGCTGGCGTCGATGACGGCGGCGGTGCCCGCGTCGGCGACGGCGTCGCGGGTCTCACCGGCCTTCAGCCGACGGATGGCGTGGTTCGGGTTCTTCCCGAACACCTTGTACAGATGGCGCGCTTCGAGTGCGGTTTCGGACACGTTTCCCCTGCGGCTCGGCCTTCGGGTGGCTGAGCCTGCTTCGGTCACGCCCGGGTGACGCTCCCGGCCGTTCGAGTGGTGCTGTGGCGGCGCGGACGGCGGATGTCGGATCCGCCGCGACAGAGCATCGACCGTACGTCCGCGCCTCTTCGCAGCACAGCTCATCGAAAGAAGGACGCGGTCGCGGACTGGTCTTGGGGCCGTCAGGCCCACAGATCAACGTAACGAAATGGCTGTTCAGGGGCAAATCCGGGTCAGAGCGACGCCCGGGCGTTTCGCGCGCTGACCGGGGAATTGGTCATATGTTCAACGACGGATGCCGCGGACGCATCTGCCTCTTGGTGTGGCCGGTCGTCCCGTCGGTCGGAAGCACATCTGCAGGTTGAAACCCGCCGAATCGACCTGCAGGTGTGATCCCGACCTGCAAGTGGCCCGCCCACGTCCATCCCACGGACTCGAGCCCGGACGTTCGTCAGCGGCGGATGCTGCGCGTCACGGTGAACTTCGGCGTACGCTGCAGCTGCTCGGTCGGACCGACCAGCCTCGCCAGCTCGGCGCGGTACCCGAGCGAGGAGTTGAAGACCGTGAACAGCTCGCCGCCGGGGCGGAGGACGCGGGCGGCGGCCTCGAACAGCCGCGTCGCGGCGCCTGTGTGGACGCTCGTGCCGAGGTGGAACGGCGGGTTGAGTAGCACGACGTCGGCGCTTTCGTCGGAAAGCTCGGATGCCGCGTCGTCATGCATGACCTCGATCCGATCGGCCGCGCCGTTCGCCGAGGCCGTCGCGCGCGCCGACGCGACCGCCGCCGCAGAACGGTCGGTCGCGATCACCCGCGCCGACGGGTGGGCGAGAGCGTAGGAGACGGCGAGGGCACCGGTGCCACATCCGAGGTCGACGACGGTCGGAGACGCTTCGACAGGCTCAGCGACCCAGCCACCGGGAGACTTCCAGCCACCAGTGGGTCCCTGGCCACCAGTGAGTCCCTGGCCACCGGTGGGTCCCTGGCCACGAATGGGTCCCTGGCCACCGGTGAGTCCCTGAGCTTGTCGAAGGGCCCCCGACGCTTCGACAGGCTCAGCGATCCATCCGCCAAGGGCCCCCGACGCTTCGACAGGCTCAGCGATCCATCCGCCAAGGGCCCCCGACGCGAGTCCGAGCACGTCGAGCAGCACCCGCGTGCCGATGTCGAGCTTCGCCCCGGCGAAGGCCCCGCCGTGCGCCACCAGCTGGAGCCCTCCGTGCGGCGCCGCGACCGGGAACGGCGGATCGGCGGGCACGGGCAACGGCTCGGACGCGACGATCAGGCGCGACTTGCGCTCCGCCCGCTGCGGCTGCACGACCGCGAAGCGGCGCCCGAGCACCTCGTTCTGCGCGAGGGTCATGTGCTTCACCCGGCCACCCGCGACGAGCACGGCATCCGGCGCCGCCCAGCGCGCCACGGCATCGGTGATCTCCTCCAGCTCCGCGAGCGACTTCGGCAGCTGCAGGAGAACGAGTCGCGCGCCCGCGAGGAGCCCGGCGTCGAGCTCGTGCGTCGCGAACCCCGACAACCCGAGGTCGGCGGCGTTGAGCTCCAGGGCGCGTCGTCCGGTGACCACGTCCTGGTGCACGCGAACCCCTGGGCGGCCGGCGGCCGTGAGCGCCAGGGTGATCGCTCCGTATCCGTCGCCGATCACGGCGATCTCCTCGCCGGCCGCTCCCCGCGACAGCGCCCGCTCGACCAGCAGCAGATCGGTCGCGTCGTGGGCCTGAAGGTTCTCGGCCTCGACGTCTGGCCTCCGACGAAGCCGCGCGTACGGGAAATCCACCTCTCCACCCTACGAGCGCCAACCCCTTGACCCCGGCTGAACGGCTGTTTAGCATACTGTACATGCGTTCAGCATCCGATGATCTCACCGCTCGTGCCCGCATCCGCGACACCGCCATCCGCGCCTTCGCCCGCGACGGCTTCGACGCGACCAGCCTGCGGTCGATCGCCCGGGAGGCCGAGGTGAGCCCCGCGCTGATCGTGCATCACTTCGGCGACAAGAACACCCTGCGCGCGGAATGCGACGCCCACGTCGTGAGCATCTTCATCGACGACGAGCACGTCGTGATCGAGGCCCCCACGCAAGACCGCATCCGCGCGGCCATGCACGACATCGAGCGCTACGGGCCGTACATCGACTACCTCGGTCGCATGCTCCTCGACGGCTCTGCGGCCGCCGACCGGCTCTTCGACGCCCTCCTCGCAGGCACCCGCGCGATCCTCGACGACCAGCGCAACACGGGGATGCTCGAGCCGATGAGCGACCCCGACATGACGACCCTGCTGGTCACGCTGATCGGACTCGGGCCGGTGATCATGCGTGCGCAGATGGCCCGCGTGCTCGGCTCCGATCAGCTCAGCCCCGCCGGACTCCGGCGCATGACCGTGCCGACCCTGGAACTCCTCACGCACGGCATCTATTCGACGACCTCCCTGCTCGACGGAGCCCGTGCGGCTCTCGCCGACGAGGAGGAACAGCTCCCCGCCGACGGGGCGGAGAAGGGATCGGCATCATGAGCGATGCGATCGAGATCCGCCGACTGCACAAGCGCTATGGCCACCGGATCGCCCTGCACGAGCTCGACCTGACCGTGCGTCCGGGCACCGTGTTCGGACTCATCGGCCCCAACGGCGCCGGCAAGACGACGACGCTGCGCACGCTCGTCGACGTCATCCGCCCGTCGTCGGGCACCGTGCGGGTTCTCGGCGCCGACCCGCGGAGCGGCGGGGCGGCACTGCGGCGCCGCCTCGGCTACGTGCCCGGCGAGCTGCGCCTCGACGGGCGGTCGAGCGGACACCGGATGCTGTCGTTCTATGCGCAGGTCTCGGGCGCGCGCGACACCGCCGGCACCCTGCGCACCGCCCGCGGACTCGCCGAGCGCCTCGGCGTCGACCTGTCGCGCCCGGTGCGCACGCTCTCGAAGGGCAACAAGCAGAAGGTCGGGCTCATCCAGGCGTTCATGCACCGCCCGGAGCTGCTGATCCTCGACGAGCCGACGAGCGGCCTCGACCCCCTCGTGCAGCGCGAGTTCCTCGCGATGGTGCGCGAAGCGCGCGACGCCGGGCAGACCGTCCTGCTCAGCTCGCACGTGCTGAGCGAGATCCAGCAGACCGCCGACGAGGTCGCGGTGCTCGCGAACGGACGGGTCGTCGCCGACGGCGACGTGGCGTCGTTGCGGCTCGGATCGGTGCGTCGCGTGCGGGCCGCGCTGGCGACGGATGCCGCGGCGGCACGGAGCGTGCTCGACGGCATCCCCGGTCTGAGCGGTCTGGAGCAGCACGACGCCGACGGAGTCCTCCACGTCTCGGGCACGGTCGAGGGTGGGATCGACCCGTTCGTGAAGGCGCTGGCCCGGTTCGAGGTGCGCGATCTGTCGGTCGAGGAGCCCGATCTGGAGGAGTCGGTGTTGCGCCTCTACGGCGCGAGCGCGGGTTCCTCAAAGCAGTCCCAGCCGGCCGGGTCCACGCCGACGCGACGAACGCGGCGCGAGCGACGGGAGGGCGCGCGATGAGCGGCATCCTTCCCGTTCTCCGTCGCAGTCTGCGCGAGTCGTGGCGCGGAGTGCTCGGCTGGACGCTCGGTCTCGCGGCCGTGCTGCTGCTGTACCTCCCGCTGTATCCGAGCCTGGGCGGCAGCGAACAGCTGCAGGATCTGCTCGCCGCGCTGCCGAAGGAGCTCGTCGACACGCTCGGATACGACCAGATCTCCAGCGGCGCGGGCTACACGCAGAGCACCTTCTACGGACTCATGGGCTTCCTGCTCCTGACGATCGCCGCGGTCGTGTGGGGGTCGGCGGCGCTGGCCGGCGCCGAGGAGAGCGGTCGCGCGGAGCTCGACCTCGCGCACGGAATCGGTCGCGTGCAGTACGCCCTCGAGTCGGCGGCGAGCGTGCTGGTGCGGCTGCTGTGGCTGGCCGTGTTCTCGGGCGCGGTGATCCAGGCGCTGAACGGACCGGCCGACCTCGACCTCGAACCCGCGCGCATCGTCGGCGCGAGCGCCGCGCTGGCCGGGCTGGCCTTCCTCACGGCCTCCGCTGCGCTGCTCGCGGGGGCGGCGACGGGGCGGCGCGTCTGGGCGACCGGAGTCGGCGCGGGCATCGCCGTGCTCGGGTACATCCTGCAGGCGCTCGCGAAGCAGTCGAGCGACCTCGAGTGGCTGAACGCGCTGTCGCCGTACGCCTGGGTCTACCGGCAGTCGCCGCTGGCCGAGGGGCCGGATGCCGCGGGCCTGGCTCTCACCTGGGGACTGGCGCTCGTGTGCGTCGCGGCATCCGCCGTCGCCCTGCGGGCTCGCGACCTGCGCGGCTGATACGCGGACCCCGGTCGTCGAGCGAGGAGCGCGGCGACGAGACGAAACGCCGCGCCCCGATGGTTGACACGCACACGGTTCCATGGTTACCTACTCATGTAACTAACCCAAGAACCACCGTGGAGGACTCGTGATCGAAGAAGGCAAGCCGCTCTTCCTCCAGATCGCCGAGCAGATCGAGGACTCGATCGTCGACGGCTCCCTGGGGGAGGAGGCGCAGGCGCCCTCGACCAACGAGCTCGCCGCCTTCTACCGCATCAACCCCGCCACCGCAGCCAAGGGAGTCGCCATGCTCACCGACAAGGGCGTGCTGTACAAGCGCCGCGGCATCGGGATGTTCGTCGCCGCCGGCGCCAAGGCGCAGCTGCTCGGCGAACGCCGCGCCGCCTTCGCTGACCGCTACATCGACCCGCTCCTCGCCGAGGCCCGCACGCTCGGGCTGAGCGCCGACGACCTCGCCGACCTGCTCCGCCGGCGCGCCGCGCAGAGCCCCTCATCCATCGAGCCCACCGCAGAAGGGAAGACCCCCGCATGACCACCGTCATCGAGGTGCAGAACCTCACGAAGCGCTACAAGGACAAGCGTGCACTCGACAACGTGTCGCTGAGCCTGGAGGAAGGCGCGATCTACGGCCTGCTCGGGCGCAACGGCGCCGGCAAGACGACCCTCATGTCGATCCTCACGGCGCAGAACTTCGCCAGCTCCGGCGAGGTCAGGGTCTTCGGCGAGCAGCCCTACGAGAACGCCCGCGTGCTCGACCGGGTCTGCTTCGTGCGCGAGAGCCAGAAGTACCCCGACGACGCCTACCCGCGTCACGCGTTCAAGGCCGCCAGCCTGTTCTTCCGCAACTGGGACCAGGGGCTCGCCGACCAGCTGATCGAGCAGTTCCAGCTGCCGATGAAGCAGACCATCAAGAAGCTGTCCCGCGGTCAGCTCTCCGCGGTCGGCGTCATCATCGGCCTCGCGTCGCGCGCCGACCTGACGTTCTTCGACGAGCCCTACCTCGGGCTCGATGCCGTGGCCAGACAGATCTTCTACGACCGCCTGCTCGAAGACTACGCCGAGCACCCGCGGACGATCATCCTGTCGTCGCACCTCATCG
Source organism: Microbacterium martis (assembly GCF_047246685.1). NCBI lineage: Bacteria > Bacillati > Actinomycetota > Actinomycetes > Micrococcales > Microbacteriaceae > Microbacterium > Microbacterium martis. The sequence continues at coordinate 805,417 of NZ_JBFOKT010000002.1, read as the reverse complement.
ACGAGGTCGCCAATCTCATCGAGAAGGTCATCGTGATCGACAACGGGCGGATCCTCCTCGACGACGATACGGATGCCGTGCGCGACCGTGCCGTGACCGTCGTCGGCGACGCGGAGAAGGTCGACGCCTGGGCGTCGGGGCGCGAGGTCCTGCACCGCGAATCCCTCGGACGGGTGGCCTCGATCACCGTGCTCGGCGGCGTCTCGGCCGACGAGCGCGCCGAGATCACGGCATCCGGTCTCGATCTGGCGCCGGTCTCGCTGCAGCAGTTGATCGTCCGCCTGACGCAGAAGGCGGAATCCGCCACGAAAGTCATCGCCGTGAAGGAAGGAGTCCGCTGATGCGTCGCACACTCAACGTCATCCGCCTGCAGCTGATCAACCGTCAGACGTTCATCTGGGTGCCCCTGATCATCCTCGCATCCGCGGTGGTGATCTCGGTGATCATCTACGCCATGATCCCCGTCGACACCCCGAAGTACGGCGGCGGCGGTCAGGCACCCCTGTGGTACTTCTTCGGGATCGGGATCGGGGCGATGACCTACACCTTCCCGTTCTCGCAGGCGATGAGCGTCACGCGCCGGGACTTCTTCCTCGGCACCCTGGCCACGGCCGTCCTCGGCAGCGCTCTGCTGGGTCTGGTGTTCCTGCTCGGCGCGGCCATCGAGATCGCGACGAAGGGGTATGGCGTCAACGGTTACGTGTTCCACCTGCCCTGGGTGTGGGAGGGCGGGCCGGCGGGCGCGTTCGTCGTGTTCTTCACCCTCGCGCTGCTGCTGTTCGTGCTCGGCTTCACCGGAGCGACGATCTACAAGAGCTGGGGCCCGGTGGTGCTGACGATCGTGGCCGTCGCGCTCGCCCTCGTGCTCCTCGGGCTCATCTTCTTCGTCACCCGGCTCGAGCTGTGGCTGCACGTCGGTCGCACGATCGGCGACCTGGGAGCCCTCGGACTCGCCCTCTGGGGACTCGTGGCGGTGGCCGTGCTGTCGGTCGTCTCCTTCCTCGCCTTCCGGCGGACGGTCCCCTGATCGAACCGAGATCCGGCGACGCCGGTCGTCCTCTCCGGGGCGGCCGGCGTCGCTCTGCGCGGTAGCGCTCCCAGGGGATCGGCAGGAGGCGGCGATCCGAGCCGCGTAATGTCGCTCGGCGTGAAGACCTCCCTCCGCGCACGCCAGGCCGACCTCGCCCGCGCGCTCCGCGAGGCCGTGCTGCCCGCCCGTCTGCTGTTCGTCGCGAAGACCACCCTCGCGGTGGGGCTCGCCTGGACCATCGCCCCGCACATGCCGGGCGTCGCCGACGAGTATCCCTACTACGCCCCGCTCGGCGCGCTCGTGAGCATGTATCCGACGCTGATGGGATCGGTGCGGTCGAGCCTGCAGACCCTCCTGGGCCTCGCCACCGGCATCGGGCTCGCGTCGCTCGTGGCGCTCACCCTCGGGCCGACCTGGTGGACGATCCCGCTCGTGATCGGCGTCGGCGTGCTGCTCTCGGGAACCGGATGGTTCGGCGCCGGCCGCGAGTACGTGCCCATCGCGGCGCTGTTCGTGCTCGTCATCGGCGGTCAGGACGCCGAGGACTTCTCGTTCGGATACCTCGCGCAGATGGCGGTCGGCGTGATCGTCGGCCTGCTGGTGAACGTGCTGATCGCCCCGGCGCCGCTGACGCAGGTCGCCGCGGCCCGGGTCGGCGCCTTCCGTGCGCAGCTGAGCCGGCACCTGCACGACATCGGAGACGCCGTGACCGACTCGTGGCCGCCCGAGCGGACGCACTGGGCCGACGACGCCGCCTCGCTCGCCGACACCACCGCGACGCTGCGCGAGACACTCGCCGAGGCCGACGAGAGCCGTCGCGGCAACCCCCGCGCGCGCGGCGCGCGCGGCGAGACGCAGCAGATGCACGAGCAGCTCGCGGCCCTCGATCGCATCGCCCACCTCATCCGCGACATCTCGGATGCCACGGCCGACACGATCTGGGAGCGCCCGGCCGCTCTACCGCTCGACCCCGCCCTGCCCGAGCCGCTGTCGGCCGCCTGCCACGCGGTGGCCGACGTCATCGCTCAGCACGACCCGTCTTCGCGCGAGAGCCACCGGCTGCGGGGGGAGGCCACCCGGGCCGTGCGCCTGCTCCTGGAGCGCGTCGACGATCGCACGGTCGACTCACGCAGCTCGATGGGTCCGGGCGTGCTCACGGTCATGCACCTGCGCCGCATCCTCCTCATCCTCAGCGGACCCGCGGGGGCGGCGTCGGACGACACGGAGTAGACGCGGCCCTCGTCGCCGCACGCCGGGCCACCGGTCACCGCAGATACGCATCGACCATCAGCGCCCCGCGGATCTCACGGAGCCGGTCGACGATTCGCGCCATGCCGCGCGCGCCGAGCGACGTCATCGACACGTCGAAGGGCCCGAGCGGCTCGAGGGCGCCGGTGCGGATCCGCACCACCTCCCACCCGGCACCGCGCAGAGCGCGGTCTTTGCGCAGGTCGGCATCCTGCCTCTTGCCGACGTGCTCGAGTCCGTAGCGACCGACGGTGTCGTATTCGATCGCGACGCGCAGTTCGGGGAGGAGGATGTCGGGCCACACCTCGGTGTGGCGGAAGAACGGTCGCGCCACCTTGACGGCGTTGAGACCGCCGGAGAACGTCAGGCGCGCGGCGAGCTCGGCACGCAGACGTGCTTCGGCGGCCGACGCGGGTTTCGGCGCGCACACGCTGGCGAAAGCGGTGCCCTTCGGGAGGTCGGGCGTCTTCGTGCACACGTCGGGCGCCCGCCTCTTCGGCCGCGCAGGGATCGCCCGCGCCTCGCCGAGGATCACCGGCTGCGGTCGCGCCAGGGCCGAGCACTCGGGGCACCACGCCGACCGGCGTCGCACGCGTCCTGGCCTCTCGCGCTGCTCGGTGGGGGTGGCGGCGAACCGGTGCCCCACGGCGCACTCCCAACAGAGGAGCACGTCGGCGGCGAGCGGCACCTGTGACAGCACGACCCCGTGATTCAGTTCGGGATGATACTGACGGATGATCTCGGGATAGGAACCCCACGCCTCGCGGAACGTGCCGACCTCGTAGGGCACGGCGAGCCCCCGCGAGAACTGTCTCCTCGCCCACCACTGCTGCACCGGCTCCGACACACGGCGACTGTAACCGGGGGCGCCGACATCTCAGTCCGCGATCATGCCGACGAGGTCGGGTCGTCCGCCCAGACGGGCGACGACGGAGGCGGCCGCACGAGCGGCGAGGTCCGCCGTCCGCTCCAGAGACCACCCCAGACCTGTCGCGCGGACCAGGCCGGCGAAGAACGCGTCGCCCCCGCCGGTGCGGTCGACCACCGTCTCGTCCTGGCCGTACGGGCGGAAGGTCGTTCCCGCGGTCGAGGCGACCAGATCGCCCTCGCCCTTCACCTGCACGGCCACCACGGACGGGCCGCGCTCGCGCAGCAGGCGGCACGCCTCCCGCCCCGCGGCGAGGTCCGACAGGGCGAAGCCGACCAGCATCTCGGCCTCGGCCGCGTCCGCGCGCACGATGTGAGCGCACGACACGAGCTCCTCCGCGAAGGCGGCATCCGGCGCCCCGTCGAGCGCGACGAGCGATCCCGACCGCCGAGCCAGCCGTGCGGCGACGAGCAGCGCATCGCCGGGCTGCTGCGCCTGCAGGCACACGGCATCCGCCTCTCGCACCGATCGGGCCGCGCGCTCCACGTCGTCAGGCGTCAGCAGAGCCGACGCGGGCGTGTGCTCGAACAGCATCCGATCGGCATCCGGATCGACGACGTCGAGGAGCACCGAGGTGGCACCCCGGCGGACGACGCCGGCGACGTCGACGCCATCGCGCTCGAGTGCGGCGATCATCGCGGCCCCGATCGCATCGTCGCCGACGACTCCGACGGCCGCCACCCCGGCACCCAACTGCCGCAGACCGACCGCCTGATTCGCGCCCTTGCCGCCGAGCAGCCATCGCGCCTCGCCCACGTCGGCCGAGGCGCCGACCGCCGGGAGCTCGTCGACGGCGAGCGCCAGGTCCTGCGCGATCTGACCGAAGACGACGAGACGATCGATGCGGGTCGGGGTCACCCCTCCACGCTAACGGTCCGAGCGGGCCGGAGATCGACACCGTCCATGTATCAGGAGGCTCTTGCCGTGCTCCTGGTGTGTGTGATCACAATGGGCTCCATGGTCGACGGTGCACCTGGCGCCGCCTTCGATCCTGCTCCGGACGACGGTCCCGCACGCTGGCAGCGGGCCGCCGACCTCTTCGGGGCATGGCGCGAGGGCGACGGTCGTGCGATGGATGAGCTGGTGCGTCTCATGACGCCGGTGCTCTGGCACGTCGTGCGCGCCTACGGTCTCGACCGCACGCTGGCCGAAGACGTCGTGCAGACCACGTGGCTGCAGCTCGTGCGGGGCGACGGGTCGATCGCCGACCCGCGCGCGGTCTCGGCCTGGCTCACGACCACCGCTCGGCGCGAGGCGTGGAAGGTCGGCAAGGCGCACGGCCGCGTCGACACGGCCGAGGCCGACGACCTCGACGCCCTGCTCCCCGAGCAGGCATCGGCCGAAGACCACGCCGCGACCGACGACGAGAACCGGCGCCTGTGGGCAGCGGTGCAGCGACTCGCCGAGCGCTGTCAGCGCCTGCTGCGCGTGATCGCCTTCGAAGATCGTCCCGACTACGCCCGCCTCGCCGCCGACCTGGCCATGCCGATCGGCAGCATCGGCCCCACCCGCAGCCGCTGCCTGGCGAAGCTCCGGGCTCTGCTCGACGCACCGTCGGCACCGCGACGGGAGGGGATCGCATGACCGACCACGACGACGCCGCGATGTTCGCCCGACTCCGCACCCTGTGGCGCGAGGTCGACCCGGTGCCGGCCGGGCTGATCGACCGCATGGTCGCCGCCGTCGCGGCCGACGGCCTGAACCGCGAGTACGCCCTGCTCACCCTCGTCGAGGGAGAGCTCGGAGCGGTGCGCGGCGAGGCCGATGCGCTCACGCTGCAGTTCAGCGACGGCACCACCAGCATCCTGCTGCACGTCACCACGACCGCGTCGGGGCGTCGGCGGGTCGACGGCTGGGTCGACACGGCCGTGGCCGAGATCGTGCTGACGCAGGGAGACCGGTCGGCGTCGACGTCGCCCGCCGAGACCGGACGCTTCGTCTTCGACGAGGTGCCGCCCGGGCTCACCCGCGTGCGCCTGACGGCCGGCGAGGGGGACGCCAGTCGCACGCTGTCGACACCGCAGTTCGAACTGTGAGCACGGGCACCGCCCGCAGCCGAGTCGCGGGGCGACCCGCAGGGAGAGGATGACCCATGGAACAACCCGAGGGATGGACCTGGCAGGACCGCGCCGAGGGATCGATCCGCCGCGGCACGGCGCTCGACCCGAGTCTGGAGCCGGTCGACGGCATCCGCGCCTTCCCCACCGCGTATCTGCCGCAGCGTCTGCTCATCACGCAGAATCGCGATGAGCAGGAGGAGGCGTACGACCGCGAGCTGCGCACCCTGCGCGATGCGGCCGACTCGTTCGGGTGGCGGCTCGAGGTCGAGTCCGACGATCAGCGGTCGGCGGAGCTCGCGCCGGGCGTGCCGGGTTTCCTGCGGGCGTTCCTGACGACACCCGACGAACCGGGTCGCGGCGAATCCCCGATCGCGCCCGATGCGTGGCGGGTGCTGCAACGGGCGCGCCGCATGTCGCGGTCGACCATGCCGCGCACGAGCCTCGAGCACGTGCTGTCGATCGACCCGGTCGGGCTGAACCCGTTCACCCGTACGAACCCCTTCACCCGCACGAACCCGTTCACCCGCACGAACCCGATCCGCGGGGCGGGGTACGGCGGCAGCGACGACTACCTCGAGCCGGGCCGCGGCGCCCGACAGCCGGTGAGCTGGGTGGGCCCGGCCCCGCAGCGCGGGCCCTTCCCCGAGAAGGGCCGGCGCCCGGTCGTCGCGGTGCTCGACACCGGCTGCGGCGAGCACGCCTGGCTGCCGGCCGACATCGTCACGCGGCACGTCGAGCTCGACGGGCACCCCGTCGGGCTCACCGACGACGCCGACCCCGAGCGTTATCCCGACCTGTACGGCCAGCTCGACGGCGAGATCGACGCCGTCGCCGGCCACGGCACGTTCATCGCCGGAATCGTGCGGCAGTGCGCGCCGGATGCCGACATCCTCTCCATCCGCGTCGCCGGGGCGCTCGGCGTCATCGACGAGAGCACGTTGCTGCACACCGTCGCCCAGGTCGTCGAGCTGCTGCGCCGCCACCGCGACGATCCGTCGACGGGCTTCCCCATCGACGTGCTGAACCTCTCGCTGGGGTACTACCACGAGACGCCGACCGACGGACTCTTCAGCCGCACCCTCTACGCACTCCTCGCGACGGCACGCGCACTGGGCTGCGTCGTGGTGTGCTCGGCAGGGAACGACGCGATCGATCGACCGTCGTTCCCCGCGTCGCTGTGGCCGTGGCCGGGTGCCGACAACGGCATTCCGTCGGACGACGGCGCACCGCTCGTCTCGGTCGGGGCGCTGAACCCCTCGGCGCGGTCGGTCGCCCTGTTCTCGAACGTCGGACCGTGGGTGCGGGCCTACGCACCCGGCGCCGCGGTGGTCAGCTGCTCGCCGGCGTTCCTCGGCGGCGAGCAGGCCGCGAGTCGAGCCGACGTCGACGGGCTGCACCGCGAGACCCTCGACCCCGACGACTACCGCGGCGGCTTCGCGGTGTGGAGCGGCACGTCGTTCGCGGCTCCCTACGTCGCCGGCCGGATCGCGGCGCAGCTGGGCACCGTGCCCGTCGAGGGCGTGTCGCCGGATGCCGCGGCGAAGGCCGTCTCCGCCGTGCTCGACGCCCTGCCCACCCCTGGCGACCGGGGCTGAGGCCGCGGCATCCCGGGTCGGGTGTCCGGCGGCCGTTGCATCCGTCGGTCGAAAACACACCTGCAGGTCGAAACCCGCCGAATCGACCT
>NZ_JBFOKT010000002.1:572111-798367 GCF_047246685.1 Microbacterium martis | reverse complement strand
GCATCCGTGATTCCGACCTGCAAGTGAACCCGTCGCCCCTCGCCGACACCCACCCACCCATTCGACCTGGTCCGTCGCTCGGCCGGTCCATCCGTCGGCCGGTCCATCCGCCGGCCGGTCCATCCGCCGGCCGGTCCATCCGTCGGTCGGTCCATCCGTCGGCCGGTCCATCCGCCGGCCGGTCCATCCGTCGGTCGAAAACACACCTGCAGGACGAAACCCGCCGAATCGACCTGCATCCGTGATTCCGACCTGCAAGTGAACCCGTCGCCCCTCGCCGACACCCACCCACCCATTCGACCTGGTCCGTCGGTCGGTCGGTTCATCCGTCGGCCGGTCCATCCGTCGGCCGGTCCGTCGGTCGGTCCATCCGTCGGTCGAGAACACACTTGCAGGTCGAAACCCGCCGAATCGACCTGCATCCGTGATTCCGACCTGCAGGTTGCCCGCCTACGTCCATCGCATGAAACCGGATGCCGAGCCCCCGGATGCCGAGCCCCCGGATGCCGAGCCCCCGGACGCCGTCCCGGACGCCGCCGCCGGATGCCGAACCGGATGCGCACTCTTCCGCCGGGCGGCCGGGCACGGCATCCTGGACGGATGCCTCTGTCCGCGAGCGAGCTGCATCGGCGCGGTGTCGAAGCCGCCAACGCGCGGCGGTTCACGCAGGCGCGGCGCGCGCTCGACACGGCGGCCGCCCGCACCGACGACCCCGATCTGCGTGCCCGCATCGACGGCACCTGCGCCTATGTGCTGGCGCAGGTGGGCGAACCGGGTGAGGCCGAGCAGCTCTGCCGCGCCGCCCTGCGACGGCCGGGGCTGAACGACGAGACCGTCGCCCTGGTCAGCGGGCAGCTCGGCACCCTGCTGATGCAGGGCGGGCGGCTCGACGAGGCCGAGACGACGCTGAGCCGGGCGATCGACGCACTCACGGCTCAGGGCGCCGAGACGACCGAGCTCGCGAACTGCCTGATGAACCGGTCGGTGGTGCGGATGCAGCGGCACGAGCTGCGCGCCGGCGCCGACGATCTGCGGCGCGCGATCGCGGTCTACGAGACGACCGGGGATGAGAGCTCGCTGGCGGAGGCCAGGCACAACCTCGGATATGCGGCGCTGCTCGACGGCGACCTCGTCACGGCGCTCACGCTCATGACGCGCTCCCGCGCGACCCTCGCCGCCACGAGCGATCTCGCCGCCGCCATCAGCGACCTCGACCGTGCCGAGGTGCTGCGCGACGCCGGACTGACCACCGAGGCCGAGGAGCTGCTCTCCCGCGCGGCACGGGCGTTCGGTGCGCAGCGGATGCGGCAGGCGCGCGCCGAGGCGGAGTTCCACCTCGCGCGGTCGCTGCTGCGTCACGATCCTGCCGCCGCCGAGCGGGCCGCGCGCGCGGCCGCACGACGCTTCGCCGCGCTGCGCAATCACGCGTGGGCGGCGCGGGCCGACGCGGTGCGCCTCGAGGCTCACCAGCGCGTGCGACCGACGCACCCGGTGGAGCCCGCGGAATACATCCGCATCGCGAAGGCGCTCGAGCGCAGCGGCTTCCGCACCGAGGCCACCGCGCTGCGGCTCAGCGCGCGGCGAGACGGCGGTGGACGGATGCCGCGCATCGACCCGGCATCCCCCACTCCGCTTCGGCTGCGCGCGCACGAGGTGCGGGCCGCACGGGCGGTCGGCAGGGGCCGCGATCGCGACGCCCTGCGCGCCGCGGCCGACGGACTCGACCTGCTCACCGCGTGGCAGCAGTCGTTCGGCGCCCTCGACCTTCAGGCCTCGGTCGCGATGCACGGCAGCGATCTGATGTTCATCGGCCTCGCCGCGGCCGCCCGACTGCACGACCCCGCCGTGCTGTTCGAATGGTCGGAGCGAGCCCGCCACCTCAGCCAGCAGGTCGCCCCGGTGCGTCCGCCGCACGACGACGCGCTCGCGGACGATCTCGCCGAGCTGCGGATGCTGCGCGCAGATCTGGCCGGTCAGGACTGGACGACGGATGCGCGAGTGCAGCGGCTCCGCGACCGCGTGCGCGAGCGGCAGTGGGCGGCGACGGGGTCAGGCGGAGCGCGACATCGGCGGGGGCTGGACGACGCGACGGCCGCGCTCGCGGACGACACCGCACTGCTCTCGTACGTCTTCACCGGCAGCGACCTGCACGCTGTCGTCTTGACCGACACGGGGGCGGGCATCGTCGACCTGGCCTGGCCGGCGGTGCGCTCGGCGCTCGACGGGCTCCGGGCCGACCTCGACATGGCGGCTCTCACCCGGGGAGGACGGATGGGGGCCGTGACCGAGCGCACGCTGGCGGCGCGACTGCGCCTGCTCGACGCCGGGCTCGTGATGCCGGTGCGCACGGCGGCTCCGCGCGCGCGGAAGCTGGTGATCACGGTCCCCGGCGTGCTCGGCGGGGTGCCCTGGGCGATGCTGCCCGGCCTGTCGGGCATGCCGTTCACTTTGGCGACCTCGGCGTCGCGCTGGCTGGCGGTGAACGACTTGTCCGGAACGCGTTCTGCAGCGCCGGAAGGCGGCGTGTCGGTGCGGGTGGGCTTCGCGACAGGCCCGCGCGTGCCGCGGGCGAGCGAGGAGGTGCGGGCGGCGGCAGCGGCCTGGCGGCCCGACCCCCACACCGACACCACCGACCCGGAGGCCGACCCCGGCGCCCGCATCGTCACCGGCCCCGCCCGGATTCTCGAAGGCTCCGACGCGACGGTCGCCGCCGTCACCGGCCTCGCGGCCGACGTCGACCTCCTGCACATCGCCGCGCACGGCCGGCACGCCGTCGACAACCCCCTCTTCTCGGGCTTCGAGCTGGCCGACGGCACCCTGTTCGGCTACGACGTCGATCTGATCCCGCAGGTGCCGGCGACCGTCGTCCTGTCGGCGTGCGAACTCGGGCGTTCCTCGGTGCGCTGGGGCGAGGAGGCGCTGGGCATGACGAGGGTCTGGCTGCACGCGGGGGCCGACTGCGTCATCGCGGCGCCGGTGGCCGTGCCCGACGACATCGCCTGCGAACTGCTCAGCGCGGTGCACGCCGGCCTGGCGCGCGGCGAGGCCCCGGTGGTCGCGCTGGCGTCGGCCGCCGAATCGACGGGTCTGCGCGCGCCGTTCCACTGCCACGGGAACGGGTTCTGACGAGTTTCTCCATTCGATGTATCAGAGTGGGCCCCCGTCGCTCCTGTCTTTCAGAAGGTGCCAGGCGAAGGGTCTCGGGAACCGGGATGCGAGGAGGCGCCGTCGACGGGGAACATCCGCGCGCTGGGGAGCGCGGATCACGACACGACACCATCTGCTCCGAGGGTGTCGCGGCTGGGGGGCCGCGGCATCCTCGCAGGGCCTCGGCGATCTGGGGACGCCGGGGCCTTCCGGTGCGCCCGACCCCCACCGGCCGTCCGGCGATCAGCACCCCGGCCGTCCGGCGATCAGCACATCCCCGTCAGGCGGTCAGCACCTCGTGGCCGGCGTCGCGCAGGGCGGCGATCGCGTCGGGATCGGCCCCGGAGTCGGTGATCACCGTGGGAAAGAGCTCGACGCCCCCGACCGTCGCGAAGGCCGCCACCCCGAGCTTGCTGCCGTCGGTGACGACGACGGCGCGTCGCGAGCGTTCGGCCATCATGCGGTTCACGGCGGCCTCGCGCTCGTCCTGCGTCGTGGCCCCGGCGGCGGCATCCATGCCGTTCACACCGATGAAGGCGATGTCGAGACGCACGCCGCGCAGCAGCTGCTCGACGAACGGGCCGACCAGCTCGTAGCTGCGCGAGTGGATCACCCCGCCGGTCACGACGACCTTGATGTCGGGCCGCGTGGCCAGCTGGCCGGCGATGTTCACGGCGTTCGTGACGACCGTGATCCCGCCGTCGGCGGCGAGGTCGTCGCGGGCGGCCAGCGCGGCGGCGATCGCGGTCGTGGTCGTGCCTCCCGAGAGTCCGACCACCATTCCCGGTGCGACGAGCGCGGCCGCGACCTGCGCGATGCTCTCCTTCTCGTGCGTGCGCAGATGGCTCTTGTACCGGATCGGCAGCTCGTAGGCCACGGTCTGCGCGACCGCGCCGCCGTGGGTGCGGGTGAGCAGGCGCTGCTCGGCGAGGCTGTCGAGATCGCGTCGGGTCGTGGCCGCTGAGGCCCCGAACAGCGCGACGAGCTCGTCGATGGTGACCTCTCCGGTCTCGGCGAGCCGGTCGAGGATCGCGTTCAGCCGCGCCGCTCGTTTCATCCCGCCACCGCGTCGGCGCTCGCGAGGGCGAACAGGCGCAGCATCCGCGCGGCCTCGTCGGCCAGCGCATCGCGCGCGGGAGCGAGGTACTTGCGGGAGTCGACCAGTCGCTGGTCGGCATCGAGCCTCGCCCGCACGGCGCGCGTGAAGAAGCCGTTCAGATGCGTCGAGACGTTGATCTTCGTCATGCCGGCCCGCACGGCGTCGGCGATGACCGCGTCGGCGACCCCCGACGACCCGTGCAGCACGAGCGGCACCGGAAGGGCCTCGTGCAGGCGGGCGATGAGGTCGAGGTCGAGCGACGCGGTGCGGTCGGTCATCGCGTGCGACGAGCCCACCGCCACGGCGAGCGCGTCGACACCGGTGGCGGCGACGAAGGCCCGAGCCTCGTCGGGGTCGGTGCGGACGCCGGGCGCGTGCGCGCCGTCCTTCCCGCCGACCTCGCCCAGCTCGCCCTCGACGTAGACGCCTGACCGGTGGGCGCGGGCGGCGACCTCGGCCGTGAGGGCGACGTTCTCGTCGTAGGGCAGGGCGCCGCCGTCGAACATCACCGACCCGAACCCCAGCGAGACGGCCTCGTCGACCAGTTCGGGTCGCTCGGCGTGGTCGAGGTGCACGGCGACCGGCGTCTGCGCACGCCGGGCGAGCGCGAGCGTGGCCAGCGCGACGGGCTCGAGTCCGCCGTGGTAGTCGGCGCAGTTCTGCGAGATCTGCAGGATGACGGGCAGCTGGGCGAGTTCGGAGGCGCGCACGAGCCCTTCGGCGGTCTCGAGATGGATCACGTTGAACGCGCCGATGCCGGTGCCGGTGGCGGATGCGGCGGCGACGAGTTCGCGGGCGGAGACGAGGGTCACGGGGGTCCTTTCAGGACGAAGCGGGCCGGAAGGAGTCGGGATCGGGGCGCGAGACGCGCAGCTGCTGTTCGAGGTCGGTCCATCGGGGGGAGATGTCTCCGGCGAGCGGCATGAGCACGGCCGCCGCCGACCAGGCCGTCGCGCGGCGGAGGATCCGCTCGGGATCGCGCACGCCCTCCGCATACAGCACGGCGCAGGCGGCGACTCCCGCGTCGCCGGCCCCGGTGGGGTTGCCGGCGAGCGGCTGATCGAGCCGGGCGTGCAGGAGATCGGATGCCGTGACCGCGAGCATCCCGTCGGCGCCGAGCGACAGCAGGACCAGCTCGGTGCCGCGGGAGATCAGAGAGCGTGCGCCCTCGACGGGGTCGAGGATGCCGGTGGCGTCGGTGAGTTCGGCCGCGTTGGGCTTGAGCACGGTGGCGCCGGCATCCGCCGCCTGCAGCAGAGCGGCCCCCGATGTGTCGGCGATGACGGGCACTCCCGCGTCGGCGCCGACGCCGATGAGCAGGGGCAGCAGTGTGTCGGGCGCACCGGGGGGCAGGCTGCCCGACACCACGAGCACGCGTGCGGCGGGAAGCCGATCGACCACCTCGGCGAGCAGTGCCGCCCACTCGGCGTCGGCGGGGTTGACGCCGCGCTCATTGATGATCGTCGTGTCGCCGAGCGTCTCGTCGACCACGGCGATGCTGCGGCGGGTCTCGGCGGCCACCGGCACCAGGGCGTGCGGCACGCGGCTCGCGCGCAGCTCGGCGGCGAGCTCCTCGCCGACGCGCCCGCCGGCGGTGGTGATCGCGACGACCTCTGCGCCGGCGGCGTGGGCGACGCGGGCGACGTTGAGGCCTTTGCCGCCGGCTCGGGCGGCTCCGGTGTCGGCGCGATGGGTTCCGCCCTCGATGAGTCGGTCGACCCGCCAGGTCAGGTCGAGCGCCGGGTTCGGGGTGATGGTGAGGATCATGCGAGCCCCCTCGCGCGGAGCGCTGCGCCCATCAGTCCCGCGTTGCCTGAGAGCTCGGCGGGAACCAGGACGGGAAGGCGGTGAAAGCTGAGGCGGGCGGCCAGGCGGGTGCGGAGCTCGTCGAAGAGCGCGCCGCCCGCGCGCGACAGTCCCCCGCCGATGACGACGGCCTGCGGGGCGACGACCGCGGTGAGCTGCGCCAGCGACAGGGCCAGGGCGTCGAGCGCGGAGTTCCAGATGTCGGCGGCGACCGGGTCGCCGGCGGCCGCTCGGGCGATGACGTCTTTCGCTCCGTCGGGGGCGACTCCTGTCGCATCGCGGTAGCGCCGCGCGATGGCCCCGGCGGAGGCGACGGCCTCGAGGCAGCCGCGCGCCCCGCACGGGCAGATCGGACCGTCGGCGATGGGCGAGTGGCCGATCTCACCGGCGTAGCCCCCTGCCGTGTACGGCGCGCCGCCGACGAGGATGGCACCCGCGATGCCCGTGCCGATCACCAGCACGACCGCGTCGGCGTAGTCGCGAGCACCGCCGAGCCGGCGCTCGGCCCAGCTGGCCGCGCGCACGTCATGATCGAACGCCACCGGCAGCCCGAGGCGCTTCGCGGCGAGCTCGCGCAACGGCGCGTCGTGCCAGCCGAGGTTGCTGGCGAAGACGCCGAGCCCGGCATCCGGATCGACGATCCCCGGCACCACGAGGCCGGCCGCCTGCGGCACGACGTCGGGATGCGCCGCCCGGAGCTCGGCCGCGAGCGAATCGAGACGGTCGAGCACCACCGAGGTACGGTCGCCGTCGGCGACCGGGGTCGGCGTCCGGCGCAGTCCGAGCGCCGTGCCGCGCTCGTCGAACAGGGCCGACTTGATGTCGGTGCCCCCCACGTCGAACGCGAGCACGGCCGCTCCGGCGCCGAGCATCGGCGGGGAGGCCGGCGTTCCGCCCGCCGTGCCGCGCCCGCCGTCGGCGACGGATGCCGCGTCAGATCCGGTCATCGTCGGCTCCGGGAGTGATCGGTCATGCATCCAGGATGACGGATCGCGTGAGGTTGCGCGGCTGGTCGGGGTCGAGGCCGCGGCTCAGCGCGCGGTCGAGCGCGACGCGGTGCAGGCGCACGAGGTCGGCCATGGGGTCGATCGCCCGATGCTCGAAGCGGGCACCGGTGGCGCTCACCTGGTCGGCCAGTCCCTCGGGCGCGTCGCCGAAGTGCCAGGTGACGCGGCCGGGCGCGGCGATGGCGATCGGGCCGTGGCGGTAGTCCATCGACGGGTACGACTCGGTCCATGACTGCGACGACTCGCGCAGCTTGAGGGCGGCTTCGTGAGCGAGACCGATCGTCCACCCGCGGCCGAGGAAGGTGTACTGCTCGGCCTCGCGGAGGTCGGCGTCGTCGTCGGCTTCGGTGAGCACGGCCGTGGCGTCGGCGATCGCGGCGGTGAGGTCGTGTCCGAGTGCGGCGCGGAAGAGCGCGAGGGCGGTGGTCGCGAAGCGGGTCTGCACGACCGACTGCTCGTCGGCGAAGGGCAGCAGGATCGCCTCGTCGACGAGCGACACCAGCGGCGACGACGCGTCGCCGATGACGCCGATGGTCGGCACGCGCCCCTTGATGCGGTCGACGAGCTCGAGCACCTCAGTCGTGGTGCCCGATCGGGTGAGGGCGACGACGGCGTCGTACCCGCGGTCGACGAACGCCTCGGATGCCGCGAAGGCGTCGGTCTCGCCCTGCCCCGAGCTCTCGCGCAGCGCGGCGTAGGACTGCGCCATGAACCAGGAGGTGCCGCAGCCGACGACGGCGATCCGCGCTCCGGCCGCGGGCAGGGTGCGCTGCTCAGCGGTCAGATCGGCGGCGGTGGCCCACGTCCGGGGCTGGGTGTGGAGTTCTTCGCGCATGTGCGCACCGGGGAGCGTGCCGGTCATGGATGTACCTCTCGTGGACGGAAGTTGCAAAGTTGTGATTCTTATTTGGTCGATTCGATCATACTATGCCTACTACGAACATCCTCATCGAGTTCGGCTTGATTAGTTTGTTCGCCTGACAAATAATCGGAACGAGTTTCACCGCCCGATGGCGAGCACCGCCATCGGAAACCCGAGCCCCCAACTCGGAGGTCCGCATCGCCACCCGGCGGCGCGGTCACACGCACCGTCGCGTGATGTGCTTGCGACTGTGCACCATCCCGTCCGGAGACGATCACCGCCTGCGGAGCGGACACTCACAGTGAGGAATGCGATACACATGAAGAAGTCACTGCGGTTCGGTGCCGCCGCCATCGCGGCCGTCGCCACGCTCTCGCTCGCTTCGTGCGGGTTCGGCGGATCGTCCGGCGACGGCGGCGACGCGGAGGGCTCGACCACGCTCGACCTCCTCGTCCCCAGCTACTCCGACGGCACCAAGGCCAACTGGGAGACGGTGATCGACGGGTTCGAGAAGGCCAACCCCGACATCAAGGTCGAGCTCGAGGTGCAGTCGTGGGACAACCTCGAGAAGGTCGTCTCGACCAAGATCCAGGCGAACGAGGCCCCCGACATCTACAACGGCGGCCCCTTCGCGGGCTTCGTCGGCGACGAGCTGCTCTACCCGGTCGAGGACGTCGTCTCGGAGGAGACCTACTCCGACTTCCAGGAGTCGTTCCTGAAGAACGCCGAGGTCGACGGCACCGCCTACGCGCTGCCGCTGATCGCGTCGGCGCGCGCGCTGTTCGTCAACAACACGCTCCTCCAGCAGGCGGGCGCCGAGGCGCCGACCGACTGGGACTCGCTCCTCGACGCCGCGACCAAGATCTCCGCCCTCGGCGGCGGCGTCGCCGGGTACGGCATGCCGCTCGGTTCCGAAGAGGCGCAGGCCGAGGCCGCCGTGTGGCTGTGGGGTGGCGGCGGATCGTTCGGAGACGCCTCCGAGATCACCATCGACACCCCGGAGAACCTCGCCGGCGCGGAGCAGATCAAGAAGATGATCGACGCCGGCGCGACGCAGGCCGACCCCGGCTCCACGCAGCGCTCGCCGCTGATGGACATCTTCATCCAGGGCAAGATCGGCATGCAGGTCGGCCTCCCGCCGACGGTCGGCCAGATCGCCGAGAACAACCCCGAGCTCGACTACTCGATCGTCCCGATCCCGACGAAGGACGGCTCGCCTTTCACGCTCGGCGTGATGGACCAGCTCATGGCCTTCCAGAACGACGGCGACAAGCAGGAGGCGATACGTAAGTTCTTCGACTACTACTACTCGGCCGACGTGTACGTGCCGTGGGTGCAGGCCGAGGGCTTCCTCCCCGTCACCAAGTCGGGCTCCGAGCAGCTGTCGAGCGAGGAGGCGCTCGCGCCGTTCCTCGAGGTGCTCCCCGACGCGCAGTTCTACCCGTCGACGAACCCGAAGTGGTCGGCCACCGACGGTGCGTTAAAGTCGCTCTTCGGCCAGCTGCAGTCGAAGCCGGCGCAGGACGTGCTGACCGAGATCCAGGCCCAGGTCGACGCGGGCTGAGTCCGCCGAACGGAGAGGTTCGGGTATTCCCATGAGCCAGACGACAGAGTCCTCGAACCTCGCGGGGGCGGCCGACGGCCGCCCCCGCACCACACCGGATGCCGCGCCGCGCGGTCGCTCCGGCGGCAGAGACCTCCTCCAGGCGCTGCCGTGGATTGCGCCCGCGCTGGTGCTCATCATCGGCGTGGTGCTCTTCCCCGCCGGCGTCATGTTCTACAACTCGACGCGCGACATCTCGCTGTCGGGGCTCGACAAGGGCTCCGTCGGCCTCGACAACTTCGCCACCGTGTTCGCCTTCGCGGAGTTCTGGCCCATCTTCCTGCGCACCATCGTCTGGGTCGTCACGGTCGTCGCCTTCACCGTGATCATCTCGCTCGGGCTCGCGCAGATCCTCAACAAGGCGTTCCCCGGCCGGCAGATCGTGCGGATGGCCGTGATCGTGCCGTGGGCGGCATCCGTCGTCATGACGACCATGGTGTTCTACTACAGCCTCGAGCCGTACTTCGGGGTGTTCAACAAGTTCCTCTACGACATCGGGCTGTCCGACGACTCCGTCGGCTACGGCTGGACCAAGAACCCCACGACCGCATTCGTCTGGTCGATCGTCATCGCCATCTTCGTGTCGCTCCCGTTCACCACCTACACGATCCTCGCCGGGCTCCAGTCGGTGCCCGCCGACGCGATCGAGGCCGCCAAGATGGACGGCGCAGGCCCCGCCCGTACCTACTGGTCGATCGTCCTCCCCCAGCTGCGGAGCGCCCTCGCGGTGGCGATCCTCATCAACATCATCAACGTCTTCAACTCGCTGCCGATCCTCAAGGTGATGACCGGATCCATCCCGGGCTACGGCGCCGACACGATCATGACGATGATCTTCAAGTACATCGAGCTTCAGAAGAAGGTCGACGTCGCGAGCGCCCTGTCGGTGGTCGCATTCCTCATCGTCATCGTGATCGTCGCGATCTACGTGAAGACCGTCAAGCCCATGAAGGAGGTCTGATCATGACCGTGACCGAGACCGCCCTCCTCACCACCGCCGAGCCCGGCTCCGGCCGCGGCGCCGCGCCGCTCGACCGACGCAAGCGCCGCTACACCGAAGACCAGGTCACGCTCCCCCGCGTCATCCTGCGCACCGCCGCGGGCTTCCTCGTGCTCGCGATCTTCGTGCTGCCGTACCTGATCATGTTCTTCGGGAGTGTGAAGACGAAGCCTCAGATCCGCTCCGTCGATCCGACCTACCTGCCGACCGAGTGGCACTGGGAGAACTACATCTCGATGTGGTCGACCCCCGAAACGCCCCTGCCCTACAACCTGATCTCGACGATCATCATCGCCGTGTTCGCGACGCTGCTCGTGCTACTCGTCTCGCTGCCGGCGGCCTATTACACCGCGCGATTCCGCTTCCCCGGCCGTATGGTCTTCCTGTTCCTCGTGATCGTCACGCAGATGCTGCAGCCGGCCGTGCTGACCTCGGGCCTGTTCCGGCAGTTCACCACCCTCGGCCTCGGCGACACCTGGGCCGCGATGATCTTCATCAACGCCGCCTTCAACCTGTCGTTCGCCGTGTGGATCATGCACTCGTTCTTCGCCGGCATCCCGAAAGAGGTCGACGAGGCCGCGCAGATCGACGGCGCCGGCCGCTTCACCGTGCTGTTCAAGATCAACCTCCCCCTCGTCTGGCCCGGCATCGTCACCGCGATCGTGTTCACGTTCGTGGCGTGCTGGAACGAGTTCGCGGCATCGCTCGTCATCCTGTCCACCGACAAGAACCAGCCGCTGTCGGTTGCGCTCACCAAGTTCGTGGGTCAGTACGAGACGAGCTGGCAGTACGTGTTCGGCGTCTCGATCGTCGCGATCCTGCCCGTGGTCATCCTGTTCATGCTCATCGAGAAGCGCCTCGTCGGCGGCCTCACGGCCGGCAGCGTGAAGTAACCCGCCATCCCGATCCGCCGGGCCGGTCGCGACCCGCGTCCGGCATCAGGACGACGGATGCGGCAGCAGCTGCTGCGGACTCCATCGCACGCCGAGCGTCGCGGTCAGGGCGGCCTGCGCCGCGCCCGCACCCACCGGAACGCGCGTGTCGGCGTAGCGCACCGGCACGTGCGCGGTGCCGCGCGCGGGGTAGTCGGCCTCGGCACGCACGAGAGCGAGGAAACGATCGCCGAGCACGGTCGCCGGGCCTCCGATGACGACCTCGGTCGGATCGAGCAGAGCGCTGAGGAGCTTGATCGCCCGCGCCAGTGCCCGCGCGCCCTCGTGGAGATCCCGCGGATCGGCCCTCGCGACCAGGTCGCGGAGCTGATCCTCGTCGAGGGCGTCCGAGAAGTCGTCCCCCAGCATCGCGCCGAGCGCGGCTGCCGACTCGAGGCAGCCCCGCTGCCCGCACCGGCACGGCCGCGCGGTGTCGCCGAACACGACCTGCACGTGGCCGATCTCACCGGCGCGGTGACGGGGCCCGGGCGCGAGCTCGCCGTCGAGCGTCACCGCGGCGCCGATGCCGCCGCCGATGTGAAGGAAGAGGCGGTAGCCCGACGGAGCCTCGTCCATGCCCGCCTCGGCCACCGCTTCGGCGTCGACGTCGTTCACGAGCAGGACGGGCACGCGCAGCATCCGCTCGAACCGGTCGGCGAGCGCGACACCGTGCCAGCCGAGCTGCACGCTCTCGAGCACCGAGCGGCCGTCGGTCGTCCCGGGGATCTGCACTCCCGCCGCCAGCAGGCGATCGCCCCCGGCATCCGCGACCATGGCGAGGGCGTCGTCGAGGGCGCGATCGCGTTCGTCGACGGTGTACTCGAGCGTGCGCGACTCGACCTCCGCTCCGTCGAGCGCCATCAGCGCGATGCGGGCGCTGGTGGGATGGAGCACGAGCACGACGATCTGATGATGCCGGCCGTCGACGGTGAGCGTGGTGGCCCGCTTCCCTCCCGTGCTGGCCGCCTGCTCGCCCTCGACGATCAGCCGCTCGTCGAGCAGCTCGGCCACCAGAGATGACGCCGTCGCCGCGGTCAGGCCCGTCGCCCGAGCGATGCCCGCGCGGGTCTGGGAACCCGACTCGCGAAAGACGAGCTGCAGCGCCCGGCGCAGGTTCGACCGGCGCAGCGAGGACTGCGTGTCGAGCCCGTCATCCGTGTTCCGCATCTCGCTCCGTTCGGCGCGATCGTCACCGCCCCTCGGCGGCCTCGGTGTGATGGCGGATGACCTCGGCCACCACGAAGTTGAACCACTTCTCGGCGAACTCGGGGTCGAGATGCGCCTCTTCCGCGAGAGCCCGCAGGCGCGCGACCTGCTGCTCCTCGCGACGCGGGTCGGATGCCGGCATCGCATGGTGGGCCTTGAGGTGACCGACCTGCTGCGTGGCGCGGAAGCGCTCGGCCAGCATGAAGATCAGCGCGGCGTCGATGTTGTCGATGCTGGCGCGAAGTCGGAGCAGTTCGGCCTGCGGGTCTTCAGCGGCGTTCATGCCCCTACTCTAGGGCCGCTGCAGCACTCGCCCGCGGGGTGCCGACGCTATCGTGAGCACATGAGCACCGCAGAGCCGCCGGCGTCCGAGCCCGTCGCCGCGACGGCATCCGAGTCCTCCTCCTCGCCGGCATCCGAGCCCCCTTCCCCTGCGGTCGATCCCGCACCTGGTGCCGTCCGCCGCGGCCCGGCGTGGACGCGCATCGATCGTCCGTTCGTCTTCGGCTTCCTCGTCACGCTCGGCGGACTCGGCGCGGTGTTGCTCGGGCTCGCCCTCGCGAACCTCTCGACGGTGCTCATCTACATCGCCCTCGCCCTGTTCGCGGCGCTCGGCCTCGACCCGGCCGTGCGCTTCCTCGAGCGCCGCGGCATGAGACGCGTGATGGCCGTCGTCGTCGTGATCCTCGGGCTCATCGTCGTCGTGGGGCTGCTGCTGTGGATGGTCATCCCGATCGTGGTCGAGCAGATCTCGAGCTTCGTCGCCTCGGTTCCGTCGATGGTCAAGGAGTTCACCAAGAGCGACCTCTACGCGACGCTCGCAGACCGGTTCGGCGAGCAGTTCCAAGACCTGATCGGCGAGGTGCAGCGGTTCCTCTCCGACGTGGGCAACCTCGCCACGATCGGGGGCGGCGCCCTCAGGATCGGCGCGTCGATCGCCACGGGCATCTCGGGCACGATCATCGTGCTGGTGCTGACGCTGTACTTCCTCGCGAGCCTCAGCACCATCAAGAGCAGCCTGCTGCGCCTCGCGCCGGCTCGTGATCGGCAGCGCGCCTCCGACATCACCGACCAGATCACCGATTCGATCGGCGGCTACGTGATGGGGATGGTGGTGCTCGCCTTCTGCAACGCCGTCTTCACCCTCCTCCTCTACCTGCTCCTCGGGCTGCCCTTCCCGCCTCTCATGGCGACGGTCGCCTTCTGCATCACGCTGATCCCGCTCGTCGGACCGGTGCTGTTCTGGATCATCGGCACGGGCATCGCCCTGTTCACCAATCCGATCGGTGCACTCGTCTTCGCGGTCGCCTACCTGATCTACATGCAGATCGAGGCGTACGTGCTCACCCCGCGGGTCATGAACCGCGCCATCGCCATCCCCGGCTCGCTCGTCGTCATCGGCGCGCTCGCCGGCGGAACGCTGCTCGGGCTCCTCGGTGCGCTCGTCGCCGTGCCGGTGACGGCATCCCTCCTCATCATCATCAAGCAGGTCTGGGTGCCCCGCCAGGATTCCCGCGTGTAGCCGCGCTCTCTCTCGCCGCCGAGACCCCGGTTTCGCGCCGAGACCCCGGGCTGCTGACGTCAGCAGCCCGGGGTCTCGGCGGCAGCCGGGGGTCTCGGCGGGGAAGAGCGGCGGCGACTCAGCCGAGGTCGTTGTCGGCCAGCCACTGCTTGGCGATGTCGGACGCCGACTTCTGGTCGACCGTGCTCTGCACGTTGAGCGCGACGAGCTCGTCACCCGTGAGCTTGGCGCTGATCGCGTTCAGCACATCCGACACCTCGTCGGCGATGTCGCTCGAGACGATCGGCACGACGTTCGACGAGATGATCAGGTTCTCCGGGTCTTCCAGAGCCACGATGTCCTCGGTCTGGAAGGCGGGGTCGGCGGTGTAGATGTCGGCCACCTGGATCTGACCCGCCAGCAGCGACTCGAGAGTGGTCGGACCGGTGGCCGAGAACGCGAGGTCGACGCCGTACACCTCCTTGGCGGCCGCCGGGCTGTACGGCCGCTGCTCGAACTCGGGCGCCGCGCCGATCGTGACCGGCGAGGTCACCTTCGCCAGGTCGCCGATGCTCGTCAGGCCGTTCTCGTCGGCGAAGCTCTTGAGCACGGTGTAGGAGTCCTGGTCGGTGGCCTCGGCGAAGTCGAGGGCGGTGAGGCCTTCGGGCAGCGCGTCCTGCAGGGCGGCGTACACGTCGTCGGGGCTCGTGACGTCGATCTCGTCGTCTGAGATGAACTCGAGGAGGCTGCCCGTGTACTCGGGGAACACGTTGATGGCGCCCGACTCGACGTCGGGCATATAGGCGTCGCGCTGGCCGATGCTGAACTGACGGTCGACCGTGTGGCCGTCGGCCTCGAGCGCCTGGGCGTAGATCTCGGCGATGATCTCGTTGGAGTAGTACGCCTGGGAGCCGATGACGATGGTGTCGCCGCCACCCGAGCCTTCGTTCGAGTCGGTCGGCTCGTCGAGCGGGTTGCTCGAGCCGCAGGCCGACAGGGCGATGGTCGCCGCGGCGATGAGGCCGACGGCCAGGACGGTGCGCTTGCGTCGTGCTGTGAACATGGACTTCCTCTTCTCTGGACTGCTGTGTGGAACGACGGGTCGTGGGTCAGGCGGCGGCGGATGCGGCGGCCGGGGCGGCGGCGCGCTCGCGTCGCCGCGGGGGCCGGCGCTCGCGCAGACCGGCGGGAACGGCGGCGTGCTGCGCGGCGGCGAGCAGCAGATCGACCAGCAGGGCGAGCACGGCGACCAGGATCGCTCCGGCGAGCACCTGATCGAACTTCTGCAGCGGGATTCCCTGGATGATCGGATACCCCAGGCCGCCGAGGTTCACGTAGGCCGCGATCGTCACCGTGGCGATCACCTGCAGGAGGGCGGAACGGATGCCGCCGACGAGCAGCGGCAGCCCGAGCGGCACCTCGACCTTCCAGAACACCTGCCACCCCGTCATGCCCATCGCCTTCGCCGCATCGAGCACCCGGCGGTCGATCGCCTCGAGGCCCGTGTAGGCGCCGGCGAGGAGCGACGGGATCGCGAGGAGCACGAATGTGATGACGGCCGCCTCGGGCACGCGGAGCACGCCGAGCAGGAGGACCAGGAGGATCATGAGGCCGAACGCGGGGATCGCGCGCGCCGCCCCCGAGATGGCGACGGCGATCTCGCGCCCCTTGCCCGTGTGACCGATGAGCCACCCGGCCGGGACGGCGATCGCGGCGGCGATGAGCACCGACACCGCCGTCAGCGTCAGATGCTCCAGCAGCAGCTTCGGCAGAGCGTAATTGCCCGTCCACTGGGCGGGAGCGGCCATCCAGGCGAACGCCTCGAGGAAAAGGTTCATGCGGGGGCTCCCACCGCGAGGGAACGCGCGGCGGTCGAGCGCGTGGCCGCGCGCGTCCACGGCATCAGCAGGCGGCCGAGCAGCAGCAGCGCCAGGTCGATCAGGAGGGCGATCACGACCACGGCGATGATGCCCGCGAAGACCTCGGCGATGATGCGACGATCGAGGCCGTTGGTGAACAGGTAGCCGAGGTTGGTGACACCGATGAGGATGCCGACGGTCGCGAGCGAGATGGTGCTCACCGCGGTGACGCGGAGACCGGCGAGGATCACCGGTCCCGCGAGCGGGAACTCGACCGCCCAGAACCGGCGGAACGGCGCGAAGCCGGTCGCCGTGGCCGCCTGGCGCACGTCGTCGTCGACCGAGTCGAGCCCGTCGGAGACCGCACGGACGAGGATCGCGATCGCGTAGATCGTCAGCGCGATGATGAGGTTCGTCTCACTGCGGGCGGAATAGCCCGCCACCGACGGGAGCAGGATCAGCAGCGCGAGCGACGGGATCGTGTAGAGGAGTCCGGTGAGCACGATGATCGGACCCCGCACGAGCCGGTACCGCCACGCGATCCAGCCGAGCGGCAGCGAGAGCACGAAGCCGAGCACGATCGGGATGATGCTCTGGCGCAGGTGCACCAGCGTGAGCTCGAGGATCAGACCGAGGTTGTCGACGACCCAGTTCACGCGGCGCCGCCCTGCACGGCATCGAGCGCCGCGGCATCCGGACCGGCCAGCGGCCCGTCTGCTCGTTCGGCATCGGCGACGATCGCGCCCTGGGTGCGCCCCTCGGAATCGACGACCACAGTGCCCTGCGGCGTCTCTTTCAGGTGGAGCGCCCGGCGGCCGCGATCGGCGCCGATGAACGACGCGACGAAGTCGTCGGCGGGGTTCTCGATGATCTCGCTCGGGCTGCCGACCTGCACGATGCGTGCGCCCTTGTCGAGGATCACGACCTGGTCGCCGAGCAGGAACGCCTCGTCGATGTCGTGCGTGACGAACACGACCGTCTTGTCGAGCTCGCGCTGCAGCCGGAGCGTCTCCTGCTGCAGGTCGGCGCGGACGATCGGGTCGACGGCGCCGAAGGGCTCGTCCATGAGCAGGATGTTCGGGTCGGCGGCCAACCCGCGGGCCACGCCCACGCGCTGCTGCTGCCCGCCCGAGAGCTGGCTCGGGTAGCGCTCGGCGAGGGACTGGTCGAGGCCGACCGTGGTCAGCAGCTCGCGCGCGCGCTGGTGGGCGGCCGACTTCTTCACCCCGGTGAGGCGCAGCACCGTGGCGACGTTGTCGATCACCGTGAAGTGCGGCATGAGGCCGGAGTTCTGCATGACGTAGCCGATGCGACGGCGCAGGGCCACCGGGTCGCCGCCCAGCACGCTCTCGCCGTCGATCTCGACCTCGCCCGAGGTCGGCTCGACCATGCGGTTGACCATGCGGAGCAGCGTGGTCTTGCCGCAGCCCGACGAGCCGACGAACACGGTCGTCTTCCGCGACGGCAGCACCAGGCTGAAGTCGTCGACGGCCAGCGTGCCGTCGGGGAAGCGCTTGGTGACGTGGCGGAATTCGATCATGACTACTCTCCAGTCGGTCGATCGACGAGACGTGCATCGGCGCCCCGGCGCCGGCAGACCGTGGTCATTCGGAGATCTGCACGCGAGGGTCGAACGCGACGTAGCCGGAGAAGTCCGTGCCGACGCGGTCGAAGGCGGAGGGGTAGGGGGTGGGGTACGACCAGGCGTGGTCTTCGTGCAGCGCGTCGCCGGCCTGCACCGACCAGTACTGCGCCTCCCCCTTCCACGGACACGTGTACGGGGTCGGGCTCTCGACGAGCGCCCCGGGCGTGACGGATGCCGGAGGGAAGTACCAGTTCCCCTCGATGCGGACGAGATCGCTCTCGTCGGCCTCGGCGATGACGGTTCCTGCGAGTACAGCCTTCATGGTCGTACCTCCTCGGATCTTGTTCGAGCGTATAAGAGGGATCCGACGTCGGGGTCGGACCGCGGCGGATCGGGCGTCAAGGAAAGAAACATTCTTCTCTCGTTCGGCGCCGCGTGGGGATCGGATTGTCCGTCGGTTCCGGCGGATTCAGGCGGAATCGCGCCCGTAGGTCTCGAGCAGGCGCAGCCAGATCTCGCTGATGGTCGGATACGCCGGCACCGCATGCCACAGCCGCGCGATCGGGACCTCGCCGACGACCGCGATCGTCGCCGCCTGCACCAGATCGGCGACCTCCGGCCCGACGAAGGTGGCACCGACGATGACGTCGCGGCCGGTGTCGATCACCAGTCTCGCCTGCCCCTCGTAGCCGTCTTCGTAGACGCCGGCCCCGGCCACGGCGCCGAGGTCGTAGTCGACGACCTTCACCTCGTGCCCCGCATCGCGGGCGGCCGCTGCGGTCAGTCCCACCGACGCCACCTCGGGGGAGGAGAACGTGACCTGCGGCACCGCGGCGTGATCGGCCGTCGCGACGTGGCGACCCCACGGGGCGTCGTCGACCTCTCGGCCCGTGGCCCTGGCCGCGATCACATCGCCGGCGGCCCTGGCCTGGTACTTGCCCTGATGCGTGAGGAGCACCCGCGCGGTGACGTCGCCCACGGCGTACAGCCACTCCGACCCGGGAACCCGCATCGTGTCGTCGGTCTCGATCCAGTCTCCGGGGGTGAGGCCCACGACCTCGAGCCCGATGTCGTCGCTGCGGGCCGATCGCCCGGTAGCGGCCAGCACCTCGTCGGCGGAGATCTGCTCGCCACCGTCGAGCGTGAGGGTGACGCCGTCGTCGCCACGACGGACCGACGTCGTGCCGGTCTGCGTGCGCACGTCGACGCCAAGTTCACGCAGTCCGGCGGCGACGCGCTCGCCCGCGAACGGCTCCATCGACGCGAGCAGCCCGCCGCGGGCGACGAGGGTGACCCGGGAGCCGAGCGAGGCGTACACGGTCGCCATCTCCACCGCGACGACCCCTCCTCCGATGACCGCGAGACTGTCGGGGAGCTCCTCGGCGCTCGTCGCCTCGCGACTGGTCCACGGAGCGGCCTCGCGGAGTCCGTCGATCGGCGGGATGACGGCATCCGATCCCGTGCTCACGGCCACCGCGTGACGCGCGCGCAGCACACGCGTCGCGCCGTCGGCGCCGGTCACCGTGACCTCGCGCTCACCCGAGATGCGGCCGTGCCCGCGGGCGAGGTCGATGCCGGCGGAATCGAGCCACTTCACCTGTCCGTCGTCGGACCAGTTGCTGGTGAACGAGTCGCGGCGGTCGAACACCGCCCGCACGTCGAGGGTGCCGGTCACCGCCTGCGATGCTCCCCCCACGTGCTGTGCGGCGCGCAGCGCCTGGGCCGGGCGGAGCAGCGCCTTCGACGGCATGCACGCCCAGTAGGAGCACTCGCCCCCGACCAGCTCGTCCTCCACGATGATCGCCGTGAGCCCGCCCTGCACGGCCCGGTCGGCGACGTTCTCGCCGACGGCACCTCCGCCCAGGACGATCAGGTCGTACTCGTCGGTCTTCTCGGCAGCACTCATGCGTCGCACCTCTCCGTCGCTCAGTCTCGCTCATGAGCAACGCCGAGTCACGGGCGAGTTGTTCCCGATGCGGCCGCCCGACCCGTCGCGCGCGGTCAGCGCACCGGGAGGAAGTGCGTCGGCGTCGGCACCGGCGCCTGGTGACGGATGCCGAGGGGCGCGCCCGTGCGCTCATCGAGGTCGAGCAGCGTGACCGTGTCGGAGCGCTGCCCCGCGACGAGCAGCTTGCCCTCGTGCACGAGGTGGTGGCGCGGCCAGTCGACCCCCGAGTCGGCGAGGGCGATCGGCTCGAGCGCGTCGCCACCCCCGCGCACGCGGAGCGCGGCGATCGTGTTGCTGCCGCGCAGCGCCGTGTAGAGGAACTGTCCGTCGCGGGTGCGGGCGAGCTCGGCCGGGAAGTCGACGCCGACCTGCGCGATCGGGGTGGCGACGGTCGACGACACGATGCTCCACGTGCCGTCGGGGGAGGGCCCGAGCGTGAACACCTCGCACGAGTACTCGGTGACCACGTGGAGGTGCCCGCTGGGGTGCAGCACCAGGTGGCGCGGCCCCGTGCCGCGCGGAAGGACGACCTCGTGATCGAGGATCAGCCCCTGGTCGGCCGGCACCCGCCAGATGCGCACCAGGTCGAAGCCGAGGTCTGTGGTCGCGACGCGTCCGTCGGGGAGGAATACCGCGGCATGGGCGTGCGAGACCCGTTCTCCGCCGGCCGCGTGCGGGTCGACCGCTGCGACGCCGTCGCCGGGAGGGGTCGCGGGTGCGGCATCCGGATCGTCGTCGCCGAACAGGGCCGCGCGCAGCGCCGCCGCGGCATCCGGTCGGGCGGGGGCGAGTCGACCGGCGCCGTCGAGGCCGATGCGCACGACGCGTCCGTCTCCGTAGCAGCTGGCCACCAGCGACGAGCCGTTCGGTGCGACCGCGAGGTGGCAGACGCTCGTGCCCACCGCGACGCGCTCGCCGATCGGAATCAGGGCGGCGTCGCCGGTGCGCGCGTAGGCCTGCACGGCGGCATCCCCCTCCAACGCGGCGTAGACGACGTCGAGGAACGGATGCTGCGCCAGCCACGACGGCGACGGCGCCTCGGCGACGGCGCCGCGGTACGAGAGCGTCAAGGCCTCGCGGCCGGCGTCTCCCGCCAGGAAGCCGATGCCCTCGGCCGAGCCGTCCATCGCGGGGCCGTAGCCGCCGAGCCAGAACCTGGTCATGCGCGGGTCAGTCGAGCAGGTCGTGCCGCACGACGACCTGGTCGCGCTCGGGGCCGACGCCGATCACCGAGATGCGGGTGTTGCTCATCTTCTCGAGCGCAAGCACGTAGTCCTGAGCCGTCTGCGGCAGGTCGTCGAAGGTACGGGCGGTCGAGATGTCCTCGCTCCAGCCCGGGAAGTACTCCAGGATCGGCTTCGCGTGGTGGAAGTCGGTCTGGTTGACCGGCACCTCGTCGAAGCGCTCGCCGTCGACGTCGTAGGCCACGCACACCGGCACGCGCTCGAGCCCGGTGAGGATGTCGAGCTTGGTGAGCACCAGGTCGGTGATGCCGTTGATACGGGTCGCGTACCGCGTGATCGGGGCGTCGTACCAGCCCACCCGGCGGGGACGCCCCGTCGTCGTGCCGAACTCGAAGCCCTGCTTGCGCAGCCACTCGCCCTGCTCGTCGAACAGCTCGGTCGGGAACGGGCCGGAGCCCACGCGGGTCGTGTAGGCCTTGACGATGCCGACGATCCGGTCGAGGGCACCGGGGCCGACGCCGGAGCCGGTCGCGGCGCCGCCGGCGGTCGCCGACGACGACGTCACGAACGGGTAGGTGCCGTGGTCGATGTCGAGCATGGTCGCCTGGCCGCCCTCGAAGACGACGACCTCGCCGCGCCCGAGCGCCTGGTCGATCAGGTAGCCGGTGTCGGCGACCATCGGGCGCAGCCGGTCGGCGTACGACAGCAGGTCTTCCACGACCTCGTCGGCGGTGATCGCCCGGCGGTTGAAGATCTTCACCAGCAGGTGATTCTTCTGGTCGAGCGCGCCTTCGACCTTCTGACGCAGGATGTTCTCGTCGAAGATGTCCTGTACGCGGATGCCGACGCGGTTGATCTTGTCGGCGTAGGCGGGTCCGATGCCGCGCCCGGTGGTGCCGATCATCCGCTTGCCGAGGAAGCGCTCGGTGACCTTGTCGAGCGTGCGGTGGTACTGCGTGATGATGTGCGCGTTCGCGCTGACCCGCAGACGGGAGACGTCGATGCCACGAGCGGCCAGCGCCTCGAGCTCGAAGAAGAGCACCTCGAGGTCGACGACCACGCCGTTGCCGATCACCGGCGTGACCCCCGGAGACAGGATGCCGGAGGGCAGCAGGTGCAGCGCGTACTTCTCGTCGCCGACGACGACGGTGTGCCCGGCGTTGTTGCCGCCGTTGAACTTCACCACCCAGTCGGTGCGCTCACCGAGAAGATCGGTGGCCTTGCCCTTTCCTTCGTCGCCCCACTGCACGCCGACGATCACGATTCCTGGCATGGGTGTCCCCCCTGCTTTCGCCGGGCTTCCACCGGCCGATGAGCTGGCCCTCTGCGGGCGGTCCCATCCTATCGGGACGGGTCAGACGGGCCTGCGTCGCAGAACAGCACGAAAGTCGCAGAGATCCGCGGAAAACGTGCGACATTCGCGTCGTTCTGCGACGTTCGCGCGGTCATGCGTCAGCCGGCGGGCCGGAACGCCGTGACCGAGGCGGTCAGCGCGTCGGCGACGGCCGTGCCGTCGATGTCGAAGAGCACGTCCACGTTCGGCTCTCCGCCCCACCGGTCGACCATCTGCACGACCGTCTGCCCGCGGGTGTGCTCTCCGTGCAGCTCCACGTCGACGTGCAGACGGCGCACGGTGAACCAGTCGGGGTTCAGGGCGTACGCGACGACGGGCACGTCGTTGAGGTGCATGCCCTCGGTCTTCCACTCCGGCATCTCGGTGGTGTCGTCGTGGCGGTCCGGGTAGCCGATCATCTCGCAGAGCGCGCGGCCCATCGGCGACTGCGACTCCCACAGGGCGGCGACATGGTCCGGCGAGAGGGCGAAGCTGCGCGAGACGTCGAGTCCGACCTGCGTGAGCGGGGCGCCCGACTTGATGACGATCTCGGCGGCCTCGGGGTCGTTGTAGATGTTCGCACTCGCGACGGGCGTGACGTTCCCCCAGGTGAGGGCCGCCCCGCCCATGTAGATGATGCGGCGCACCGAGCGGGCGAACGCCGGCTCCAGCTTGATCGCCAGCGCGACGTTGGTCAGCGGCGCGAGCGCCATGATGGTGACCTCACCGGGCGACGACATGACCGTGTCGATCATGCGGAGCACGGCATCCGTCGGCACCTCGGCGTCGGGAGCCGGGTCCGGGTACTCCCAGTACCCGACCCCGCCCGGGCGGTGGATGTGCTCCGCGTAGTGGGGCTCTCCGACCAGAGGACGGGCGGCGCCCTGCCAGATCGGCAGGTCGGGACGACCGGCGAGGGTCGCGATCTTCCTGGCGTTCGCGGTGGCTGTCTCGACTCTGACGTTGCCGAAGACCGTGGTCAGCGCCTCGATCTGGAAGGCGTTTGACGCAAGCGCCCAGAACAGCGCTCCCGCGTCGTCGATTCCCGGGTCGGTGTCGATGATCAGTCGTTCCATGTCCTTGCTTTCTGTCGTGCGGGGCGCTGACGCGCGGGTGCGGGGTGCCGCCGGCGCGTCACTTGCCCACGAAGAGGCCGTTGCGCTTCTTCGCGAGGATGTAGAGCACGACGCTGATCGCGCAGAGGGTGGCGATGTACACCGGGAACACCCACAGCATCCCCTGGCTCTGCAGCCACAGCAGCAGGTACGAGGCCGTGCCGCCGAAGATGGCGACGCCGAGGCCGTATCCCAGTCCGAGCGCCGTGCCGCGGATGTGCTGCGGCAGGAGGGAGTTGGAGACGACGACGAAGATCGTCATGTTGAGCAGCAGCACGATGGCGCCGCCGAACATCACCCCGGCGAGAGTGCCGACACCCGGCTGCGAGTACAGCAGGGCGAGGAAGATCGTCGGGATGGCGAGCAGGCGCGCGATGACGAACCAGCGGGAGAGCGGGAAGCGATCCAGGATGCGGCTGAGCACGAGTGCTCCGACGGTGAGGAACACGCCCATGCCGGTCGTGATGGCGAAGACGGCGGTGGGGTCCTCGCCGAACGCGCCGTTCGCGAGGTTCGGCAGGCCGGCGATCCACGTGTAGTTGTACGCCTGGATGGCGCCGACGATGAACACCGTGGCCAGCACGCTCAGCCAGTAGGTGCGCACGTCTCGCCACACGGAGTTGTTCTTCGTCGGGACGGCGCCGACCGTGCGGATCGCCGCGGTGTCGAGGGTCTCGGGCAGTGTGCGACGCAGGTACAGCACGATCAGGCCGAACGCCCCACCCACCAGGAACGGGATGCGCCAGCCGTAGGCGGCCAAGGCCTCCGGCCCGAGGATCCAGCTGATGAAGAAGATCGACAGCGGTGCGAGCAGGTTGCCCAGGTTGTTGAAGAACGCGAAGAAGCCGGCCACGTATCCGGGGCGGTTCGGCACCAGCTCGATGGCGTAGGCCGTGCCGAGCGGCGCCTCGACGCCGGCGGAGACTCCCTGCAGCAGGCGCGCGAGGACGACGATGATCGGCGCGGCGACGCCGATGGTCTCGTAGGCGGGCAGCACGCCGATGATGAAGCTGCCCAGTGCCACGGCCCCGACAGCGAAGATCATGATCTTCCGACGTCCGAAGCGATCGGCCACGAAGCCGAAGACGACGCCACCGAGGGGACGCGCGACGAATCCGACGGCGAACACGGCGAGCGCGTTCAGGGTGGATGCGAGCGGGTTGTCAGAGGGGAAGAACGTCGCACCGAGATAGACCGACAGCAGTCCGAAGATCGCCCAGTCATACCATTCGAGGGCATGCCCCCAGCTCAGAGCGCGGAGGTTCTTCCGCTCGGTGGCGCTGGCCTTTCCGGTCAGCTGCGGCGGCGCGGTGGCCACGACTTCTTCCGTGCTCATGGAGCTCCCTTGCTCTGTCCCCGAGAGGGGATGATCGACTTCCTGCGACTATACTATAGCAGCAGTCCCGGATCGCAACAGGTAAGGTGAAACATGAGAACTCCGCTGAACGACGCCGATCGTCGCCTCATCGAAGCCGCATCCGAACTGCTCGTGCGCGTGCACGACGCCGACCTCCACCGCGTCGCCGCGGCCGCTCGCGGGGCGTCCGGCGAGATCCACCTCGGTCTCAGCCTGCGTTCATCGCGCGTGATGGTCTGCGCCGAGAGCTCGGCGCTCGCCAACGCCCGCATCGCCGGCGAGGAGACGATCGAGACGATGGTCTCGGTGGGCCTGCGCGCCGACGGCACGGCGACCGTGGTCAACCCGTGCGGCGTGTGCCGCGAGCTCGTGCCCGCCGTCGCCCCCGGCATCCGCACCATCGCCGACGACCACGGTCACGTCGTGTCGGTCGCCGCCGACGACCTGCTGCCGATGCCTTGGGTGCGCGCCCGCTCGTACGATGAGGCAGAAGCGCACCCAATGCACCGAGCGCGCTGATCCGGGGCTCAGCGCCAGGGCAGCGGGCGCCGCAGTACCTCGCCGATGCGCTCGAGCACGCCGTCGAAGTCCATGTCGAAGACGACACGGTGGATCGGCCTGGTCTCGTCCTTCACCGGGTGCACGCCGGCGAGGTAGCGGTCGCCGGTGTCGGGGTCGAGGAACGTCTCGAGCGGGCGCATGACCGCGCCCGTCACGAGATCCGGATGCAGGAGGCTCGCCACGGCCATGCTGTCGTTGATGCCCATGACGCGGCGGCCCTCCGGCTGCGGGTACGAGCGGGAGTAGAACCCGGCGTAGTCGCGGCTGATCTCGGTGATGAGCTGCGCCGGCGCGAAGCCGGTCGACGCGGCGATGTCGAGGAAGAAGTCCTCCGGGACGAGCGCCTGGCGGGTGACGTACGGGCCGCACCAGGTGACATCGCCCTCGTGCTGAGCGACCATGCGGGCGGCGTCGATGTCGAACGACACGTTCGGGTCGCGTGAGACGCGGAATCGGCGATCCTCCCACGGCGCGGTGTCGTGATAGAGCGCGGGGCCGAGCGTGCCGACGATCGTGGTCGACCGCAGCCGTTGGAGCAGACGGGGCTCGGCCTCGAGGGCGATCGCGAGGTTCGTCTGCGGGCCGAGGGCGAGGTAGTCGATCTCGCCGTCATGCCGATCGAGCAGGTCGAGCAGCACCGGCACACCGCGGGGCTCGGCCGGCACCGATCGGTCGGGACGCAGCCCGGTGTTGCCGAAGCCGTCCTCGCCGTGGATGCCGGGATTCATGCGCAGCTCCTGCAGGAGCGGGGCGTCCGCGCCGCGATAGACGGGCACGTCGGTGCGGCCGCACGTGTCGAGCACGTAGCGGGCGTTGTCGGCGCCGCGCTCGCCGGTGGTGTTGCCGAACACGCTGATCACCGCGAGGATCTCGACCTCCGGATCGGCGGCCAGCAGCATCAGGGCCAACGCATCGTCCACACCGGTGTCGGTGTCGACCACGACTTTTCTCATCGGTTCTCTCCTCGAGGATGGGGGGTCACGGATCGGGCGGCGGTCAGGGACGCGACAGCCCGACAGCGGCGAACGCGTCCTGCGCCGGCTGCTCGGTGAGCAGCCGGACGAAGCGCCGCGCGTCGTCACCGGCAGCGGGACTGGCGCCGATGGCGAAGCGTCCGTACGACTGCAGGTCGTGCGGGATCGGCTCGACGATCTGTTCGCCGGTGACCGCACGCAGCTCGCTGACCTGCTGGATCGCGACGTCGGCGCGCCCATCGAGGACGGCCTCGGCCGTGAGCCCCGATTCGCACCGCACGGCGCGCTCGTCGATGCGCTCGAGCAGACCGCGTTCGCGCAGCATCCTCATGAAATGGATGCCGCTGGCGCCGCTGAGCGTGTACGCGACGGCGCGCGCGTGAAGCAGATACTCGAGGAAGGTCTTCGCCGAGTCGTCCGCCGGACCCGGCGTGCTCGGAAGGCGCGCGAATCCCACCGACGAGACCGCGATCTCGGCGATCTGCGACGGATCGAGCACTCCCTGCTCGGCGAGCCCGGTCACCGAGGCCGACACTCCGAGCACCAGGTCGGGTCGATCGCCCTCGGCGATGCGGTCGAGCAGCACGGTGGTCGGCGCGAAGGTCGTCTGGATGCGCGCACCCGTGGCGCGCTCGAAGGCGGGGATGATGTGTTCGACGAGGGACTTCTCGACGACGAATCCGCTGTACAGCGTGATCACGGGGTGGTCCTTCCGGAGGGAGCGGAGAGCGCGCGCAGCTGCGCGTCGGTGAGGGGAGCCGTGGCGAGGCCGCGCGTGAGGAGGAACAGCTGCGCGGTGTGCTCGAGTTCTTCCACCGCGTCGAGGGCCGCGTCGAGATCAGTGCCGGCGACGACCGGTCCGTGGTTGCGCAGCAGCAGCGCGTGCGTCGCGCGCGCCGCCTCTTCCACCGCGGCGGTCGCCGCCGGGTCGCCCGGGGCGAAGTAGGGGAGCATCCGCAGCATCCCGACCCGCATGCCGTAGTACGCGGTGAGTGGCGGGATCGGATTCGCGGGGTCGACGTCGGCCAGGCACGACACGGCGGCGGAGTGGACGGAGTGCGTGTGCACGACGGCGTTCGCGTCAGGGCGCATCCTCAGCACCGCGACGTGCAGGAACGCCTCCTTCGTCGGCTTCGGGCCGTCGAGGTGCGTGCCGTCGAGACCGACGACCGACAGCTCGTCGGCGGACACGTCGGCCAGGCTCACGCCCGTGGGCGTGAGCAGCACGCGGTCGCCGTCGCGCACCGCGAGGTTGCCGGTGCGGCCGTGCGTGAGCCCGCGGCGGTGGATCGACTGCGCGACGCGCTCGATCGCTCGGCGGGGGTCGACGACGGTCATGCCGAGCCTCCCTGTCGTGCGACCTCGACGAACAGGTCCTGGTCGCCGAAGTTGCCGGACTTGAGGATCAGGTGCACGTCGCTCGCGGCGTCGTGGATCCACGGGGCGCCGGGGGCGACCTCCTCGCCCACCTCCGCCACGACGGTTCCGAGGGAGCGGATGACCTCGCCGGAGGTCTCTCCGCCGGCGATCAGCATGCGCCGGATGCCGCGATCGGCCAGCTGTGCGGCGACCAGGCCGGCGGTGCGCTCGTACAGCTCGCCGGCTCCGGGCACGTCGTCGCGGCGTTCCGAGGCGGGGCTGGACGAGTAGATGAGGGCCGCGGAGTCCGCCGGCTGCCGGTCCCACCATTCCAGCGCTCGCGCGGCGAGGTCGTCGGCCGAATCGCCGGGCTCGGCCGCCACGCGGTACGCCGGCGCACCGGTGGAGACGAAGCGGTCGATCTGCTCGAGGGTGCGACGGGAGCAGCTGCCCGCGATGATCGCGGTGCGGCCGGCCGGCGGAGCGGGGGCCGTCGAGCCGCTGACCGTGTCGCGCAGCGCGATCGCTCCGACGAGACCGGCCGATCCGGCGACGAGCGGTTCGCCGTCGACGGCGGCGGCCACGACGGCCAGGTCCGCGTCTTCGGCGGCATCCGCGACGAGGTGACGGATGCCGTCGGCGCGGGCCGTGCGGATCGCCTCGGCGACAGCATCCGCTCCCTGGCGCACCGTCTCGAGCGGCAGCAGTCCTACGCGCCCCGCGGACTGCGCGGCGAGCAGGCGCGGCACCGAGGAGTCGCGCATCGGGGTCACGGGGTGATCGCGCATGTGGGTCTCGGCGAGCAGCACGTCGCCGACGAAGAGATGGCCGCGATAGACAGTGCGGCCGTGCAGGGGCGCCGCCGGTGTCGTCACGACCAGGTCGACGCCGAGGGCGTCGGCGACCGCCTCGGTGACCGGACCGATGTTCCCCTCTGCGGTGGAATCGAAGGTCGAGCAGTACTTGACGTAGATGCGGTCGGCGCCGCGCCCGCGCAGGGCGGACAGCGCGGCGAGGCTCTGCGTGACGGCCTCGGCGGCCGGAAGCGAGCGGGTCTTCAGACCGATGACGATGCCGTCGGCCGGGGCGGCATCGTCGGGGATCTCCGATCCGAGGACGAGGAGCGTGCGCAGACCCGCCCGCCGCAGAGCCGCGGCGACATCGGTCGCCCCGGTGACGTCGTCGGCGATGACCCCGATCATCGGCGTTCCTCGCGCAGCGCCGCGGACAGCTCGCGGGCGGCGGCGCTCGGGCCGTCGAGCACCGGAACGCCGTAGCGCTCGGCCAGGGCTGCGGCGGCATCCGCCAGCGAGTACTGGGCGAGCACGATGAGGTCGTACGGCTCGTCGATGTCGGCGATGGCGTCGGCGAGCGCGTCGACGAGGGCGGATGCCGGAAGCGGCGAGGCCGCGGCGGGGACCACGACGGCCTGGACCTGCGCCGCCGAGCCTGCGTCGGCGAACGCCCGGCCCAGGCGCTCTCCGCTGTCGCTCGCGGCCGACTCGAGGGAGGCGACGAGCAGTACGCGGTTCGGGGCGGCGGCGACTGCCGCGGCGAACAGCGGTCCGTCCGCCGACAGCACCGCGACCCCGTCGGCGTCGCGGTCGCGCCGGTCGGCACGGTCGCCGAACTGGGAGCACGTGAGCAGCACGCCGTCGGCGCCGCCGGCGAGCGCGAGGTCGATCAGCGCATCCATACGAGCGGCGAGCGGTGCGTCGATGCCGCCCTGGTCGCGGGCGTCGGCGAGCAGCCGGTCGTCGAGCAGGTTCCACACCGTCGCCTCGGGGAGGCCCGCGGCGATCGCGGCCGCAGCGGGCGCGATCGCGAGCGGCGTGGCGCTGATGAGCGCGATCTTCGGGTCGGTCATCGCACGATCCTCTCGATCCAGGACAGTCCTTCGCGGGTGCCGGCGACGGGCGCGTACTCGCAGCCGATCCATCCGTCATAGCCGCTCTGCGCGATCCGCGCGAGCACGCGCTCGTAGGCGATCTCGCCCGTGCCGGGCTCTCCGCGTCCGGGATTGTCGGCGACCTGCACATGCGCGACGACGGGGCGCAGCTGCTCGAAGCGCTCGATCACGTTCCCTCGGTCGACCTGCGCGTGGTAGACGTCGAAGAGCACGCCGACGACATCGGGATCGACCGCCTCAGCGACAGCGGCCGCGGTCTCCATCGAGGCCAGGCCGAACCCGGGCTGATCCCGCTTGTTGATCGCCTCCAGCGCGAGTCGCACGCCCGTGCCGCGTGCCTGGTCGGCCGCCCACGAGATGTTGCGCACGTAGGTCGCGAACGCCCGGTCGGGGTCGACGTCGGCCGGTCGGATGCCGGCCATGACGTGGATCACGCGCGTGCCCAGCACCGCCGCGTACTCCAGGGCGCGCAGCACGCCGTCGCGGAACTCCTGCTCGGCGCCGGGAACGTATGCCGCACCCGAGGCTGTGGCCGATCGCGCGGGGCCCGGCGGCGTGTTGATGAGGATCTGCTCCAGCCCGGCGTCGTCGAGCAGCTGGCGCACCTCGGCGGGCGAGAGCTCGTAGGGCGAGGCGAACTCGACGGCCGTGAACCCCGCCTCGGCAGCGGCGGCGAAGCGCTGCGCGAACGGCACCTCCGTGAAGAGCCACTTCAGATTCGCGGCCAGGCGCAGGGGCCCGGCCGACGTCTGCACGATCATGCGGGCACCGCGTCGTAGCCGGGGTTGACGACGAAGGTCGGATCGGCGCCGCCGAGGGCGGCGATGACGTTGCGTGCGGCCATCCGTCCCGATTCGCCGCGCGCCTCGCGGGTCGCCCCGGCCACGTGCGTCGTGGCGAGGATGCCGGGGATGTGCAGCAGCGGGCTGGCCGGGTCGAGCGGCTCGTCGGCGAACACGTCGAGGGCGGCCGCGCCGAGGCGGCCCTCGCGCACGGCGTCGACGAGGGCGTCCTCGTCGATGATCCCGCCGCGCGCGGTGTTGATGAGCACCGCGTCGGCCTTCATCTCGGCCAGGCGTTCGGCGTCGATGAGATTCCTCGTCGACTCGTCGAGGAAGAGGTGCAGGGTCACGAAGTCGGCCTCGCGCAGCAGGTCATCCAGTTCGAGGCGACGGATGCCGTGGGCCGCCGCGAACTCGGCGTCGAAGTACGGGTCGTAGGCCACGATGTCCATGCCGAAGCCGGTCGCGATCGTGGCGACGGCCTTGCCGATGGAGCCCAGTCCGAGGATGCCGAGCGTCGCGCCCCGCAGTTCGCGACCGGTGAGCTGCTGCCAGGTGCCGGCGGCGAGGTTGCCGATGTTCTCGGGGATGCGACGGGCGCAGGCCAGCGCCAGGGCGAACACGTGCTCGGCCACGGCCTGACGATTGGCACCGGCGGTGACGCACACGGGGATGCGACGGGCGGTGGCAGCCGCCACGTCGACGCTGTCGTAGCCGACGCCCGTGCGCACGACGATGCGCAGCTCGGGGGCGAGCGCGAACTCGTCCTCGCCGAGCGCCCGGGTGCCGGCGATGATGGCGCGCACTCCGGACAGCATCCGCGCACGCTCCTCGGGGGCGACCTGCGCGAGCTCCGGTTCGTGCCGGGTAGTGAGGCCTTCAGCGCGCAGCATCCGGTCGACCTCGTCGCCGGGCTCGAGGAACGCCGTCGTGATCAGGACGTCGGGCGAATCGATCGAAGTCACCAGATCCCTCCTTCGTAGTCGGATGCGGCGAAGGCGCCGCCGTGCAGTGTGGGGGCAGGGGCGTCGCGGTCGACACCCTCGGCGTGGTCGGCCGCATCGTCGCGAGGCACGTAGCCGATGGCCGCCCAGCCCGCGTCGCCGTTCCACCAGCGGTCGGTGTTGGCCGAGCAGCCGTAGACGACCTGGCAGCCGACCGGGGCGCTCTCGATCGCACAGCGGAAGAGCTCGACCCCGTCGCGCCAGCTGAGCCAGAGCGCGAGCTGACGCGCGTCTTCCGGGGCCGGGCGGAAGGTGCCGATGCGCACGAGCACCGACTCGACGCCCCACTTGTCGTGGTAGAGACTCGCGATCGCCTCGCCGAAGGCCTTCGAGACGCCGTAGAAGGTGTCGGGGCGCAGCGGGGCGCTCTCGTCGAGCACTTCGCTCGCCGGGTGGAATCCGACGACGTGGTTGGAGCTGGCGTACACGACGCGGCGCACCCCGGCCCGCTTCGCGGCCTCGTAGACGTGATAGGTGCCGTCGATGTTGGACCGGCGGATGCTGTCGAACGAGGCTTCGTCGGCGATGCCGCCCAGGTGCACGATGACGTCGACGCCCTCGGCGGCCGCGACGAGCGCATCGAGGTCGACGAGGTCGCCGACCACGACCTCCTCGCCGGGGAGGAGCGGCTCGTCCGGCGCGGAGCGCGCGAAGAGCACGACCCGGTCGTAGCGGCCCGCGAGGCCCTCGCGGATCACGCGGCCCATCCGGCCCGTTCCGCCGGTGTACAGCACGGTGGTCATCGTCGTCCTCTCCTCGGGCACCGGCTCAGCCGATGCTCCGGTCCTCTTCGCCCGTCGTCGCACCGGCGAAGAATGCGATCGCCGCGCGCTGCGGATTCTGGCGCAGCGCTTCGCCGTCCTGCCACCGCAGCGCCACATCGTGACCGGGCACGAGGGTGGCGCCCGTGTCGACGAGCAGCGAGCGCAGCGCCGTGATCGAGGCGGCGCTGGCCTCGGCATCCAGTGTCGAATCGACGCGTCCTGTCGTCAGTTCGTAGGCGTTCTTCACCGCGTCGCCCGCGAACACCCGCTGCTCCTCGGAGCGCTCGAGATAGAACGCGAGGTGGTGCGGCGTGTGCCCGGCGCTGTCGATGGCATGAATGCCGGGCACGATCTCGCGTCCTGCGCTCATGCGCTCCACCCTGTCGGTGCGACGGAGAAGCTCCTGCACGTGCAGGTCGGGGATGAAGGCGGTGCCGGCGGGCTGATCGGCCGCCCAGCGCAGCTCGCTCTCGCCGACCCAGGTGGTCGCCTGGCCGAACATCGTGAAGTTCGAGACGTGGTCCCAGTGCATGTGGGTCAGCAGCACGTCGGTGATGTCATCCGTGGTCAGCCCGTGCCGTTCGAGGCCCGCGTGGATGAGCGGGATATAGGCGGGCTGCCCGGCGTCGACGAGCACGCGGCGGATGCCGTCATCGAGGAGCCACAGGCTGCTCCAGCCGAAGGCGCCGTGGGAGCTCGACTTCCCGGGGAACCCTTCGACGAGCGGATGCGCGACGTAGCCGGATGACCCGCTTGCTTCGGCTCTCGTCGTCGACACCATGGTTCCTCCCGCGTTGCGACTATAGTATAGCGATATCGCGGGGGTGTCCACCCGCCTCGTCAGGCTTCGAGGAGCCTCTTCGTCGCGCCGATGATGTGGCTCCGCATCGCCTCCGCCGCCCCCTCCGCGTCGCCCGCGGCGATCGCGGCGTAGACCGCGTCGTGCTCCGGCGCCGCGGTGACGGCTCCCGTGCGCCCGAACTTCGAGAAGAGCCGGAACCGCTGGATCTGGCCGCCGAGGGCGGCATACGCCATCTCGAGGAACGCGTTGCCCGACTGCGCGGCGATCATCATGTGGAACCGGTCGTCGCTGCGCCAGTAGAGGTCGAACGCCTCCGTCTCGGTGTCGGCGACTTCGGCCGACTGCCGGAACTCCTCGACCGCCGCCCGCAGCCCCGCCAAGAACTCCGGCGTCGCCCGCTGCGCCGCCTCGTATGCGAGCCGCGGCTCGATCAGCACCCGGGCCTCCCCCAGCTGCTCCACCTCGTCGCGCGTCATCACCGGAGCGACCCGGTAGCCCCGCAGCGCCTCGCGCTGCACGAGGCCGGTGTGCTCCAGTCGCGCGAGC
Source organism: Microbacterium martis (assembly GCF_047246685.1). Taxonomy (NCBI): domain Bacteria; kingdom Bacillati; phylum Actinomycetota; class Actinomycetes; order Micrococcales; family Microbacteriaceae; genus Microbacterium; species Microbacterium martis. The sequence goes on along the minus strand of NZ_JBFOKT010000002.1, from coordinate 765,122 downwards.
GCCTCGCGGAGCGGCGTCTGACTGACATCCAGCTCGCGCGACAAGGCGCCGATGTTCAGGCTCTGTCCTGCAGCGCGCTCACCCGACATGAACTGGTGCAGCAGCACCTGGTACATGCGGTCGGCGATCGGCTGCTTCGTCGTCTGCCGGGCCACGTCTTCCCCCTCACGGTTCGTCCCTCGAAGACTACCGGTCGCCCCTCCCGACGCCCGGCTGCTCCGGCGGCGACCCGGCGGGATCACGACGGATGCCGTCGCGGGCCGTCATGGACCGCGCACGCCGCGAACACCTGAACCGTTCGGAGGCGTTTCGCGAAGCCTTGGCCGCATGGGCGCACGCCGACGCATGATCGTCCGCTCCTCCGCACGCAAGCACGGGATGCGCGCGATTGCTCGACTGACGATCCGACCCGGCGCGCCCCCGTCAGCGCTCGCCGATGACGCTGCGCGCGATGCCGAGTTCCGCCATCCGCGCGGCGGCGAGGGAGCGCTTGAGCTCGAGCGACTCGCCGATCTCCGCGGCGAGGCGCGGTCGCGTGCGGATCAGCGAGTCGACCGTGTCCATCGGCAGCACGACCACGGTGAGGATCTCACCCGCCACCGTCACCGCCTGTGTGCGCTCGCGCGTCAGGGCGGTCTGCCCGATCAGGTCACCCTGCTCGGCGGCGGCGAACTCGACGCGACCGTCGTCGACTTCGAGCGCGAGCACGGCCCGCCCCGACAGCACCACCCGAACCTCATCGGGCACGACACCGCTCGGGAGTACCGTCTCACCGACGCCGTACCGCTCGAGACGCGCACCGGTGATGACGGCCTCGATGTCGTCGTCCTTCAGGTGCAGGGTCGGCGCGACGGTCCGCATCGCCTCTTCCAGCCGCTGCGGCTCGGCGAGCGGATCGGTCGCGTCGCCGTCGAGGGCCAAGCGATGGCGGCGAGCGGCGTACCAGAGCCACGACAGATACACCGACAGGGTGCGCGCGGCATCGGCCGGACCGGCCACGGGGATCGACACGGCGTAGGAGCCGGCACCCGCGTAGTCGACGGTCGCCTGCTCTCCCGCGAGCTTCGTCGGCAGGGCGTCGGCGACCTCGATCAGCAGCGCCATCACCTCGTGCGGCGGGTCGTCGGTCGAGAACTTCACGGTCGTCTCGGCCGAATGCGGTCCCTCCGGTTGGCTGAGGTTGGTGAACGCGGCTCCCGAGAGGTTGGAGTTGGGCACGATCTGGATGCCGGCGCCGGTCTCGATGTGCACCGCTCGCCAGTTCACCTCGACCACACGACCCCTGACTCCGGCGGCATCGAGCCAGTCTCCTATCTTGAACGGCTGCTCGAACAGCAGCAGCAGACCCGAGATCACCCCACCGACGGCGTTCTGCAGCGCCAGCCCGATCACGATGGAGCCGACGCCCAGCGCGGTGAAGAGACCACCGACGTCGGCATCCCACACCCAGGAGAAGAGCAGCGCGAGCCCGACCCCGACGAGGACCAGGCGGGCGATCTCGACGAAGATCGTCGGAATGCGTTCGCGCCACGACCCGACCTTCGCGTTGGCGAAGAGCGCCACGTTGAACGACGACAGGACGACGAGGATCACGAGGAATCCGAACACGGTGGCCACCACGCGGGTCCACACCTGCTCGGCCGGCGACTGGATGGCGAAGGCCAGCAGCGCGAACAGCGCGCCCGCCGGAACGACCCAGTTGCGCAGCATCCGCAACGGCTTCGCGAAAGGGCTGTTGCGCCGCGAGAGCGCGGCGACGACCTCGGTGAGCACGACGAGCAGCACGGGCACGCCCAGGGCGAGCCCGATCACCCACCAGGCCCAGCCGTCGCGGAAGGCGTCGTCCACCCTCAGACCACCTTCCAGACGGTCTCGGTCCTGCCCTGCGTCTCGACGGTGCCCGCCTCGGCGTAGGTCACCAGCTCCTGGGTGCGATCGCGCACCGTCTGGCTGACGTAGATGCCGGGCTCACCGGTGACCGAGCGCACCCGGTAGGCGAGGCTGACCGCGTCGCCCCACAGGTCGTAGGCGAGGCTGGTGCGGGCCACGAGCCCGCTGGTCACGGTTCCCGTGTCGACGCCGGCGCGCAGCCCGATCTGCGTGCCGTTCTGCGCGTTGAAGCGCTCGATCACCGCGCGCAGGTTCCGCGCGAAGTCGACGGCACGGCGGATGTTGTCGACGCGCGGGACCGTGAGCCCCGACGACGCGAGGTATCCGCCGCGCAGCGTGCGCACCTTCTCCACTCCCGCCTTCTCCGCCGCCTCGTCGAATCCGCGCATGAGCGTGTTGAGGAGCGCGATCTCCTGCTCGGCCGGCATCCCCCGCGCCAGGTCGTCGAAGCCGACCAGCTCGGCGAAGACGACCGAGACGTTCTCGTGCGCCTCGGTGATCGCCTCTTCGCCCTGCTTGTACTTCGCCGCGACGCTCTCGGGCATCAGGGTAAGCAGAAGCTTCTCGTTCTCCCTCTGCTGCTCCTCGATGAGCTCCTGCTTGATCCGCAGGCTCGATGCCATGTCGTTGAAGGCGCTGCCGAGGTCGCCGAACTCGTCGCGTGAGCCCTGCGGCACCTGCACGTCGAGATCGCCCTCCGCCACGCGATGCACCGCGCCGACCAGCCGGTGCACGGGACGGGTGAAGATCTGCGCGAGAGCGAGGGAGAGCAGGGAGACCGCGATGAGGATGCCGAGCGTCGACAGCAGCAGGTTCCGGGTGAACACGTTCACCGGGGCGAACGCCTCGTCCTGGTCGATGTGCGCGACGATGACCCAGTTCAGCCCCGCGATGTCGAGAGGCGCATAGGCCACGAGGCTGTTCGGGTCGGTGTACTCGGCGGCGAGCGCCGTGCCGGTGCGTCCCTTCAGCGCCTCCTTCACGGCGAAGTCGTCGACGGGCTGCAGCTGCACCGTGCCGTTCACGGCGACGATGCGTTCGGCGACTCCCACCGGTGTGCCGTTCTCGACGACGGTCTTCTCATACTGCTCCGGATCTTCGGAGAGCAGCCGCGACGTGCTGCGCATCAGCTCGTCCTGACCCGCGAGGTACACCTCGCCGGTCTCGCCGAGACCCTGCTGCGCCCAGCGCTCGTCACCGGTCATCACCCGGTTGATCTGGTCGATGGGCACCTGGATCGCCAGCGCCCCGATGATCTCGGTCGCCGAGCCGATGGGAGAGACCACCCAGGCGGTCGGCACGTTGAGCGAGGGCAGGTACCTTTCGAAGTCGGTGGTGACGACCTCGTCGAGCGAGCCGTTGCGCATGACCTCCTCGTAGGCGCCGGTCAGTGCCGAACTCGCATACGGCTCCTCCTGCATGTTCACGCCGAGATCGACGCTCTTGTACGCGCTGAAGACGACGTTCGCGTCGGTGTCGAGCAGCAGCACGTCTTCGTAGTCGAGGGTGTCGACGAGGCCGGTGAAGTACGGTCCGTACTGGATGTTGGCTCGGGTCCAGGCGCTGTCGTCGCCCGCATCGACGAGGGCGAGCCCGGCGTCGTAGTCGTCGTAGGCGCGGCCGGCCGTGTAGAGGGACTGCAGGTAGCGGCCCGCGGGCGACGCCGGGAGGAACGCCGACGGGTCGTAGTCGAGCCCCGACCGCGCCTCGAGGGCGGGCACGAACGAGTCCGAGTAGTAGGAATCCAGCGTCTGCGCGGCCTCGGGCGAGAGCTCCGTCGCCTGCAACTCGGCGAAGGCGTTCACGAAAGCGGTGGCGCCTTCGATGGCGCTGTCGTTGCGGGAGTCGAGCAGCACTCCGCGCTGGATCGCGGCGAACTCGTTCTCGATCGCGGTGGACCGCAGTTCGCGGATCGTGGTCAACTGCTCGATCGCCGAATCGCGCAGCGAGTCGCGACCGCTGATGAACCCGATCACCCCGACGACCACCGACGAGGCGAGGCTCACGGCCAGCAGCATGATGAGCAGCTTCGACTGGATGCTGAGACCGCCGCGCAGGCGCCGGATCCTCCGGGGCGGGTTCGCCGCCGTGCTGGTATCGCCGTCGCTCATCTGCCCCTCCGCCATGCGCGTGCTCGCGTTACGCGATGAACATATCGATATATCGGTGCTGCGGTCTACGGTCGGGTTTCGCTACAGTGACCGCGGAGGCGAAATGACGACGACCTGGTGGCCCTACGCACGACTGGCAGCATCCGTCCTCGCCGTGGCGGCGATCGTCGCCCAACTCGTGCGCACGCTCCAGATCGCGTTGGCCGATGAGACCGAGTGGGGATCGCACCTGCCCACCGTCATCGCCAACTTCTTCAGCTTCTTCACCATCGAGTCGAACGTGCTGGCCGCCGTCGCCCTCGCCGCCGGCGGCATCTGGGCACTGTCGCAGAAGAACCGCTCCGCCGTCGAGCCGCGGTGGCTCGCGACCCTGCTGATCTGCGCCAGCACCTACATGATCGTGACCGGCGTCGTCTACAACACCCTGCTCCGGGGCATCGCTCTGCCGCAGGGCTCGACCGTCGGCTGGTCGAACGAGGTGCTGCACGTGGTCATCCCGATCGTCATGCTCGCCGATGTGCTCTTCGCGCCGCGTCGCCGGTCGGTCGGTTGGGGCACGGTCGGCATCGCGGCGATCTTCCCGATCGTCTGGGTCGTCTACACGCTGATCCGCGCGAACCTCGTGATCGCGCCGTCGACCGGAAACACCTGGTGGTACCCGTATCCGTTCCTCGATCCGCGCCAGGAGGGCGGCTACATCGCCGTCTCGCTGTACGTGCTCCTGATCGCCGCCATCATCATCGGAGCGGCGGCGCTCGTGGTGTGGGTCGGGCGACGGCGCGCAGCGGTCGACGACATGATGAGTGACAGCGCGGCCTCACAGCCGATACATTGACGTCGCACAGGGCGGTCGCCGTCCTGCGGCGGGGCGATCGAGGGGATCGCTCCCTGACCTGAGTCAAGAAACGGGTTCTCCGATGTCCGGTACTGCACGCAAGGCGATCGCCGAGGCGCTCGCCACCTTCCTGTTCGTCCTCGCCATCATCGCCGCCGTCAACAGCGGCAGTCCGCTGACGCCGCTCGCGATCGGTTTCACCCTGATGGTCCTCGTCTACTCGACCGGACACATCTCGGGTGCGCACCTGAACCCGGCCGTCTCGGTCGGCGTCTTCCTGCGCGGCGGCCTGAGCGTCGTCGACTTCGTCGCCTACCTCGTCGCGCAGCTCGTCGGCGGCGCGCTGGCGGCACTCGCCGCGCTGACGGTCTGGCCCGCGGGCGAGAAGGCCATGGTCGTCGAGGTCGGCCCGGCGTTCCTCGTCGAGACGCTGTTCACCCTCATCCTCGTGTGGGTGGTGCTCAACAGCGCGACCTCGAAGGACACGGCGGGCAACTCGTTCTACGGGCTCGCGATCGGCGGCACCGTGTTCGTCGGAGCGGCGACCGTCGGCTCCATCTCCGGCGGCGGCTTCAACCCCGCGGTCGCGCTCGGCCTCGCCGTCAGCGGGCACTTCGCGTGGGGCTCGCTCTGGCTGTACTTCGCGGCCCCGGTCGTCGGAGCGATCATCGCCGCCCTGCTGTTCCGTCTGCTCAACTCCGACGACGCGAAGAAGATCGCCGCCGAGGAGACCGCCGGCTGAGCGGCCCCGACTCCCGCCGGCGGCCCGAGTCGCCGGCGGGGGATTGGCGGGATAGCGACGACGGCTGTCCGTCCGTGGCATGGCCGGGGTCGGATGCCGGTGCCAGGATCGCATCATGCCCGACACCGTGAATCGCCGCACCGCGCCCGGTGTCGATCGGCCGCCGGCGCGGTCACGGGGACCACTGGTCCTCGCCGCCGCGCTCGTCACGGTCGTGCTCTGGGCCTCGGCGTTCATCGGCATCCGCGGGGCCGGGCCGCACTTCGATCCCGGCGCGATGGCCCTGCTGCGGATGACCGTCGGAGCGGCCGTGCTCACCGTCATCGCCGTGCGGCACGGCATCCGCCTTCCCGAGCGTCGTCATCTCTGGCTGGTGGCGGTGTGGGGCATCGGCTGGTTCTGCGTCTACAACCTCGCGCTGAACAGCGCCGAGCGCACGCTCGACGCGGGCACGGCCGCGATGGTCGTCAACCTCGCGCCGCTAATGGTCGTCGTCTTCAGCGGACTGTTCCTGCGCGAAGGGTTTCCGCGACCGCTGATCGTCGGGGCTCCCATCGCCTTCCTCGGTGTCGTGCTGATCGGGGCGACGTCGTCGACCGATGCGGGCCCCGACATCGCGGGCCTGCTGCTCGCGCTCCTCGCCGCCGTGATGTACGCGGGCTGCACCCTGCTGCAGAAGCACCTGCTCAGCGCGGGCGCCGAACCCGCGACGCTCACCTGGCTCGGTGCCGTGGCCGGCACGCTCGCGCTTCTGCCCTGGGTCGCCCCTCTGGCCGACGACCTGCAGTCGGCACCGCTCGACGCGACGCTGTGGGTTGTGTACCTCGGGGTCTTCCCCACCGCGATCGCGTTCACCACCTGGGCCTACGTCCTGCAGCGGAGCACCGCCGGGCAGACCTCGGCGACGACCTACGTCGTGCCCGCCATCGCCATCCTCCTGTCGTGGGCGATCCTCGGCGAGGTGCCGACGCCGCTGATGTTCCTCGGCGGTGCGCTGTGCCTGCTCGGAGTGCTGATCACCCGAATGCGATGGGGCCGAGCGGCGGAGGGGTCGACGTCTCCACCCCGGCGCTGAGCGCGCGACGATGCGATTACGCTGGTCGGCGGGGGCCGCCATGACGTGCGCCTCCGTGTGCGACCGAGGGAGACACCGATGAACGAGCCCCAAGCGCCGGAGCCGCAGGCGTTCTCCGCCCCTCCTCCTCCCCCGGCGCCTCCGGCCCCTTCGACAGGCTCAGGGACCCAGGGCCCTTCGACGGGCTCAGGGACCCAGGCGGGAGGGCCAGGGACCCAGGCCCCTTCGACAGGCTCAGGGACCCAGGCGGGAGGGCCAGGGACCCAGGGCGAGGCGCCGTCGGGCGCCGAGATGGCGCGCGCCGCGGAGGTGCTGAGGGTCGTCTCCGACTCGTACTCGGCGAAGATGGTCGGCCAGGAGCGTCTGCGCACGAGCCTGCTGGTGTCACTGATCGCCGGCGGGCACATCCTCCTCGAGAGCGTCCCCGGGCTCGCCAAGACCACCGCGGCCAGCACCCTCGCCGACACCGTGAAGGCGCAGTTCAAGCGCATCCAGTGCACGCCCGATCTGCTGCCCAGCGACATCACCGGCAGTCAGATCTACGAATCGGCGACCGGCTCGTTCCGCACGATCCTGGGCCCCGTGCACGCGAACTTCGTGCTGCTCGACGAGATCAACCGCTCGAGCGCGAAGACGCAGAGCGCCATGCTCGAGGCGATGCAGGAGCATCAGACGACCATCGGCGGCGAGATCCATCCGCTGCCGAAGCCCTTCCTGGTGATCGCGACGCAGAATCCGATCGAGCAGGAGGGCACGTACGAGCTGCCCGAGGCGCAGATGGACCGTTTCCTGCTGAAGGAGATCGTCGAGTACCCGAGCCCGGCGGAGGAGTTCGAGATCCTCAGCCGCATCGATTCGGGTGTGCTCGATCCCGACCGCCATGTCTCCAGCGCCGTGACCCTCGACGACGTGCACCTGCTGCAAGACGTCGCGAGCCGCATCTACGTCGACCCCGCCATCCGCAACTACATCGTGTCGATCGCCTACGTCACCCGCAATCCGGCGCCGTACATCGGCGAGGACCGCGCACGGCTCATCAAGTACGGTGCGAGCCCGCGGGCGAGCATCGCCTTCCTCCAGGCCTCACGCGCCCTCGCCCTGTTGAACGGACGCGCCCACGTGCTCCCGGAAGACATCCGCGCGCTGCGTCATCTCGTGCTGCGCCACCGGGTGCTCCTCACGTTCGAGGCCGACGCCGAGGGCATCCGCAGCGAAGAGATCATCGACGAGATCTTCGCCGTCGTCCCCACCCCCTGACCCTTCGACACGCTCAGGGACCGAGCCGGAAAGCGCCCATGCCCAGCCTGATCACCCAGGTGAAGAGCAAGCTCTTCATCCACTCGTCACGCAGGTCGCTGCACGCGCTCGACGGCGCCTACGCGTCGCTGCTGCACGGCCGCAGTCTCGATTTCGAAGACCTGCGCGCCTACGAGTACGGAGATCAGGTGCGCGACATCGACTGGCGCGCCACCGCCCGGCACGACGCGCCGCTTGTCCGTCGGCATCGCGCGATGCGGATGCACACCATCATGTTCATCGTCGACACCGGCCGCTCGATGACCGCACTCGCGCACGACGAGCGGTCGAAGAAAGACCTCGCGATCCTCGCGACCGGTGTCCTCGGCGTGCTCGCCCTGCGTCACGGCGACGACTTCACGATGGTCTACGGAGACGGCGAGCGCGTGCGACGGCGCGCGCCGGGCCGGAGCGAGGGCGCCCTGGAGCACGCCCTCCGCACCCTCGACCGGGCCATCGACGAGAGCCGCGCACCGAGCGACCGCGACGCCCTGCTGTCGTACGTCACCCGCACGATCTCCCGCCGCATGATCGCCGTGGTCATCACCGACGAGGCGCCGCTCACCGACGACACCGAACGGATGCTGCGCCGTCTGCGCGCGCAGCACGACGTGCTGTGGCTCACGGTGAGAGACGCCGACCCGGTGCTCGACCACCGCACGAGGGTCACCCGCAGCGACGTCGACACCCGCTGGGACGTTCCCGATTTCGTGCAGGGCGACCACGGCATCCTGCGCGAGCTCGACGCCCGCACCCGGGCCGATGCCGCGCACCTCGCCGAGACGCTGAAAGGCCTCGAGATCAGCCACGCCGTCGTCGACGGGCAGGACGACGCGGTGCCGCAGCTGCTCCGCATGCTCGATCGGAGATCTCATGCCGGGATCTGACGAGCTCTACCCGCCCGCGCAGTACGGATGGGGATGGATGCTGCTCGCCGTCGGCATCCTGCTCCTGCTGATCGCCGGCGCCTGGCTCGTCATCGTGCTCACCCGCCCGCGCCGCGGCCTGCCGGGCGCGGGGGGCGCGACGCCGCCCTGGCCATCGACGGTCGACGTGCTCTCGCAGCTGCGCACCGAGTACCTCGATCGCATCGCGACGATCGAGGCGGACTATCGCGGACGAACCCTGTCGGCCCGCAACGCCAACCTCGAGCTGAGCCGGGTCGTGCGCACGTTCGTCAACGAGTACAGCGGTCTGGAAGCGCCGGTCCTCGCGCTCGACGACCTCCGCGCCCGCGGCGTGCACCCCGCGCTCATCGACGCGCTGGGCCGGCACTACTACCCGAGCATCTTCCGACCGGGGCCGCCGATCGATCCGATCGCCGGCGCCGAGGCCGCGCGGACGGTGGTGCGCACATGGCACTAGCGAACGTCTGGATGATCGTCGCGGCGGTCGCGGTCGTGCTCCTCGCGGTCGCGGTGGGTCTGGTCCTCGGCCTCCGCCACCGCATACGACCCGGCACTGCCGACCGGGCGCGCATCGCGCGCGCCGAGCGCCTCCGCTCCCTGCCCAGCTTCCGGCGAGCGCTGCAGCGGCGGGTGCTCGCCCTGTGCGGCATCCTTCTCCTCGGGGTCGCGACGACGATCGTCGCCGGAGTGGTGGCGGCGCGGCCGATGTCGTCGCAGACGATCCAGCCGGTGAACACCAGCCGCGACATCATGCTCTGCCTCGACGTGTCGGGGTCGATGACCGAGGTCGACGTCGAGGTCCTCACCGTCTTCGAGGAGCTGCTCGAGGGCTTCGAGGGCGAGCGCATCGGCTTGACGATCTTCAACAGCTCGCCGGTGCAGATCTTCCCCCTCACCGACGACTACGAGTTCGTGCGCGAGCACATCGCCCGCATCAAGGAGAGCTTCGACTACGTCGACGAGATCCCGGAGCACTGGATCGGCACGCTCAACGGCGACGGCGCCTCGCTGATCGGCGACGGCCTCGCCGCGTGCACGATGGCCTTCGACCGCCCCGACGATCAGAGGTCGCGGTCGGTCGTCTTCGCGACCGACAACGAGATCAACGGCGCCTCGATCGTCACCCTCGACGAGGCCGCCGGATACGCGAGGGCGAACGGCGTGCGGGTGTTCGCCCTGAACCCCGTGCAGGGGAAGGATGCCGCCGTCAGCGCCGAGCTCGCCGCAGCGGCCGAGATCACCGGGGGCGCCGCCTACGGCCTGCGCGACACGACCACCGTCGCCGACATCATCGCCGAGGTGCAGGAGCAGGAGGCGACCGAGCTGCGCGGCGAAGCGCAGGTCGTGTGGACCGACACCCCCGATCCGTGGATCGTGGTGCTGTCGATCGCCCTGCTCTCGCTGACCGCTGTGCTGTGGAGGGTGAGACTGTGATCCTCGACCCCGTCCTGCACCCGTTGCTGCTGGTGCTCCTGTTCGCGCCGGCGATCGCGCTCGCCGTCTGGCTGGTCGTGCGGCCTTCGGGCCCTTCGACGGGCTCAGGGACCCAGGGCGCGGGCTCAGGGACCCAAGCCCAATGGGTCGCTGAGCCTGTCGAAGCGCGCCCGAAGCGATCCGGGTCCGCGCCGACCCGCGTGCTCTGGGTGCTCCGACTCGTGATGATCCTGGCCTGCGTCGTCATGCTGCTGCGCCCCGGCATCCCCGGCGGTGCGACGCGGACCCTCGCCACCGACACCGACATCGTGCTCGTCGTCGACACCACCGCCAGCATCGTGGCCGAGGACTGGGCCGATGGCCGGCCGCGGATCGACGGCGTCCGCGACGACGTGCGCGCGATCGTCGAGGAGTACCCCGGAGCGCGTTTCGCTCTCGTCACCTCCGACGCGGCCGCCGAACTGCGGATGCCGCTGACCACCGACACGACGGCCCTGATCGGGTCGCTCGACGTGCTGCGCCCCGAGGTCACCCGTCAGTCCCGCGGAAGCTCGATCGGCATCGCGGCGCCTCTGCTTCGCGAGACCCTCGCCGCTGCGGCCGAGTCGTCGCCCGGCCGCTCGCGGATGGTGTTCTACTTCGGCGACGGCGAGCAGACCGTCGACACCCCGCCGGAGTCGTTCGATGCCGCGGCCGAGTACACCGACGGCGGGGCCGTGTTCGGCTACGGCACGGCCGACGGCGGCCCCATGCGCATCACGAGCGGTGGCGTGGACTCGGCAGGATCGTCCGACGAGGGGTACATCGAGTACCAGGGGCAGGACGCCCTGTCGGTCATCGACAAGACGAATCTCGAGGCGGTCGCCGAACAGCTCGGCGTCGCCTACGAGCACCGCACGGCCGATACCGCGCCCTCGCTCCCCGAAGCGCCGTCGACCACGACCGACTACGCCGACTCCGGCGAGGTCGGCGACGTCATCGAGCTCTACTGGATCGCCGCGATCGTGATCCTCATGCTCATCGGCGTCGAGCTCGCCCGGGCCACGATGCTCATCGCACGACTGCGCGGCGCTTCGTCACGCCCCGCCCGCTCGACGACCGAGACGCCGCCGTTCCCCGGCGCTTCGTCTCGCCCCTCCCGCTCGACGACCGAGACGCCGCCCGACGCGCGCGAAGGCGGTGCCTCATGACAGACCCTTCGACAGGCTCAGGCGCCCAGGCGGCGGCATCCTTGCTGCGGTCGAATCGCCGGCGGCGCAGCATCCGTCGCTGGATCGCGATCGGCACTCTGCCGCTGACGCTCGCCGCCCTCCTCCTCGTCGGCAAGCTGCTGAGCATGTACGCGTTCGCACATCAGACGATCACCGCCTACGTCTCAGACGACTACGCGGGCTCTGAGGCGTCGGCCCGTGGGCAGGAGTTCCTCAACGGTTTCGAGTCCTTCAAGGCGCCGTTCAACGTGGGTACCGCCCTCGCCGCCGCCGAGCAGCTGCCCGAGGCGAGGGCGAAGCTCGAGGAGGCGCTCGACCTGGCCACGGGGCTCGACGTGTGCGGTGTGCGCATCAACCTCGCGCTCGTCGTCGAGCGCATGGGCGATGCCGCCCGGGCCGACGGCGACGGTGCGACGGCCGCCCAGCTGTACGGCGAGGCGCTGACCATCACGGTCGAGACCCCCGAGGAGTGCCACAGCGACGAGGCGCAGCAGCGGTCGTCCGACCCGGAGCGCGACATGTCCGACTCGCTCGACGGCACCGAGCAGCGGTTGAAGCAGAAGCAGCAGGAGCAGGAGCAGAAGCCCCAACCGCAGCCCGACGAGCAGCCGTCGCAGGAGCAGCCCCAGCCGTCCGACGACAAGCTGCAGGATCTGCAGGACAAGCTCGAGCAGGGCACGCAGGAGCGCGACCAGCAGCAGGGAGACGAGCCCGGCGGCACGGGAACGGACAAGCCATGGTGATGGATCACGAGAAGCAGCGGGCCCGCTACATCGCCGGCACCGAGGGCGCGCCGCCCGTGCCGCCGCCCGGCGGATACCGCGGCGCGCGGCGTCTGCAGCCACCGGCATCCGTCCCGGCGCCCCCGCCGGTCGCCGGAACGTCCGCGCCGCCGGAAGACGCGAGGCCGTCGCCCGGCATCCTCGGCTGGATCGCCCTTGTCGTCGCCGTGCTGTTCGCGCTGATCCTTCTCTGGATGCTGGTCGCCGGCGGCACCGACCTGCTCTACGGGGTCACGATGCTGGCTCTGCAGCTCGTCGTCGTGGCCGTCGTCGTCGCCGCGCTGCTGTCGGCCCGAGGGCGGATGCTGGGGGCGATCGCCCTCGTCGTGACGATCCTCGTCAACGTCGCCACGGTCGGCGGGGTGAGCGCCCTGCAGACCTCCGCCTCGGGCAGCTATGAGGGCGTGAAGAGCGAGGAGCAGCGGCATGCCGAGGCGTATCCGGGCATCAAGGGCACCGACCCGCAGCAGACGCTCGCGCAGCAGTCGCTCGAAGAGGTGCGCGCGCAGGCCGACGAACTGTTCGCCGAGATCCGGACGCGGCTGACCGACGAGTTCGGGTACACGTGGGTCGCGGTGGGCGACGAAGACCTTCGCCCCGAGCGCAACGGGTACGGCGGAGAGTCGATGCTGGTCGAGTTCACCACCGTCGGGTGGGCGACCAACGAACCGATCCAGGACTACGAGCGCAAGCTCGAGGTCATGGAGGTGATCGACGAGGTCGTGGTCGATCACGGGCTGTGGGACCTGTACTCCTTCAACGACCCGGCGATCTCGGGCATGGACCCATCGATGATCGCCAAGCTCTACGGCAGCGACGACCCGCGCACGCAGGACACGTGGGAGTACTACACCGAGAACTTCCCCGACCCGCTGCGGTTCTATGCGACCATCGACGACCTGTCGCATGACGACGACGGGAGCTTCCGCGTCGCGCGCGAGGCGCAGAGCGCCCGCACGGGCGAGCCGCTCGAGGGGCTGCAGCTCGTAGTGATCGCGAGCGGGGTGCTGAGCGAGGCCGATCGCGCGGAGTTCGAGTCGCGCCTCGACGAGTACCCCGGCTTCGGCTGAGCGGCCTCTGCATTCCCCCTCCCGCGCGCTCGGCGTGCATCAGGCGACATCAGGTGCGATCGGAAGGCGGGGGGCAGGATGCCGGACGCTGTTCAGCCGGCGAACGACAGGCCTGCGGCGAGCGCGAATCCGAGCACGGTGGCGAGGCCGGTCGAGTCCTTCGCCTTGGACTGGGCCTCGGGAACCATCGAGTCGACGAGCATCACGAGCAGCGCGCCGGCGGCGAAGCCGCTCGCCGCCGTCCGGAAGGCGTCACCGGTCACGGTGGCCAGCGCGAACCCTGCGACGGTGGCGAGAGCGCAGATCACGGCCACGCCCGCCCAGAGCAGCAGTACGCGACTCTTCGCCATGCCGCCCTCACGCAGGTCCGCGGCGGACCCGATCGATTCCGGCAGGTTCGAGACGAGGATGGCGACGACGAGGGCGATGCTCACCGGCTCGCTCGATGCGAGACCGATCCCCAGCACGAGCTGCTCGGGGATGCCGTCGAGCAGAGCGCCGACGGCGAGCTGACCGCCACCCGCCTCGCCCTTCTTCTTCGCCGCCCTGGCATCGAGCACGCGCGCGGCGATGTAGTACGCGAGGGCCCCGGCCGCGACTCCGCTGACGAGCGGGACGGCACCGCCCCGCTCCAGCCCCTCTTCCCAGAGCTCGAAGGCGATCGACGCCATCAGCGCCCCGGCTCCGAAACCGAGCACGACACCGAGCCAGCGCGGCGGCCAGACCCGCAGCATGGCGAGCGCCGCTCCCACGAACAGGGGGGATGCGGCGACCACACCCCACAGCACCGCTTCGCCCATGTACGACCTCCGTGGACACTCTCCCACCATGAGTGCGGGACCTCGGCGATCCCATGAATCGAGGTCTCCGGCAACCATTCCCATGGTAGGGTGATGGCATGCGCACCACCATGGATAAGGCAGGTCGAATCGTGATCCCGGCCCAGATCCGTGAGCGCCTCGGCATTCTTCCCGGACCCGTCGACCTCATCATCGATGGCACAGGGGTACGGCTAGAAGTCGAAGCCCGTGGCAAAGTCGTCGAAGAAGACGACCTACTGATCATCACCGGCGGGCCAGCACTCACCGCCGACGACATCCGAGAGCTTCGCCTTGCCGACCAGCGCTGACGTTCTGCTCGACACCAGCGCAGCGGTCGCGCTCGTCGATGGTTCGCACCCCGCACACCGGGCCGCGCGAGACGCGACGCGAGGGCTGACGCGCGGCCTCGCCGGACACGCGCTCGTCGAGACGTATTCGGTGTTGACGCGTCTGCCCGGCGACGCTCGCCTCAGCCCCGGGCTCGCCGCGCAGGTCATCGCGCGCGCCTTCCCGGCATCTGTCTCGCTTCCCACCGAAGACGCCCTGAACGCAGTGGCGACCTTCGCCGATGCGGGAATTGCAGGGGCCGCCGTGTACGACGGCCTGGTGGCTCTGGCCGCGCGAGCAGCCGGAAAGCCGCTGCTGTCGTGTGATCGTCGAGCGATCCCGACATACGCGGCCCTCCAGGTCGACGCGCGCTTGATCTGATGCCGCGCATCAGAGGCGGATGCTGGCCGAACCGGCATCCGTCCGCAGCGAGGAACGACAGGCGGAGCCGGTCTCGGCAGGGCCGACGCCCCGCTGACGCCCGCGTCACGCATTCCGGGGCGACACGCCGCCCGTCCTAGACTGGAAAGCATGTCCAAGGTCCTCCAGTCCCTGCCCGTCGGCGAGCGCGTCGGCATCGCCTTCTCCGGGGGACTCGACACCTCCGTCGCCGTCGCCTGGATGCGCGACAAGGGCGCGGTGCCGTTCACCTACACCGGCGACCTGGGTCAGTACGACGAAGACGACATCGAATCGATCCCGGGCCGCGCGCTCGAGTACGGCGCCGAGGCGTCGCGTCTGATCGACTGCAAGACCGCGCTGGTCGAGGAGGGCTTCGTCGCCCTCTCGTGCGGTGCCTTCCACATC
Source organism: Microbacterium martis (assembly GCF_047246685.1). Taxonomy (NCBI): domain Bacteria; kingdom Bacillati; phylum Actinomycetota; class Actinomycetes; order Micrococcales; family Microbacteriaceae; genus Microbacterium; species Microbacterium martis. The sequence goes on along the minus strand of NZ_JBFOKT010000002.1, from coordinate 749,813 downwards.
CGCTCCGGCGGCAAGACCTACTTCAACACCACGCCGCTCGGCCGCGCCGTCACCGGCACGCTGCTGGTGCGCGCGATGCGCGAAGACGGCGTCGACATCTGGGGCGACGGCTCGACCTACAAGGGCAACGACATCGAGCGGTTCTACCGCTACGGCCTGCTCGCCAACCCTCGCCTGCGCATCTACAAGCCGTGGCTCGACGCCGACTTCGTCACCGAGCTCGGCGGTCGCAAGGAGATGAGCGACTGGCTCGTCGCCCACGACTTCCCTTACCGCGACTCCGCCGAGAAGGCGTACTCGACCGACGCGAACATCTGGGGCGCGACGCACGAGGCGAAGACCCTCGAGCACCTCGACGTGTCGCTCGAGACCGTCGACCCGATCATGGGCGTGAAGTTCTGGGACCCGTCGATCGCGATCGAGGCCGAAGACGTCACGGTGACGTTCGAGGGCGGCCGCCCCGTCGCGATCAACGGCGTCGAGTTCACCGACCCCGTGGCCCTGGTGCAGGAGGCCAACACGATCGGCGGACGCCACGGCCTCGGCATGAGCGACCAGATCGAGAACCGCATCATCGAGGCGAAGTCGCGCGGCATCTACGAGGCTCCGGCCATGGCGCTGCTCTTCATCGCGTACGAGCGCCTCGTCAACGGCATCCTGAACGAAGACACGCTGGCGACCTACCACGAGCAGGGCCGTCGCCTCGGCCGCCTCATGTACGAGGGCCGCTGGCTCGAGCCGCAGTCGCTCATGCTGCGCGAGTCGATCCAGCGCTGGGTGGGGTCGACGATCTCGGGGTCGGTGACGATCCGTCTGCGCCGCGGCGACGACTGGACGATCCTCGACACCGTCTCGCCGAACCTGTCGTACGGCCCCGAGAAGCTGTCGATGGAGCGCGTCGGCGACGCCGCCTTCGGACCGGTCGACCGCATCGGACAGCTCACGATGCGCAACCTCGACATCGCCGACTCGCGCGCCCGCCTCGAGCAGTACGCGGGCCTCGGCCTGGTCGGTGGCGCGACGGGCGAGCTCGTCGGCCGCGTGACGGCGGGCGAGTCGGCGGAGATCACCGAGTCGGTGCACGGGTCGGTGTCGGAGACCGACGAGACCCTGGCTGACGCGGTCGACTCCGCGTCCGAGGGCGCGGCCTTCGACTCGGGCACCGACTGAGGTCAGCGGGAGCCTCATCGGCTGATCGGTCGCACGGCCGTCGACACGGGAATCCGTCGGCGGCGTGACGGCGGTCATGGGTATGATGCGAGGGCGCGAAACCTGAAACGCGCACTGGGGCTCGGTGGGACTGAGTTCCACCTGCAACCCGAGAGAGCGTTCAACGATGACGACTGACCCGACGGCGACCGCCGCACCCGCACGCCCGTCGCTCGGGGCTCGCATCGGCCGCATCGCCTTCCTGACCGTGGCCGCCGTCGTCGTCGTCGCCGTCGCCGCCGCGTTCTTCGTCGCCTGGACGATCCAGCGCTCGTTCCCGCAGACCGAGGGGACGATCGAGCTCGAGGGGCTCGAGGCAGAGGTCACGGTGCAGCGCGATGCGAGCGGCATCCCGACCATCACCGCCGACACCACCGACGACCTCTTCTACGCCCAGGGCTTCGTGCACGCGCAGGACCGGTTCTTCGAGATGGACTTCCGTCGTCATGTGACCGCGGGGCGGGTGGCCGAGATGTTCGGCGAGTCGCAGGCGGCGACCGATGCCTTCCTGCGGACGCTCGGCTGGCGCGAGGTCGCCGAGGCCGAGGTCGCGGCGATGGACGACGTGACGCTCGGGTACTACGAGGCCTACGCCGACGGGGTGAACGCCTACCTCGCCTCGCGTTCCGGGGCCGAGCTCTCGCTGGAGTATGCCGTCCTGGGCATACAGAACCCCGAGTATGCGCCCGAGCCGTGGGAACCGGCCGACTCGGTGGCCTGGCTGAAGGCGATGGCGTGGGACCTCCGCGGCAACGTCGAAGACGAGACGGAGCGCGCCCTGCTCGCAGCCGGGCTCGCTGCGGCCGGACCGGACGCCGCGGCCGACATCCCCGCGACGCTCGAGCAGCTCTACCCCGGATACCCGTTCGACGAGAACCCCGTCATCGTTCCCGAGATCTCGACCGTGCCTGCCGTGGAGACGGATGCCGCGGCCGCCGCGTTCTCGTCGTCGACGCGCGAGCCCGACGTGCAGCAGGCGTCCGTCCGCATCGACTGGAAGGAGACCGCGAGCGTCATCGAGGCCGCGAGCGCGCTCGTGGGGGACGTCGGCGAAGGGATCGGATCGAACTCGTGGGTCGTCTCGGGCGACCTCACCGAGACCGGCCTGCCACTGCTCGCCAACGACCCGCACCTGGGCGCCTCACTGCCTTCGGTCTGGTACCAGGTGCAACTGAGGTGCGCGACGGTCGACGAGGACTGCCCGTTCGACATGGGCGGTTTCTCGTTCTCGGGTCTTCCGGGCGTCGTCATCGGGCACAACCAGAGCATCGCGTGGGGGTTCACGAACCTCACCACCGATGTGACCGACCTCTACATCGAGCGGATCGAGGGCGACCAGTACTGGCGCGACGGCGCACTCGTGCCCCTCGAGGAGCGCACCGAGACGATCCGGGTCGCGGGCGGTGACGACATCGAGCTGACCATCCGCTCGACCGTGCACGGCCCGATCATCTCGGGCCTCACCGACGACTTCACCGCCATCGCCGACGATCCGCTCCCCGGTCTCGACGCGGGCGGAGCCGCGGCGGCAGGCATCCCCGCCGACGCGACGGAGGGCACCGGCGACGACGCCGAGTACGCGGTCAGCCTCCGTTGGACGGCGCTCGACCCCGGAACCACCGCGACCGCCGTCTTCGCCCTCTCGACCGCGAAGGACTTCGACTCGTTCCGCTCTGCCGCCGCCCTCTTCGACGTTCCGGCGCAGAACCTCGTCTATGCCGACACCGAGGGCAACATCGGTTACCAGACCCCCGGGCGACTGCCGATCCGCGGCGCCGGCGACGGGTGGATGCCGCAGCCCGGGTGGGACAGCAGCTACGACTGGACCGGGTTCATCCCGTTCGACGAGCTGCCGGTCGCCTACAACCCGGACTCGGGATACATCGTCACCGCGAACAACGCCATCGTCACCGACGACTACGAGTACTTCCTCTCCCGCGACTGGGACTACGGCTACCGGGCGGCGCGCATCGCGCACCTTCTCGAACGCCGAGCCGCGGCCGCTCCGCTGACGGCCGACGACATGCGCGAGATCCAGATGGACGACGAGATGTGGATCGGGAAGAAGCTGGCGGCCGCCCTGGTCGACGTCGACGTCTCGGGCGCCGGGCCGCGCGCCGCCGTCGAGCTGCTTCGGTCGTGGGATGCGCAGAACACCGCGTCGTCCGCCGGAGCGGCCTACGCCAACGTGCTGTGGTCGCGCCTCGTGCAGAACATCTTCGCCGAGCGACAGCATCCGCTTCCCATCGACGGCCAGGGTCGGCTCTTCACGGTGGTCGGCGCGATGCTCGATGACCCGTCCGACCCGCTGTGGAGCAACCCGCAGCTCGACGTCGACGGACGCGACGAGATGCTCGCACGCTCGGCGGAAGACGCCTACGACGAGCTCGCGGCCCTCCAGGGCACCACCGTCACCCACTGGAACTGGGGCGACCTGCATGCCATCACCCTCACCAGCGACACGCTGGGCTCATCGGGCATCGCCCCCGTCGAGGCGCTCTTCAACCGCGGGCCCTTCCCCGTGGGCGGCGGAGCGTCGGTCGTAAACGCGACCGGATGGGAGCTGGGCACCTCGTACGCCACGACCACCGTGCCCTCGATGCGCATGGTGATCGACCTCTCCGACCTCGACGCCTCGACGTGGATCCATCTCACCGGCGCATCCGGTCACGCCTTCCACGAGCACTACATCGACCAGACGGCCGACTGGGCCGCCGGGATCCAGCGACCGTGGGCGTCGTCGGCCGAGGCCGTCGCCGACGCCGCCGTGCACACGCTCGTGCTGAGTCCGGGCGACTGAGATCTCGAGTGAATGCCGGCGGAGCCGTCGGCTCAGGCGATCGTGCAGCGAGCTCGACTAGCGTTGACGAGTGTTCTCCAGCTATCTCGCCCCGAAGGGGACGCCCGTCACCCTGCTCGAGTTCGAGCATGCCGGGGCGACGCTGATCGCCGAGACGTTCGGCGAAGGGGAACGCACCTTCCTGCTCCTGCACGGCATCGGCATGGGGCGCAGCGTCTACCTCGATGTGGTGCAGCGGCTGCAGGGCCGGGTGATCGCGCTCGACCTGCCGGGCTTCGGCGAGGCCCCCGAGCCCACCCGCACCCTCACCATGGAGCGGCACGCCGACCTCGTCGCGGCGTACCTGCGCCACGTCGACTCCGGGCCGATCGTGGCGATCGGGCACTCGATGGGGAGTCAGATCGCAGCCGAGCTCGCGGCGCGGCATCCGTCGCTCGTCGAGGGCGTCGTGCTCGCCGGACCCACCGTCAACAAGGCGGCGCGGAACATCGCGGCGCAGGCGCGGTACCTGCTGTCCGACCTGGTGGGCGAGCGGCCGCTGGTGATCTGGCGCGGTGCGCGCGAGTATCTGCGCGGCGGCCCGCACCTGTTCCGCAAGATGCGCGCCACGATCGTGCACGAGCCCGAAGACGCGTTCGCCCGCATCGAGTGCCCCGTGCTCGTGCTGCGCGGCGAGGACGACCCGCTCGCCCCGATGACGTGGTGCCGGGAGATCATCGACGCGATCCCCGGCGCCGACCTCGAGGTGATCCCCGACCACGGTCACGGCACGCTGATCAGCGACTCCGCGCCCGCCGCGCGGCTGATCCACGAGTTCGCCGCCGCCCTCTGACCGGGTCGCGCCCGCGCTCGCCCGCCCGCGTGCCCGCGTGCGCCCGCGCGCCCGCGTGCCCGCGTGCGCCCACGCGCGTGTCCGCTCAAGGGAGAAACACGCCGGTGGGAAGGCGACCGCACCGGCGTGTTCCTCCTTCGAGCACCGCCGCCCCGCCACGAGCGCCACGAGCCCGACACCCCCGAACCCTCAAGGGAGAAACACGCCGGCAGAGAGGCGACCGCACCGGCGTGTTCCTCCTTCGAGCGGTCGGGCCATGGTCGCAGCGGGAGGGCACGAGGTCGCGGAGGGCGGCCCGATGCAGCTCAGTAGCGGACGTGCGAGCGGACGTGCTCGGCCGATGCCCGCCCCATCGCCTCGCTGAGCGCGGGGTCGACGGTGAATCCGTCGGGCTCGGGGCGCTTGCTCGGCCGTCCGACCCATGGCCGCACCACCGCGCCCGCGGCGATGCAGATGCCGAGGAAGATCCAGAACCCGCTCATGCCCCGACCATAGACCGGGCACCAGCTTTCGTCCAGCCCTCCCCGCGCCCGGCACCCCCACCCCACCGCCCCTCCCACGAACCTCAGGGGAGAAACACGCCGGTGGGGAGGCGATCGCACCGGCGTGTTCCTCCTTTCAGCCACGTGCACGGCGGGATGGACCGCGTCGCCCAGCATTCCCCGAACCCTCAAGGGAGAAACACGCCGGTAGGGAGGCGATCGCACCGGCATGTTCCTCCTTCGAGCAGAGGGGTCCGGCCGCGAGCGCCGCAAGCCGCGAGCGCCGCGAGCCCCGCAAGTCGCGCGAGCCCGGCACCCCGCCCCCGCGCGGGGTCAGCCGGCCGCGGGCGGGGTCTGCTTCGACTCGGCCAGCTCGTCGACGACGAGGCCGCGTTCGTCGGTCGTGCCGTTGCGGTAGGCCTGCCGCCCGACCATGTGCGCCGACAACGGCGCCGTCGCGAACTGCATGAGCACGACCGGCGCTACCAGCACCAGGCCCAGCAGGATGCCGCCGACCGACCGCTGCGACAGCGCGATCGCCAGGCAGATGAGCAGCAGCCCGAGCACCTGCGGCTTCGTGGCCGCGTGCAGGCGGGAGGGCACGTCGCGGAAGTGGAGCAGCCCGACCGCGGCCGACAGGCACAGCACCGCGCCGATCAGGATGAGGACGAGCACCGTCGCGTCGACGACGGCGTCGGGGATCAGCAGTCCGAACACGTTCATGGCGTGGTGTTGTCCCTTCGCGCGACGAAGCGGGCGACGGAGATCGACCCGAACACGCCGACGGCGGCGATGATTAGCAGCACCGGGATGTTGCGGGTGTGACCGTTGATCGCCATCTCGGCCCCGAGCACGCACATCACCTCGGTGAGCAGCACGTCGGAGGCCACGGCGCGGTCGAGGATCGACGGTCCGCGGATGATGCGTATGACCGCCAGCACGGCGGCCACACCGAAGACCGCCATGATCACGATGAGGAGGATGCTCACCGGCCACCGCCCTTCGTCAGCCGGCTCAGACGACCGGCGCGCTCATCGGCCTTGAGCGCACGATACTGCTCCGGGTCGCCCAGTGCACGCACGATCCGCTGCTCCCAGAGCAGCACGTGCTCGCGCTGGTGCTCGACGTCGTCAGGGGTGCGCACGCCGATCACGTGCAGGTAGAGGATGCGACGGTCGCGGTCGGCCTCGACGATGAGAGAGCCGGGGATGAGCGACGAGGTGACGGCCACGTGGGTCATCACGAGATCGTCGGCATAGCGAAGCGGCACGGCGATGATGGCGGCTCCGGGCTGGCGACGGAAGTCGAAGACCTGGATGGTGACGGCGAGCGCGCCGCGCAGCACCGCGAACAGGAACGAGAGCGTGAAGATCACCGCGTACCAGAGGTTGATGCGGCCGGACAGGGCGACGGTCGGCAGTCGGAAGACGCGGGTCACGAACACGGCGACGACGAGGCCGGTCAGGAACGACAGCACGGTGAACTGCGCCCAGAGCAGCATCCAGAGAACGACGAGCCAGGCGAGGAACGGCAGCTGCACGCGGATGTCTCGCCACAGGTGACGGCGGGTGTCTCTCATCCGTTCACCTCGTCTTCCAGCTGCACGAGGCTGACGGGCTGCAGCAGTCCGGCGCCGATGCGGTCGCACAGGGCGTAGAGGGGGCCGGCGAACACGGTCAGCGCGACGCTCACCGCGACCATCCCTCCGGTCGCGACGGTCATGATCCTCGGGATGCGGCGGGTGGTCTGCTGCTCGTCGGCGGCCGGCGCGCCGGTGAGGTGCGAGATGCGCACCTCGGTCTCGGTCGAGTCCTCCTCTTCCCGCCAGAAGGCCAGGTTCCAGGCGCGCATGAGGGCGTAGAGGGTGAGCAGGGAGGTCAGGATGCCGCCCAGGATCAGCACGATCATCAGCGGGGTGCCCACGGATGCCGCGGCCTCGAACAGCGCGAACTTGCCGATGAACCCGGAGAAGGGAGGGAGTCCGCCGAGGTTGATCGCCGGCACGAAGTAGAGCACGGCGATGACGGGGGCGACCTTGAGCAGTCCCTTGACCCGCAGGATCGAGGTGCTGCCGGCGCGGCGCTCGACGAGTCCGACCGCGAGGAACAGGGTCGTCTGCACGACGATGTGGTGGACGATGTAGTAGACGGTCGCGCCGATCGCCGCCGGGGTGGCGATCGCGAGCCCGAAGATCATGTAGCCGACGTGGCTGACGAGGGTGAACGACAGGATCCTCTTCAGCTCCGCCTGGGCGACGGCGCCGAGGACGCCGATGACCATGGTGGCCAGAGCGATGACGAGCAGCAGCGTGTCGATGCTGTTCGATGCGAAGAGCTGCGTCTCGGTGCGGATGAGCGCGTAGACGCCGACCTTCGTCAGCAGGCCCGCGAACACCGCCGTGACCGGGGCCGGGGCGGTCGGGTACGAGTCGGGCAGCCAGAACGAGACGGGGAAGATGGCGGCCTTGATGCCGAAGGCGACCACGAGCATGAGGTGCAGCACCAGCTGCGTCTCCTGCGGCAGCTCCGACATCCGCTCGGCGATCTGCGCCATGTTCACCGTGCCCAGAGCGCCGTAGATCATGGCGATCGAGGCGAGGAAGATGATCGACGACACGAGCGAGACGACGATGTAGACCGCGCCGGTGCGGATGCGCGACTCGGTGCTCCCGAGCGTGATGAGCACGTACGAGGCGACGAGCAGGATCTCGAAGCCGACATAGAGGTTGAAGAGGTCGCCGGCGATGAACGCGTTGAAGATGCCCGCGGCGAGGATGAGGTACGACGGGTTGAAGATCGAGATCGGGGTCTCGTCGGCGCCGTCGGCGACGCCCTGGCCGATCGAGAACAGGAGGACCGCGAGCAGCACGATGCTCGAGACGAGCACGAGGAGCGCGGCGAGGCGGTCGACGTACAGCACGATGCCGAACGGAACGGGCCATCCTCCGACCGAGACGGCGAGCGGGGATCCGGCGTCGACGACGACGAGCAGCACCGCCGCGATGACCGAGACGATCGCCAGGGTGGCCACGGTGACGAAGACCTGCAGACGGGCGTTGCGCCCGAAGACGAGGGTGAGCGCCGCGCCGAGCAGCGGCAGGGCGACGAGGAGCGGGACGAGTGCGGTCACGGTCGGCCCTCCGGATCACGCGCGTCGCGCGGGGCATCCGGGCCGCGCGGGGCATCCGGGTCGCGCGGGGCATCCGGCGCGTCGAACGGCGCGTCGTCGTGGATGGAGGCGTGGTCGCGCATCTGGAGAACCGTGATCGGCGCGGTCTGCACGCCGACGAAGTCGGTGGTCGCCTCGCTCTCGTCGGTCTCCGACTCGTCGTCCATGAGGTCTTCGTCGGCGTCGGTGCGCTCGCGCAGGGCGATGTCGGCCTCGTCGTCTTCGACGGTGTCGGCCTGACCCAGCTGCCAGGAGCGGTAGATCAGTGCGAGCAGGAACGCCGAGACGGCGAACGTGATGACGATCGCGGTGAGGGTGAGCGCCTGCGGGAGCGGGTCGCTCATGCCGCCCTCGGTGCCGAAGAAGGGCGCACCGCCGGGAACGCCCATCACGATGAGCAGCAGCAGGTTCGTGGCGTTGCCGAGCAGCAGGAACCCGATGAGCACCCGCGTGAGACTGCGCTCGAGCATCGCGTACACGCCGCAGGCGAACAGCACCGCCATGACGACGATGAGGGTGAGCGAGACGTCCATCAGCCGCGCCCCCCTGCCGGTGAGGTGCTCGCCGCGAGCCGGATGGCCGATTGCCGATCGACCTCGGCGCCGAGGCTGCGCAGCACGTCGAGGACGAGCCCGATGACGACGAGGTAGACGCCGACATCGAAGATCGTCGACGTCACGACCTCGACGTGGCCGATGCCGGGGATCTCCCACTCCCAGAACGAGCTGGTGAGGGGCGCGAGCCCGAAGAACAGGGGCACGACGGCGGTGCCGACCGCGAGGATCAGGCCGGTGCCCAGCAGGCGTCCGGCATCCGTCGGGGCCGCCGCTCCGAGCTCCCAGCGTCCGCCTGCGATGTAGCGCATCACCAGCGCCATGCCGGCGACGAGTCCGCCGGCGAATCCGCCCCCCGGGAGGTTGTGACCGGCGAAGAGGAGGAAGATCGACACCACGATGATCGTGTGGAAGAGGATGCGGACGATCACCTCGAGGAGGATCGACCGGTTCTCGGGCTTCATCTTCTGACCCCCGACGAGCCACGCGCGCGGACTGCTCTCGTTCTCGGACGTCTGGAACCGGATGCCCTCGGTCGTCTCGACGAGCGGACGGCTGCGCGCCGCGGTGCGGGTGGCCCGCGGAAGGACCGTGGTCGCCGCGAGCAGGTCGGCCCGATGCGTGACGAAGACGAGCGACGCCACTCCGGTGGCGGCGAGCACCAGCACTGAGAGCTCCCCCATCGTGTCCCACCCGCGCAGGTCGACGAGCGCCACGTTGACGACGTTCTTGCCGTGGCCGATCTCGTAGGCGAGCGTCGGGAACGCCTCCGAGATCGGCTCGGCGATCCGGGACTGGGTCGCGACGACGGCGACGAACGCCATGGTCACGCCCACGCCGATCGCGAGGAGCGCGCGCGGGATACGGCTGACCGAGGCGTTGTGCTCGCCCATGCGGGCGGGCAGCCGGCGCAGCACGAGGGCGAAGGTGACGAGCGTGACGGTCTCGACGAGGATCTGTGTGAGAGCCAGGTCGGGCGCGCCGCTGGTCGCGAAGAGCGCCACCATACCGAGTCCGGTGACCGACACGAGCACGACGCCGGTGTACCGCTTCTGCGCCCGCACCGCGAACACCCCGGCGACCGCCATGATCGGGGCGACCGCGATCTGCGCCGGCGTGTGCCAGGCCGAGAGGTTGTAGCGGTCGACGTCGCTCGCGATGAGGGCCGTCACCTCGGCCGCGACGAGGACGACGAAGATCGTTCCGACGTAGACCGGCAGCGAGCCGCGCTGCGTGAGGGTCGTGCTGAGCACCGAGAGCCGGTCGATCCCGCGCACGACGAGGTAGTACACGTCTGCGGCGGTGAACGGCAGGATGCGCGCACGCCGATCCCACGCGCGACGGATGCTGAGCGCGAAGACCGCCGCGCCGAGCACCAGGGTCAGGATCGAGATGCCGAGCGCGGGCTCCAGCCCGTGCCAGAGGGCGAGATGGCCGGGACCTTCGACGGGCTCGCCCGCCGCGTCGAGGCCGGGAGCCGCGGTGATCGCGTACTCGTGCAGCGCGACGTCGATCGCGGGGGCGCCGATGCCGGACGCGAGCGTGATGCCGGAGAGGATGATCGGGGCCGACAGGAACCCCACCGGCGGATCGGGCCAGGCGGTGTCCGGCATCCGCTGACCCTGCTCGTCGCGCTTCGTCCAGAAGGCTCCCCACAGGAATCGGATGCCGTATGCCGCTGTGAGCATGGAACCGAGCGTGACGCCGATGATCGCCACGAGGCCCCACACCGAACCGCCCTGCGCATCGTCGAGGAGGGCGGTGAGCGCCGACTCCTTGGCGACGAAGCCGATGGTCGGGATGATGCCGGCCATCGATGCCACCGAGATGAATGCCGCCGTGGCCATGACGGGCGCCTGGCGCCCCACGCCGGAGAGCTCGGTGATGTCACGCGTGGAGAGCTGGCGGTCGATCACCCCGACGATCAGGAACAGCGCCGACTTGAAGAGGGCGTGACCGATGACGAGGGCGAGCCCGGCGAGCGCCGCCGCCTGCGTGCCGTAGCCGATCACCGTCGCGAGGAATCCGAGCTGGCTGACCGTGCCGAACGCCAGGATGCGCTTGAGGTCGGTCTCGCGCAGCGCCTGCAGTCCGCCGAGGAGCATGGTGAGGATGCCGAGCGTGATGACGATCGGACGCCACGGTGCGCTGAAGGCGAAGATCGGAGCGAAGCGCGCGATGAGGTAGATGCCCGCCTTCACCATGGCCGCGGCGTGCAGGTAGGCGCTCACAGGGGTCGGGGCGGCCATGGCCCCGGGCAGCCAGAAGTGGAACGGGAAGAGCGCGGACTTGCTGATCGCGCCGATCAGCAGCATGACGATCGCGGCATCGACGATCGGCCCGGTGGGGGCGAGTTCGAGGAGCTCGCGGATGCTGGACGTGCCGACATCCACCACGAGGAGAACCACGCCCACGAACATCACGAGACCGCCGAGCGTGGTCACGAGCAGCGCCTGGAGGGCGGCGCGGCGGCTGGTCGCCCGGCGACGGTAGTGGCCGATGAGGAGGTACGAGAGGATGCTCGTCACCTCCCAGAACATCACGAGCATCACGAGATCGTCGGTGAGGACGAGTCCGTACATGGCACCCGCGAACCCGAGCAGTACTCCCGCGAACGCGCCCATGCCGGCGGATTCGTCGCGGAAGTACCAGCGGCAGTAGAGCAGCACGAGCGCCCCGACGCCGGTGACGATCAGGGTCATCACCCAGCCGAGCACGTCCATGTGCATCGACAGCTCGAGGCCGAGCTGCGGGATCCAGGGCACCGCGGCGAAGGGCGCCGGGCCGTCGATGACCTGCGGTGTGCGCACCAGCGCGTGGGCGAATGCCGCTGCCGGAATGAGCGCCGCGATGATGAATGCCTGCGACCCCAGCCAGCGCACCAGGACCGGCATCAGGAGCGATCCGAGGAGGAACACGGCGAGGAGCATCAGCATGAGCGGCTCCCTCAGGGCTCGTCGGCCGGATGGCACAGGCGGGCGGGTGTCCGTCCAGTTTACCGGCGTGAGGAAACCGTCAGGGTCACGAGCGTCGATCGATCCGGCGCGTGGGAGAGTAGCGGTCATGCAGCGCGTCTGGGTACGAGAGGTCGCCGGCTGGCTCGGCGCGCTGGCGATCGCCGCGACGGTGGCCGGTCAGGTCGCGGCATCCGCGCGCTCGGCGCTGCTGTTCCGCGATGGCGATTCGCTGATCGTGGCGCTCCTCGCGCGCTCGATCCTCGCCGGAGTGCCGCAGGACTGGGCCATGTCGAGCGTGCTGTTCCTGCCGGAGTCGGCCGGGTTCGTAGCGCTCGACGCCGTCCTGCCGCTGCCCGTCGACGCCCTGCTCGCCATCGCGGCAGTGGGCAACCTCCTCGCGCTCTACGGCGCGCTGCGCCTGGCGGCCGGTCGCCACCGTCGCGGTCGGGCGCCCGTCGCCTGGTCGCTGCTCGCCCTGGCCGTGTTCGGCGTGCTCGCCGCCACCGACACGACCGCGTCGCGCGACGCCCTCGAGCTCGCCTCACTCCAGCTCACCACGACGTATTACGCGGCCACCGTGGTCGCGGTCGTCCTCTCGATCGGGCTGCTCCGGCGGATGATCGATCGGACTCGAGCGACCGTCACGCCGTTGGTGGCGCTCGGCGCGATCGCCGCGGCATCCACGCTGTCGAATCCTCTCTTTGCGGCGTGGGCGACGGTGCCGGTCGGGATCGTGCTCCTCGTCGAGGCTCATCACCCGACCGGCAGGCGACGGATGCTGACCCTGACCGCCGTGCTGCTCGGCGGCACCGTGGCGGGCTTCCTCGCGCGTATTCCTTTCGCGGAATGGATCGCCAACTCGGGCGCGGGCTACGCGCGACCCGAGCTGTGGGCGGAATCGCTCGCCTCGTACACCGGGCTCCTCGGCGAGCGGCTCGCGGCGCCGGCCGGGGCGATCGGCTCGGCCCTGTCGCTCGCGCTGGTCGCGGGCGGCCTCATCGGCACGGTGAAGCTCCGCGACCCCGGGCCGCGCCTGGTGGCGACGGCGGCGTGGCTCGTGCCCATGCTCGTGGTGATCGGCGCGGTCGCGCTGGGTACGAACGCGGCGCGGTACCTGCAGCCCGTCGCCTTCGCCCCGGTTCTCGCACTGGTCGCGGCGCCCCACGCCCGGCCGCTGCCCCGTCGACTCGTCCGCACGGCGGTGGCCGCGACCGCCGTGCTCGTCACCGTGCTGGGGGCACTCGCCGTGCCGCGCCTGGCCACCGCCGCCGCTGCACCCGACCGCGACCTCTCCTGCGTCACCGACTGGGTCGACGCCTCGGGACGCACCGGGGCGGGGCAGTTCTGGACGGTGCGGCTGCCCAAACTGCACCTCGACGATCCGGCACGTCTCGTTCAGGTCGATCACCGGCTGAACGGCTATGCCTGGCTCGTGAACCGCCACGACTTCGACGTCGGCGCGGTGTCGTTCCTCGTCGAAGACGCGCAGACGGTGCCGTGGGAGCTTCCGGTCGCGGCCGTCCCCGAGCGGGTGATCACGTGCGGCCGCTACCGCATCCTCGATTTCGACGGCACCACGCTGCCGCTCGGACCGCAACGGTCGTGACGCGCGCCGGCCGGAGCGATGCCGGCGTCCTGTGCCCCGTGCCGGCCGGGATCAGCGGTTCGCGGGCGGCGCCGTCGTCGTCCCGGCGCGGAACCGACAGGTGAAGTGCTGGGTCACGCCCCGCTCGCCGCGGAGCATGCGCGCCACCTGCTCGCCCGCGGCGCGTCCCTTCTCGACGGCCGGCTGCACGCTGGTGGTGAGCGTGACGTCGGAGATGCCGTCGACCGCGATGCCGTCGAACCCGGCGACCGAGAGATCGTCGGGCACCCGCAGCCCCAGTTCCTCCGCCGCGCGGATCACTCCCACGGCCAGCAGGTCGCTCTGCGCCAACACCGCCGTCGGTCGCGCGGCCGGGTCGGCGAGAAGCAGGCGTCCCACCCGCACGCCCTCGTCGATGAAGCTGCCAGACGCCGACACCGCGGGGGCGTCCGGGAACACCTCCCTCGTACCGGTGAGGCGCTCGACCGTGACGTCGACGGTGGCTGCGGCCAAGCGCGCATCGGTGACCGGGGCGCGCTCGCGGTCGCTGTCGAGCGGAAGCGTCACGAGGGCGACGTCGCGGTGACCGAGGTCGCGCACGTGCCGGGCGATGGTCGCCGAGGCCGCCGCGTTGTCGAGGGTGATGCGGGGAATCCCCTCCCCCGCTTCGCCCTCGATCACGACGACGGGCAGCCCGCGAGCCCGCACGATCTCCAGCGAGGCCCGCGCCCGCCCCGAGCATCCGATCAGCACGACCGCGTCGACGGGCGCGTTCGCGAGGGCGGCGGCGTCGTCTCCGGCCTCGTCGCGCATGAGGAGGATGCCGGAGCTGAGGTCGGCGAGGCCGTCGGTGAGCCCGTCCATCATCGCGGTGGTCACGGGGTCGAGGAACGCGGTGCGCAGATGCCCCTCCAGCACGACCGCGACGATGCCGCTGCGTCCGCGGCGCAGCGATGCGGCACGCGGGTCGGGCCCGGCGTACCCGAGCTCGGCGGCGGCGGAGAGCACTCGGTCGCGCGTGGCCGCCGCGACCTTCGCCTTGCCGCTGAAGACGACGGATGCCGTCGACGTCGCGACGCCCGCCTCGCGCGCCACATCGGCGATGGTGGCTCGACGGGGCGCGTCCGTGCTGCTCATACTCCGAGGATAACCCGATCCGGTACCGAACAGTCGAATCGATTCGATAGGCTGTCCGACATGGACATCGCCCTCTCCCGTTCGCAGTTCGTGCGCTGGCGCGCAGCGATCTTCGCCATCTTCTTCGCCAGCGGCATCTCGATCGCGACCTGGGCATCGCGCGTGCCCTCCATCAAGGAGGCGCTCGAACTCGACAACGCACAGGTCGGCCTGATCCTGCTCGGCATGGGGCTGGCGTCGATCATCGGCATCTCGACCAGTCCCGCCGTGATGGCGCGCACCGGCGCCCGGCGCGGGATGCTGCTGTCGATGATCATGTTCGCCGTGGGCATCGCGCTCGTCGGCCTGGGCGCGAACGTGTTCGGGTCGGTGCCGATCGTCCTCGTCGGCATGGTGCTGTTCGGCTTCGGCAACGGCTGCGTCGACGTGATGATGAACGTCGAGGCCACGGCGATCGAGCAGCAGATGGGCAAGACGATCCTTCCCGTGTTCCACGCCCTGTTCAGCTTCGGCACGGTGATCGGAGCGGGCATCGGCGCACTGGCGGCCAGCCTCTCCGTGAACGTCGCCACGCACGCCGGCATCATCGGCGGGCTCATCCTGGTGATCGCGATCGTATGCTTCTTCCAGGTGCCCGACCGCGAAGCGGCCCTCGATCCGGCCGATCACGAGAAGCCCGCCTTCCGCGAGCGCCTGCACACCGCGCTCGAGGCGTGGCGCGAGCCCCGTACGTACCTGCTGGGCGTCGTGATGCTGGGCATGTCGTTCGCCGAAGGCGGCGCGAACGACTGGATCGCCCTCGGCACCGAGCAGGGACACGGCTTCGCCGAGGGCAGCGGCGCCGTCTCGCTGGCCGTGTTCTCGGTCGGCATGACGGTCGTGCGGCTCTTCGGAGGACCGCTCGTCGATCGCTTCGGACGCGTGATCGTGCTGCGCACGCTCGCCGTGGCCGCGGCATCCGGGATCGTGCTGTTCATCCTCGCGCCGAGCCTGCCGCTGGTCCTCATCGGCGCGGCGCTCTGGGGCATCGGCGCCTCGCTCGGCTTCCCGCTGGGCATGTCGGCCGCCGCCGACGATCCCGCCAAGGCCGCGGCGCGGGTGAGCGCCGCCGCGACGATCGGCTACATCTCCTTCCTCGGCGGCCCGCCCGTGCTCGGCGTCATCAGCGAGCACATCGGACTCCTCAACACGCTGTTCATCCTCGTCGCCCTCGTGGTGGCCTCGGGCCTCTTCTCGGGCGCCGCGCGCCCGCTGCGGGAAGACGAGAAGGTGGCGACGACGAAGTAGGCTCATCGGGTGCGTCTCGTCATCGCCCGCTGCTCGGTCGACTACACCGGCCGGCTCAACGCCCATCTGCCCCTCGCCACACGACTGCTGGTGCACAAGGGCGACGGCAGCCTGCTCGTGCACTCGGACGGGGGCAGCTACAAACCGCTGAACTGGATGAGCCCGCCGTGCACCCTCACCACCGAGGCGCCGGGCGAGGAAGAGGCGAGCGCGGGCGTCGTCGAGGTCTGGCGGGTCACGCACAAGAAGACCGGCGACGCCCTGCGGGTGCAGATCTACGAGGTCGTCCACGACACCTCGCACGAGCTGGGCGTCGATCCCGGCCTGCAGAAAGACGGGGTGGAGGCCGATCTGCAGCGGCTCCTCGCCGAGCAGGTGGAGCGCATCTCGGAGGGCGCGACGCTCGTGCGGCGCGAGTACCCGACGGCCATCGGGCCGGTCGACCTGCTGGTGAGGGATGCCGACGGTGCGGCCATCGCCGTCGAGGTCAAGCGTCGCGGCGACATCGACGGAGTCGAGCAGTTGACGCGCTACCTCGAGCTGCTCGGACGCGATCCGCACCTCTCCCCCGTGCAGGGCGTGTTCGCCGCTCAGGAGATCAAGCCCCAGGCGCGCGTGCTCGCCGAGGACCGCGGCATCCGCTGCCTCGTGCTCGACTACGACGACATGAAGGGCATCGAGTCGGGCATCCCGAGGCTGTTCTGAGGCTCAGCGAGCGGTGATGAGCCGTGGATGCGGACCCTCGAGGCGCGCGACGGCGATCTTCACCTCGGTCAGCTCGTGCCGGAAACCGCTCAGCTGGTCCTCCACCCGGTCGATCCGCAGCTCCACCCGGTCGATCCGCAGCTCCACCCGGTCGAACCGCGCGTCCACTCGGTCGAACCGCGCATCCAGCCGTCGGATGAACCATCCGAGGAGGCCGGCGAACGCGACGACGATCGACACCGCTGCCGCGATCGTCGTGATGACCTCGACCGACACGAACATGCCCCCATTCTCACGCGCAGACTCCCCGCTGTCACCACTCTAGGGCGACGTCTTCGGCGAGGCCGAGAACTGGGGAGAACGGCCATCGCTGCACACCTGTGCAGGACGAGCGGGCGCTCGCCGACCGACCCATAGGCTGGAGGCGTGCCCTCCTCTCCTTACTCCTGCGTGCTGTGGGACGTCGACGGCACCATCGTCGACGCATCCGTCGGCATCCTCCGCCGCCTGAACGTCGCCTTGACCCACTTCGGACGACCGGCGCCGACGCGGGAGGATCTCGTGCACTGGATCGGGCCGCCGATGTTCGATTCGTTCCAGGATCAGGCCGGCATGTCGCCCTCCGAGTCGGCGGAAGCCGTCGCGTTCTACCGCACGCTCGGCCGGGCCGACGGCTATACGACCGACGCCGCGACCTATCCGGGCATGGTCGAGCTCATCGAGGACATCCACGCGGCGGGTGTGCCGCAGGCGACGGCGAGCTCGAAGCCCGAGATCCAGGTCGACGCCCTGATCGACCACTTCGGGTTGCGCCCGGCGTTCCTCACGACGGTCGGCGCGACGCCCGACGAGTCGACCCTGGCGTCGAAGACCGACATCGTCGCCGAAGCGCTGCGACGTCTGCGCGGGCTCGGCGCCGACACCTCCCACCCGGTGCTGATCGGCGACCGCCATCACGACGTCGACGGCGGACGAGCGAACGGCGTGCCGGTGATCTTCGTCGAATGGGGCTTCAGCGATCACCACGAGGGCGACGAAGCCGCGTACCGCGCGGCATCCGTCGACGAACTGCGTGCGCTGCTGCTGACCTGATCGGCGCTACCGGGCGGGCAGGAAAGCACAGAACTCCCCGCCGGATGACGCACGGGGCGCATCCGGTCGGGGAGTTCTGAGATCGTCCGCTCTCAGAGCGGGCGGATGTTCTCTGCCTGCAGGCCCTTGGGGCCCTGCGCGACGTCGAACTCGACTCGCTGGTTCTCGTCGAGAGACCGGTAGCCGGTTGCTTCGATGGCGGAGTAGTGCGCGAAAACATCAGCGCCGCCGTCGTCGGGGGAGATGAAGCCGAAGCCCTTCTCCGAGTTGAACCACTTGACCGTGCCCTGGGTGCTCATGTACTGCCTGTTCTGCTGATGAAGAAGCCGACGCAGGTATGCCCCGACATCGCTAACGCTAGTGGAGGAGCGGCCGAGCGGTATAGCACCGGCGAGAAGGTAATCCAAATGTTGCACGAGCGGGCGTTGCGCGCCCGAAGAATGGTGTGGCCCTCACCGCGGGGGGAGCGATGAGGGCCGAAGACGACCGGAGGGTGCGTCAGAGACAGCCTAGCCCCTTTTCGACGCTGTTGTCCCCCTTTTGGGGGACAATACGGAAAATCGGTGGGAAGATGAACGACAGCGGCCCCCTCGAATAGTCCATTGGGGACTGAACTACTCGAGAGGGCCCAATCGCATGCACGGATCGTCTTGCCTCTGGGGAAGGCTGCCCGTCTTCTGGGGAAAGACGGAGACGATCGATCCCCTTGTGCATGCACCTTCACACTAAGGGAGGATGTGCGCTCTCCGCCACGGGGCCGGTCCGGTGGCGGAGACGCGGGGGTCGACGGATGCCGCGCAGCGCGGCGTCGCCGCCCCCCGGTACCCTGAGGCGGTGACGATGCTGAACAAGGACATGACGCTGTGCATCTCGCTCTCGGCGAGACCGAGCAACAACGGCACGCGTTTCCACAACTTCCTCTACGAGGCGCTCGAGCTCAACTGGATCTACAAGGCGTTCGCCCCCACCGACCTCGCCCAGGCGATCGCGGGCGTGCGCGGACTGGGCATCCGTGGCTGTGCGATCTCGATGCCGTACAAGGAGGAGGTCATCGCCCTGGTCGACCGCATGGACGCCTCGGCCACGGCGATCGACTCCGTCAACACGATCGTCAACGACGACGGGCGGCTCACCGCCTACAACACCGACTACTCCGCGATCGCCCGGCTGATCGAGCGCAATCGCCTCGACGCCGCGTCGACGGTGCTCCTGCGCGGATCGGGCGGCATGGCCAAGGCGACCGCGGCGGCGTTCCGCGACGCCGGGTTCACCGAGGTCACCGTCGTCGCCCGAAACGAGTCCGCCGGGCGCGCCCTCGCCGAGCTCTACGACTTCGCCTGGACGGGCGATGCCGGCGGGAAGACCGCCGACGTGCTCGTGAACGTCACGCCCATCGGGATGGCGGGCGGAGCCGAGGAGAACGAGCTGTCTTTCGACGCCGCGCAGATCGCCGCGGCATCCGTCGTCTTCGACGTCGTCGCTCTTCCGGCCGAGACCCCGCTCATCGCCGCCGCACGCGCGGCCGGCAAGACCGTCATCACCGGTTCCGAGGTCGCGACGCTGCAGGCGCTCGAGCAGTTCGTGCTCTACACCGGCATCCGCCCGTCCGACGAACAGGTGCTCGCCGCCGAGGAGTTCATGCGGGCCGGGGCCTGACGGCGCCCCTCACGCGCCCCCTTCGGCGAGGAACGCCAGCCGGTTCAGCGTCTCGACGTTGCGCCAGCGCAGCATCGGCGTCGTCAGGAATCGCGGGATGAGAGTGGCCGGGCCCTTCACCGGATCCTCATCGATGCGCACCACGCAGCCGGATCCCTGCCGTCGCGCGCGGATGGTCACCGTGGCCTCGCCGACCGGCCATCCCCTCGCGCGCAGCACCGCGCGGTGAGGCGGGTCCCACTCCTTCATCTGGGTCGTGTCGTCGAGGAGGAACGGCCACACCCCGAAGGAGTGGTGCAGCTCGGCGCCCCGGCCGGGCCAGGCGGCATCGACATCGCGCATCCGGCTGGCTCCGACCACCCAGGTCGGATAGAGCCATCCGTTCGCGAGCACGCGGAACACGTCGTCGGGCGTGCAGTCCATCGCACGCGTGTTGGTCGCCATGTCGTCTCCCTTCTCCGACCATCGTGGTTCTCCGACCATCGTGCGCGACAGCCAGCGCGTCGGGCGAGGTGCTTGACAAGCGCGGCACCTCCACCCGCGACCTGTCAACCCGCTGTTCGCCTCCGCCGAAGCAGGGAAGGGTGACATCGACCGAGACCCGTGAGCGACCGATGAGGAGAAGGCACGATGAAGGCACTGACCTGGCAGGGCAAGCGGAACGTGGTGGTCGAGGAGGTTCCCGATCCCGTCATCGAGCAGCCGACCGATGCGATCATCCGCGTGACCTCGTCGGCGATCTGTGGATCCGACCTGCATCTGTACGAACTGCTCGGCCCGTTCCTCGATCGTGGTGACATCCTCGGGCACGAGCCGATGGGCGTCGTCGTCGAGGTCGGCTCGGCGGTGACGAACCTCCGCGTCGGCGACCGCATCGTCGTGCCCTTCAACATCTCGTGCGGCGAGTGCTTCATGTGCCGGCGGGGACTCCAGTCGCAGTGCGAGACGACGCAGGTGCGCGAGTACGGCAGCGGGGCGTCGCTGTTCGGCTACACGAAGCTGTACGGCCAGGTGCCGGGCGGGCAGGCCGAATACCTCCGCGTGCCGCTGGTCGACTACAACCACGTGCTCGTCGGCGCCGACCTCCCCGACGAGCGGTACCTCTTCTTGAGCGACATCCTTCCGACCGCGTGGCAGGGGGTCGAGTACGCGCAGGTGCCGGAGGGCGGAACCCTCGCCGTGATGGGACTCGGGCCCGTCGGCCAGTTCGTGTCGCGGATCGGGCGGCACCGCGGCTACCGGGTGCTCGCCGTCGACCCGGTGCCCGAGCGGCGCGCGATGGCCGAGCGGCACGGCATCGAGACGTTCGATCTGACCGACACGATCGTCGAGGAGCTGCGCGACCTGACCGAGGGGCGGGGAGCGGATTCGGTGGTGGATGCCGTCGGCCTCGAGGCGCACGGCAACTCCGGCGTCGAGTTCGTGCAGAAGGCGGTCGGGCTGCTGCCCGACGCGGTGGCGCGCCAGGCGCTCGACAAGGCGGGGATCGACCGGCTCGCGGCGGTCTACGCGTCGATCGACACGGTCCGGCGCGGCGGCACGGTGTCGCTGAGCGGCGTCTATGCGGGCGATGCCGACATCATTCCGATGAAGACCCTGTTCGACAAGCAGATCACCATGCGCATGGGACAGTGCAACGTCAAGAACTGGACCGATCAGCTGCTGCCGCTCGTGGAGGACATCTCCGACCCGCTCGGCGTGATGGACCTGACCACCCACAACGCGCCCCTCGAGGACGCGCCGGAGCTCTACAGCACCTTCCAGAAGAAGGAGGACGGCTGCATCAAGGTCGTCCTGCATCCGTCGACGGTCTGATCCGTCGAGGGCCGGGCGGCTGGCGGCTGAGGCGGCTGGCGCGGCGGCTGGCTGGCGCGGCGGCGGCTGAGGCGGCGGCGGGACACAGGCCTGCGGGGTCGGAGAGACGCGCCACGGAGGGTGTGACGGGCTCCTCTCCGACCCCGCAGTGGTGTTTCAACCCTTGGAGCGGTCGCTCTCGGGCGAGCGTTCGTTCTCGGGCGAGCGTTCGTTCTCGGGCGAGCGGTCGTTCTCAGGCGAGCGGTCGTTCTCGCGCGAGCGGTCGTTCTCGCGCGTGCGGCTGCTGCTGGCGGAGCGGCTTCCCGTGGCTGAGCGGTTGCCGATGCCGGGCTCGTCGTTGAACTCCGAGTTGTAGGAGTCGAGCTCGGCCTTGGCCGATTCCTCCGTCGCCTCGTCGACGCCGACGGCCGCCGCGACGCCCGAGTCGGCTCCGGCGCCGCCCGCCGGAGTGTCTCCGACGTCGAGCAGCTCGCCGTCGCCGTCGCCTTCCCGCGCCTCGAGGTGCTCGTCGATGCGCGACTGCGCGTCGGATTCCGCCGCCGAAGCGACGTTCGCCGAGCGCGACTCCTGCTCGCGGGCGTCGCTCATTCGGTGCCGTCCCGAAGGTCGACGGGGGCGTCGCCGCTGTGCTGACCGGCCGCGTCTTCCGGTGCGAGGTCGCCCTGACCGTCGTCGCCGAGCTCGGCGTCGAGGGGTTCATCGCCCTGCGACTCCGGCTGCTCGGTGTCGGTCGGCAGCGTCCCGTCGGAGAAGTCGGTCGACTCCACCTGGTCCTCCTCCTCCGGGAGCAGAGGGTTGGTGATGCTGGCCGATTCCTGGGGGTTCGACATGATGCGCTCCTCTCGTCGTGGTGAGATCACAGGATCGGTCGAATGCCGCCGCAGCACAGGTCCGTTGACAGACGCCCGCCGCGGCGGTACCCCGCGGTGCCGCCCCGTCGCCGTCGCCACGCCCGCCCCCGCGCCCGCGTCCTCGCCCCGTCGCGCCCGCGCCCGCGCGCTCGCGCCCGCGCCCGCTCGCGCCCGCTCAAAGGAGGAACACGCCGGGGAAAGCGCGCGCGCACCGGCGTGTTCCTCCCCTCAGCGGCGCCCGAGCCGCGTGTGAGGCGCGCGCACCGGCGTGTTCCTCCCCCCAGCGGCGCCCGAGCCGCGTGTGAGGCGCGCGCACCGGGCGGTTCCGGTCAGGGATGCCGTTCGGCGTAGGACTCGAGCAGGTAGGTCGCCACCGTGTCGAGGTGTGCGGTCATCGCCTGGCGCGCCCTTTCGGGATCATGCGCCTCGATGGCGTGGAAGATCGCCTCATGCTCGGGCAGGGCGCGTTCGACGCGGAACTGCGGCCGGGCCAGGGCGAGACGGGCCACGTAGAGCGCCTCGTGGATGCGACGGACGAGACTGGCCAGCACCTGGTTGCGCGCCGCGGCGAAGATCGTCTGATGGAAGGCCAGGTCGGCCTCGTGGAATTTCTGCTCGGCCGCGGGATTCCCCTGCGCCGACAGCGCCGCCACCTCTTCCATGACGGCGAGTTCGGCGCGCATCGTCGCCACGTCGTCATCGGTGGCGAGCTCGGCGGCGATCGACACGGCCTCGACCTCGATCACCCGTCGAGTGTCGATGTACTGCCCCAGCACCTGAGGTCCTTCGGCCGTCGTGAGCAGCGCGCGCAGCACCTCGGGTGCCAGGAGATCCCATCCGGCGGACTCGTTCACGATCGCGCCGACGCCGTGACGAACCTGGACGAGACCGCGCTCCTCCATCGCCCTGATGGTCTCGCGTGCGGTCCCCCGGCTGACGCCGTACTCCTCCGCCAAGTCGACTTCGCGAGGTAGCAGAGCTCCCGGCTGCAGGGCGCCGGAGACGATGGCGCCGGTCAGCTGGCCCATCACGTCACGGTGCAGTCGGCTCATGTTCCCAGAATATCCTCGCATGCGCCTCATCCGATGATTTTGTGATCAGACCTCCTAGGCCGAGCCGACTCTCGCGAGGAACAGGTCGCGCAGCAGCGCGATGTCCCTGCCGCCTTGCTCCGGCGGCGTGCGATTGGTCGGCGCACCGGCCACGGCGTCGACGAAGGCGTTCAGCTCGGCGACGTAGCTGTCGGAGACGAACCGCCTCTCGGTCCGCTCGACCTCTCCCCGGTTGCCGCTCCCACGGACGACGTGCTCGGTCGCGACCTCGGAGTGGTACGGAACGGGGAATCGGAGTTCGTGGATGGAGCCCGGGAAGAAGACCCGAGCGGATTCCTCGAACTCCTGCTGCTCGGGGAGCAGCAGCCAGGTGCTGCGCCAGACCGCGCCGTTGTCGAGGCGGAGGGCCGCTGTCGCGGCGTTCCCGTCGGCCCAGGCGTGGCTGCTCTCGGCCGTGGCGCCGACGCCCCACCGGTCGAGGACCCCTGAGACGAGGTTGATGTCGTGCACCAGGCACGCGAGGAAGGTGTAGCTGAAAGCGCGCACGGTGTCGGGATCGTCGGCCCCGACGGCGGCTCCGACCTGAGCCGCCTCCTCCGCGCGGAAGCCCTGGAGCAGGGCGGGATCGATGTCGTCGCCCCGGACGAATTCGTCCCACCGCACGAAAGGCTCGCGGGACATCCAGGGATCGAAGGTGGTCACGTCGATGAGATGCACGTCGTCGCCCGTCGGCGGAAGGGCGTCGAGAAAGCTCTCGAAGCCCGGGTCGTATCGCTTCATGTAGCCCACCTGCACCACCACACCGGCCGCACCGGCCCGCTCGGCGATCACGACCGCATCTGCGGGATCGATGCACAGCGGCTTCTCGACGAGGGCGTGCACGCCCAGGTCGATCGCCGCCAGCACGATGGCGGCGTGCGTCGAGTGCGGTGAGCAGACCACCACGGCGTCGAGGCGCTCGCCGTCGAGCATCGCCCGCCAGTCGAGATACGTGCGAGGGATGCCGTAGCGGACGGCGAGCCCCTTCCCGACCAGGGCGCTGGGGTCGGCGAGCGCGACCAGCTCCGTGCGCGGATTGGCCGCGAGGTTGGGCAGGTGCACCGCCTGTGCGATGAGGCCGCCCCCGACGACGCCGATGCGGATAGCATCCGTGGGGTTGTTCATGTCATGCCACCATTCCTGCTGAGAGATCGATGTCGGACCCGGTGAGGCCCGGCATCCCGAGGACGGCCACGACGGCGCGCCCGACTTCCGACTCCGTGATCATGCGCTGCAGCGCGCTGCGCGAGACGAACTCCCGTTCGGCGTCGTCGTAGCTGCGCCCGCTGCGCTCCGCCTCGAGGGCGAAGTTCCTTCGCATCCGATCGCTGACGACCGGTCCCGGGGAGAGCGCGTTCACAGAGATGCCGAGGGGTCCGACCTCCCATGCGAGGGTCGACGTGAGACCGATGACGGCCATTTTGGATGCCGCGTACGGCGTGCGGCTCCGCAGTGGTCGCTTGCCGGTGACGGAGGCGATGTTGACGATGTCGCCGCGCCCCGCCCGGACCATACGCGGGAGCAGCGCGCGGCACATCAGGTACGTGCCGCGGACGTTGACGGCGAAGACCTCGTCCCACGTCGCAGGGTCGATGTCGACGAGGTCGGCCACGGGTCCTCCCACCCCCGCGTTGTTGACGAGGATCGAGACGTCGTCCGGGAGTGCACGGGCGAGCACGTCGACCTCCCGCGGTAGGGAGATGTCGCAGGCCACCGCGCGGACCGACCCGCCCGCGTCATGCAGCTCTCGCACGACCGCGTCGAGACGCGACTCGTCCCGCCCGACCGCGATCACGTGGGCGCCAGCGTCCGACAGCGCCCACGCGATGGCGCGCCCGAGGCCGCTGCCGCCCCCGGTGACGAGGGCAGTGCGTCCGCGGAGGTCGCCGATGGCCGGCTGCTGGGGTGCCGTCATCCCACGAACTCCGCGTTTGGCGCCCACGACAGCGGCGTGCCGTTGTACTTCGCCGCCCGCACGTCGCCCGCGCGGGCGTGGCCCTCGAACTTCTCGACCCGGCTGGCCCGACCGCAGAGCTCGCCGAGCAGGGCGCTCGACGCCCTGTCGGTCACCTCCTGGTAGGTCACGGTCTTGAGATACTTGCCGACCCAGAGGCCGCCCGTGTACCGCGCCGCGCCGCGCGTCGGGAGCGTGTGGTTCGTGCCGATGACCTTGTCGCCGTAGGAGACCGTGGTGCCCTCGCCGAGGAAGAGCGCACCGTAATCGCGCATGACCTCGAGGGCTCGGCGCGGGGCGTCGGTGAGGATCTCGACATGCTCGGCGGCGAACGTGTCCGCCAGCCGGTACGCGTCGTCGATGGAGCCGTCGACCACGATGATCTGACCGTGGTTACGCCACGCCGGTTCGGCGAAGTCCTTCGTCGGCATGCCGGGGAGCAGCTCCTCGATGTGTCGCACGGTCTTCTCCGCCACCTCCGCGGAGGTGGTGATGAGAATGGCGGGGGAATCCGGACCGTGCTCCGCCTGCGACAGCAGATCGACCGCCACGATGAAAGGATCGGCCTTCTCATCGGCCACGACGAGGATCTCGGTGGGACCGGCGAACAGGTCGATCCCGACGCGGCCGAAGAGCTGGCGCTTCGCTTCGGCGACATACGCGTTCCCGGGACCGGCCAGCACATCGACGGCAGTGATGCTCTCGGTTCCGAGGGCCATGGCCGCGACAGCCTGCACGCCGCCGAGAAGGAAGATCTCGTCGGCGCCGGCGAGATGCATCGCCGCCACCGTGGCTGCGGGGATCTCACCACGGATGGGCGGTGTGCAGGCGGTGACGTGCTCGACCCCCGCGACCTTCGCGGTGACCACCGTCATGTGCGCGGATGCGACCAGCGGATAGCGACCACCGGGCACGTAGGCCCCCACCGCACGCACCGGCACCGTGCGCTGACCGAGGAACACACCCGGAAGGGTCTCGGTCTCGAAGTCGGCGACCGAGTCGCGCTGCTTCTGCGCGAAGTCGCGCACGTTCGATTGCACGGTCTTGATGTCGTCGATGACGGTGCCGGGGACGTCGCGGATGATGCGGTCGATCTCCTCAGCGGACAGACGGAAATGCGGTGGGCTCCAGTTGTCGAACCGCGCCGAGTACTCGCGGACGGCGTCGTCGCCGCGTTCGCGGATGTCGGCGATGACGCCGGCGACGACATCGCTCACGTTCGCGGCCGTCGCGGCGGCATCGACGGTGCTGGATGCCTCTTTGAGGTGGCGGTGCGGGACCATCGGGGCTCTCTTTCGTTGCGTGCGGTGAGTGGTTGCGTGGGGTGCTCGGGGGGTGCTCAGAACGTGGTGCCCGCGGCGCGGACGGTGGCCAGGCTGGTGCGGACGTCATCGAGCGGATCGCCGACGCCCGGGACACGATCCTGTTCGAGCACGGCGTAGCCGTCGTAGCCGATTCGGTCGAGCGCCGCGAGCACGGCCGCGATGTCGACGCCGCCCTTCCCCATCGGGCAGAAGATCGGCAGCGCGACGGCCTCCCAGAAGCCCATCCGGCGGTCGACGACCGTCTGGCGGGCGTCGAGCGAGACGTCCTTGAGGTGTATGTGGGCGATACGGTCGCGGTACCGCTCGATGGCGTCGACCGGGTCGATGCCGGCGTAGAACAGGTGCCCGGTGTCGAGGCAGAGGTCGAGCTCGGTCGCCTCCACGACCCAGTCGATCTCGTCGTCGAACTCGATGAAACCACCCGCGTGCGGATGCACCGCCGGGCGCAGGCCGTGGCGCACGGCCACCCCCGCCATCTGGCGCAGCGTCTCGGCGAGCCGGTCGCGGCCGTCCGCGTCGAGCCGCGCGGCATCGGCTGAACGGCCCGCGGTCGGAGCGCGCTCGTCGCCGGGCTGGTCGATGATGACGAGCACCGAGCCACCGGCATCCGCGATCATCCGACAGGTGCGCTCGGTCTTCTGCAGAACGCGGGCTCGCTCCGCCGGAGTGTGGAGATCGTCGAACACGAACGAGCCGACAGCACGCAGACCACGGGTCTCGAGCTCGCGTCGCACGGTCGCCGCGTCTTCCGGGAGGTACCCGACCGGACCGAGTTCGAGGGCACCGGCGCCCGAGTCGGCGATCTCGTCGAGAACGCGCTGCCACGGCGGGTTGGCCGGCGTGTCGGCGAAGTCGATGCCCCACGACGTGGGGGCCGAGGCGAGACGCACGGGCATCAGTAATACCTCTGCTGCTCGGAGCGGCGCTCGGCGAACCGGGCGACCCGGTCGGCGGTGCCGGCATCCGTCGCCTCGAGCGGAACGCCGAGATCCCAGAACACGCCGCTGTCGGGAAGGGGACGGTCATCGGCGACCGGCACGACGATTACGGTCGTCTCGGCGCGCTCGCGGGCTCGGGCCAGCTCTTCCGCCAGCTCGACGCGCGTGTGGGCTCGAACCCCCACGGCACCCATCGAGGCGGCGTTCGCGGCGAAATCGACAGGCACGACGTCCCCATCGGGAAGCAGACCGCTCGCCCCGCGGTAGCGACGCTCGTTGCCCGTGGTGTACCCGGTGTTGCCGAGCTGTAGCCGCGAGATCGACTGGTAGCCGCTGTTGTCGAGGACGAGGATGGTCAGCTTCTGACGCTCCTGCACGGCGGTGACGATCTCGGTGGGGCTCATCAGATAGGTCCCGTCGCCGATCACCACGATGACCTCGCCGTCAGGCCCCTCGTGCAGTCGGATGCCGAGACCGGCCGGGATCTCGTGACCCATGCACGAGAACCCGAACTCGATGTGCGTGAACGATCCGGCCGGGGTCTTCCACTGCTTGAGCATGTCTCCCGGCTGCCAGCCCGCGGCCGCGACGACCCAGTCGCCGGCGCCGACGGTCGCGTTGAGCTCCGCCCACACCTCGCCCTGCGTGACCGGATCGCCCGGGGCGGACACGATGTGGTCCGCGAGCTCTCGCTCCCAGGCGTCGACCCTCTCGCGCAGCGGCTCGGGCGCAGCGGCACCGCGCACGGATGCGACCAGGTCGTCGAGCGCCGTCAGAGCGTCGCGAGCATCCGCCACCACCGGAGTCGCGCCGACCTTGTGTGCGTCGGCCGCATTGACGTTCAGGCCGATGAACTGCACCTCGGGATGCTGGAAGATCGAGTGTGATCCGGTGGTGAAGTCGGTCAGGCGCGTGCCGACCGCGAGCACCACGTCGGCATCGCGGGCGAGCTCTGCCGCCACGCGGGTACCGTTCACTCCGATGCCGCCGACAGCGAAGGCGAAGTCTCCCGGGAGAGCGCCCTTGCCTGCCGATGTCTCGACGACCGGGATCCCGAGCCGTCCGGCGAATCGCTGCAGGATCTCCTCCGCCTCGGAGTACCGCACACCGCCGCCCGCGACGATCAGCGGGCGCTCCGCACGCCGGAGCAGCTCGGCCGCCCGGTGCAGCTGCGCCGTCTCGGCGGGCGGGCGGGCGACGTGCCACGTGCGGTCGCGGAAGAACTCGACCGGGTAGTCGTAGGCCTCTCCCTGCACGTCCTGATGAAGCGAGAGCGTCACGGCACCCGTCTCGGCGGGATCCAGCAGCACGCGCATCGCCCGCGGCAGAGCGGTGAGCAGCTGTTCGGGGCGGGCGATCCGGTCGAAGAAGCGGCTGATCGGTCGGAACGCGTCGTTGACCGTGAGATCGGCGTCCACCGGATGCTCGAGCTCCTGCAGCACGTTGCCCTGCCTACGATTCGCGAACGTGTCGGAGGGGAGCAGCAGAACCGGCAGCCGGTTCGTCGTCGCCGTGCCGGCCCCGGTGATCATGTTCAGCGCGCCCGGACCGATCGATGCCGAGCACGCGTAGGTCGCCAGACGGCGACTGGCCTTGGCGTAGCCCATCGCCGCATGCACCATCGCCTGCTCGTTCTTCGGCTGGAACAGGGGCAGCTGCCCGCCGTCCTGCTGGATCGCCTGATCGATGCCGAGCACGTTCCCGTGGCCGAAGATGCCCCAGATGCCGGGGATCGCACGGCGGGTCTCGCCGTCGCGCTCGGAGTACTGGGCCTGCAGCCAGCGGACGACGGCCTGCGAAGTGGTGAGACGGACCGTGTCTCTGCGGTTCATGAGTTCTCCTTTGCGTGCTGGCGGAGGGTGGCGGCAGCGGAATCCGCACCGGAGGCCGCCATTCGCGCATCGGTGCTGTGACAGAGGATCGACGCCGCACGCACGAGGTCGTGCGGCGCGGTCGTCAGCGGCCCGGCCACGCCGAACTCCGTGCCGTGAGCGATGGCCGCGCTTCGGACGCGGTCGACGGCGGCGAGGAGCTCGGGCGCGTCGAACCGCTGCGGTACGCCGAGCGCGAGCGAGAGGTCGGCGGTCCCGACCACGACCGTGTCGACACCGGGGACGGCTGCGATCCGCTCGACCGCCTCGACCCCGGCCGGGCTCTCGATCTGCGTCCACAACAGGGGGGTGGCAGGGGCTCGCCCTCGTGTGCGTCCGCGAAGACCGGAACGCCGCGGGCCCCACCCGCGGACGCCATGGGGCGGATGCGTGATCCGGGTGACGACCTCCCGGACGGTGTCGGCGTCGGGCACGTCGGCGAGGACGATGCCGTCGGCACCGGCATCCAGCACATGCGTCATCGACGAGAACGCGTCGCAGCGCAGCCGCACCAAGGCTGCGGTGCCGGCCGCCTGGGCGCCCAGGATCATGTCCTGGGCATCGGCGCTGCTCAGTGCGGCGTGCTCGAGGTCGATCCACACGAAATCGAACGGTTCGGCGAAGAGCTCGGCCGAGACCGCTCCGCGCAGAGTCAGGACGGTGCCGATACGGGTCTGGGGCAGATCAGGCATTCGAGGTCTTTCTGCGACTCTCCCACGCGGGGACTGCTTGCGGGTTGACGACGTTGCGCGGCACGCGGCCCGACACCGTGTCGAGCACCGACATCGCGGCGCGCTCGACCATCTCGGCGACGGAGGCTTCGCTGACACCGGCGACGTGCGGTGTGAGGACGGCGTTGTCGAGGGCGAGCAGGTCGGACGATCCGGGCGGCTCCCGGTCGAAGACGTCGATGCCGGCGTACCGGATGCGGTGCTCACGCAGAGCGACCGCCAGCGCGCTCTCGCTCACGATGCCGCCGCGGCCGGTGTTGATCATCATCGCCGTCCGCTTCATGAGCCCGATCTCCCGCGTGCCGATGAGTCCGCGCGTGGAGGGAAGCAGCGGGGCGTGCAGCGACACGATGTCGGATCGCACGAGGAGGTCCTCCAACGACACCGCCTCGACGTGACCGTCGCCGTGGAACGCGGGATCGCTCACCAGGATGCGGGTGTCGAATCCGCGCAGCCGCTGCGCGACGAGCCGACCGATCGCCCCGTAGCCGACGAGCCCGACCGTGGCCCCGGTGAGGAGCCAGGACATCTGGTCGCCCGTACGCAGCCACTTGCCGGCCTTGACGTTACGGTCGTGCTCGGTGATGCGGCGCGTCGCGGCCAGCATGAGGGCGAGGGTGTGATCGGCGACCGTGGTCTCGTTGGCCC
Organism: Microbacterium martis; assembly: GCF_047246685.1. Classification (NCBI taxonomy): domain Bacteria; kingdom Bacillati; phylum Actinomycetota; class Actinomycetes; order Micrococcales; family Microbacteriaceae; genus Microbacterium; species Microbacterium martis. Next base: position 719,125 of record NZ_JBFOKT010000002.1, on the reverse strand, counting down.
CGCTCGTGGTCGTCACCATCACCCCGACCCGATTCGCCTCGTCGACGTCGATGGAGTCGAAGCCGACGCCCACCCGAGCGATGACCTGCAGCTGCGGACTCGCGGCCAGCACCTCCGCGGTGAAGGGATCGGTCGAGACGATCGCGGCCACGGCTCCCCACAGGAGGTCGGTGAGCTCGTCGGGAGAGCGCTCACGCAGTCGCGGCGCGTAACGGACCTCGAGGCCGGCCCGCTCCAGGTCCGTCCGGCCGCCCGGGAGAGCGACGTCGAAGTCCGGCCAGGTGATCAGCACCACGGGCCGGGATTCCGGCGTCGGTGCCGGGGGTCGTTTCGTCATCTGGCCGCTCCACGCTGAGTTCAGGTCCACACGTAGAGATTATATCACTCGGTCACCTGACATCAAGAGGATGGCTTATCCGGCTCGGCGAGCGGTGAGCCCACCGTCGACGAGAAGTGACGCACCGGTCACGTAGCTCGAGGCCGGAGAAGCGAAGAAGTGGATCACCTCGGCGATCTCAGACGGCTCCGCGATACGCCCGAGGGCTACTCCGCGCACCATGGCCTGCTCCGCAGCCGCCCGGTCGTCGAACCGATCGATGCTCTCCTGCACCAGCCGAGTGCGCACGAACCCCGGAGCCACGCAGTTCACCCGGATGTCCCATTCCCCGAAATCCAGGGCCATGCTGCGCGTGAGCCCCACGAGTCCCGACTTGGCCGCCGCGTAGGGGAAGAAGTTCGGAGTGGTGGCGAATCCGTGGAGGGAGGAGACGTTGATGATCGAACCGCGCCGCCTCTCCTTCATGCCGTCGATGAGGTGTTTCACCGTGAGCCACGCCGAGCGGAGGTCGACCGCGAAGAACTCGTCCCATTGCGCGATCGTCATCGTCGCGGCGTCGAAGATGGCGTTCACCCCCGCATTGTTGACGAGGATGTCGACGTCGCCGAAACGCTGCCTCGCCGCCCCGAGGAAAGACTCGACACTGGACTCGTCCGCCACGTCGCACGGGAAGAACGCCGCGTCATGTCCGAGATCACGCAGGCGGCGCTCGGCATCGCGGCCGACATCTTCCGCCCGCCCGCAGAACGCGACGGATGCTCCGGACTCGCAGAGCCGGGCGGCGGTGGCGAACCCGATGCCGCGGCTGCCGCCGGTGACGACGGCGACGCTGCCGGCCAGGATGGTGTCGGTCACGGTGGTACTCCGATCTTGATTACCCTCAGTGATTAGATCACTATAGGACACTATGAGCGCCGTTCCCGTGGACATCCTTCTCACCCCGCAGTCGCCCAGCACCCTGGGTGAGGGGACCGCATGGTGGCGCTCGGTCGAGCGGCTCGTCACCGTGGACATCGCCGAGGGGCGCGTGAAGTTCTTCGATCCGCTGGCAGGCCACGAAGACGCGATCGACCTCGGTGGCGAGGTGAGCGCGGTGGTTCCTCGTCGCCGGGGCGGCATGATCGCGGCGGTCGGTGGGCAGCTGCGCGCGTACGACCGGGACGGGCAGATCGAGCGCACGTGGGACGTCGAGCTCGACACCGAGGCGAACCGGCTCAACGACTGCCGCAGCGACACCGCCGGCCGCTTGTGGGCCGGGACCATGTCGAGGCTGCGCACGCCCGATCAGGCGGCGCTGTACCGCCTCGACGGCGATGGGAAGGTGTCGGTCGCCATCGCCCCGACGACTCTCTCCAACGGCCTCGCCTGGTCACCTGACGACACGCGGCTCTACTTCGTCGACAGCACGACCTATCGCGTCGACGTGCTCGACTACGACATCCGCACCGGTTCGATCTCGAACAGGCGTCCGTTCGCCGTGATCGACGAGCGCGACGGGCTGCCCGACGGTCTCACCGTCGACGCGGACGGCGGCGTCTGGCTCGCGCTCTTCGGCGGTGGTGCCGTTCGTCGTTACTCCCCCTCGGGAGAGCTCACCCATCACATCGCGCTGCCCGTGACCAATCCGACGTGCCCCGCCTTCGGCGGACCCGACCTCGACACGCTGTTCGTCACGTCGGCCCGCATCAAGCTCACAGAGGAGCAGCTGAGCCGGGAGCCGGCGGGCGCCCTGCTCGCCCTCGCGGTGCCCGGTCATCGCGGGCTCCCCGCGAACGAGTGCGCGCTCTGAGCCCGGGCGCGGGCCAGGCTCACCGGCTCACCAGCTGTAGGCGCCGGGAATCAGCTGGTCCCAGTCGATGATCGACCCCGTCACGACGCCCGATCGGGGCGAGGCGAGGAACACGACGAAGTCGCCGATCTCGTCGGGGTCGCCGAGCCTGCCGAGAGGAAGGGTCTTGCCCGCCTGGTTTCGCCAATCATCGCCTGCGCCGTGGAACCGGCGCTGCGTCCGGTCCTCTCCCTCGGTGTCCGTCCAGCCGATGTCGACCCCGTTCACACGGATGCGGTCGCGCGCGAGCGCGTTCGCGACGTTCTTCGTCAGCCCCGCGAGCCCCGCCTTCGCTGCGACGTACGGCGCGAGGTGCGGCGGGCCGGCGAGCTCGGCCGACGAGATGATGTTGACGATCGTTCCCCCGCCCGCATCGCGCAGCGGCTCCACGGCCGCCTGCATGAGGAAGAACGGCGCCTTGAGATTGACGGCGACATGGCGGTCGAAGAGCTCCTCCGAGGTGTCGAGGATCGAGCCGCGGTCGGTCAGTCCGGCCGCATTCACAAGCACGTCGAGGCCTCCCATGAGTGCGACCGCTTCTTCGAACGTCGTCCGCGTCGTCGCCAGATCGGCCAGGTCGGTCCGCATGTAGCGTCCGTCGGCACCGAGACTCGAGAGCTCCGCGGCGATCGCCTCACCGACCTCCGCGCCGCGGCCGCTGACGGTGACGGCGCTCGCACCCGCCCGCGCGGCCGCCCGGGCGATGGCGGCGCCGACACCCGCGGTGCCGCCGCTGACGAACACACGGCATCCGGCGAGGAGCGGAGTGACCGAAGTGTGCATGGGGTGTCCTTTCACCAGAGCACTTCCCCACCGGTGGCGGCGAAGATCGCCGGCCGCGGCTGGAGCGGGTCGGCGAGGTAGCAGGCGGAAGCCGCCGTCTGCGCGGGAGACGCGAACGTCCGCGTCGGGATCGAGTGAAGACGCCGCGCGACGACGTCGTCGTAGGGGACGCCCTCGATCGCGGCCATGTTCGCCAGCGCGTCGAAAAGGATCGGCGTCTCGGTGCAGCCAGGGCAGAGAAGGCGCAGCTTCAGCCCGATGCCGGCCAATCGCGGGGCCTCCGCGCGTGCCCAGCCGACGAGCGCGAACTTGCTGGCGCAGTAGGCGATGTTGTCCTTCTCGGCGATGAGTCCCGCCTGCGAGCACACCGCCACGAACGACCCGGCGTTCGCGGCGAGACGATCCTCGACGGCGCCGAGCAGGTCGACCACGGCGGCCGCATTGATCGACATGATGCGCGCCACCCGGTCGGGGGTCGTCGATGCGAGATCGCCCGAACCTTCGATGCCGTGGGCGGCGATCACGCGGTCGAGATCCGCCAGTTCCGGCATCCGCGCCAGTTGGGCCAGTAGTGCCTCATCGCGCAGATCGCCGGGGACGACGACGACGGACTCGCCGCTGAGGCGTTCGAGGCGCTCCGCAGACACATCCTGCGCCACCACCCGATGGCCCGCGGCCACCAGCTGCTCGACGATCGCGGCACCGATCGCACCGGCCGCGCCGGTCACCAGAGCGGTCATCGCGCTCCTCCGGCAACGAGGTCGATCGTCGCGCCGGCCACGAACGCTGCCGGGTCGCCGGCGAGGAACGCGATGGTGGTGTCGGCGTCGGCACGGGATGCCGCCCGAATCAGGGTGATCCGGGCATCGGTTCCGACCGATTCGAGGGTCAGCGATCCGCACACTCCGCGTAGCGACTCGTAGAGGGCTTCGGCGAAAGGAGGCGGCACCGATCCGTCGTCGAGATGGAGCAGGCAGACCCTGCCGGCCCCGCTCTGCATCCTCTCCTGGCGTAGCGCCTCAATGGTCTCGACGATCGGTTCGCTCACCAGCGCGTCGAACGTCGCTCCGGCCCCGGGCTGACGATCGGGATGGCGATCGGGGTGTATCGAGAGCACGGCGATTCGGTCGAGGTGATCGATCGAGACGTGCGTCCCGTCGGGCGATGGGCTCATGGACCGGTTTCCTTCTCTTGGGATCGGAGCGGCGGCTGCGGCTCGGTCTCCCGAACCGCAGCCGCCGTTTCGATCAGCGGTACTCGTCGACGTTGTCCTTCGTGATGACTGCGACGCCGGTGTCGATGCTCTTCTCGATCGATCCTCCGGTCAGCACCGTGTACGCCGATTCCACGCCCATCGAGCCCATCTTGTCTGGGAACTGCGAGATGAACGCGTAGGCCGATCCGTCATCGAGGGCAGCATCCGCCCCCTTGTCGAAGTCGAAGCCGACCACCGTGATCTCGCCGCTGAGGTTCGCCGACTTGATGGCCTGGATGGCTCCGAGGGCCGGCTGGCCGCAGGCGATGAAGATGCCCGCGAGATCGGGGTTCGCCGTGATGAGGTTCTCGGCGTTCTTCACGCCCGACGCCTGGTCGCACGACTGCGTGGCCAGGGGCTCGAGCAGAGTGAAGTTCGAGCCCTCGGCCGCCTCCTGGAAGCCGGCGAGTCGGTTGTCGGTCGACGTCACTCCCGGAGCTCCGCCGATCAGGCCGATCTTGCCGCCGTCGGGAAGGGCCTCGGCCATCGACGCGAAGGCCTCAGCACCGCCGGCCTTGTTGTCGGTGCCGATGAAAGTGGCGTCGAAGCCCTCGATGGGCGTGTCGACGAGGAGCACCTCGATGCCCTGCTCCATCGCCTTGGTGAGGACGGGCTTCAGCTGGTCGGGGGCCGAGGGCGCGATGACGATGGCCCCGGCGCCGGCGGTGATCGCGTTCTCGACCTTGGCGATCTGGCTGGCCACGTCGGTCTCGCTGTTGCCGGCGCTGATCGTGACGGTGGCCTTGTCGCCGAGGGCGGCCTTGCCGTCTTCGGAGCCCTGCTTCGCGGCCAGCCAGAAGGGCGACGAGCCGTCCTTCCAGATCACGGCGATGTTCGGCTTCTCCTCGCTGGAGGGAGCCGCGCCCGAGCCTCCGTCGCTCGAGCAGGCCGACAGGCTGAGAGCACTGACAGCGACGAGCGCGGCGGTGAGTGCCGCGGCTTTGCGGGTGAGTTTCACTGTGTATCTCCTTTGATGTAGTGCAGTGGTGACGGGTGGTTCAGTAGGCGGCGGTGCCGGTCTGGTCGAGGCTTCCGACGATGAGGGAGACGATCTGCGGGTGGTTCGCCGGCGTCGGGCTGACCTCGCCCACGATGCGTCCGCGACGCATCACGACGGCACGGTCGGCGACCTCCGAGACCTGGTCGAGGTTGTGGGAGATCAGGATCACCGCGACGTTCTCGTCGGCCAGCCGCTTGACGAGGCGCAGCACGTTGGCCGTCTCCCGCAATCCGAGGGCGGCGGTCGGCTCGTCGAGGATGACGACGCGGCTGGCGAAGGCGAAGGCACGTGCGCAAGCGACCGCCTGCCGCTGCCCGCCCGACATCAGCCCGATCATCGCGGTCGGGTCGATGCGCGAGACCTGCAGCCGCTCGATGACCTTGAGCGTCTCGTCGTTCATCGACCGCGACCGCATGATGCCGAGCGGACCCAGCCAGCGCGGCGAGGTCATCTCGCGGCCGGCATAGAAGTTGGCCGACGGGCGCAGGTTGTCGAACAGCGCCAGGTCCTGGAAAACGGTCTCGATGCCGTGGCCGCGCGCCGACTGCGGGTCCCTGATGTCGACGATCTCCCCGTCGATCGCGACCGTGCCCCCATCGGGGCGGTGCACGCCGCTGATGCACTTGATCAACGTGGACTTGCCGGCGCCGTTGTCGCCGAGAACGGCCACGACCTCGCCCGAGTGGACGGTGAGCGAGACCCCGCCGAGAGCGGCGACGCCGCCGAACCTCTTGGTGAGGTCGGTCACCTGGAGGGCGGGGATGCCGCTGAAGGTGCGGCCCTGGGCGGATTCGACGGGGCTGGTCATGCGAGCTTCTCCGATCGGGCGAGGCGCAGCTTGCCTTCGAGGCGAGTGCGGAAGACATCCAGAAGGACGGCGAGGAGCAGGACGACGCCGATGATGATCAGCTGCAGGAAGGAGTTCACGCCGATCAGGTCGAGCCCGTTGCGGATCACACCGATCGTGAGCGCTCCGACGATGACGTTGCCCACGGATCCGCGACCGCCGAAGAACGATGCCCCGCCGATGATCACTGCGGCGATGGCGTCGAGCTCGAGCCCGGTGCCCGCGTTCGGGTCGCCGGTTCCCGTTCGGCCGGAGGAGACGATCGCGGCGAGCGCGGCGCACAGTCCCGAGACCACGTAGACGCTGATGAGCACCTTGTTCACGGGGACGCCGACCTGGCGGGCACCCTCCGGGTTGCCTCCGACCAGATAGATCCATCGCCCCCATTGGGTGCGTGTGGTGAGGAACCACATGATGCCGGCCACGACGGCCACGATCAGAGCCGGCACCGGAACGGGCCCGAGGTAGCCCTGACCGGCCCACAGCACGACCGGCGGCATGTCGGTGTAGAGCGAGCCGCCGGAAAGCGTCAGCGCGACGCCGCGCACGATCGACAGCATGGCGAGGGTGACGATGAACGGGTGCGGAATGCGACCCTTCACGAACAGGAAGCCGTTCAGGAATCCGACGACGACACCGGTGACGATGATCGCGAGGACCACACTGAGCCCGTTCGCGAACGACCAGGTCGCCGTCATGCCCCCCATGACGCTGGAGAGTCCGATGATGGAGCCGACCGAGAGGTCGATGCCGCGGGTGAGGATGACCAGGAGCTGACCGACCCCGAGCAGCGCGATCACCGACGATTGCAGCAGAACGTTCTGGATGTTGCGCTCGGTGAAGAAGAGCGGTGTCGCGATCGACATGGCGATGGCGAGCAGCAGCAGGATCAGCACAGGACCGAGTCCGAGGATGCTCAATCCCAGACGCGCCGCTCCCCGGGGCTGCTGGAGGGGGATGGTGTTGGTCTCCGTGGATGCGTGCCCACCATCGGACTTCGTCGTCGAATTCGTCACATGCCAAAGATATAATCACTTAGTCACTGGACGCAAGGGTCATTTGTGTCGCCCGCAGCCCCCGCTCAAAGGAGGAACACGCCGGGAAAGACGCGGACGCACCGGCGTGTTCCTCCCCCCAGCGGGGCGGATGCCGGGGCGGATGCGGCGAGCGCTCGGGCGAGCTCGCACCCGCCAGCGGGTGCGAGGATGGTCACAGAGGAGAGGGGAACGACGTGAAGACCATCGGCATGCTCGGCGGGATGAGCTGGGAGTCCACCGCGGAGTACTACCGTGCCGTCAACGAACGCGTCCGCGAGGTCGCCGGCGGTCTGCACTCCGCGCCGATCCTCCTCGATTCGGTCGACTTCGCCGACATCGAACCGCTGCAGCGTGCCGGCGACTGGGAGGGCGCCGGCGAGCTCCTCGCCGAGCATGCCCGCCGCGTCGAAGAGGCGGGAGCAGACCTGCTCATCCTCTGCACCAATACGATGCACCGGGTCATCGCGCAGATCGAGGCGGCGATCAGCATCCCGGTCGTGCACATCGCCGACGCGGTGGCCGCCGCCATCGCCGCGCAGGGCCTCACGCGGGTGGGCCTTCTCGGGACGGCCTTCACCATGGAGCAGCCGTTCTACCGGGAAAGGATCGCGCAACACGACATCGAGGTCGTCGTTCCGGATGCCGCGGACCGCGCACTCGTGCACCGCGCGATCTACGACGAACTGGTGCACGGGGTCATCGACGACGGATCCCGCGAGGCGATGCGCGGCGTCATCCGGCGTCTGATCGGCGAGGGCGCCGAAGGAGTGATCCTCGGGTGCACGGAGATCGAGCTCCTCGTCGGCCCTGACGACAGTCCTGTTCCCGTCTTCCCCTCCGCGCTCCTGCACGCGCACGCCGCCGTCGACGCCGCACTTCACTGACCCGCTCTCACCTCCCCCCCGTCTCCCACACTCCACACCCCACACCCCGCACCCCACCCTCGCACTGCCGTACCCCCTCAAGGGAGGAACACGCCGGGGAACGCGCGAATGCACCGGCGTGTTCCTCCCTTGAGCAGTGACACGAGCACGGATGGACGCGACCGCGAGACGCGACGGGCGTGACCGCGGGCGCGAGCGCGAGCGCGGGCCCGGCACGGCGCGTAGCCTCGAAGGATGCCGCGCCATCGTTCTCCTTCGCCCGCGGCATCCGCCGGTCCGCATCCGCAACCCGCCCTGCTATCGGGCGCGGCCGTGAACGCGCGACCCGCGGCGCTGGTGTTCCGCGTCCTGGCGGCCGTGCTCATCCTGACCGGCATCCTCCGCTACGCCGGGATCGCGTTCGGGGATCCCGATGCGTCGACGCTGCTGTTCTACACGATGCTCAGCAACCTGCTGTGCCTCGGATGGATGCTGCTGCTCATCGTCCGCACCGCACGCGACCTCCGGCACGACGGGCCGCGCGGCACCTCGACCGCCGGGGCGCGCTGGGGTGGCGCGGTGATGATGGCCATCACCGTCACGATGCTCATCTACCTGATCGTGCTCGTGCCCACGCGGGTCGACGCCGGCGACAGCGACATCTTCTCCCTCACCGACAACCTCATCCACATCGTCACGCCGTGCCTGCTGATCGTCGACTGGCTGCTGTTCGTGGCGAAGGGCTCGTTCCGCTGGTTCGACCCCCTGCTCTGGACCCTGATCCCCTACGCCTACCTGACCTTCGCCTTCGTGTACGGCGGCCTCGGCGGCGAGTTCACGCCCGGAGAGAAGTACCCGTACCCCTTCATGAACCTCGAGACGCTCGGACTCGACGGCGTCACCCTCTGGATCGTCGCTCTGACGGCCGCGCTGGTCGCCGTCGGCTTCGTCTACGTCGCGGTGGACCGCGCGCTCGGCACTATCGTCCACCGAACCGCGAGCCGCCATCAGGTCGCACCCTCATCGTCCCGATGAGGCCGCCGGCACGTGCCCTTTCTCCCGGACACGTTCGTGCGGCGAAGCACTCGACGTCTCGGAATCAGAGTTCGCTCGACGCCCGCCATGTGTTGATGTCCGCGTCGACCGCGTAGTGGTCGATCTCTCGAAGCTCATCCTCGCCGAAAGGCGCTGCATCGAGGGCCGCGAGATTCTCGTCGAGCTGCTCAGGGCGCGATGCACCGATGATGACCGAGCTGGCCGCCCCGGGCCGCAGAGCCCATGCGAGCGCCATCTGAGCCAGGCTCTGTCCCCGTCGCATCGCTATCTCGCGAAGACTCCGCACACGGGCGAGGTTCTCTTCTGTCAGGAACTCGTCCGGCAGGCTCTCTTCACGCGATGTCGTCCGACCGGACGAACTCAGGTACTTGTCGGTCAGCATGCCCTGCGCCAACGGAGTGAACGCGATCGACCCCATCCCCAGGCGTTGGAGTTCGGGAAGCAACGCGTCTTCCGCCCAGCGATTGAGCATCGAGTACGCGAACTGATGGATGACGAGCGGGACGCCGTGTCGTGCCGCGATCTCCTGCGCCTCTCGCGTGCGACGCGGAGAGTACGACGAGATGCCGGCGTACAGCGCCTTCCCCTGCCGCACGATGTCGGCGAGCGCGCCGATCGTCTCTTCGAGCGGGGTATCCGGATCGAACCGGTGGGAGTAGAAGATGTCCACGTGCTCCAGCCCCATGCGCGCGAGGGACTCGTCGAGGCTCTCCACGAGGTGCTTGCGCGAGCCTCCTGATCCGTACGGTCCCGGCGAGTTCGGCCACCCGGCCTTCGTCGAGATCACCAGCTCACTCCGGTAGCGCCGGAGGCTCGATCGCAGGAGGGTGCCGAGGCTCAGTTCTGCCGATCCCGGCGGTGGACCGTAATTGTTGGCCAGATCGAAATGAGTGATACCACGGTCGAACGCTCCGAGGATGAGCGCACGCTTGCGCTCGAAGTCGGTGTCCAGCCCGAAGTTATGCCAAAGCCCCAGGCAGATGGGCGGGAGGACGAGACCAGATCCGCCGACCCGTCGATACGCCGTCCGGTCGTATCGATCGGACCGGGCCGCATACGGTGTTCGTCCCAGACCGTCCTCGGCCGTGTCGGCCAGCACGGATGGTGATCCGGTCATGATGCTCGATCTCTCACGACGCGACCCAGAACACAACGCGTCGCCGGATGAAACGGACCAGCAGGTTCAGCGCGATGCCGATGGTGGAGAGAAGGATGAGTATCGCGAAGACGCCGGCGGTGTCGAGCCGCGACTGCGCGATGAGCACCATGACCCCGAGTCCCTGCTGCGCGCCCACGAATTCTCCCACGATCGCTCCCACCATCGCGCCCGACACGGCGAGCTCCAGACCGCTGAAGATGCTCGGGAGAGCGGTGGGCAGAGCCAGCCGCAGACGGATCTGCGTCCGCGAGGCACCGGCCGCGCGGAAGAGATCGGCTCGGTCAGGGTCGACCTCTCGCAGGCCGTGCACCGCGTTGACCAGAACAGGGAAGAAGACCAGAAGCACGACGATCACGATCTTCGACGGCAGTCCGTACCCGAACCAGATGACGAACAGCGGCGCGAGCGCGACCTTCGGTATCGCCTCGATCGCGACGATGTACGGGAAGACCACGGCGTAGAGAGCCGGTATCTCGGAGAGCACGATCGCGAGCACCAGACCGATGAGAACTCCGATGACGAAGCCGATCGCGACCGCCGTCATCGTCGCCTGCAGGTTGGTGAGGTACGTGGGCCAGGCCTGAGGATCGGTCAGCGCGCTCACCACTTCGGGCAGAGGCGGGATGACGTAGGACGGGACAGCCGTGATCACCGGTACCAGCAACCACAAGCCCAGAAGAACGAGCAGGGACAGGACGAAAGCCGTGGTCCGGGCGGTAGGGCTCTCCATCAGCCGGCTCCGTCGACCCGAAGCGATCGTCGTGGTGGCCATGGTGGCGTGGGTCGTCGTGGTCATCTCTCCACCTCGAAGTACGTACGGATTCGTGCGGAGAGCCTGCTCATCTCCGGGCTGTCCAGCATCGCGAGCTCGCGGATCCTGCCATGCTCCACCGGGAGCTCGGCGACGATCCGGCCCGGTCGCGGGCTCATGATCACGATCCGTTCGGAGAGGAACACCGCCTCGGTGATGGAGTGCGTGATCAGCAGGATGGTCTTGCCGGTTTCACGCCAGATGCGATTGAGCTCCACGTTGAGGGAGTCGCGAGTCATCGCGTCGAGCGCGCCGAACGGCTCGTCCATCAGCAGCATCTTCGGATCGTTCACCAGAGCGCGACAGATGGCTGCGCGCTGCTGCATGCCTCCGGAGAGCTGACTCGGATACGCCTCGGCGAACTCGCCCAGTCCGACCATCTTCAGCAGGTCGAGCGCATGCGAACGCTGGGCCTTCGAGACCCGGCCGGCGAGCCTGACCGGTAGGAGGACGTTGTCGATGATGTTGTGCCAGGGCAGCAGAACGGGTCGTTGGAACACGACCCCGACATCACCTCGGCCGACCGAGATGGGCTGTCCGGAGATCAGTGCCGTGCCGGACGTCGGACGTGTGAGCCCGGCAAGTACTCGCAGCAGCGTCGTCTTGCCGCACCCACTGGGTCCCAGCAGCGAGATGAACTCGCCCTGCTCCACCTGCAGACCGACGTCGGAGAGGGCGACGACCTCACCAGACCGACTCGGGAAGGTGACGCCGAGGTTCTTCACATCGACGAGGTTCGTCATGGCAGACTCACCCCGTAGACGTCGGCGAGGTTCTGATGCATCACGCGACCGGCGAGCCACGCCGCTTGCTTGGCCGACCAGGAGGCATCACGCACCCCCTCTTGCAGCACGCGGTCGAGCGCCCGGCGGCCCCGGTTCGAGCTGGAGACGTGATGTTCTGCATTGCCGGTGTCCGTGCCGAACATCACGCGGTTTCCGGGGAGATACGTGAGCCAGTCCTCGAGCACTCGGCCGAGGAGAGCACCATGCATCTGCGGCATGAGCGACATGTCGAGGTAGACGTTCCCGTGCCCGAACGCGAGGGCGGTCAAGTGGTCGGTGAACGGGAATCCGCCGTGGATCAGGATGACCTTCAGACGGTTGAATCGCGGCTGGTCGAGGAAGTTCTGAAGCAGGAGCGGATCGGCGTCCGCCACGCGTAGACCGGGTTCCGAGTGTCCGACGCCCGTGTGCACCTGAATCGGCAGTTCGAGGTCGAGCGCGATCTGCGCGATCTCGAACAGCAGGTAGTCCGCCAGGACCTTGTAGGCCTCTTCGGTCACCTCGGTGCCGTTGGCGAATGAGGAGTAGATCGCGGCCGCGTCGCTCTGGGCCACAGGCTGAAAGTCAAGCGACCTGACGTACGCGGAGGCGATCTTCAACCCGACGAATCCGTCGGACTGCCGGCGGCCGATGGACTCCCGGACGAATCGGACATAGTCCGCCACCTCGCTGGGCGGTGCGACCAGGCCAGCGATGTCGAGCTGTCGCTGGAGCACGGCGGAGAAGATCCTCCGAAAGCGGGGAGTATCCGATCCGCGCCGAACCCACCGGGGATGCCCGAAGGGGAAGAGATACGGGTCGAGGCGGGCGATCGGCTTGTAGACGTCCCGCGACCACTGCGCGCCGTCGATCTCGGGAACATCGGTGAGCACCATCGGTGTCCCGGCCTTCTTCAGGGCCTCGTCGTACAGACCGACCGGGTCGGTCAGCCGCCGACGCAGGCTCTCCTGCGCGTACTCGTCGTACGACATCTCGCCGTACATCGCGCGAGCGCCCTCGAGGAGCGACACGGAGTGCATCGACGTCGAGTGGAAGAGCACGCCGTCCTCGAAGTGCTTCGCGATCGAGTGGCGCTCCTCGAGCGCGGCCACGGTCTCATGATCGCCCTCGCGCTCCGCGTCGACGTAGGCGAGGAAGTCGTCGCTGGGGATCTGCGCCTCGACGTGGTCGAGTGCCATCTCGCGCTCGGTGGCATCGATTCCCTCAGGTCTCGCGCCGGGCCTGATGTAGCCGGCGTGGGAGTGATGGTCGATGCCGGGAACACCATCGGTGTAGGTCAGATCGGATGTGAGCGTCATTCTGTCCTTCTTGCCTTTCCTGATCGAGTGATCTCGGCGAGATCTACTCGGCTCCTGCGGTCTGAGCCTGCTTCTCGACGACCGCCGGATCGAAGTCGTTGTATGCATCGACGAACTCGTTGGTGAACGTGGACTCCCAGTCCTCGATCGCCGCGGGGATGATCCCGTTGTCGGCCCCGAACTCCATCCACATCTCGACGTTGTCCGGGTTGTACTCGCCCCACTGCATCCCGTCTTCGAGTTCCAGCAGCTTGAGACGGGCGTTGAGCGCGATGAGGTCGACCTCGAGCTGCTCCTCTTCCGAGACGCCGGCCTGACGGAGCTCGGGGAAGGTCTCGTACATCACACCCAGCGCCGCCTCCGGATTGGTGATGGTGAAGAGGGTCGCCCGCGCCACCGCCCGGCCGAAGGCCTCGATGATCTCCGGGTTCTGCTCCTTGTACTCGGTCGTGGTGAACGCCGTGGTCGAGAACAGGGCCTCCTGTTCGGGAACCGAGAAGTAGCGGAGCTTGATCCCCTGAGCCTCGATCGCCGCGTACTCGGTATCCCAGAGGGACAAGGCGTCGACCTCGCCGCCGACGAGCGCCTGCAGTGCCGCGGGACCGATTCCCACCCCGAGGTGTCCGATGTCTTCGGGATACTTCAAGCCGACCGTACCGACGATCGCGTCGCTGATCAGCAGGTTGGCTGATGCCACGTCGCTCGCTCCGAATGTCGCGCCGGCGAAGTCTTCCAGCTCCCGGATCGGGCTTTCGTCCAGCACCGCGATGCTCGCGGTCGGTCCACGAAGGTAGTTGTAGACCATCACCAGGTCGCTCTGAGGCCCTCCCTGTTCGATCACCTGATAGATGCGATCGGGCGTGAAGGTTCCGATGTCGATCTGCCCCGTCGCCACACCCTGGATTCCCTCCTCGCCGGTGATCACCAGTTCGACATCGAGGCCTTCCTCCTCGAAGTAGCCCAGGCCGATGGCCGCTCCGAGCGGGGTGTGGTTGATGCCGAGGTTCGTGGGAACCCCGAACCTGACCTTCGCCGGAGCACCTTCCTCAGGACTGCTGTCGCTTCCGCATGCCGCGAGCGACCCGACGCTCAGGGCACCGACGAGCACGAACGCCGCTCGAATCAGAATCTGCTTACGAAACATTCCAGAACTCCTTCATCTCTTGGTTCGGGGTTCCCGCGTCACCGAGCGAGACCGGCCGGGGGGTTGCTGATCCAGAGAGCCTCGGCGACCTCGTCGCTCACGTTCCGGATCATGTGAGGGCGGCTGGAGCGGAACTCGATGCTGTCGCCCTCGTGCATCTGGTGACTCACGCCGTCCAGGGTGAACTCGAGTTCGCCTCGAAGGATGACGAGCACCTCGTGGACATCGCCGTGCGTGTAGTCATCGCCGCCGGCAGTCGTTCCGGGGCTGTACTCCACCACTCCCACCTCCACGTCACTCATCGGCGACCGCGTGATGGCGTAGTGCTCCTGACCCGTGCTCAGGGAGAAGTGCGGGCGCTCTGCTCGACGTACGAGCTGCCCCGAGATCTCCTCCGCCTGGTACAGGTCGATCCAGTCGATGCCGAGCGCGGCAGCGAGACGCCGCAGGACCGCGATGCTGGGTTCCGCTTTGCCGCGCTCCACCTGGCTGATGTATCCCACGCTGACCTCGGCCCGCTCGGCCAGGTCGCGCAACGACCAGCCGCTCCTCTTCCGGAAGCGGTGGAGTCGCTCCCCGAGGACATGCTGCTCTGGATTGGGCGTTTCTGATGTGGACACGTGAACAACTTATGCTCAGGCAAAACATATGTCAACTGAAAGTAAACATTTGTTCACTCAAGTGCCGAGTCCGCCCTCCTGTCACCCTCCTCGGGGATCGGCACCCGGGGGGTGAGCCGTCAGGCGACGTCGAGGATGCCGCGCTCCAGCGCCTCGCGGGCGACGACCTTGTAGCCCTGGCTCTCGAAGAACACCGTCATCCGGTCGTCCTCCACGCTGACGACCGTTCCCGCACCCCACTCGGCGTGCTCGACGGCGTCGTCGGGACCGAGCCGGTCGTCGCCACCGGTGCCCCGTGCGACCGCGGCGGGATCGACGTCGCCCCTCGACGCGGCGTCGCAGCGATCGCATGCGCCGCACGCCTCCGCCGCATCGACACCGAAGTAGTCGAGCAGCGCGATGCGCCGGCAGCGCACCGCCTCGGCATACCCGCGCATGACGGCGATGCGGGACTCGCGGATGCGGCGATGCGCCTCCTCCTCGTCGCGCACCGCCTCGACGACCTCGTCACGGGCGCGGTCGCCGACGCCCGCGAAGCCCTTGGTCGTCGACGTCGCTGCACCGATCGTCACCAGCACGCCCAGAACCCGCGCGGCCGTGCGGGCCGACACCCCGGCGGCCTCGCCGACGGCCTTCGCGCGCACCGGGCCGTCGGCTTGCGAGAGCGCCGCCCACACGGCGGAGACGGCCGACGGCGCCGCGCGACCGCCGGCGAAGAACGACCGCACCGAGAAGTCCTCCGGCCGATAGTGCAGCACGGCGCGAGCCGGGCGCCCGTCACGCGCCGCTCGGCCGATCTCCTGCGCGTACGCATCGAGCGACTCGGTCACGTCGGCGTGGACGACCAGACGCACATCCGGCTTGTCGATCCCCATTCCGAAGGCCGAGGTCGCGACCACGACGTCGAGACGTCCGGCCGACCACGCCGCGTGCACGGCGTCGCGGTCCTTCGCGCTCATCCCGCCGTGATAGGCGGCGGTGCGGCGCCCCCGCTCCGCCAGCTCGGCGGCGTACTCGCCCGTCTCACGGCGCGTCGCGACGTAGAGCAGGCTCGCCCCGTCGGCCGCCGCGACGTCGTCGATCACCGCGCGCCGCTTCTCGGCGCCGCTCTCATGGCGCCTCACCGCGAGATGGATCTCGGGACGATCCATCCCCCGGACCTCGAGGTGCGGGTCGCGCATTCCCAGACGATCGACGATGTCGGAACGCACCGGCGTCGACGCCGTGGCGGTCAGTGCGAGCACCGGAGGGCGACCGAGCGCGGCGACCGCGTCGCCGATGCGGGCGTAATCGGGGCGGAAGTCGTGACCCCAGGCCGATACGCAGTGCGCCTCGTCGACGACGAGCAGGCGGACGTCGGCCGAGCCCAGGCGGGCGAGCACGTCGTCGCGCGCCAGCTGCTCCGGAGCGAGGAAGACGTAGACGGGGTCGTCGCCCTCGATCGCCGCCCACGCCGCCCGCTCGGAACGGGCTGAGGTCTTGGAGTTCAGCGCGACCGCCGCGGGCGCGTCGGGTGCCGCGTCGATCGAGGCGACCTGGTCGCGCTGCAGGGCGAGCAGCGGCGAGATCACCAGCGTCACCCCGCCGAGTTCGAGCCCGGCGATCTGGTACACGGCCGACTTCCCCGCACCCGTCGGGAAGACGACGAGCGTATCGCGCCCGCCGACCACCGAAACGATCGCCTCGGCCTGCCCGGGCAGGAGCGAGTCCCAGCCGAACGCCTCGCGCGCGGTCCGTCGAGCGTCGGCAAGGGTCGGGTTCGTGCTCACGCGGGTTCGTCCTCCGGGTCGTTCGGGTCGCTCGGGTGGTTCGTGGGGAAGCCTCCACTCAACCCGGCCGACGCCGCCGCCGCGAGGACCTTGACCTCCACCGCCCGCGGAGATACCACGGCCCGCCGGCGTACGAACGGATGCCGGGGCACGACCGCACGCTCGGCATACGAACGGATGCCGGGACGCACCCGAACCGCCGGCGGCTCCGCAGCCGCCGGCGGTTCGCGGTCGATATCTCAGGCGGTGCGGCGACGTGCGCGGAGGACGAGCAGGCCTCCGGCCAGCAGGAGCATCAGCGCGAGGGCCAGGATGCCCCACGGTGCGGCACCGGTGAGCGCGAGTCGCGTGCGGTCGACCTCACCGCTCGCCTCCGCCACCATCGCATCGGCGTCGGGGTCGGCGGCCGAGAGGACCGTCGCCGTATTGACGACCGTTCCCGTGACCGAGTCGGCCACGTGCACCTGCAGAACGAGCGTCGCGGTCTGGCCGACGTCGAGAGGCCCGACGTCGCACCGCACATCCGCCCCATCGACCACGCACTCCACCGCCGTGCCGTCGACCGTGGCCGAGACGAAGCTCAGGCCCGCCGGCATCCGGTCGGTGACCGTGATCGGACCCGGGTCGGCCGTCGGCCCCTGGTTGGTGACGGTGATCGTGTACTCGCCGCCGAAGCCGGCCTCGAGTCCGCGGGTGAGCTCCTTCGTGATGACGAGCTCGCTCTGCGGCGGGACCGTGAGGGTCACGGTCGACGAATTGTCTGCCGTCGTCGCGGGATCTTCGGGCGTCGCCGCGGCGATCGTGGCCGTGTTGGAGATCGCCGGATACGCGTCGGGCAGCACGGTGGCGGTGATCGTGACGATCGGGGCGCTCGCCCCGGCCGCGAGCTCGTCGAGCACGCATGTCACCACGGTCGGCTCTTCCTCGATCGGCGCCGAGGTGCAGAGCATGCCGTCGACCGTGACCGCGTCGACGCGCAGCTGAGCGGGGACCGCATCGGTGATCACGACACCGCGCGCCGTCGACGGGCCCTTGTTGGTCGCCGTCAGCGTGAAGGAGATCTGACCGCCCACGATCGGGTCGCCCACGGCGGCCTTCACGATCGCGAGGTCGGTACGCTCCGCGAGCAGACCCACCACCCGCGACTCGTTGTTGGCGAGGTCGGGATCGGGAGTCGACGACTCGACCGTGACGACGTTCGTCAGGTCGCCCTGCAGCTGCTGCTCGGCGTTCACCACGATGTCGAGCACCGTGGTGGCACCCGCCGGCAACGGCTCGTCGAGCACGCAGGCGACGTCGCGAGGATCGGTCGCGTCGGGCGTGCAGGTCCATCCGTCGTTCTCGGTCGTGTCGGCGATCCCGGCGAACGAGAGGCCGGCCGGCAGAGCGTCGCGCACGACGATGTCGCGGGCGTCCGACGGCCCGAGGTTCACGATCTGGAACCGGTAGGTGCCCGTCGCCCCGGCGACCACCGTGTCGATGATCGCCTTGGTGATCGACACGTCGGCGCTCTCGGTGACCACGCCCGTGGCCGAGTCCTCGTCGTCGCCGGCGTCGTCGACCGGCTGAGCCGTGAGGCCCGGCGCGACGAGCGCCTCGTTCGTGAGCGAGCCGCGGACGTCGGAGGCCACGGTGCCCGTCACGGTGATCACCGGGGCGGCGCCCACGGGCAGCGTGGTCGCGCGCAGGCACTCGATGCGGTCTCGCCCGTCGGCCGCGGGGTCGATCGGCTCGCAGACCCAGCCATCGCCGGATGCCGTGGCTCCGACGACGCCCTCGGGAAGGGTGTCGACGACCGAGATCGGGTCATCGGCCGTCGCGTCCGAGTCGGACGGTCCGAGGTTCTGCACCGAGATCGTCCAGGTGGCCTCTCGTCCGGCCACGAGGGTCGCGGTGGTGAGGTCCTTCGCGAGCGCCAGGTCGGCCACCTCGGTGATCGCGACGGTGTCGCTGTCGGTGTCGGGATACACCTGCGTGTCGGGCTGCGGCGTGAGGCCGGGTGCGACCGAGGCCGTGTTCGTGAGGTCGCCCGACAGCGACTGGTCGAGCATCACGTGCAGGTCGATCTCCACCGACTCACCGGCGGGCAGCGTGGTCGTGCGCGCGCACTCCACGATCTGCTCGCCGTCGTCGTCGCCCGTGACCGAGCAGACCGTGTCCGCTCCGCCCGAGGTCGGCGACGACGCCAGCGTCACACCCGCGGGGAGCGTGTCGGTCACGACGATCGGATCGTCGGCGGTGGCCACGGAGTCGGAAGGACCGTGGTTCTCGACCCGGAGGTTCCATGTGAAGTCGAGTCCCGCGACGGCATCCGCCTGGGGAACGTGCGACTTCGTCAGCTCGAGGTCGGCGCGTGTGACGACGTCGATCTCGGCGTCGTCGCTCGGCGAGGTCGCCGAGGTGGGCGACGAGGCCGAGGCGACGTTGGTGAGGGTCGTCGGCGCGAGGCTCGCCGACACGGTCGCGGCGATCTGCAGCGTCGGCGCCGAGGCACCGGCCGTGAGCGAGACCGGCGCGTCGTCGGCCTCGAGCACGCAGGTGACGGTCTGGCCGCTCACGCTGCAGTCCCATTCGGCGGGTCCCGCCGCCGACGTCGCCGCGAGGAACGTCTGCCCCGCGGGCAGCGTGTCGACGACGGTCACGGGCGCCGCGGCATCCGAGGGTCCGTCGTTGCCGACGACGATGTCGTAGGTCGCGACGTCACCCGCGTCGACCTGCCCCGAGCCGGGGTCCTTCGTGAGGGTGAGGGTGCTCTCGGCTCCGATCGTCACGGAGTCGTCGCCGTCATCGGTCGCCGGAAGGCCGGTGGCCGCGTCGATCGTCGTCGACGTGGCCGTCGCGGAGTTCGGGATCACGGCGCCGTCCACGACCGTCGACGAGACCGTCGTGACGACGGTGATCTCGACCGACTCGCCGACCGGCACGACTCCCAGCGAGCAGACCAGGGTCTGCGCGCCCGAGCACGACACGCCGTCGGTGGTCGACGAGGCGCTCACCAGGGTGAGGCGCGGGTCGAGCACGTCGGTGAGCGACACCGTCTGGGCGTCGGACGGGCCGTTGTTCGTGACCGTCACCGTCCAGGTGACGTCGCCTCCGGCGACGGCGGCATCGGCGGCCTGCTTGCTGACGTCGAGCGACGCGCGCTGCAGCACCGTGACCGGAATCGACCCGGTGTTGTTCGTCGGGTCGGAGTCGGCCGTCGGACCGGCGACGGTCGCCGTGTTCGTCAGCGTGCCGACGGTGACGGCCGCGTCGACGAGCACGGGGATCTCGATCACCCAGGCCGCGTCGGCGACGTCGATGCCGTCGGCGTCGACGCAGCGCACCTGCTGCCGGCCGCTGACCTCGGTCACGTCGCACTCGTCGGGCACGTCATCGGCCACCCGCACGCCCGCGGGCAGCAGATCGGTCACCACGACCGGCCCTGCCGCGTCGGACGGACCGAGGTTGTCGACGGAGAGGGTGTAGGTCGCCACATCGGCGGCGCCCGCGACGATCTGCGTCACGTCGATGGACTTCGCGATGGCGAGGTCGGCGATCGCATCCGAGCCGAGCGTCGCCGACGAGGTGTCCTGATCGGCACGCCAGGTCGAGGAGACGACGGCGGTGTTGGTGACATCGCCTTCGACGCCCGGGCCGACCGCGACGACGATGTCGAACTGCGCCGACCCACCCGCCGGCACCGTGCCGTCGAGAGAGAAGCGCACGCCGGAGCCCTCGGTCGTGGCGGTCCAGTCGTCGCCACCGGCGACGATCGAGTCGAAGGTCAGACCCGCCGGCAGTGCGTCGAGCACGCTGACGCCTCGGGCGTCCGACGGCCCGGCGTTGGAGACGACCATGCGATAGGTGATCGTCTCGCCCGGAACGACGTCGCCGTCGGCCGGCGCGATGACCGACTTCTCGATCGTGAGCGCCTCCTCCACGTCGATCGGGGTCTCGCTCGTCGAGCTGTTGTTCGTGGAGACCGGGTCGGTGGTGACCGGGGTCACGACGGCCGTGTTGGCGATCTCCGCACCCGGAGCGACGTCGGAGTCCACCGTTCCCGAGAGCGATACGGCGACCGAGCCGCCGACCGCCAGAGTGAACGGGATCTCGCAGGTGAGGGTGCCGCCGGCCACCGCGCAGTCCACGCCGTCGGTCGCGCTGACGACCTCGACGCCCGAGACCGTGTCGGGCAGCTCGTCGGTGATGACGATCGGGGCGGCGTCGGAGCCGCGCGACACCGACGGCCCGAGGTTGGTGACGGTGATCGACCAGTCGATGTCGCCACCCGCGATGGCCTCGTCGCTCGAACGCTTCACGATCGACAGGTCGGCGCTTCCGCGCACGACCGCCGTATCGGCATCCTCGTTGTTCGCCTGCGTGCGGTCCTCGGTGTCCGAGGTGACGGTGGCGCTGTTCGGGATCTCGGTGCCGTCGGCGACGTCGGCGGCGATCGCCGCGCTCACCGTGAGGGTCCAGGTGGCCCCCGCCGCGAGCGTCTGGGTCGTGACCGAGCGCACGCACGAGAGCGCGCCGTCGACGGGAGCATCGCACGCCCAGCCGGCGCCGGTCGCGCCCAGCAGGGTGACGCCGGCGGGCAGATCGGCCTGGTCGACGACCTGCACGCCTGCGGCCGGGTCGGGACCGTTGTTGCGCACCGTGAGGGTGTAGGTGCCCGTCGCGCCCGCGACGAAGTCGTCGTTGGCGACCTTGGTGATTGAGAGGTCGGCTGCCGCGATGCGGGCGTCGACCGCGGCCGTACGACCGATGTATCCGTCGGTCACCGAGCCGTAGGTCGTGCCTCCGGTGGCGTCTTCGACGTTCGCCGCCGTCACGGAGTTGCGGTGCGCATAGTCGAGACCGATGCGGACGTCGTCCGCCGCCACCGCCTGGTAGGTGATGACGATGACCTCGTTGGGCTGCAGGTTCACGCTCGCGCCGCCCACGTCGGACCAGCGGAGCACGACGCCCGTGATCGTGGGTGCGGTGGCGACCGGCGCGCCGGTGCGCACCGTGACCGTCGCGCTGCCCGGCACGTAGCTCCAGCCCGTCGGGAGCGTGTCGACCGCATCGAGAGACGCCGCGGTGGCGCCGCCGACGTTGGTCATCGTGACGCGGAAGGTGACCGGTTCGCCGATGTACACGGGGTTCGACGGCGTGACCTGGGTCTTGCCGGCGTCGATCTTCGGGAATTGCGGCGTGACGGCGGCGGTCGCGGCCGTGCCCGGTCCGTACGTCCGGCCCGCCGTGGCCAGCGACGTCCAGGCGGCGGGTGCGACGCTGTTGGTCAGCGCCGCGCCGCTGAGGGCGGATGCCGGGGCGAGTCGGGCCGGGTAGGTGCGAGTGACGGATGCCGCGGCGCCGACGTCGAGCCTCGGCACGGTCCAGGTCAGCGTGCGTGCCGTCTGGTTCCAGACGCCGCCGCTCGACGTGCTCTCGCCGTTCGCGAGGGGGCTGTTGTCGGCGCCGAGCACCACGATGCCGTTCGGCACGGAGTCGACGATCGAGACGTTGAACGCGGGGACGGTGCGCGCGGCACTGGCGGTCGCGGTGACCGAGTAGGTGAAGACCTCACCCTGCGCGGGCGTGGTGTCGCTCACCGACTTGGTGACGCCGACGAGCGGATGCCGCACCGTCGTGCTCGCGACGGCGCTCTGGTCGTCGTCCCACGACGCGCCGGTGGTCGTCGGGTCGGCCTTGTCGGTGCGGTTCCATCGCAGGGCGCCGGTGTTCGTGAGCCGCCCGTTGTCGTTCACCGACGTTCCGGCCGGGAGGAGGGTGGTCAGCGTGAGCACGACCGTGCGACTCGTCGCCGACGGTGCGATGTTGCCGAGGAACACGCCGAACGTGTTGGGCGAGCCGCCGGCGGCCGGGAGGAACTGGGCCGGGAGGCAGTCGGCCCGCCACGTGGCGTCGCCGCCGCCGCAGGTGACCGTCCAGCGCCCGTCGGCCGCCGGGCCGAGGGCGGCGGGAAGGGCGTCGATGAACGTCGCGTCGAAGTACTCGGTGTTCGCCGGGATCGTCGCGGTGACCGTCCAGGTCACGTCTTGACCGGGGACCGTGACGCCCTGCGACGACGTCTTGACGACCGTCGGGCGGTTGACGGTGACCGTGCGGTCGGCGGTCGCCGTGTACGAGCGCTCGAACGCCGAGGTGCCGGGAAGCGACGAGCCTCGGAGCGTCGCCGTGTTGGTGTAGGCCTGCCCGGCCGGGGCGGCGGAGGGCACGGTGACGCTGTAGGTCACCGACTGCTGGGTACCGCCGAGCATGGGGCTCGTCAGAGCGAAGTCGAGGACGGAGTATCCCGTCGGGCATCCGTTCGTCCCGTCGCCGGGGACGGGGGCCGGCGTGCCGGCCGGCAGCGTGTTCACCTGGAGGGCGTTGGGAAGGCAGTCGACGATCGCGGGCTCGTAGAGGGGCGCGCGGCCGGCCGCGTTCTGCGCGGTGAGGGTGTAGGAGATGACCTGCGTTCCCGACACGACCGACGACGAGGAGGTCTTGGCCACGCTGATGCCGGGCTCGGCGACGAGCACGCCGGCGGTGGCGGTGTCGCGCGAGACCAGCGAGCCGCCGGCGGTGTCGGAGCTGCGGAAGAGCGCGGTGTTGGGGATGTCGGCGCCGTTCACGTTGGCGGCGACATCGGCCACGCGCGTGGGCAGGGTCACCGAGATGGTGACGGGCGCGTCGGCGGTGTTCGTCCACGTCGTCGGGAAGAGCAGCGTGCCGTCGGCGCAGATGCGGAACTCGGCGGCGTCGGCGGTGCAGCCCTCTGCGACGTCCGACGCCGGTACTCCCGACACGGTCGGGAGGCCCGCCGGACCGGCGATGGTCTGCAGGCGGCCACCCAGCGGAAGGCCGTCGTCGAGCACGCCGCCGAAGACGCTGGTGCGCGCCGGGATCGTGACGCTGTAGACGTAGTCGACCTCTTCGCCGATGGTCGCCTGGCTCAGCGCGTCGTTGCCGGCGGCGGTGATGCCGGTCCGGGTGACGGCCTTGGCGACCGAGGCGTCGCCGAGTTCGACCGTGGCGCTGTCGCTTGCGGTCGGGGCGTTCGCGGTCTCGGCGGGGAAGGCGCCCAGGCGCTCGGCCGGGTAGAAGACGACCTGGTCGGAGCCTCCGCTCGTGCCGTCGGTCGTCGCGGCGGTGTAACGCGTGACCGCTGCGGTGTTCTCGTGTGCGGTGCTGATCGACAGCGGTGCCGGGATCACGAGCGTGTAGGTGAGGGTGAGAGTCTCCCCGGGGGTGAACCGGCCGTCGGCGCCGAGGGCCGACCCGCTCAGCGCCCACGACAGCTGGGAGCGTCCGTCGACCGGACCGTCGTCGTCGCACGACAGCGGAGCGGCGATCGTCGACGAGATGTCGTCGCAGACGAATCCGGCGGGCAGGGCGTCGGCGACGTCGACGGTCTCGAGCGGGTAGTCGTTGCCCGAGGCCGCGTCGCCGGCGTGGGTCACCGTGACGGCGTAGGTGACCTCCTGCTGCTCCTGCACGACGATCGATGAGCTGCCGTCGACGGTCTTCGCCAGTTCGAGCGGCGTGACGGGCGCCAGGGTGAGGTCGACGTCGTCGCGGGCGGCCATGACCCGACCATCACCGGAGGTGTAGCGCAGCTTGGCGAGGTTGCCGGTGATGTCGATCGCCTCGTCGGCGGCGGGCACCTCGGTCACGCGCACGAGCAGGTCCATCTCGAGCGTGGCGCCCGGGGCCACGTAGCGCGAGCCGTTGGCGTTGAGCGTGCCGAGCAGCCACTGGGCGTCGCCGTCGGGCGACTCGACGATCAGCACGTCGTTGCTCGGGCCGTCGCCCCACTCGACCAGCTCGGTGCCTGCCGGGAGGAAGTCGGTGAGGATGGCGTCGCGCGTCGACGAGCCGTCGGTGAAGTCGACGCTGATGCGGAAGCAGGCCAGGTCGCCGAGCTGCAGGCGGGGACCGTTCGCGTCGACGAACTCGCCGGCCGGCGCCGAGTTGCAGGTGACGTCGGTGCCGTCGAGGGGGCCGGCGGCCACGATCGGACGGCGATCGGGGTTCGTCCACACCGTCTTCGTCATCGAGAGCGAGCCGGTGGCGAGGCTGGCGGACGAGCCGTTGGTCGAGGCGACCGTACCGGCGTCGACCGTGTTGGTCGCGGCGGGCGAGACGTCGCCCGCGATCTCGACCACGTTGTTCGAGACGTCGCCGCTCGAGGTGCGCGAGCCGTCGCGGTACTCGCCGCGCATGTACACCCCGTAGGTGATGTCGGCATCCTCGTCCTCGGCGAGCGCGGACGCGTCGACCGTGAACGTGACGGTGAACGTGCCGTCGCCGTTCGCGGTGGCGGCGGTCATCGTGCCACCCGTCACCGTTCCCCCACCGGGCGCCGGGCAGTCGGCCGGCCAGGTGCCGCTCGTCGGCACGCCCGCGGGGACGACCGGGCAGAGTCCGTCGGGGATGACGTCGGTGAGCACGATCTCGTCGGAGGTGACGTACTGGCTGGTGCGGACGTGCAGGGTGAAGTCGACGATCTCGCCGGCGAAGAAGTCTCCGCGCGAGGCGGTCTTCACCACACCGAGGTCGAGAACGCGGACACCGGCGCGCGCCGTGACGCTCACCGAGGTCGTCGCTTCAGGGGCGACGGCGCCGGTGTAGGTTCCCGTCGCCGTCGCCGTGTTGTCGACGCCGTTGCCGGTCTCGCCCGGGCGGGTCGGCGCGCCGTTCGGGATGCCGTCGGGAGCGGTGATCCGCTGCAGACCGACGAACGCCTCGTAGGTCAGCGTGATGCTCTGCCCCGCGCCCACCGCGCCGAGGTTCCACGTCAGCTGCGTGAAGACCTGACCGTCGTCGGTGACGATCTCGATGTCGCACGAGAAGCGGGCGTCGCCGAGGTCGCAGGCGGTCACCTGGTAGTCGGCGGGAACGCGGTCGACGACGATGACGTCGTCGCTGCCGGCCTCGGCGGCGGTCACGACCGTGAGGGAGTAGCGCGTCGCGTTGTCGGGGCCCCGATAGACCTCGGCCTCGGCGTCGCTGTTGACCTTCGACAGTCGCAGAGCCGCGATGGTGACGTCGGTGGCGTCGTCGCCGCCGGCCGAGGCATCGGTGACGATCGGCGCCCGGCCGTCGGTGGGAATGGTCACCTTCGGGACGATGCGCTCGTTGCCGTTCGCGTAGACGCCGGCGTCGACGGTGAAGGTCGATCCGACCGGGTGCAGCGCGTCGTCGGCGACGATGTCGAACGAGAGGTCGAGCTCGGCGCCGCGCGGAAGGTCGGCGACGTTCGACCACACGAGCACCTGCACGGTCTGCTCGGGCAACTCGGGATCGGGCACCCAGGTGCGGATCTCGGGCTCTCCGACCGCGTTGGGCGCCCCGGGCCGGGACGATCCGGCGACGTAGGTCACCCCGAGGGGAAGTACGGCCACGGCGCTCGCGTTGTAGAGGTTCCCCGTGGTGGCATTGCTCGCATCGATGCTCACGGTGCCGCTGCCCGACGCGAGCACGCTGCCGCCGGAGACGTCGACCGTGATGCCGGTGAACTCGCCGCCGGTGCTGGTGGTCGGCGGAGCGGCGAACGCCGCCGTCGGCGCGAACACCGCCATCGACGCCACGAGCACGGTCGCGATCATCGCGCTGAGGAACGAACGGAGGCGCGGAGCGGTCACGCTGGCGCGGCGAACGTCGGTCATGAAATTCCACCTGTCGGAGAGCAGTCGCTCCCGAGAGCGCGAATGCGACGAACATGGCGAAGCGAAGGGCGCGCTCGTCGCACACCCGCATGCCGGTATTTCACGCACGGTTCGGGCCGTCCGGAAGGCACCGGCAGTCCCTCCCCACCGGACACTCTAGGGATACCGGTATATCGGGCGCAATCTCATTCACCCGAATGTTATCCGTCGTTTACCTCGCGCCCACGCGCCCCCGCCGCCGGGCCGCCCGCCCCGCCCCTCCGCCCGCCCCGTCCCTCCGCCCGCCCCTCCGTTGCCGCTCAGGGGAGGAACACGCCGGTAACCCGCCCGCACCCTCGCCCCTCCGTTGCGCTCAGGGGAGGAACACGCCGGTAACCCGCCCGCACCCCGCCCCTCCGTTGCGCTCAGGGGAGGAACACGCCGGTAACTCGCCCCTCTCACCGGCGTGTTCCTCCCTCCACCGCGGCCGGCGAGGCGCGGGCGGCGGGGCCGGCCAGCGGGGCCGGCGAGCGGGGCCGGCGGGCGGGGCGCGGACGGGTCAGAAGCCCTCGGGCTCGCGGGGCGTGTAGGCGCTCTCGAGCTGTGCCAGCTCCTCGCGTTCGAGGCGGATGCCGGTCGAGGCGACGGCATCCTCGA
Source organism: Microbacterium martis (assembly GCF_047246685.1). Lineage (NCBI taxonomy): Bacteria > Bacillati > Actinomycetota > Actinomycetes > Micrococcales > Microbacteriaceae > Microbacterium > Microbacterium martis. The sequence goes on along the minus strand of NZ_JBFOKT010000002.1, from coordinate 692,253 downwards.
TGTGCTGCGCCGTCGTCGCGCCGACGATGGGCGCCGTCACCGCCGACTGCTGCGCGACCCACGCCAGCGCGACCTGCGCACGCGAGACGCCGCGTTCGGCGGCGACTCGGGCGACAGCCTCGACGATCCTGCGGTTCGAGTCCTCCTCGGCGCGGTAGAGCGTGGCGCCGAACTCGTCGGTCGCCGTCCGCGCGGTCGTGGCATCCCAGTCCCGGGTGAGACGACCGCGGGCGAGCGGAGACCACGGCAGCACTCCGACACCCGTGTCGAGGCAGTACGGGTGCATCTCCCGCTCCTCCTCGCGCTGCAGCAGGTTGTACTGATCCTGCATCGCGACGAACGGGGTCCAGCCGTTGACGATCGCCGTGTGCTGCGCCGTCGCGAACTGCCACGTCCACATCGACGACGCGCCGATGTAGCGCGCCTTGCCCGAGCGGACGACGTCGTGCAGCGCCTCCATGGTCTCTTCGATCGGCGTCTCGGGATCCCAGCGGTGGATCTGATAGAGGTCGACGTGGTCGGTGCCCAGGCGTCGGAGGCTGGCGTCGATGGCGGAGAAGATGTGCGCCCGGCTGAGACCGGCCTGGTTGGCGCCCGGTCCCATGCGCCCGTGCACCTTGGTGGCGATGACGACCTGGTCGCGCTGGGCGAAGTCGGCGAGCGCGCGGCCGACGAACTCCTCGCTCGTGCCGTCGGAGTAGACGTCGGCGGTGTCGAACGTCGTGATGCCGGCCTCGAGCGCCTGACGGATGAGCGGTCGGCTGTTCTCCTCGTCGAGCGACCAGCGGTGCGTGCCGCGGTCGGGTGCTCCGAAGCTCATGCACCCCAGCACCACCGGTGAGATCCGCAGTCCGGTCTTCCCCAGTCTCACGTCGTCGGTCGGTTCCAGCATCCGTCTGCTCCCTCTCCCGCGCGGCAGGCGCGTCGGATCCACCCTCGCACGGCGGGGCGGCGGTCGGCGAAGAAGCGGATCAGGCTTGACGGAGGCCGCGCAGAGCCTGTACGACGACCGCGTGATCGTCGGCCGACGGTAGACCCGAGACGGTCGCGATCGCGACGACGCCGACGCCTCGCACGCGCACCGGCACCGCTCCCCCGGCGAGCGCGTACTCGGCAGGATCGAGCCATCCGTCGGCGAACATGTCGCGCGCGCCCGCGGCCGCCCGCGCCTCCAGGAGAGCGCTGCTCGTCTCGAAACGGAAGGCGAGCGACGACTTCCGTCGCACCCACTCGTCGTTGTCGCTCGTCGCGCCCGGCATCGAGGCGTGGAACAGGATGCCGGATGCCGTGCGCACATCGACGACGATCGGCAGCGACTCGGTCAGCGCCCGTTCGGCGATGGCGCTGCCGAGCAGCCACGCATCGCGACGATCGAAGTGCTCGAGGACGAGGTCGGTCTGCTCGGCCTCGAGGCGGGCCAGCCAGTCGTCAGTGCTCATCCCGTCATTCTTCCCGACCCGCTGTCCGATGCGGGCGACGGTCGCGTCCCGGTCGCGGTGCCGCCCGCCGATGCCCGCGCCTCGAGCGCGGAGATGACGCCGATCATGTCGAGCCCTCCACGTCCGTCGGCGATCGCCTCGTCGTACAACTCGCGACTGGCACGGATGAGCGGGTGCGCCGCCCCGGCCGCCCGCGCGGCGTCTTCGACGAGCCGGGCGTTCTTCCCGACGTCGGCGATGGCCGCCTGGGGAGCGAGATCGCCGGCGAGCAGCATCGCCGCCTTCGCGTTCGAGACGACGGATGCCATGGGCCCCGCCGCCAGCACCTCGCGCAGCACCTCGGCGTCGGCTCCGGTGCGGGCCGCGAAGTGGAAGGTCTCGGCGAGACCGGTCACCATCGTGATGAGGAAGGTGTTCACGGCCAGCTTCATCGACAGCGCCGACGGCACCTGGCCGCAGCGGAACCGCTGGGCGCACATCGCGTCGATCAGCGGCTCGACGGACGAGATCGCGTCGTCGTCGCCGGCCAGCATCGCCACGAGGGTTCCCGCGACGGCCGGACCGCGAGACCCCGACACCGGCGCCTCGACGTATCGCCCTCCCGCCGCAGTCACCTCGTCGGCGAGCGCCGCGGAGAACGCGGTGGTGAAGGTCCCCATCTGCACGATCGTGCGACCGCCGATCCGTGCGGCGAAGTCCTCGGTCCCCCGACCGAGGACGGCGTCGACGGCGGGTTCGTCGCGCAGCATGAGGATGATCGTGTCGGTCACGGCGAAGACGCCGGCGGCGTCGTCGGCCGCTCGGGCGCCGGCATCCGTCAGCGTCCGCACCGGCTCGGGGTTCCTCGCCCACACGACGACGTCGACACCCGCGGCCACCAGGTTGGTGGCCATGGGAACGCCCATGATCCCGAGTCCGATGAATCCGACCGTGCGTCCGCTCATACCGGCGTGCCTCCTCGTGTGAGCGAGACTACGCGACGGTCAGGCGAGCAGCGATCTCCTCCGGTAGGTGAGGAACGCCGCTCCCAGCGCGACGATCAGCCAGAGCAGGGCGATCGCCGCGCTGCCGTCGCGGCCGATCCAGCTGTCTCCGAGAGGGCTCCCGGCGGCGTGCAGCGCGCTGCTCAGCGGCAGTACCGCCGCGACGTCGGGAACGACGGTCGACAGGAACATCGCGGGGCTCAGCGACACGATCGCGATAGGCAGGGCCGCGAGCGGCGAGCGCACCAGCGCTCCGATGGCCGAGCCCCAGACGCCGGCGCCGGCCGCGACCACGACCGCAGCCGCGAGGGATGCCGGGCCGAAGACGTGCAGTCCGTTGAGCACGCTCGTCCCCAGCAGGGCGAACACCCCCATGGCCCCGCCCACCGCGCCGGCGCCGACCGCCGTCGCGACGACCCGGGTCCAGAACGGCGGGCCGGCGTGCAGCACCAGGGCATCGCGTCCGACGACCCCGGCATGGAACGCGGCCGCCGTGCGCACTGCGCCGAAGGCCGCCCCGAGCAGCGCGACATTCGCCAGCAGCGACATGCGCATCGGGCCCTCCAGCGCGTCGGCCAGCTGCTCGCGCGGCACGGCTTCGGGGATGCCGGCCACCAGCGCGATCACGGGCAGCACGGCGATGCCGACGCAGGCCGCCAACGTGGGATCGCGAAGGAGGCGGATCGCCTCGATCCGCGCCGCGCGGCCGACCATCACGCGTTCACCCGACGTCGCAGCACCAGCCAGGCCACCGCCACGAAGAGCGCCGCCCACCCCACGAGCACGAGTCCCGCCGTGACCTGGCCCAGGAGGCCGTCCAGCTGCACGCCGCCCAGTCCGGCCACGGCTCCGACGGGAAGGAAGCGCTCGACGTCGCGGGCGCGGTCGAGCATGAGGGGCGCGACCATGGCCGGAAGCACGAGGAGCACCACCACGGTGACGTAGTAGTTGCGCACGACCCATCCCACGCTGCATCCGATGACGGCGGCCACCGCGCCGGCGACCACGTCGCCGAGGGCGAGCGCGGCGACCTCCGGAGAGAACACGAACGACGCGCCGCGATCGGCCAGGATGAATCCCGTCACCACCGACCACACCAGGAACCCGACGATCGCGAGCCCGGCTCCGACGATCGCCGCCACGATGACCCGCGACGCGAAGACGATCGACGCGGGCGCCATCAGGAAGTTGCGGTCCATGCCCCGGTAGTACTCGTCGCGCGTGACGAGATAGCTGCCGTAGAAGGCGCAGCCGAGGGCGCCCGAGACGCCGATCGCGAGGAGGGTCTGCGTGGCAGTCGCGGCGTCGTCGAAGCGGAGCCGGTCGATCAGTCCCGTCATGAAGACGATCAGCACGGGCACGACGATCACCAGCGACGACAGCGTGATCAGGGTCGGCGCCGACATCGCCTTCACGAGATCCGACCTCAGCTGACGCGGCATCACCGCACTCATCGGCCGCCTCCGCTCACGCCGGCGACGAGGTCGAGGTAGCGATCCTCCAGGGTGTGCTCCCCCGATCCGGTCAGTCCGGCGAGCGAGCCGAAGTAGAGCAGCGTCTTCTTCAGAACGGCGATGTCGTCGACGATCTGCTCGAGCTCGCCGAGTTGATGACTCGACACGAGGATCGAGCGTCCCGCGTCGCCCTGGCTTCGGAGGAACCCGCGGAGCCAGCGGATGCCCTCGGGATCGAGACCGTTCGCCGGCTCGTCGAGGACGAGCAGCTCGGGGTCGCCCACCAGTGCCGCGGCGAGGCCGAGGCGCTGCCGCATCCCGGTGGAGTAGCGCTTGACCCGCTTGTGCCCCTCGCCCTCGAGGCCCACGAGTTCGAGGAGCTCGTCCGGCCTGCCCTTCGGCATCCCGGCGGCGATCGACAGGATCTCGAGGTGCCGCCGACCGGTGATGCCGGTCTCGAAGCCCAGCCCGTCCATGTGCACGCCGACGGTCCGCGCCGGGTCCTTCAACTCGGCGAAGCGCTTGCCGAACACCTCTGCCGAACCGCTGGTCGGCCGGAGCAGGCCCACCAATCCCCGCATCGCCGTGCTCTTGCCCGCCCCGTTCGGGCCGAGCAGGCCCACGATGCGGCCTCGCTCGAATGAGAAGGTGAGGTCTGCGACGGCCTTCCGGCCCCCGAAGGCTCGGGTGAAATCGTTGAAAGCGACAGCGTCTGTACTCACGCCCGGTCTCCCTTGTTGCTACGTCTGTGGTGCGAATCGGCGGACAGCCTCGTGGACGGGGTCGATCAGGTCGGGGTAATCACCTCCCATGGCACGCGCCAGTATCCGCGACGCGTGGAAGACGAGCCCGATCCGACCCGAGGTCGACGCGAAGACATCGGGGAATCGTTCGAGGATCGCGTTCGCCACGTCGGGGACGAGCAGCGAGTGCAGGTACAGTCCGGCGATGTCGCTCCCGGCGGGCGCGAGACCCCACGCCTCCCAGTCGAGCAGGGCGAACTCGGGCGCGAAGAGGTTGGCCCAGTGCAGGTCGCCGTGGGCGGTGGTCCACTCCACGCCGGAGAGGTCATGGCGCGCGCCGAAGAGCACGTGGCTCCGGTGCGCGATCGACTCGGCCGTGGTGCTCCGGCGCTCGGTCGGGTGCGCGGCCAGCCGCGCGAGGCCCTCGTCGAGCTCCGACCACCAGCGATCGTCGAGGTCGAGGCCGCGGTGCAGCTCGGGCGTCGGCGAGCACACGGTCCCGGGAAGCAGCTCCATGAGCTCGGCACGAACGCTCACCGGGCCCTCGGCCCACTCGTGCCAGGCGAGCACCGCCGGGCGTCGCACGCCGTCGATCGCCGAGGCCTCGACGTTGCCGTTCCACCAGTCGCCACGGGCGAGCTCGGGGCGGGCGACCACCACGCGGAGCCAGGCGTCCTCTCCCCGCGAGTCCTGCACCCTGACGCCGCCCGTTCGGCCGTGCCACCCGATGAGAGGCGCATCGACCATCTGCCGTTCGAAGTGCGACGAGGCACGCGTGAGGGCGGTGGCGAGTCGCCGGCCGGCGTCGGCGCCGACGGTGGCCGCGGCGGTCATCGTGCGTCTCCCGATTCGAGCATCGCCCGCGACGGCTCGCGGAGGAGCAGATCGAAGAGGTACGCGCCGAGGGCGAGAGACCGCTCGAACCCGACCTCGGCAGCACCGCCGGCGGGAAGCGCGCCGGTCGACTCCACTTGTGCGAGGGGTGTGCCCCAGGCCTCGGCCGTGGCATCCGGCATCGACACGGGCGCCAGCGCCGTGACCGGGGCGTCGACGCGCGCCGGCTCCGCGGGCCCGGGCGCGAGCTCGGCGGTGCCGATCTCGGGGCGCAGCACGATGCCGTTCGACAACAGGCGCACGGGATCGCCCTGCGGCAGCGATTCGAGCGCGGATGCGGTCGACGAGACGAGGAGCACACGCCCGTCGCTCGCGACGAAGCCGAGGTGCGCGGTGGCCGGCACCGGAACGAGCAGTGCCGCGGATGCGACGGCGAGCACCCCGACCGAGGCCAGGATCGTGCGACCGACGTGCGCCCCGTGCCGAAGCGCGGCCGCCACGAACCGCACCAGCCGACGCGCCGTCACCGCCACGAAGGCGACGACGAGGAGCAGATAGATCGCCGCCATCCACGACCCCATCCCCACGAACGCGGGCTGCAGGCGGATCGCCGCCCACGCGAACATCGCGATCGGGAACAGGATGCAGGCCGCGCCGAAGATCGCCATCGCCGCCGGCTCCCGCGGGGCCTCTGGTTCGATGTCGGCGCCGTAGAGCCGCCTCGCGAGGGATCGGCTCGTCGCCGCCATCGCGGACGCCCGGAGGTAGGGACGGTCGGTGATCGCCACGAGCGCGAGGTAGCCGTCGAGCTTGATGAACGGGAGCAGGTTCGCCACCACGGCGACCAGGCAGGCGACGCCATAGAGCGCGAGGAACGTCCGGAACTCCGCGGATGCCGGGAGGAGAAGCGCCGCGAACGCCACGCTCGCCAGGAGCAGGTGCAGGCCCGGTCCGGCGAGCGCCACCGCCGCCCGGCGCCAGCGCGCGCCCATCCGCCAGCCGTCGGTGACGTCGCAGAAGAACGCGGGCATGAAATAGAACAGCATGATCCCCATGCGCGTCGGCCGGCCGCCCAGCGCGGCCAGGGTGACCGCATGGCTGAGCTCGTGGACGCAGCCGGTGAGGATGACGGCCCCGATCAGCCACGCGAAGAGCTCGAGCGAGACCGGTGTCGAGAGCGCGCTCACGATCACGTTCCCCTCGACCGCGAGCGATGCCGTCGCCAGCACCAGGAGCACGGCCACGGCGGCGGCGGTCGTGACGCGGAAGGCGCGGTATCGGAAGGGTCGCGCGACCCGACGCGCGAAGGATGCCGGGTCGAAGAGCACCCACTGCACCGTCAGCGGCGGCCGGAACGTGAGACGCGATCGGGAGTCGTCACGGCGACGACGCCTCCCCCGGCCGGCCGCCGCCGCCTCGACCTGGAGGAGTCCGGCTTTCGCGAGCGCCTCGACCACGCCGATCGCCTGCGCGGAGTCGGCTGTGACGTTCGCCTCCTCCACCGCCTCCTTCACCGTGCGCTCTCCGTCGAAGAGCGCGGCGAGCTGGGCGAAGTCCGCACCGACGCGTGCGCGCGGCACCCCGCCGGCAGCGATCACCCAGGGCGCTCCGTCGGTGAGAGGCGCATCGACGCTGACCCCGTCCGCCAATCGCGGGCGGAGCTCGGTCCACGACGGGGTGAGCGAGATCTCGGGCTCCACCGGGGTCTTCGCCTTCACAGGGAGTATCCCCTGATGCGGAGTCCGCCGGCATCGCCGCCCGAGAGTGCGATCGATTCGACGTGGGTGAAGCCCGCACGGACGAGTTCGTCGTCGAGCTCTTCCTTCGAGGCGGTGTGCACGACCGACGAGAACGCGGCGACGTCGAGCGCACCGTCGTGGTCGCGGGAGATCTGCAGCGCGGTGACCTCTCGTGTTCTGCCGTCTTCGCGAACCTGATCGCTCAGCAGCGCGACTGCCGGCACGTCGCCGGTGAGCGGAACGAGGCGGGTGGACGAGGCACCGACTTCGAGGGACGACTCGTAGACGGTGACGAAGAACAGCCCGCCCGGCGCGAGGTGACGGCGCACGGCGGCGAACAGCTGCTCGCGATCGGAGGCGTCGAGCAGGAAGATCGAGGTCGTGGCGAGCACGATCGCGCCGAACAGGCGCCTCAGCTCGAAATTCCGCATGTCTGCTACGACGGCCGTGAGGGGAACGCGGCGACGGGAGCGCGGCAGCCGGTCGTAGCGGTCCTGGAGGATGCGGATCATCTCCTCCGACAGGTCGATGCCGACGACCGGCCGCCCGAGCGCGAGGAACGGCAGTGCGAGGCGACCGCCGCCGCACGCGAGCTCGAGGATGTCGCCTTCGGTGGCGGCGAGGCGTCGCAGCAGCTCGCGCTGCTCGGAGTCGTCGAACTCGGCGAATCGCTCGTAGAGCCGCGATCCCTCGACCGAGTACAGGTCGGCGGGGGGCTCGCCGCCGGTCAGGATGGCGGCGAGGCGCGATGAGGCGCTTTCGTTCATGATGGTCCTTCGTCGAGGGGTGGGTGGGCGACCACGCCAGGTGATCGCCCACCGGTGATCACGTGGCGAGGGCGACCAGCGCCGCTCCGAACGTGATGATGTTGAAGGCCCATTCCTCGGGGCTCATCGGGGCGTCTGCCTCGTCGACTTCCTCGAACCAGAGGCCCATTTCCTGCTTCTGCATCTTTCACCTCCTGTCGTCTTCTGGATGCATTCGCGCACGGATCCCGCTCGCGCGATCAGGTCGCGGCGACTGCGATGAGTCCGAGCACGATCGCGAGCTTGAAGCCGACGTAGAAGTCGGAGTCGGGGGCTTCCATGCCCTCGATCTCTTCGAAGCGAAGCTGCTGCGAGAGTTCCATCCGTTCACCCCCCTCCGGTGTCTTCAGCGTGCAGAACATCTGGTTCGGCTACGTGGCGATGATCACGCCCGTCGTGACGACGGCGAGACCCGACCACATCCCCCACCAGAAGCTGTCCGCGCTGGGAGCGTCGACGGCGTCGATCTCTTCGAATGCGAATCCGGTTTCCGGCTGTGCGAGCATTGGCGATTCACCCCCTCTCTCTTCTCCGCAAGGGCGCACCCTTGTCAGCTCCCTCGGATTGAGGCTGTGTAGACGTCGAGCACGTCGTCCTCCGTCAGTCCGCGAAGCGCGGGACGATCACCGCCCCACACCTGGGCGCAGCTGCGTGCGGCCGAGACGATCGCGCCGTCGGAGAGGCGCAGGTCGGGCATCGCCCACGAACCCGTCCACTCGACCGCTCCTCGCACGGGATCCGCCGAGAGCGAGAGGCGCAGGGAGATGATCCGCCACAGCCGGCGCAGGCGCTCGGCGTCTCCCCAGCGCGTGTCTCCGGTGAGGATGCGCTGCCAGATCGCCGGCAGCAGCATCAGGGTCACGGGGACCTTTCCGGCTCGTGCGACCGACGAGAGCTCGTTCGCGAGGTACCAGTGCTTGGCGGCGTACGCCGCACGCCCCGTGAGGGCCCATCCGGTGTGCGTCTCGGTCGAGGCGACGGCGAGCCGTTCGCGCAGCCCGTCGTCGAACCCGCCGCTGAGGCCGGCCGCGACGACCGTGGCGACGCGGTCGACCAGCTCCTCGGCGGCGGCATCCGGCACAGCGGCGGCGGGGCTGCCGACGTAGCTTCCGAGCAGGCGCAGCAGGATCTCAGCGGCGCCCTCGCGCACTCCGCGATCGGTGAGCGAGCGCGTCAGAGTCGTGTCGAGAACCACCGTGTCGGCCCTCATGAGCCTGCCGACCACCAGCCGGCGGGAGTCGCCGGTGTCGGGATGCAGGCAGGCGACCGCACTCGCCTCCGATCCCGTTCCCACGGTGGTGGGGATCAGCGCAAGGGACGGCGCCCCCGAGCCCTTGCTCTCCGGCAGGAGGGACACGCCGTAGGCGATCGCCCGGCGGCGGGCGGATCGGAAGGATGCCGCGCTCTGCAGGGCGAGCCGCATCAGCTTGGCCGCGTCGAGCACCGAGCCGCCGCCGATGCCGATGACGGCCTCGAAGGCGGGCTCGCCGGCCGTGTCGCGCGCGACCCGCTCCAGGAGCGCGGACTGCGCCTCTCCGGCGGGATCGTGACGCACGAGGCGACGGACGCGGAGGGCGAGCTCCGGGTGCTCTTGATGGACCCTGTCGTCGATCACGAGGAGCGCGTTCTTCGTCGCACCCAGTCGCGGGAGTGCACGCGCCGCGGCACCGGCGCCGATGATCGTCGGCGCGACCGCGTCGTGCGTCAGCAGCTCCTCGCGCACCGCCGTCTGCGGCATCATGCCGCGTCCTGCTCGTCGAGGACGTCGCAGAGCACGTCGCCCAGCCGATCGAGATCAGCGGAATCCGAGATCGCGGCGGGAATCAGCTGGAGCACCGACGGCCCGGGGTGGACGATCGCCCCGGCACGGCGGATGCGCTCGACCAGTTCCACGATCTCCTCTTTCGAGGCGCCCACCGGCTCAGTGCCCCCCGGCTCTGTCGATGCGGAGGTCCGGCCCGCGATGCGCAGCGCACGGAACGCGCCGCGACCGGCGACGCCGATGACCCGCGGATGCCCGACGAGCCGCTCCTCGAGACGATCGATCTGCGCGATGACCTCGGGGAACAGGCGGTCGACGTCGAGCTGCTCGTAGAGGTCGAGCGTGGCGACGATGGCCGCGCAGCTCGACGGGGTTCCGGCCTGCGTCTCGCCGTGCACGAGCAGGGCGTCGTGCCGGTCGAACGCGGTGGCGATCCGCTCCCCGACCACCACGACCGAGGCGGCGCACGCCCCGTTCGTCAGGGCCTTCGAGAGCACGAGGGCATCGGGGTGCGGCATCCATCGCGACGAGGCGAACCGCACGCCGGTGCGTCCGAACCCGGTCGCCACCTCGTCGGCGACGAGGAGGAAGCCGTACTGCGCTCGCAGTCGCTGCACCGCGTCGAGGAAGTCGGCCGGCACCTCGATCGCGCCCGACCCGAGGACGGGCTCGACGACGAGCGCCGCGATGCGGTTGCCCTCCCGTCGGCACAGCGCCTCGAGTGCCGCTCCGCCGTCGTCGAACGGCACGTGCCGCACGTCGCGCCCGTCGACGCCGTAGACCGCCTGGCCGAGCTCGTCGCCGCTCAGGGCGTGGGCGCCGTAGGTCAGCCCGTGATAGCTGCCGCGGAGCCCCACCACGAGTCGCCGCGGCATGCCCTCCTCGATCGACCAGTACTGGCGGCTGAGCTTCATCACGAGGTCGTTCGCGGCACCGCCCGACGTGGCGTGCAGAACACGCGAGAACGGCATGCCGGTGAACGAGATCACCCGCTCCGCCGCCTCTTCGGCGAGGGGATGGGAACGCCGGAAGAGCGTGAGGTACGAGGCGTCGCGCAGGGCCTCCGATACGGCATCCGCGATCTCGTCGCGCCCGTACCCGAGCGGAACGTTCCACAGACCGCTCGTGGCGCAGAAGGCCTCGAGGCCGTCGGCGAAGCGCACCCGGGTGCCCTTCGCCGATGTCGCCCAGTCGCCCGGCGACGGCTCATCACTCGGCCGCAGCAGGAACGGCCACGAGCGTGCGCTCATGACGACGTCTCGTCTTCTGCGCTGTCGAAGATGACACCTACCGCGGCGAATCGTTCGCGGAGCTCTCTCAGCTCCTGCGGAACGGTGTGGCGATCGAGTCCCGCGGAGCGGGCGGTCGACACCGCCTGCTCGAACGACGGCGCCTCGAGCAGCGCCTCGACGGCGATCGCCGTCTCACGCCCCAGCGCGAACCGGCGACCCGTCTCGGCGACCAGCTGGTACTCGTCGTCGCGCCAGATGATCAGATGCCCCGAACGACGACGCAGGCCGCGATCGGTCTCGGCCCCGGTGAGAGCGCCTCCGAAGCCCGAGATCGACCAGCTCTCGCCGTCCGTTCCGCCGACGATGCGCAGGGCGGTCAGGTAGCGACGGATCCACGGTCGTGCGGCGAACTCGGCGGCGACGGACTCACCCGCCTCCGCAGCATCCTCCTCGCCCACCAGGAAGGTCGATGCCGGCTGATCGCCGAGATCCGTCGAACCGGCGGCTCCCACCACGGGACCGCCGAGCCGATAGCGCACGTCGCCGTGCGCGTCGATGCTCAGTCGGTTGATCGCGACGCTCGTGCCGTCGATCGCGGCGTCGATCACCGATCGATCGGCGATGACGACCGAGTGCGAGGCGAGCTGCGGGATGAACGAGCCCGTCGCGAACGCCTCCTCGGCGTCTTCGATGAAGGCGCTCCACGCCGACGAGGTCAGACAGCTGACGACGGTGGGGCGGGTGACGGGCACGAAGGGGACGGCGAGGTAGTCCTGCAGTTCGATCTCGTAGCCGCGACCGATGTGCATGACGTCGCCGGGCTCGTCGAATCGGCCCTCGAAGGTGAGCACCCGGTCGGGCGGGGCCGCAGCGTCGGAGGACGACGGAACGAGGAAGGTGTCGGCAAGACCGTCGTGCGCGAGAAGCCCCGACACCTCGTCGTCGGTGGCGCAGAGCACCACGCGTCCTGCCGATGCGGGAGCCACGCCGGTCGCCCACTGGAAGACCGCGGACGACACTCTCCGCTCGCGCGAGTCGGCGTTCGCCGGTGCGGCGGTGTCGAGGAGGTCCGTGTTGTCGTGTCGATGGTTCACGGGCGGATCAGTCTCGCCGTGATGCCGTCGGGTTCGCCGGCGCCGATCGCCGCCAGAAGGCGTAGACGACGTTGACGATCCCCGCCACGAGGCAGATCGCACTGCTCACGTAACCCTCGACCCGCCCGTCGACGTTCACGAAGATGAGAACGGCGTTGATGAGCAGGATGGCACCCAGCACGAGTGCCCACCACCGGACGTGCGTCACGGATATCCCCCCGGATTCCCCCCGACACGAGCCACCCTCTGCGGCCCGTCGACTGGGACCCGAAGTTATCACCGCCGAACGGGCGTTCACCAATACTTAGGCCTGGTTCATCAATTCTCTGGACGAAAGTCGACAGCGGGCTGAACGGAAGTCGTGGCCGAGGTCGCCCCCACCCGAGGACAAGAACGGCGGCGGCATCACATATTGCGAACAGAATCGCTCGCGCGAATGACGCTGAGCGAAGTGCAGGCGGTGCGGAGAAGGCAGTCATGCCTACGATCGCCGCCGAGGCAGGATGCCGATGACCACGGGAGACGGAACGAGGGGGTCCATGGTGGCAGAGCGGAGAGGCGGCGTTCGACGTCGCACGAGGGTGTTCGCGGCACTCGGCGCGGGCATCGCCGTGCTCGGAGTCGGGGCCACATACACCCTCGCATCCTGGAACGACTCGGAGTGGGTGTGGGCCGGTGCCGACGGCGCTCCGTCCATCGCGACAAGCTCCTTCGAGGTGCAGCAGAACACTTCGATGCCGTTCGCAGATGGCGCTGACGAATGGCTCGACGCTGAGAGCAATGCCGGTGGTTCGCTGGTCTTCTCCGTCGGATCTCTCGCGCTCAGCCCAGGCGACACGGTGTACGCGCCGGTGGCCCTGCGCACGACCGACGATTCGCTCGCGGCCGCGGTGACACTGCAAGGCGCTGTCACCGCGGAAGGCTCGCCGACCCCTCGGAACGACCAGGCACTGTTCGACGCCGTGCGGGTGTCGGTCTTCACGGTCGCCTCGGAAGCTCCGGCGACGCCCTGCACCAGCGGTTTCTCTGCTGCAGGGTGGGAGACGCTGCTGGAGGGACGACCGCTGACCGCGACAGCCGCTGTCACGCAGTCTCTGCAGGCCGCGGCCGGGTCGACGCAGCACTACTGCTTCGCGCTTTCCCTCCCGGCCTCGACCCCCGATGTGGACACTCTGCAGGGCCTGGCGATCTCCCCCGCGTGGGAGTTCCGCTCGGTCTCCGTCACTCCACAGTGACCTTCCGCTGTCCGCGGGTCTGTTCATGCTGAGAGCAATCGTCAGCAGGGCCGCGACGACGCTTGTCGCGTCGGCGCTGCTGGTCATCGTCGTCTGGTTCGTCTTCTCCGCGCTCACCGGCGCGACGCTCATCGTGCTCCGCACGGGGTCGATGAGCCCTACGATGCCGCAGGGGGCGGTCGCAGTGTCGGTGCCGCTGCCCGCGGAGAAGATCCGCGTGGGCGATGTGGTGACCGTTCAGCGGCAGGAGAACGCACTTCCCGTGACGCATCGCGTCGTGGAGGTACGCCCTGTCCCCGACACCGTGGGTGAGCGCGGCGCACGCGAACTCGTGCTGAAGGGCGACGACAACGACAGTGTCGATCACCTGCCGTACCTCGTGACGGATGCTCGACGCACGGTCGCGTCTGTGCCGATGGTGGGCGCTGTGATCATGCTGCTGCAGTCGCCGTTGGGGATGGGTGTCCTGACGCTGACCACCGCAACGCTCACCGCGTGGGCGCTGTGGCCGCGTCGACCCGAGCCGACGAGCGTCGCAGAGCCGACCGGCGGCGCCCTCCCGTCTCAGTCTCGATCAGGTAGCGAGCACCCACGTGCTGCGAGACGAGCCTGACGGCATGGAACCGACCCTTTCGAGATCGAACCCCGCGCGGCGGACCTCGCCGCGTTTCCCGACGGTGCTGTTCGCCGCTCTGGTGGCCCTGGGGGTGGTGGTCATCGCGCTGAGGGCATCGTCTGCTCTGGCTGACGCGTACGGACCCTCAGTCGATGGCCCGCTCATGGTTCGTTCCATCCCGGCCGCGCCGCAGTGGACCGATATGGTTCCCGGCGACGAGGCCTCCTGGCTGATCGAAGCGTCTGTGGAGGAGGTCGATCAGAGCTCCCTGGCTGTGCAGATGCACGCGACAGGTTCGCATATCGAGGCACTCACCGTCCGTCTCGTCACCTGCACGGTGCCGTTCCGGCATCGCGCGGCATCCGACCGGTACGAGTGCCCGGGCGGGGCGCAGGCAGTCATCGGGCCCACCCTGCTCGCCGCCTACGCGGGCGACCGCGGTGACGACATCTATGAGCTGGCCGTCTTGCGCCGGGGCCAGCCGCGCCATCTTCTGGTCACTCTGGAGATCCCGTCCACCGTGGATCCGCGCGCCGCGGAGATGCTCGTCGGGCGAATCGGCGTCGGCGTTCACGCAGCCGGAGATCCCCCCGACGCGCCGAGCGGCCTCGCCGCGACCGGCGCGGACCTCTGGGCGGATCTGTCGGCCCTGAGCATGCTCGCCGCAGGCGGCATCGGGCTGGGCCTGAGGCTCGCCGCGCGAGGGCGCAGCCAACCATCCGGGTCCGCGCCGTCATGATCGGGCGATCTCGCGGACGCGTGCTCACGGCGCTCGGCCTGATTGTGGCCGCGTCGCTGGTCACGCAGGCCGCCGTGGCGAGCGACGCGACATGGAACGACTCCGAGTGGGCCACCGGCATGATCGGCACGACATCCTGCGCGGATGCATCCGGGTCCTTCGCGACCCGCGCGGAGGGGCGGGCCGTGAGCGGTTCCCTCCTCGGCACAGACCTTGACACGCTCATCGAAGCCTCCGGTACGACCGTCACGAACGACGGCGACCAGGTTCGTTACTCGCCGCTCGGCGCGAACCCCGCAGGACCCGATGCCTTCGCGAATCCGCTGCGTGTCGTCGCCCTCAGCGCGGTGGACGTCGACCTCGGCAACGGTCTGCTGCAGCTCCCGCTGGACACCGCCACCGGCCTGCTCGGCCAGTACGGCCGGGCTCGAAGCGATGGAGAGGCGGTCGGTGCCGGTGGATTCGTGACAAGCAGCGGCGGCATCGCCACGGAACCGACCAACGGCTACCCCGAGCTCGCTGCACTGCGCCTTTCCACACTGCTCGGCTCCCTCGACCCGGGCACCGCCGCGCTGCTCACCGATGTCACCGATGTGACACTCACCACGGGAGCAGTGGCCGGTCGAGCCACCATTGACGGGTGCGATCTGGCGTGGCAGGGAGCGCAGGCGGACGCGCAGGTTCTGGCTTCCGCTCTCACCCGCGAGTATGTCGCCGCCGACGTGGCCACAGAGGTGAGCTCGCCTGCCGTCGCTCGTCTCGTGGCAGGGACGACGGGCATCGTCGATGAGCTGAACACCCTGGTCGCCGCCCTCGCCGGCGACGCGGGTCTCCTCGACGGACTGGTCCAGGGCATCACCGGCCTGTTGCGGCCGCTGCTGGGCACGCTGCGGCTCGGCGCGGTGACCGTCGATTCGCTCGCGGCTTCGGTCGACCTCCGGCCGGTCACGGATCTGCTGAGGGGGAGCATCTCGGATGAGGCCGGAATCGTGCGAGTCGATCTCGGTCGTGGCAGCATCCGCGTGGACTCCGCTGGGCTCGTCGCCTCGGCGTACGGGATCACCGACGGCACGAGCCTGAATGGGCTCGCGCCGAACACCGATCTCCTCGCCGACCCCCGGATTCTCGCTGCGCTGACCGATGCGCTCACATCCGCTCTCAGCGAGTGGCTCCGAGACGTCGAGGATGCGCTCATCGATGTCCTGAACAGCATCCGGATCACACTGGACGCGAGTGTGCGCCTGCGTCTGCTCGGGCTGCCGGTGGCGGACATCACGATCTCCGTGGACGCCGGCCTGGCCGCTCTCGCCGCGGGCGGCGGGGTGGCTGTCGAGGCGAAGCTGCTCGGCGCGCTCGACCTCGGGATCCTCGACGGGCTGCTCAATGCCCTCACGTCGGGTCTCGGCCCTGTCGTCGCGAATCTCGTCGGGGGGCTGCTACCCACCGTCGGGTCGCTGGTCGACTCGTTGCGCCCCCTGATCTCCTCACTGGTCGGCGTCGTCTCGAACGTCTACTCCGTGCTGTATCTGTCCGGGGTCGTCTCCGTGATCGTGAATGTCCAGAACGACCCTCTCACCGGTCGGCCCGAACCAGCCGACTGGCGGCACATCCCGTTCGGGCAGTACGACGTCGCTGCACTGAGGATCAGTGTCCTCGATTCTCTGGGTCCTGCGGGGGTGCGACTCTATCTGGGTCGTGGCTCCGTCGGGCCGGGGTGCTCCGTGCCCCGGGCTGACATCGAGTGCTCGGCCTATTGACCGGTTCGGTCAGTGCATCGAGTCGGTGAAATCGCCGAAACACGGGCGTACGTAAGCGGCCGAGGACGTTGGCCGCCCGCAGACTCCGTGCGGCGATACCCCTGTCGTATCCGGTGGCGGACGCCTACACTACACGGACGAGTCATCTCGGCTTCTGTCTTGCACCCGTCTGCCGGCGAGGGAAAGGGGGAACGCATGCGGTTCCGCACACGCGAGGTGTCCCGGGTCGAGGAGACTTGGCGACAGTACGTGCCCTCCGCCGTGCTGCATCGCGTCGACCGTGACCCGTTCCAGTTCGATTGGCATTCCATCGAACTCGGCGGGGTGAGCCTGGTCCACTACACCCTCTCTGCGGAGGTCCACTCGACCGCCGAGCCCCACGACCAGTTCCTCGCCTGTCGTGTCAGTGGCGCGAAGATCGATGTCCGGTCCGCTCGGAAGGACCTCGACGCTGGCAGGCCGTGGATCTCCGACGGCACGAAGGTGCATGCCCACTGGGATGGAAACGCACGCGTGACAGCGCTCGTCCTGGACCACGGCTACCTCGAGGGCGTCAGCAGACAGATCAGCGGCGATGATGACCTCTCGTTGAGCGTCGCCGAGCTCACTCCGCACAACGCGGAGGCCGCCGCCTCCTGGAGCCGAATGTTCACCTATGTCGAACGTGCCGCCGCCCCGTTGCGCGATGGGGACACGCTGCTGCGGAGCGAACTCGCTCGCCACGCGGCCGTCACCACCCTCGCATCCTTCGCCACCACGATGCCGCATCGTGACGAGCACGCGGAGCAAACGACTGCCGCACCGGGAACGGTTCGACGCGCCCGCGAATTCATCGCGGCGAACGCCCACCTGCCGATCACCGTCGACGACATCGCCAACGCGGTGCACATCTCCACACGGGGACTGCAGTACGCGTTCCGTCGAGCCCTCGATATCACCCCGGCGGAGGCTCTCAGGCAAGCGCGGCTCGACGGCGCGCACCGGGAGCTGCGCTTCGGCTCGCCCGCCACCGTCGCAGCCGTCGGACGCCGGTGGGGGTTCGCTCACCCCTCCCGATTCGCGCGCGCGTACCGCGAGGCCTTCGGGATCTCCCCTTCAGAAACTCTGCGAAAGAGTCGCCCATGACCGCGGTCAACGCGGATGCTGCCCCTCGAGAGATCACGTGCCATGGAGACGACGGAAATCGACATCGGTGATGAGATGGCGAGCGCCTCGCGCTCGTTGCTCCGAGACGTAGAGCATGTCCCGGCCGTGAGGAACAGGCAGTGGCCGCTGGGGTGGCGGCCGGAAGCGGCCCGCGTGACGCCGCCAACAGCGAAAGGACATCGAGCACCTGTTCCGCTGCAGGGACCCGTCCATATGACGGCGACTCTTCGGCCATGATCTATCTCACCGACTCCTCACGCACCGCAACAGTGGCCGCCGCGTCGTATCGTCTGGTATCTCAGACGCCAACATGCCCAGGCTTGCTCCTTTCCGATCTCACCGTTGTTAGCGTCCAGACATGCCTACTCACGACGGATCGACCACGTCGTTGTCCTACGACGCTCTCTGGCCACGAGCGGGTTCCTGGGGTCCGCCCGTGGACGGTGACCAGGTTGACCTGGCGCTCGTCGGAATCCCGACACATCGCCTCTCCCTGTCTCCGAGCAACGCGCACAAGACACCTGCCGCCATCCGTGAAGCCTTGCGCAGGTACTCGGCGCACGTCGCAACGGATGACCGCCGGTCGCTCGGCCGCGTTCTCGACGACGACCTCCGCATCTTCGATTTCGGAGATGTAGAAGACCCGGATTCAGAGCTTGGGGAGTCCGTCGCCACCGCGCGAGTCGCAGAGATCGCTGAGCGTGCGCGCCTCGCGATGTTCCTGGGAGGCGACAACTCCCTCACCGTGCCCGCAGCCCTGGGAGTGGCCGGCGATAACCTCGACCGCGCGGGTCTCATCACCCTCGACGCGCACCATGATCTCCGCGATGGACGCAGCAACGGTTCTCCGGTCCGCCGCCTCATCGAAGCCGGGCTGAACCCCCGCCGCGTGGTTCAGATCGGGATCGCCGACTTCGCGAACTCCCAGGCGTACCGCCAGAGAGCACTCGACCTGGGCATCACGGTCATCCACAGGGATGAGCTGTTCGAGCGTTCCCTGTCGGAGATCGCGGCCGAAGCGTTGGGGGTTGCAGGCGCCGGCGGCGGACCCGTGCATGTCGATGTCGATGTCGACGTCTGCGACCGTTCCGTCGCTCCGGGGTGCCCGGCATCCATCCCCGGGGGTCTCCAGGCTCACGAGTTGCGGCGGCTGACTCGGGCCTTCGCACGCAGCCCACTCGTTCGAGGCATCGACATCGCGGAGGTGGATGCTTCGGCTGACTCCGCCGACGGACGAACAGTCCGCCTCGCGGCCTTGACCGTCTTGGAAGCGGCCGCGGGACTCGCCGAGCGGACGGCTCGACCTACCGCTGGAGAGGGACCATCGTGACTCAGATCACCGTCGTCGGCAGCATCAACGTTGACCTGACTTCGCGCTCAGCCCGTCTGCCTTCGCCCGGTGAGACTGTGGGGGCTGGCTCTTTCACGCGCCAAGCGGGCGGCAAGGGTGCGAACCAGGCCGTCGCTCTCAGCAGACTCGGGGCTACCTCGCACATGGTCGGCTCCGTGGGACGCGACGAGCCAGGATCGTTCGCCCTTGACAATCTGCGGAACGCCGGGGTGCTCGTCGACCATGTGGCTGTTCGCGACGCCCAGACGGGCGTCGCCTTGGTCATGGTGGACGGCGACGGAGAGAATCAGATCGTCATATGCCCTGGTGCGAATGACGAGGTGGGCGCGGAGGTGTTCGACTTCATCGACGGCGCGGTCCTCACTCAGCTGGAGATCCCGATGAAGTCCGTGGAGAACCTCGCCCAGACCACGACAGGGTTCTTGGCCGTGAACAGCGCGCCGGCCACCCCCCTCTCCGACGGGATCGTAGCCCGGGGGGACCTCTTCATCGCGAATGAGACCGAGTTCGCCCTCACCCCGAAGCTGCGCGATGCGCGCCTACTCGTAGTCACACATGGTGGCGCTGGTGCAGTCATGTACGAGTACGGAAAGGAGGTCGCGCG
The DNA here is from genome assembly GCF_047246685.1 of Microbacterium martis. NCBI lineage: Bacteria > Bacillati > Actinomycetota > Actinomycetes > Micrococcales > Microbacteriaceae > Microbacterium > Microbacterium martis. Next base: position 672,719 of record NZ_JBFOKT010000002.1, on the reverse strand, counting down.
AGCAACCGCGCCCCGAGTGGACGTTGTCAGCACTGTCGGCGCCGGTGACGCCTTCTGTGCCGCGCTGACGTTCGCCATCGTGAGCGGGCTGTCTTCAGAGGTCGCGCTCCAGGCGGCGTGCGCCGTGGGTTCGCACGCGGTTGAGCACGAAGCTGCACAGCCGCCGCTTCGCCCCCTCGCCGAGTATCTGTGAGCTCGTACGTCTTGCGGGCTATCGCCCACCGTGGGCAATGGCGAAGGCACCGCGCAGACGGCTGACCCGTGTGACAGGGCCTCGTTCTTCAGAGAGCGGCCCGCAGCCGCGTGGTCGGATCGCTGCCCGGACTTGGGCGCTCATCACGTCCGGCACTCGACGGTGAACTGACCCGACCGCCGTCCGGGAACACCGCCTCCAGGAATATCCGGAAGAAGGCCGCCGTGTCGACACCCACCGCAACCCTCGCATTCGCCTCCTTACCGGCGTAGCGCGCTACCGGCCACACGTTGGAGCGCCCGACACTCTCGCCGGTTGTCTCGACTTCGACGAAGGCGTCGGCAAACGTCAGGACCTGATCGTCGAGGAGGTGCGCGATGACGAGCGGGTCGCACATCTCCGCTCCCACGACCCCGTGACTGTGCCAGTACGCGTCGAAGTAGTCACGTGTCATCTCGTACACGAACTCCGACGCTCGGGTGCCGCGGTATCGAATTCGCTCACGGGTCTCAGCGTCGAGGAACACCTGACCGGTGACGTCGAGACCGACGATGTCCACGCGAGCGAAGCCCGCCCGCAGAATGACATCGGCTGCGTGAGGGTCGTGCCAGAAGTTGAACTCGGCAGCAGGAGTGACGTTGCCGGCGCCGATGGCGCCACCCATGATGACCAGGTGTTCGATGCGGGATGCGAACTCCGGGTCGGCCAACACCGCTTGAGCGATGTTCGTGAGCGGGCCGATGGCTGCGATAGTCACGGGCTCCGCGCTCTTTCCGGACGCCTGCAGCAGCGCGTCGACCGCGGACGTCGTCGAGGCACCGGTTCGAAGGGGCATCGCCCCTCTACCTCCGAGCCCATCGATACCGTGAGAGCTGGACGTTTCGGGGAGCGAGCCGAACAGAGGCGACCTCGCCCCCTCGTGGACGGGGATGTCGAGTCGGCCGGCGATGTCGAGGACCGTCAAGGCGTTGCTCGTGGACTGCTCCACGATGACGTTACCGGCGACGGTGGTGATGGCTTCCACGGGGAGGTCCGCCCCCAGCGCGAGGAGGATGGCGAGGGCATCGTCGATTCCCGGGTCGCAGTCGATGAGAAGGCGCATGAAGTCACCGCACGGAGGCGAGGAACGCCTTCGTCTTCTCGTGCTGAGGGTCGTTGATGATCTGATGAGCCGGCCCCACCTCGACGATGCGTCCGTCGTTGAAGTAGGCGACGCGGTCGGCGACATCTCGTGCGAAGCCGATCTCGTGCGTGACGACGAGCATGGTCATACCGGTAGCGGCGAGATCCCGCATCACTTCCAGGACGTCTCCGACGAGCTCCGGATCGAGCGCCGATGTCGGCTCATCGAAGAGCATCAGCTGGGGTTGCACGCAGAGCGCTCGCGCGATGGCAACTCGCTGCTGCTGGCCGCCCGAGAGTTGTGCAGGGTAGCTGTTCGCCTTGTCGGCAAGACCGACCTGGTCCAGAAGCGCCCGAGCTCGAGGAAGGTAGGCCGACGACTTTTCGCCGAGCACGATCTTCGGGGCGAGAGTGAGGTTCTCCAGCACGGTCATGTGCTTGAAAAGGTTGAAGTGCTGGAACACCATGCCGATGCGGGAGCGGCGACGGGCGGCTTCCTGTGGGTTGAGCTCGTAGAGTGCTCGGCCTCGCTGCTGGAAGCCGACCGGCTCGTCGCCGATCCAGATCATGCCATCGTTGAGGTCTTCGAGCTGGTTGATGCACCGGAGGAAGGTGCTCTTGCCGGACCCGGACGGACCGATGAGACAGACGACCTCACCTTTCGAGACCTCAAGGTCGACGCCCTTGAGGACGTGCAGGGGGCCGTAGTGCTTCTCAACATGCTCGGCGCGAACGAGAGCTGTCATCGCTGGCCGCCTTTCGTCGACTGGGAGAACAAGCGGAATCGGATCATGCGGCGCCAGATGTCGGATCCGCGGGATGTCTGGAACTCGCTGCCGCGTGCATAGTGACGTTCAAGGAAGCCCTGCCCGATGGTGAGAATGGTGGTCAGGACGATGTACCAGATGCTGACGGCGATGAGCAGCGGGATCACGTCGAAGTTGCGTGCGTAGATGATCTGCGCCGAGTACAGCAGGTCCGCCACCGCGATGACCGAGACGAGGGAGGTGGCTTTCAACATGCCGACCAGCTCGTTACCTGTCGGCGGGATGATGACGCGCATCGCCTGCGGAAGGATGATCCGGCGCATCGTCTGCCCGCCGGTCAGTCCCATCGCTGTCGCCGCTTCGCGCTGCCCACGGTCGACGGAGATGATGCCTCCTCGGACGATCTCAGACATGTAGGCCGCTTCGTTCAGGCTCAGCCCGAGAATGGCAGCCAGGAAAGGGGTGATGATCTCGTTGGCGTTGAGCTCGACCCCAGGAAGACCGAAGGTGATGACGGGGTACAGGGATGCCAGGTTGTACCAGAAGATCAGCTGGACGAGCAGTGGCGTCCCGCGGAAGAAGGCGACGAACCCCGCTGAGCTCACGCTCAACACGGGGTTGGACGACAGCCGCATGATGGCGATGATCACGCCGAGCACCACGCCGATGACCATGCTGATGAAGGTCAGTTCGAGTGTCACCAGTACGCCGGTCAGGATGGGCGGGGCGACGAGATAGCCGCCGACGGAACCCCACTCGAAGCGTGGGTTGCTCGCCGCCGAGTAGACGAGGAGTCCGAGGAGGCCGAGCACGATGAGTCCGGCGATCCAACGCCCGATGTGCTTCTTGCGGTGGATGACGAACGGCTGCTCGTTCACCGGGACGGGTGTCGTGAGAGTCATCGTGCTCAGCCCCTTCGTGGACTACTCGTTGGAGATCTGGTCAGCGGTGATGGCCGCCGTCGCCGGGAACGCCCACTTCTCGTTGATGGCGTCGTACGTTCCGTTGTCGATGAGCGCGGCCATAGCTGCCTCGAACGCCGGGGTCAGGGGCGAGTCCTTTGCGAGCGCGAACGCGAACGGAGAGCTGTCGATGTCGTCGCCGGGCGCGACCTCGAATCCACCGTTGATGTCGGCCTCGTAGGCGATGCTGATGGTGTCGTTCAGGTGACCGTCCGTGCGGCCAGAGGACAGGGCGAGCAGGGCCTCCTGACCGGAAGGGAACAGGTTCTCCTCGATCTTCGGCTTGCCGGCGTCGGCGCACGCCTGCTGGAACGCGGGGAGGATCTCGATCGCCTGGGACGTGCCCTTCGACGCCGAGATGCGCAGACCGCACATCGACAGCGGGTCGGTGCTGATGTCCTTCGGGTTGCCCTCCGGCACGGCCACGCCGGTGCCACCGAGGCCCCAGGTGACCATGTCGGCGTTCTCGAGACGTTCCTCGGTGACGGTGAAGGCGGAGGCGGCGAGGTCGTACTTCCCGGATGCCACCCCGGGCAGGATGGTGTCGAATGCCGCAGCCTCCAGCGGGATCTCGACGCCGAGCGTCTGTCCCAGCGCGGTGATCATGTCCGCCGTCCAGCCGATGATCTCCTCGTTGGCCTCGTCGTAGAACTGGAACGGAGCGAAGGTCGGGTCGGTGACGGAGATGAGGGAGTCCGTGCCGTCGGGAAGCAGCGCGGCCGCTTCTTCGTCGAGAGGTGCCGCGGCGACGTCACCTTCGGTTGGAGCGGGTTCCGTCCCCGACGGCTCAGGCGTCGTGCCGGCGCACGCGGTGAGTGCGAGGAGCGTGACGGCCGCGAGGGCGGTCGCCCCGATCAGCTTCTTCATTGTGGTGCCCTTCTGTTTGTCGGGTGGTGCCTCTGTTCGTGCTGCAGTCCCGTCAGCCGACGTGGCCGGCTGTCCTCGTCCCCTGATGCTGTCGAATGAACTCGGAGTTCGGAAGGATGCGATGGCGGGGTGGCGAGGTCCGTGACTCGGTGGACGGCTGGCGCGTGCCTCGTGAGCTCCACAGCCCGGCTGTCCGATGGTGTCTACCGCTGCTTCGGTGCTACTCCAGTAGATTTCGATGATGCTACTGCAGTAGACGCGATGTGCGCTACTGCAGTAGATAAATTGGCGGGATCGCCGGATCTCGACTGCCATCCCCTACAGTGAGACGGATGAAGAGGGCGAATCGCGTCGACGTCGCGCGACTGGCGGGGGTCAGCACCACGGTGGTCAGTTACGTGGTCAACAACGGTCCGCGTCCTGTGGCCGAAGCCACGCGAGAACGCGTCCTCGATGCGATGCGGCAGCTGAGCTACCGGCCCAACGCGAACGCCCGCGCGCTGAAGCTCTCCCGGACGAACGTCATCGGTCTGCTCGTCCGCGACCTCACCAACCCGTACTTCTCCGAGCTCGCCCGCGACCTCCAGGAGTACGCCCATCGAGCGGGCTACGCCCTGATGATCGGCAACGCCGGCCACGGCGGCGTCGAAGAGACCGCTGAGCTGCAGAACCTGCTGTCCCGGGAGGTGGACGGCATCGCCATCTACGGTGTGCACCGCGACGAGACGCTGCAGGCCATCACCTCCTCGGGAGCGCGAGTGGTGTCCCTCGACTGGCACTTCGAGAAGACGCCGGTGCCGTCGGTAGGAGTCGACGACTACGGAGCAGCACGAGATGCCGTGCAGCATCTCCTGGATCACGGCTACAGCGACATCGGCCTGATCGCAGGGCGTGATGAGGGAGACCTGCGCGAGGCGGCGTGGGCGGATACGCTCGCACCGTACGTCTCTCCGGACCGGCTCGATGAGCTGCGCGCGTATGACGACTTCTCGCTGCGCGGTGGCTACCGCGCCGCAGAGAAGCTTCTCGATTCCTCCCACGCCCCGAGCGCGATCTTCGCCTCATCCGACGTTCAAGCTCTCGGGGCGATGCGCGCTCTCCACGCGCGGGGAGTGCGGATCCCCGAAGAGGTCGCCGTGATATCCATCGACGGCACGGAGGCCTCCGAGTTCGCGGTGCCGTCGTTGAGTGCGATCCAGCTTCCGCTCGACGAGATCGCAGAGTACGTCGCCCGCACGCTCACGTCGTCCGATGATGCCCCTTCGCGCCACACGTTCGCCCACACCCTCGTCCGCCGTGAGAGCTGCGGCTGCGTCCCGTCCCGTGCGGCCGGATCGTGATCTTCGCGAGGTCTCGGTGAAAGCCGCCATGGATCGTGTGGACGATCACGGTGGCGAGGGTCGCGTCGCCGGCGCCCAGGGTATGGACGATGGCGCCGTCCACGGCCATTCATGAACCCGTCATATGTCCTGTGCGCGAGGGGGGACTCGAACCCCCACGTCCTTGCGAACACTGGCACCTGAAGCCAGCGCGTCTACCATTCCGCCACTCGCGCGAGCGTCTCGTTCCGAAGAACTCAACTTCCCGAGGATATCACGCGATTTCGGGCCCGAAGCACACCGCCGACGGCCCTGCGGCGGGCGTTCCCCAGGTCACCTGGCTACGATGTCCCTACCGGTCGGCATGCCAGAGGAGCCCAGTGGGACTACTTGACAGCTTTGAGAAGGGTCTCGAGCGCGCGGTGAACAGCGCGTTCGCGAAGACCTTCCGCAGCGGCATCCAACCCGTGGAGATCGCTTCGGCCGTTCGTCGCGAAGCCGACACGAAGGCGGCGGTCGTCAGCCGCGACCGCATCATCGCGCCGAACAGCTATGTGGTGCGTCTGAGCACCGATGACGCGGAGCGGATGCGAGCACTCGGCGGCGCGCTCACCGATGAGCTGCACGCGCTGCTGAACAAGCACGCGAAGGCGCAGGGCTACAGCTTCGCCGGTCCGCTGTCGATCACGCTCGAGGCCGACGAGAAGGTCGCGACCGGCACGGTGCGCGTCAGCTCGGGCACGGTCGAGGGTCGCGTCAGCTGGCAGGCCGTGGTCGACGTCGACGGCCGTCGGCATTCGCTCTCGCGTGCGCGCACCGTGATCGGACGCGGTTCCGACGCCGACATCACGATCGCGGATGCCGGTTCGAGCCGCAAGCACGTCGAGATCCTGTGGGACGGCGAGCGCGCCATGATGCGCGACCTCGGCTCCACCAACGGCACCAAGGTGAACGGGCAGAAGCTCCGCGAGGCGGCGCTGCCGTCCGACACGACGATCACCATCGGCCGCACCGACCTGGTGTTCCGCATCGTGCCGGTGGCCGCGCCGTCACGCCCGACCGACGACTCGACACGCGCGTTCGGAGGGTTCGGATGAGCGAGCTGATCCTCCTCCTGCTGCGCATCGGATTCCTCCTGCTGATGTGGTTCTTCGTCTTCGGCGTGGTCTACTCCCTCCGTGCCGACCTGTTCGGCGTGAAGGCGCGCAAGCTCCCCGCCGAGGCCGTCGCGGGCGCGGCATCCGCCCCGGCCGCTCCCGCCAAGCCGGCAGCCGCGGCGAAGCCGGCATCCGCCCGACCGTCGACCGGTCCCGCGACGGTCGCCACGGCGAAGCGGCTCGTCATCACGTCGGGCCCGAAGGCGGGGCTCGAACTCCCCCTCGGCGCCGACACCCTCACGATCGGCCGCTCGAGCGAGTCGGCGCTGGTGATCCGCGACGACTACACGTCGAGTCACCACGCGCGCCTGATCCTGCGCGGCGACAGCTGGGCGATCCAGGATCTCGACTCGACCAACGGCACCTTCGTCGCCGGACAGCGCGTCACCGGCGGCCCCGTGAACCTCTCCCTCGGCACGCCGATCAAGGTCGGGGCCACGACGTTCGAGTTGCGAGCCTGACCCGGGCATGGTCTTCGAGGGCTCGAGCGTCGCGATCTCCCACACCGGGAAGGTCCGCTCCAACAACCAGGACTCCGGCTACTCCGGGGCCAACCTGTTCGTCGTCGCCGACGGCATGGGCGGTCATGCCGGGGGTGACGTGGCCTCGAGCATCGCCATCCACCGCCTCGAGCCCCTCGACCAGCCCTACGCCACCGTCGAAGACGCGCAGGCCTCGCTGCAGGCGGCGGCCACCACTGCGGCGAACGACCTCATCCGTGCGGCGAAGGACCGCCCCGAGCTGGCCGGCCTCGGCACCACGCTCAGCGCGATCATCATGGTCGACGACTACGCCGTCATCGGACACATCGGCGACTCGCGCATCTACCTCTACCGCGATGACGCGCTGACCCAGATCACGGCCGACCACACCTTCGTGCAGCGGCTGGTCGACTCGGGCCGCATCACCCCGGAGGAGGCCCGCTACCACCCGCGGCGCTCCGTGCTCATGCGCGTGCTCAGCGACATGGACTCCGACCCCGAGCTCGACATGTTCGTCATGCACACGCAGCCCGGCGACCGCTGGCTGCTGTGCTCCGACGGCCTGTCGGGCGTGGTCGACGAGGCCCGCATCCTCAAGGCGATGCAGCTGGGTCTCGCACCCGGTCGCACCGCCGACAACCTGCTCAAGCAGGCGCTCGACGGCGGCGCCCCCGACAACGTCACCATCGTGCTGGTCGACGTCGGCGGGCAGCATCCGATGCACTCCGGAACGGCCACCGTGGTCGGCTCGGCGTCGAACCCGTCGGGCGTGTACGTGCCGCCGGTGCGGCCGACCCGCGCCAACTGGCTGCACCCCGTGCGCCAGGCGGCGAACGAGCCGAGCCACTTCGAGCCGGCACCGGAGTACCTCGAGGAGCTCATCGAAGAGGATCGCCGTCGCGCCAAGCGCCGTCGCTGGGGCTGGATCGCGGGCGTGCTCGTCGTGCTGGCCATGCTCGGGGTCGCGGCGTTCGCCGCCTACAGCTGGACGCAGACGCGCTACTTCATCGGCGCCGACGACGACAGCGTCGTGATCTTCCAGGGCGTGCAGCAGAACATCGGCCCGATCACCCTGTCGACCCCCTACGAAGACACAGACATCCTCCTCGCCGAGCTGCCGCCCTATCAGCGCGCGTCGGTCGAGCGCACGATCACCGCGCGCTCGCTCGCCGACGCCATGGCCATCGTCGACCGGCTGCGCGCGGGCGCCGAGGCCAACGCGATCGAGCAGACACCCCTGCCGACGCCGCTGCCGACCCCGAGCGAGACCCCCGCCGGAGGTGAGGGATGAGCACCGACGTCGCCGCCGACACCACCGTCATCAAGGCGCTCAAGAGACTCCGGATGCCGCAGACGCAGCGCAACCGCGAGTTCTGGCTGCTGCTCTTCGCCTGCGTCGTCAGCGGCGCCGCCCTCACCCTCGTGCAGCTCGGCGCCCTCGGCGTCATCGACCCGGTCGTGCTCGCGATCGGCGGCGGCCTCGCCGTGCTCGCCTTCGCGCTGCACGTCGTGCTGCGGATCGTCGCGTCCGACGCCGACCCCTTCGTGGTGCCGATCGCGACGCTGCTGACCGGTCTCGGCATCGCGATGATCTACCGCATCGACATCGCGTTCAAGAACACCGGTTGGGACGCGTACTCGACGAAGCAGCTCGCCTGGACCGGGATCTCGCTCGCCGGCGCGATCGCGGTCGTCATCCTGCTGCGCAACTACCGCATCCTGTTCCGCTACACGTACATCTTCGGCCTCGCCGGCATCCTGCTGCTCCTGCTCCCCTTCGTCCCCGGCCTCCGCATCGCCGACGCGAACGCCGCGGTCTGGGTGTCGCTCGGCGGGGTCTTCGCCTTCCAGCCGGGAGAGCTCGCCAAGATCTGCCTGGCGATCTTCTTCGCCGGCTACCTGGTGCGCACGCGAGAGAGCCTCACGTCGGTCGGCAAGCGGGTGCTCGGCATCACCTGGCCGCGGATGCGCGAGCTCGGACCCGTGCTGGTCGTGTGGGTCATCTCGCTCGCCATCATCGTCTTCCAGCGCGATCTCGGCACCGGAACGCTCATCTTCGGCATGTTCGTCGCGATGCTCTACGTCGCGACCGGCAAGACGAGCTGGGTGCTCATCGGCCTGGTTCTCGTCGCCGCCGGCGTGGCGCTGGCGACCCAGATCCTCAGTTATGTGCGCGGTCGGTTCACCAACTGGCTCTTCCTGTTCGATGCGAACCAGGTCGACCCGGACGGTGCGGGCTACCAGCCCATGCAGGGTCTGTTCGGTCTCGCCCGCGGCGGACTCATCGGCACCGGATGGGGCCAGGGGCGCCCGCAGATCACGCCCCTCGCGCACAGCGACTACATCATCACGAGCCTCGGCGAAGAGCTCGGACTCATCGGCCTCTTCGCCATCCTGTGCCTCTACATGGTGTTCGTCAGTCGCGGCATGCGCATCGGCCTCGCCGGACAGGACGACTTCGGCAAGCTCCTCGCCACGGGGCTGTCGTTCACCATCGCGCTGCAGGTGTTCATCATGGTCGGCGGCGTCACCCGCGTCATCCCGCTGACCGGACTGACCACACCCTTCCTCGCCGCCGGCGGATCGTCTCTCGTCGCCAATTGGCTCATCGTCGCGCTGCTGCTGCGCATCTCCGACGGCGTCCGCCGCCAGCCCCGGGTGGTGATCGGATGACTCGATTGCAAGGCTGTCCGATGACAACTGGGTCCCTGAGCTCGTCGAAGGGCCGGTCCGCGACGCTTCGACAGGCTCAGCGACCCACGGCCCTAGGGGGCGTCGCATGACCAAGGAACTCCGCCGCCTCAGCATCGTCATGCTGTTCATGTTCATCGCCCTCTTCGCGGCGTCGAGCTGGATCCAGGTCGTCGAGGCCGACAGCCTGGCTCAGAACAGCCACAACAAGCGCACGCGCCTCGACAGCTACGCGATCCAGCGCGGATCGATCATCGTCGACGGCGCGGCCATCGCCACGTCGATCCCGAGCGACGATCAATACCGCTTCCAGCGCGTCTACGCCGACGCTCCGATGTGGGAGCCGGTGACCGGCTGGTTCAACCCGGCGCTGGGATCGGCGACCGGCATCGAGCGGGCGATGAACGCCGATCTCTCCGGCACGGGCGCCAACGCGTTCCTCGCCGAGGTCGAACGCATCCTCTCGGGCCAGCCGCAGCGCGGATTCAGCGTCGAGCTGTCGTTGAACACCGCGGCGCAGAAGGCGGCCTACGACGCCCTGCAGGGTCTCGAGGGCGCGGTCGTCGCGATCGATCCCTCGACGGGTCGCATCCTCGCCATGGTCTCGACCCCCGGGTTCGACACGAACCAGCTGGCGACGCACGACGCGGATGCCGCGAACTCCTTCTACGACCAGCTCGAGTCCGACGGGTCGAAGCCGCTGTCGAACCGCGCGATCGCCGGCGACCTCAACCCGCCCGGATCGACGTTCAAGCTCGTCGTCGCCGCCGCGGCCTTCGCCAGCGGCGACTGGACCCCCGACTCGACGCTGCCCAATCCGGCGCGGTACACGCTGCCCGGCTCGTCGAACCAGGTGTCGAACGCCTGGGGCGGCACGTGCGGTGCCGGCGACACGGTGACCATCGCCGAGGCGATCCGGCTGAGCTGCAACATCCCGATGGCCGAGCTGGCCGTCGAGCTGGGCGACGACCGCATCCGCGAGATGGCCGAGAAGTTCGGCTTCAACAAGAGCTTCGCGACGCCGCTCGAATCGACGGCGTCGAGCTACCCGCGCGCGCTCGACGACGCGCAGACCGCGCTCACCGGCTTCGGGCAGGGTCAGGTGACGGCGACGCCGCTGCAGATCGCGATGGTGGCGGCGGGCATCGCCAACGACGGCGTGGTCATGAACCCCCAGATGGTGGATGCCGTCATCGGCAACGACCTGTCGGTGATCCGGTCGTTCGAGAACAGCGAGTTCGGCCGCGCGATGGAGGCGGATCAGGCCGATGAGATCACGGCCGCCATGGTCGCCAGCGTCTCAAACGGCGCAGCGCAGGGTGCAAGAATAGACGGGATCGACGTGGCGGGTAAGACCGGGACGGCTGAGAACGGAAACAGGCCGCACACGTTGTGGTTCACCGGTTTTGCACCGGCGGACGACCCCGCGGTCGCAGTAGCGGTCGTCGTCGAGGACGGCGGCGGACAGGGGCAGTCCGGAAGCGGCGACACCATCGCCGCTCCGATTGCGAAGAAGGTCATAGAGGCGGTGCTGGGCAGATGAGACCGACGCAGGGTGTGTCGTTCGGTGGTCGTTACGAGCTGCAGTCGCGGATCGCGATCGGCGGCATGGGCGAGGTGTGGGAGGCGACGGATCACGTCATCGGGCGTACCGTCGCGATCAAGATCCTCAAAGACGAGTACATGGGGGACCCCGGGTTCCTCGAGCGGTTCCGCGCCGAGGCGCGGCACGCGGCGCTCGTCAACCACGAGGGCATCGCCAGCGTGTTCGACTACGGCGAGGAGAACGGCAGCGCCTACCTCGTCATGGAGCTCGTGCCGGGCGAGGCCCTGTCGACGATCCTCGAGCGCGACGGCGCGCTGAGCGCCGACAAGACGCTCGACATCGTCGCCCAGACGGCATCCGCCCTGCAGGCCGCGCACGCCGCGGGCCTCGTGCACCGCGACATCAAGCCGGGCAACCTGCTGATCACCCCCGACGGCCGCGTGAAGATCACCGACTTCGGCATCGCGCGCATCGCCGACCAGGTGCCGTTGACCGCGACCGGCCAGGTGATGGGCACGGTGCAGTACCTCTCGCCGGAGCAGGCGTCGGGTCACCCCGCCTCCCCCGCCACCGACACCTACTCGCTCGGCATCGTCGCCTACGAGTGCCTCGCGGGCAAGCGCCCGTTCACGGGCGAGTCGCAGGTCGCGATCGCGATGGCGCAGATCAACGAGCAGCCGCCGCCGCTGCCGCCGACCGTGCCGATCCCCGTGCAGAACCTCGTCATGGCGATGATCGCGAAGAAGCCGGGCGACCGTCCGTCGTCGTCGGCCACGGTGGCCCGTGCCGCGCAGGCCCTGCGCCGCGGAGACCTGAACTCCGCCGCGATCGCCGTTCCCGCCATCGCGACCGGGGGCATCGCCGGCGACGACGACGCGACTCGGATGCTGACGGCGGCGAACGACCAGGGCGCGACGCGCATCCTGCCGACCACCGCGCAGGTGCCCACCGAGCAGCCGACCGAGGAGCCGGAGAAGAAGAAGCGGAGCCCGTGGACCTGGCCGCTGATCGCGCTCATCGTCCTCCTGGTGATCGTGCTCGGCGGAACGATCTGGGCGCTCTCACAGCAGGGCGGCGACGACCCCGAGCCGTCGAAGTCGCCGAGCGTCACGCCCTCCGCGTCGCAGACGCCGTCGCCGACCCCCACTCCCGAGGTGACGCGGGTCGACGTCACGGCCCTGAACCTCGTGGGCATGGACTGCGGCACCGCGACCGCCACCCTCAAGGAGGCAGGCTTCGAGAACGCCGAGATCACGTGCCCCGAAGGCGACCCGGCCCCGTCCGACGCCGAGGTGGGCAAGGTCTACGGGGTGCAGCCCTCGGGCAACGTCGAGACCACGCAGGCCATGACGCTGACGGTCTACGCCGCCCGCGCCGCACTGCCCACGCCGACCGACGCGCCGACGCTCACCGGCGACCCGGTCGCGGGGAGCACCGTGACCATCGCCTGGGGCACCGGCTTCACCTGCCCGAGCGGATCGACGCTCTCGGGCTACGTCGTGTCGCTGCAGAACGCCAGCTTCGTGTCGGGCGGACCGAACTTCCAGCCGACGCAGCGCAACACGCAGGTCAAGATCGCGGATGCCGTCGGCCAGCAGCTCATCGTGACGTACCAGGGTCTGTGCTCGGGGGGCGACCAGCGCACCTCCAATCCGTCTCCTGCGCTGTCGGTCGCGATCACCGCGCCCCCGGCCGACGGCGACGGCGAGGGTGACGGCGAGGGCGAGACCGCCGGGTAGCCTGGACCCAGCTCAGTCGAACGTCGTTTTCAAGGGGGGTAGTCCGTGTCCACAGAGCCACGCGTTCTCGCGGGTCGCTACCGCGTAGACGAGCTCATCGGGCACGGCGGCATGGCGAAGGTCTACCGCGGGTACGACCTGACCCTCGGCCGCGAGATCGCGATCAAGATCCTCGACCCCGAGCTGGCCCGTGACACGGCTTTCCGCACCCGGTTCCGCCTCGAGGCACAGGCGGCCTCGCGCATGTCGCATCCGTCGATCGTGCGCGTGTACGACGCCGGCGACTCGTCGATCGGCGACGCCTCATCCGCCTCGGGCACCGGCCAGGCCGCCGATCCGCCGTACATCGTGATGGAACTCATCCGCGGCACCCTGTTGAAGGACATCATCGCCCAGGGCCCCGTCCCGGTCGACGACGCCGTGCGCTACGTCGACGGCATCCTTGAAGCGCTCGACTACTCGCACCGCGCCGGTGTGGTGCATCGCGACATCAAGCCGGGCAACGTCATGGTGACCGACAAGGGCCAGGTCAAGGTGATGGACTTCGGCATCGCCCGAGCCGTCTCCGACTCGTCGTCGACCGTCGCCGAGACGACGCAGATCCTCGGCACCGCGGCGTACTTCTCGCCCGAGCAGGCGAAGGGCGAGCCGGTCGACGCCCGCGCCGACCTCTACTCGACCGGCGTCGTGCTGTACGAGCTGCTCACCGGGCGCCAGCCGTTCCGCGGCGAGTCGCCGGTGGCCGTCGCCTACCAGCACGTCAGCGAGACCCCGCTCCCCCCGACCGAGGTGAACGAAGACGCGCCCGGGGCGCTCGACCCGATCGTGCTGCGCGCCCTCGCGAAAGACCCGTATCAGCGCTATCCGGATGCCGCGCACTTCCGTTCGGCACTCGACTCGGCGGTGACCGGCGCTGCGCCGACCCGCAAGCAGCTGGGCGCTCTGACCAGCGAGCTGTACGGCCCGAGCCCTCGTCAGGCGCAGGAGACCGCCCGGTCCCTCCGCCAACTCAGCACCGACACGACGATGGCCCGCACGCAGTCGGGCCCGCCGGTCGCATGGATCTGGGCCGGAGTGGCGCTGCTCGCCGTGCTGCTCGCCTCCGTCCTCTTCTGGGTCGTCACCATCAGCATGCGCCCGGCCGACGTGCCGAGCACGTCGCGGGTGGTGCCCGACCTCGTCAACGTGTCGTCGGAGCGGGCCCAGGACGATCTCGCCGAACTCGATCTCACCTCGACGATCGTCATCGAGGCGAACGCCGAGATCGCTGAGGGCAACGTCATCCGCACCGACCCGGAGGCCGGCGTCTCGATCGAGGAGGGCAGCGCCGTCACGCTGTACGTCTCTTCCGGCGAGGACAAGGTCGTGGTCCCGACGCTCGAGGGCATGGGTCTGGCCGACGCCAAGAAGGCGCTGCAGAGCGCGGGCCTCGAACTCGGCACCGTCATCCAGCGCAACGACAAGGCGCTGAAGGCCGACACGGTCATCTCGGCCAGCGAGAAGGCCGACGCCGAGGTGCCGCCCGACACGGTGATCAACCTCGTGGTGGCCAGCGGCAAGATGACCCTGACCGATGTCACCGGGTGGACGGTCGAAGCGGCCACGGCCGAGCTCACCCGTCTCGGACTCACCGCCACGCCGGTGGAGCTGCCCGACTGCCCCGCCAACGACCCGGCGACCGTCGACACGATGTCGATCGCGCCCGGCGATGTGCCGATCGGCTCGACCGTCGAGCTCCGCTACTGCACCGGCCCCTGAGAAGAGAGCCTCAGCGCGCGCTTCAGCGCACGAGCGGGTCGAGCCGCGCCGACCGGGCGACGGCGCCCTCGGACCCGCACATCTCCAGCCAGTTGGCCAGCAGGCGGTAGCCTCCTTCGGTGAGCACGCTCTCGGGGTGGAACTGCACCCCGTGGATCGGAAGCCCGCGGTGCTCGAGCGCCATCACGGTTCCCGTGTCGGTCACCGCTGTCACGGTCACATCGGCGGGGAGAGCGGATGCCGCGAGCGCCAGCGAGTGATATCGACCCGCCCGGAACGGAGACGGGATGCCCGCGAACAGCGGCGATCCATCGTGGGTGACGGTCGAGACCATGCCGTGCATGAGCTCCGGCGCCTCGCTCACGGGTGCGCCGAAGGCCTCGCCGATCGCCTGGTGCCCTAGGCACACCCCGAGCAGCGGGATCCGTCGACGCGCCGCGATGCGCACGGCGTCGAGCGACGCACCGGCATCCGACGGTGTGCCCGGCCCCGGGGAGAGCAGCACGCCGTCGACGTTCTCGACGAGCCGCTCGAGGCCCCCGGCATCCGTCGCATCGGCCTCGATCATCGTCGTCTCCCCGCCGAGCTCGTGCAGATAGCCCACCAGGGTGTGCACGAAGCTGTCGTGGTTGTCGACCACGAGCACTCGCGTCATTCGACGTCGACCTCACCCGGCGTGATCAGAGGGCTGACCCAGGGGAACACGTACCAGAACAGCGCGTAGAGCACGGCGGTCACCACGACGAGCACGATGATCAGGCGCACCCACCAGGGTCCGGGCAGCAGGCGCCACAGCGCGGCGTACATCAGCAACCTCCTTCGGCGACGTCCACGGCTACACCGACGGTGCGGCCGGGGGCGGCGGCGGATCGGTCAGGGCGGCGGGCGGACCCTCCGCACGGGGCTGGAAGCTCTCGAACACCCCGTAGGCGATGATGCGCTCGGCCAGCGAGTAGAGCGGCGAGCACGCGGTGAGGGTGATGTACTGCTCACCGGTCTGCTGCGCCGGCATCTGCGGCACGTCGGCGAGCACGTCGGTCTGGGTCGGCGTGACGTATTCGAGGGTGCGGAAGCGGTAGGTGTACCAGCCGTCCTCCGTCTCGACGACGATCGCGTCGTTCAGCTGCAGCTTGTCGAGCTGGTTGAACGGCTTGCCCCAGGTGGTGCGATGGCCGGCCATCGAGAAGTTGCCGATCTCGCCGGGCATCTTCGAGTTCTTGTAGACGCCGATCCCCTTCTGGTCGAGCGTGCGGGCGCGGCTGGTTCCGCCGTAGATGCCGAAGTTGTACTCGGCCCCGAAGCGCGGGATGTGCATCTGACCGAACCACTCGCCGTCGGCGGGGGCGTCGGGGATCGGAGCCTCGTACTCGGTGGTGCCGTCCTCGTTCTCGACGAGCGGCGGCGGCTCGGGCGCCTCGGCCTCGGCGAGCTGCGCCGACCGCGCCGCTCCCTCGTCGTTCTTCTGGGCGCCGATGATGATGTCGCCGATCCACATCTGCCACGCCACGAAGAGCAGCACGATGACCCCCGCCGTGAGGAGGAGTTCGCCGAGGACGCTGGTGACTGTCGCGCGGGAGCGCCGCTCGCGTCGTGAACGCCGCCCCTCCGGCACGACGGATGCAGTCATGGCGCGATCCTATCGCCCGCCGCTGTGCCGCGGATCACGGCCTCGTGGGGAGAGGGACGTCATGGGTAGAATGACGGAATGGCACGAGACCGTAAGACTGAAGAGCCCGTCGTCGAGCGCGCCGAGGGTGAAGCCGCTCCCAACGCCGTGTGGTTCAAGCCGGTGATGATCGGTTTCATGCTCCTCGGTCTGGCGTGGATCCTCGTGTTCTACATCTCGGGCATGCAGTTCCCCGTCCCCGGACTCGGCAACTGGAACCTCGCCATCGGCCTCGGCATCGCGCTCATCGGCTTCCTGATGACGACGCGATGGCGCTGAACCGCCCCCGACGTCGAAAGGCCCCTCGCCGAGCGAGGGGCCTTGTTTCTGCACAGGGTTATCCACAGGATGGGGAGAATTACACCGGTGTTGTTCACAGGGGTTGATAACCCTGTTAACAACCGGATCAGCCCAGGATGATCAGCGGCGGCACGAACGCGACGGCCACCAGGAGCACGACGACCAGCGCCGCCAGCAGCAGGATCTGCCAGACCCGCTGGTCACGGCGCTTGGTGCGCGTCAGGATCAGCGCCACGAGCGCTCCGACGATCGTCCCGCCCAGGTGCGCCTGCCAGGCGATGTTGCCGATGAAGAAGCCGAGGGCGAAGTTGATGCCGAGGATCACCAGCAGTCCGGTGACGTTCGCTCCGATGTGCCGACCGATGATGAGCAGGGCCGCCATCATGCCGAAGATCGCGCCGGATGCTCCGACCGTCGCCGTGGTCGGTGCCAGGCACGCGACCATCACCGACCCGCCCAGACCGCTGATCAGGTACAGGGCGAGGAACCGCGCTCGACCGAGGATCGGCTCGAGGCTCTGACCGATCATCCACAGGGCGAGCATGTTCAGCGCGAGGTGGATGAAACCTCCGTGCACGAAGATCGCGGTGAGCAGCCGCCACGGCTCGAACGGGTAGACCGACAGCTGGGGATACAGGTAGGGCGCGGCGAAGAGCAGCTGCCCGGTGAGCACGTCGCCGAGCCCGGGGATGAGCTGGAGCAGGCCGATGAACGAGGTGACCGCGAGGAGCACGTAAGTGACCACAGGACGGCCGCTGCGCGTCACGGCGAGCGCGGCACCCGAGCTCCTGCTCCCCCAGCGCCGCTCGGCCTTCTTCTGGGCGGGCGTGCGGTTCTTCCGCTCGGCCTTCATGCACTCGGGGCAGATCACGCCGACGGCGGCCGGTGTCTGACATTCCCCGCAGATGGTGCGCAGGCAGCGCTGGCAGAGCACGAAGCTCTGCCGATCCGGATGCCGGTAGCAGAAGTTGTCGCGATTGTGCGCGAACTCAGGCGTCGTCATCCGGATCGGCCGCAGCTCTCAGACCGCGACGACGTCGACCGACTGCAGCACGACGGGCTCGACCGGACGGTCGCCCGCGCCGGTGGCCACGGCGCCGATCGCGTCGACGACGGCCTTCGACGCGTCATCGGCGACGGCACCGAAGATGGTGTGCTTGCCCTGCAGCCACGGCGTCGGGTCGGTGGTGATGAAGAACTGCGAGCCGTTCGTCCCCTCGGGCTTGCCGGTGATGGCATTGCGGCGCAGACCGGCGTTGGCCATGGCGAGCACGTAGGGCTCGTTGAAGTTCAGCTCCATGTTGATCTCGTCGTCGAAGTTGTAGCCGGGTCCGCCGACGCCCTGACCGAGCGGGTCGCCGCCCTGGATCATGAAGTTCGGGATGATGCGGTGGAAGATGACGTCCTTGTAGAGCGGACCCTCGCCGGGCTTGCCCGTCGCCGGGTCGGTCCACTCCTGGGTGCCGTCGGCGAGGCCGACGAAGTTCTTGACCGTCTTCGGGGCGTGGTCGCCGAAGAGGTTGATGACGATGTCACCGTGGTTGGTGTGCAGGGTTGCGACGTGAGAAGCGTGGACCATGAGCTCATTCTCGCAGAGCTTCCGATGTGTTCGCCGTGGTCTCGCAGCCGATGACGGGACCCGAACGCTAGCGTGAGGCCGCCCACTTGGCAAGGGTGCCGTTTTTCCCCCTGCCTCTCAGCCTCTTCTGGCAAGATGGGGAACCCGCACTGCAATGGACAGGAGAACATCGTGAGCCTCAGCCGCAAGCGGAAGAAGCAACTGCGTCGTCTGCAGAAGGATGCCGCCCAGCTCTGGGAGTCGCAGCAGGTCGTGGTCGGACACGCCGCCGATGTCGCCCGCGAGGCGAGCCGTCAGCTCGGCGGCCTCGGTCGTGAGCAGGTGCTGCCTGCGGTGCAGGACACCTACAACCGCCGCGTCGCCCCCGTGGTCGACCAGGGCGTGAGGCTCGGCAAGCACGTCGTCGACGACAAGGTCGTGCCGATCGTCGGCGGTGTCGTCGGCAGTGCCCTGACCGCGTGGGATTACGCCAACGCAAAGCGCCACGGAGTGGCCCCGCCCGCTCCGCGCGGCGCGTTCGGCAAGAAGAAGAAGAGCGGCCCGGGTCTCGGCTCGGTCGTCGCCATCGTTCTCGGCGTGGCGGCCGCCGTCGGCGTGCTGTACGCCGCGTGGCAGACCCTGCGGGCCGACGACGAGCTCTGGGTCGCGGACGACCCGCTCTCCGCGCCCGACGCGTGACCTCGACCGATCTCCCCTCCGACGCCCCGGGCGCCGGAGGGGATCGGCATGTCCGGGTGCGCGAGGCGGCAGCCGCCCGCGGTCTGTCGATCGACATCCGCGAGCGCCCGGAGGCGAGGAGCCTGTTCGAAGCAGCCGAGCTGCTCGGCATCCCGCCGTCCGGGATCGTGAAGACCCTCGTCGTCAAGCGGGCGGATGACACCTACCTGTTCGCGCTCGTTCCCGGTGGTCGCGCCATCTCGTGGCCGAAGCTGCGCGCGGTCGTCGGCGTCAACAAGCTGCGGCTTCCCGAGGCCGATCTCGCCCTCGCGGCGACGGGGTACGAGCGCGGCACGATCGTTCCGATCGGCAGCAGCACCGACTGGCCCGTCTACGCCGACGAGACCATCGTGGGTCAGCGCATCGCGATGGGAGCCGGCAGCCACGGGTTCAGCCTGTTCGTCGACGCCGACGACCTCATCGCCGCTTACGGCGCGACCGTCGCCGACATCTCGGTGCCCGAAGAGCGCTGAGCCCGCGCCCTTCGACAGGCTCAGGGACCCAGGGTGGGCTCAGGACCCTTCGACAGGCTCAGGGACCCAGGCTCAGGGGAGCAGTCCGGCCATCCGCATCGCGATGTCGACGAGTTTCACCCGCTGCAGATCGGCGATCGCGGGCAGCGGGAACCACTCCGCCCTGTCGGTCGACCCGTCCGTCTCGAACCGCAGCCTGCCGCCCGTGACCTGCGCCCGGTAGACGATGCGCAGCGTGTGCAGCGGCCGATCGGCCTTGTGCACGCGCCGGCTCGCCGGGATCACCCGGGAGTGAATGCCGAGCAGATCGCCCACCTTCACCGTGTACCCGGTCTCTTCGCGCAGCTCGCGGCGCACGGCATCCTCGGGTGCCTCCCCCGGTTCGAGGCCGCCACCCGGCATCGTCCACGCCACACGACGCCCCTCGGCCCAGCGCGCGAGCAGAAGTCGGCCGTCGTCGTCGGTGACGACCGCGTAGGCGGCGACTCGCAGATCCATCCCTCTCACACTATCCGCCCGCGCCCGAGCGATCTGGACGCCGTCGTCCCCGCGCGCCATCATGGCCCCATGGCATTCGAGAAGATCGATGGTCCTCGCGTCGAGCGCCGGGAAGCGACCGCGACGCTCGGCATCCGGATCGTGACCCCGTTCCGAGGGATGCTGGCGACTCGCGACGCCCTCCTCGCCGAGCTCTTCGCGTGGCTGAGCGCGGAGGGTGTCGAAACGGATGGTCCGTTCTTCCTGCGTCTGCTCACGATCGACATGGCGGGCGACATGGAGATCGAGGTCGGCGCGATCGGCGTCGTGCACGCCGGCGACGACCGCGTGCGACCCGGCGAGATGCCGCCGGGCGAGTACGCCGTGCTCGCCTACCGCGGGAGCTCCCTGCAGGCGAACCGGATGCTGCTGGCCTGGCCCGAGACGATCGGCCGACGCTTCGACGCCGAGCCCGACACGGGTGTCTGGGGGGGACGCTTCGAGATCCTGCGAACCGATCCCCGGCACGAGCGGCGCAAGACCGCGTGGACGATCGAGCTCGCGTTCCTCCTCGAGGAGGTGTGACGGATCGATCATGAATCGAGAAGCGCACGACCGCGCCGCCTGCCTACGCTGAACCTCATCACGCCGGAACGATCGAGAGGAGCTCTCATGAGCGAAGACACCAAGAACTTCACCGCCGAGGAACGCGAGGCCATGCAGGCCGCGGCGAAGGAGGCGAAGGCCAAGCGGTCACGGGCGAAGAAGTCTCCCGAAGAGCAGCGCGCGGCCGGCGAGGCCGACCTCAAGGAGGCCATCGCCAAGCTGCCCGACGAGGGCGACCGCAAGCTCGCCACCAGCCTGCACGAGCTCGTGATGAAGGTGGCTCCCGACCTCATGCCGCGCACCTACTACGGCATGCCCGGATGGGGCAAGGACGGCAAGGTGCTGTGCTTCTTCCAGCCGGCGAGCAAGTTCAAGGTGCGCTACGGCACGTTCGGGTTCGAGCCGATCGCCAACCTCGACGACGGGACGATGTGGCCGACGTCGTATGCGCTGCTGGAGCTGACGGCGGCGAACAAGAAGGTGCTCACCGAGCGCATCCGGCTGGCGGTGAGCGACCCGGCCGCGTAGCGGGTCGGGGGTCGACGCTCGCGTCAAGTCCCTGGGCGCGGCCGGGCGGACCGGGCACACTGACAGGATGCCGCGCAGCGAGAAGGAGCCGGAGCAGACGGCCGACGGTCACCACGTGATCATCGACGGGCGACGGTGGCGGGCGACCGATCCGTCGATCCCCGAGACCTTCCGGAAGGAGCTCGTCGACGAGCTGATGTCGGCACGGCGCGCCGTGAAGGCCAGCGAGCCCGACGCGCGAGCACGGGTGGCCGACGCCAAGACCGCCCTGGGTGAGCGCGGCATCCCCTGGTGGGAGGAACGGTCCGGCGACGGTTTCGACGCGCGGATCGCCGCGACCGTGCGCGCGCTCACCCGCAAGCGCAGCGAATCGTCGATCTGCCCGAGCGACGTCGCACGCGCCGTGGGAGGGGAGTCGTGGCGGTCGCGGATGGACGACGTCCGCCGTGTCACCGCGGAACTCGCCGAGCGCGGAGAGGTCGTGGTGACGCAGAAGGGCGAGCCGGTGCGTCTCGACGAGGTGCGCGGCCCGGTGCGGATCATCCGGGGGGCCGAGGCTCTGACGCGGTGCGCGGAGGCGGCGGGAAGGCCGCGCTCTGGATGTGGGGCCTGCGAGTCGATATGGTCCTGGTCATGAGTACCACTGACGCGCAGGCGCGCTCTCCCCGGTGGCACGTGCTCGGTTCGCTCCCGTTCGCGGCGGCCGCACTCGTGCTCGTGAACGGGCTCTACATCCTCCTCGTCGCCATCGGCAACATCACCGATTACGGGACCAACTTCGATTTCGTGCACCACGTCTTGGCGATGGACACCACGAACTTCGGTCAGGATGCCGGAAAGGGACTCGACCCCGATGTGATGTGGCGAGCCATCGACAACCCCGTTCTCTGGAACGTCGCGTACATCGGAGTGATCGCGTGGGAGTCGCTGACCGCGATCGTCCTGATCGTCGCCGTCGTCTTCTTCGTGCGCGGGTTCCTCGGACGGGGCTTCCAGACCGCGCGCGTGTGGGCTTCGATCGGGCTGGTGATGATCATCCTGCTCTTCGTCGGCGGATTCATCACGATCGGAGGGGAGTGGTTCCAGATGTGGCGCTCGACCGCGTGGAACGGCCTCGACCCCGCGTTCCGGAACTCGGTGATCGCCGGCATCGGACTCGTGCTGCTGCACCTGCCGTCACCCCGATGGGACGACGCGGCACGGCGCCCGCGTGCGGAGGAGAGCTGAGGGTGGAGCCTAGGAGATTCGAACTCCTGACATCCTGCTTGCAAAGCAGGCGCTCTACCAACTGAGCTAAGGCCCCGTGAGGGTGATTCTTGAGTTTCAGGGTGGGGCTACCAGGACTTGAACCTGGGACCTCTTCATTATCAGTGATGCCCCGCAGATGATCATACGTGATCTAGAGTGCCGGACCGTAATCGCCCGTTGACTGTCCGGCACTCGCGCCCTCGACGCGTCTCTATCTGCACGCTCCCAGCAGCTACCCAGGCAGATGCTACGTTCAGATAGGCCAACGGGAGGATGCAGGTGGCAATCGAACCCCTGCCGGAGAACTATCACCGGCACATCGTCGGCGAGTTCCGTGAAGCGGGCTGGGCGGTGTCCGGGGTCCGGCCCATACTGAAAGCAACGTGCGGATGCGTGGAACGTCACGTCACCTACATCCGCTCTGGCAACCTGACGCGCGAGTACGCCAACTACAAGTTGCACTGGCTGTTCAACGAGTCCTGCTACAGTCGCGGTTAAGGATGGGAATGAGAACTATGAAGATTCGAGTAACCTCCCGCTACAACGTGCGAACGCATGATGGTCTTGCGAGCCACATCGATGACCTGATGAACGCACTGCATCAGATCGAGCAGCAGCGCCGGGATGTCGAAGGGGCGGACGTTGCCGCTGCGCTCGCAACGGGCATCGTTGACATCAGCGCGGTCGTGGCTGCCGACTCGTGGGAAGACGCCGATGAGCGTGCTTCGGAGGTGTTCACTGACGCGATCCGCTCAGCCGGGGGTCGAGTGGCCGAGTCTGGTGTGCCTTCTCTCGCTGACGATGAGTCGCTGACAGCCGATATTCGAAGCACAGAGATGGTTCCCGCCTAACATTGGCGAGCAGCGCAACGAAGCCCAAGGAGCGCTTCGGCATCCGGTCCGAGCGATGGTTTCATGACCATTGGGCTGCGGTCGTCAACTACGCGGGGACGCTCGTGCTCGCGCTTGCAGGCGTCGCCGGGTTCCTAGTCGATGACCAGCCCAGCGAGGCAAGCGAGGCGTTCATCCCGTGGTGGCCGTGGTCAGCGGCGGCGACTACCGTAGTTCTGCTCCTCATCGGCGCAGCCTTGGTGGGTGCTGGCCTCGTGGGCGGCATCATTGCGGCGAAAAATACGGGAGAACTTCAACGCGATCTCGACACTGCTTCGAGCGACTTGCGCACCCATGCGTCGGCGATCGAGACGGTGCTGCGCGCGATCGTGGTGCGAGTCTGCACAGATCTGAGCCTTTACCGAGACGACACGCGCGCGAGTATCTACGCTCTGGACGGCGATGAGTTCGTGCTGCTCGCTCGTGTCTCAAAGAATCCAACGCTCAAGATAGGAGGGCGTCCGTCGTATCCCGCTGATCAAGGGATCATCGGCCTGGCTTGGAAACATGGCAAGTACAGCATCACCGGCCTCGCAGAGGATCGTGCCGAGTGGGAACGGGAAGCCGTCGCCGAGTACGGGATTCCGCCAGAGGTTGCCGCCAATCTTCGCATGCAGTGTCGCAGCATCGTTGGTATCCGAGTAGACGGCGTCGAGCCAGAACTCCACCCATTAGCGATCGTGATCTTCGAAAGCGAAGCGCCTCGCGGTGTCAACGCGAAAACAGTCGACCAGGTGTTCGCTACACCCGTGTGGGACACTCTCGCCGCTGCGGTCAAGAACATGCAGGGTGAGGTCAGCGCGATTGCCCGAGTACGCCGCGATCTTCGTGCTCCGACTCTGCGCACAGGCGACACGAGCGCCAGATCCGTCGTGTCGGGATAGCGTCTCCGCCCGGTTCGTCCCTTCAACGAACCTCGCTACTCTTGTAAGGCTTGGTACCTGCCATAAGGCCTGCACGCGGCGACGCTCGATAAGATCCAAGAGCGCTTCGTCGTCGTCGCTGCGCCGTTCAGCGGGCGCCCCCGCGTCGTGTTCGACGCGTTCCCCCTCTGGCACGGGATCATCACCAGCGTTGTCCCTGATGCCCGGTTCTAGGTCGAGGGCGGCTTCGTCACGCACAAGCCGCGGGCTACTCCGTCCGACGTCGAGAGCGCTGCAGCGCTCGTCTCGAGCAAGTGCACAACGAGTGCACAATCACGCCGCTCAGAACGCATCGAGTGATGCTACGACGGTGGGGACTTCCCCGTAATCACGCGGTGGGAAACGGTGGGGCTACCAGGACTTGAACCTGGGACCTCTTCATTATCAGTGAAGCGCTCTAACCGCCTGAGCTATAGCCCCGTCAACCTCCAAGACTTTACCCGAGAACGACAGAAAATCCGAATCGAGCGAGAGGCCGGGAGGGCAGGCCTCTCGCTCGAAGCGGGTCAGTCGCCGGGGCGGATGTTCACGCTGCCGGCCGACAGCGTCACATCGATGACGCGACCTCCCGAACTCGACTGCGTGACCGTGGCGTCGAGCGACCCGGCGCTGACGTCCTGCATGATCGTGTATCCGGCATCCGGGACGGTCAGGTCGAGCGATCCGGCGCTCACGTCGACGGTGGTCTGCGTCGGGGGAGTCCCGGTCAGCTCGACCGCCAGCGTGCCCGCCGACACTCCGAGCGACACCTCTTCGACGTCGTCGAGCAGTACGTCGGCGCGACCGGCGCTCATGTCGACGTCGAAGCCGGTCGCCGCGCCCTCGATGTCGAGCGCACCGGCGCTCACGTCGACGCGCAGGCCGCCGAAGTCGCCGACGACGTCGAGGCTGCCCGAGTTCAGCGTGAGGTCCGCGTCGAGGGCGGCATCCTTCAGCTCCTCCGGCAGCGTGAGGACCGCGATCTCCTCGTCGCCGAACCACGATCCGAACCACCACCCCCACCGCGACTCCGGGCTGCGCACGATGAGCTCGTCGCCGCTGCGCTCGAGGGTCCACGCCGGACCTCGGCCGCTCGTCACGGCCAGCTCGGCTTCGTCGACGTCGCCGAACTCGATGCGCGTGCTGCTGGCGTTCACCTGCAGATCGAGGGAGTCGACCCCCTCGGCGTCGACGCTCTGCACGGAGTCCTTCCGATCGGCCGTGCGCAGATCGCCGGTGGCGGCGAAGGCCGCGGTGCCGCCGGCGCCGAGCAGGGCGAATCCGCCGATGACCGCGGTGATGGTCAGGATCGCCGAACCCGCGGGTGAGCGCCCGGATGACGGCGTCGGAGCGTTCTCGGGCGCGGATGCCGCAGCGCCGGGATCGGCGAAGCCGGGGGCCGCCGTTCCGGGCGAGTCGGGCCCGGAGGCCGGCGGGGGAGTGAGCGGGATGTGCCCGCCCGAGAGGTCGCTCTGTTCGTTCGTCATCGTGCCACTCCTGTCGGGCCTGTCGACGGCATCGGGCCGCCGGTGTTCTCGATGTGGGCGAGGGCGGCGAGCACACGGCGGTTTCCCGATTCGTCCTGCTCGAAGCCCAGCTTCTGGAAGATGGAGGTGATGTGCTTCTCGACGCTCGCCTCCGAGAGGAAGAGGATCGCCGCGATGGCCTGATTCGACTTCCCCTCGGCGATCAGCGCCAGCACCGTGCGCTCTCGCTCGGTGAGGCGCAGCATCCGATCATCGCGATTGCGACGCGTGAGCAGCTGGGCGACGACCTCGGGATCGAGGACCGTCGCGCCCTCGGCGATGCGCCGGACCGACTCGAGGAACTCGGCCACATCGGCCACCCGATCCTTGAGGAGGTAGCCCAGCGGACCACCCTGGGCGGCGATGAGGTCGGATGCGTAGCGCTCCTCGACGTACTGCGACAGCACCAGGATCGCGAGCGACGGATGCGCGGCCCGCAGGCCGAGTGCGGCGCGGATGCCCTCGTCGGTGTAGGTCGGGGGGAGGCGCACGTCGAGGATGCACAGCTCCGGACCGGTCGTGTCGACGGCTTCCGCGAGGCCGACGGTGTCGGGAAGGGCCGAGACGACCTCGTGCCCCGCGTCGTCGAGCAGGCGCACCAGGCCCTCGCGCAGGAGGACCGAGTCCTCGCAGATCAGGATGCGCATGGCACGTTCACCTCCAGCGAGGTCGGGCCGCCGAGCGGACTGTCGAGCCGGAAGGTGCCGCCGGCGGCGAGCACCCGGTTCGCGATGCCGTCGAGACCGCCGCCCGGCTGCACCTGCGCGCCGCCCATGCCGTTGTCTTCGACGCGGGCCCAGAGCGTGTCGTCGTCGCGCACCCGCACCACCACGCGCGTCTCGCTGGCGCGGGAGTGCTTGGCCGCGTTGGTGAGCGATTCGGCGATCGCGAAGTACACGGCGGCCTCCGCCTCACGGCTGGGACGCCGACTCGAGCCCGACGACGGGTCCATGCGCACGTCGAGGTGCACGGGGATGTGCGAACGACCGGCCAGCGCCGACAGCGCAGCATCGAGCCCTCGGTCGTCGAGTACGGAGGCGTGGATGCCGCGGGCGAGCTGCCGCAGTTCGGTGATGGCCGCCTTGGTCGAGGTGTGGGCCTCGGCGATCAGCTCCCGCGCGGCATCCGGATCGCTGTCGATCTTCTGCTGCGCCAGACCCAGCGTCATGCCCACCGAGACCAGACGCGGCTGGACGCCGTCGTGCAGATCGCGTTCGATGCGCGTGCGTTCGACGTCGGCCGCGCGCACCGCGCCCGCGCGCTGTGCGGTCGTCGTGCGAACGCGCTCGGTCAGCTCTGCCTCGCGGTTGCGCACCACGATCGCCAGGGCGAGCGTGCGGTGGAGAAGTGCCAGTCCGACGATGCCGACGGCGGATGCCGCGATGCCGACGATGCCGACGAGCGGCGACCACGCGACCGGGATGCCCATCCCGCCGAACGGTCCCATGACGGTCTCGGCGTCGGTGAGGGCGGCGAAGGTGATGAACACCGACCACACCAGCGACCAGAACAGGCGGATCACGACGAAGCCGAAGATCGCCGCGATCGCGAAGTGCGCGATGGCACGCCACATACGGCCGTCGATCGCCTGTCGTCCGAGCGACCGCAGCCAGCCTCCGAAGCCCGGGCGCTCGCGCCGACGCAGCTGGAGGGGAGCGGTGGGCGTGCGATAGAGCGCACTCACCCGCGCGACCTCGAACCATCCGACGCCGAAGAGGGCGTAGACGAGACCGACGAGCAGCACCACGCCGATGCCGGCGGCGAAGAGGAGACCGATCCCGGTGCCCAGGAGTCCACCCAGAACGGTGAGGATGACCCCGCCGATCACTCCGAGGCCGGCCAGATGCAGCGCGGTCAGGAGGATGCGCAGCGGCGGTTTCGCGGCGGGCGCCTCAGACGGGGGTGCAGAGTGTGTGGTCATGGTTCCACGGTACGGTCGCGTGCCGCGCGCCGACACCGAGGCATCCGGACATCAGCCTTCGGGTTTTCCCTACTTGCTTCGCCGAGACCCCGCCTTGACGTCGAAACCCCGCCGTGCTGACGTCAGCAGGGCGGGGTTTCGGCGAGAGAGCGGGGTCTCGGCGACGTGTCAGTTCGACATGAAGCCGACGAGCAGCCCGCCCGTCACCTTCACGGCGAGGTTGTAGATGCCGGCGATCACGGCGCCCAGCACGGTGAAGACGATGAGGTTGAGGATCGCGACGACCGCGGCGAACGCCATGACCTGCGGGAGGCCCACCACCTCGGAGAGCGGGATCGCTCCGTCGGTGAAGCTGCGGACGAACTCGTCGGCCGTCGTCATGATGCCGGTGGCCTGCAGGACGAGGAAGATCAGGAAGAACGACACCATCGTCACGACCGCCAGGGCCACCGCTCCGAGGAACGACAGCTTCACGGCCGACCAGAAGTCGACGTAGACCAGGCGGAGGCGAACCTGCTTGCCGCCCGTCTTGCGTGTGGACTTCTTCGCCAGCTTGTCGGCTACCGTGCTCATTCGTCCGTGCTTTCCTCAGGTGTCGGTGTCGTCTCGGGGGCCGGGCTGTCGGAATCTGCCTCCGCCTCGTCTTCTGCGAGGCCTCGCTCGCCGTTCCGGGCGATCGCGAGGATCCGGTCGGCTTCCGTCGTCCGTGCGAACACCACTCCCATGGTGTCTCGGCCCTTCGCGGGCACCTCGGCCACGGCAGAGCGTACCACCTTGCCGCTGGACAGAACCACAAGGACCTCGTCGTCGTCTGCGACGATCAGACCGCCCGCGAGCGTGCCCCGATCGTCGTTCAGCTTGGCGACCTTGATGCCGTATCCACCGCGCCCCTGCACCCGATACTCCTCGACCGCGGTGCGCTTCGCGTACCCGCCGTCGGTCACCACGAACACGAACCTGCCGAGGGCGGCGACGGATGCCGAGAGCAGGCTGTCGCCCTCTCGGAACTTCATGCCCTTCACGCCGGCGGTCGGGCGGCCCATCGGACGCAGCGCCTCGTCGGTGGCGCTGAAGCGCACCGACATGCCCTTGCGGCTGATCAGGAGGATGTCGTCGGAGGCGTCGACCAGCAGCGCGCTGACCAGCTCGTCGTCCTCGTTCAGGCGGATGGCGATGACCCCGCCCTGACGGTTGGTGTCGTACGCGTCGAGCCGGGTCTTCTTCACCAGCCCGTCGCGCGTGGCCAGCACCAGGTACTCGGCCACCGCGTAGTCGCGGATGTCGAGGACCTGCGCGATGCTCTCGTCGGGCTGCAGGGCGAGCAGGTTGGCGACGTGCGTGCCCTTCGCGTCGCGCCCGGCCTCGGGCACCTCATAGGTCTTCGCGCGGTACACGCGGCCCTTGTCGGTGAAGAACAACAGCCAGTGGTGGGTCGTCGTGACGAAGAAGTGCTCGACGATGTCGTCGGCCCGCAGCTGCGCACCCTTGATGCCCTTGCCGCCCCGATGCTGCGAGCGGTAGTTGTCGCTGCGCGTGCGCTTGATGTAGCCCTCGCGCGTGACGGTGACGACCATCTCCTCCTCGGCGATGAGGTCTTCCATCGACACGTCGCCGTCGAACCCGTGCAGGATGTGCGTGCGGCGCTCGTCTCCGAAGCGGTCGACGATGGCGGTGAGCTCCTCGCGGATGATGCCGCGCTGACGCGCCTCGTCGGCGAGGATCTGCTTGTAGTCGGCGATCAGCGCCTCGAGCTCTTCGGCCTGCTCGATGATCTTCTGGCGCTCGAGAGCGGCGAGGCGGCGCAGCTGCAGCTGCAGGATCGCGTCGGCCTGCACCTCGTCGACGTCGAGGAGCTTCTGCAGACCCTCGTTCGCCTCCTGCGTGGTCTGCGAGCGACGGATGAGAGCGATGACCTCGTCGAGCGCGTCGAGCGCCTTCAAGTAACCGCGCAGGATGTGCATCCGCTTCTCGGCCTCGTTGAGGCGGTACTGCGTGCGGCGGACGATCACCTCGATCTGGTGCGAGATCCAGTGGGTGACGAAGCCGTCGATCGCCAGCGTGCGCGGCACGCCGTCGACGATGGCGAGCATGTTCGCCCCGAAGTTCTCCTGCAGCTGGGTGTGCTTGTACAGGTTGTTGAGTACGACCTTGGCGACGGCATCCCGCTTGAGGACGACGACGAGGCGCTGACCCGTGCGGTCCGAGGTTTCGTCGCGGATGTCGGCGATGCCGGTGATCTTACCGTCGCGGGCCAGATCGCCGATCTTCACGGCGACGTTGTCGGGGTTCACCTGATACGGAAGCTCGGTGATCACCAGGCACGTGCGACCCTGGATCTCTTCGACGTCGACGACCGCGCGCATCGTGATCGAGCCCCGACCCGTGCGGTACGCCTCGTGGATGCCCTTGGTGCCGAGGATCTGTGCGCCGGTCGGGAAGTCGGGTCCGGGGATGCGCTGGATGAGGCCGTCGAGCAGCTCGTCGCGCGTGATGCCGGGGTTGTCGAGCGCCCACAGCGCGGCATCGGCCACCTCGCGCAGATTGTGCGGGGGGATGTTGGTCGCCATGCCGACCGCGATGCCGACCGATCCGTTGACGAGCAGATTCGGGAAGCGGGAGGGGAGGACCGTCGGCTCCTGCGTCTGACCGTCGTAGTTGTCGGTGAAGTCGACGGTGTCCTCTTCGATGTCGCGCACCATCTCGAGCGCGAGCGGAGCCATCTTCGTCTCGGTGTACCGGGGCGCCGCGGCGCCCATGTTGCCGGGATTGCCGAAGTTGCCCTGCCCGAGCGCCAGCGGGTAGCGCAGCGACCACGGCTGCACCAGACGCACGAGGGCGTCGTAGATCGCGGTGTCACCGTGCGGGTGGTACTGGCCCATGACCTCGCCGACCACGCGCGCGCACTTCGAGAACGACTTGTCGGGACGGAACCCGCCGTCGTACATGCCGTAGATCACGCGCCGGTGCACCGGCTTCAGCCCGTCGCGGACGTCGGGCAGCGCGCGACCCACGATGACGGCCATCGCGTAGTCGAGATAGCTGCGCTGCATCTCCGACTGCAGATCGACCTGGTCGATCTTGCCGTGATCGTGCGCCGGCTCGGGGCGTTCTTCGTCAGTCATGTGTCATTTCCTGGGTTGCTGAGCTTGTCGAAGCATCCGGGACCCTTCGACAAGCTCGGGGACCCAGGGGTGTCGCTAGATGTCGAGGAAGCGGACGTCCTTGGCGTTGCGCTGGATGAAGCTGCGCCGCGACTCGACGTCCTCACCCATCAGCACGCTGAAGATCTCGTCGGCGGCCGCGGCATCCTCGATGGTCACCTGGCGCAGCGTGCGCGTCGTGTGATCCATCGTGGTCTCCCACAGCTCCTTCGCGTTCATCTCGCCGAGGCCCTTGTACCGCTGGATGCCGGCGTCCTTCGGGATGCGCTTGCCGTTGTCGAGTCCGAACTTCAGCAGGGCGTCGCGCTCGGCATCGCTGAACACGTACTCGTGCGCCGCATTCGACCACTTCAGGCGGTAGAGGGGCGGCATGGCGAGGTAGACGAAGCCGGCCTCGATGAGGCCGCGCATGTAGCGGAACAGCAGGGTGAGCAGCAGTGTCGTGATGTGCTGTCCGTCGACATCGGCATCCGCCATGAGCACGATCTTGTGGTAGCGGGCCTTCTCGATGTCGAACTCCTCGCCGATGCCCGTGCCGAAGGCCTGGATCATCGCCTGGACCTCGCGGTTGCCGAGAGCCTTGTCGAGACGCGCGCGCTCGACGTTGAGGATCTTGCCGCGCAGCGCCAGGATCGCCTGCGTGTGCGGGTCTCGGCCCTGCACCGCCGAACCGCCGGCCGAGTCGCCCTCGACGAGGAAGATCTCGCTGATCGAGGGGTCTTTGCTCGTGCAGTCCTTGAGCTTGTCGGGCATGGCCGCCGACTCGAAGACGCTCTTGCGGCGAGCCGTCTCGCGCGCCTTGCGCGCGGCGAGTCGAGCCGTCGCGGCGTCGATCGCCTTGCGGATCACGTTCTTGGCCTGCGCCGGATTGCGGTCGAACCAATCGCCGAGCTGGTCGCCGACGACCTTCTGCACGAACGCCTTCGCCTCGGTGTTGCCGAGCTTGGTCTTGGTCTGGCCCTCGAACTGCGGCTCACCGAGCTTGATCGAGATGACCGCGGTCAGTCCCTCGCGCACGTCGTCGCCCGAGAGGTTGTCGTCTTTCTCCTTGAGGATGCTGTTGGCGCGGGCGTACTTGTTGACCAGGGTGGTCAGCGCCGCGCGGAACCCCTCCTCGTGCGTGCCGCCCTCGTGGGTGTTGATGGTGTTGGCGTAGGTGAAGACGTTCTCGGTGTACGACGTCGTCCACTGCATCGCGATCTCGAGCGAGATCTTGCGCTCGGTGTCTTCGGACTCGAACGCGATGATCTCCTCGTTCACCACTTCGGCGTGACGCACCTTGTTCAGGTACTCGACGTAGTCGACTAGTCCGCGCTCGTAGTAGAAGAGGTCGCGGCGCTGCTGCTCGACGCTCGTGCCCTCCTCCTCGATGACCTCGGTGTGGCCCTCGCGCTCGTCATGCAGCTCGATCCGCAGACCCTTGTTCAGGAAGGCCATCTGCTGGAACCGCGTGCGCAGCGTCTCGTAGTCGAAATCCACCGTCTCCTGGAAGATCTCGGCGTCGGGCCAGAAGGTGATCGACGTGCCCGTGGTGTCGGCCGCCTCGCCCTTCTCGAGCTTCTGCTGCGGGACGCCGCCGTTCGCGAAGCTGTGCCGCCAGACGAAGCCCTTCTGCTTGACCTCGACCTCGAAACGCGTCGACAGGGCGTTCACCACCGATGAGCCGACGCCGTGCAGCCCGCCCGAGACCGCGTACGCGCCGCCGCCGAACTTGCCACCCGCATGGAGGATGGTCAGCACCACCTCGACCGTCGACTTGTCGGGGTCGGAGGAGTGCGGATCGACCGGGATGCCGCGACCGTTGTCGATGACCCGCACGCCGCCGTCGGCGAGCAGGGTCACGAGGATCGTGTCGGCGTGTCCGGCCAGCGCCTCGTCGACCGAGTTGTCGACGATCTCGTACACCAGGTGGTGGAGACCGCGCGGACCCGTGGATCCGATGTACATGCCGGGACGCTTGCGCACGGCTTCGAGGCCCTCGAGGATCTGGATCGAGTCGGCTCCGTACTCTGCGGGCTGCGGAGCTGTCGACCCGGATGCCCCACCCCGGTCGCCGGATGCCGCCCCCTGGTCGCCGGATGCCGCCCCCTGGGTCCCTGAGCCTGTCGAAGGGTCGGGGGTCCCTCCGTCGGTCGATTCCGTCTCGTCTGCGGGGGATTCAGGCGTCATCAGAGGGCATTCTCCACATCGATATCTCGAACTCCCATTCTAGCGGGATTTCATCACGATATGCGGCTCAGCGGCCGCGTGTGGCTCTCTGCGCGCCGCAGACCCCTTGCGTGGTGCCCTACCCGTAGGTATCGCGTGGGCCCCGTCCTGGGACGGCTCTGGGGCCCCATTTCCAGGAGGGGACGTCCGGTCCGATGAAGCGGAGGTTCTCCACTCCGGCATCCGGATAACGCCGCCCGATCTCCGTGAGAATCGTCGCGCGCATGAACTGGAGGTTCTTCGCCCAGGCCGTCGAGTCGCATTTCACCGTGAGCAGTCCGCGTTCGAGCGACACCGGTTCGGAGTGCTTCGCGGTGTCGGCGCCCGCGAGGTCGGCCCACTGGCGCACGAGGTCTTCACGTGCAAGCGTCGTCTCCCAGCCGGAGTCGCGGCTGAGCCGATCGAGGACGGCACCGAGCGAACCGGGATCCCGGCCGGGCGTGAAGGGCGCGTTCTCGTCGTCGACGATGCGCTTCTTGCGCTTCCACGATGTCGAGCTCGGCTTCAGACCCCGAAGACGCAGATAGGTCGCCACCGTCTCGGGGACCGCGGATGCCGCAGAAGAGGAGGCATCGATCACGTGTCCTCACCTCCGTTGCGCCGCTCGTCGCTGATCGTGCCGGCGGCGATCCTCACCACGTGGGCGTGCAGCACGTCGGGGATATCCTCCTCCACGGCCGCCGTCACCACCACCTGCTCGTAGTCGGCGGTCAGCGACGCCAGCCGCTGGCGTCGGTCGGCATCGAGCTCGGCGAACACGTCGTCGAGGATGAGCACGGGGTCGCCGGCGGGGGACTCGGCGCGCAGCAGCTCGGCCGACGCGAGACGGAGCGCGAGCGCCACCGACCACGACTCGCCGTGCGAGGCGTACCCCTTCACCGGCAGGTCGCGCACCCGGAGGAGCAGGTCGTCTCGATGCGGACCGGTCAGCGTCAGCCCCCGGTCGAGTTCGCTCGCCCGTTTCGACACGAGCGACGCGCGGAACAGGTCGGCGACGGTCCCCGCCTCGGCGACCCGGGGCGCATGCGGGGCGTCGTCGGGCTCCGCCCCGTCGTCTTCGGGATCGGCGCCGCTCACCGACAGCGCCCACTCGAGCTGCGGGCGGTGGTCGGCGCCGGCGATCGCCGCATACGCGTCGGCCACGGGCTGTTGCAGATCCGCCGCGAGGCGCTGTCGCGCCGTGATGATCTCGGAGCCGAGGGAGACGAGCTTGTCGTCCCAGACGTCGAGCGTGCTGAGGGCGTCGCCGCGGATGCCGCGCGCCCGCGCCGACTTCAGCAGGGCGTTGCGCTGCTTGAGCACCCGGTCGTAGTCGCCCAGCACCGCCGCCAGACGTGGCGTGCGCTGGATGAGCAGCTGATCGGCGAAACGCCGCCGCGCCGACGGATCGCCGCGCACGATCTGCAGGTCTTCGGGCGCGAACAGCACCACGTGGGCATACCGGGGCAGTTCGTTGGTCTTGGAGGGGGAGCCGTTGATGCGGGCCTTGTTCGCCCCTTGCCTGTTCAGCTGTACCTCGACCAGCACCTTGCGCTCTCCGTGCGAGAGGCGTGCACGGATGACCGCGAAATCCTGCCCGTCTCTGACCATCGGTGCGTCGGATGACACGCGATGCGATCCGAGGGTGGCGAGGAAGACCACCGCCTCGGCGAGGTTGGTCTTGCCCTGACCGTTGCGCCCGACCAGAACGTTCGGACCTCGGTGAAGGGCGAGATCGGCCGTCGCGTAATTGCGGAAGTCGACCAGGTTCAGGTGCTCCACGATCACGGGATTCAGCCTACATTCGGGGGTCCGACAAACCCGGGCGGTGAGCGAGCGGAGCGGGACGTGACGCCGCGTGAGGCGAGACGAATCGCAGAGCGGGAGCGCTCAGCGCAGGAGCAGGTTCGGCTGCAGCAAGTACTTGAACGAGTCGAGACCGGCCTGCTCGACAGACGTCTGGCTCGTGATGAGCACGGGACTGAGCTTGTTGGCGTTGTCGCTCGACGTGAACGTCACCCGCACGAACTCGCTCCTGACGGCGCCGAGCGCCTCGATCAGGTACTGCGGGTTCAGGCCGAGCGTGACCTCGTCGCCGCCGTGCAGGATCGCGTCGACCGACTCCGACGCGCGCGCGTGCTCGCTGCCGGATGCGTCCATCGTGACGCTGTCGGCCGAGAAGGTGAACCGCAGGGGAGCGGCGCGGTCGAGCACGAGCGACACGCGGCGCACGGCCTCGACGAGATCGGCCGTGTTGACGACCGCGTAGTGATCGGTCTGCTCCGGGAAGAGCCGCCGCACGGGCGGGAAGTTGCCCTTGATCAGCAGCGACGTCACCGTCTTGTTGCCGGCGGTGAAGGCGATGATCTCGCGCTCGCCCGCTCCGGAGAACGCCACCTGGATCGTGCCCGCGTGCCCGAAGGTCTTGCCCACCTCGACCAGGGTGCGCGCCGGCACCAGGGCAGTGGCCTCGACGGCCTCGCCGTCCCACGGGACGTCACGGATCGAGACGCGGTAGCGGTCGGTGGCCACCAGGCTGAGGTTCTGGCCCGACACGGCGAGCTGCACACCGGTGAGCACCGGGGTCACGTCGTCGCGCGACGCGGCGAAGCCGACCTGCGCGATGGCGGTGCCGAAGTCGTCGGCCGGAACGACGCCGGACGATCCCGACACCTCGGGGATCGACGGGTATTCCTCCACCGGCATGGCGGCGAGGGTGAAGCGGGCGGAGCCGCAGGTGACCGTGATCCCGCCGTCCTCTTCGACGGCGATGTCGATCGGCGCGTTGGGCAGGCGGCTCGCGATGTCGGACAGCAGGCGCCCGTGCACGAGCATCGTGCCGGGGGTGTCGACGGTCGCCTCGATGGTCGTGCGCGCGGAGGCCTCGTAGTCGAACGCCGAGAGCGTCAGTCCTGTTCCGTCCGCCTCGATGAGGACGCCGGCGAGGATCGGCTGCGGGTTGCGCTGGGGGAGGAGCTTGACGACGAAGGACACAGCCTCGCTGAAGACATCGCGGTTGACCTGAAACCTCACGGGTGCTCCCTCGTCATCGATCTGTGACGTGTCATCGTCGTTCCTGCCGGTGCAGGGCTTCCCATGCTAGTCCCACAGTCGCGCCTAGCCCTACGACCGGAGGGTCGGCGACCCGGGACCGGGTTCTCCCCACCGTCTGGTGATCGGATCGCCCTCTCGAAGTGTTAACTCCTTAACGGTGTTAACCGCTGTGGATACTGTGGATAACCCGGTGGAAAGCAGAAGCGAGTAAGGAACTACACGGCTGTCAGTTGTGGAATCCCTGAGGAATCCGCGGGTGTACGGCATCCGATCCCCTGCGGAGTCGTGACCGGTTATCCACAGGATGACCCGCCGATCGCACATTCGTCCCGATCGTTTTCCGCATCATCCACAAGTTATCCACATGTGCATAGAAGCATTTATCGGATGCGGCGGGGCGCTGTCAAGAACGAGGAAGGGCCGGCATCCCATGCGGGAGCCGGCCCTTCTGATCGGAGGCTGCGGGCTCAGCGGCGTCCGAGCTGCGTCGTGATCTCGGTGACCTGGTTGTAGATCGAGCGTCGCTCCTTCATCAGCTCGCTGATCTTCTTGTAGGCGTACATGACCGTGGTGTGGTCGCGATTGCCGAAGAGCTGGCCGATCTTCGGCAGGGACAGGCTCGTTCGCTCGCGGCAGAGGTACATGGCGATCTGACGGGCCGTGGCGATCTGCTGCGAGCGGCTCGACCCGTAGAGGTCGTCGACCGTGAGCTTGAAGTACTGCGCCGTCGCAGTGATGATGTCGGTCGGCGAGATGATGTTGTCCTCGGCGGTGTCGATGATGTCGCGCAGCACGGTCTGGGCCAGCGAGATGTCGAGTGAGGATCGATTGAGGCTGGCGAAGGCGGAGACCCGGATCAGGGCGCCCTCGAGTTCGCGGATGTTCGACGACACGACGGTCGCGATGTACTCGAGCACCTCGTCGGGGATGTGCAGCGCCTCGCTCTGCGCCTTCTTGCGGAGGATCGCGATGCGCGTCTCGAGGTCGGGAGCCTGCACGTCGGTGATGAGGCCCCACTCGAAGCGGCTGCGCATCCGGTCCTCGAACCCGGTCAGGTGCTTCGGCGCCACGTCGCTGGTGATCACGACCTGCTTGTTGTGATCGTGCAGCGTGTTGAACGTGTGGAAGAACGCCTCCTGCGTCTCGGCGCGACCCTGCAGGAACTGGATGTCGTCGATGAGCAGGATGTCGACGTCGCGGTAGCGCGCCTGGAACGCGGCGCCGCGGTTGTTGGCGATCGAGTTGATGAAGTCGTTCGTGAACTCCTCGCTCGAGACGTAGCGCACCTTCACCCCTGCGTAGAGCGACTGGGCGTAATCGCCGATGGCATGCAGGAGGTGGGTCTTGCCCAGCCCGGAGTCGCCGTAGATGAAGAGCGGGTTGTAGGCCTTGGCCGGCGCCTCGGCGACCGCGACGGCAGCCGCGTGCGCGAAACGGTTGGACTGACCGATGACGAAGTTGTCGAAGGTGTACTTCGGGTTCAGGCGCGACTCGTGGCGCAGCTGGGCCGGCGGCTCGATGGGCGACTCGACGCGAGCCGGCTCCTGACGGCCGAAGTCGGCGACGGCGATCGGCGCGGTCGGCTGCTCGGCCAACTCGTGGTTGACCACCACGCGATAGGAGGTGACCTCGTCGCCGATGTGTGACAGCGCCTCCATGATCGGCAGCCGCAGGCGCTTGTTGATCTGCGCGGCGGTGAGATCGTTCGGCACCTCGAGATAGAGCGTCGCCGCCATCACGCCCGCCGGGACCGCCAGGCTCAGGAAGCCCTGCAGCTGCGGCGTCACCCGGTCGTCCTCCACCAGGAGTTCCTGCACCGTGGTCCAGATCGGGACGTCGGGCTGGGCTGGTGAGGACATGACGCTCCGGACGTGGATCGGGTGAGGGCGCCGCGTGCCGAGCCCTGTGGATAACTTCGGATGCCACGGTAGTCACCGCGGCGGTGAACGGCAACCTGCCCAGGAAACCACGCGCGCGTGTCGAACGGGCCGGTGCGTCCCGCTTGTGGATAATGGCTGTGCGGTCGGATCCGGATGCCGGTTCCCTGGGCGCGCAGATTTGCTCTGCGCGTCGGCAGGACGTACCCTTACTTGGTTGACTTATGCCATTTTCTGGCAGTTCCCCATGTCTCCGGTCGCAGTGAACCCGGTGGCAGTATTCCCGGAGTGATTCCATGAGCAAGCGCACCTTCCAGCCCAACAACCGTCGTCGCGCCAAGAAGCACGGCTTCCGCGCCCGCATGCGCACGCGCGCCGGCCGCGGCATCCTCGCCGCCCGCCGTGCGAAGGGCCGCACCGAGCTCTCCGCGTAATCCGCTGTGCTCGCCCGCCCGTATCGGCTGACCCGCGGGAGCGACTATCGACTGGTCGTTCGCCGCGGATCCCGTTGTGGCGGGTCGCGCGTCATCACGTCGATGCTGTCGACCGGTGAGCGCAGGGCCGCGCGGTTCGGATTCATCATCAGCAAGCAGGTGGGCACCGCCGTGGTGCGCAACACCGTGCGTCGCCGCCTGAAGGCGGTCTGCGCGGAGGCGCTCCCCGGGGTTCCCGAGGGCACGGATGTCGTCATCCGTGCCCTTCCTGCGTCCGCCACCGCCTCGTTCGCCGATCTCCGCGCCGACGTGACCCGCTGCCTCGGCCGGATCGCGGCCCCCGCGGGTGCATCATGACCGCGCTCCCGGCATCCTCGATCGGATCGGCCCGGATGCGATCGCGCGATCTGCTGCGCAGCATCCCGCTGATCCCCCGCAATCTGGTGCTCGGCTTCCTCGCCGCCTACCGCAAGACGATCTCGCCGCTGTACGGAGACGTGTGCGCGTACTACCCCTCCTGCTCCGCTTACGCTGTAGGAGCGGTGCAGCAGCACGGTGCCGCGAAGGGGGCGCTGCTCTCGGCGTGGCGCATCCTCCGCTGCAACCCCTGGACTCGCGGAGGCGTCGACGACGTCCGTCCGCACGAACACTTCCGCCACGACCTGACTGCTCACGGTTTCGTCGTCCCTTCCCGAAAGGACTGAACGGTGGGTCTAGACCTTCTGCTCGCTGATTCCACTCCGAGCCCGGCCGCATCCGGTGGCGGCTTCGACCTGATCGGCACCATCCTCTGGCCGCTGAAGTGGATCGTCGAGCTGATCCTCGTCGCCTGGCACTGGCTTCTCACCACGATCGGGCTGCCGGCGGCATCCGGTCTCACGTGGGTGCTGTCGATCGTCGGTCTGGTGATCGTGGTGCGCGCGGCGCTGATCCCGCTGTTCGTGCGGCAGATCAAGAGCCAGCGGAAGATGATGGAAATAGCTCCTGAACTGCGGAAAGTGCAGGAGAAGTATCGCGGGAAGAAGGATCAGCTGTCTCGGGAGGCCATGAGCCGCGAGACCATGGCCCTCTACAAGAAGCACGGCACGACTCCGATGTCGAGCTGTCTGCCGCTCCTGGTGCAGATGCCGATCTTCTTCTCGCTGTACAGCGTGCTGAGCGACGTCAGCAAGCACCACATCCAGGGAGTGGGCGGTGTCGGACTGCTCAGCCCAGAGCTGACGACGCAGTTCTACGAGGCCAAGCTGTTCGGCGTCGCGTCACTGCACGAGACGCTCGGCAACGCGGTGGATGCCGGGAACACCACGGCGATCATCATCCTCGTCACGCTCGTCGTGCTCATGATCGCGTCGCAGTTCTTCACCCAGCTGCAGATCATCTCCAAGAACCTGTCGCCCGAGGCCAAGACCGGTCAGGCGTACCAGATGCAGAAGATCATGCTGTACGTGCTGCCGCTCGGCTTCATCTTCTCGGGCGTCTTCTTCCCGCTCGGCGTGGTCGTGTACTGGTTCATCTCGAACCTCTGGACGATGGGTCAGCAGTTCCTCGTCATCCGCGAGATGCCCACGCCGGGATCCGAGGCCGCCAAGGCCCGCGAGGAGCGCCTCGCGAAGAAGGGCAAGGCGATCGACTCGTCGGGCAAGGTCGTCCCGATGGCCGCCTACCAGGCCGAGCAGCAGCGCCTGCTCGAAGAGGCCGAGAAGGCCAAGGCAGCGGCACCGAAGCGTCAGCAGCCCGTCGGAAAGAAGCGGGCGAAGAAGAAGGGGAGCGGTTCATGAGCGAAGTCGTGACGCAGAGCGTCGAGCCCACGGTGGCTCAGCTGGAGAACGAAGGTGACGTCGCGGCCGACTACCTCGAAGAGCTCCTCGACATCGCCGACATCGACGGCGACCTGAATCTCGACGTACGCCAGGGCCGTGCCTACGTCTCGGTCGAGGCTGAGGGAGACGGACTCGCCCTGCTGTCGGCACCCGACACGGTGCAGGCGCTGCAGGAGCTGACGCGCCTGGCCGTGCAGAACAAGACCGGGGTCTTCTCGCGCCTGATCCTCGACATCGGCGGATCGCGCGACACGCGTCGCCGGCAGCTCGAGACGCTGGTGGATGCCGCGGCCGCGAAGCTCGATGAGGGCTCGTCGCAGGCGTCGCTCCCGTCGATGTCGAGCTATGAGCGCAAGCTGGTGCACGACATCGCCGCCGAGCGAGGCCTCGTCTCTGAGTCGTACGGCGAGGGCGCCGACCGCCACACGGTGCTCCGCCGACGGTGATGTTTCACGTGAAACATCGTCTCGAGTTCTCATGAGCGACGTCCCGCTGTCTGTCGAAGCCGAACCGGCGGTCGCGGCGAGACTGTTCGGTGACCGTATCGACGTCGCGCGGTCGTTCACCGCCGCACTCTCGGAGGAAGGCGAAGAACGCGGACTGATCGGGCCGCTCGAACTGCCGCGTCTCTGGACTCGACACATCCTGAACAGCGTCATCGCGGCTCCCCTCTTCCACGGTTCTGTTGCGGACATCGGCTCCGGAGCCGGACTCCCGGGGCTGGTCCTCGCGATCGCGCGTCCGGACGTGCAGTGGACTCTGATCGAGCCGATGGAGCGTCGCGTCACCTGGCTCGATGAGCAGGTGGCGGCGCTCGGCCTGGATAACGTCGAG
Source organism: Microbacterium martis (assembly GCF_047246685.1). NCBI lineage: Bacteria > Bacillati > Actinomycetota > Actinomycetes > Micrococcales > Microbacteriaceae > Microbacterium > Microbacterium martis. Next base: position 631,916 of record NZ_JBFOKT010000002.1, on the reverse strand, counting down.
GTGGTCCGCGCTCGTGCCGAAGAGGTTCGTCCGGTTCAGGTATTCGACGTCGTGACAGCACGGGCCGTGAGTGCCCTGCGTACGCTCATCCCGATCACCGCGCCGCTCGTGCGAGACGGCGGGGAGCTCGCACTCCTCAAAGGCATGAACGCCGGCAACGAGATCGAGGCCGCGCGGAAGCAGATCAAGAAGCACCGCCTCGACGATGTCCGCGTCGAGGTCTTGGGGGAAGGGGTGCTGCCCGAGACGACGCGGGTCGTCCGGGCTCGCGTGCGCTGACGTCACGAGCCTTGGGCCGGGGCGATGTTTCACGTGAAACCGCGGGGTCCGCGGCGTTGCCGTTACTGCAGGGTCTTGGGGGCAGGAGGGTCCGGCTTCCCTTCGTTCGCAGAGCGGGAACCCTCCCGCTTCGCGGGCCCCTCCCGATGCTCGCTCCGGGAAGCCGGACCCTCCTGCGGTCGTGCGCATTGGTGAGCGCCTTCGGGGTGGGTGGTGCATTGAGGTGCTTTAGCCGATGTTTCACGTGAAACGGGGGTGTGCGCGGCGGTCACTTTCGTCGTAGCGGGCTTGGGGGCGGGAGGGTTCGACTTCCCTTCGTGCGCAGAGCGGGAACCCTCCCGCTTCGCGGGCCCTCTCGATGCTCGCTCCGGGAAGCCGGACGCTCCTGCGGTCGCGCGCGTTGGTGGGGTGCGTCGTCGTTTGAGCCGCATCGGGGCCATCGCCATCGGTGTACTGCTCAGTGGGGGAGATCGGTGAGTGACGCTGACATCCGCGTGTACTGCCATTCTTGACGAGGTCAGCGGTCGTCGACTGAGCGACTACCAAGCGCGAGCTGACGTTTCACGTGAAACATTCCCTTGAGCGATCACCGCTTCCCAACCCTCACCGAGCGGCGGGTCCGCCAGAAAGGTAGTGCGCGTCGTCATAGACGCCGGAGGGGTATAGCAACAGCGCCAGTGGCTGCAAACGCCGGCTCGGCAGTACATTTCACGTGAAACAGTGGAGCACCGGAACCGGTTCTGGCTGCAAGCCGGGCCACGCGCGGGGCAGTGACCGCCAATCAACCGGCGGATGCCGTCAGCCTGATCGGTGCGTCGACATCGTGAACCTTCGGCGTGACGGTATCGACCAGCGCGGCGGTCTCGCCCGCGAATCGCATCCCATGCCGTCCCCCGCGACGCGGGACAGCATCCCGGCAGCACCGCGGCGGGGTGCGGCGTTCCCGGAGCGAGCATCGGGAGGGGCCCGCGAAGCGGGAGGGTCCCCGCTCTGCGAGCGAAGGGAACGCCCCACCCCGCCGCCCACAAGTCATCCGCTCGCAAGTCATCCGCCCCCGAGCCCGCCGACACCTCGCCGCACACAAGTCTGCTGACCGCGTCCCCCGTGCTCACCGACGGCCCGCCGCCCGCCGTCCCCGCCTCCGCGGAGTCGAACGTCAGCCGCAGCGATTAGAGTGGAACGCGGCCCCGAAAGGAGTGGATGTTTCACGTGAAACAGCCCGACAAGGCATCGCCGCAGCAGTCGTTCGGCATGGATACACCGCTCGCGCGGGAGCTCGCCGACCTCTCCGCCCGGCGCCGAGCGCTCGAGGCCACGAAGGTCGAGTTCTCGGGGGAGACCCGCATCTTCACGGTGTCGAACCAGAAGGGCGGCGTCGGCAAGACGACCTCCGCCGTCAACATCGCCTCGGCTCTCGCCGGCCTGGGCGGCAAGGTCCTCGTCATCGATCTCGATCCTCAGGGCAATGCGTCCACCGCGCTGGGCGTGCCGCACAGCGGCGATGTACCGAGCGTCTACGACGTCCTCATCGAGGAGTTCCCTCTCGCCGACATCGTGCAGCAGAGCCCTGAGGATCCGAATCTGTTCTGTGCGCCGAGCACGATCCATCTCGCGGGTGCGGAGATCGAGCTGGTCGCCCAGGTCGCGCGCGAGCATCGTCTTCGGCGCGCGCTCGACGACTACCTCGCCGACACGGCCATGGACTTCGTGATCATCGACTGCCCGCCGTCGCTCGGCCTGCTCACGATCAACGCCTTCACGGCGGCATCCGAGGTGTTCATCCCGATCCAGTGCGAGTACTACGCCCTGGAAGGGCTGAGCCAGCTGCTCGGCAGCATCCAGATGATCCAGAAGCACCTGAACCCCGATCTCCATCTGTCGACCATCCTGCTGACGATGTTCGACGGCCGCACGCGTCTCGCCCAGCAGGTGGCCGACGAGGTGCGCGCGCACTTCCCGACGCAGGTGCTGCAGACGGTGATCCCGCGGTCGGTGCGCGTCTCCGAAGCGCCGAGCTTCGGTCAGACCGTGATCGCATACGATGGGCAGTCCGCCGGCGCGATCGCGTATCGCGAGGCCGCTGTCGAGATCGCGTCGCGAACGCCGACGCAGAGCAAGGAGAGATGATGGCGAAGCGCACTGGACTCGGACGGGGCATCGGCGCGTTGATCCCGACGGCGGACCAGACCGAGCGTCCTGTCGACGTGTTCTTCCCCGGCGCGAGCCTGCGTCCGAGCGAGGCTCAGATCGAGACGATCGCTCCGCCCGAAGACGATCTGACGGCGGTGCCCGGCATCCGTCTGGTGCAGGTCGATCCGCAGAAGATCGTGCCGAACCCGCGACAGCCCCGCACACACTTCGATCCCGACGACCTGGCAGAACTGGTGCACAGCGTCAGTGAGTTCGGCGTTCTCCAACCGGTCGTGGTGCGCAAGAACGCCGACGGCGACTATGAGCTCATCATGGGTGAGCGCCGTACGCGGGCTGCCCGAGAGGCGGGGCTCGAGTCCATCCCCGCGATCGTCCGCGAAACGGCCGACGAAGACCTGCTGCGAGACGCACTCCTCGAGAATCTGCACCGATCCGAGCTCAACCCTCTCGAAGAGGCGTCGGCGTATCAGCAGCTCCTCGAGGACTTCGGGATCACCCAGGAGGAGCTCGCGGGGCGGATCGGGCGTTCGCGTCCTCAGATCAGCAACACGATCCGGCTGCTGAAGCTCCCGGTGCCGGTGCAGCAGCGGGTGGCGGCGGGTGTGCTCACGGCAGGACATGCGCGTGCGATCCTCAGCCTCGAGACTCCCGAGGCGATGCAGCGCCTGGCCGACAAGGTCGTCAATGAGGATCTGTCGGTGCGGGCGACCGAAGAGGCGGCGAAGGCGCAGCCCGGGGCCGCCGGCAAGACGCCCAAGCCGACACCGGGCGCACGCCGTGCCTATCTCGATGAAGTGGCGAGCAAGCTCGGTGATCGTCTCAACACTCGCGTGAAGATCGCTCTCGGCGCGCGGAAAGGCCAGGTCACGATCGATTTCGCGTCGATCCAGGATCTCAACCGGATTCTCGAGGAGATCGGGGAGCAGGGCTACGGGACCGCGCGCTGATGCCCCGAGGGGCACCGTGCGTCACTAGACTCGCGTCATCTCGACGATGAGGGGGAACGGCATGTCCAGAGGAACGAGCCCGGCGAACATCCAGCGCCGGGTCATCGCGGTCAGCATCGCAGCGGCGTTGGGAGGGTTCCTCTTCGGATTCGACACGGCCGTGATCAACGGCGCCGTCGACGCCCTCGCCGGCGATGTCTCCGGTTTCGATCTCGGTGTCGGCTTGAAGGGCTTCGCGGTCTCCTCGGCCCTGATCGGATGCGCAGTCGGTGCGTGGTTCGCCGGACCGATCGCGAACAAGTACGGCCGTATCCCCGTCATGGTCGCCGCCGCGGCGATGTTCCTGATCTCGGCCATCGGCTCCGGACTCGCCTTCGGCGTGATCGACCTCATCATCTGGCGGGTCGTCGGAGGGTTCGGCGTCGGCGCGGCATCCGTGATCGCCCCGGCCTACATCGCGGAGGTTTCGCCGGCGGCGGTACGCGGCCGCTTGGGATCGCTGCAACAGCTCGCGATCGTCACGGGCATCTTCGCGGCTCTGCTCTCCGACGCCTTGCTGGCCGGCATCGCCGGTCAGGCCGACCAGCCTCTGTGGGGACTGACGGCCTGGCGGTGGATGTTCATCGTCGAGGCGCTCCCCGCCCTGATCTACGGGATCATGTCGCTGCGGCTCCCGGAATCCCCGCGCTACCTCGTCCGCAAGGGAGACATCGACAAGGCCTCCGAAGTGCTCTCGACCGTGACCGGGACCGTCGACGTCGAGGCGAAGATCACCGAGATCACCGGCACGATCGACACCGAGCGCAAGGAGTCGTTGCGCGACCTGCGCGGAAGCCGCTTCGGACTGAAGCCGATCGTGTGGGTCGGCATCCTGCTGTCGGTCTTCCAGCAGTTCGTCGGCATCAACGTCATCTTCTACTATTCGACCACGCTCTGGCAGTCGGTCGGCTTCGATGAGTCGAGCGCCCTCCTCACCTCCGTGATCACCTCGGTGACCAATATCGTCGTCACGATCGTGGCGATCCTGCTCGTCGACCGGGTCGGGCGACGCATCATGCTGCTCGTCGGATCGGTCGGCATGACGGTGACCCTGGGGCTCATGGCGTTGGCCTTCTCGTTCGGAACCCTCGACGCCGAGGGCACGGCGACCCTGCCGGATCCGTGGGCGACGGTCGCGCTGATCTGCGCGAACGGCTTCGTGGTGTTCTTCGGCGCGAGCTGGGGCCCGCTGGTCTGGGTGCTGCTGGGGGAGATCTTCCCGAACTCCATCCGCGCCGGCGCCCTCGCCGTCGCCGCTGCCGCGCAGTGGGCGGCGAACTTCTTCATCTCGACGACGTTCCCCGCCTTCGCCGAGATCGGTCTCACGTTCGCCTATGGGTTCTACGCCTTCTTCGCCCTGCTGTCGTTCTTCTTCGTGTACTTCAAGGTCGCCGAGACGAAGGGCAAGGAGCTCGAGGAGATGACCGACGAGAGCACCGTGGAGCGCCGTCGGCGGCCTGCACGCGCGTAGGCTGGACGTATGTCCGAGTCCGTCCAGCGCCGCGCCAGCCTCGAAGTGCTGCGCGCCGAAGCCTCGGACGAACTCGCCGTGCTCATCCAGGAGCGGCTGCTCGGGGGCGAAGACCCCTGGGAGTTCATGGAGGAACTGCCGAGCGTCGACGAGCTCGTGGTCTATCTGCTGCGGGCCGACAACATCACCGCGAACGACGGCGTGCGTCCGAACGCGGCACGGCATTACCGCGTGTTGCGCCAGATCGCGCTGGAGTATCCGGAGCTCACTCCGGCCGTCTGGGGACTGCTCGACGAGAAGCAGCGCCACCGCCGGTGGGACCCGACGGTCGCCGACGCCTCCTGACGCATGTCGCGGATGCCGGCGGCCTGACTGCGCGCCTGCGCCTGCGCCCCTCGGCTCCCGGGCCAGGGTCCCGCGGCATCCGGGGTTTCACCTGTCGGGGGATTGCCCGCTTGTCGGACCGATTCGCCTGTTTTCGCCCTGCATCCGTGCTTTCCTCCGACATCCGTAACGGCACGGGACATCCGTAACGGCACGGGAGGTCCGTAACGGCACAGGAGGCCAGTGCGCGGCACAAGAGAGTGCGCGGACACGCAGAAGACCGCCGCCTCCCGAAGGAGACGACGGCCTGTGGGTCTGCGAGGACTCAGCCGATGAACGCGGCGAGGTCCTTCTCGAGGGCGAACTTGGGCTTGGCGCCGATGATGGTCGTCTTGACCTCACCACCGCTGAAGACCTTCATCGCCGGGATCGACGTGATCTGGTACTTCATCGCGAGCTCGGGGTTCTCGTCGACATTGAGCTTCAGGATGGTGATCTTGTCGGGGTTGTCGGCCTGGATCTCGTCCAGCACCGGCGCGACCATGCGACACGGACCGCACCACTCGGCCCAGAAGTCCACCAGCACGGGACCGTCGGCCTGAAGGACGTCCTGCTCCCAGGTCGCCTGGCTCGTTGCCTTTGCACTCATCAGAGTTCTCCTTGATTCGAGGTTCCCCTGCTACAACAGCAGGAGAGGGGAAACTGTTCCCGGCGGGTCAGGCCGTGAGGACCTCGGCGGCCTCCGCCGCGGGCACCTCGACAGAGACGTCTTCGAGGTCGGCGAGGAAGTGCTCGGCGTCGAGGGCCGCGACCGTGCCGGAGCCGGCGGCGGTGATGGCCTGGCGGTACGTCGGGTCGATCACGTCGCCGGCGGCGAAGACACCCGGCACGGAGGTGACCGACGAGCGCCCGTCGACCCAGATGGTGCCCTCGGGGGTCAGCTTCAGCTTGTCGTGCACGAGGTGCGTGCGCGGGTCGTTGCCGATCGCGATGAACAGACCGTCGAGGGCGAGCTCGCGCTCGCTGCCGTCGGTCGTGGAGCGCAGCTTCACGCCGGTCACGCTGTCGCCACCGAGCACCTCGGCGACCTCGCTGTTCCACACGAACTCGATCGTCTCGTTCGCGAAGGCGCGCTCCTGCATGATCTTCGAGGCGCGCAGCGTGTCCTTGCGGTGGATCACGTAGACCTTGTCGGCGAACCGGGTGAGGAACGTGGCCTCTTCCATCGCCGAGTCGCCGCCGCCGACGACCGCGATCGTCTTCTGACGGAAGAAGAACCCGTCGCAGGTGGCGCACCACGAGACGCCGTAGCCGGAGAGGCGCTCCTCGCCCTCGATCTGGAGCTTGCGGTAGGCGGAACCCGTGGCGTAGATCAGCGTCTGCGTCTCGTGCACGTCGCCGCTGCCGAGGGTGACCGTCTTGACCGTGCCGTCGAGCTGCAGGTCGGTGACGTCGTCGTACAGCACCTCGGTGCCGAACTTCTCGGCCTGCTCCTGGAACTTGGCCATCAGCTCGGGGCCCTGGATGCCGTCGGGGAAGCCGGGGTAGTTCTCGACCTCGGTGGTGTTCATCAGCTCGCCGCCGACCTCGACGGAGCTCGCGATGAGCAGCGGCTTGAGGTTCGCGCGCGCCGCGTAGATGGCGGCCGTGAAACCGGCGGGTCCCGAACCGATGATGATGACCTGACGCATGTGCTTCTTCCCTGTGAGAACTGCGATGCCGTCGATAGACGTACGGGTGATTCAACCCATGGTAGCCGCGGGGCATTCCCGCAGTGGCGCGCCCGGCGGCACGACACCGAACCGGCGGATGGATCAGCCCCGGGGTCGGAGACGGCGCAGCAGAGCGGATGCGGTCTGAAGTTCGGGCGCGCGCATCGCGGCCAGGATCCCGACGTACACCACGACCACGACGAGGCCGATGAGCGCGGTGCCCAGCGCACCCGGGATCTTTTCGGCGGCGGTCCAGCCCGAGCTTCCGCCCATGGCGAGGAAGACCAGCCAGCCGGCGATGCCGGCGGGGATCCCGGCGAGGGCGAAACGCGTGATCGCGGCGAGCCAGGAACGGATGCCGAGGCCGCCGATCTTCCGGTGCAGCAGCCACGTGGCCACGATCGTCTGCACGGTGCTGGCGAGCGACTGCCCGAGGGCGACGGCGGCGGCGAGGCCGGTGAGGGGGATCGCGCCCGCTTCGAGAAGACCCCAGGCCGCGAGGGCGGTGGCCACGATCAGCCCGCACTGGAAGATCGTGAACCAGAACGGCGTGCGGGTGTCGTCGTAGGCGTAGAAGGTCCGCTGCACGATGAACAGGATCGTGAGGGGGATCAGGCTCACCAGGTAGCTCAGCAGCACCAGCGCAGCCGCCTCGGCGTCGTCGGCCGAGCTGGTGAACACGCGTGACGCCGGGATCGCGGCGGCCGCGACGGCGGCCACGGCGGCGACGATGAAGAAGAGCAGGGTGCGGATGCTACGCGCGATGTCGCCGCGCACCTCGTCGTCGCGGCGGGCGGCCGCGTGCTCGCTGATCTGCGTGAAGTACGGGGTGCCGATGGACAGCACGATCACCGAGTACGGAAGCATGAAGATGAGCCAGGCGTTCGCGGCGACGGTGGCCGATGCCCCCGATCCGGAGGCCTCGCTCACGATGTTGCCCTGGAGGACTCCCGCGGCGAGGCTGGCGAAGGCCATCAGGAAGGTCCAGCCCGCGAGCTTGCCGACGGTTCCCAGACCCACTCCGCGCCAACGGAAGTCGGGCTTGAGGGCGAGGCCGGTGCGGCGCCAGAACACGAGGAGCACGACCGCCTGCAGCGCGATCCCGAGCGTCGCCGTCGCGCCGAGCACGGTGATCATGCCCGTGGTCCACCCGGACGCCTGCGTGGGCACCGGAGCGAACAGCGCGCCGAGCAGCAGGAAGCCGATGATCGAGACGACGTTGTTGACCACCGGTGCCCAGGTGAAGGGTCCGAAGATCCGCCGCGCGTTCAGGGCTTCGCCGAGCAGGGCGTAGAGCCCGTAGAAGAGGATCTGTGGGAGGCACCAGTAGGCGAGCGCGGTGGCGAGGGCCTGCGCATCGAGCGGCGCCCGACCCGCGACGATCACGACGAGCCACGGCGCTGCGATGGTGGCGACCGCCGTGGTGGCGACGAGCACCACCGTGCCGAGCGTGAACAGCTTGGAGATGAAGGCGTTGCCGCCGTCGGCATCCGCCGTCGCCTTCACGATCTGCGGCACGATGACCGCGGTGAGCACCCCGACCGAGATCAGCGAGAAGACACTGTTCGGCAGGGTGTTCGCGAAGGTGAAGGCATCGGCGGCCTCCGAGCTGACCGCGCCGAGCACCCCCACGAGCACGATGCTGCGCAGCAGACCGGTGATGCGCGACACCATCGTGCCGGCGCCGATGACGACGCTGGCGCGCCCGAGACTACTCACCACGACCGTCCTTGGGCTCGGCGGCCTCGAGTGCTGCCGCGTCGGCGGCACCGGCCACTGCGGCTTCGAGGCGCTTGCGGCGCACGGTGCGCACCACGCCCAGGCCGATCAGCAGCACGATGAGACCGCCGAAGATGCCGAGGCCGATGCCCTCCCATTCGGCGCGCACGGCGACCCTGACCGTCTGCTCGCTCTGGATGACGACACCGGAGGGGCTGTACAGGCTGAGCCGGAGATCGACCTCGCCGCTGCCGACCCTCGCCGACACCGGAACCTTCACGCGGATGGTCGAGTAGGGCTGCACGACGGTCTCGATCATCGGCTTCACCTCGAGCCGCGGGTCGCTGGGCGAGGCCGTGAGGCGCACGGTCACCGGCCAGGGAAGGTCGTTGCGCACGCGGATCGGCAGGTCGGCGTTGGCCGTGAGCAGCTGGATCGTGCTCGACGGCGGGATGCTGACCGAGGCGAGGGTCGCCGCGGTGAGGGCCCGGTGGGCGACGACCCTCTCGGCGAACGTCTGGCCGGACGATCCGACGGCGATGGTACGGAGGATGCGGATGCGCTCCGACGCCAGCAGCACCTGAGGATCGGTCAGGATGCTGGAGAAGGCGACGAGCGTCTGCTCATCGGCGAGGAGATTCGCCACGTCGAGCGCACCGGTGGGAAGCGGTTCGGACGAGACCGCGACGGGCGCGGGGGCGGCGTCGCGGACGAGTGAGAGGTCGAAGCCGGGAGAGTCGACGGCCGACACCGCGTCGCGCAGCGCCGCCGAGGAGCGCGTCTCGTCTCGATCGAGGCCGACGAGAAGGGGAGCGCCGGGAGCACGGCTCCCGGCGAGGAAGAGATGCGCCGCCGCCGCGGCGAGCAGCCGTTCGCGGGCCGCCGAGTCGGTCTCGGCCGCGGCATCCGACAGTGCGGCAGACGTGCTCGCATCGGTGACCAGGAGGTCGTGATCGCCGGCGACCGCGTGCGCGGAGCTCTGGCCGCCGACCGACGACGACGGCACGACGGTCGTCGTGCCGTCGCCGAGGTACGTCTCGAAGGCCGCGAGGTCGTCGGGGCCGATCTCGCCGCGGGGCCAGAGCAGGCCCGGCAGGGCGCCGTCGAGGGCGGTGAGCTCGTCGTCGTCGGGGAGCGCGGGCACCTCGGTCGGTGCCGGCGTGGGCGCGGGGGTCTCGTCACCGGCATCCGTCGGCTCCGGGGTGACGCGCACGAGGGGGAAGTTCGTCGCGGTGAGGTACGGCGCGAGCGTCAGCGGCTGGAGGAGACCCGTCAGACCCGCCTGCGCCTGGACCGCAGCATCCGCATCGCCGAACTGGAGCGCGAAGCGGGCGTTGGGCAGGGCGTCGAGGCGCGTGAGCCACGCCGTGGCCTGCTCGGGAGCGGCGGTGCCGAGTGCGCGGATCGCGGCGGGGATCGACGGGTCGACGGCGAGCACGGCGGTCGTGCCGGCGACGCCGTCGAGCTGCGCCGTCAGGGCGCCCTCGGCGCCGGTGAGCGCGGCCAGCTCGTCGGCCGTGAGGAGCACGCCGTCGGCCGGTGTCGCGGTGATCGGCACGAGCACGCCGACCGGCTCGGTGCGGGTCGGTCGCACGACCACGACGCTGGTCGCCGTCGCATCCCGATCCACCTCGTCATCGGCGGACGGACCGCCGGTGGTCGCGCCCGTCAGCTCGGCTCGCAGGGCGTACACGCCGGGGCCGAGATCGCCCAGGGCCGTCGAGGGCACGTCTACCGAGGTCGTCGCCGAACCGTCGGCCTCGACCGGATCGGTGCTCTCGCTGCCCAGCTCGGTGAACGAGCCCGGAGCCGTCTCATCGTCGAGCCAGGCATCGACGGCGTCGGCGTCGACGAGCGGCGTCGGGTTGATCTCCACGTGCACTCGTCCGGCGGAGAGCTCGGATCCGGTCTCGTTCCGCACCGTGACGAGCGTCGACGTCGAACTCCCCGGTGCGACCGTGCCGTGCAGGCCCGCCGACACGTGCAGCTCGACGGTGCTCGCGTCATCCGGAGGCGGCGTCTCCGCGGCCGTGGCCGCGCTCGGCACGGCGGATGCGCCCAGGGTCAGCGCGATCGCCAGAATCCCGGTCGTGCGCGCGAGCCGGTGCAGGCGCGCACGGAAGCCGGTTTCGAGGGGAGTCACGGACATGTAGGTCTTCCTCGAACGCCTCGGGACGAGGGCTGCTCGTGAGTACTGACCCTGCGATTCTAGGAGGGTCGGGGAGGAGAACCCTGAAGACGCGTAGAGTGACGGCCGTGTCCGACTCCACCACGCCCGCACCGGAGCCCCGGCGCTGCGCCGCTCTCGCCGCCGATCTCGACGCCGCCGACCTCCGCTCCGAGCCGCTGCGCCGTCTGTGGGGCGAGGAGGCCGACGACGCGCTCGCGCGGGGCATGCGGGAACCGATCCTGCGGGCGATCGAGGGCGACGACGGAATTCTCGCCACCCTCGGCCGTCTCTTCGTGCTCGGGATGTCGCAACCCGTCGCGGCGGTCGCCGAGGCCCTGCCGCGCCTCGGGGTCGACGGCCTCGTCGCGCTCGGACTCGCGGCCGTCGATGCCGAGACGGTACGCCCGACCGCGCTGCTGCGACCCCAGTCGTTCGTCGACGCCGACGGCGTGGGGGAGTGGTGGATCGCGAGCGACCTCGACGAGGTCGCGCTCGACGGTGCTCTGCCCGCCGATCACGTGTTGGGGGTGGGCGGGGCGTCGCGCACGCTGGCCGAGACGGTGGTGCCCATCGAGGTCGACCGCGCGCTCGACCTCGGCACCGGATGCGGCATCCAGGCTCTCCTCGTCGCACGACGCGCCCGCGTGGTCGTCGCCACCGACATCTCGGCTCGGGCGCTGGCCTTCGCCGAGCTCAACGCGCGCCTGAACGCGGTCGACAACATCGAGTTCCGCCGGGGCAGCATGTTCGAGCCGGTCGCGGGCGAGGCGTTCGACCTCATCGTCTCGAACCCGCCCTTCGTCATCACGCCGCGCGTCGACGACGTTCCGGCCTACGAGTACCGCGACGGAGGACTGGTCGGCGATGCGCTGGTCGAGCAGTTCGTGCGCACCGCACCGGCCTTCCTCACCACCGGCGGCATCGTGCAGCTGCTCGGCAACTGGGAATCGCGAGCCGGCGTGGCAGGGCTCGCGCGGCTCGACGCCTGGGTGCCCGGCGACCTCGACCTGTGGGTGATCGAGCGCGAGCAGCTGTCGCCGCTCGCCTACGCCGAGCTCTGGATCCGCGACGGGGGAACCACGCCGCGCGATGCCGGCTTCACGCCCCTGCTCACCGCCTGGCTCGACGACTTCGACGCCCGCCGCGTCACCTCGATCGGATTCGGATACGTGCTCATCCGGCGCCCTTCGACAGGCTCAGGGGCCCAGCCAGGCGGCTCAGGGGCCCAGGGGCTCGGTGGGTCAGGGGCCCAGCACGACCCCATCCGCCGCGTCGAGAGGATCGGGCAGCCGCTGTCGCACGTGGGGGCGGCCCTCGCCGCCGGCCTCGCGGCGCACGACCGCCTCGCGGGCGGCATCCCCTCCCGCCTGCTGGCCGCGCCCGACGTCACCGAAGCGCGTCATCTGCTGCCGGGCAACGATGATCCGAGCGTGATCGAGCTGCGTCAGGGAAGCGGCTTCGCGCGCACGGAGAACGTCGACCCCGCGCTCGCCGCATTCGTCGGCGCGTGCGACGGAGACCTGACGGTCGGGCAGATCGCCGCCGCGCTCGCCGATCTCTTCGAGGTGCCGTTCACCGAGCTGTGGACCGAACTCGAACCCCGCATCCGCTCCCTGGTGTTCGACGGCTTCCTGGTCGCGGGGGAATAGCCGTGCCATCCATGCGTTGGAATAGACCATGAAGGCTTTCGGATTCCTCTCGTTCGGGCACTACGCCGACGTGCCCGGGTCGGCGACCCGCACAGCGGGCGACATGCTGAAGCAGACGATCGAGATCGCCGAAGGTGCCGACGAGATCGGGGTGAACGGCGCCTCGGTGCGCGTGCACCACTGGGCGCGGCAGGCCGCCTCGCCCATGCCGCTGCTGTCGGCGATGGCCGCGCGCACGAAGCGCATCGAGGTCGGGACCGGCGTGATCGACATGCGCTACGAGAACCCGCTGCAGTTCGCCGAGGAGGCCGCCGCGCTCGACCTCATCGCCGACGGCCGGATCGCGCTCGGCGTGAGCCGCGGCTCACCCGAGACCGCGCTGCGCGGCTACGAGGCGTTCGGCTTCCGCGACGAGGAGGACCCCGAGCGCGGCAGTGTGCTGGCGCGCGAGAAGTTCGACATCTTCCTGCGGGCGATCGACGGCGAGCGACTTGCCCCCGGTGACCCGCGGATGGTCGGCGAAGGGCGCTACCTCGCGATCGAGCCGCAGTCGCCCACGCTGCGCGACCACATCTGGTGGGGCTCCGGCTCGCGGGCGACCGCCGAGGAGACCGGACGCAAGGGCCTCAACATGATGAGCTCGACCCTGGTCACCGAGGCCACGGGGCAGCCGTTCCACGAGCTGCAGCGCGAGCAGATCGACCTGTTCCGCGCCGCCTACAAGGATTCCGGGCACACCGGCGCTCCCCGCGTGTCGGTCAGCCGGAGCGTCTTCCCGCTGATCTCCGACATGGACCGCGCCTACTTCGGTCTGCGCAGCGAGGAGAACGGCGACCAGATCGGCGTCATCGACGGCTTCCGCTCCACGTTCGGCAAGACCTACGCCGCCGAGCCCGACGTCCTCATCGAGCAGCTGAAGCGGGATGAGGCGGTGATGAGCGCCGACACGCTCCTCCTGACCATCCCGAACCAGTTGGGGGTTGCTTATTGTGTACATGTCCTGGAGTCGTTCGCGAAGCATGTAGCGCCCGCACTCGGATGGAAGCCGAACACGGAGGGCCCGGTCGAGGGATACGCGATCTGAGCGCACCTTCTGGTCGACATGCACACACCGTCGAGGGTCGTCTAGAACGGGCTGAGATCGCAGCCTAGGCGCGCTGAGGGCGTCACTCTCCAGAGCCTTGAAAGCGTCAATGACGGTCCGTGACGGCACACCGGGGCCAGCAGAGAACTACGAACATATCTTCGCTAGAGTGATGGTCATGTCGATCGATGTTCGCCGCCCAATCGCTGTTGATCTCTTCGCTGGAGCGGGTGGCCTCTCGCTCGGTTTGGAGCAAGCGGGCTTCGAGATCGCGGCCTCCGTTGAGTTCGACCCGATCCACGCAGCGGTTCACGAGTTCAACTTTCCGTACGGCAAGACCTTTGCCGCAGATGTTTCGAAGATCACCGGCAAGCAGATTCGAGAAGAGTCGGAGATCGGTGACCGTGAGATTCATCTGGTGGCTGGTGGACCGCCCTGCCAGGGAATCTCGATGATCGGTCGTCGCGCTATCGATGACCCACGCAACGCTCTGCTCAAAGAGTTCATCCGCGTGGTGCTGGAGCTCAAGCCCCGCTACTTCCTCATGGAGAATGTTGCTGGCCTCATGGTCGGCGGACACAGACAGCTCGTCGATGAAGTTGTCGAGATGGTAGAGGCGGATGGAGAGTACCGAGTTGTAGCTCCCATCAAGGTTCTCCAGGCCGCCGACTACGGTTCGCCGCAATCACGGCGTCGGGTCTTCGTAATGGGCGCTCGGAAGGATGTTGCGCTTCCCAGCTATCCGGAAGCAACGCACACTCCTAGGACGATCAAGGGTGTTGTTCCCAAGGGCAACGATCTCCCACTGGGGCCGAGCGTTCTCGAAGCGCTTGGTGACCTGCCGGATGCCGACCAGTTCCCTGAACTTCTCCACGATGACAACACATCTGGTGTGACCTACGGGAAGCCAAGCGAGTATGCCGCGAAGCTCCGGGGCTCGAAGAAGGATCCCTCTGACTACTCACGCCCGCGCCCACGGCTCGCGGATGAGCTGACCTCTTCTGCTCGAACAGTTCACACCAAGAAGTCCATCGACCGCTTCGCAAGCGCGGAGCCCGGAACCACTGAGACTGTGAGCCGGTTCCTGCGACTTCACCCGGATGGACTCTGCAACACGCTTAGGGCGGGCACGGCTTCGGACCGCGGCGCATACACGGCGCCTCGACCGATTCACCCTGTCCACCCCCGTGTCATCACGGTGCGAGAAGCCGCTCGCTTGCACGGCTACCCCGACTGGTTCCGATTCCATGTGACGAAGTGGAACGGATTCCGAGAGATTGGAAACTCGGTTCCGGCCCGCCTTGGACGCGCAGTTGGTACCGCAATCCTGGAGGCAGACGAGGTCACCCCAATCAAGGGCAAGCCGGTGAAGCTAGGCTCCACAGATCTGCTCTACATGACAGCTGGTCAGGCGCACGATTACTTTGGCCTCGTCGAGCGCGTCATCCCTCAGCGAGATCGTAAGGTCGGCTGATGGTGGCTACCAAGCGTGAGCCGAATCGGTATGTGCAGATCCTCGATTTGGTATTCGAGCTCGCTTACACCGAGGGAGCGACCGAGGTGGCTTTCGCGAAGTCTGAACTCAATCATGCTGCCGACGCAATCGGTGTGGAGCGAGTCGAGAACCCCGCGGATCTGGTCTACTACTTCCGCTTCCGGAAGCCACTCCCACTGAGCATCACGAGTAAAGCCCCCGAGGGGTCGGAGTGGATCATTCGCGGTGCGGGAAAGGGAAAGTACAAGCTCGTGGCTGTGCCCCATCAGGTGAGGGTGCTGCCCCGAGAAGGTCTCATCACCACAAAGGTTCCGGATTCCACGCCCGAGATCATCCGAGCCTCGGCGCTCGGGGACGAGCAGGCCCTTCTCGCTCTAGTTCGATACAACCGGCTCCTAGACATTTTCCTAGGGCTTACTACCTACTCATTGCAGAACCACCTTCGAACAACAGTGAAGGGCATCGGCCAGGTCGAGGTCGACGAGGTTTATGTCGGCCTTGACCGCTTCGGAGTCCAATACATCCTGCCCGTGCAGGCCAAGGGCGGCACTGACGAGATCGGCCTCACCCAGATCGAGCAGGACCTCGGGGTATGCGGCGAGAAGTGGCCGCACATGGCGGCGCGCGCCATTGCCGTGCAGTTCATGGACGATGACAAGATCGCGATGTTCGAGCTTGGCCTACAAGACTCGCAGGTCGCCGTGATCCGAGAGGCGCATTATCGACTGGTGCCCTACGCGGACATCACAGACGAAGACAGAGAGCTGTATCTGCGAGCCCGCGAGGTCTGAAGGATAAAGCGAAGGCCGGGGATCATCGATCCCCGGCCTTCAATTACTTCACAGTTCCATAGCGAGACAGATCGGTCGATCCGTCAGCGGGTCATATCGATCAGGCGAATAGTCCCGCCGCCCACTCGACCCCGTAGAGGATCGCCACGAGCACCACGACGGGGATGAGCACCTTCCCATACCAGGGCAGCTTCCGGTAGAACCATCCGCCGATCTTCTTCGGCTGTCCTTTCAGCTTGCCAGCCATGCCATCACCCCCTTCCAGCGAGGACATTGGCCACAACAGCGAGGCCGATGCCGATGGAGAGCCAGACCCACCAGCGAGCCGGGAGCACGATGTGCCGTCTCGGTCGCCGGTTGGGATCGTAGGTTGGACGGTGCTGCTGAGGCTGAGCCTCCGGGAGGGTCCCGCTGTAGCGAGGGATCTCCCGGGATGGTCGCTTGCCTGGAGTGGTGTCACGCATCAGCCTTCTCCTCTCGCTTCATCTGGTTGACCCGGCGCATCGCGTCAGCCGTCTTGTACATTTGCTCTCGCGCTTTGTCGTTGGTGGCTTGCCACTCCTCCACAGTCATCCCGTAGGTACCCTTGAGGACCTTCTGGACGGTAGTGGGACTGATGGGCATCTCCTTGCCGTACTTCTTGCTGTAGACCTTGACGGCCCCGGCGATGTGCTTGATCCCGTGTCCCTCTTCGTGGAGCGTGTGGATGTATGCGACATGACTCCTCGACAGCTTCGGTTTCTGCCCGAGCTTCATGCCTGCCGCAGACCGAAGGCCTAGCGCCGTCTTCGTCCGAGCGCGGGTTTTCAGTACTTCAGAAGTGCCAGAGAAGGACTTGATGTTGAGATTGAGGATCTGAGTCTCGTTGTTGATGTCGTCGTAGATCAGGTTGTCGTCAAGGGTCCACACGCTGATCCCCCTCTTGTTGAGCTGGCCAACCGCATAGATCAGCTCGTGGTTCTCCCTGCCGAGACGGGAAAGCGAGATGACCACCACTCGATCACCGGGCTGAGCGATGATCGAAAGCTCTTGCCAGGCGGTCCCCTCATCAGTCATATTGCTCATGCCCGACTGGTCATCGTCCACGAACACGCGGACACAGCCAGCCTCTTCCAGCTCTTCCTTCTGAGTAAGCAGCGTTCCCCGCTGTTCCTCAGTCGATGCTCGGATGTAGCCCCAGAATGCGGGCTCTCGTTCTTCGACGCTCATTTTCTGCTCCTTTGTTGGGCGACTAAATGGCAACCGTTTAGTGGTTACGGGAACCCATATCAACTAAGGGGTGACAAGAAACGCTCGTTAAGTGATCCGCTCCAGACACAGACGAAGGACCCACGATCGCGCCTCGAATGTCGAGCGAGTCGATACCCTGATCCCGTGAGCGAAGAAGCGTGGCGTCCCGTAATCCCGACCGGTCATGAGGACGCACTGATCGAAGAGTTCCCCGGCTACCTGCGGGAAGCGGTGTTCCGATGGTTGGGAAACGCCGTCGGCGAGGAGCGGGGCTATGTCTACTCGCACAGGTTCATCGATTTCCAGAACGCTGCCCATGCGGATGTCGGGTTCCGCGCAGATACCTTCCTGAGCTGGAAGGACACTGTGCTTCCTCGCTTGCGTACGCTCGATGACGCGACCTTCACCAACCTCCTCGACTATTTCGCGAGCACTACTCACTACGCGCCCTACGCAGAGGCACACCCACTGGAGTTGGTGCTCAGCAACGGCGGCTCAGCTTGGACGGTGATCCGGTGGAACGGCACGAAGGCGAGACTCGTCAAGAGAGTGCCCGATGGAGTGCGCAAGGCCATGAGCGCAGCGCTCAGCGCAAAGGACGCCGCCTCCCTCAAGCTGCAGGAAGCCTGGCTCGACGCTTACGGCACGAGCCCCCGAGCCTCGGTGGCCTACAGCCACGCCGTTGTGGCGGTCGAAACAGCGGCCCTCTCTGTCATCCCGGTCGGTGGACCGGAGCCTACGCTCGCAAACCTCTTCTCGATCCTCGAGGCTGACACCCCCAAGTGGCAGTTGGTATTCCGCGACAGCGCGAAGGCCCCCGGGGCAAAGAGCTTGGCCATGATGCTCCGGACAATCTGGCGAGGCCACGAGAGTCGCCACGGACGACCTGACTATGCGGATGCCACCCTGGAGGAAGCGAGAGCAGCTGTGATCCTCGCTGCAACCTTGGTCCAATGGTTCACTTCGGGAGTCGTGATCCCTGTGTCGTCTGGCTCAGGTTCGGACTGAGACGCACTGGTTCGCCAGTTTTACAATAGGTCAGCAAATACTGTATAGTCATCGCATGCTGACTATTGCTTCCCGCCTCGATGTGATGAACAGGCTTGGCCGCGCTATGGCCGATCCCACTCGTTCGCGGATACTCTTGGCCCTCCTCGAAGCGCCGAGCTATCCTGCCGTGTTGTCTAGATCACTGGAGCTGACCCGATCCAATGTCTCGAACCACCTCACTTGCCTCAGGGATTGCGGCATCGTCGTGGCAGAGCCCGAAGGGCGCCAGACTCGCTACGAGATCGCAGATCCGCATCTGACAGCGGCACTGATGACTCTGCTCGATGTGAGCCTCGCCGTGCAGGAGGACGCTCCTTGCGTTGACTCGTCCTGCACCGTTCCTGGATGCTGCGGAGTCGAAGCATGATGGCGGCACTGACCACCGAGCGCCGGGCGAGGCTCCACAGGCGAGTCCGGTTCATCGTCGGCTTCACGATCACCTACAACATCATCGAAGCCGTAGTCGCTATCTGGGCTGGCACCCTGGCATCCTCCGCCGCCCTCATCGGCTTCGGCCTCGATTCGGTGGTCGAGGTTCTTTCTGCTGCCGCCATCGCCTGGCAGTTCACGAGGAAGGATCCTGAGCGCTGGGAGAAGGTCACCGTCAAGGCAATCGGCCTCGCCTTCTTCGCACTGGCCGCCTATGTCACCGTCGACGCCGTACTCAGCTTGGTGAACCAGGAGGGGCCGGAGCATAGCCCCCTCGGCCTGGGCATCACAGCGCTGAGCCTCGTCGTCATGCCGCTCCTCGCTTGGTATGAGGTTCGCACGGGCCGAGAGCTGAACTCCAAGAGCGTGATGGCAGATGCCAAGCAGCTCATCCTCTGCATCTATCTCTCGGGCGCCGTCTTCGTCGGCCTTGTCCTCAACAGCCTCTTCGGCTGGTGGTGGGCCGATTCCGTTGCTGCGCTGGTTGTCGCTGTGCTGGCGATTCGAGAAGGCATCGAAGCATGGCGCGGCGATGTCGAGTCGCCCTTCGAAGTCCTTGAGGACTTGGAGAAGGAAGACGCCGAGGACTGACCGTTGACCTGAACAGCATGAGGGCCGCGATCCAAAACAGATCGCGGCCCTCAGCCGTGGTGTCACACACCGAGTCAGCATTTGCCTCCATCGAGCCAGGCGTACCACTCCCAGAACTCATCCGGCGTAAGCGTGAGCCGGGGAACGAGATTCCTATTCACAGCTCCCCGGTACTTGTTCCAGCGGGCGTAGGTCACCCGGTACTGATCCGGCAACGCAGTCAGCTCGAAGCCGAAGCGGTAGCCCGGGATAAAGCATCTGAGCCACCAGGGCGTGAGCTTCCGAGCCTTCGCAATGGCCGAAGGCTCAGAGCGAGAGCGCGAGAACATGGCGAGCCGTGGTGTCGCACACTCATCACCGGACTCGACGGCCCGGGGAGACATAGCGAGTCGTCCACCCGCCACCCCTCCGGCTGATGAGCTGAGCCGCAAGAAGAGCATCGAGCGCCCTGCGCTCAGTGCTCGAAGGAACAGCATCCTGATCCTCATGGATACGCCCCACGATCTGGGCGAAGCTCAGAGGCTCATCGGTGCTGACATGATCGAGGATCTGAGATGCAGCGGTCAGCGTGGTGAGCTGGCGAGCTGTGAGCCCACCATCATCGATGAGATAGCGGTACTGCTCGCGGGTTAGCTCTGTCTCGCCGCCTCGGGGTGTCGGCAGTACGAAGTTCCCAGTCACTTCAGCGGTTTCTAGCATTGTCTTGCTCCTTCCTAAGGTCAGCCGTCCATCGGCTCGGGAGCTATATCAAAACGGTGAAGATGAGCCTCGGGACAAAGGGAAGGGGCCGCGATCCACTACGGATCGCGGCCCCTCGCGGCGGCTAGTGGTCAGCGAAGGTGGCTCTCGATCTGGACGACCTCAAGTACCTCCTCGTAGGCTTCGGCACTCGCGATCAGGGTCTCCGCGTAGCCCTCGAACTGAGAGGCATCGCCAGCCGCAGCCTCCACCCGGCACTCAGCCGCAGCATCTTCGAGCCACCGAAGTTCACCCGTGATCTTCTCGACATTCCGGCTATCGAGCCAAGCGAAGTCGTAGCTGCCGAGATCGAGATGAGTGAGCCGAGACTCGACCCGCTCCCTGAGAGAGCGAGTAGTGAGAGCAGTGTCTTGATTTGTGTGCATGATCCTTCTCCTTTCAGTCGTGGTGTCACATCACCGGTAGCGAAGCCCAGCGAAGCGATAAGCCCGTCGTGCCTGGCGTAGGTAGAGATCGAGGTCGTAGTACTGATCGGGGAACTCGATCTTGAAGCGGCTTTCCTCCATGAGCCGCGCGGCTGCAAAGTGGTGCTCCTGAGCGAACTCCTGGAGGTCCATGCCCTCATAGAATCCGTAGGGGACGGTGGTCTCTGAGGCGTTTAAGATTCTCATTTCTCATGGTTTCCTTTCCGGGGCGAATGCCCGGGGTTAGTGGTCCTACGGATCAATATCAAAATGGTGAAGATCGGGGCGTAGACACACATTCGGATGTAATTCCTCTACTCAGTCATCCAGGCCTTCGAGGTCATCGATTGACGCATCTGCTGGCACGAGTATTCGGGGATCGTTCTCCACTGCCTCAGCGAGGTCTTCGACGGTGATCCCAGCAAGCGTCATCTGGTTCACGAGATCGATGAGCTTGAGTCGCTTGATCTCCTCGGCGGTCAGACCGGGCTTGATCTCGTTGTCGTCCAGTACGGTGCGGAAGCGGATTCCCTTCACATGGCGAGGCGTTGCGCCGGGCTTCTCGAACTCCCCATCGGCTGTCTCGTAGCGAGAGTGAGATAGTCCGCTCACTCTTCCCCGTACCTTCTGCAGCTGGCTCGCCTGCACCTTCAAGTTGAGTTCAAACCGATCCTGGAAGGTGTTGAGCTTCACGCCGTAAGCGTGGCCGCTTGCCTTCAGATGAGCGCTATAGCTGCGGTAGAGGTCCATGGTGAGGCAGTAGTGTGCGGGAGCCAGGGTCTCGCCGTTCTCGTCCTCGCGGGGATCGAAGATGATGCAGTCATCGAGCCATGCCTGGATAGTGTCTTCCCGCTCAAGCTGGGCCGCAGTGGCCCGGGCAACACTTGCCGGGACGGCTCCCTCGAGGGCGGCACGCTTGGACTCTGGTGCTGCACACCAGCGGATTGCCCCGGCCATCCGAAAGGCAAGCAACGCCTCTTTGAGTGCCGTGTCCTCTTTCACCATCTTCTTGAGGCTGGGATCCTTCAGGAATGCAGTCCCAGCGGGGTACTTGCTCAGCTCTTCGGGGGTGTCCACGAACTTCTTGGTGAAGGGAATGATCTTGATCCGCCGGATAACGCCCTGGTCGGAGCTGTCGATGGAGGGGAAAATGTTGCAGGTGATCCAGAGGGTTGCTCGGTTGTGGATCATCCGGTGCTTCTCTCGGATCTGCCGTCCCTTGAAACTGTCGGTGCCGATGAGCCGCTTGAAGGGAGAAGAGTGGATGTGCTTGTCGGGCAGCTCCTCGATGATCGCCTGGCTCAGACCCTCGAAGCTGACAAGGTCGTAGTTATCCCCGGCAAGGAGCGTCGCCTGATCTGGTCTGGCAGAGTATCCGCTCTGATCCGGATCCTCTTCGATGTACTTTCCTGCCGTTGACTCCAGCCAATCAATCTCCATCGACTTGCCGTTGCCAGCCGTGGGACCGTGGAGGAATATGGCGAACTCGGCGGCGGGCTGGAAGCCCAGCAAGGACTGGCCGGCCATGAGCTGGAACCACTCGTGGGCATCATCAGGCAGGGGTGCCAAGACATCCTTGACTCTGGGATGAGTTGCGCCCGGCTTGTAGTTGAGCGCTATGCAACGAGTGGCGTAAAGCTCGGGATCGAAGGGAGCCATGCCCTTTTCTGGGAATCGAGGATCGAAGACCCCATTGAGAAAAACTCGGCGGTAGGGGTCGGAGTCAAGGTGCCGCTGCTCGATGTGCCGCTTGGTCTTGATCTTCTTCGCCACCGCTTCCTGTGTGCGCTGATCTCCTAGGCGCTTCCCGGCAGCAAAGTCATCCTTGCCGAAGGCTTCCTCGCCGTCCCGTTGAACCTTCTTGAGGAACACATCGATCATCTTCTCGGCGGCTTCGCTACCGAAGAAATCCCAGACCCCCCGGGATTCGTCGTAGCGCATCCAGGTGCGTCGAGTGCTATTCCAGATCAGCTCGGGGTGCGCCTCGATGAAGGCATCGCCGAGCCCGGATTCGTCGTAGCGCTCTGGGATGAGCCCATCACTATCAGCAACCCTCTTGGCGGGTGACTTCTTACGATCGGTGCTGGTTGCGGCTGCCGGTGCAGCGGATTCAGCGATCTCTTGGCCCGACAGCGAAGCCAGGTAAGCATCCTTCAATGCGTCGCTATCCCAGCCGCCGTACGGCTTGTAGTTCTCGCAGAAGACTTCCATCCGGTCGCCCTCCTCAATACGGAGTTGAGCGAGCTGAGCGGCAACATCTTTATTGGACATGGGTCCTCCAGGTTTTAAGTGCGTCTGTTCCTGGTTGGGGAACAAGAGGTATATCAAAACGGCCAAAATGAAAGAAACGGCCCGGGGCGGTGGAGAGGACACACAGGCACTGGAGGCCAAACTCAATCCACCGCTCCGAGCCGTAAGCATTTGGGAACCACCCCAAAGCCCCAGCGCCGAGCTGCGCAACTGTCATATCAAAACGGTGAAGGTCTGTAGTGGTGTCGCACATCTGTATGGTGTGCCGTGTGCCACTGCGTGTGTCGGCGGCACGGCACGCCAGATAGGCAGCTATATCGGGGCTGTAGCCCCCTGTGTCGGTGTGTCGTCATTTCGGCAGCTACTTCTCCTCTACAAGAAGTGGACTACTCCAGATCTCGTGTAGAAGGTTGGTCCTGAAATACCCGACACACCGACACACTCAGCCCAGAGCATCGATGAGATCGCGGTTCTGGGTGTGTCGGGAACCCGGCACACCATCGGCACCCCGACACACCCCAGGATTCCTGCCAGAGCATCGATGAGATCGGGGTTCCTGCCCCTCTGGGTGGTCGAGACGGCCCCGTGTCGGCCCAGATCGTAGGTTCCAAGTCGGCATCTCATTAGGAGCTGAGGAGGAAGTTGTGTGACACCACAATGATCCGAGAATCGCCCGAGCCGTGGTGCCGCACACCAGTAGGAGGATCAGCGACTCGGGATCAGCAGCGGCCGGGATCGGTGGCGATTCGCTCCTATGGCTCCTCGCCTTCCTAGGGTTCCTATTCGGAGATCCGGGCGCGGCGCGGGTCGAGGGCCTGTCGGTGAATGCGTTGACGAGACGATTCCGGGTGCATCGTCGGAGGGTCCGGTAGGCGTTCGCGTCGCCGGTGTCCCGCCGGAGCGTTTCGAGACCAGCGCCCCGGGCCAGGGAGGAGAGGATAATGAGGAGATGACCGTTGAGATCCTGCACATCGCTGAATGCCCGAGCTGGGAGAGCGCGCAAGCCCGCGCGCAGGAAGCGCTGACAGCCTTGGGACGCACCGATGTCCTCGTCACCACCCGATTGCTGCGCACTCCCGAAGAAGCAGCCGAAACCCCGTTCGCCGGCTCGCCGACGATCACGATCAACGGCACCGACATCTTCCCCTCAGACGGCCGCACCAGCGACCTCGCCTGCCGCGTCTACGCCACCCCACACGGACTCAAGGGAACACCCACCACCGAACAGATCACTGACGCGCTACGCACACGGATCTAACCCAGGCCCCTCCCGGCCGAGACCTCACTTGGGCCAGATCAAGCCGTCACCCCTGGGCCGCTTCATATTGACATAGTCATTTCGCACTCTTCGCGCTTTCCGCGCTCGCTCCACAGCGCTGCCCGCCTAAGCGTCGATGGTGCTCAGGCGGGCAGGTTGTGCGATCACGGGCTGAAAGCGTCTCAGATCGCAGGCTCTGGCGAGTGGACGGTGCTCAACAGTCCGCCCCCGGAGGATTCATGATCTCCTCGAAGGCCGCTAGCTGAAGTTCCCACTCATCCCCGAACTCTGTAGCCAGAGCATCGACCTCGCGCTGGAAACCCTCAGCCGTAGCCTCAAGCGCCCGAGCAATCCCTAGGAGGATCGCGGCAGAGCTATCCTGCACCGCCCACTTCGCGCGGAGCTTCGCCCGGGTCATGGTGCGCTTGAGCTGCCGCTTCGCCGCTCGCTTCGAGGCTCCACCCGCTGCCCGTAGGAGCCGCTGGATTCGATTCCGCCTCACCCGCGCTTCCTTGGGAGTGAGCTTCGAGCCATCCTCCCGGTAGTACTGAGTGCGCTTGCCCGTGCCGACACTGTAGCCACCGGCGAGCAGGGGCGAGACGGTCTGGGTCTGGCCGTGGCCGCTTGGCTCGATCTCCGCGCCTCCAGCTCGTGCGAGGTCGGGGATGCTCCTGTGCTCTCCGTAGGGGCAATGACTCTTGGCTACACAGCGCTGCCAGCGCCCGGTTCGTGCTGATTGATGCAGGGTACTCATTGGGTGCCTCCTCTTGACGGAGGCAATATCGGCGCACTTGTGACATCGAGCCGTGGTGTCACACAACGCTGACCATCGCGCGAGGAACGGGATCCATGTATCGTCATGCGCGCTGGACGGATCTCGCCCGAGGTCGCAGGCTACGGGCTGAGATGCGCGCTACAGCGTCGAGGGGATCGATGCTCCAGGCTGCGCGCTGAGACTGCGATCTCGGCTCACTTCAGCATGCTCCGAAACTGGCTTCTGGGCCACTCGCTTCGGACACACAAAACCGCCCGGCACTGTGGGAGTGCCGGGCGGTTTCTGTCGGAGCCAAGGGCGCCAGAGGCCGCATAGTCAGACTCCTACTTGATGGTGCACTCAGTATCACCCGATGCCACTTCGAACTCGACCCAGCTCGTTGCTCTCGACGGATTCTCTGCGTCTACAAGCCGCGCCCTCGCGCCGACCACTAGCGCATCCTCCCGATACAGCGAGAATCCGTAGCGATGCCCTTTCTGCTCTGTCTCATACTCGACAACCGCGTCATACGAGTACCTGTAGACCACCTCACCGTTCTGCAGCCACTCGCTTTCCACGATCACCTTCGGAAACTCGCCAGACTTCACAAGATCCGGGTAGCTCCAGCCCAGGCGGACATCATCCCGATTGACCACGCACGAGTCGATTCGCGGGTGTCCCCAAAAGCCGTCCTCTGGCTGCTCTGGTGTCTCCTGCTCGCCGCCACTGCCTCCGCCAGGATTGGCCCCATTACCTCCGCCGGGGTCGGTACCCTCGCCACCGCCGCCTGGGTTGCTTCCCCCTCCGCCGGGGTTCGTGCCCTCGTTGCCACCCTCGCCTGGGTGGCTTCCGCCCTCTCCCGGGTTCTCAGTGCCGGGGTGGGAACCATTGCCCGGTTTCGGCTTCATTCCAGCAATTCCTTCGAAGCCATCAGCATCGACCGCTCGCACCATGAACCCACCGTTCGAGATTTCAGCCGCTGATGCTGCAACGGCACCGAGGCCGAGACAAAGAGCGAGGCCGGTGGAAGCGGCGATGAGTGCGGGCCTGTTCTTTCCGTTCTTCATGGGATTGATCTCCTGATCTCAGATCGCCACCGAGCGCGGCGAATCGAGATCTATATCAAAACGGTGAAGATCGCTCGAAGCGCCAGACACAGAGAAAGCCGAAGGCGCGGGGAGAAAGGAGTAAAGGACCCACGCCCCCGGCTATCCAGGAGCATCCACATGATTGACGCTGACCTATCCAAACAGCATCAGTGAGCCATATCGCCGCACACTTCCCCGAGCCGTCTAGCTCTTCCCAGGGTTGTGTCACACCAGGACAAACAGCTGAAGGCTATTCGCTACGGTCCAACCTGGGGTCGATGGGGAGGTCAAACCCCATGGCCTCCGTTCGCACTTGCTCTGCGAAGGCAGTGTCTCGAAGCGACAGGGCGAAGGCAAGCAGAGCGCTAGGCACAATCATCTGGAGCACGAGCCTTGGGTCAACCGTTGCGTCGGGGTCACTGTCGAGGAAGGTGAGCATTCTTATGCCCCCAGCCTCTCGCTCGGCTTGGGAGTACATATCCGCCAGCTTCATGCTCGGCTTGGAGAGCGGAGTCGCATAGAGCCACATCTGGTAGAGGTACTTCTCTGACTGACCATATTCTCGTCCGATCGTTGAAGTCTTGATGCCGTGCTGAGCCTGGCCGAGTTCTTTGCTCTTCGGCAGTGCATCAGCCATTGCGAGGAACTTCGAGATGTACTCGCGATCACCTTGCCCCAAGGGGAAGCCCTCTTCCGCGGCCCTCAATAGCTGTTGGAAGTTGAACCTGTGCTCAAGGCCGAATGCGTGGACGGCATGCACGCCATGGACGAGCAAGGCTTCGAGGGCCATCGCCTGATCGAGGAGAGAGCGGAACATCGGGCTAGCTTCGACCGCGTAGCCAGACTGAGAAAGCATCACGAGAGCTCGACCTGTCCGCATGATGCTGGCCATGAGACCGTAGCCGAACTGGCCGACCTCGAATCGCTCCGCGATCTGCTCGCCTTCAGCTACCTGGATAACAGGACCGGAGTCTCCGAAACGCTCTCGCCAGATGCTCTCGAAGCGATCAAAGATCAGCTCCGCCTGCTCGACCTCTGTGCTCATGCAATGAGCGTATCGATGCCGTGATGTGACACCACTGCTGGAGGCTATCCACCACTACCCCAGAGGCCGAAAATCCATCGGCGCACTTACGACCAGTCAGGGTTGTGTCACATCACATGCCATCTGGAAGGGATTCGACCTCGTAGTCGAGCGTTTCCATGTTCCAGTTGGTGGCCACGCGGCCGTTGAGTCCATCTGTCCAGGCGTCGAGGCCGAGGAGTTCTTCGAGGAGATCTCTAGCACCATCGAAAGCTTGCTCACGCTTCCTGTTCTCGATGATCGTCTCCGGGTCGCCGCCCCGGTCGATGTGCCACTTCACCATCGGATTGTCTGGACCGACTTCACTGGTCTCGTAGTAGTGCTTCTCGACCCAGGCGAGGAGGTCACGCCAGTGAATCTGAGGCTCGCCGCTCCAGTACTCAAGCTCGTCATCGGGTCCATCGATGAAGGCCCGCAGAAAGTCCTGCTCGCTGAGCTGCATGGCCTCGGCCACTTCAGCCGCCGTGAACCATCCGGTCGTGTTCCTGTCTTGAGTCGCCATGCCATGAGCCTACCGAGGCCGTGATGTGACGCCACTGCTGCTGGGGCTCCCGCTGTGCTGAGGCTCCTCAGTAGTGGTGCGACGCCACCGCTGCTGAGCTGGCTGCTGACTGAGCCGCTGGCTGAGTTCTGCTGCTGAGGCTGAGGCTGAGGCTGAGGAGGAGGGCTGCTGGAGGCTGCCGACAGAGACTGTTGGAAGCCTGTTGGAAGGGGGCTGCGGTCTCGGGCTCGGCGGGACTAATCCAAAGTGGTAGTGGTGGTGATTTCCTCTAGTGATACGAGGAAACATTATTCGCGTCTTTTCAGTGAAGATAGCCGCGAGATCTCAACAGAAGCACTATTGCGGCCTCGATCAATAGCTTCTGCAAGGACTCCTGCAACCACTCCTGCAATAGGCAAAACGATATGGCTCTCTGCTCCCGCGGGCGAGCTGCAATAGGCAGCCGCAGTCCCCGCCCAAGGAGCCCGAAAAGAGGAGAGAGACCATGACAGAACCCACCACGACAGCCAGCTCTGTCCCCAACTTCCTGGAGGAAGAGGACTACGAGCAGCCTGCTCAGCCGCCTCGGGCCACCGCACCCGCACCGATCCGAGTGAGGCTAGCCGCCCCCGAGGAGCCTGCTGAGGCATCCGAAGAGCCCATCGAAACAGCGGAGGAAGAGCCTCAGACCGAGAAGGCCAAGCGTCCGAGCGGTGCCTACATCACCGAAGGAAACGCTCGGCTCGTAGCCTTCACGGGCATGTTTCCAGCAGTAGATGTGGAAGCTCTCTCGGTGCTCAGCAACCGGCAGGAAACCAGATTTGCCCCCGGCGGCGAGCTGACAACCGTTCAAGGAACCAAGCAGCGGCTCGACAAGATCGTTCGAATCGGAGCGCTGAAGCGAACCAAGAACATCGGCACCAAGGTTCAGCACTATGGCATCACTGATGCCGGGATCGGTGCGGCTTGGAGCTACGGCTACGCGCTAGAGAAGCCGGATCGCATCGACGGACTGAGCAAATCCCGGCTCACTCACTACCAGATGATCGGCCATGTGGCGGCTCTCCTAGCCTCTCCTCATGGCTTCTACAAGAAGGCTCTCGGCATCGATCCTGTACCCCTCGACAACCTCATCAGCGAGAAGATGATGCGCGCTTCCTTCGATGGAGTGAAGCGGAAACTCAAGGAAGAACTCGAAGCGGACGCCTCAATAGACCACCGAGGAGACTTCGGACGGTGGCGAGACGATGTGATCAAGTCAGCCGTTCAGGCAGTTGCTGAAGGTCGGCTCCAGTGGAACGAGATCGTGGAAGCACGGCCTGCGCTGCTCACTCTCGGCGCTCCTCAGCGAGGCGAGACGAAGCGCAAGGCTGTCCATCAGCCTGATCTCACAGTGATCCTCGACGGTGATCGCACTGGCCCACGGGCGAAAAATGTGCTCGTCGAAGTCGAGATCAGCAAGAAGAGCTGGGAGGACTACGACGCGATCTTCGCCACGCTCGCCCACGAGTTCGAAGATGGAACGATCTATGACCGGGGCATCTACTTCACTCACGGCAACCAGATCCCCAGCCTATTGCAGCGTGTGAACGCACGCGGAAACTACGGCCTCATCGAGTCAGGCCGGCTGAAAATCCTGCCCCTGCTTCACAGGGATGGAACACCGTTCTCCTTTGAGAACCGAGTCAAGATCGGAGGTAACTGATCATGGGAAATCTGTTCGACTACATCGGTGAGCTGGCTGCGCCACTCATCGACAACCTGCCGCTGATCGGCATCGTTCTCCTGGCGGTTATCCTCGTGATCCGCTTCGGGCTAGCCGCAATCATCCAGCGCCGCCAGCGCTGGAAGAACTACCGGGAGAAGCGAAACTGGAGCCCAGCATCCTGGTTCAAGGCCGAGCCCAAGATCCACTTCGAGATCGAGAGCGCACTGCTCGCCAACAAGGGCATCCGAGAGATGTACGCACCATCGAGCCTCTTCATCCGCGACCTCAAGGAGAAGGAGCAACCGTGGGAGTGGGCGTGGCTCTCGCCTAACCCCAGAGCCGTCCGCGCCAGCATCAAGGACAACCGGGGGCTCGGACGCGGGAAGAAGCTCGACGCTCGGAAGCAGATCGCCGAGGCGGCTATTCACATCGCCGTGCGAGACCTCCCCGAGAGTCATCGAGTGGTGGAGCTGGCACCCGAGGAGGTTCCAGAGAGCGAGACAGACAAGCAGCGACGGCGACGGGAGAAGCGAGAGGAGCGCAAGCTTCGCGCAAACCACTTCCGCATTGACCTCAAGCTCGACGGGCACGGCCCGGATGAGATCCGCCGACTCGAGGGCAAGATCGTCTCGCAGCTCGGTCTCAAGCGGCTCCAGGAGATCGATACCGAGGACGGTTTCACCATCAGCTACGCCGCCCACAAGACCGCTCCCGGCGATCCTCTGATGAAGCTGAAGGCGGGTGTCGAGTTCTTCAAGGAGCACCCGGCGAAGGTGGCCCACCTGATCCCGCTCGCAATCCGGGAGAGCGGAAAGCTCTGGGCGCTGGCCATGCACCACCTGCTCATCATCGGCATGACTGGATCGGGGAAGGGCTCGCCCCTCAACGGCATCATTCGACAGCTCGCGCACTTTGTGGACAGAGGCACGGCAGTGTTCTACGGCATCGACCCGAAGGCATCCGAGCTTCGGCCCTACGAGGAGTCCAGGCTCTTCACGGAGCTGGTCTATGAGAACTCGGGCGCCTGCGATGTGATCGCAGAGGTTCACAAGGTGATGAAGCACCGGGCTAAGAACAAGCGCGTGGATGTGGAAAACGCTGATCTCGGGCGCTCTCTCGACGCGACCAAGGAGAATCCGATGGTCGTGCTCTTCATCGATGAGTTCCTCTCGCTCCTCATCGCGCTCCAGGCCATGGGCAAGGACGGAAGGGCGGCGATCACTCTTCTCGTCGAGATTCTGGCTCAGGGTCGATCCCTCGGTGTCTATGTTGTAGCTGCCACACAGGAGGCCGACAAGGATCTCCTCGGTAGGATGCGTGGCAACTTCGCCAACATCATCCTCCTGAAGCAGAACAGCGAGTACTTCAATGACTTCTTCCTCGGTGATGGAGCCAGGGCCGCAGGCTACGACTCGACGGCGATCCCGCTGAGCACCAAGGCCAACGGCTACGCCTATGCGGGCATCGGCTATGTGAAGGAAGAGACCGGCAAGCCCGTCAAGGTCCGCTTCGCCTACAGCTCGGATCAGGACATCGCTGACCTGATCAAGGAGTACCCCAAGAAGGGGCGAGCGATCGCCTCAAAGCCAACGGCGGAGATCGACCCAGCGATCTACGACGAGGACGACGACGGAGGCTTCGGCTTCGAAGAGGTCGAGGCACCCAAATACACAGCGCCGAGCGGAGGAGGTTTCGGCAGGTTCTGAGTGAGCGACTGAGGGCCGCGATCCATCTCGGATCGCGGCCCATTCTCATGCCCGCTCGATGGTGGCACTTTCCTCCAGGATCGATGCCTCTCGCATCATCATCAAGAAACGCCCATCTCAGCCCATGGTTGCCCGTGAGACGCGAGAACACAGCCCAGAGGGTCGATGACTACGCGGCTCTAGGCTGCGCGCTCAGAAGGCAGTTTCTGCATCCTCGGAACCGTCAGGAAAAGCGTCCCCCGACCGTAGGAACACCCAGATCAGAACTATTTTCTAGGAGGAGTTGACTCCTCCTAGTTCCCGCATAATGTTGGCCATGTTCACCACTCCTAAAAACCCAGATCAGAAGGAAGAAACATCATGGCAAACCCGACGCAGACCCAGACCGCCGCTCCCCAGGCCGAGAGCTTCGACCGCAAGGATCTCAGCCGCGTCTTCTCCCGGCTCCGCCACGAGGTCGGCGGCCTCGTGGATGACGCGAACCGCACCCGCCCCTTCTACGCCAAGAGCAAGGAGGAGGCCGTGGCCAAGCGCGATGCAGCGCTCAAGGTCATCAGCGAGCTGGCCGACCGCATCGATGTCCTCAAGAAGCAGGACTGATCGAACCAGACAGGGCCGGGGATGATTCCCCGGCCCTTCCTCATTTCCCCAGACGGAAGGAATCGTCGTGGCAACCTACGATGCAACGGAAGCTCACAAGCACATCAAGCCCGAGCTGATGCCAGAGTTCAAGAAGGCCCTGGCTGACGCCGAGGCACAGGGCCAGGAGGTCTACTCCGTGATCGTCGGCAACGGCGTGCCGCTCATGTACTCGGTGAGGGACAAGCAGCCGTGACCTTCCAGGAGCTGATGGAAGTGCTTCGGCAGGCTATCGAGATCATGGCTCACGCGATTCAGGGCGGCTGGGAGATCAGCCGGCCCTGGCTCCACGATGGAGCACAGTGGATCGCTGACGGTCTCGCAGACTGATCCCGCACCAACACAAAGAGCCCCCGGCCACTGGCCGGGGGCTCCTACTTGTGTCATGCGGCGTCTGCTTGGACGATCCGCAGTGCCTCTCTCATTACTGGGCTGGGGACGATTCCAAGCCCCGGCATGATGATCGCCTTGGACATGTCGGACTTGATTCCCGTCATGAAATGGAACTCGGCATAGACCTCCGGCTCCTCTCGCCGCCGAGCTTCGGCCCGCTGGAAGCTGAGGAAGTGGACCGTGTCGACCAGAAGCCCAGCGGGCATGCTCTTCGCTTGCCTCTTCTTCGTCATGCCGCCAGCCCCTGAGTGAGCTGCCAAAAGCGGTAGTCGATTTCCACGCTGTCGGTGCACTCGACCATCTCCAGCGCTTCCTCAGTGATCGCCTGGAGCATCGGCGTCCCCATCCCAAAGAGCGCTGCGTAGGTGTGGAATCGGAAGAACATCGGCTCTTCGAGGGAGTTCGCCAGGGCATGCTTCCTATCCCAGAAGCCCATCGCGAACTCCCGGAGAACCATGTAGCAAACTGGTGCTCCGTCGTTCTCCATGATGTACTCAGCGAACTTGCGGATCTCGTCCGCTACATACAACTGCAGAAGACCCCAGGGCTGCTCCTCCGGCCCCCAACCGTTGAGCCTCCAGATCCTGCGCACAACCTCCTTCGGCCCGAGTTCGTGCAGCGACTCTTCTGCCGGGAAATCCGGATCGTTGACGAGGAGCTGGATCTTCTCAGCGAGCGCCCGGTCGATCTCTGCATTCATCTTCTTCTTGTTCATTTCATTACCAGTCTCTTGTGTTTGGTGGGGCCGCTACCCGCTGTGGGTAGCGACCCCAGTACTGCTCTGGGTTAGGCGGCTGCCTGCTCTTCGAGGGCCCGCTCAGCAAGCTCTCGCGCCTCGCGCTTCGCACGCTTCTTGGCCTCCTTGGCCTTCCGCTTGCGCTCCAGCTCCGCGGCCTGTGCCTCTGCCACCGCATCCATGTAGCGGAGGAACACCCGGCCCCTGTAGGAGTAGCTGGGGATACGGCTCGGCGTGTCCCGGTTCTCCTTGCGCTCTTCGAGGATGAAGTGCAGCTCAAGGCGGTTGTCGATCTTGGCGGCCTGGCCCTCCAGCGTCCCGAAGTACGCCTTATCCACGAGCTGACCATCGGCCAGCTCGATCCAGGTGCCGGGCTTCTTCTTTGCTGCCTTCACAGCAGCGTCATTCAGGTAGGTCCGGCCCTTCTCCTTGACGATGTAGCCGGGGGTGGGGAGTTCGGTGAACTCAGCAAACTTGCTCATGTTGAACTGCTTTCTGCCCTTGTGGGCTGGGTTTGATTGGTGGCTCTCTTGAGCCGGTTTTCTTTGGGTCGGACGGAGCCTGTGCTCCGCCGAGGTCTGTTGGCGCGCCAACGGCGCTCTCTTGAGGAAGGCCATTCCAGGCCTCTCTCGGAAAAATCGGATTCAGTTTTCAAGGTTCAGAAGCCCTTGACCGGTTCCTCGTTTCCTCCCCGGGGTTGCTTCGTGTCTTCGACATTACAGACCGAGTCTGTGAGACGCAAGCCCAAAATGGCGATCACTCCGCCACCCCAAGGAGGCACGGGGTTTATGCCCTCTTTTGCCGCATGATTCCGCGGGTGAGTTCGGCCGATCTACAAAAACTTTCTGAAAAAACTTCTGGCGTAGCATCCTGCGGAGGTCAAGATCGGCCCTCTGAGCACCTTCGAAGTCTCAGAGACTCAGGGCGATGACGGGCCCATGAGTGCCCGTGAGTATAAGATGGAGCCATGGCAGATGTGGTGATGAAAGTCGATGACCTCGACGGGACTCCGATCCCTCCCGATGGGGGCGGCTCGGTGAGCTTCGGCTTCCTCGGCAGACACTTTGAGATCGACCTGAGCAACGCCCACGAGGAAGAGCTGGCGAAGTTGCTCGCTCCCTACATCGAGAAGGCGCGCGAGGTAGCAACCCCAGCCGTACCCCTGGGAGAGACCGACCGGGCGCGCGCCCAACTCCTCCAGGCAGAGGCGCAGCGAAACCTGGCGGCGGGCAGGAAGCCCTATGACACGGTTGCCGCGAGGGAGTGGCTGCAAGAGCAGGGCATCGACTTCAACCAGATGGGCCCGCTCAAGAAGGAGTTCCGGGAGATCTACGAGCGGCACTACGGCCTTCCCGCCTACGACACGGCACCGCAGCACCCGACCAAGGGTTGAGCTGTCCAGCCGCTGACCACATGGCGCGATCTCAGCACCACTCCTGGCAGGTCGGCGTGATTGCTCACGCTCGGCGCGATGGGCGCAGGAGCGGGCAGCTACGACGAAGGCCGGGGCACCATTGCCCCGGCCTCATGTGTACAGCGTGCTGGCTGTCAGTCGCGCCAGTGGATGCTGGCGCGGTCCTCCATCGTCCGCTGGTCCGGTCCTGCCTTGGCGATCTCGATGTAGTCGATGAGGAGCTTGAGGAGCTGGTTGAATGAGTCGATGGTTCCCTGGTGGAGGGGGATGGGCTGTTCTAGCCGGTCGCTGCTATTGGGCTCTGCCGGGGGGCGCGCGAGAGCATCCTGCACTTCTCGAATCTGATCTTCGAGCGGCATACCCCGGCTGAACGGCACTGTGGTGGGCGGGGGCTCCGCGCTGGCAGCCTCGATCCGTTCTTGCAGTTCGTCTCTTTCGGCGTAGAGCTTGTCCACCTCAGCGAACGCGATGGCGGCGGGCAGTGTCTTGGTCCGGTAGCCCTCCATGAGTTCGGCGATCTGCTCGCTGATCTCGTCTACGCGCTGGAGGTCTTCGGGGTCCGGTTCGGAGCTTCCGGGTTGGATGTAGGTCCCGTATTCCTCTCTCCAGTAGGCGTAGGCGTAGAAGCGCCGGATCACATAGGCCTCCAGGAGTCCAGCGGAGATTCCCAAATGTCCCGCTTTGCAGCCGTAGGTTGCTCGGTTCCGGGTGCCGCTCGGGGTTGCTCCATAGAGAGGCTTCTTGCAGATCCCACAGCGGAGGAGTCCAGCCAGAGGCCAAGTGCCCTGGCGGACCTTGACCCGGGAGTGGGCTTCGAGCGCTCGCAGTGCTTGCCGCCGTTCCCTGAGGGTGATGATGGGCTCCCAGGTCCCCATGATGGGCTGGCCAGTCTCGTCATAGAGTGGTTCCCGGTGGTAGGTGCGGACTCCAGCGGTGCGCCAGCCAAGGAGGACCTTCTTGAGCACTGAGTGCTCCCACTTGCTTCCTCCTGCCGCGGTGAGCACTCCCTCTTCCTCCCAGCGCCGGGCTATGGATGTAATGCTGGCGCCTCCCAGGATCTCCTCGACCGCTCTACGGATACGCTCGGCCTCTGTGGGCTCGATGGTGAGCCCATCCTTTTCCCAGCCGAAGGCCCGCTGCCGCTGGAGCTTGGGCTTGCCTTGGAGAGCCTTGTGGTGGAAGGAGGCGGTCTGGCGCTCGGAGATTCGATCTGCTTCGGCGGCGTCCCAGGCTGCCACGGTGAGCGCGACGGCTCTCCCGTCTGCCGTGGTGAGGTCGTGGCTGCCCGAGACTACGGTCTTGATCTCCAGGGCTCCGGACTCGGCAAGGCCGATGAGCTCGATCCATTCGAGCGGGCGTCTGGTGAGTCTGCTGTTGCTGTAGGCGACGATGGTGCCGATGAGCCCGTCGCGGACGGCTTCGAGCATGGCCTGATACTGGGGCCGGGGCTTGTTTCCCGTCCGGTTGCTCGCTCCGATGTCGTTGTCGGTGTAGACGGCGACGACTGGAAGGCCGAGTCGGTCCGCGAGTTCCCGGCAGTCTTTCTCCTGGCGCGATACGCCGATCTTGTCGCCTTCGGGATCTCGGCTGATCCTGGTGTAAATCGCTGCGCCGGGCGCTCGCGTCCTGCGTTTTGTCGCCATTGAACTCTCACATTACACCATAAGCGATCCCGAACCAGCTCGGACCGGCCTACAACCTCCACGTGCTCGAGTCGTTCGCCACCTACGTGGCTCCCGCGCTGGGCTGGAAGCCGAACACCGAGGGGCCCGTGCAGGGCGACCCGGTCTGAGGCTGTCACTCGACGGGGCCGGCGTCAGAGCCGGCCCTCGCCCTCCTTGCGACGCTCGTCCTGCGAGCCGAGGTCGGCGACGGTGCCTTCGCCCGCCTCCGCGGCATCGCGCAGCTCCTGCCGGTGCTCGTCCTGTTCGCGGTGCTCCTCGCGGAGCTCGTCGTTCTTGTTCTCTTCGCGGCCCATGAGCAGATCCTCTCGTCGGAATGGGTGCCCCCGAGCCTAGACCTCGGGCGGTCGGTCGGGCGGAAAGGACTCAGCTGCCGGACGGCGGACCGAACAGCTCCTTGCCGTGCTCGTGCAGCAGACGGTAGGCGTCGGCGAACGTCTGCGGCTCGGGCTCGCCGGGCTTGCCGTACTTCGAGATGAGGAGTCCGAGCAGACCGCGCGCCGGCGGGGTGAGCGGCTTCAGGTGCTCCTTCTTGCCCGGGTGCGGCTCGGTCTGCTCCGGGTTGGGCGGCGCGTAGGCCGGCTTCGTGACAGGCCAGTCGGCCGGATGCCGCGGCTCGCTCAGATTCACCACGTTCAGCAGGTTGTTGGCGGTCGCATCGCGGTTGTTGAGCGGTGCGAGCCCGTGGATGCGCGACAGCGTCGCGGTCACCGACCCATGGTGCATCTCGTCGTGGATGATCGTTCCGCGCTTGGTGTAGGCCGACACGGCGATCGCCGGCACGCGGCATCCGAGGCGGTCGAACGTGAAGTCCATCTCACCCGGGCCGGTGTCGGTGGTCGGCTTCGTGGCGGCGGGCGGAGACACGTGGTCGTAGCATCCGCCGTGCTCGTCGAACGTGATCAGCAGCAGGGTGTTGACGGCGTTCGAACCGTCGGGCGTCGCACTCATGCGGATGGCGTCGTAGATGTCGTGCACCAGGCGCTCGCCCGCGCGCACGTCGGAGATGGCGCTGTCGAAGACCTCTTCGCCGTCGACCTCACTGCCGCGCGGAGAGCCGAACGGCGGGTGGAAGTCGTTGTGGTTGTAGACCATGCGGGGCTCGATGAACGCGTAGGCGGGCAGGGTGCCGTTCTTCGCGTCGTCGTAGAAGTCCTCCATCGTGCCGAAGTGCTCGGTGCGCCAGTACTTCTCGAGGACAGGGGCGTGCAGCATCCCGGTGAACGACACCATCTGCAGCTTGTCGATGTAGATCTTCCAGCTGATCTTCTTGTCTTCGAGCCGGTTGAACACGGTCGGCTCGGGCTCGGCGTCGATCCACTTGTCGTAGCCGCCACCGCCCTGATTGGTGACGAAGCCGTGCGAGGTCGACGCATGGAAGAACGAGCGATTGCAGAAGGTCTGCGACGGCACCGCGGCGTGCCAGTGGTCGAACACCGCGAACTCGGTGGCGAGGGTCGACAGCACCGGCAGCATCTCGGGCGAGAACGAGCCCATGATGTGCTTCGCCTCGTCGGCCGAGGGCCGCTTGCCGTGGCGGAGCCGGCGGAAGTTGATGATGTAGTCCTCGAGGAAGCCCGACATCGTGGCCTTCTCGCCGTGCGACGGCGCGTTGTAGGGCGCCGCCATTTGATCCTCGAACAGGTCGGCGTTGGTCTTCGGCTCGATCGATCCGAAGATCTGGGTGTTGACGTGCGGGTACGCCTCACCCGGGTCGGGGTTCGGGTGGCTGAAGATCGTGTCGGTCTCGCCGACGTAGACGTGCGCGTCGACCTTGGTGCCGTCGGACGACGTGTTGCTGTGCTCGCCGAACGCGAGCCCCTCGAACGTCTCGCCGGCCGGCAGGTCGTCGGGCGAGTACAGGTAGCCGAGGAGGTTGTCGAACGAGCGGTTCTCGCCCATCACGACGACGATGTGGTCGAAGCCGGGCTCGGTGCGCGGCGTCAGCGCGGCGAAATGGTCGGGTCCGGCGGCGAACCCGTTGCGCTGACCCGCGACGACGCCCGCGCCGATCGCGGCGCCGCCCGCTCCGCCCACGACAGCCCCGGCCAGTGCCGCGCCTCCCATCTTGAGAAAACCGCGGCGGGAGGGCGGGGGCGGAGGGGAGGAGGTCGCGTCGTCGGTCACACGCCGATCCTAAGCGCGTCTCGGCCGTGGCGGAACGCCCGCCGCCTCCGCCTGCCTGAGGTCCGCCCGCGCGGCGGACCCGGCCGGCTGCCCGAGACGCCCCGAGTACGCTGGAACCCATGCTCAACATGGCCGACGGCCTCGCCCGGCTCGGCGCGCTCGCCGAGGATCCCGTCGTCCGCACCCTCGCCGATGCGTTCGCGACAGCGGGATTCGACCTCGCCGTGGTGGGCGGGCCCGTGCGCGACGCGCTTCTCGGTCGCGAGACGCACGACCTCGACTTCACCACGAACGCGTCGCCCGACCAGATCCTCGCGATCGTGAAACCGGTCGCCACCGCGCACTGGGACATCGGTCGCGCCTTCGGAACCATCGGCGCCCGCGTGCAGGGCGAGCAGGTCGAGATCACGACGTACCGCGCCGACAGCTACGACGGCGTGACCCGCAAGCCGACCGTGGAGTTCGGCGACACGATCGAGGGCGATCTCGTGCGCCGCGACTTCACCGTGAACGCGATGGCCCTGCGGGTGCCGTCGGTGAAGCTCGTCGACCCCACCGGCGGAGTGGAAGACCTCGTCGCCGGCATCCTGCGCACCCCCACCGACCCGGCGGTCTCGTTCGGCGACGACCCGCTGCGGATGCTGCGGGCGGCGCGGTTCAGCGCCCAGCTGGGCTTCGACGTCGACGCCGCCACCTTCGCGGCGATCGGGCACCTGCGGTCGACGCTCGGGATCGTGAGCCCGGAGCGCATCCAGTCGGAGCTCGTGCGCCTCATGGGCACCTCCGACCCGGTGCGCGGCATCCGCGTGCTCGTGGACAGCGGGCTGATCGACGAGTTCCTGCCCGAGGTCAGCGCGCTGCGCCTCGAGGTCGATGAGCATCACCATCACAAAGACGTCTACGAGCACTCGCTGACCGTTCTGAGCCAGGCGATCGAGCTCGAAGAGCGCCGGCATCCCGGTTCGGCGCCCGACGTGGCGCTCCGCATCGCCGCTCTGCTGCACGACATCGGCAAGCCGCGCACGCGCAAGCTCGAAGACGGGGGAGTGGTGACGTTCCACCACCACGACGTCGTCGGCGGGCGCATGGCGCGCAAGCGTCTGCAGGCGCTGCGGTTCGACACCGCCACGACGGATGCCGTCGCCACCCTCATCGAACTCCATCTGCGGTTTTTCGGCTACGCCGAGGGCGCCTGGACCGATGCCGCCGTGCGCCGCTACGTGCGCGACGCCGGCGACCTGCTGGAGCGGCTGCACATCCTGACCCGCGCCGACGTGACCACGCGCAACAAGCGCAAGGCCGCGCGCCTGGCGGCCGCCTACGACGACATCGAGGCGCGCATCGTCGCGCTGCGCGAGCAGGAGGAGCTCGACGCCATCCGTCCGGAACTCGACGGCAATCGCATCCAGGAGGTCCTCGGCATCGCGCCCGGCCGCGAGGTGGGCGAGGCGTACCGGTTCCTGCTCGACCTCCGTCTCGACGAGGGCGTTCTCGGAGCGGATGCCGCCGAGCAGCGGCTGCGCGACTGGTGGGCCGCCCGGGGCTGACAGGTCAACGCTCTGAACGCCAGGACGACGAGATCAGGAAGGTCGTCCACCCCAGCGGCGAAAGCGTATCCCGGCATTCCGGAACGCCTGCGCCGATCGGGGAGACGGCGCCACGAGGACCACATCCCGCGCTGATTCCGCCAGCGGCAGGTCGCTGGCAGAGTCGGTGACGAACCGGCCGATGCGGGCGTTCGGAAACGCTGCGCGAAAAGCCAGTGCCTTCCGCCGCCCGACGTTGTGCCGGCGGAACCGCGGACCGCTCGAACGGAACACGATCTGCTCGGCGTCTCGCAGTTCACGATCCACGACGGACTGCTCGTGAAAGAGGTGCGTCTGTGGGACGACATCGCACTGCGCACGCAGATCGCCGCTCAGCGCACGGGTGAGCCCCTCGGGCCGACCAACATCTACTGAGCGGATGCGGGGCGACGGTGCGCCCGTGCGCCCGTGCGCCGACGACGGCAGGCGCACAGCCGCGCGCGGTACGGTGGACTCCCGTCGCGTTCCCGCGCGACGCGCTGCGGAGGGAACGGGCATGAGGGTACTGGTGATCGGCGCGACCGGCAGCATCGGCGGCGTCGTCGCGGAGACGCTGGAGTCTCGCGGGCATGAGGTCGTCCGCGCCTCTCGCCGCTCCGATCCGTCGGTCGACGTGACGGACCCCGCATCGATCAGCGCCCTGTTCGCCGCCGTCGGCGACGTCGACGCGGTCGTGGTGGCGGTCGGCTCCGCTGCGTTCCGGCCGGTCACCGAGCTCCGGCGCGACGACGTCGTCCACGCGTTCACGGCGAAGACCCTCGCCCAGATCGACGTGGTCCTTCAGGCGCTCGACCACGTGCGCGACGGCGGATCGATCACCCTGACCAGTGGCGTGCTCGCCCGCGAGCCCGTGGCCGCCGGAGCCGCCGCCGCGATGGCGAACGGCGCCCTCGAATCGTTCACGATCACGGCCGCGGCCGAGGCGCCGCGCGGCATCCGTCTCAATGCGGTGTCGCCCGACGTCCTGGCGAACTCTCCCCGCTATCACGCCGCCTTCCCGGGCCACCGGCCGGTGACGGATGAGGAGATCGGTGCGGCATACGTCCGCGCCGTCGAAGGCATCGTCAGCGGTCGCATCCTGCGCGTCTGAGGGCTGCGGAGATGGAGATCGTCGAGAGCATCGGTGCGGTGGGCGAGGTCATCGGCTGGGTGGGCCTGCTGGTCGGGATTCCGCTGCTCGTGATCGGACTGCTGGTGCGGGCCGCCCAGGGGCCGCACACCCGCACCGCCGTCGCGGTGATCGACGACCTCGACGACCGCCCCATGGCGCTGTGGTCGGCGGGCGGTCGCACGTGCACCCGGCCGCTGACCGCGGCCGAGGCGCGCCACCTCGCCGAGCGCCCCGACCCCTTCGCCTACGTCTCCGACCGCGACCCCGAGCGCATGCGCGTCGAGGCGAGATCCGCGTCCGAGCGCGCGTGCACGACCATCGCCCTGGTGATGCTCGGCGCGGCCCTCCTCGGCTTCGCGGCGTCGTTCCTGCCGGTGCTCGCGGGCTAGAGACCCGCCCGCCGGGGCGGACCGACGACGGCTGCGGCATCGGCCGGCAGCTCGATCCGTGCCGACCGGGCCTCGACGGCCACCGTCGAGAGCAGCACCTCGTCGTCGGAGCCGATGTCGAACTCGGCCGGCTCGGTCGACAGGTTCACGAGCACCGACAGACCGCCGCGGTCGATGCGGAACACACGGTGCTGCGGCGACCCATCCGTGTCTGTCGTCGTCACGCTCGTCGCCGCCAGCAGCGGATCGGTCAGCTCGGCTCGATCCCGTCGCAGCGCGGCCAGCGCGCGGTACATCGCCAGCAGACGGGCGTGATCGCCCTGCTCCGACTCGGACCAGTCGAGATGGGAGCGCTCGAACGTCGCCGGATCCTGCGGGTCGGGCACGGCATCCGGATCCCACCCCATCTCGGCGAACTCGGCGATGCGTCCCTCGGCCGTGGCGCGGCCGAGCTCGGGTTCGGGGTGAGACGTGAAGAACTGCCACGGCGTCGACGCCCCCCACTCCTCGCCCATGAACAGCATCGGCGTGCCGGGCGCCGTCAGAGTGAGCACCGCCGCGACGGCGAGACGGTCGGCGGACAGCGTGGCGGAGAGGCGGTCACCGGCGGCGCGGTTGCCGATCTGATCGTGGTCCTGGGCGAAGGTCACCAGACGCCAGGCCGGAACGGCGGGCGGCACCGGCGACCCGTGGTCGCGACCCCGGAACGACGAGAACGTCCCGTCGTGGAAGAACCCGCCCTCCGACACCTTGGCGAGGGCGTTCTCGGCCGCGAAGTCGGCGTAATAGCCGGTGGTCTCGCCCGTGAGTGCGACGTGCACCGCGTGGTGCCAGTCGTCGGACCACTGCGCGGTGAGCCCGTACCCGCCCGCCTCGCGCGGAAGGATGAGCGTGGGATCGTTCATGTCGGACTCGGCGATGAGCGAGAGGGGACGATTCTGCTGCGCCGAGAGCGCATCGGCGGTCTCGGCGAGTTCCTGCAGGATGTGCACGGGCTGGTCGTCGAGCAGCGCGTGCACGGCGTCGAGCCGCAGCCCGTCGACGTGGTGGTCGCGCATCCACATGAGGGCGTTCTCGACGATGAACGCGCGCACCGCGGGCTGGTCGAGGTCGATCGAATCGCCCCAGGTGTTCCGGCTGCCCTCGCGCAGGTAGGGGCCGAACTCCGGCAGGTAGTTGCCGCTGGGGCCGAGGTGGTTGTACACCACGTCCTGGATCACGGCGAGGCCGCGCGCATGCGCCGCGTCGACGAAACGCTGGTACGCGCGCGGTCCGCCGTAGGCCTCGTGCACGGCGTACCACAGCACGCCGTCGTACCCCCAGTTCCACCGACCATTGAAGTCGTTGACCGGCAGCAGCTCGACATGGGTGACTCCGAGATCGACCAGGTGGTCGAGCCGGTCGATCGCCGCGTCGAGCGTGCCGTCGGGGGTGAAGGTGCCGAGGTGCATTTCGTAGATCAGTCCGCCCGCGAGCTGACGGCCGGTCCACGACTGATCGGTCCACGCGAACGTGCTCGGGTCGAACGCGGCCGACGGCCCGTGCACGCCCTCGGGCTGACGACGCGACCGCGGATCGGGCCGCAGCTGATCGCCGTCGTCGATGAGGAACCCGTAGCGATCGCCGTCTGACAGCTTCCGGTCGCTTCGCCACCACCCGTCGCCGGCGGCGTCGAGCTCGTGCTCGTCGATCGTCGCGCCGTCGGCGTCGAGCAGGCGCACCCGCATCCGTCGAGCCCGCGGGCCCCACACCTCGATCATCGGGTGTCCTCTCTAGCGGTCGAGTTCGATCAGTGCCACGGGATACGTGGCGAACAGGTCGGCCAGGCGCACGGGCCCGGGCTCGATGCGGCGGCCGGTCAGCAGATCGGTCGCGGGGATCTCGGGTCGCATCATCACGGTGTCGCCCCAGCCGCCGCGGCGCGCGAGGCCGACCGGCAGGCGGGTCGCGACGGCGGTGACTCCGCCGCGGTGCACGGCGACCGCGTGATCGGCCGCCTCGCCCTCGACGACGGCCGGACGGTAGGAGCGGAACAGCTCGGGGTTGTCGCGACGGAGCCGCAGCGCCCGCGAGGTCACCAGCAGCTTCGCCCTTCCCGACTCGTCGATCGGCGGCAGGACGCCGCGGGCGACCTCGGCGTCGAGCTCGGTCAGCAGGCGCCGACGCGCGGCGAAGTCCACCGGGCGCCGATTGTCGGGGTCGACGAGCGAGAAGTCCCACAGCTCCGAACCCTGGTAGACATCGGGGACGCCCGGTCCGGTGAGCTGCAGCAGCTTCGCGGAGAGGGAGTTCGAGCGCCCGGCATCCGCGATCTCGGCGACGAAACGCTCGACGATCGGTCGGGCATCGCCGTCGATCGATTCGGCGATCGCCGCGAGGCCCTCCTCGAACCGCTCGTCGGGATGCTGCCATCGGGTCGCGTCGGCCGCTTCG
Organism: Microbacterium martis; assembly: GCF_047246685.1. Lineage (NCBI taxonomy): Bacteria > Bacillati > Actinomycetota > Actinomycetes > Micrococcales > Microbacteriaceae > Microbacterium > Microbacterium martis. Next base: position 588,783 of record NZ_JBFOKT010000002.1, on the reverse strand, counting down.
CGCGCCGCCTTCGTGGCATAGGCGAGCAGCCGTTCCGACGAGATCGGCCACGCTCCGACGGCCGCCTGCCAGATCAGCGCGTCGAGCGGACCGTGTCCGGTGCTCGCGACGGCGCGCAGCTCGTCGAGCACCTCGGCCCAGCGGTCGGGCATCTCGGAGAGCACCGACAGGCGGGCTCGCACGTCTTCCGAGCGCTTGGTGTCGTGCGTCGACAGCGTGGTCATCGAATGCGGCCAGCCGGCCAGCCGGCTGCGCTGCGCCTCGTGGAACTCCTCCACCGTCACGGCCGCGATCGACGGGTCGGCGCCGACCTCGGTCAGCGTGCCGAGGCGGGTGTACCGGTAGAACGCGGTGTCTTCGACGCCCTTGGCCATCACGGCGCCGCTGGTCTGCTGGAAGCGCTGGGCGACCTCGAGAGCCGGGTCGGCCAGCAGCGGCTCGAGCTCGGCGAACGCGGCCTCGAGGTCGGCCCGGCGGCGCCGCGCCTCGGCGAAGGCGTGACGCAGGTGGACGACGCCCTCGGGCAGATACGAGCGATACACGGGGAAGCAGGCGAGCAGCTCGGCGAGGGCATCCTCGGCCTTCACGATCCCGTACGGCAGGGTGCGCACGAGCCGGCGCACCTCCGAACCCAGCAGCTCGTCGGCGATCATGCGCTTGGTGCCGTGGATGAGATCGTGCCATGACGCGGCGGACGGCAGGCCGGACTCCTCCCGCAACCGCGCATCGAGGCGGTCGAGGGCGGCGACGCCGTCGCGGTCGACGAACAGACGATCCAGCTCGGCGAGGGCGTCGTACCCCGTCGTGCCGTCGGTGCGCCAGTAGGCGGGCAGCGCCTCGCCCGGCTCGAGGATCTTCTCGACGAGCGTGTACACCCGGCCCGTGGCATCGGCCAGCTGCTCGAGGTAGCCGGCCGGGTCGACCAATCCGTCGGGATGATCCACCCGGATGCCGTCGGCGAGGCCCTCACGCACCCAGCGCACGATCTCGCGGTGGGAGTCGCCGAACACGTCGGGAAGCTCGACCCGGATGCCGGCGAGCTCGACCACGGCGAAGAACCGCCGGTAGTTGAGCTCGGTGTTCTGGTCCTCCCAGAAGCGCAGCTCGTAATGCTGAGCGGCGAGGAGCGCGGGCAGGTCGCCGGCGAGCTCGCCCGTGCCCGGGGCGAGCGGGAGAACGTGCTCGAAGTACGACAGCGTGCCGTCGGGGGCGTCGTCGGCGGGCGTCGTGTCGACCACGAGCTCTCCGGCGGCGATCACGTCGGCGGGGGAGGAGCCCAGGATCGGGAGGCGCAGCCGGTCGCCGCCGGCCTTCCAGTCCACATCGAACGCCACGGCGTGCCGCGACCCGCGCCCGAGTCGCAGCACGTCCCACCACCACACGCTCTGTCGCGGCTGGCTCACCCCGACATGGTTCGGCACGATGTCGACGAGGATGCCGAGGCCGGCGGCCCGCGCGGCGGCGGCGAAGCGCTCGTACCCCGCCTCTCCGCCCCGATCCGGATCGACGCGCGAGTGATCGACGACGTCGTACCCGTGGTTCGACCCGCGCGTGGCGGCGAGGAGCGGCGACAGATACGCCCAGGAGGCGCCGAGATCGGCGATGTACTCCGTGACGCCCGCCGCCTCGTCGAGACGGAAGTCGTCACTGATCTGGAGCCGATACGTCGACACGGGCCGTCGGGTCATGAGGTGGTGAGCTCCGTCTTCGGGGCGGGGGCGGCGGTCTCCGCCTGGTCGTTCTGCACGCGCAGCGACGCGTCGACCGAGTCGTCGGTCGGCGCCGCAGGGCCGTCGTACTCCTGCAGCACCAGCAGCGACTTCGCCTCGACGATCAGCGACGCCTCGGCATCGTGCTCGGCGCCGTCGGCCAGCTCGCCCGCCGTGTCGACGGCGATGTGCCAGCGCTCGCCGTAGCGGGCGTCGGGCAGTGTGACGTCGACGGGCTCGTCACCGCTGTTGAAGTACACGAGGAAGTTCACGTCGGTGACGGCACGGCCGCGGATGTCGCGCTCGCGGATGCCCTGCCCGTTGAGGAACATGCCGACCAGGCGCCCGAAGCCCGAATCCCAGTCCTCGGGCTGCATGCGGCTGCCGTCGGGCCGCAGCCAGTCGACGTCGGGGATGCGCTCGCCCTCTTCGACGGCGACCGGGCGACCGTTGAAGAACCGGCTGCGCCGGAAGGTCGGATGCTGCCGCCGCAGCCGCGACACCGACGCGGTGAACTCCACCAGAGGGCGGTCGGCGTGCTGCCAGTCGATCCAGGTGATCTCGTTGTCCTGGGCGTAGCCGTTGTTGTTGCCGCCCTGGGTGCGCCCGAGCTCGTCGCCGTGCGAGATCATCGGCACGCCCTGCGACAGCAGGAGGGTGGCGAGGAAGTTGCGCTGCTGGCGCGCGCGAGCGCGGTTCACGTTCTCGTCGTCGGTCGGACCCTCGACGCCCATGTTGTCGGAGCGGTTGTGGCTCTCGCCGTCGTTGTTGTCCTCGCCGTTCGCCTCGTTGTGCTTCTCGTTGTACGACACGAGGTCGCGCAGTGTGAAGCCGTCGTGCGCGGTGACGAAGTTGATCGAGGCGACCGGTCGCCGACCGGAGTGCTCGTACAGGTCGGCCGAGCCGGTCAGACGCGACGCGAACTCGCCGAGCGCCTGCGGCTCGCCGCGCCAGAAGTCGCGCACGGTGTCGCGGTACTTGCCGTTCCACTCCGTCCACTGCGGAGGGAAGTTGCCGACCTGGTACCCGCCGGGCCCGACGTCCCACGGCTCGGCGATCAGCTTCACCTGCGACACGATCGGGTCCTGCTGCACGAGCTCGAAGAACGCGGCCAGGCGATCGACGTCGTAGAACTCGCGGGCGAGCGTCGAGGCGAGATCGAAACGGAAGCCGTCGACGTGCATCTCGGTCACCCAGTAGCGCAGCGAGTCCATCAGCAGCTGCAGGGCGTGCGGGCTGCCGGCGTTGAGGCTGTTCCCCGTGCCGGTGTAGTCGGTGTAGTAGCGCTTGTCCTCTTCGAGGCGGTAGTAGGCCTCGTTGTCGATCCCGCGCATCGAGATGGTCGGGCCCATATGGTTGCCCTCGGCGGTGTGGTTGTAGACCACGTCGAGGATGACCTCGATGCCGGCCGCGTGCAGGGCCCGCACCATGGCGCGGAACTCCTGCACCTGCTGGCCGTGCTCGCCGCTCGACGAGTAGGTGTTGTGCGGGGCGAAGAAGCCGAGGGTGTTGTAGCCCCAGTAGTTCGAGAGCCCCTTGTCTTCGAGGACCGAGTCATCGACGAACTGGTGCACGGGCATGAGTTCGAGCGCGGTCACCCCGAGGCGGGTCAGGTGCTCGATGACGGCCGGATGCGCGATGCCGGCGTAGGTGCCGCGCAGCTCTTCCGGAACGTCGGGATGCTGCTGGGTGAGGCCCTTCACGTGGGCTTCGTAGATGACGGTCTGCGCGTAGGGCGTCTTCGGCTGCCGGTCACCCGCCCACTCGAAGAACGGGTTCACCACGACGCCCTTGACCATCGCCGCAGCGGAGTCGTCGTCGTTGCGCGAGTCGGGGTCGCCGAAGTCGTAGCCGAAGAGCGACTGACCCCAGTCCATCCGACCGGAGACGGCCTTGGCATACGGGTCGAGGAGCAGCTTGTTGGCGTTGAAGCGCTGTCCCTGCGTGGGGTCGAAGGGCCCGTGCACACGGTAGCCGTAGAGCTGCCCGGGCTGCACCGAGGGCAGGTATCCGTGCCAGACGAACGCGTCGACCTCGGTCAGGTCGATGCGCTGCTCGTTGCCGTCGTCGTCGAACAGGCAGAGCTCCACCCGTTCCGCTCCTTCGCTGAACAGCGCGAAGTTCGTTCCCTGGCCGTCGAAGGTCGCTCCGAGGGGGTAGGCCGATCCCGGCCAGATCTCAAGACTCATCAGGCGAGCTTAGGCCGACGCGAAGACGCGGCGCGCTCGGTGACGATCTGCACGGCGCGGTCGAAGTCGTGCACCTGGGCGATCTCCTCCGCCATGGCATAGGGGTGGCCGAGGTAGCAGACGAAGACCGGCGCGACGACCTCGACGTACCCGACCGGGCCGTCGTCGTTCACCACGTAGCGGTCGAAATCGACCAGCTCGTGCCGCGGGGCGGCGGCCGGGGCGGGTGCCCGGGTCGATGCCGGCGCGGTTGCCGGGGCGCCATGCGGGGTCGTAGCCCGGCGGGGCGCCGGGGCTCCGACAGGTGCCGCGCTCTCGACGATGCGACGGGTTCTCGAGCCAATGCGGTGGGAGGTGGGGATAGACATGAGGACTCCTGACTCGGTGGACGCTGCCCACGATAGGAATTCCCGTCGATTTGGAAAACGCCATTGCCAGGACGCGAGGAAGCGGCTATGGACGGCGTCCGACAACCCGTTCCGCCCGCGGCATCCGGCTCCTACACTGAGGAACAGGCGTCCTCTTCGACGATCGGAAACCGTTGTGTCTGCGCTGTGGCAGGTCTCACGCGTTGCGCCCTCTGATGCATCGCGGCTGCTCATCGAGCGCGCGCACGAAGAGATGCTCGCCGGCAATCTCGACGATCGGCGCCTGCAGCAGGTGCGACCGCTCGTGCGCGAGTCGTGGGAGCGGTCGCGACTCGGCAGGGTGGGCCCGGAAGGCGCGCCGCCGCTCGAACTGCGGAGAGACGAGCTCGACGACTATCGCCGCACGCACCCGCTGGCATCGGCGATGGACCTGATCCGCGCCCTGCTGCTGCCCGATGCCGAGGAGGATTCGGGCGTCGTCGTCGCCGTCGGCGACCGGGCGGGGCGTCTGCTGTGGATCGAGGGAGACCACCGCGTGCGCTCGCTCACCGATGACATGGGCTTCGTCGCCGGTGCGAACTGGTCGGAGGAGGCCGTCGGCACGAGCGCACCGGGCACCGCCCTCGCGCTCGGTCACTCCGTGCAGATCCGGGGAGCCGAGCACTACAACCGTCTGGTGCATCCCTGGTCGTGCACCGCCGCGCCGGTGCGCGATCCCGAGACGCAGCAACTGCTGGGCGTGATCGACATCACCGGAGGACCCGAGGTCGTCACCACTCAGGCGCGATTGCTGGTCGATGCGACGGCACGCGCGGTCGAGTCGGAGCTCTTGGTGACCCGGCTGCGCGAGCGGAGCGCGACCCCGCGCCCCCGTTCGGTCGCGAAGAAGGCGCGTCCGCTCCGGACCAACCGCGCGACCCTGCACGTGCTCGGGCGCGACCGGGCGCGGCTCGAGACGGAATCAGCGAACAACGAGTCGATGATCGAGCTCGGTGCGCGTCATGCCGCCATCCTCCTCATGCTCGCCGTGCACCGTCAGGGCCTGTCGGCCGAGCGGCTCTGCGAGCTCGTGTACGGACCCGGTGTCTCGCCCGACACGCTGCGCCCCGAGATGGTGCGGCTGCGGAAGGTCTTGGAACGCACGGCACCCGACCTGGTGCCCGAGTCGCGTCCGTACCGACTGCCCGTCGACCTCGACACCGACGCCCACGACGTGCTGTCGCTTCTCGATCGCGGCGCCCATCGGGTCGCCCTCACCGCCTATCGCGGGCCGGTGCTGCCCGAGTCGACGTCGCCGGGCGTCGAGGAGTTCCGCGAGTCGGTGCGGGCGGCGCTGCGCGAGACGATGCTCTCCGAGGCCAGTCTCGACGTGCTGCTCGCCTACGCCGAGATCCCCGAGGGCCAGGGCGATGCCGAGGCTCTGCGGCTCGCGCTCGAGATGCTCCCGGCGCGCTCGCCGAAGCGGGCGGCGCTGGTGGCCCGGATCGAGAAGCTCGATCGCTGACCCCCGGACGTCACCTCCGCGACACCCCGAGCTCCGCGTCGACGCGCGAGCGCAGCCAGGCCGCGTAGGCCGCGGGCGTCCAGCCCGCCTGCGTGACGAGCTGCTGGTAGCTCTCCGGCGAGAGCAGGAACGACAGCGCGTCGGCAACGGCATCCGGGTCGCCGATCTCCGGGACGAGGCCTCGCGCCACGAGTTCGCTCACGAACGCGCGATAGTCGGCGCGGCGCCGTTCGAGGATGCCGCGGAGCGCCTGGTCGACCACGGGGTCGGAGAGCGCGGCGCCCAGCAGCACGGTCCAGAGCGCGTGGCCCCGCGAGTTCGCGACGGTGATCTGCGTCATCACCGCGTCGAGGAACACGTCGTCGGGGAGATCCACCACCCCTGCGGCGACCTCGGTGTCGGCGAGCGAGGTCGCAGCCTCCGAGCCCGAGAACGTCACCTCGAACGCCGCGATCAGCAGTTCGGCCTTCGATGCGGTGGTCTTGACGGTCTCGGCCGACACCCCGGCCTCGCGGGCGATGGCGGCGATGGTGGTCGCCTGATACCCGAGCGATGCGAACAGGCGAGCGGATGCCGCGATGATGCGGCTTCGCGTCTCCTGCGCCTGCCGCGTCCGCAGGGCGGATCGATAGGTGCGCGGCACGGTCTGGCTCATTGACTTTCCTCACGGGGTGATGAATACTACGACGGTACATTCGATTTTCGGGGAAAGAAGCCAGCATGTCCACTTATCTGCTCACCTGCACGCCGGCGCACGGCCACGTCATGCCGCTGCTCCAAGTGGCACGCCACCTCGTGTCACAGGGGCACGAGGTGAGCTTCCTCACCAGCATCCGGTACGCCGATCGCGTCACCGCGGCCGGCGCGCGCTTCGTCGCGCTGCCGCCCGAGGCCGACGTCGACCTCGACGATGCCGACGCGGCCTTCCCCGAGCGAGTGGGCCTCACCGGACCGGCCGCGCTGCGCTTCGACATCGGCACGCTCTTCGTCCGTCCCGGCGCGGCCCAGCTCGACGCCGTGCGCCGCGAACTGGGCGAGCGCCGCATCGACGCCGTGCTCACCGAGCCGCTGTTCGTCGGCGGGGCGCTCCTGCAGCTGCTCCCGGTCGACCAGCGACCTCCGGTCGTCGCGCTCGGCATCGTCCCGCTCGGGGCCCGCAGCAGGGATGTCGCGCCGTTCGGCCTGGGGATCGCGCCGATGGCCGGCCCGATCGGACGCCTGCGCAACGCCGCTCTGCGCATGGTCGCCGAGCGCCTGATCTTCGGCGGCGTGCAGCGGCAGGCCGACGAGATGGCGCGGCAAGCGGTCGGCCGCGACCTCGGCGGCTTCGTGCTCGACTGGGCCGGCCGAGCCGACGCGTACGTGCAGTTCTCCGTGCCCGAGTTCGAGTATCCGCGCTCCGACCTGCCGCCCACGGTGCACTTCGCCGGACCCCTGCCGTCTGCTGCATCCGACATCGCAGCACCGGACTGGTGGGACGACCTCGACGGCACGCGCCCCGTCGTCCACGTCACTCAGGGCACGATCGCGAACAGCGACTTCGGACAGCTCGTCGTGCCGACCATGACCGCGCTCGCGGCATCCGGCTGTCTCGTGGTGGTGACGACGGGTGGTCGGCCGGTGTCGGCGCTGCCCGCCGAGCTGCCCGCCAACGTCCGCGTCGCCGAGTACCTCCCGTACGACCGGCTGCTGCCGCTCACCGATGTGCTGGTGACGAACGGCGGCTTCGGGGGAGTGCAGCAGGCGCTCGCGCACGGGGTGCCGATCGTCGTCGCCGGGCAGACGGAGGACAAGGTCGAGGTGGCCGCCCGCGTCGGCTGGACGGGCGCCGGCATCAACCTGCGCGCCACGACGGTCGCCCCGGCGCAGGTCGGCCGGGCGGTCTCGCGCGTGCTGGCCGAGCCGTCGTACCGCACCGAGGCCGAACGGATCGGGGCGGCCATGCGCGGTTCCGACGCCTGGCGCGTGCTCGACGGCGTGCTCGAAGGTCTCGGCTCCCGCAGGGCCGTGTCGTGACGCGTCGGTCGCCCGCTCGAGGCGACGGGCGCCGCAACCTGATGCAACGTGCGCCGGTATACCATCCCCGTAAGCGCCGAGCAGCGTCAGTCCCCAGCTGACCGCCGGCGCGACGGCGAGAGCCGTCATGCGGAGGGAGAGTCGATTTCCTTTCGATCCCGAGGGGGGATGGGGTGGGAGTTCGGTCCCCAGCCGGCCCCACCCCCACACTCCCCCTCCGTCTGGTCTTTCAGTCGAACCAGCTCCAGATCCAGAACACGACGAAGCCGACCACGACCACGATCGGCAGCCACGTGGCGCTGCGCTTCAGGCGTCGGCCCTGCGGGGCGACGCCCGGCGGTGGCGTGAGCAGTCCCGCGGGCGGCGCGAAGGGCAGGGCGGCGACGTTCGACGCGTTCGGGACGGATGCCGCGCCGCCGGCATCCGCGTTCTCGGCGAGCAGCCGCTCGTCCCGCCAGCGCGCCCACTGATCGAACTTCGTCAGCAGCGCGCCGACCGCGCCGAACAGCCACGCCCACGTCGCCGGATCGAGCGTCGACACCTTGCGCTGCGTATAGAGGAACAGCCAGTCGTCGACGATCTCGACGTCGAGCTGCGCGGCGTCGTCGATGAACCGGGCCATGATGTCGGGCGTGAAGAGGTAGAGCGCATCGCGCTCGTATCCGACCGGGCAGTACAGGGTGAAGTACCGGTCGAAGTCGCCCTCGAGCGAGAGGCGCTGCTCCTTCTGGAACGACGCGGGCAGGTTCGATCCGAAACCGTTGTTGCCCGTCGCGTCGAGAACGATGTTGGGCAGCGGCACGTCGAGCTTCACGGCGACGTAGCCCCAGCGGTACGTCGTGGAGTTCTTGCCCGACTGCACCGTGTACTGGTAGTTGCCGAATTCGACGAAGCGCGGCCGTGTGCCTCGCACCAGGTCGGTCGCCTGGCGTGACCGACCGATCTGGAAGATCATCCCGGGCAGGGGCGGGTCGGCGACAGACGGCTCGTACGTCATGCCGTTCGCCCGGGCGAAGCGGCCGAGGCGGTACCGGGTGACCTGGGTGTTGCGGATGCCGAGCCCGATGAGGACCGCGACGCCCGCGACCACCAGCGCGAGGAGCCCCAGCGGTATCGCGGCGACCGCGGGCGACCCCGCGCTGAGGGCCAGGCTGATCACCACACTGGCCACGATCGGCAGCATGACGACCGCCACGATCGACAGCACCACGATGCCGATGATCGTGCTGACCGTCGGTCCTGCTCCCTGTCGCGCGCGCACCTGCGCGGCGAACGCCCGCACCGCGGCCCGGTCGACGGGCTCGGTCAGCGGCCGGGAGTCGAACGTCATGCGCCCACGCTACTCACGGATCGAGAGCGCTCAGCACGGTGCGAGAGCGCTTAGAGCGGTGCGACGATCTCCTGCGCGACGTCCCACTCGGTGATCTCGGTCGTGGTGTCGAGGCTCTGACCGTTCAGCTCGGTCGAGCCGGTGGCCGCGAGCGGCGCGTAGTCGGCGGTGACCTCGAAGACCATCTCGACCGTGGTGCCCTGCTGGTCGGACGTGCCCGAGAGCAGGAAGACCTCCTGGCCGAGGCGCGTGCCCGTGCCCGTCACGGTGTACTCGCCCGCCATGGCGCCGGCGAGGCCCATCGGGTCGGACGGGTCGATGGCCGAGGCCGCGCTGCTGAGTCCCGCGACGACCGGGTCGCTCGACGCGGTGTCGGGAGCCTGCCACTCGCTCGACGAGCTCTTCACCCAGCGCTCGTCGCCGATCACGATCACCGAGCCGATGGGCGAGATGGTCTCGAGCGCGCCCTCCGACGGGGTGGAGCGCGTGGTCGACTCGATGCCCATCGTGGTCATCTTGGCGGCGAATCCGGCCGTGCCGGTCAGAGCATCCGTCACGCACTCGGCGAGGACGGCGCCCTCGATCGTGTCGCCTTCCTTCAGCTCGGGGCAATCGGATGCCGGAGCCTGGGTCTCTTCCGTCGCAGCCTCGCTGGGCTTCTTCTCGGCGGGCTCGTCCGAGCCGGCCGAGCATCCGGCGAGCAGGACGGAGGCGGCGAGAACGACGCCGACCCCCCACTTGTTGACGCGCATGGCGTCCCCCCTTCGGTCGTATGCCCCGATGACGGTCACCGGGGCACGACGTCCAGCATGCCAAAGATTCGGTGCGAGCCCGACGACGGGCGCCGGCACTCGTCTTCCTCGTCGTGCGCACGGCGCCGCGTCGGTTCTGAGGCCGGTTCGCGCCGGCATCCGGAGTCCGCTAGACTTGCCAGGTTGTCTGCCCTCGGGCGGGCACGTTCACACACCCTCCTGCTTCCGTGAGATACGCGGAAGCCGTTCTAGTCCGAAGGAGGTGGGTAAGTGACGCACCAGTACGAACTCATGGTCATTCTGACCCCCGAGATCGATGAGCGCCAGGTCGCCCCCACGCTCGACAAGTTCCTGAAGGTCATCACCAACGATGGTGGCTCGATCGACAACGTCGACATCTGGGGCAAGCGCCGTCTGGCCTACGAGATCCAGAAGAAGAGCGAGGGCATCTACGCCGTCGTCAACTTCACCGCCACGAGCGAGGCCACGCAGGAGCTCGACCGTCAGCTCAAGCTGAACGAGCAGATCATGCGCACCAAGGTCCTGCGCGCCGAAGAGGCTCAGGCGATGGTCGCATCCGAGGCCAAGCGCACCGAAGAGAAGGCTGCCCGCAAGGCGGCCAAGGCTGCGAAGGCGTAAGGCTCATGGCCGGCGAGACCGTCATCACCGTGGTGGGAAACCTCACGGCCGACCCCGAACTGCGGTACACGCAGAACGGGCTGCCGGTGGCGAACTTCACCATCGCATCGACGCCTCGGAACTTCGACCGTGCCGCGAACGAGTGGAAGGACGGCGAAGCGCTGTTCCTCCGCGCGTCGGTGTGGCGCGAGTTCGCCGAGCACGTGGCGGGCTCGCTGACGAAGGGCATGCGCGTCATCGCGCAGGGCCGTCTGCGTCAGCGCTCGTACCAGGACCGCGAGGGCAACCAGCGCACCGCGATCGAGCTGGAGGTCGACGAGATCGGCCCCTCGCTGCGTTACGCGACCGCGCAGGTCACCCGTGCGGCGTCGACCGGCGGTGGCGGCGGCGGGCAGTCCCGTCCCGCCCAGCAGCAGGTGTCCGAAGAGCCGTGGTCCACGCCCGGCTCGTCGACCAGCGCCGACGCCTGGAGCACTCCGGGCAGCTTCGGCGACGACACCCCCTTCTGAATTCATCTCTCGCGGTCTGAGCCGGGGCCCCTGGGTCCCTGAGCTTGTCGAAGGGCCGCTCATCACTAAGGAAGATCAATGGCTGGAAAGTCGAGCGGCGATCGCCGCAAGCCGCGGAAGGGCGCGAAGAACGCCGCCCCCGCGAAGTCCATCCGGGTCGGCGTCATCGATTACAAGGATGTCGCCACCCTCCGCAAGTTCGTCTCGGAGCGCGGCAAGATCCGCGCCCGTCGTATCACCGGTGTCTCGGTGCAGGAGCAGCGCCTGATCGCCACGGCGATCAAGAACGCGCGCGAGATGGCGCTCCTGCCCTACGCTGGCGCCGGCCGTTAAGGGGTATCGAGATGGCAAAGCTGATTCTCACGAACGAGGTCGCCGGTCTGGGCAGCGCCGGTGACGTTGTCGAGGTCAAGAACGGGTACGCCCGCAACTTCCTCATCCCGCAGGGTTTCGCCACGGCGTGGACCCGCGGCGGCGAAAAGCAGGTCGCTTCGATCCAGGCCGCGCGTCAGGCACGCGCGATCCACGACCGTGACGACGCCGTCGCCCTGAAGAACGCTCTCGAGGGCACCAAGGTGCGTCTCGCCGTCAAGGCCGGCAAGGAAGGCCGTCTGTTCGGTTCGGTCAAGACCGAGCACGTCGCCGACGCCGTCGCGGCCGCCGGCCTGGGCTCGATCGACAAGCGCAAGGTGCACATCACCTCGCCGATCAAGCAGGTCGGTGAGCACGAGGCCACGGTTCGTCTGCACGACGACGTGACCGCGGTCATCACGCTGCAGGTCGTCGCCGCCAAGTAGGCGCGCTCCTTCTCGAACGCCCCCTGTGTTTTACAGGGGGCGTTCGGCGTTGTTGGGGCTTGCGGGCGTGTGGGCGGGCGGGCGTGCGGGCGTTCACAACTTCGCAGAACGGCACGAACTTCGCAGGATTCGGGCGGATCTCTGCGAAGAAAGCGTCGTTCTGCGAGATCCGGCTGCGCCGGGAAGGGCGGATGCCGCGGCGCGGGCTCAGGGGGCGGATGGCGCGCGCTGTTCAGGGGGCGGATGCCGCGGCGCGGGCGAAGCGCTCCGACAGGCGACGGGCCTCGGCGGCGAGGGCGGGGGTGTCGGCGACCGAGAAGTCGAGGTCGAGCATGCTGAGGTACCGCAGCAGCGCAGCCGGGTCGTCGGACCCGGTCTCCAGCACGCAGGTCGCGTCGTCCACTGGCGTCACGGCGCCGGCGGCCCGCGGCATCCGCTCTTCGACGACGGATGCCGGTGCGAGGATCACGATGCGGGCGCGATACTCCCACGGTGCTGAGGCGACTCCGCGATCGACGTGATCGGCCACGCCCTCCGACGGCAGCTCACGCGGGGTGAAGCGCCGGCCGGTCGGCATCCGGGGCGTGATCCGGTCGACGCGGAACGTGCGCCAGCCGTCGCGGTCGAGGTCGAAGGCGAGCAGGTACCAGCGGCCTGCGCGCAGGGCGAGACGATAGGGCTCGACGAGTCGCCGGGACTCGGCGTCGGAGTGGGAACGGTAGTCGAAGCGCAGCTGCACGGCGTCGCGGCAGGCGGAGGCGAGGGTCAGCAGCACCTCGGCGTCGACCGCCGACCCATGGAACGGCACCGGCACGACGGTCGACTGGAGCGTGCGGATGCGGTGGCGCAGGTGCGACGGCAGCACCTGGTGCAGCTTCGCCAGGGCCCGGACCGAGGCCTCTTCGAGGTCGGCGATCGACCCGTCGGCGGCGGTGCTGAGCCCGACGGCCACCGCGACCGCCTCGTCATCATCGAGCAGGAGCGGCGGCAGCGCGGCGCCCGCGCCCAGTCGATAGCCACCGGCGACTCCGGGTGTGCTCTCGATCGGATAGCCCAGTTCGCGCAGGCGCTCGATGTCGGCGCGGATGGTGCGGGTCGACACGGCGAAGCGTTCGGCGAGGTCGCGCCCCACCCAGAAGGGGCGCACCTGCAGCAGGCTGAGCAACTGGAGCAGTCGCTCGGAAGTCTTCAACATCGCTTCAGTATTCCGCATAATGAGGAAGTGAACGTTCCGCAATGCGTTCTACGGTTCTTCCATGGACACTCACTCGCACGACATCCGCCCCTTCCGCATCGAGATCAGCGACGACGCCCTCGACGACCTGCGTCGGCGTCTCGCCCTGACCCGATGGCCTGCCGACCTCGACGGCACGGGCACGAGCCGCGGCATCCCCGTCTCCTCACTCCGTCCGCTCGCCGAGCACTGGCGCGACCGCTTCGACTGGCGCGCGCAGGAGGCGCGACTCAACGAGCTGCCGCACTTCGTCACCGAGGTCGACGGCCAGTCGATCCATTTCGTCCACGTGCGCTCGGCTGTGGCCGGCGCCCGACCGCTCCTCCTGCTGCACGGATGGCCGAGCTCGTTCGTCGAGTTCCTCGACGTGATCGGGCCGCTCACCGACCCCGTCGCGCACGGCGGCCGGGAGGAAGACGCCGTTCACGTGGTGATCCCCTCGCTGCCCGGCTACGGATTCTCGCCCCTCTCGGGCGCCGGCTGGGGCGATCTGTTCCGCGTCGCGGGTGCGATGGCGGAGGTGATGACGAGGCTCGGATACGACCGATTCCTCGCGCACGGCACCGACGTGGGGTCGGGAATCGTCGGGATGCTGCCGATGGTAGCTCCCGGCCGCGTGATCGCCACCCACGTGACCGGCCCGAGCCCCTTCCCCCTCGGTCCGGCGGTATCGCTGGAGGGGCTGGACGACTCCGACCGTGGGCGGGCCGAGCGCTTCAACGCGTTCCGTGATGACGGCGCGGGGTATCTGCACATCCAGGCGACGCGGCCCCAGACGCTGTCGTACGGTCTGACCGACTCCCCGGTTGCGCAGCTCGCGTGGATCGTGGAGAAGTTCCAGGAGTGGACCGGGCCGGAGTCGGCCCTCGCCGAAGACGCCATCGGGCTCGACCGGCTGCTCACGACTGTGAGCCTTTACTGGTTCACCGTGGGCGGATGGTCGTCGGCGCACGCGATGTACGAGGGGATGCAGGTGTACCGCCGGTTCGCCGCGATGGCGGCGGGCGCGGGCGAGGAGGCCGGGGGCGCGTCGGGCGGCGGCTGGTTGAACGACGGCTGGGAGGCCCCGCCCACTCCACCCGCCGCCGCATCGGTCTTCGCCGCCGATATGTCGGTGCGCCGCGTCGTCGACCCGGCATCCGCCTTCGAATCGTGGACCGAGCACGACCGGGCCGGCCACTTCCCCGCGATGGAGGCGCCTGACCTGCTGGTCGCCGACCTGCACCGCTTCTTCGACGGACGCCGTTGATGATGACCGCCCCGACCCTCTCCGACCGGGCCCTGAACCGCGCGCTCCTGGCGCGCCAATGGCTCCTCGAACGCCGAGCGGAGTCGCCGGTCGACGCCGTCCGCCACCTCGTGGGCATGCAGGGCCAGGCGCCGCTGGCGCCCTACGTCGGGCTGTGGTCGCGGCTGCAGGATTTCGCGCCGGACGAGCTGGCGACGGCGATCGACGACCGTAGGCTGGTACGGGCGACCCTCCTGCGCGGAACCGTGCATCTGGCGACAGCCGACGACGCCCTGTCGCTGAGGCCGCTGACCGAGCCGGCGATCGTCCGCGGATTCCGGGGTGGCTTCCGCAAGCTGCTGAGCGTCGAGCACGAGCGGGAGGTGCTGGTTCGCGGGCGCGAGCTGCTCGCCCGGCATCCGCACACCCGCGCCGAACTGCGCGCGCGCTTCGCAGAGCTGTGGCCCGATCGGGATGCCGATGCGATGGCCTACGCCGTCAGCTACCTGCTGCCGACCGTTCAGCCGACGCCCCGCGGGATGTGGGGGCGGCAGCAGGGCCAGGCCCAGCTCGCGCTGATGGACCAGTGGATCGGCCGACCGCTCGACGCCGCGCCATCGATCGATGCCGTCGTGCTGCGGTATCTCGCAGCGTTCGGGCCGGCCGGCGTCGACGACGTGCAGGCGTGGTCGGGGCTGACGGGACTGCGAGAGGTCGTCCAGCGGCTGGGCACCGACCTGCGGCGATTCACGTCGGAGCACGGCGCGGAGCTCTATGACCTTCCCGACGCACCGCGCCCCGACGCGGAGCATCCCGCGCCACCGCGCCTGCTGCCCGAATACGACAACGTGCTCCTCTCCCACCGCGACCGACGGCGGATCATCGACGCGCCGCACCGCGTTCCCCTGCCGCCGGGCAACGGTGCGCGCGAGGGGACCTTCCTCGTCGACGGCTATCTGCGAGGAACCTGGCGCATCGACGAGGGCGAGCTGCGGCTGCGGCCGTACGCGCCGCTCGACGACCGGGCCGAAGCCGAGCTGCTCGCCGAGGCCGAACGCCTCGCCTCCTTCCTCGGGGCGCGAGCCGCCGTGATCTAGGGAGGTGGGCGGCGGGGGCACGGGGAGCCGTTCGGGGCGGTGAGCCGTGTCACGGATGTCGGAGGATTGCACGGATGTCGGGTGGAACGGCGCGATGGGCCCGGCATCCGTGCATTCTCCCGACAGACGTGACCGGGTAACCCCGGGTGCGCCGTCGGGCCGGGGCGCCGGTCGCCGTCCGGGTACGGATGCCGGGTCGCCGTGTCACGGATGTCGGAGGATTGCACGGATGTCGGGCGGAACGGCGCGATGGGCCCGGCATCCGGTCTTTCTCCCGACGGATGCAACGGGTCTCACCCGGGCATGGCGGATGCCCCGTGGCTGGGGACCACGGGGCATTCGCTGCTGCCGCCGGCGTGGACGGGGGCCTGGGGAGCCCGACCGTCACTGGGGAGAAGGGCGCGGCGGCGCACCGGTGGTGCGGCGAGGCCTCCTCCCCCGAGGGCGGCCGCACCACCGGCGACGGGCTACGCCATCGAGTGACGACGACGCAGCAGGCCGGCTGCTCCGAGGAGGAGCAGGAGTGCGGCCAGGGCGACCAGACCGGTGGACGCGGTGCCACCCGTCATCGCCAGGCCGTCAGCGGACCCGTTCATCGCGGCGCCCGACGCGATCGCGCCGCCGCTCGCCATGCCGGTGTCAGTGCCCGGGTCCGTTCCGGGGTCGGTTCCGGGGTCCGTGCCGGGGTCCGTGCCGGGGTCCGTGCCGGGATCCGTGCCGGGGTCGGTTCCGGGGTCGGTGCCCGGGTCGGTGCCGGGATCGGTGCCCGGGTCCGTGCCGGGACCGGTGCCGGGATCGGTCACCGTGCTCTCGCCGCCCACGGCGATGGCGTTTCCGCCGATCGTGATGGGAAGCGTCACCGGCAGGCCGATCTGGCTGCCACCGAGGAGGCCGCCGTCACCCGAGGTTCCGATGTCGCCGAGCCCGGGCATGACCGGAGTCGAACCCGTTCCGGTTCCGCCCGAGACCTCACCCTCGCCGAGAACGGAGATGGCGTTGCCCACGACCGAGATCGGGGCGGTGATGGGTGCGAGCACCTGGGTGCCGCCGGCGAGCGAGTCGTCCCCGCCCGTGATCGCGCCCGGCGTGGTGCCGGGCATCATGCCGGTTCCGGTGCCCCCGGTGACGTCGCTCTCTCCGAGGACGGAGATCGCGTTGCCGCCGACCGAGACCGGAGCGGTGACGGGTGCGAGCACCTGGGTGCCGCCGGCGATGCCGTCGTCGCCCGAGGTCTCCGCGCCCTCCGTCATCGATCCGGTGCCGCCTGCGGGCATGCTGCCGGTGCCGCCGGTGACGTCGC